>NZ_JBLWBA010000006.1:0-635778 GCF_048285585.1 Sulfitobacter sp. SBS6 | reverse complement strand
GGAAGCTGGCGACAACATCGGTGCCCTGCTGCGCGGTATCGACCGTGAAGGCGTTGAGCGTGGTCAGGTTCTGTGTAAGCCAGGTTCGGTTAAGCCGCACACCAAGTTCACAGCCGAAGCCTATATCCTCACCAAGGAAGAGGGTGGCCGTCACACGCCGTTCTTCGCGAACTACCGTCCACAGTTCTACTTCCGGACCACAGACGTTACAGGTACCGTTCAGCTGCCAGAAGGCACTGAAATGGTTATGCCTGGCGACAACCTGCAGTTCGACGTGGAGCTGATCGCCCCCATCGCGATGGAAGACGGTCTGCGCTTCGCGATCCGCGAAGGCGGTCGTACCGTTGGCGCGGGCGTGGTTTCCAAAATCACCGAGTAAGCCAACCCGCGGGTCACCCCGCGCACCGGCAACAAGACGAAGGCCGCTCCCAATCGGGGCGGCCTTTTTCGTTGTGTGGGGGCGGCGGTGCTGGCTATGACACGATTGTTTTGATCGCGGATGGCGGTCGTACTGGGCGGATTCGAACGAAACCTCGGATTCCCCCCTTGCCACATGGCGCGACTCGACCTATAGAGCGCAAGTCTCAGCGGGGTGCGTTTTTACGCGCCCCGTTTGATTTACGACAAAACGCAATGAAGGGCCGTGATGAGGCGTCTCTTCCTCTTCGTTTCTACTCCCAATGAGGGATGATGACATATGGCACAAAGCCAAAATATCCGCATCCGTTTGAAGGCGTTCGATTACCGCGTGCTGGATGCGTCCACACAGGAAATCGTTAACACCGCCAAGCGTACCGGTGCATCTGTTCGCGGCCCAATCCCGCTGCCGAACAAGATCGAAAAATTCACAGTTCTGCGTGGCCCACACGTTGACAAGAAATCCCGTGACCAGTTCGAAATCCGCACGCACAAGCGTCTGCTGGATATCGTTGATCCGACCCCCCAGACCGTGGACGCGCTGATGAAGCTCGACCTGGCCGCTGGTGTGGACGTCGAGATCAAGCTGCAGTCATAAGCGTAGGAGGGTAATAATATGTTGCGCTCAGGCGTTATTGCAAAAAAGATGGGCATGACCCGTTTGTTCATGGAAGACGGCAAGCAGATCCCTGTGACCGTTCTTCAGCTCGACAAACTGCAGGTTGTGGCTCAGCGTACCCCCGAGAAGGACGGCTACACAGCTGTTCAGCTTGGTGCAGGTACAGCCAAGGCCAAGCGGACGTCGCAGGCCATGCGTGGTCACTTTGCTGCGGCAAAGGTTGAACCCAAGCGTAAGGTTGCGGAGTTCCGTGTGGACCCCGAAGCCATGTTGAATGTTGGCGAAGAAATCATCGCCGATCACTACTTTGCTGGTCAGTATGTTGACGTTGCAGGCACCTCCATCGGTAAAGGTTTTGCCGGTGCGATGAAACGCCACAACTTTGGCGGTCTGCGTGCGACGCACGGTGTTTCGATCTCTCACCGTTCGCATGGTTCGACAGGTCAGTGTCAGGATCCAGGCAAGGTTTTCAAAGGCAAGAAAATGGCCGGTCACATGGGTGCTGCCCGTGTTACCACGCAGAACCTCGAAGTTGTCAAAACCGACAGCGCACGCGGTCTGATCATGGTCAAAGGCGCCGTACCAGGCTCCAAAGGTGGTTGGGTGACTGTTAAGGACGCGGTGAAAAAGCCGTTCCCAGCAGACGCGATCCTGCCTGCCGCTTTGAAATCCGCCGCTGACGAAGCCGCAAAAGCAGCTGAAGAAGCCGCAGCAGCAGCCGCTGCAGAGGCCGAAGCAGAAGCAGCACGCTTGGCAGAAGAGCAAGCAGCGACCGAAGCTGCCGCACTTGCCGAAGCCGAAGCATCCATTGAGTCGGACAAGAAGGAAGGTGACGAATGAAACTTGATGTCATCAAACTCGACGGCGGCGCAGCCGGTTCGGTAGACTTGGACGAGGCCCTGTTCGGTCTTGAGCCACGCGCCGACATTCTGCACCGTGTTGTCCGCTGGCAGCGTAACAACGCGCAGCAGGGTACGCACAAGGTCAAGACACGGTCCGAGGTCAGCTATTCGACCAAGAAGATCTATCGTCAGAAAGGCACCGGCGGCGCACGCCACGGCGCACGTTCTGCACCGATCTTCCGTTCGGGTGGTATCTACAAGGGTCCAACCCCTCGTAGCCACGGCCACGACCTGACCAAGAAGTTCCGCAAACTGGGTCTGCGCCACGCTTTGTCTTCCAAGGCAAAAACCGGCAACCTGGTCATCATCGACGATGCCACATCCGATGGGAAAACAGCTGCTTTGGCCAAACAGGTTAAGAACCTGGGCTGGAAACGCGCGTTGATCATCGACGGTGCCTCGGTAAATGAGAACTTCTTGCAAGCCGCGCGCAACATCGAAGGTCTGGATATCCTGCCGACGATGGGTGCAAACGTCTATGACATCCTCAAGCGTGATACTCTCGTGATCACCAAAGCGGGGATCGAAGCACTGGAGGCCCGTTTGAAATGAGCGCCAAGCACGAACATTACGATGTGATCCGCAAGCCGATCATCACTGAAAAAGCGACAATGGCTTCCGAGCACAATGCAGTCGTTTTCGAAGTTGCGATCGACAGCAACAAGCCAATGATCAAAGAAGCTGTTGAAGCTCTCTTTGGTGTCAAGGTGAAGGCCGTGAACACGACCATCACCAAAGGCAAGGCAAAGCGTTTCCGCGGCCAGATGGGTCGCCGGAAAGACGTGAAAAAGGCTTACGTTACGCTCGAAGAAGGTAACTCCATCGACGTATCCACCGGTCTGTAAGTCAGCCTGGACGTAAAGTTTAAGGGCCCCTCGCTGCAAGGCGGGGGGCCTTTTCCGTTTTGAGGGCGGTGGTGCCTGCATAATACCCGCTGCGCATGCCGCGCGGGAACCTGCCGACCTACGGTGCGTTGACCTTGCACATCACGTCAAAGGAATGGCCCCGCTGAATGGTGGCCGGCTTTGCCCGAAGGGATAGCGCCACTATGTCGATCAACTCCGTCCAGTCCACCCGATCAGAGATTCTGTCCCATAATGACCCCGACGATTTCGCCTGGGCCGTACCGATCATGCGGACGGGGTATGCCGGCCGCGGATTGGTTTACCTTGTCGTGGCCGGGCTGTCGCTCTGGTCCGTTGTATCTGGTGGTCAGGCCGAGGGCACCAAGTCGACGCTGCAGTCATTAGACGGCGCGACGGGGTTTGCAGTGATCTTCGCGATCGCCACGGGCATGTTCGCCTATGCGATCTGGCGCGCAGTTGATAGCTTTTGGGATCTTGAGGCATATGGGAGCGGGGCCAAGGGCATCGTTGCGCGGTTTGGGATGCTGGTCACAGGCCTGATCCACGGTGCCATCGGTGCATTGGCTGTGACGGTGCTGGGGGTGGCGTCGTCTGGTTCAAGCAGTAAGGAGCTGCTGAACCAGTTCCTGCAGACCACAGCGGGCGTGTGGGTCGTGGGCGGGATCGGTCTGGCGACGATGGGCACGGGGTTCTACTATTTCTACAAGGCAGCGTCGCAGTCGTATCGCGAGCATTTGGAAGCGAACCACTTTACTATGCATTGGAACCCGCTGTTGCGTATCGGCGTGGCTGCGCAGGGCGTCGTGGTGCTGATCATCGGTGGTTTGATCGCCTATGCCGCGATAAGTGCCAATGCGTCGAGTGCAGGCGGCATCGATGCGGCGTTTGAGTGGTTGCACCAGCAGGCCTACGGGCGGGTGCTGGTTGGGCTGCTCTGTGCCGGATTGCTGATGTTTTCGCTGTTCTGCTTTGTGAATGCGGTCTACCGTATTGTACCGAAGGCTGCCGACCCGTCGGTTGAAAGCGTTGCGCGCAAGGTCAAGGCAATGGCGTCCTGAAGGGCACCGCGTAGGTCTACGTCGGGTTTTCGAGACTATTCCCGAACGCTCCCTTGACCCTCGGCTGATCCTCCCCTAAACGACCCCATCGGCAGTGCCCCGGATTCGTCCGGGGCTGTGTCGTTTTGCGCATTGGTGAGTTCTAGCCACGCGCGAGGTTGGGCAAAGGGGTTCTTTGTCTGGCATTTCAAATTGGGGACCTTCGGGGCCCTACAACCATCTCGGCACCATCACGACGGGGCCGAGGACAAGCAAAACGGAAGACAGAGAACATGGCACTCAAGTCGTACAAACCGACGACGCCAGGCCAGCGTGGGCTGGTACTGATCGACCGTTCGGAGCTTTGGAAAGGCCGCCCGGTCAAATCCCTTACACAGGGTTTGACCAAATCTGGCGGTCGGAACAACACCGGACGGATCACAATGCGTCGCACAGGCGGTGGGGCAAAGCGCCTTTACCGTATCGTCGATTTCAAGCGCAACAAGCTGGACATGTCCGCGGTTGTCGCACGTATCGAATATGACCCTAACCGGACCGCATTCATCGCACTGATCCAGTACGAAGACGGCGAACAGGCTTACATCCTGGCCCCACAGCGTATCGCTGTTGGCGACAAGGTGATTTCCTCGGCCAAGGCCGACATCAAGCCTGGGAACGCTATGCCATTTTCGGGCATGCCAATCGGTACAATCGTTCACAACATCGAAATGAAGCCTGGCAAAGGCGGCCAGATCGCACGCGCCGCCGGTACCTACGCACAGTTCGTAGGCCGTGATGGTGGATACGCTCAGATCCGTTTGTCCTCGGGCGAACTGCGTCTGGTGCGTCAGGAATGCATGGCCACCGTTGGTGCCGTGTCCAACCCTGACAACTCCAACCAGAACTACGGTAAAGCGGGCCGCATGCGTCACAAGGGTATCCGCCCTTCGGTACGTGGTGTTGTTATGAACCCGATCGACCACCCTCACGGTGGTGGTGAAGGCCGTACATCGGGTGGTCGTCACCCTGTTACGCCTTGGGGCAAGCCCACAAAGGGTGCAAAAACCCGCAACAAGAACAAAGCGTCCAGCAAGCTTATCCTACGCTCGCGCCACGCCAAGAAGAAGGGGCGTTAATAGATGTCTCGTTCAGTATGGAAAGGTCCTTTTGTTGACTCTTATGTCCTCAAGAAGGCCGAAGCCTCCCGCGAAAGCGGTCGCAGCGAAGTGATCAAAATCTGGTCGCGCCGTTCCACGATCCTGCCACAGTTTGTTGGCCTGACGTTCGGCGTGTACAACGGTCACAAGCATATCCCAGTAAACGTCAGCGAAGAAATGATCGGTCAGAAGTTTGGTGAGTATTCGCCAACTCGCACCTATTATGGTCACGCAGCTGACAAAAAAGCGAAGCGGAAATAAGCCATGAGCAAGGATAAAAATCCCCGCCGCGTGGCTGACAACGAAGCCCGTGCAAAACTGCGCATGCTTCGCACAAGCCCGCAGAAACTGAACCTCGTCGCCGCGATGATCCGTGGCAAGAAGGTAGACAAGGCCCTGACGGACCTGACCTTCTCGAAAAAGCGGATCGCACAGGACGTGAAGAAATGCCTTCAGTCCGCCATCGCGAACGGCGAAAACAACCACAACCTTGACGTGGATGAACTGGTCGTTGCCGAAGCATATGTCGGCAAGAACCTGATCATGAAACGTGGTCGCCCACGTGCGCGTGGCCGTTTCGGCAAGATCATCAAGCCGTTTTCGGAAATCACGATTGTCGTGCGTCAAGTTGAGGAGCAAGCCTGATGGGTAACAAAGTAAATCCGATCGGTATGCGTCTTCAGGTCAACCGCACCTGGGACAGCCGCTGGTACGCCGATACGAAGGACTATGGTGATCTTCTGCTCGAAGACCTCGCCATCCGTGACTTCATCAAGAAAGAATGTGCACAGGCCGGTATCGCCCGTGTGATCATCGAACGCCCACACAAGAAGTGCCGCGTCACGATCCACACAGCGCGCCCGGGTGTGATCATCGGCAAGAAAGGTGCAGACATCGAAGGTCTGCGTCAGAAAATCGCCAAGATCACCAAATCTGACCTGCACCTCAACATCGTTGAAGTGCGCAAGCCAGAGCTGGACGCAGCCCTTGTTGGTGAATCCATCGCACAGCAGCTGGAACGCCGGGTCTCTTTCCGTCGCGCCATGAAGCGTGCGGTACAGAACGCCATGCGTATGGGTGCCCTGGGTATCCGTGTGAACGTTGCTGGTCGTCTGGGTGGTGCAGAAATCGCGCGTACCGAATGGTACCGTGAAGGCCGCGTGCCGCTCCACACTCTGCGTGCCGACATCGATTACGCGCATGTTGAAGCGTCGACCGCTTACGGCATCATCGGGATCAAAACCTGGATCTTCAAAGGCGAGATCATGGAGCATGACCCGGCTGCGCGTGACCGCAAGGCACAAGAAATGCAAGACGGCCCAGCACCACGCGGTGCCGGCGGTCGTCGCTAAGGGGGAATGAAAGATGCTACAACCAAAGCGTACTAAATTCCGCAAGCAGCACAAAGGCCGTATCAAAGGTGTGGCAAAGGGCGGGTCTGACCTGAACTTTGGTACCTACGGTCTGAAGGCTCTCGAGCCCGAGCGTGTGACTGCACGTCAGATCGAAGCTGCTCGTCGTGCCATGACGCGTCACATGAAGCGTCAAGGCCGTGTCTGGATCCGTATTTTCCCGGATGTACCTGTCACCGCCAAGCCCATCGAAGTTCGTATGGGTAAAGGTAAAGGTTCCGTGGATCGTTGGGTCTGCAAGGTCAAGCCAGGCCGTGTTATGTTCGAAATCGACGGTGTCGCCGAGGACGTTGCACAAGAAGCTCTGCGTCTTGCCGCGATGAAGCTGCCTATCAAAACCCGCGTCGTTGTACGCGAAGATTGGTAAGACCTTCGCTTCGACACATGTCGGAGGAATGAATAGAAAAGCCCCCGCTGAGACATCAGCGGGGGCTTTTGTTTTTGTCGGTCGGTGCGGGGTTTAGGTAAACAGCTTGGCGCGGCGGCGTGCCAGTTTCTGCCAGACCATCGCGATGACAATGGTCATGCCCACGTGCCCCACGAAGGATGACTGCGTGTAGGTGCCAAAACCCATCATGAAGCTACGCCCCATCAGCGGTGCCAAAATGCCTTGGGCGACAAACCACAAGATGACGCCGGCCAGGGCACCCGCGCCGAAATAGCCGAGCTGGGTCATCCGCTTGGTCAGATAGACCACCGCTGCAAATCCTAACGCGCCAATCAGGAAGTGGACGGCGAAGGCCGCGCCGTAAGCCAGGTCGAGGCCCAAAAGCTTTTTGCTTAGCCCGATGACCAGGTTCGCGGGCTCTAGCTTGACGCCGAACAGGACGGGAGAGGCGAGCCATGCGTAGGCCTCGAATGTGAGTTCGCCGATCAGACCGGCAAGGGCAAGGGCGGGCAGGGGGCTTTGGTTTGGGGTATCCACGTGGGGCTTCCTTATGTGCGCATCGTTTACGGTAACGGGGTCGAGATGGCACCGGGACACATGCAATCCTAGTCACAAGCTGCTGAACCCGCGGTGACGTGATCCAGCCCGCGATTTTTGAAACATTAATGCATGATGAATACGCGGCGGCAGGGTCTAGCCAGCGCAGGGCGTGGCGCATAGGCTCGGGCTAACCTGCCTATAGGAGCTGACATGAAACATGTGCCCAAGCCCACCACCGACGAAGACCTGATCAAAGCGTTTCTTGAGAAGGGGGGTACGATCAAAAAGGGCAAGACCAAGCCGATGCCGGATGATCTGGGGCTTAGCAATAATCAGTGGGGCAATAAGCTGACCAAAGAGGAAAAGGCCGCGATCAAAGAACAAGAGGCGGCGCGCAAGGCAACGCCGCCCAAACGTGGTTAACCCCAGGCGTAGTTGAACGAGACCGAGATGCGATCGTCTTCGGACATGTTCATCGGCACTTCGTGCCGCAGCCAGCTTTCCCAAAGCAGCACGTCGCCGACGACGGGTTCTGCATAGACGAACTGGCGCAGCTCCCGCGGGGCGTCTTTCTTGCGACCGGGGGCAGCCATCATCATCGGCAGCCGCGGATCTTCGAGCTTAAGCGCGCTCGTGCCTTCGGGCATCGCCACATAGGTCGTGCCGGAGATCACCGAATGGGGATGGATATGCGCCGTATGGATACCGCCTTCGGGTAGGATGTTAATCCAGAGGTCTTCAAGCTTGAGCTTGCGCCCGTCCAGATCAAACGCCAGTTCCTTTGCAAAAGCCTTGACGTGTTTATCCAGCGCTTTCTTCACCGTCTTGAAGATCGGGAACCGCCACGGAAGATCGGTGAGCGACGCATAGCTGGTGTAGCCTGGGAAATCATGTTCCTCGCACCATTCCTGCCCGGCCTCGTCATCCTCGGCGATGGACAGGCACGCGGCCTCCAGCTCGGCCGGATCAACGGGTTGACCGTGCTCGGACAGGGCGGCGCGGTAAAGACGGGTGACGAAAAGGGATTCTATCTGTGACATAGGGCCGTTCTATATCAGCCCGTTCTGGGTGGCGATACGGTTTTATAGAAAGCTTGCTTGCCAAACAGGGGTAGGGCCTGTAGAGGAACCTTTCACATGAACTCCACCAGAATCATGGTCACCCATAAGGGGCCTACTGGTGATGTCGAAAGGAAGAGGCGATGAACGCCAAAGAACTGCACGACAAGACGCCGGATCAACTCCGCGATGAGCTTGTTAACCTGAAAAAAGAATCCTTCAACCTGCGTTTCCAGCAAGCCACAGGCCAGCTGGAAAACTCCGCACGTTTGAAGACCGTTAAGCGTGACGTCGCACGTGTCAAAACCGTTCTGAACCAGAAAGCCGCTGCCGCGGCATCTGCTGAATAATAGGAGCCTGAGAGTATGCCCAAACGTATCCTGACAGGCACCGTGACAAGCGATGCCAACGCACAGACAGTAACCGTTTCCGTAGAGCGTCGCTTTACGCACCCGGTTCTGAAGAAAACCATCCGTAAGTCCAAAAAATACCGGGCGCACGATGAGAACAACACATTCAAAGTGGGCGACGCCGTTCGCATCATCGAATGTGCACCAAAGTCGAAAACCAAACGTTGGGAAGTGCTGCAAGCCGCTGAGGCTTAAGGTACTGCTCGCTCGGACCTGAGGTCCTTGTTTCCCTTGACTCTGAGGGCGGCAAGGCCCAAAGGCACGAGCGAGATGCCCATTTCGGGCAGACCAATATAATCGAAACCCTGGGGTTAGGGCACGCATCGCCCCCCAGAAGGTCGGGAGAAACCAAATGATCCAGATGCAGACCAACCTGGATGTTGCTGACAACAGCGGCGCGCGCCGTGTTCAGTGCATCAAGGTATTGGGTGGTTCCAAGCGTAAATACGCATCCGTCGGCGACATCATTGTCGTGTCGGTCAAGGAAGCCATCCCTCGCGGTCGTGTGAAAAAGGGTGACGTGCGTAAAGCCGTCGTCGTTCGCACTGCCAAGGAAGTTCGTCGTGAAGATGGCACAGCCATCCGTTTCGATCGTAACGCCGCCGTCATCCTGAACAACTCGAATGAACCTGTAGGTACACGTATCTTCGGGCCAGTTGTTCGTGAGCTGCGTGCCAAAAACTTCATGAAGATTATCTCGCTTGCGCCGGAGGTGCTGTAATGGCTGCTAAACTTCGCAAAGGTGACAAAGTCATCGTGCTTGCTGGCAAGGACAAGGGCAAGACGGGTTCCATCTCGTCCGTTGACCCAAAGGCCAACAAAGCAATCGTAGATGGTATCAACATGGCAATCCGCGCCACGCGTCAGTCCCAGACGTCGCAAGGCGGCCGTATTCCCAAAGCGATGCCCATCGATCTGAGCAACCTGGCGCTGGTTGATGCCAACGGCAAAGCAACCCGCGTTGGCTTTAAAATCGAAGGCGACAAGAAAGTGCGCTTTGCAAAAACCACGGGGGACGTGATCGATGCTTGATAACGCAACATACACACCCCGCCTGAAGGGCGAATACGCGGACAAAATTCGCGCTGCTCTGAAGGAAGAGTTCGGTTACAAGAACGAAATGCAGATCCCGCGTCTGGATAAAATCGTTCTGAACATCGGCTGTGGTGCAGAAGCTGTTCGTGACAGCAAGAAAGCCAAATCCGCACAGGAAGACCTGACAACAATCGCCGGCCAAAAAGCGCTGACAACTGTTGCCAAGAAATCCATCGCTGGTTTCCGCGTACGTGAAGACATGCCTTTGGGTGCGAAAGTGACCCTGCGTGGCGAACGTATGTACGAATTCCTGGATCGTCTGATCACGATCGCAATGCCTCGTATCCGCGACTTCCGCGGCATCAACGGCAACAGCTTTGACGGCCGTGGCAACTACGCCATGGGCTTGAAAGAGCACATCGTGTTCCCCGAAATCGACTTTGATAAAGTTGATGAGACTTGGGGAATGGACATCGTGATCGCCACCACGGCGAAAACCGACGCTGAAGCGAAGGCACTGTTGAAAGCGTTCAACATGCCCTTCACATCGTAAGCGCGGGGAGGATTTAGATATGGCTAAGAAATCCATGATCGAGCGCGAAAAGAAGCGCGAAGCACTGGTCAAGAAGTACGCTGCCAAGCGCGCTGCCTTGAAAGAGATCGTAAGCGACGAATCCAAGCCGATGGAAGAGCGTTTCCGCGCCTCCCTGAAGCTGGCAAAACTGCCTCGCAACTCCAGCGCTGTGCGTCTGCACAACCGTTGCCAGCTGACAGGCCGTCCACACGCTTACTACCGTAAACTGAAAATTTCGCGGATCGCGCTGCGGGACCTTGGCTCTTCGGGCCAAATCCCCGGCATGGTCAAGTCGAGCTGGTAAGGAGCGCATCAGATGAACGATCCTATCGCAGATATGCTGACACGCATCCGTAACTCTTCGCTGCGCGGCAAATCCACCGTCATGACACCAGCTTCCAAGCTGCGTGCATGGGTTCTGGACGTGCTTGCAGACGAAGGCTACATCCGTGGCTACGAAGCAAAAACGGGCGCCGATGGCCACCCCGCGATTGAAATCAGCCTCAAGTACTACGAGGGCGAACCTGTTATTCGCGAGCTGAAGCGGGTTTCCAAGCCCGGTCGCCGCGTCTACATGGGCGTCAATGACATTCCTGTTGTCCGTCAGGGCCTTGGTGTGTCGATTGTCTCCACCCCCAAGGGTGTGATGTCGGATCAGAATGCACGCAGCCAGAATGTTGGCGGCGAAGTGCTCTGCACCGTATTCTAAGGAGAGCAAAATGTCTCGTATTGGTAAAAAACCGGTCGACCTGCCAAGCGGTGTTACAGCATCCGTGAGCGGCCAGACCATCGAAGTCAAAGGCCCCAAGGGAACACGTTCCTTCAAGGCAACTGACGACGTTACATTGGCTGTCGAAGACAACGTGGTCACCATCACACCACGCGGCAAATCCAAGCGCGCACGCCAGCAGTGGGGCATGAGCCGCACAATGGTTAGCAACCTGGTTGCCGGCGTCACCGAAGGCTTCAAAAAAGAGCTTGAGATCCAGGGTGTTGGTTATCGTGCTGCCATGAACGGCAACACGCTGAAACTGAACCTGGGCCTGTCCCACGATGTTGACTATGTGGCACCCGAAGGTGTGACAGTCACAGCCCCGAAACAGACCGAGATTGTGGTAGAAGGCATTGACGAACAGCTTGTTGGTCAGGTCGCTGCGAACATCCGCGCATGGCGCAAGCCCGAGCCCTACAAGGGCAAAGGCATCCGCTATAAGGGTGAGTTCGTCTTCCGCAAAGAAGGCAAGAAGAAGTAAGGATCGCACAGATGGCAAACAGCAAAAGACAACTGTTTCTGAAACGCCGCCTGCGCGTTCGGAACAAACTTCGCCGGGTCAACGCAGGGCGTCTTCGCCTCTCCGTTCACCGCTCGAACAAAAACATCAGCGCCCAGCTGATCGACGACGTAAACGGGGTCACATTGGCTTCCGCGTCCTCGATGGAAAAAGACTTGGGCGTTGTTGGCAAGAACAACATCGAAGCAGCGACCAAGGTTGGTTCGGCGATCGCCGAGCGTGCCAAGAAGGCCGGTGTAAGCGAAGCATATTTTGACCGTGGCGGTTTCCTGTTCCACGGCAAGATCAAAGCTTTGGCCGATGCAGCCCGTGAAGGCGGTCTGAAAATCTAAGCGAACGTAGGCGGCGCGGGTCTCGCGCCGCCTCGATGATCCGGGGGCTTTGCCCACTTGGATTGACTCTATGACGCGCGCAAGCGCAGCACCAAAAGGATGATGCCGCATGGCAAGAGATGACAACCGGGGTGGCAACCGCCGCAACCAGCGCGACGAGACACCCGAATTCGCCGACCGCCTAGTGGCGATCAACCGCGTTTCCAAAACCGTTAAGGGTGGTAAGCGCTTTGGCTTCGCTGCACTTGTCGTTGTTGGCGACCAAAAGGGCCGCGTAGGCTTCGGCAAAGGTAAAGCGAAAGAGGTTCCAGAAGCCATTCGCAAAGCCACCGAGCAAGCAAAGCGCCAAATGATCCGCGTTCAGCTGCGCGAAGGCCGCACTTTGCACCACGACATGGAAGGCCGTCACGGTGCCGGTCGCGTTGTAATGCGCACAGCACCAGAAGGTACCGGGATCATCGCCGGTGGTCCAATGCGTGCCGTATTCGAAATGCTGGGTGTTAAGGACGTTGTATCGAAGTCCATCGGGACCCAGAACCCTTACAACATGATCCGCGCCACCATGGACGGCCTGAAAAAAGAATCTTCGCCACGTGCTGTTGCTCAGCGTCGCGGCAAGAAAGTTGCAGACATTCTGCCCAAGCGTGAGGACAATGTTGAATCGTCCGCACAAGTCGCTGAGGAGGCATAAGCATGGCTAAGACGATCGTAATCAAGCAGGTTGGCTCGCCAATCCGCCGCCCCGCCGACCAGCGCGCTACGTTGATTGGTCTGGGTCTTAACAAAATGCACCGTGTGCGTGAACTGGAAGACACGCCTTCCGTTCGCGGCATGATCCGCAAGATCTCTCACATGGTTGAGATCATCGAAGAAAAAGGCTGAACGCTTTCCTAGAAAGCTAGAGACTTTATAATGGTCTTGTTGCTCGGTATCGACGCCCCGTAGGAAACTACGGGGCGTTTTCATTTGCCTGGGGCACCTGGGAGTTGGGGCAGGGCTTGAAACCTTCAAGCCTCCCGTCTATACGCCCCCAGTGGCGACCAATCCGCCACAAGAATCATGCAACGCCGCGTTTGGCCGCTCCCGTCGCTGGGGGCCACATCCGGCAAAAGGAGAAGCGACATGAAACTTCATGAACTGTCTGACAACGAAGGCGCCACCAAGAAACGCAAGCGCGTAGGCCGTGGTCCTGGTTCCGGCACCGGTAAAATGGGTGGCCGTGGTATCAAAGGTCAGAAATCCCGTTCGGGTGTATCGATCAACGGTTACGAAGGCGGTCAAATGCCCTTGTACCAACGTCTTCCAAAGCGCGGCTTCACCAAGCCAAACCGGAAGTCCTATGCCGTTGTAAACCTGGGCCTGATCCAGAAATTCATCGACGCCAAAAAGATCGACGCCTCCGCTGCGATCACCGAGGACGCGCTGATTTCCTCCGGTCTGGTTCGTCGCAAGTTGGACGGTATCCGCGTTCTGGCCAAAGGCGATTTCAACGCCAAGGTCGAACTGCAGGTATCCGGTGCATCCAAATCCGCGGTTGAAGCCGTAGAAAAAGCGGGCGGCAAACTGACCGTCACAGCACCTGCCGCGGCAAACGCAGACGCGTAACCCGACCTTTTGCCTTGTGAGCGGGACGCGTCCCGCTTACATAGTCAATCGAGTTTTCCCAAATGCCGCCCGCCGGAAAACGGCTTGGGCGGCGTTTTTGCAAAGAAAGAGCCCTATATCATGGTATCAGCCGTCGAAAGCATGGCCGCCAACACCAGTTGGTCCGCGTTGGGCAAGGCGACAGACCTGCGCAACCGGATTCTATTTACTCTGGGGTTGTTGATCGTTTATCGCCTTGGCACGTTCATTCCGGTTCCCGGGATCGACGGCACCGCCCTGCGCCAGTTTATGGAAAGCGCGGGTCAAGGCATCGGCGGCATGGTTTCCATGTTCACCGGCGGCGCACTTGGCCGTATGGGGATCTTTGCCTTGGGTATCATGCCCTACATCTCTGCATCGATCATCGTTCAGCTGATGACCTCGATGGTGCCCGCGCTTGAGCAGCTCAAGAAAGAGGGCGAGCAGGGGCGCAAGAAGATCAACCAATACACCCGCTTCGGTACGGTGGCTCTGGCGACGCTCCAGGCCTATGGCCTGGCTGTCTCCCTTGAGGCTGGCGATATCGCCGCTGATCCGGGCATGTATTTCCGCATCGCTTGTATGATCACACTGGTCGGTGGCACGATGTTCCTGATGTGGCTGGGTGAGCAGATCACCGCACGCGGCATCGGTAACGGTATCTCGCTGATCATCTTTGTTGGCATCATCGCCGAGGTTCCTGCCGCGATTGCGCAGTTCTTCTCTTCGGGTCGTTCTGGTGCGATCAGCCCCGCGATTATCGTTGGCGTTCTGGTTATGGTTATCGCGACGATCATGTTCGTCGTCTTTATGGAACGCGCCTTGCGCAAGATCCACATCCAGTACCCGCGCCGTCAGGTTGGGCAAAAGATGTACGATGGCGGTTCTTCGCACCTGCCGGTCAAGGTAAACCCCGCCGGTGTTATCCCTGCGATCTTTGCCAGCTCTTTGCTGCTGCTGCCGGTCACGATCAGCACGTTCTCGGGCAATTCTACCGGTCCGGTGATGTCGGTTCTGCTGGCCAACTTCGGCCCCGGCCAGCCGCTGTACCTGCTGTTCTTTGTCGCGATGATCGTCTTCTTTGCGTATTTCTACACGTTCAACGTCAGCTTCAAACCTGACGAGGTTGCGGACAACCTGAAGAACCAGAACGGTTTCGTCCCCGGTATCCGTCCCGGTAAGAAAACCGCCGAGTATCTGGAATATGTTGTGAACCGCATTCTGGTGCTCGGGTCGCTTTACCTCGCGGCTGTTTGTATTCTGCCCGAAATCCTGCGTGGCCAGTTTGCGATCCCGTTCTACTTTGGCGGTACGTCGGTGCTGATTGTTGTGTCCGTGACCATGGACACGATCCAGCAGGTACAAAGCCATCTGCTTGCACATCAGTATGAAGGTCTGCTTGAACGTTCCCAGTTGCGCGGTAAGTCTGGCAAACCACGGAAAAAACGGAGCCCGGTACGTCGATGAACATTATTCTCTTAGGACCACCCGGAGCGGGTAAAGGTACACAAGCGCGTCATCTGGTTGAGACACGCAATATGGTACAGCTTTCCACTGGTGACATGCTGCGTGAAGCCAAAGACAGCGGGACAGAGATGGGCAACATGGTTGCCGATGTCATGGCGCGCGGTGATTTGGTGACCGACGAGATCGTGATCGGCCTGATCCGCGAAAAGCTGGAAGACACCACTGACCACGGCGGTTTCATCTTTGACGGTTTCCCACGCACGCTGGCGCAGGCCACCGCGCTTGGTGAGCTGCTGGAAGCGACGGGCAAGCCATTGGATCACGTGATTCAGCTGGGCGTGGATGACGAGGCGCTGGTTGCGCGTATCTCCGGTCGGTCCACCTGCGGCAACTGTGGCGAAGTCTATCACGACGTGACAAAGCCGCAGCCAGCCGACGGTAAGTGCGAAAAATGCGGCGCGTCTAACTTCAAGCGCCGCGCAGACGATAACGAGGAAAGCCTCCGCAATCGTTTGATGGAATACTACAAGAAGACCTCGCCGCTGTTGGGCTATTACTACGCCCACAACATGCTCACGCGGGTTGATGGTCTGGCGGATATCAAAGAGGTGCAGGACAGCATCGCCAAGGTTCTGGACGCTTAATCCAACCTTACGATCGATAGGCAACGGCGCGCTTTTCGAGGCGCGCCGTTTTGCTATTGTAAGGGGCAGGGTGGGGTGCTTTCAGATTGAAAGACATATCCATACGGCGTACCGCCGCTATGGGTTGACGCGCCGGTCAATTCCTCATAACCAGCCGTATCTCGTAAGAGAATCGAATTGCAACGGGCACCGATCACGCCCTGCGCATGAACACCTGATCAGCTGGAGCCCGACGGCACATTCGCCTCGGGCTTCACGTTGTGAAAAAAGGGTCTGGCATGACGGACCCGCAACGAAAAGGAAGCACACACGTGGCACGTATTGCCGGCGTAAACATCCCGACTGCAAAGCGGGTTCCAATCGCCCTCACATATATCACCGGTATCGGTAACTCCTCCGCAGCTGCAATCTGCGAAGCTGTTGGCATCGATTCCACACGTCGTATCAACGAACTTTCGGATGCTGAAATCCTGAAAATCCGTGAGTATATCGACGAAAACTACACTGTCGAAGGTGACCTGCGTCGCGACACGCAGATGAACATCAAGCGTCTGATGGACCTTGGTTGCTACCGTGGCCTGCGCCACCGTCGTAACCTGCCGGTTCGTGGTCAGCGTACCCACACCAACGCTCGTACGCGCAAAGGCCCTGCAAAGGCCATTGCCGGTAAGAAGAAGTAAGGGAGGGTCTGATCAATGGCACGCGAAAAGACAAAGACGAAGCGTAAGGTTTCCAAGAACATCGCCGCAGGTGTGGCGCATGTTAACTCCAGCTTCAACAACACAAAGATCCTGATCTCTGACGTTCAGGGTAACGCAATTTCCTGGTCCTCCGCAGGTACCATGGGCTTTAAAGGGTCGCGTAAATCGACACCTTACGCGGCTCAGATGGCTGCTGAAGATGCAGGTAAAAAAGCCCAGGACCACGGCGTGAAAACGCTGGAAGTCGAAGTGCAAGGCCCCGGCTCCGGCCGTGAAAGCGCCCTGCGCGCGCTGGCAGCTGCCGGGTTCAACATCACATCGATCCGTGACGTGACCCCAATGGCGCACAACGGCTGCCGCCCTCCGAAACGCCGCCGCGTCTAAGAGTATAAGTTACAAAGGGGGCCGCGCCTTTGCGCACGGCCTCTTACTGCTTTGTTGAAACCTCGGGAGTTCTTCGCCATTTGGACATGGGGCGCAGAACAGGAATGGAGGGACGTATGATCCACAAAAATTGGGCTGAATTGATCAAGCCACAGCAGTTGGACGTCAAGCCGGGCAATGACCCTGCACGTCAGGCTACTGTCATCGCCGAGCCGCTCGAGCGTGGCTTTGGTTTGACAATGGGCAACGCGCTGCGCCGCGTTCTGATGTCGTCGCTGCAAGGTGCCGCCATCACATCTGTACAAATTGATAATGTTTTGCACGAATTTTCGAGCGTTGCGGGTGTTCGCGAAGATGTCACCGACATCGTTCTGAACCTCAAAGGCGTTTCCCTGCGCATGGAAGTCGAAGGGCCCAAGCGCCTGTCGATCTCTGCCAAGGGGCCGGGTGTTGTCACAGCTGGTGACATCTCTGAAAGCGCTGGTATCGAAATTCTGAACCGCGATCACGTGATCTGCCACCTGGATGACAACGCTGACGTTTACATGGAACTGACGGTTAACACCGGCAAGGGCTATGTTGCGGCAGACAAGAACAAGCCAGAAGATGCGCCCATCGGTCTTATCCCGATCGACGCGATCTATTCGCCGGTCAAGAAAGTGTCCTATGACGTGCAGCCGACCCGCGAAGGTCAGGTGCTGGATTATGACAAGCTGACGATGAAAGTCGAAACAGACGGCTCCATCTCTCCCGACGATGCCGTGGCCTTTGCTGCGCGTATTCTGCAGGATCAGCTGGGCATCTTCGTCAACTTCGACGAGCCTGAATCCGCATCGCGTCAGGACGACGACGACGGTCTGGAATTCAACCCGCTGCTGCTGAAGAAAGTAGACGAGCTGGAATTGTCCGTCCGTTCGGCAAACTGCCTGAAGAACGACAACATCGTCTACATCGGCGATCTGATCCAGAAGACCGAGGCCGAAATGCTGCGCACGCCGAACTTTGGCCGCAAATCCTTGAACGAGATCAAGGAAGTGCTGTCGGGCATGGGCCTGCACCTTGGTATGGACGTCGAGGACTGGCCACCAGACAACATCGAAGACCTCGCGAAAAAGTTCGAGGATTCGTTCTAAGAGATTTGTCGGGTGGGGTTTCCCCGCCCGACAATACCACCGGGCATCGGCCCCAAGGAGAGTTGGCGCTACGCACGCCAACCAGACAAAGTAAAACCGCCCGTAGAGGGCATTAAATTGGAGACTAGAAAATGCGTCACGCACGTGGTTACCGCCGCCTGAACCGTACACATGAGCACCGCAAGGCGTTGTTCTCGAACATGGCAGGCTCGCTCATCGAACATGAGCAAATCAAAACAACATTGCCAAAAGCCAAAGAATTGAAGCCAATCATCGAAAAGATGATCACATTGGCAAAGCGCGGCGACCTGCACGCGCGTCGTCAGGCTGCAAGCAAGCTGAAGCAAGACCAGTATGTCGCGAAACTGTTCGACATCCTGGGCCCACGTTACAAAGACCGTCAGGGTGGCTATGTCCGCGTTCTGAAAGCGGGCTTCCGTTATGGCGACATGGCACCTATGGCCATTATCGAATTCGTAGATCGCGACCGCGACGCGAAGGGTGCAAACGACAAGGCGCGCGTAGCGGCCTATGAGGTTGCCGAAGACTAAAGCGACCTGCTTTTGTTAAGAATTCTGAAAGCCCCTGCCAACGCAGGGGCTTTTTGCTTTTATGCCTTCGGCGAGGATTTAAATCCATTTGGAACTCGGGTGTTGCGCAAGGGCCTATGGCTGCGCATATCTGGGGGCATGAGAATACTTCTGATCCTGCTGACCGTTCTGTCTTTCCCTGCCGCTGCGCAAACTGTGCCAAGCTCTGCCGCGCAGATCCAGTTGAGCTTTGCGCCGCTGGTCCGCGAGGCCGCGCCCGCCGTGGTGAACATCTACGCCCGCACCATCGTCGAACAAAGCCGCACGCCGCTGCAGGCTGATCCATTCTTCGAACGTTTCTTCCGACGGCCAGATGCCGGCCGCCCGCGGGTTCAGAACTCGCTTGGGTCCGGCGTGATTCTGTCGGAGGACGGGATCGTGGTGTCGAATTATCATGTGGTCGGGATGTCGACGGACATTCGGATCGTCCTGTCGGACCGTCGCGAGTTTTCCGCCCGTGTGCTGCTGAGCGATGCAGAGAGCGATCTGGCTATCCTGAAAATCGATGACGTAGACGGCCTTACCCCTTTGTCGTTGCGCGATAGCGATACCGTCGAGGTCGGCGAGTTGACGCTAGCCATCGGCAACCCCTTTGGGGTCGGGCAAACGGTGAGCAGCGGGATCGTGTCAGGGCTTGCGCGGTCTGGCGGGATGAACGGTGGCGGGCAGGGGTACTTCATCCAGACGGATGCGCCGATCAACCCGGGCAACTCTGGCGGTGCGTTGATCGACGTAGAGGGCCGGTTGATCGGGATCAACACCTCGATCTTGACACGCTCTGGCGGTTCAAACGGGATCGGCTTTGCGATACCTGCCAATTTGATCGCGGCGTTCATGGCGCAGGCGCGCGATGGGGCCGTTGAATTTACCCGACCTTGGACGGGGATGAGCGGGCAGCCGGTGGACGCGGATATGGCGGGCCCGCTGGGGCTGGACCGGCCTGGTGGCATCATCGTGTCTGGGATGCACCCTGCCAGCCCGTTTCTGAAGGCCGGTGTTGCAGTCGGCGATGTGATCACGGCAGTCGATGGGCAAGAGGTACATACACCCGCCGAGATGATCTACCGCATGAGTGTGGCCGGGATGGGGGCGCAAGCGCGGATCACGCGGCTGCGCGATGGCGCGGTGGAAGATGTTGAGGTCGCCTTGATCGCCGCACCGGAAGAGCCATCGCGTGCCGCTCTGACGCTGGATGACAGCAGCTTGCTACCGGGGTTGGCGTTGGCGCGGATCAATCCTGCTGTGATGGCTGAATTGAACCTCCCGCTTGAGGTAGCGGGCGTGGCGGTGATGGATACCGGGCCCTATGGTGCGCGCGTGGGGTTGCGGCAGGGGGATGTGATCTTGGCCGTGAACGGGGCCGAGGTGCAAACACCGTCGGATGTCAGCGACCAGATGGCGGGCAGCCGTCAGGTGTCGATGGTGGTGCAGCGTGGCGTGCAGCGTCTGTCGCTGCAATTCCGGGTCTAGCGCGATGGCGGACCTATTTGGATCGGACGCGCCGGCTGTGGAAAGCGGGCACCGCCCATTGGCAGACCGGCTGCGCCCGCGAAGCTTGGGCGAGGTCATCGGCCAGTCACAAGTGTTGGGGCCGGACGCGCCGCTGACGGTCATGCTGCAGTCGGGGTCGCTGGGGTCGCTGATTTTCTGGGGCCCGCCCGGCGTTGGCAAAACGACGATCGCGCGACTGCTGGCAGATGAGACGGACCTGCATTTCGTGCAGATCAGCGCGATTTTCAGCGGTGTGCCTGAGCTGCGCAAGGTCTTTGATGCGGCGAAAATCCGGCGACAGAACGGGCAGGGGACACTGCTGTTCGTCGACGAGATCCACCGCTTTAACAAGGCGCAGCAGGACGGCTTCCTGCCTCATATGGAGGATGGAACGATCCTGCTGGTCGGGGCCACGACCGAGAATCCATCGTTCGAGCTGAACGCCGCTGTGCTGAGCCGGTCGCAGGTTCTGGTGTTGGAGCGCTTGCCGCTGTCTGATCTGGAACGGCTGGCCCAAAGGGCCGAAAAGGAACTGGGTCGTGGCTTGCCACTGGACGGGCCTGCGCGTGAAAACCTGCTTGAGATGGCCGATGGCGACGGGCGTGCGTTGCTCAACCTGATAGAGCAAGTCGCCGCCTGGAAGGTCGAGGGCAAGCTGGACGGCAAAGCCCTGTCGGCGCGGTTGATGCGGCGCGCGGCGCAATACGATAAAGGGGGGGACGCGCATTATAACCTCATCTCAGCGCTGCATAAATCCGTGCGCGGCTCTGACCCTGACGCGGCGCTGTACTGGTTGGCGCGGATGCTGGAGGGGGGCGAAGACCCGCGGTATCTGATGCGCCGGATCACGCGCATGGCGGTCGAGGATATCGGGCTTGCCGATCTGCAGGCGCAGTCTGTTTGCCTGCAATCGTGGGAGACCTACGAGCGGCTCGGCTCGCCCGAAGGGGAGCTGGCGATTGCGCAGGCGTTGACGTATCTCGCGCTGGCCCCGAAGTCGAACGCGGCCTACGTGG
This sequence comes from Sulfitobacter sp. SBS6, assembly GCF_048285585.1. NCBI lineage: Bacteria > Pseudomonadati > Pseudomonadota > Alphaproteobacteria > Rhodobacterales > Roseobacteraceae > Sulfitobacter > Sulfitobacter sp. SBS6. The sequence continues at coordinate 614,690 of NZ_JBLWBA010000006.1, read as the reverse complement.
CCTATAAGGCAGCGCGGCGTGCGGCCAAGCAAACCGGGTCCTCTTTGCCGCCCAAGCACATCATGAACGCGCCCACCAAGATGATGAAGGAACAGGGCTACGGCGCGGGGTATGCCTATGACCATGATGCCGAAGACGGGTTTTCCGGCCAGAACTACTTTCCCGACGGGATGGAGCGACCGCAATTCTATCAACCTGTCGAACGAGGCTTTGAACGTGACCTGAAAAAACGCGTCGATTATTTCGAAAAGCTGCGGGCAACGCGGAAAACTTGACATTCGGGGCGTGAACCGTGAGAGACCGCAGATGATTTCAACCCTGTCCCTTGTCGCTATGGGCGGCGCGATCGGTGCCTCCTTGCGGTATCTGTTTGGTGTCGCCGTGACGCGGCTGGTCGGGCTGTCGGATTTTCCGATCGCGGTCCTGACGGTCAACATCATCGGGTCGTTCTTGATGGGCCTCTTTGTGGTGTGTGCCGCACAAAAAGGGCTGACGCAGATCAGCCCGTTTGTGATGACCGGTGTGCTTGGCGGCTTTACAACGTTCTCGTCCTTCTCGCTCGAGACGGTCACGTTGATTGAGCGCGGCCAGATCGGGGCGGCAGGGATATATGTGGCACTGTCCGTCGGGCTATCGGTGCTAGGATTAATGCTGGGCCTTTTCGTGGCCAGAGGGGTATTTGCATGAGCCGGGTTCAACATCTGGTCGTAGAAGAAGGCGACGGGGATCAACGGTTGGACCGTTGGTTCAAACGGACCTTTCCGCTGATTGGCCAAGGGCTGATCGAAAAGATGTGCCGTAAAGGTGACATCCGTGTTGATGGGGGGCGGGTCAAAGCCTCTACTCGGCTTGAGGTCGGGCAGACCGTGCGTATCCCGCCGCTGCCTGATGAAAAGGCTCCGCCGCCGCCCAAGCGCACGCGGATATCAGAGGCGGATACCAAGTTTATCCGGTCTTGTGTGATCTATCGCGACGATCACATCATCGCGCTAAACAAACCGCCGGGGCTGCCGGTGCAGGGCGGGTCTGGTCAATCGGACCGCCATGTCGACGCGCTTGCCGATGCTTTGATGTTCGAGCTTGATGAAAAGCCGCGCCTTGTGCACCGCTTGGATAAAGACACCTCTGGCGTGCTGATCATGGCGCGGACACGGTCAATTGCCGCCGCGCTGACAGCGTCGTTCCGCCATCGCGAAACCCGCAAGATTTACTGGGCTGCGGTCGCGGGCGTCCCGCATCCGCGCAACGGGACGATCAAATTCGGGCTGGTCAAAGCCTTCGGTCACGGGGCCCGCGGTGAGGGCGAAAAGATGTACTGCGTCCACCCGAAAGACATGGAAACAACCGAAGGCGCCAAGCGCGCGACCACCGATTATGCGACCCTCGCACAAGCCGGTAAGCGAACCTGCTGGATGGCGCTGATCCCTGTGACCGGCCGGACGCACCAGCTGCGTGCGCATATGGCTGAAATCGGGCATCCCATTGTCGGAGATGGCAAATATGGCGGTTCAGGTCAGGAGAACATGGGCGACGGATGGGGTGCGCAACTGGGGGGTGATATCTCTAAGAAGCTGCACCTGCATGCGCGATCCCTGACGCTGGAGCACCCTGTAACCAAGGCGCGACTGAACCTCACGGCCCCGCTGCCGGACCATATGGCGCGCACCTGGGACACGTTCCAGTGGGCACCCTCTGACGTGCCTGCTGACCCGTTCGAGGAGGATTGGGGGTGAGAGATTGGAAAGCGAAACGTTTCTGGAAAGAGGCGGCCGTTGTCGAGGCGGAGGGTGGCTATACTGTCGAGCTTGACGGGCGCGGGATCAAGACGCCGGCCAAACGTGCACTGGTGGTGCCAACCCGCGCTATGGCGCAGAAAATCGCCGCCGAGTGGCAAGCACAGGACGGGGTGATCAACCCCGACACCATGCCCGCCACCAAAACCGCCAATGCCGCGATCGACAAGGTTGCGCTGCAACATGCCGAGGTTGCGGATATGTTGGCGGCCTACGGCGACTGTGATCTGCTGTGCTATCGCGCGGATAGCCCGGCTGAGCTGGTCGCGCGGCAAGCCGAACAATGGGACCCCATGCTGGAGTGGGCCCGCGAGGCCTTGGGCGTGAGCTTGCAGACCCGAGTGGGGATCATGCACGAACCCCAGTCACCTGCGGATGTCGCACGCCTGTCGGCGCGCACCCATGCGTTAAGCAACTTTCAACTCGCTGCCTTCCACGACCTTGTGAGCCTGTCTGGCTCACTAATCTTGGGCTTTGCGGCGGCGCTTGACGCAAAGGAAGCGGAATCGATTTGGGAAATTTCGCGTCTGGACGAGATTTGGCAGGCCGAACAGTGGGGCAATGATGACGAGGCAAACGCCTTAGCCGCAGTGAAAAAGACTAGTTTCTTACACGCTAAGTTGATGTTTGACCTGAGCGTGCCCGAATAGGTTTCACGGTGACCCCAATACATAGGATTGAGGGCATTTTTTAAGCACACTGACTTGACGTTCCGGCGTAAATTCGCCCAAACTCCCTTCCACTGACGGGGATAACCCCGCCAAAACATCTCCGGTCCGAAAAGGTGCCGGGTGAACCGCCCTAAAACGTGGCGGAAAATCAGGAAGAGGTTAAAATGAACAAATCCGTATTTTTTGGTGCGCTAACAGTAACCGGCCTTGCGGCTGGTGCAGCTGCTGCGTCCACGCTTGACGATGTCAAAGCGCGCGGCAAGCTGAACTGCGGCGTTACCACCGGTCTGGCAGGCTTTGCGGCCCCCAACGCCAATGGTGAATGGGAAGGCTTTGACGTGGCGGTATGCCGCGCCGTTGCCGCTGCTGTACTGGGCGACCCCGCAGCTGTCGAATTCATCCCCACAACCGGCAAAACACGCTTCACCGCGCTGGCTTCGGGCGAGATCGATTTCCTTGCACGTAACACCACATGGACCTTCAGCCGCGATGTCGACCTCAAGTTCGACTTCATCGGCGTGAACTACTATGACGGTCAGGGCTTTATGGTTCCGAAAGAGCTTGGCGTTTCCTCTGCCAAGGATCTGGATGGCGCGACTGTTTGCATCCAAACCGGTACCACGACCGAGCTGAACCTCGCGGACTTCTTCCGCAACAACAACATCAGCTACGAGCCCGTCCCTGTTGAAACAAACGCCGAAGGCCAACAGCAGTATCTGGCCGGTGCGTGCGACACCTATACTACCGACGCATCCGGTCTGGCCGCGACACGTGCGACCTTTGAAAACCCAGGTGAGCACATCATCCTGCCCGAAATCATCTCTAAAGAGCCTCTGGGCCCGCTTGTTCGCCATGGCGACAACGACTGGGGCGATGTAACGCGCTGGGTTCTCTACGCTCTGATCGCAGCTGAAGAGCTGGGTGTCACATCGGCAAACGTCGAAGAGATGACAACAAACACCACAAACCCAGAAGTTGCCCGTCTGCTTGGCACTGAAGGTACTTTGGGTGAAATGCTGGGTCTGGAAGCTGACTGGGCAAAGAAAGCCATCGCGTCGCAAGGTAACTACGGCGAAATCTTTGCCAAGAACATCGGCGAAGAAACACCAATCGGTCTGGCCCGTGGCCTGAACGCTCAGTGGACAGACGGCGGCCTGATGTACGCGCCTCCTTTCCGCTAAACACATCCGTCGAGGGGCGCGGAGCAATTCCGCGCCCTTTGCGCCTATACGACGCAAAAATAAAACCCGGCCCGCGACACCGAATGGTGCGTGAAAAACAGGTCCGGCACACAGGGAAAATCTGATGACGACAATGTCCGACCCTCAACAGGGCTCGTTCCGGCTGTCGATGTTGCTTAACGACACCCGCTATAGATCCTACACTTTCCAGTTTATCGCGCTGATACTGCTTATCGCATTGATGTCGTTTCTGGGCATTAACCTGGTACGAAATCTGGCAGAGGCCGGATTGAACATCTCCTACGGGTTTTTGAACGTGCCAGCCGGCTACGATATCAACCAATCCTTAATCGATTATAACAGCCAGTCATCGAACCTGCGTGCCGCAATGGTCGGTATCATCAACACGCTTCTTGTTGCGTTTCTGGCCTGTGTCACTGCGACAATTCTGGGTGTGATCGCCGGTGTGGCACGCCTGTCCAAGAACTGGCTCGTGTCCAAACTGATGTCGGTCTACGTCGAGATTTTCCGGAATATTCCGGTGCTGATCTGGATCCTGATGATCTACACCTTGATGACGGCCGTTTTGCCCGCGCCCAACAAGTTCCGCGGTGACAACGCCACGTCGAGCATGCTTTTCGACGCCTTCGCCTTCACCAACCGGGGCATCTACATTCCCGCACCGGTTTGGGGCCCGGGGTCTATGATCGTGGTTGCGACCTTTGTGCTGTCGATCATCGCCGCGATTATCTATCGCCGGTATGCGGTTAGCCTTCTGTTCCGTACGGGCAAGCTGCTGCCTATGGGATGGCCCACTGTCGCGATCTTGCTGGTGCCGACGATTGTGATGTTCTTCATCATGGGCAGCCCCATCGCATTGGATTACCCCGAGCTTAAGGGCTTTAACTTCCGTGGTGGTCTGCAGATCGGCGCGCCGCTGATCGCATTGTGGTTGGCTTTGTCCGTATACACCGGTGCCTTCATCGCCGAAAACGTGCGTGCAGGTATTCAGGCGATCTCAAAAGGGCAGACCGAAGCTGCATCGTCGCTGGGCTTGCGCCCGAAGCGGGTCATGAACCTTGTGGTTCTGCCGCAGGCGTTGCGCGTGATCATCCCGCCGCTGATTTCGCAATACCTCAACATCACCAAGAACTCGTCGCTCGCGATTGCCGTCGGGTATGCCGATATCACTGCGACACTGGGGGGGATCACCTTGAACCAGACCGGCCGCGCGATCGAATGCGTGCTTTTGCTGATGCTGTTCTATCTCACGATCTCGCTGTCGATCTCTGCGATCATGAACGTTTACAACAACTCTGTCAGCTTGAAGGAGCGGTAAGATGTCAGATACACACGCCGCCTCCGTCCCTTATGTGCGGGACACCATGTTGCCACAGCACGCGCCCCCGCCAACCGCGCAGGGGCCCGTAAAATGGGTCCGCGAAAGCCTGTTTTCGTCGATCCCTTACACCATTCTCACGCTCGCAGCGCTTTACGTTATCTATCTGATCCTTTCCGGCTTCCTTCCTTGGTTGCTGGGCGGGGTTTGGACGACATCCAACATTCGCGAGTGTCGCGAAGTATTGGACGGCGTCCAAGCCGGTTGTTTCTCGGTGCTGACAGAACGCTGGAACCAACTGTTGTTTGGTATCGCCTATCCGCAGGACGGCTACTGGCGTCCGACATTGGCATTCGTGCTCTTATTCGTCGCTGTGTCACCGGTGCTGTTTAGCAATCTGCCACGTGGGCTCATCCTGTTTACCGTCATCTATCCTTTCATCGCCTTTTGGTTGATCTGGGGCGGTTCCCTTTTGGTGCCGTTGTCGGCGTTGCTGGCCTTTGTGGTTGCCTATGTGGTCTACAGCAGAATCGTTAAGACAAGCTTTGCAGGCGGCCTTTTTGCGGGTCTCATCGCAGGCGTCGTGACGTGGTTTATCTGCGGCTTCATTACGCCAAGCCTATCCGGCGTGCTCGCGCTGGAACCGGTCGCCTCGCGGAACATGGGGGGCTTTATGCTCAACATGATCTTGGGCGTGATCTGCGTGTCTTTGTCCTTGCCGATGGGCATTCTGCTTGCGCTGGGTCGTCAATCGAGCTTGCCGATCATCAAACTGATTTGCGTTGTTTTCATTGAGTTTATCCGAGGGGTGCCTCTGATTACGTTGCTTTTTGTTGCCAACGTGGTCCTGGCTTATTTCCTGCCACCGGGCACAAACTTTGACCTGATCCTGCGTGTTATCATCATGATCACCATGTTCGCGTCGGCCTATATTGCCGAGGTGATCCGGGGCGGGTTGGCAGCCTTGCCACGTGGTCAATACGAGGCTGCAGACAGCTTGGGCCTTGATTATGCGCAGGCCATGCGCCTGATTATTTTGCCCCAAGCCTTAAAAATCTCGATCCCAGGGATCGTTAACGTGGCCGTCGGGTTGTTCAAGGATACTACGCTGGTGTCGATTATTTCGATGTTCGACCTGGTTGGGATGATCCGCGGGCCGATCCTAGCGTCGACTGACTGGAACGGCGTTTACTGGGAACTTTGGGGCTTTGCCGCCTTGCTCTTCTTCGTCGTCTGCTACGGCATCTCGCAATATTCACAATGGCTGGAACGTCAACTCCAGACCGACCACCATTAAGGAAAGGCTGTAATTATGGCTGAACAAGCACAAGCGCTGAAAGTCTCGAACGAGGTCGCGATCAGCATCGAGAACATGAACAAGTGGTACGGTACTTTTCACGTACTGCGGGATATTGACCTGACCGTTTACCGTGGTGAACGTATTGTTATTGCCGGACCGTCGGGCTCGGGGAAGTCAACTCTGATCCGCTGTATCAATGCCTTGGAAGAGCACCAGAAAGGCCGGATCGAAGTCGACGGTACGGTGCTGTCTTCGGACGTTAAGAACATCGACAAAATCCGCTCCGAAGTCGGGATGTGTTTCCAGCACTTCAACCTTTTCCCACACTTGACGATCCTCGAAAACTGCACGCTTGCTCCGATCTGGGTGCGAAAAACACCTAAGAAAGAAGCCGAAGAAATCGCGATGCATTTCCTTGAGAAGGTTAAGATCCCGGATCAGGCGGACAAGTATCCAGGTCAGCTTTCTGGTGGTCAGCAGCAACGCGTAGCGATCGCGCGCAGCCTGTGTATGCGTCCGCGTATCATGTTGTTTGACGAACCAACCTCAGCCCTGGACCCGGAGATGATCAAAGAGGTCCTGGACACGATGGTCGAACTGGCCGAGGAAGGCATGACGATGCTCTGCGTGACGCACGAGATGGGCTTTGCCCGTCAGGTGGCCAACCGCGTCATCTTTATGGATGAAGGCCAGATCGTCGAACAGAACGAACCTGAAGAGTTCTTTAACAACCCCCAAAGCCCGAGGACCAAGCTCTTCCTCAGTCAGATTTTGGGCCACTAAGTTTCAAGGGCGGGGATTTCCCCGCCCTTTTTTATTGGGCAAGCATCCGTGGCGTCATGTACGCCTGTACGTCGCCGCTGTGCCAGTGCACACCCCTCCAATCGTCCACTTCGAATGACATCACCATTGTCGCACCCGGTGGGCTTCCCGCTGCAAGATGAGCTGTGGCACCTACACGGGGCAGGAGGTGCGCCATCTCTGCCACGCCGGGGTTGTGCGCCAGAAGTAATACTGTGGACCCTTCAGCGCCCTGTATGGCCGCCATCAGCCGTTCTGTATCTGCTAGATAAAGGCGGTCTGTGAAGATTCGTTTAACAGCGGAGGGAATTTCCAAAAGTTCGAGCGTTTCCGACGTTCGCCGAGATGCAGAACATAGTGCAAGGTCAGGTCTGTAGTCTTCGGCGTCGAGCCATCGCCCGATTGCATGTGCGTCTTGCCGACCTTTGTCATCCAAAGGCCGGTCAAAGTCCGTCGCGATCCCCGCCGGCCAACCTGCTTTTGCATGGCGCATCAGAATAAGGCGTCTCATCAACGTTTCCTTAATGTATCGGCCGCATAAGCAAGAAGCTCAAACAGCCGGAAACAGGGGAGGGTGCAATATGCAGTAATGTATATAGTCGTTGTTACTGGCCGCGGATAATGCTCCCTGCGCCATGTTCGGTGAAAAGCTCCAACAAGCAGGCGTTAGGGGCTCTCCCGTCCAAAATCACCGCTGCGCGCACGCCACCGTCGATCGCATCAAGCGCAGTTTGTGTTTTGGGTATCATACCACCGGCAATCGTTCCGTCTGCCACCATCTCGCGTATCTGGCTCGCTGTTAGCTCCGTCAGTACGTCGCCTTCGGCATTCTTCACGCCCGCAACGTCGGTAAGCAGCAGCAAGCGGTCTGCCTTCAGCGCAGCTGCAATCGCGCCCGCCGCAGTATCGCCGTTGATGTTAAATGTTTCACCGTTGCGGCCCATGCCAAGGGGCGCAATCACCGGGATAATCCCTTTGTCGGCTAGATCGCGGAGCAAACGGGGGTTTACTTCGGTCGGTGCGCCAACCAACCCCAGCTCTGGGTCCTCTTGATCACAGATAATTAGGCCGCTATCCTTGCCAGACACACCGACGCAACGCCCACCCTGTGCCGTGATCGCTTGCACAATGCGGGCGTTCACAAGGCCCGACAGAACCATTTCAACGATTTCCATCGTGGCAGCGTCGGTCACCCGTTTGCCGTTTACGAATTCGGACTTGATGTTCAGCCGACCGAGCATGTCATTGATCATCGGGCCGCCGCCGTGAATGATGACGGGGTTCACGCCGACCTGGCGCATAAGTGCTACGTCGCGCGCGAACTCTTCCATCGCATCGTCGCTGCCCATGGCGTGACCGCCCAGCTTTATAACAACGGTCGCGTCAGCGTAACGCTGCAAGTAGGGGAGCGCTTGACTCAGGGTGCGTGCGGTGGCGATCCAGTCGCGATTCATGTCTTGTTTTCTCATTCTCTGCCTCGGTAAACGCCGAAGTGCTCGTCACTCCAACGTCGCGATAATGGCACGGAGCGTAGGGATGCCCCAGCCCTTTTCAGAAGACGTAACCACGATTTCGGGGTAGGCGGCTGGGTGCTTGGCAAGCGCACCGCGGACCTGATCCAGAACCTTCTGACGCTCAGCTTCTTTAACCTTGTCGGCTTTCGTGAGGACACATTGAAAAGTCACGGCTGAGCTATCTAGCAACGACATGATTTCGTCATCGACCTTCTTCACACCATGCCGCGCGTCGATCAGCACAAACGCCCGGCGGAGCGTTTGCCGACCTGAAAGGTACTGTTTCAGCAACCGTTGCCATTTTTCGACGACGGGTAGAGGGGCGTTTGCATAGCCATACCCGGGCAAATCGACGAGGTAGTGATCGTCGGCCGCGGTAAAATAGTTGATCTCTTGCGTGCGCCCCGGCGTGTTGGACGCTCTCGCCAGCGCTTTTGTGCCCGTCAGGGCATTGATCAAACTCGATTTACCAACGTTTGATCGCCCTGCAAAACACACCTCCATCCGGTCGGCGGGTGGCAGGCCGTCCATCGCGACAACGCCTTTCACAAACAGCGTTTCGCCTGCAAATAGCATGCGGCCTTTTTCGGCTGCATAGGCATCAGGCTCTTCGGCGATGCTAAATTGGACTTGCATGAGTTAGATTACCTTTACCTGGTCGCTAATTGCGACGGAGCCCGTGTGAATGACCTTGGCGTATACGCGGAAATCTTGGTGATCCCAAGTGCTCAATACGCGCAATATGTCGATGTCGCGTTCGCCGTTGTGTGGATTCGCGGTGATAGCTTGGCACGGCTTGGTGCGTTCCCATACGAGTAGGACAGTTTTGCCAACTGACACGTCGTTCCCGACCCAATCAAGCTCGCTCCATGGTGTTGCGGCATCAAACCAATGGTACTTTTGACCCGGTGCTCAAATTTGCACAATGCGACCATTCGGTCTCATCTAGAGGCACCGTGCCATGCGCCACCGCCCAGGTCTGGTTCCAGGGCATCGACTGCCCCGTGGAGGGCGCTATATGATCCAGCTCTTCGCGACCATTGCTTTTGAGCGGGTGGCGATAGAGCTGGGTCACCGTTGTCATTATTTCGGATCACCCTTCCGTCCGAATTTCATGCTGCCTTTAATGTTTCCTAGGATATCAGGCTTATAGCCCTGGCTGCGCATGATCAGGTACTGCTGCGTAAAGGTAATCGTGTTGTTTGCGATCCAGTAGACAACGAGGCCAGATGCGAAACCGCCAAGCATGAACATAAAGACCCAGGGCATCCAAGCAAAGATCATCTGCTGTGTGGGATCGGTAGGAGCCGGGTTCAGTTTCTGTTGCAGGAACATCGAAATACCCAGCAGCAGCGGTAGGATCCCGATAAAGACCAAGGCCAGAACGGTCCCTGCTTCGGGCGCAGCCCATGGCAGCAGTCCATAGAAGTTGAAGATAGATGTCGGGTCTGGGGCGCTCAAATCCTGAAACGGGCCGAAGAAGGGTGCGTGGCGCAGCTCCAACGTAACGAAGATCACTTTGTAGAGGGAAAAGAAAATCGGGATTTGCATCAAAATCGGCAGACAGCCGGCGGCTGGATTCACTTTCTCGCGTTTATATAGCTCCATCATGCCCTGTTGAAGCTTTTGACGGTCGTCGCCTGCATCCTTTTTCAGCTTCTCCATCTGTGGCTGAAGCTCTTTCATCTTCGCCATCGAAACGTAGGATTTATACGCAAGTGGGAAGAGCAGAGCTTTGATCAGCAACGTCAGGCCGATGATCGCGACACCCATGTTGCCGATCAGCAGGTTTAGATGGTGAAGTACCCAAAAGATCGGTTTGGTCAGGAAAAAGAACCAGCCCCAATCGATGGAGTCGATAAATTTGTACACGCCTTGCGCCTCATAGTCGCGCAAAATTTCCCATTCTTTTGCGCCGGCGAACAACTGTGTGGTGACCGTTGCTGTCTGACCGCTTGCGACAGTTTGCGTCGGCATCACGGATTCGGTTTGAAAAATCTCGGTGCGTGGCAGGTACTTGACTGATAAGCGCGTTGGCTGTGCCGGATCCGGGATCAGGTTGGTCATGAAATAGTGCCCGGTGAAGCCGATCCAGCCGTTGGTGACACCGTCAATACGTTTGGATGGCACGCCGTTCACGACATCCAGCTCGGGAATATCATCCCAAGCGGTCTCAAGCAGTTCACCATTGTTCATGGCGACAAGGCCCTCGTGCAGAATGAAGAAATTCTGCGCGTCGCTTGGAATACCGTGGCGTGCAATTAGCCCGTAAGGTGCAAGTGAAACCGAGTTTTCGGAAGTGTTCTCAACCTTCTGTTCGATCTTGAACATATAGTTTTCGTCGATTGAGATGGTGCGTGAGAAAAGCTGACCGGCGTCGTTGTCCCAAGTGAGCGTGACCGGGGTTTCGACTGACAGCGTCTCACCTTGGCTAAGCGTCCAAAGGGTGTTTGGTCCTGGAACTTGTTCAGGGGCAATCCCCGCACCTGGAGCCCAGCCGTATAGTGCATAGTATGCGTCGGGTGTGCCTGCAGGTGATAGCAAGCTTACGATGGGAGCATCTTCTTCGATAGTTGTGTTGTAATCCTTCAAATGAAGGTCATCGACCCGCCCCCCTAGCAGTGAGATTGAGCCGGAAATGCGAGCCGTTTCAACGGGAATACGCGGTGCTTCTTCGAGAGCTGCCGTTGCCTCGTCCGACGCGTCGGTAACATTGTCCGCTGCGCCTGCACTTGAAGGGACAACAGCCTCTGTCGAGGTTGCGTCCGTCACTTGCTGTGTGGCAGCCGGGTCAGTGATGGTTTCGGTTTCCGGAGGCGGAAACAACACGAACCATCCTAGGATGACTATGAAACTTAGAACCGTCGCGAAAATGAGATTCTTGTTTTGATCGTCCATGTGACCGTCACCTGATGCCTGTAATATCAGCGTGGGTTCAACAGAGTAAGGCACCAAAGGTCAAGTAGATTCGCCTTTTCCCCTTTGGTGCATACTGATCTGTCGAAGCTGAACATCAACGAATGCCACCTACCACACTGGGCAGGCGTGTCAGTTTTTGGCTATGTGTATGCATCCAAGTGGTCGCTTCGTGTATCTGCATGGGCGGCGCGATGCCGTCGCCTTGAACATGGTCGCAGCCCAGTTGAGACAATAAGCTATGCTCTCCGGCGGTTCGTATATCACCGGCCAGGGTTTCGACGCCTAAATCATGAGCCATCGCAACTACCGCTGACAGGATGCGGCGACGGTTGGGGTGTTTATCAACGTCATTGGTGAGAGACGGTTCGATAATCGCGAGGTCAATGCCGCATTTTTGAATAATCTCAACGCAGTGCGGACCGCTGCCAAAACCGTTAAGCGCGATACCGCATCCTAGCGTACGAAGGTCGCGGCATGTGGAAATCAGTGGGTGAGAAGGCGTATGCTGGCAAAGGTGTTGCGGTAGGGCTAGTCGCAAAGTACCGGGTTTGACGTCAAGACGATCAAGTTCCCATTCCAGTTTTGCCGGCAGCTGCACGTCATCCACTTGCTCGGTAGACAGGCTGCATGTGATGATAAAAGGAAAGTGAGACGTTCGTTGCAGGGTTTTGGCCCTGTGCAGCGCGTGGGTCAGACTGCTGAAGTGACTGAAAGGAGTTTCATCCTCTGCAATTTCCGATGCGTTGAGCGGCGCGGCCATATCGGTGTTCATGCTGGTGTGGCAGGCCGGAACTGCAGAAAACCCGGTGATCATACCGGAATGGGTGGATATCTGAGGCTGAAATAGAGTTCGAGCGTGCTGCATCGGTTCCCGAGGTGTAGGATCGGTGCCGCCGCTTGGTCGGGCAGTGGCCGTCCTATCCAGGGGGCGCGTTCGCATTGGTTCTGATGGTGTACTACGCCACCTATCTGAAGCCAAATACAGCAAAGGGGGGGCGATAAAGCCGATGAAAATTAACCCCTGCCAGCCGAACCAAAGCACGGACAACGCAAACCCCAGCAAAAGCACGAGGCCAGCGGGTAAATGACGACGGGTTGTGCTACGCTCGGAACGATTAGATTGAAGATCCTGTTGCAAATGAAGCCTCGGCTGACAGTGTTACCGCCATACCTATAGCCCTTGCCTCTGACCAAAAGATTAATGTTCTGCCTTTGGTCTACAGAATTTGAATAAAACTCTCAGCTTTTCGAGGGTTTACTTGTCCCGAGTGAGGCCTGCAAAATCAAACAGGTTCGGGTCCAACAGATGCGAAGGGCGTGCGTTCATCAGCGCGCGGAACATCACCTGACGGCGTCCGGGGCTATTCGCCTCCCAGCCGTCTAGAATCGATTTTACCTGCTGGCGTTGCAGACCGTCTTGCGAGCCGCACAAATCACACGGAATGATTGGATAATTCATGGCAGTAGAGAATTTTTCGCAATCGACCTCCGCAACATGGGCGAGGGGGCGGTATAGAAACAGATCGCCTTCTTCGTTCACGAGTTTTGGCGGCATGGTTGCCAAGCGCCCGCCATGAAACAGGTTCATGAAAAACGTCTCTAGGATATCGTCACGGTGGTGGCCTAGGACAACAGCGGTACATCCTTCTTCGCGTGCGATGCGATAGAGGTGCCCCCGACGAAGCCTACTGCACAGCGCACAGAATGTGCGGCCCGCGGGTATTTTATCCATGACGATGGAATAGGTGTCTTGGTATTCGATGCGGTGTTTGACACCCATCTTTTCAAGAAACGCGGGCAAGACCGTGGCGGGGAAATTGGGCTGACCTTGATCGAGGTTGCAAGCGACCAGTTCGACGGGCAGAAGACCGCGCCATTGGAGCTCGTGCAAGATGGCCAGCAGGGTGTAGCTATCTTTGCCCCCGGACATGCAAACCAGCCATTTGCCGCCGGGTTCGATCATCCCGTATTGCTCAATCGCCTCGCGCGTTTGTCGCACAAGACGTTTGCGCAGTTTGCGAAACTCGGTGCTTTGGGGGGCACCGTTGAAGAGCGGGTGAATATCTTCGGGTTGATCAAGCATGGGCTTGGCTTAGTGCAACTGGGTTTGCCGATCAAGCGCCAGTGCATGTGTATGGCGGCGATTGGTGATGTAGAGTAAGGAGAGAAGAGGAAGGGCTAGTCCGGTACGTTGTCGATGCCGCTATCGCCCCAAGGGTGGCAGCGAGCGATGCGCCGCAGGGTGAGCCAGCCGCCCTTGAGGCCGCCATGTTTAGCAAGTGCTTCCAGCGCATATGCGCTGCATGTCGGGTGGTACCGGCAGTTGTGGCCAACCCAGGGGCTGAAGACGAGGCGATACCCTTTCACAGGCAGTGCCAATACGCGCGCCAAAGGGGTCACTTTTTTGAACCAGAGCGTTGCTTGCCGTGCAGGATCCCCAAGGCTTTGGTGAAATCCGACTGCAATTTGTCAAAAGGGAGGGATGCCGTGGCATCGCTGCGACCTACGAGGACATAGTCCATACCGTCGCGTCCCTCGTGAGGGAGCGTCAGGCGTGCGACTTCGCGTAGACGTCGTTTGGCCCGATTGCGCGCGACGGCGTTGCCCACTTTTTTAGAGCAGGTGAATCCAACCCGTATGCCATCGGCTTCGCCCGCTGCGCGTTTACGCATCTGCAGGATGAAGCCGGGCATAGCGACCCGAGGGGCACGGGATGCCCGTTGAAAGTCGGGACGATTTTTGAGCGTTTGCACACGTAAAGAAACCGCCGGAAGCGTTTCCTCTGGTGTGGCGATGCTGCCATCCATAGGTGCCTCCGACGGTGTCATATCTTTTTGAAACCGAGGTCGCGTATTACGCGCTCAGTTCCTTCCGGCCTTGTGCACGGCGCGCGTTGATGATCTTGCGACCCGCTTTGGTTGCCATGCGTGCGCGGAAACCGTGGCGCCGTTTGCGCACAAGGTTTGAAGGTTGATAGGTGCGTTTCATCGCTCCGACTCCACTTTATACTTTAGCACGCGACCAGATTCGGCGCGTCACTGTCATTTCAAGCCCTGCTCCTAAAGCTGCAGCACGGGCAAGTCAAACCCTTGGTGCCGTTATTTCGGCCTTTGCAACAAATTAAGCCAGCTTATCTGCGCAATGTTACAGTTTTCTTGGGAATTGCCGTGACATCGTCATAAAAGCCGCCTTCACATCAACCACACGTGAGCACCCTATCTGACTGGCGATATTTGACCCATCTAATAAGGAGCAACTTATACCTTTTTGAAAGTGACCCGACAATATGTCCGCACAAGCCTCTGAAAAGCCTTCGTGGTTTCGCTATTTGCCCTTTGTGGTCATCTTGGCGGTCGCGGTGATCGGCTATTTCGCCCTGCGCGATTACCTTACCTTCGAGACGCTGCGCGACAACCGCGAGGCGCTGATCGCTTTTCGTGACCAGCACTATGCGCTGACGATCCTCGTTTTTCTGGGTATTTATATCATGATTGTGGGGTTCTCCCTTCCAGGGGCGAGCGTGGCAACAATCACTGGCGGCTTTCTATTCGGGACAGTGTTCGGCGTTCTGGCAAATGTCACCGGCGCGACACTGGGGGCGGTCGTGATCTTTCTTGCCGCGCGTATGGGTCTCGGAGAGACATTGAAGGCGCGCATGGACGCGTCGGAGGGGCTTGTGCGGAAGGTCAAAGCGGGCATTGACGAAAACCAGTGGTCGATGCTTTTCTTCATACGATTGGTGCCCGTGGTGCCCTTCTTTGTGGCGAACCTTATTCCTGCCTTTCTGGGCGTGCCTCTGTATCGCTTTGTGATCTCTACCTTTCTAGGGATCATTCCCGGGTCACTTGTGTTCACCTCAATCGGTGCCGGGCTGGGTTCCGTTTTTGCACGGGGTGAAACGCCAGACTTCGGCATTATATTCGAACCTCACATCCTGCTTCCCATTCTGGGGCTTTGCGCTTTGTCGGTGCTGCCCGTCGTGTTGAAAGCTGTCACCGGCAAAAAGGAACTTTTGAAATGAACCGCATTAAAACCGACCTGTTGATCATTGGCGCAGGCTCCGGCGGGTTGTCCGTCGCGGCGGGGGCGTCGCAAATGGGGGCGGATGTTGTGCTGCTTGAAGGGCACAAGATGGGCGGCGACTGCCTAAACTTTGGCTGCGTGCCGTCGAAGGCGCTGATTGCTACGGGCAAGGCGGCCTATGGGCAGCGGCACAGCGCGGAATATGGCGTGGCCAATGCGGCGGGCGAGGTGGATTACGCCGCAGCAAAAGATCATGTGGTGGACGTGATTGCTCAGATCGCGCCGGTCGATAGTCAGGAACGCTTCGAAGGCTTCGGGGTCAACGTGATCCGGGAGTACGGGCGCTTCATCTCCGAAGACGAAGTGCAGGCCGGAGATACGGTGATCAAGGCGCGGCGCATCGTCATCGCGACGGGATCATCGCCGCTGGTACCCCCGATTACAGGTCTGGATAAAACGCCGTACGAGACGAACGAGACCTTGTTCAATCTGCGCGAAAAGCCCGAGCATCTGCTGATCATCGGTGGCGGGCCGATCGGGATGGAAATGGCGCAGGCCCACATACGCATGGGGTGCAAGGTTACCGTGATCGAGGGGGATAAAGCGCTTTCAAAGGACGACCCCGAACTTGCCGCCATCGTTTTGCAAACGCTCAAGGACGAAGGCATCGAGATTGCAGAGGGTGCGCAAGCCGCTGAAATCCGTGGGGATGTCGGCGCGATAGAGGTGGAAGCAAAAGACGGGCGCGTTTTCAAAGGCTCGCATCTTCTGGTAGCCGTCGGCCGCAAGGCAAACACGGATCGTCTGGATCTGGAAAAGGCGGGGATCGAACCGATCAAGAACGGGATCAAGGTTGACGATTCCCTGCGCACCACCAACCGCAAGGTCTATGCCATTGGCGACGTCGCAGGCGGAATGCAATTTACCCATGTTGCGGGCTATCACGGCGGCGTCGTGATCCGGTCGCTGATGTTCGCGCTGCCCGCCAAGGCGAAGACGGCGCATATCCCTTGGGCCACCTACACCGACCCAGAACTGTCGCAAGTCGGCCTGACCGAGGCGCAAGCCAAAGAGAAACACGGTGACAAGCTGGAGGTCGTGCGCTTTCACTATAACCACAATGATCGCGCCATCGCGGAGCGTAAAACCAAAGGTTTGATCAAGGTCATGGTGGTCAAGGGGCGCCCCGTGGGCGCAAGCATCGTCGGTTACCAAGCAGGAGAGTTGATCAACCTGTGGGCTTTGGCGCTGGCAAATAACATGAAAATGAGCCAGATTGCGTCTATGGTTGCACCTTATCCCACCATCGGCGAAATCAACAAACGTGCGGCGGGGGCGTATTTCAGTCCGCGTCTGTTCGAAAGCGATTTGGTCAAGACTGTCGTTCGACTGGTGCAGCGGTTCATCCCATAAAGCGCGCGCCTATGCTCAAATCCCTCTCCGGCAGGCTTCTTATTCTGACCACCATCTTTGTGATGCTGGCAGAAGTGTTGATCTTTGTGCCCTCTATCGCCCGCTTTCGCGAAGAATACATGATGAACCGGCTAGAGAGGGCGCAGATCGCGTCGCTGACCCTGCTCGCAAGCGATATGATCGACCCCGAGCTTGAGGCAGAGCTGTTGCGCACCGCGCAGGTGTTTAATGTGGTGCTGCGGCGGGACCGCATACGGCAATTGGCACTGTCGTCCCCGATGTCGCAGACGATCAAAGAGACATACGATCTGCGCGATGCCTCCGCATGGGTGTTGATTCGCGATGCGTTTCATCAGCTGGCCGAAACAGAGCCGGGGGTGATCCGCGTGATCGGTGCCCCGGTGCAGGATGCGGGTCTGCTGATCGAAATCACGATGGAGGCGGGCTCCTTACGGACGGCCATGATTGACTATGGTATTCGCATTCTGGTGCTTTCTGCCGCCATCTCGATGATCACGGCGTTTTTGCTGTTTCTGACCATGCGGGCGTTTTTGCTGAAACCGATCAAGGGTGTGGTCGGGCATATGCAGAACTACGCGCTTGCCCCCGAGGATGCGCGACGAATCATTTCGCCTTCTGCTGGTGTGACAGAGGTGCGAGAGGCCGAGGAAGCTTTGATGAAGCTTGAAACCGAACTGACCCAAGCCCTGCGCCAGAAAGAGCGTCTGGCGCAGCTGGGGCAGGCGGTGAGCAAGATCAGCCACGATCTGCGTAACATACTGACATCGGCACAGTTGTTTACCGACCGGATCGAAATGTCCGAGGATCCGACGGTCAAACGCATGGCGCCCAAGCTGGTCAGCTCAATCACCCGCGCCGTGCACCTGTGCGAATCCACGCTTGCCTTTGGCCGCGCGGAAGAGCCAAGCCCGACGCTGACGGTCACGCCACTGTTGCGCATCGTGGATGACGTCGTTGATAGCGAGCGGCTGGCGATCAACGGGGCGGACCTGACGTTCACCTGCGACGTGCCGCAAGATTTGCACGTGCGCGCCGATCCGGAGCATTTGTTCAGGGTCTTGGCGAATCTTGTGCGCAACGCCCGACAGACGATCATCGCCACGGGTAAATCTGGCGAAATCATCGTTGCTGCCAGTGAACAGGCCGGCGACTGGGTGATCCGAGTCAGCGACAACGGCCCCGGCCTTCCCCCAAAGGCGCAGGAGCATCTGTTCACTGCGTTCAAGGGCGGTGCGCGCAAGGGGGGCTCCGGTCTGGGCCTTGCCATCGCGGCAGAGCTGGTGCGCGGTCACGGTGGGACGCTCAAACTGTCAGAGACAAGCGCGTCGGGCACGGTTTTCATTGTGACATTGCCCAAGGGCGACGGGTCTTTCTAATTTGTTTGAAGAAAATTCACGTTAGGCAAAAGAAGGGGTTGCAAACCCCCGCGCCCACAACTAAACCCCGCCCTAACGGACCGATAGCTCAGCTGGATAGAGTACCTGACTACGAATCAGGGGGTCGGGGGTTCGAATCCTCCTCGGTCCGCCACTTTCAAACATCGTTAGATTTTGAACTTGGCGGCACAACCGTCCGCAATTTTCATAATAAAATTGATCACCCTGCACGCATGATCGCGCGCTGGGCTGTTTGTGTTTATCGTTTGATTTTATGGGGGTACGGCCCTTCGGGGTGAGGTAACCCGCGCGGGTGCAAGGGCGCGCGGGTTGTTGGTGTGGGTGCCTCATGCGGCAGGCTTAGGCGATGGCCTCGTCCCAGCCGGTGTCCTGATCCGCCAGTTTGACACGGGTCGGCAGACCGATGGTGTCGAGCAGGGCGAACAGCGGCTTTGGGTCCAGCTCTTCGACGTTCACCATCGTGCCGGTGTCGTAGGTGCCATCGGCAATCAGCATCGCCATCGCCACGGGGGGCACGCCAGCGGTATAGGAAATGCCCTGGCTGCCGACCTCGTTATAGGCGTCCTTGTGGTCGGCGACGTTGTAGACAAACACCTCTACATCCTTGCCGTCTTTGGTGCCTTTCACCAGATCGCCAATGCAGGTCTTACCAGTATAGTTCGGCGCAAGGGTCGACGGGTCGGGTAGTACGGCTTTGACCACCTTCAGCGGCACGACCTCGAGCCCTTCGGCGGTCACAACGGGCTGTTCAGACAGCAGGCCAAGGTTCTGCAGCACGGTGAAGACATTGATGTAGTGATCACCAAAGCCCATCCAGAAGCGCACGTCGGCCTCCGGATAGTTCGCGGCGAGCGAATGCACCTCGTCATGGCCGGACATATAGGCCTTCTGCTTGCCAACGACGGGCAGATCCCATTCGCGGCCGACCTCGAACATCTTGTTCTCTTGCCACGCGCCTTCCTGCCAGCTGTAGACCGTGCCGGTGAATTCGCGGAAGTTGATCTCGGGGTCGAAGTTGGTCGAGAAATACTTGCCGTGATTGCCCGCGTTGATGTCGACGATGTCGATGGATTTCACGTCGTCCATGAATTCGTCCACGGCGAAACGGGCGAAGGCGTTAACCATACCGGGATCGAAGCCTGCCCCCAGAATGGCGGTGGTGTTGGCCTTGGCGCAATCCTCGCGGCGTTTCCATTCGTAGTTGCCGTACCACGGGGGTGTTTCGCAGATTTTGGTCGGGTCTTCGTGAATGGCCGTGTCGATATAGGCGACGCCGGTGCGGATGCAGGCTTCGAGCACGGTCATGTTCACGAAGGGCGAGCCGACATTGATCAGGATCTGCACGCCGAGGTCGTTGATCAGCGCCTCTACCGCGTCGCTGTCCATCCCGTCGACCGCATGGGCCTTGAATACGCCGTCCTGTTTCATCGCGCCTTTGGCATGCACGCTTTCAATGATCGCTTCGCATTTTGACACGGTGCGGCTGGCGATATGCAGATCGCCCAACACGTCATTGTTTTGCGCGCATTTATGCGCCACGACCTGAGCCACGCCACCGGCGCCGATGATAAGAACGTTACGTTTCATGTATTCAGTACACCTCTTGTAAGGGAAGGGTTAGGAGAGGGCGGATTTGAAATCCTCGTAGTCGAATGACCGGACCGATGTGATCGTTCCATCAAGTTCACGAATGGCGATGCCGGGCATCTTGACGCCGTTGAACCAGTTCTTCTTGACCATAGTATAGCCCGCAGCGTCCTGAAACGAAATGCGGTCGCCGGGTTTAAGCGGGGCGCCGAACTTGAACTCGCCAAAGATATCGCCTGCAAGGCAGGATTTGCCGCAGATCATCCAGTCGTGGTCGCCGGTGTTCGGGGCCACTTTGGCGGGCTCGCGGTAGATCAGCAGATCCAGCATATGCGCCTCGATGGAGCTGTCGACGATGGCAAGGTTCTTGCCGTTGTGCAGCGTGTCGAGCACGGTCGTCTCTAGCGTGGCGGCACCGGTAATCGCGGCTTCGCCCGGTTCGAGGTAGACCTGCACGCCATAGGTATCCGACAGGGTTTTCAACCGCGCGGCCAGACGGTCCAGCGGGTAGCCTTCGCCGGTGAAATGGATGCCACCACCAAGGCTGATCCAGTCCATCCGGTGGATCGTGTCGCCAAAGCGGTCCTCGATCAGCGTCAGCATGTCAGCGAAACGGTCAAAATCGTCATTTTCGCAGTTGTTGTGGAACATGAGCCCGGTGATGCGGTCGGCCACGGCGGCGATCTGCGCCGGATCATGTTCGCCCAAACGGCTGAAGGGGCGGGCGGGGTCGGCCAGATCGAATTCCGATGTCGACACACCGGGGTTCACCCGCAGCCCGCGCGTATGCCCTGCCGATGCCACATCGAAACGGTCCAGCTGGCCGATGGAATTGAAGATGATCTTGTCGCTATTGGCCAGCACCTCGGCGATCTCGTCATCGTCGTAGGCGACTGAATAGGCGTGGGTTTCGCCGCCGAATTTCTCGTACCCCAGTTTGACCTCATAGAGCGAGGAGGACGTGGACCCATCCATATACTGCGCCATGAAGTCAAAGACCGACCATGTGGCAAAGCATTTCAACGCCAGCAAGGATTTCGCGCCGGATGCCTCGCGCAGCCAGGCGATCTTTTCCATGTTGGCCTGAAGGCGAGATTTGTCGATCAGATAATACGGGGTCTTCATGGCAGATCCTTTACAAAACGACGCAGACGCGGTGCGCGTTCCGATTAGGGGATGTTGCCGTTCAACGCAAACTCTGATGTGCCACGAACGGAGGACGCAGCGGCGGCGTGCGGGGATGCGGCTGGGGCTTAGTTGCTGCGAAAAATACGCGACTCGCCTATCATCTGTTCCAGCGCCGCGATCCTTTCGGCACTCTGGTCGGAGCTGCGCGATTGCACGTCGGCGACCAGCGCTTCGATCAGAAAGTTGATCGCCAGCGTTGAGTCCCAGCTCGACGGCACCTCGACCATGGCGCGGAAACAGTGGCGGGCGTGTTTTTCGATAGGCGACCCCCAAGCATCGGTGAACAGCACGATGGTCGCGCCTTGCTTGACCGCAAGATCGGCGAGCTTTTCCAGCTCTTTTTCGTAGCGGCGGATGTCAAAGACGATCAACACTGAACCCGCGTCCATATCCAGCAAGGATTGCGGCCATGCACTGGGGGAGGAATCGAGCAGGGTGACCTGCGGCCGGATGATCTGCAGGTGGTTGAAAAAGTAATGCGCGTTGGACCGCGTGATCCGCCCGCCCAGCAGATAGAGCCTGTGCGACGGATCGGAAAGCAGCGCCGCAACCTCGTCGAATTCAGCCAGATCAAGCCGTTCAAGCGTGCGGTTCACATTGCCCGATACCGCCTGAATAAAGCGCGATACCATGTGATCGCTGCTGTCACCGGGGGTGTCGAGCTTGGCCAGCGGCTTTTTCATCCGTGCGCCGATTTCATCGCGGATGGCGTCCTGCATATCCGAGAATCCATCGAACCCCAGCTTGCGCGCCAGCCGGATGATGGTGGGCGATGACACCTCGGCCAGCTCGGCCAGCCGTGTGATGGATTGCAGCCCCGTGAGCAACTGGTCGTCCAGCAGAACAGCCGACAGTTTACGCTCTGCCGCCGTTAGCTCGGTCTGCTTTTCTTTCAGCAGATCGCGGACCAGTGCTTTTTTGTGCAACTCATGTTCCTTTCGGTACAGCGCAGATCAGTGTGAAGCAAAGATTACAGAAAAAATCTTGACAGGCTAGAAAATTCTGTAGTGATTGTGAGGCAACAAGACGATAGGGGCACCGTGACCAATACCGACTGGAATGCCGTAAACATCGTGAACCCGCAGGGGCAGGGGGGCTGGCTGTTGGTGTGTGAACACGCCTCGCGCCGGATACCCGATGCGCTGGACGGGTTGGGGTTGTCCCCTGCGGCAAGCTGTTCGCACGCCGCGTGGGACATCGGCGCGCTGGATGTGGCGCACGCGCTGTCAGATGCTCTGGACGCGCCTTTGGTGGCCGGTGACATCTCCCGTCTGGTCTATGATTGCAACCGCCCGCTTGCGGCCCCGGACTGTATTCCGGCGCGCAGCGAGATTTATGACATCCCCGGAAATGCCGCTTTGGACGGTGCCGGACGGCAGCAGCGTTTTGATCAGGTGCATACGCCATTTCACGATGCGGTCGCCCGTGTTCGCGAAAGCTGGCAGCCCACCAAAGCCGCACCGGTGCTGGTCACGATCCACAGCTTTACGCCTGTCTATAACGGGGCGACCCGCGCGGTTGAACTTGGCTTTCTCTACCACGCGCAGCCCGCCGCCGCGCAGGCATTGCTGGCGGTTGAACAGGCGCGGGGGCGCTATGCTTCGGCGCAGAACGAACCCTATGCCGCGACTGACGGCGTGACCTATACGCTTGAAAAACATGGCGAGGCGCAGGCGCTGCCCGCCGTGATGATCGAGATTCGCAATGATCTGATCGATACACCCGAAAAAGCGCAGGCCATGGCGCGGCATCTGGCCGAAAGCCTGACCCAAGCCTTTCCCATCCCCGACAGCGAGGCCGCAGAATGAACGCGATGCGCAGATATATCCGGGTGGTCGACGGCTTTAACTATGGCCTTGGCCGGATCATGATGTACGGGATTTTCGTGCTCATGGGGATCCTGCTGTGGTCGTCCTATAACAAGGCATTCGCCTCGCCGCAGATCTGGACGCTGGAAATGGCGCAGTTCGTGATGGTGGGCTACTACATCCTTGGCGGGCCTTATGCTTTGCAGATGGGCGCGAACGTGCGGATGGACCTGTTCTATGCCGAATTGACCCCGCGCAAGAAGGCCTGGACGGACTGTATCACCGTCTTTTTCCTGCTGATCTATCTGGTGATCCTGCTATGGGGCGGTATCGAATCCACGATGTATTCGTTCAAATACGGGGGGGAGCGCAGCCCGACCGCGTGGCGCCCCTATATGTGGCCGGTCAAAGTGACCATGTGCATTGGCATCACCCTGATGCTGCTTCAAGCTGTATCTGAACTGTTCAAGGACATCCTTTTCCTCAAATCGGCAGAGGAGACCCGCGATGCCCTATGAGTTGATCGCCATCCTGATGTTTTCGACCATGATGCTGATGCTGCTGACCGGACAGCGGGTGTTCGGGGCCATCGGCTTTGTCGCGGTGATTGCGGCGCTGTTTCTTTGGGGGGATCGCGGCGGCTATGACATCGGGTTCTCTGCCGCGATCAAGCTGATGCGTTGGTATCCGCTGCTGACCCTGCCGATGTTCATCTTCATGGGCTACGTGCTGTCGGAAAGTAAAATTGCCGACGACCTATATAAAATGTTTCACGTGTGGATGGGCGGTCTGCGCGGCGGGCTGGCCATCGGGACGATCGGGCTGATGGTGCTGATCTCTGCTATGAACGGCCTGTCGGTGGCGGGCATGGCGATTGGGGCCACGATTGCGCTGCCCGAGCTTTTGAAACGCAACTATGACAAGCTGATGGTGACAGGGGTCATTCAGGCGGGGTCCAGCCTTGGTATCCTTGTGCCGCCGTCGGTCGTGCTGGTGCTCTATGCGATGATTGCGCGGCAACCAGTGGGGCAGCTGTGGCTGGCTGGCGCGATCCCGGGGCTGATGATGGCCACGATGTTCATCATCTATATCGCCATCCGCTGCCGCCTGAACCCCGATCTGGGCCCCGCCCTTTCCGCCGAGGAACGCGATGTGGGCTGGCCCGAAAAGCTGCGCTTGCTGCGCGCGGGCCTGCTGCCGGTTGTGATCTTTGCCGTGATGATGGTGCCCTTTGTGAACGGCTGGACCTCGCTTGTCGAAAGCTCTGCCATTGGTGCGATTGCGGCCTTTCTGGCTGCGGTGCTCAAGGGGCGGATGACGCGGGCGGTGTTCGAGACTTCGGTGCGCCAGACCCTTGCGATCACGTGCATGTTCATGTGGATCATCCTCGCCGCGCTGGCCTTTGGTGCGGTGTTCGACGGGCTTGGGGCGGTCAAGGCGATTGAAAACCTGTTTACCGAACAATGGGGTCTGAATCCTTGGGTGATCCTGATCCTGATGCAGCTGTCGTTTCTGGTCATGGGGACGTTTCTTGACGACACGGCGATGCTGGTCATCGTGGCCCCGCTCTATGTGCCGCTGGTGGGTGCGCTCGGGTTCGATCTTGTGTGGTATGGTGTGCTTTATACGATCACCTGCCAGATCGCCTATATGACGCCGCCCTTTGGTTATAACCTGTTCCTGATGCGCGCCATGGCCCCGCCAGAGATCACGATCCGCGATATCTACCGGTCGATCATCCCCTTTGTCGGGGTCATGGTGCTGGCGCTCGCGGTGGTCATGATCTTCCCGCAGATCGCGCTTTGGCTGCCGGACTATGTCTATGGAAAATAAGCATTAACAACCAAGCGGTCAGAGCAACTGGCCCTTTTCATCCCAACCCCAACAAGGAGTATGAGACATGACAACAAGACGTAAGTTCCTGAAAGGTGCCGCCGTTGCCGGTCCGGCAACCCTTGCCGCACCATCGATCCTGCACGCCCAAGAGCCGATCCGCTGGCGTTTCCAGACCTATGCGGGGTCTGCACTTGGCGAAGAGGTGACGAAACCCGCTATCGACGCAATCAACGCCGCTGCCCAAGGTGAGCTGGAAATCGAGCTTTTCTATGCCGACCAGATCGTCCCCACGGGCGAGCTTTTCCAAGCGCTGCAACGCGGCACCATCGACGGCGTGCACTCGGATGATGACTCCATGGCGTCGCCCACGCCTGTGCGGTCCTTCGGCGGGTATTTCCCGCTGGCGACGAAACACGCGCTCGACGTGCCGGTGCTGTTCAACCAATACGGTCTGGCCGACATCTGGCGCGAGGAATACGCCAAGGTTGGCGTGCACTGGCTGTCTGCGGCGGGGCAAGACCCGTGTAACTTCAACACCGTCAAGCCGATCAAATCGCTGGCCGATATGGACGGGCTGAAGCTGTATACCTTCCCGACGGCGGGTCGCTTCCTGTCACAATTCGGCGTCGTGCCGGTCAACATCCCCTACGAGGACGCCGAAGTCGCGGTGCAGACGGGCGAGCTGGACGGTATGGCGTGGTCGGGCATCACCGAAGACTACACCGTTGGCTGGGCCGATGTGACCAACTACTTCTGCACCAACAACATCTCGGGGGCGTGGATCGGGTCGTTCTTCGTCAACGCAGAGAAATGGGCAGAGCTGCCGGACCACCTCAAGCAGATCGTGAACTCCGCAATCGAGGCAAGCCACACCTATCGCAACCAATGGTACTGGGGCGGCGAGGCGCGCCTGCGTGCATCGGGCGAGAAGCTGGAGCTGACATCCGTACCGCAGGATGAATGGAAAGTGGTCGAGGAAGCGGCAGTGGAATTCTGGGACGAGATGGCGGAAGAAGGCGAAACCGCCGCCAAGATCGTGCAGATTTTCCGCGACTATAACAACGTCATCTCGAAAGCGGGCCCGCCCTATACTTTCGGCTGATCCGGCTTTGACATCATGACCATCGGGGCGGCGCATCTGTGCCGCCCCCTCACATCAAAAGGGACGTTTGCAGATGGGCAACCTTACTTTCGACACGCTCAAGGACCTGGCCGCCAAAGGCGAGGTGGACACGGTGCTGGTGGCACTGGTGGACATGCAGGGCCGCCTGATGGGCAAGCGTTTTCACGTCACGAATTTCATCGATCATTCCCATGCGGAGACGCATTGCTGCAACTATCTGCTGGCAACCGATCTGGTAATGTCCACGCCCGAGGGCTTTGCCTCGACCAGCTGGGAAACCGGCTATGGCGACTATGTGCTGCGGCCTGATCTCTCGACCATGCGCCATGTGCCTTGGCTGGATAAAACCGTGCTGGTGCTTGGCGATGTGCTGGATCACCACACCCACGAACCTGTCTCCCATTCGCCGCGCGCCATGCTGAAAAAGCAGATCGCCCGACTGGATGCGCTTGGTTTTGACGCGATGATGGCAACCGAGCTTGAGTTCTTTCTGTTCGAGGGCGACTACCGCACCTTGCAGAAAGAAAAATACGCCAACCTCGTGCCCCTGAACGGCCACAACGAAGACTACTGCCTGTTCCAGACCACGAAAGAGGAAAGCTTCCTCCAGCCGCTGCGCAACCATCTGGTGGGGGCGGGGATTCCGGTCGAATGCACCAAGGGCGAGGCCGAGGTCGGCCAGCAAGAGCTTAACATCCGCTATGCCGATGCGCTGGCCTGTGCCGATCATCACACGATTTCGAAACAAGCGGTGAAAGAGATCGCCTATCAGCAGGGGTTCTCGGCCTCTTTCCTGCCCAAGTGGTCGGCGGATAAGGTGGGGTCGTCCAGCCACGTGCATATGTCGCTGTGGAAAGACGGCACGCCCGCGTTCTATGACAAGGACGCCAAGCTGGGGATGTCGCAGATGATGCAGCATTTCATGGCCGGCCTGATCGCCTATGCCCCTGATATCACCTATTTCTTCGCGCCCTATATCAACAGCTACAAACGCTTTGCCAAAGGCACCTTTGCGCCTACGAAAACCGTCTGGTCTGTCGATAACCGCACCGCGGGCTTCCGGCTGTGTGGCGATGGCACCAAGGGTATTCGCGTTGAATGTCGCATTGGCGGGTCTGACCTGAACCCCTATCTGGCGCAGGCTGTGCTGCTCGCGGCAGGGCTGAAGGGGATCGAGGAAAAGCTGCCTTTGCAAGAGCCGACGATGGGCGATGTCTACGAAGACGCCAACGTCACCGAAATCCCCCGCACCCTGCGTGCCGCGACCCAAACGCTGCGCAACTCTGCCATGCTGCGCGAGGCCCTTGGCGACGACGTGGTTGACCACTACACCCGCGCAGCCGAATGGGAGCAGGAGGAATACGACAAGGTCGTGACCGACTGGGAAATCAACCGCGGATTTGAGCGAGCATAAACCATGACAAACACTTTGAAATGTATCTCACCGATTGACGGATCGGTTTACCTTGAACGCCCGGTCCTGTCGCTGGAGGCGGCGCGCGATGTCTGCGCCCGTGCCAAGGCAGCACAAGGCGCATGGGCCGCGCGCCCCTTGGCCGAACGTGTCCAACTGGTGCGCGATGCCATTGCCGAGGTGGGCAAAACCACCGATCGTATGGCGCAGGAACTGGCGCATCAGATGGGCCGTCCCGTGCGCTATGGCGGCGAGTTCGGCGGCTTTGCCGAGCGCGGCAACTATATGGCAGATATCGCCGAAAAGGCGCTGGCCCCGACGATTGTCGAAGACAGCGACAAGGCCACCCGCAAGATCACCCGCGAGGCGCGCGGCGTTGTACTGGTCGTGGCCCCGTGGAACTACCCCTATATGACGGCGATCAACACGGTCGCGCCAGCGCTGATCGCGGGCAATACCGTGGTGCTGAAACACGCCACCCAAACCCTGCAAGTGGGTGAACGTCTGGCCGAAGCTTTCCACGCCGCCGGCATCCCCGACGATGTCTTCCAGAACGTCTTTCTTGATCACGACACCACCTCGGCGCTGATCGCTGAACGGCAGTTCGGCTTCGTGAACTTCACCGGCTCGGTCGGGGGCGGCAAGGCGATGGAGATTGCGGCCGCAGGCACCTTCACCCCTGTCGCGACCGAACTGGGGGGCAAAGACCCCGGCTATGTGCGCGCCGACGCGGATGTCGACGCCGCTGTTGACGGGCTGATGGATGGGGCGATGTTCAACGCGGGGCAGTGCTGCTGCGGGATCGAACGGATTTATGTGCACGAAAGCCTGTATGATGCCTTTGTCGAAAAAGCTGTGGCTTGGGTCAATGCGCTCAAGCTTGGCAACCCGCTTGAGACGGATACCGATATCGGCCCCATGGCGAACGTCCGTTTCGCCGCCGAGGTCCGCGCCCAGATTTCCGAGGCCGTCGCCGCCGGTGCGACCGCGCTGATCGATACCTTTGAGGCGGATGACGGCGGTGCGTATCTCACACCGCAGATCCTGACCAACGTCACCCACGACATGCGCGTGATGCGCGACGAAAGCTTTGGCCCTGTCGTGGGCATCATGCCTGTCAAAGACGACGCCGAAGCGATTGCGCTGATGAACGACTGCCAGTTCGGCCTGACCGCCGCGATCTTTACCAAGGATGCCGATGCTGCCGATGCCATCGGCGCGCAGCTGGAAACCGGCACCGTGTTCATGAACCGCTGCGATTACCTTGATCCGGCCCTGTGCTGGACCGGCTGCAAGGACACAGGGCAGGGCGCGGGCCTGTCCGAGCTTGGCTATCAGGCGCTGACGCGCCCCAAATCTTACCACCTGAAAAAGGCTTGATCCTTATGGCACTGCAAAACAACTGGTCCTACCCCACCGCCATCCGCTTTGGCGCGGGCCGTATTTCTGAAATCGGAGAGGCCTGCGTGGCCACGGGGATGAAAAACCCCTTGCTGGTGACGGACAAGGGCCTTGCCTCGATGGAGATCACGACCCGCACGCTGGACCTGCTGGACGGCGCAGGCTTTGGCCGCGCGATGTTCTCGGAAGTGGACGCGAACCCGACCGAGCTGAACCTCGAGGCGGGGCTGAAGGTCTACCGCGAGGGCGGGCATGATGGTGTGATCGCCTTTGGCGGTGGCTCTGGTCTTGATCTGGGCAAGATGGTCGCCTTCATGGCGGGACAGTCGCGGCCTGTGTGGGATTACGAAGATGTGGGCGATTGGTGGACCCGCGCCGATGCCGATGCCATCGCGCCGATCATCGCCGTGCCCACAACCGCCGGTACCGGGTCCGAAGTGGGGCGCGCGTCGGTGCTGACCAACTCTGAAACCCATGTGAAAAAGATCATTTTCCACCCCAAGGTGCTGCCCAGCATCGTGATCTGCGATCCTGAGCTGACGGTGGGGATGCCCAAACATATCACCGCAGGCACCGGCCTTGATGCCTTTGCCCATTGCGTCGAGGCGTTTAGCAGCCCGCATTACCACCCCATGTCGCAGGGTATCGCGCTGGAGGGCATGCGGTTGGTTATCGACTATCTGCCGCGCGCCTATGCGGATGGAAACGACATCGAAGCGCGCGCGCAGCTTATGTCGGCGGCGGCGATGGGGGCGACGGCGTTCCAGAAGGGTCTGGGCGCGATCCACGCCATGAGCCATCCGATCGGCGCGGTGTTCAACACGCACCACGGCACCACCAATGCGGTCTGCATGCCCGCGGTGCTGGACCTGAACGAGCCTGAAATCCGCGAACGCTTTGACCGCGCGGCAGGGTATCTGGGGATCGACGGCGGCTATGACGGCTTCCGTGCCTTCGTGCAGGAGTTCAACGACAGCTTCGGTATCCCGCGCAAACTGTCGGAAATGGGCGTGAGCGCAGACCGGATCGACGATCTGGTCGCGATGGCGCTTGAAGATCCGTCTTGCGGTGGCAACCCTGTGACATTGACCACGGAAAACCTGCGCAAGCTGTTCGAGGCGACAATCTAAACTTCCGTAGAGGGCCCAAAAGAAAACCACCCCCGACGGTCTGCGTCGGAGGTGGTCTGCCGCACCGGGGGGACGGGCGGTGGGGCCCGCCGCGTTGGGGAACGCGGTCGGGCAAATCCAGCAGGGAACGAGGTAAGCCCGCTGGAAGACGCTTACGCTTTTTGATCGGCCAATGTGCCGATGGTGACCGTCCGCGTGACCTCTTTGCCCTTGTGCAGGACCATGACCTCGGCTTTGGCTTCCGGATCGGTTTCGGCCACAGCGCGGGTCAGGTCGCGCAGTTCCTTGATCTCTGTGTCGTTGAACGACAGGATGATATCACCTTTCTCAAGACCCGCTTTCTTGGCCGGGCTGTCATCGCCGATAGCTTCGATCACCGCCCCTTTCGGCGCGTCCAGCCCCAGCACTTGCGCGACCTCTGCCGTCATCGGACGGATTTGAACGCCAAGCCAGCCGCGGGTGATTTCCCCGTCGTCGGACAGGTCGGCTACGATGTCCTGCACCAGGTCGGATGGTACGGAAAAGCCGATCCCGACAGAGCCGCCATCAGGCGACAGGATCGCCGTGTTCACGCCAATCACTTCGCCCGCGTTATTGAACAGCGGCCCGCCGGAGTTGCCACGGTTGATCGCCGCATCGGTCTGGATAAAGTCATCATAGGGGCCTGCGTTGATATTGCGCGACTTGGCCGAGATGATGCCGGTGGTGACCGTGCCACCCAGACCAAAGGGGTTGCCCATAGCGACCACCTCGTCGCCGACGCGCATGTCATCGGAAGACCCGAATTTCACCGCTGGAAGGTCCACATCCGCTTCGACCTTGAGCACGGCAATATCTGTCAGCACATCGCTGCCGACCACCTTGGCGTCAAAGCTGCGGCCATCGGCCAGCTTGACCTTGACCGTGTCGGCACCGGTGACAACGTGGTTGTTCGTGACGATCATTCCGTCCTTGGACACGATAAAGCCCGACCCAAGCCCGTGCATCGGCTGTGCGCCAGCCGGTCCTTGTGGCATCAGTTGTTCAAAACGTTTGCGCAGTTCCTCTGGCATGCCTTCGGGCAGTTGAACCTGCGCGCTGGCCTGCTCTGCCGTGCCGGTGACCTCGATAAATACAACAGCGGGTGAGATTTGTTCGACCAGATCGGCATAGCCGCCGGCGGGCACCGCCAGAGCCGCCGACGGGGCAAGCGTCATGGCCGAGGTAGAGGCGAGGGCCGCTGCGAGCACAAAGGGTGCTGCGCGGCGGGGGGAGGAGAAAAGAGATGTCATGCATGGTTCCTTCGTCTTCAGGGATGACACCCAAATGGCAGCCCATTCTAACAGCGGGTTTTTGCGGGCTATACAAATGTGTAAACTTGTCTCTCGCAGGTGGCAGCACGCCCTATATCAGGTATCGAAGGATCAAAGCCTCAATGGACCATTGTATATGAAACTGCTTGTCGTCGAAGATGATGCCACCACCGGAACCTATATCGCGCGGGGGTTGCGCGAAGAAGGGCATACCGTTGATCTTGTCGCCGAAGGGCGCGAGGGGCTGATACAGGCGACCTCGGGCGCTTACGACGTGCTGATCGTCGACCGGATGCTGCCAGAGATCGACGGGCTGACGCTGGTCAAGACCTTGCGTGGCGCGGGTAACCTGACGCCGGTGCTGTTTCTGACTGCCATGGGCAGCGTCGATGATCGTATCAGCGGATTGAACGCAGGCGGCGACGACTATCTTGTCAAACCCTTCGCCTTTGGCGAGCTTTCGGCGCGTGTCACCGCTCTCGCACGGCGCCCCCAAGCGATGGAGCAGGAAACCGTGCTGCGTGCAGGCGATCTTGAAATGCAACTGATCACACGCAAGGTGACCCGCGCCGGACAGGAGATCGACCTGCTGCCTCGTGAATTTGCTCTGCTTGAACATCTGCTGCGTCGCAAGGGCAGGGTGCAGACCCGGACCATGTTGCTTGAGGCGGTCTGGGACATCAGCTTTGACCCGATGACCAACGTTGTCGAAACCCACATCAGCCGTTTGCGGGCCAAGGTGGACAAACCCTTTGACCGCGAGCTGATCCAGACCGTGCGCGGTGCCGGCTACCGGATCGACGGATGATTGCGCGGCTGGCGCAGCTATGGCGGTCCATGCCGGTGCGGTTGGCGCTGCTGCTGGTCTTGCTGTTCTCGACCGTCAGTCTGATGGGGTTGGCGGCCAGCTATGCGGTGACGCAGAATTCATTTGAAACCGCGATCCGTGCGGATCTTGAACAGGATATCGCGGGCTTTCGCGCGGCCCCCAATGCCCGCGCCGTGGCCCTGTTGGTGGACGCTGAATCGCGCGACGCCGATCCCAGCCGCGTTGTGCTCAGCTATATCACCCCGTCGGGGCGTATCTATGGCAACGGGGCCATCGCGCGGGATGACGAAGGCTATCATATCGTGTCGCTGGCCGAAGGACGGGCCGAATATGACGGGGTCTACCTGTCGCTGACAACGCCGCTTTATGGCGGGCAGCTGACCGTCGCCCGCAGCCGCGCGCAGATCGAAGGGTTGCGCACGGTGTTCCTGAATATCCTGCTGATCAGCCTGCTGCCCACGGTGCTGGTCGCCTTGTCGGGCGGGCTTTATCTGGCGCGGCGCAGCAAGCGGCATGTGGATGTTATCGGGCGCACGCTGGATGACCTTACGACCGGCGATCTAGCCGCGCGGGTGACCGTGTCGCCGGGGTGGGCCGATGATCTGCAACGTATCGGCAGCAAAGTGAACCAGATGGCAGGCGCACAAGAGGCGCAAACCCAGATGCTGCGGCAGGTATCGTCGGACATTGCGCATGACCTCAAGACACCGATCCAGCGCGTTGCGGTGCATCTGGACGATCTGGCGCGCAGCCTGCCCGAAGACACCGACGAAGGCATCTTGCTGGCCAAGGCGCAGGAGGAGGTCGCGGGCATCGCTTCGGTCTTTCAATCGCTGCTACAAATCGCTTCGGTCGAGGCGGGGTCACCCAAGACGCATTTCGCGTCTGTCGATCTGAACCAGCTTTGCGAGACCCTCACCGAAGTGTACGAGCCCGCCGCCGCGGCCAATCACCAGCAGTTGCACAGCGTCGTGCCCGACGCGCAAATCACCGTCTCGGGCGATAAGAACCTGTTGGGGCAGATGATGTCGAACCTGCTGGAAAATGCCATGCGCCACACGCCCGAGGGCAGCGAGATCACCATGACGCTTTCCCGTACGCAGGGGCGGCCTGTGATCGAGGTGGCTGACAATGGCCCCGGCATCCCCGAAGACGCGCGCGACAAAGTGCTGCGCCGCTTGTACCGATTGGATGCCAGTCGCCACACGCCGGGCAACGGGCTGGGGCTCAGCCTTGTGGAGGGGGTGGTAAAACTGCACGGCGGGCAGATCGCGCTGCTGGACAACGCGCCGGGGCTTCTTGTGCGCATCACCCTATAGCACGCCCGTCTTCTGCGGCGATTTGAGCATGTGACTTATGGGGGGCGCAGCGCTATCTAGGATGTAAGGGCCGAAACCCGTTGTTTTTGGCCATTCACTACGAGGTACGACATGCTTGATGGGTTTTCCGCCGAGGTTCTGGCACGGGTCCAATTCGCCTTTACCGTTTCGTTTCACATTATCTTTCCGGCGTTCTCGATCGGGTTGGCTAGCTTTCTGGCGGTGGTGAATGCGCTTTGGCTTTGGACCAAGGACGAAACCTACAGGGTGCTTTTCGACTACTGGAAAAAGATATTTGCCGTGGCCTTTGGCATGGGCGTCGTGTCGGGCATTGTGATGTCCTATCAATTCGGCACCAACTGGTCGGTCTTCTCTGACAAGGCGGGGCCGGTGGTCGGGCCGCTGATGGCCTATGAGGTGCTGTCGGCCTTCTTCCTAGAGGCCGGCTTTCTGGGCATCATGCTGTTTGGTCTGAAACGGGTCGGGCCGGGGCTGCATATGTTTGCCACAGCGATGGTTGCCTTTGGCACGTTGCTTTCGGCCACTTGGATCCTGTCGGTGAACAGCTGGATGCAGACCCCTGCGGGCTATGGCATTAACGACGTGGGGCAGTTCATTCCGCTGGATTGGTGGAAGATCGTCTTCAACCCGTCGTTCCCCTATCGTTTGCTGCATATGGTGCTGGCGGCTTATCTGACGACGGCGCTGGTTGTGGGCGCTGTGGGTGCGTGGCATTTGCTGAAGGACAATCAGGGGCCTGCATCGCGCCGCATGTTCTCTATGGCGATGTGGATGCTGCTGCTGGTCACCCCCTTGCAGATCGCGGCAGGGGATTTCCACGGTATCAACACGCTAGAGCATCAGCCCGCCAAGGTCATGGCGATGGAGGGGCATTTCGACAGCCACCCCGACGGCGCGCCGCTGATCCTGTTCGGCATCCCCAATCAGGCAGAAAAACGGGTCGATTACGCCATCGAGGTGCCGAAACTGTCGTCGCTGATCCTCAAACATGACCTGAACGCGCCGCTGGCCGGATTGGACACGATCCCTGACGAGGACGAGCCGCCGGTTGCCATCGTCTTTTTCTCGTTCCGTGTGATGGTGGGGCTTGGTTTTGCCATGCTGGGCTTTGGCCTTTGGGGCGGGATCGCGCGCTGGCGCGGGACGCTGCACAGCTCGCGCTGGTTGCATCGGGCGGCGATCGTCATGGGGCCGATGGGCTTTGTCGCGGTGCTGGCCGGTTGGATCACGACCGAGGTCGGGCGTCAGCCCTTTACCGTCTACGGGCTGCTGCGCACCAGTGACAGCCTTGCGCCAGTCAGCGCGCCTGCGGTTGGTGCATCGTTGATCTCTTTCATCGTGGTCTATTTCTTCGTCTTCGGGGCGGGGGTTTTCTATATCCTCGGACTGATGCGCAAACGCCCCCATGTGGGCGCGCAGGAAGAGCTCACCGACGGGCCGGTGCGGGCGGCGGGGACGACTCCGGTGGCGCAGGACAAGACCCAAGACATAGCAGCGTCAGAGTAGGAGACAGCAGATGTTTGGATTAGAGCTTTCGTTTATCTGGGCCGGCATCATCGCGCTTGCGGTGCTGATCTATGTCATCCTCGACGGGTTCGACCTTGGGGTCGGGCTGCTGTTCCCGCTGTCCAAGGACGAGGGCGAACGCGATGTGATGATGAACTCTGTCGCGCCGATCTGGGACGGCAATGAAACGTGGCTGGTTCTGGGCGGCGGCGGTTTGTTCGCCGTCTTCCCGCTGGCCTATGCCACGGTGATGCCCGCGCTTTATATGCCGATCATCCTGATGCTGCTGGGGCTGGTCTTTCGTGGCGTCGCTTTTGAATACCGCTGGCGCACGGTGCGCGGCAAACATCTGTGGGACATCTCGTTTTTCGGGGGCTCGCTGGTGGCCTCCATGTGTCAGGGGATCGCGCTTGGCGCGCTGGTGCAGGGGATCGAGATCGAGAACCGCGCCTATGCCGGCGGCTGGTGGGACTGGCTGACGCCCTTCTCTGTCCTGACCGGTTTCGCGGTGACCGTCGGCTATGCGATGCTGGGCGCGACTTGGCTGAACATGAAGCTCGAGGGCCGTATTCAGGCGCATATGCGGCGGCTGGCTTGGCCTTTCGCCATTGCAACACTGGTGTTCATGGGGCTCGTCAGCCTTTGGACGCCCTTCCTGAATGACGCCTTCTTTGGCCGCTGGTTCGCCTTTCCGACCGCGATCTTCAGCTTTCTGGTGCCTGCCTTGGTGGCCGCGGCCGTCTATGGGCTGTTCCACGGGCTGCAACGCCACTGGGACGTGACGCCGTTCCTCTGCGCGCTGGCGCTGTTCGTGCTGGGCTTTATCGGGATCGGGATCAGCTTCTACCCCTATATCGTGCCTTCCTCGCTGACCATCGTCGAGGCCGCGGCACCTGACAGCAGCCTCAAGTTTGCCTTGGTCGGCACCTTGGTCCTGCTGCCGATGATCCTGTCTTACACGATCTATACCTACTGGGTGTTCCGCGGGAAGATCGACCCCGAAGAGGGCTACCACTGATGCGACGCAACTGGATGACACGCACCGGGTGGTTTGTCCTGATCTGGGTGCTGAGCGTCGCAGCGCTTGGGTTGGTGGCCTATGGGATCCGGCTGATGATCATGCCCTGAGGGGGGCATGGCGGGGCCAGGCATCTGCCGTTGGGTAATTTCACAAGGGCCGGGGCAAGGGGGTTGCAAAGCCGCCAATGCTCTGGCCCTTTTGCGTGAAATAGCAAAAGGATCCCCCGATGCGCGCCATGCAAGTCACCGCCTATGACCAGCCCCTGTCCGAACAAGAGCTGGAAATGCCCGTCCCCGCCGCTGGCGAAGTGTTGATCAAGGTCGATGCCTGCGGGTTGAACTTTGGTGACCTGCTGATGATCAAGGGCACCTATCAGCAAAAGCCGGATCTGCCCTTCACGCTGGGGATGGAGCTTTCGGGCAGCGTCGCCGCCGTGGGGGAGGGCGTGACCGATCTGGCCGTTGGTCAAAGGATCGCAGCCTATAGCGGTCTGCTGGGGCTGGCCGAATATGCCGCCATTCCCGCCAATGTCTGCGTGCCGATCCCCGACGATATGCCGGCCGAGGATGCCGCGGCCTTTCTTGTGGCCTATGGCACCAGCCATGTGGCGCTGGACTATAAGGCGCGGCTGCAACCGGGGGAACGTCTGCTGGTGCTGGGGGCCTCGGGCGGGGTCGGGCTGACCGCGGTGGAGCTGGGCAAGCTCATGGGGGCAGAGGTCATCGCCTGCGCCCGTGGTGCGGCCAAGCTGGAGATTTGCCGCGCTGCCGGGGCCGACCATCTGATCGATTCAGAAACCGATGACATCCGCGAGGTGGTGAAATCCTTGGGCGGGGCAGATGTGGTCTATGACCCGATCGGCGGCGACCAGTTCAAGGCGGCGCTGCGGGCCTGCAACCCCGAGGCCCGAATCCTGCCGCTTGGGTTTGCCTCGGGCGAGGTGCCGCAGATCCCTGCCAATATCCTGCTGGTCAAGAACATCGACGTGCTGGGTTTTTTCTGGGGCGGGTACAAGAACTTCAAACCGCAGGTGCTGACAGACAGCTTCAAGGTGCTGATTGACTGGTATAGCGCGGGCAAGCTGAAACCCCATGTGAGCCACGTGCTGCCGCTGGATCAAGCGAACGAAGCGCTGGATCTGCTGCGCACGCGCAAGGCGACGGGCAAGGTTATCGTACGGGTCAGCTAGGGTCTGCGATTTATTGGCGATGTGGCGACTGTTGAGGTCTTTAGCGGCCCTATCGCAAAAGCCGGACCCGCGCGTTTGACCTTGGCGTTGCCAATTGATGTGCGCTAGGTTGTCGCAAAGCCATCAACGGAGAGCCCCCATGAAAATGTCAGAGACCCGCCAGATCGCAGCCAGCCCGGCAGAGGTATATGCCGCGCTGCTGGACCCTGACATGCTGATCAAATGCGTCCCCGGCGCGACCGAGGTGACCGGTTCGCCGGAAGAAGGGTTCGAGGCGACCGTGGTGCAGAAGGTCGGCCCCGTCAAAGCCACGTTCAAGGGGCAGGTCACTATGACCGATATGGTGCCTGACCAGTCGATCAAGATCAGCGGCGAAGGCAAAGGCGGTGCTGCGGGCTTTGCCAAGGGCGAGGCGGACGTGACGCTGGCTGCTGTCGATGGCGGGACCGAGCTTTCCTATGACGTCGAGGCCAAGGTCGGCGGCAAGCTTGCGCAGCTTGGCAGCCGGATCATCGACGGGTTTGCCAAAAAGATGGCGGACCAGTTCTTTAACAACCTGCAAGAAACGCTTGAGGGCCCAGCCGAGGATGCGCCGGCGGAAGCGGCAGAGGCAGCGGATGCACCAGCCGAGAAAAAGGGCTGGTTCGGCCGCAGCAAAAGCTGACGGGTAGGGCCTGTTCACTTTGGGATAATCAGTCTAGTTTCCGGCCAACAACACCGGAGACGCCCATGCCTGACATCGTAAAGATCACCGACCTGCGCAAGGCCTATGCAGATGGGTTCGAGGCGCTGAAAAGCGTGTCGCTGAACATCCGAGAGGGCGAAATCCTTGCCCTGCTTGGCCCTAATGGCGCAGGGAAAACAACACTTATTTCAACCATTTGCGGGATCACGACCGGCACAGGCGGTAGCGTCACTGTGGGCGGTTTCGACACGGTAAACGACTACCGTGGTGCGCGGTCGATGATCGGGCTGGTACCGCAAGAGATCAACCTTGAACCCTTTGAAAAAGTCATCAGCACTGTGCGTTTCTCGCGTGGGTTGTTTGGGAAACCCAAGGATGATGCAGCAGTTGAAAAGATCCTGCGGCAGCTATCGCTTTGGGACAAGAAAGACAGCCAGATCCGCGCCTTGTCGGGCGGGATGAAACGTCGTGTCTTGATTGCCAAGGCATTGGCGCACGAGCCCCGCGTCCTGTTCTTGGACGAACCCACCGCCGGCGTCGACGTAGAACTGCGCCGCGATATGTGGAACATCGTCGCGGATCTGAAAACCAGCGGCGTGACCATCATCCTCACCACCCACTATATCGAGGAAGCCGAGGCGATTGCCGATCGGATCGGTGTGATCGCCCATGGCGAGCTGCTGCTGGTCGAGGATAAAGACACGTTGATGTCACGCATGGGGAAAAAGCAGTTGGTGGTGCAGCTGACCCAACCGATTGACGCGATCCCCGACAGTCTTGTCTCTGATGCGCTGACCCTGTCCGACGACGGGCACGCGTTGATCTATTCCTATGACACGCGGGCAGAGCGGACGGGCATCACCAAGCTCTTGTCCGATGTCGCGGCCGCGGGGCTTGTGCTGTCTGATCTTGAGACGTCGCAAAGCAGTCTTGAGGATATTTTTGTCGATCTGGTCAAGGAGGACGCGGCATGAACTGGATCGCAGTCAAATCCATCTACACGTTTGAAATGGCGCGCTTCTTTCGCACCATCACGCAGAGTCTGATCTCTCCGGTGTTGTCGACATCGCTGTATTTCGTGGTGTTCGGCGCGGCGATCGGCAGCCGCATCCAAGAGGTCGAAGGCATCAGCTATGGCGCGTTCATCGTACCGGGGCTGATCATGCTGAGCGTGATCACGCAATCGATCTCGAACGCGTCCTTTGGCATCTATTTCCCCAAGTTCATCGGCACCGTGTTCGAACTTTTATCCGCGCCAGTTAACTTTATCGAAATTGTCTGTGGCTATGTCGGGGCTGCGGCGACCAAGGCACTGTTTATCGGGGTGATCATCCTGCTCACGGCGTTCTTCTTTGTGGACATCACCATTCAGCATCCGATCTGGATGGTGGCTTTTCTGGTGCTGACCTGCATCAGCTTTTCGCTGATGGGCTTCATCATCGGGATCTGGGCGGGCAACTTTGAACAGTTGCAGCTTGTGCCGCTGTTGATTGTGACGCCCTTGGTCTTCCTTGGGGGATCGTTCTATTCGATCTCTATGCTGCCGCCGGTGTGGCAGGTGATCTCTCACTTTAACCCGGTGGTGTATCTGATCTCGGGCTTCCGCTGGGCCTTCTTCGGATCGGCGGATGTGCCGATTGTGACGAGCCTTTTGGCCATCGCGGGCTTTACGGTGCTGTGTCTTGCGGTGATCGGTTGGATTTTCCGTACCGGCTGGCGGATTAGGCAGTAAGTATCGGGTGCCCTCCTTGTTTGCAGGTATGGTGCACTCTACATGGGAAGGTATGAGAAAATACCTTCCCTTTTTGGCCTCCCGTCCGACGGTTTCCGTGGTGCGACTGTCCGGCGTGATCGGGGGCCGCACCCGTGGTGGCCTGAACGACAGCGGCATTGGCCCCGCCATCGACAAAGCATTCAACCGCGGCAAACCCGCGGCTGTGGTTCTGGAAATCAGCAGTCCCGGCGGTAGCCCGGTGCAATCGTCGTTGATCGGCGCGCGCATCCGGCGTCTGGCTGAGGAAAAGAACATCCCCGTCATCGCCTTTGTCGAAGATGTCGCGGCCTCTGGCGGCTATTGGCTGGCCGCGGCTGCGGATGAAATCTATGCCGATCCCAGTTCCGTTCTGGGGTCCATCGGTGTGATTTCGGCGTCTTTTGGTGCGGATGAATTTATCCAACGCCACGGGGTAGAGCGGCGGGTTTATACTGCGGGCCAGTCCAAATCCATGCTCGACCCGTTCCGCCCTGAAAAGCCCGAAGATGTCGCGCGGTTGAAGCAACTGCTGGAGGATATCCACGGGAACTTCATCGATCACGTCACATCACGCCGCGGGAGCAAGCTTTCCTCTGAAACTGACCTGTTCACCGGAGAGGTCTGGCTGGCGAAACGCGCCACCGAGCTGGGGCTGATCGACGGCATCGGCCACCTGCGCCCGATGATCAAGCAACGTTTTGGCGACAAGGTGAAGTTCAACCGCTACGGCACCAAAAAGGGGCTGCTGTCCCGTTTTGGTGCGCAGATCATCGGCGACGCGGTCGACAGTATTGAAGAGCGCGCGGCCTATGCGCGGTTCGGGCTCTGACGCATGGTCTTTAAGATTGTCTTATTGTTTCTGGTCGCCATGGGCACGCTCGCATGGTTTGGAAAGATGCACTGGCTGGGCGGTAAGCGCCTGAGCCAGAAGAAATGTAATAATTGTGGACGCTATCGCATTGGGAAATCTCCCTGCGGATGCGGGGGTAAACGCGGATGATTATGCCTTGGGTTCTAAGTGTTTTGGGGCTGGTGATTTTGTTGCTGGCCGGGGATGCGTTGGTTAAGGGGGCGGTCAACCTGTCCTTGCGCCTCGGCGTGCCCGCTTTGATCGTCAGCCTGACGATTGTGGCGTTCGGGACGTCTGCGCCCGAATTGCTGGTGTCGATCAAGGCGGTGCTGGACGATTCACCGGGGATCGCATTGGGCAATGTCGTGGGGTCGAACACCGCCAACATCCTGCTGGTGCTCGGGGTGCCCGCCTTGCTGGCGACGATGCACACGTCAGAGTGTAGCACGCGCAAGACGTTCAACATGATGATCGCCGCTTCGGTGTTGTTCATCGGGCTGGCGTATCGTGGCGTTTTCGATTTCTGGGCGGGTTTCGTGTTGCTGGGGGCCTTGGCCTATGTGCTGTACGACATGTACCGCGACGGCAAAGAGCATCGCCGCGAATGTAAAAACGCTGCCGCCGCGGACCTGGAAGAGCCCGAAGGGGCCGATCCCGATATGCCGGGCTGGCGCATTGCGGTATTCCTTGTGCTCGGGTTGGTGGGTTTGCCCCTCGGGGCGGGGCTGCTGGTGGATAATGCGTCCATGATCGCGCGCGCCTACGGTGTGAGCGATACGGTCATCGGGCTGACGCTGGTGGCGATCGGAACCTCGATGCCCGAACTCGCCACGACTGTCATGGCTGCGCTGCGCCGTCAGGCTGATGTCGCCTTGGGTAACGTGATCGGGTCCAACCTGTTCAACCTGCTGGGCATTATCGGTATCGCGAGCCTTGTAGGGCCGATCCATGTTGATCCCGAATTCCTGCGGTTCGATCTGTGGGTCATGCTGGGGGCGTCGCTGCTGCTGATCCCCTTTGTGTATCTGGGGCGTGACATCAACCGCATCTGGGGCATCGTTCTATGTGCCGTCTATGCGGGCTATATGGCGGCTGTTCTGATCTAAAAGAGGTGCGGTATGAAACACGCGTTGGTAACCGGAGCCGGAGCCCGCTTGGGGCGTGCGATGGCGCTATATCTCGGGGATCGCGGGTATGACGTTGCGGTGCATTACAACAGCTCGTCCGACGGTGCCGACGAGGTTGTATCCGAGTTGAAGGCAAAGGGGCGGCAGGCTGTCGCCCTGCAAGCCGATCTGCTGGACGAGACCGCAACGCATGATCTGCTGCCACGCGCGGCAGGGGCGCTTGGCGGGCCGATCACCTGCCTTGTGAACAATGCGTCGATTTTTGAATACGACAATATTTCTACCGCGACAGAGGAAAGCTGGAACCGCCATATCGGCAGCAACCTGCGGGCACCTTTCATTCTGACGCAGGCCATGGCCGCGCAAGGCTTGGCTCCGGAGACTGACGCGCAGGACGAGCCCGTCGCCGTGGGGCTGATCATCAATATGCTGGACCAGCGTGTGCGCAAGCTCACGCCGGAGTTCATGACATATACCATCGGAAAAATGGGGTTGTGGGCGCTGACCCAGACATCTTCCCAAGCACTGGCACCGGCGATACGGGTCAATGCAATCGGTCCTGGGCCGACCCTGAAGGGGGCCAAGCAGACCGACGAACACTTTGCGCGGCAGCGGTCCAAGGTGATTCTCGAACGGGGGGCGAATCCCCGCGATATTACCGCTGCATTGGGCTATTTCCTTGATGCGCCGTCGGTCACGGGGCAGTTGATCTGCACTGACGGGGGGCAGCACCTAGGCTGGAAAACCCCCGACGCGCAAGGCCTAGAATAGGCTTTCCACGCAAGTTGTGCACCGCGGTCACGTCGGTAACAAAACCGTTACAAAAAGGGGCGTGTTTTCAGTGGGTTGGAAAGTGTTGATAAAAATAACATACAGAATCAATGACTTACATAAATGCCTAAAAATTAGGCAAACACCGGAAGCCCCATTAATACATGGGAAAATCCGCGCTGTTTGAAAGTTATCTGCAAGGTTATCCACAAGAGTCGTGGGTATGTTTAATCTTGTCCTACCGCTAACACTGTTGCAGCCAAAAGGTCCGAACGCTCGAATCAATGTCAGACGCTAACGAAAAACCGAAAACCGGCCATGAGGTGATTCAATCGTACCTGAAAACGATTGATGGCTCTCCTGGTGTGTACCGGATGCTCGATTCGGAAAGCCGTGTCCTTTACGTGGGCAAGGCGCGGAATCTGCGGGCGCGGGTAAGCAACTACGCGCGGCCGTCAGGTCATTCGGGCCGGATCGCGCGGATGATATCAAACACCGCGTCGATGATGTTTCTGACCACGAAGACAGAGACCGAGGCGTTGCTGCTTGAACAGAACCTGATCAAACAGCTCAAGCCGAAATTCAATGTGCTGCTGCGCGATGACAAGAGCTTTCCCAATATTCTGGTCACGGCCACGCATGATTATCCGCAGATCAAAAAGCACCGTGGGGCCAAAAAGGAAAAGGGCAATTACTACGGGCCCTTCGCCAGCGCCGGTGCGGTGAACCGTACGCTGAACCAGCTGCAACGGGTGTTCCTGCTACGCGATTGCTCTGACGCGATGTTCGAAAGCCGCTCGCGCCCCTGTTTGCAGCATCAGATCAAGCGCTGCTCTGCCCCCTGTGTGGGTAAGATTTCGCCCGAGGAATACCGCAAGACGGTGCAGGACGCGGAGAAATTCCTCAACGGTAAGTCCACCGATATTCAGGGCAGGCTGGCGACCGAGATGGCCGAGGCGTCGGAGGCGATGGAGTTTGAACGCGCCGCCGCCCTGCGCGACCGGATCAAGGCGCTGACGCAGGTGCAAACGGCACAGGGGATCAACCCGCAAGGCGTTGCGGAAGCGGATATTATCGCGCTGCACATGGATCAGGGGCAGGCTTGCGTGCAGGTCTTCTTTATCCGCGCCAACCAGAACTGGGGGAACCGCGACTACTACCCCCGTGTGGGCCCCGATGTGGATGCCGCCGAGGTGCTGGAGGCCTTTATCGGTCAGTTCTATGACACCCGCGAACCACCGCGTCAGTTGATCCTGTCGAACGACATCGAAAGCCCCGATCTGATGGTCGAGGCGCTGTCGGGGAAGCTGGGGCGTAAAGTTGATATCGTGGTCCCCAAACGTGGCGAAAAAGCAGAGCTGGTCGATGGGGCGCTGCGCAATGCGCGCGAATCTCTGGCGCGGAAACTGGCAGAGACAGCAACCCAGACGAACCTTCTTAAAGGTATCGCTGACGCCTTTGATCTGCCTGCGCCGCCGCAACGGATCGAGGTCTACGATAACTCCCACATCCAGGGGACGAACGCGGTTGGCGGTATGATTGTCGCCGGCCCCGACGGGATGATGAAAAACCAGTACCGCAAGTTCAACATTCGCGGCGATGACCTGACGCCGGGGGATGACTTTGGCATGATGAAAGAGGTGCTGACCCGCCGTTTCAAACGGTTGCTCAAGGAAGACCCGGACCGCAAACTAGGCATGTGGCCTGACCTGCTGTTGATCGACGGTGGTGCAGGGCAGGTGAGTGCTGTGGCATCCATCATGCGCGAATACGGGGTCGAGGATATTCCGATGGTCGGCGTGGCCAAAGGTGTGGATCGTGATGCGGGCAAAGAGGAGTTTTACCGCGTTGGCAAGCGCCCGATGGCCTTGCGGCATAATGATCCGGTTTTGTATTTCATCCAGCGTTTGCGCGACGAAGCCCACCGTTTCGCCATCGGCACCCACCGCGCCAAACGTGCCAAGGCCGTGGGGGCGACGCCCCTTGATGACGTGCCCGGCGTCGGTGCCGCCCGCAAGCGCGCGCTGTTGGCCCATTTCGGGTCAGCCAAGGCCGTTGGTCGCGCGAACTTGAGCGACTTGAAGGCGGTCGACGGGGTGTCGGTTGCTTTGGCCGAACGGATTTATGCGTTTTTCCATGAACGCGGATAGCCCAAAGTTTCAGCCTTCGGCCACGTGGTGGGGGCAGGACGCTCCGCGGGGAGTTTATTTTGCAAAATGAAGGCGATGTCTTGGCACTTTCCCCTGTCGTCTTGCCACTGTAGGGTGACGCTATGAAGTGGAATATCCCCAATATCCTGACGCTCTTGCGTCTTGTCGCGGCCCCGGGTGTGGCTGTGATGTTCTTGTATTTTACGCGTCCCTATGC
This sequence comes from Sulfitobacter sp. SBS6, assembly GCF_048285585.1. Classification (NCBI taxonomy): domain Bacteria; kingdom Pseudomonadati; phylum Pseudomonadota; class Alphaproteobacteria; order Rhodobacterales; family Roseobacteraceae; genus Sulfitobacter; species Sulfitobacter sp. SBS6. The sequence goes on along the minus strand of NZ_JBLWBA010000006.1, from coordinate 570,101 downwards.
GGACGCTTTGGCGATGTTCCTGTTTATCGCCGCAGCGGTCACCGATTGGTTTGACGGCTATCTTGCGCGCGCATGGGGGCAGGAAACCAAGCTGGGGACCATGCTGGACCCGATTGCCGACAAGGCGATGGTGGTGATTGCGCTGATGGTGATCGTCGCGTTTTCAAGCTGGTCGCCGTGGCTGGTGCTCCCTGCCACCGTGATCCTGTTTCGCGAAGTCTTCGTTTCGGGCCTGCGGGAGTTTCTGGGGGATGTGTCCGGCACCTTGAAGGTCACGGCGCTGGCCAAGTGGAAGACAACCGCGCAGATGGTCGCGATTGCTGTGCTGTTCGGGCAGGGGCTGTTTGAACACTACTTTGGCATGTCGATTTTCGGCATGGATAACGCCTTGGTCGGTGCCATACTCTCGGGTGAGGAAGAGGACGTTCTAGGGCTCACCTGGAAGTTCCACGGGATGATCTGGGCCGGCCGGATCGGGTTGGTGCTGCTTTGGATCGCGGCGGCGCTGACGGCGATCACCGGCTATGATTATCTGCGCAAATCCATGCCCCATCTGGTGGAGCCACGCTGATGAATATCTTGTATTTTGCATGGGTTCGCGAACGTATCGGGCTGCCTCGTGAGAAGGTCGATACGTCCGCCCGCACTGTCCTAGACCTTGTAGAGGAACTGCGCGCGCGCGAAGAGCGCTATGCGGTCGCCTTTTCCGATCTGTCCGGCCTGCGTGTCGCCGTGGATCAGGAACTTGCCGATTTCGATGCCTCTTTGGAAGGGGTGCGCGAAGTGGCGTTTTTCCCGCCGATGACAGGGGGTTGAGATGAAGATCTCGGTTCAGGAAGCGGGTTTTGATCTGGGGCAGGAAAGCCAGGATTTTGCTGCCGGCCATCGGGATATGGGCGCAATCGTGACCTTCACCGGCATCGTGCGCGATCTGCCCGATGATCCGTTGCAGGCAATGGAGATTGAACACTACCCCGGCATGACCGAATCTGCCCTGACCGAGATGGCCGAAACCGCGATGGCGCGGTTTTCGCTGGGGGATGCGCTGGTCATTCACCGCTTCGGCCGACTGCTGCCGGGCGAGATGATCATGATGGTCGCCACCGCTGCGCGCCACCGCAAGGATGCGTTTGAAGCGGCTGAATTCCTGATGGATTACCTGAAGTCGCGCGCACCCTTCTGGAAGCGCGAGATCACTGCCAAAGGGGCGGATTGGGTTGCATCAAAGGCAGAAGACGAAGACGCGCTGGCCCGGTGGTAAGCGCCACCGCGGTCTTTCAGCTGGCCTGTTGACGATCGATATAGGCGCGCATTTCTTCCGCTTCGTGGCGCGCATCGCGCAACCCGTCCATCGCCGCGCGCAGCTCTGCCTCGGTCTGGTTGAGCTGGTTCGTCAGCTCTGCCTCGCGCTGTTGCAGATAGGTGATCGCCTGATCGCGGGTTTCTTCCGCTTCGTGCAATTCCTGGCTCATCCGGTCAAGCTGGGCGACATCGTCGGCCGCCACGCGGGTAAAGCGGTGCAGCAGCCAGTTGGCAAACCATCCAAGGCAGAAGGCGACGAATAGGATAATCGCTGTCGCGATGACAAATTCGGTTCTGCTCATGTTAGTTGCCTTCTTGGGTCTGGTCGGATGGTGTGTCTGTATCGCCTGTATCCGCGCCATTTTCCAGCGCTGTTTCGTCAGAATCTTCCGACGGGCCTTCATTGATCAGCTTAAATTCGATCCGGCGGTTCGCCTCGCGGCCTTCTTCGGTGTCGTTGGAGGCAACGGGCGATTCTTCGCCATAGCCCTTGGCCACGAAGGAGCCGGTGATTACGCGGCGGGCGCGCAGTTCGTTCAGCACCGATTGGGCCCGCGACTGGCTGAGCGCGAGGTTCATTTCCTCGCGGCCCTGGCTGTCGGTATATCCCTGTACCTCAAGTGCTATGTCGCGGCAGTCTTGCAGGATTTCGGCAATTTGATCCATCGTACCAAGCGCCGAGGCGTCAATGGTGGCGCTGCCGGGTTCAAAGTTGATCTTGCCCTTGGCCACAACCTTGCCGATCTCGGCTTCGCATTCCTGCGGGGTGGGCAGGCCCAGAACGGGGTCGAGCTTTTCTTGATAGGCGACTTTGACCTCATAGTCTTTGCCTTCGCCCAGTTTGCCCGCCAACAAGGTTGCGATCTGCGTGCTGGCATCGGGGTTACCGGTGTTGCCCGCGACGCTGACGCTATCGGGGGTTACGATGACCGTGCCGTTGGCGAGCTTGGACAGCGCGTCGAGCGCCGACAACACGCGCGTCGGCCAATCGGCGGGCAGATCATCGACAATCCGCGCGGCGGTATAGACCTTGTCCGAGCCAAAGCTCGCCTTGGCGTAGCTATCGGCCAATTCGCGCAGCGCGTCGTCTGTCAGACGGCCGCGCAGTTGTACCTGACCTTCGGGCGAGAGCGTGGCGACGAATTCGGGCGGGCCGGCGTCGGGGTCGACGGTTTGGGGCAGGCGGGCATTCAAAGCAAAGACGTCAGGCAGGGCGTTTTCCAGCTCTCCGACGACGCGGTCAAAGACGGCGCGTTCGGTGCCTTCGGCGGCGATCAGGCTGATATCGGCATCGGCAAAGCTGACGGAGCCGCCACCGATCTTGGACAGCGCGCCGATGGCTTTCTCCACGGCTTCCGACCACCGCGGGCTTGGCACGCCAAGACCCACCGTGCAGCGTGCCGACCCCGGTGCGCCAGCCGCAACGGCCGCCTTGAGGATCCGGGCGCTGGCCTGTTCGGTATCCGCGCTGCAGGCGTCAAAGCCGGTGCTGTCTTCCTCGATCTGGAAGCGCAGGGTAAAGGGCGTGATCACCGGGCGCGGCGCGGCGATCTCCAGTGTCACCACCAGCCCGGGAGGTGCCGCACGTTTTAGCTGGTTTTCCAGCCGTGCCTTGGCTTCTGCGCTGTCGGAAATGGCCGTGATTGCCACACGCCCCGCTTCGGCAGAGACTTTGGCGCGGGGCAGTTTCTCCATCGCGGAAATGGCGAAACCGAAGGCGTCTTCCCATCCGTCGGGGGCAGGGTAATTCGCCGATTCCAGTAGGTCGGCGACATGATCTTGACCGGCGATAGATTGGAAACGGTCGATGGCCGCGTCGCGGTCGGTGGTCGTGGGAATCAGCCCGATAATCGAAACGCCGGAATCATTGCGCAAAATCTCGACCGAGAATTTCGGCGCGGCGATTGCGGCTTGTGCGGTCACATCCATCTGGTCAATCACGCGGGCAGCATCGACGATGGTGCCTGCGGTGCTTAGCGCATTGAACCGCGCGACTTCGTCCGGCGCGGTGCCCGACAGGGTGACCTGCAACCCGTCTGCCTGCACTTCGGCCCATGTCATCTCTTTTGCATCAAGCGCATCACGCACGCCGATTTCGGAGTTTTCCTCGATCAGGGTTACCGAAAAGTTCGCAGCCACCAATGAGACGGTCGCAGCAGCGGTAAAGGTCATCGCGATGATCAGGAGTGCAGATAGGCGCATAAGCTCGTTTCTGAAACCGTTAACGTTGGAGCCTTTGATACGCCCGAGGGGACAGGGGTGCAATCACGCCAGCAGGGCTGCGGCAAAAAACACCAGCGGGATCATGCCGGTATCGCGGTTCACACGAAACAGGCGCAAAAGCTTGTCGTTGTCGTTGATGTCGATACCACGCAGCTGCCACGCCATATGCCACCCCATTGCCCAAGGACCGCCAAGGGCGATGACCATCGCCAGAAAGGATGCGGAATCGCGCAGGGCAAAGATCACCGCCAGCCCCATCAGGCCCACGGCGGCGATCAGGAAGCGCCGCAGCCAATGGCCGGTATTGTCTCCGAACAGGCGGGCTGTGGATTTGACCCCGATCAGGGCGTCATCTTCCTTGTCCTGATGGGCATAGATCGTGTCATAAAAAAGCGTCCACGCGATGCCAGCAGCATAGAGCACCACCGCAGGCGCGCCGAGGCTGCCGGTATGGGCGGTCCAGGCCAGCAGCGCGCCCCAGTTAAAGGCGATGCCAAGAAAAACCTGCGGCCACCACGTGAAACGTTTGGCAAAAGGGTAAACGGCGACAGGCAGCAGGGCCAGTACACCAAGGGCGATGGCAGCCCCGTTGAAGGTCAGCAAAATGCCAAGCGCGATCAGCATCTGGGCGATCATCCACGCAAGCGCACCTTTGACGCTGACCTGACCCGAGGGGATGGGGCGTGACCGCGTGCGGGCGACCTTGCCATCGATATGCCGGTCGGTGATGTCGTTCCACGTGCACCCCGCGCCGCGCATCAGCCAGGCACCGGCACCGCAGCCGATCAAGATCCACAGGTCAAGCCAGCGCGGTTGCTGGTCAAACAGCATCGCCAGCGTCAGCCCCCACCAGCAGGGCAGCAGCAAAAGCCAAGTGCCAATAGGGCGGTCGGCGCGGCTGAGCCGCAGGTAGGGGCGGGTGAAACGCGGCGCAAAACGGTCCACCCAATTGTCCGCAGGAGCATCGACCACGCGTGTCGCATCATTCCCATCTGGTGTCGGCGAGGTGTCGTACATATATCTGTGCCCATGAACGCGAAAATCAGACTTTATGTAGATCATCCGTTGGGGCAGGGGCAATCCGTTCCTTTGGATAAGGCACAGGCGCATTATCTCTTTGGCGTGATGCGCCAATCGGTGGGCGCGTCGGTTCTTTTGTTTAATGGCATTGATGGCGAGTGGCGCGCCGAGGTCGCCGAGGCGGGCAAACGCGGCGGTGTGTTGGCCTGCGCCGAGCATACGAAACCGCTGCAGATGCCGCCCGACCTGTGGCTGATCTTTGCGCCGATCAAAAAGGCGCGCACGGATTTCATTGTCGAGAAAGCTGCCGAAATGGGGGCGCGGCGCATTGTGCCGGTGCAAAGTGAATTTACCAACGCCGGCCGCGTGCAGCGCGATCGTCTGCAAGCCCACGCGGTCGAGGCAGCGGAGCAATGCGGCGGGACTTTCGTTCCGGAGGTGGCCGATATGGTCCGGCTGGACCGTCTGATCGATCGTTGGGAGCCCGAGCGGTCCTTGATGTTCTGCGACGAGGCGCTGGCGGGCGAGGAAGAGGGGCTCGCGTCTGCGCGGCCTGGTCCTTGGGCTATCCTGATTGGACCAGAGGGCGGGTTTTCCGACAGTGAACGCGTGCGTTTGCGCGGGTTGGACTGGTCGCGCCCCGTCGCCTTGGGGCCGCGCATCTTGCGGGCGGATACGGCAGCAGTGGCGGCCATGACCCTGTGGCAAAAGACATTGGGAGATTGGGCGTGAGTGCGGTTTCCGGCACGTGCGTCGGAGTGGGGGTTTCACACCCCCACGCCCCCGTGGAGTTTATCTGGCAAAATGAAGCCTACAGTAGGAGAGCACGATGAGTTTTCTGCGACCTGAGGCGAAAGCTGAACTGTGGCGTTGGCGCGAGGTTCTGGGCGGAATCGCGGTCGCTTTGATCGGGCTTTGGCTGGTGGCGGGGCCGGGGTTGCTTTTGGCGATACCGGGCTATGCGCTGATCCTTGCGGGGGTGATCTTTGTCTGGATCGGCGGACAGCGGGTGCGGTTTCGCAAGACCGGACTCGGGGCCGGAGCGGTGCAGGTGGATGAGGGGCAGATCGCCTATTTCGGTCCCCTGACCGGCGGCGTCATCGCCCTACGGGAGATGGAGCGCCTGAGCCTTGAGCGCGGGGCCTATCCGGCGCATTGGAAACTGGAACAGCCTGGACAAAATCCCGTGATGATCCCCGTGGATGCCGCGGGGGCGGACGCGCTTTTTGACGCTTTTGCCGCACTTCCGGGGCTGCGTACCGAAAGAATGTTGGCCGAATTGGCCGATGACAAGACCCTGTCCGTCGTGATTTGGGAGCGGCGTTCGATGCGGCCGGCCTCGACCCTGTTGCATTGACACCCCGTCCAAATCGCACCATCCCTTAGACCACAGAAATTGAACTCGGAGCCACCCCACATGTCTATCCCTCAATCCGGCGGCGGCCCGATCGAAAGTTACGACCAGCTGGTCAACTATCTCGCGGACGGGTGCAAGCCCAAGGAAGATTGGCGCATTGGCACCGAGCACGAGAAATTCGGCTACAACAAAGAGACGCTGCTGCCTTTGCCCTACGAGGGCGATTGTTCGATCCGCGCCGTGTTGGAAGGGCTGCGCGACGGCCACGGCTGGGATCCTGTGGAAGAGGGCGGCAAGCTGATCGGGTTGGTCAAGGACGGGGCCAATATCTCGCTCGAGCCGGGCGGTCAGTTGGAGCTGTCGGGCGCGCCTGTCGAAACCATCCACGAGACCTGCGACGAGGTGAATACCCATCTGCGCGAAGTGCGCGATGTGGCGGACCGGATCGGCGCGGGGTTCATTGGCTTGGGCGCGGCACCGGAATGGTCCCACGACCAGATGGATCTGATGCCCAAGGGCCGGTACAAGCTGATGAACGAATATATGACCAAGGTCGGCACGATGGGTCGGGTCATGATGCGCCGGACCTGCACGGTGCAGGTGAACCTTGATTTCGGGTCCGAAGCGGACATGGTGCAAAAGCTGCGCGTGGCACTGGCCTTGCAACCTGTCGCGACGGCGCTGTTTGCGAATTCGCCGTTTTTCGAAGGCAAGCCCAATGGCCATAAATCATGGCGCAGCCGCGTGTGGCGTGATCTGGATGCGGCGCGTACGGGCATGTTGCCCTGGGTGTTTGAAGACGGCATGGGCTTTGAACGTTGGGTGGAATATGCGCTCGATGTGCCGATGTATTTTGTCTACCGCGATGGAAAATATATCGATGCCCTGGGGCAGTCTTTCCGCGACTTCCTGAAAGGCAAGCTGCCTGCGCTGCCCGGGGAAATGCCGACGCTGAGCGATTGGGCGGACCATCTGACCACCGCCTTCCCCGAGGCGCGGATCAAGAAATTCATCGAAATGCGCGGTGCTGATGGCGGGCCGTGGCGTCGTCTATGTGCCTTGCCCGCGTTTTGGGTCGGGTTGACCTATGACCAACAGGCGCTGGATGGTGCGTGGGATCTGGTTAAAGACTGGGATGCCGAAACGCGCGAGGCGCTGCGGGTCGCGGCCTCTGTCGACGGGTTGCAGGCCAAGGTGGGCGGCGTGCGCATGCACGACATCGCGCGCGAGGCCGTGGCCCTGTCCGAACAAGGGCTGAAAGCACGGGCGCGCAGCGGTGCCGGGGGGATGGTTCCAGACGAGACGCATTTCCTGAACGCGCTGAAGGAGAGCATCGAGACCGGCAAGGTCCCCGCGGACGAACTGCTGGAGGATTATGACGGTAAGTGGAAGGGCGACCTCAGCCGGATCTACGCCGATTATTCTTACTGATCCTCGATGATCAGCCCGCGGACAAAGGCGATGACCTTGGCCGCGGGCATTTCGCAGGGATAAAGACGTGCTCCGCTGGCGAGCGCATAGAGGTTCAGGCTGATATAGTCCGGACCGCCTAATTCCTCGGCAACCAGTTTCCAGCTTTTACCTGAATTAAAGGTGCTTTTTGACCAAACATAGCGGCGGGTTTGATATCTGCCGGTGTGAGTGCCGTCAGGCAGCGCGTGGAACGCGTCCAAAAAGCGCGCGTCTACGGTAGCCGTCACAGGGTCAGTCTTTCTTGGCGCCGATCTTGGGTTCGGTGCCCGCGCGGATGCGTTTGATGTTCTCGCGGTGGCGCCAGAACACCAGCAGGGTCAGCAGAATGCCCAGAAACAGGGCGCTGCCGTAGCCCAGGAAGATCATAAAGAAAGTTGATGCTGCGGCGGATGCCAGCCCCCCGATGGACGAGGTGCGGGTGACGGCCATGGCGATCAGCCACGCCAGACAGCAGGCCAGGCCGACGGGCCATGCAAGGGCCAGCAACACACCAAGGAATGTCGCGACACCCTTGCCGCCCTTGAACCCCAGCCAGACCGGATAGCAATGACCCAGCATCGCGGCCAATGCGGCAATTTGGGCCGCGTCCTCGCCCGCGAAGAGCCGTGCCAGCAGCACTGCAACGGCCCCTTTGCCCCCATCCAGGATCAACGTCAGTGCCGCCGCTTTTTTGGAACCAGTGCGCAGCACATTGGTGGCACCGATATTGCCCGACCCGATGCTGCGCAGATCGCCCAGATTCATCGCGCGGGTTAGCACCATGCCAAAGGGGACCGACCCGATCAGATAGGCCGCAACGGCCCAGAACAAGAGCACGAATAGGGAAGAGTCGATCAGGGGCATATTCAGGAGGCCTTATAGATGCAGGTGCCGGAAACGTAAGTTTCCAAGACCTTACCTTGCATGCGCATCCCGTCAAAGGGGGTGTTGCGCGATTTCGACCGCAAAACCTCGCGGTTCATCACGAAAGGCGCGCCATCATCAAACAGCACCAGATCGGCGGGGGCACCGACGGACATCCGCCCCCCGGGCAGCCCCAGACGTTTCGCAGGGTTGAACGACAGCGCACGCCACAATGTGGCGATGTCGATCATCTCGGAGTGGACCAGTCGCAAGGCTGCGGGCAGCAGGGTTTCCAATGCGACGGCCCCCGATGCGGCTTCCTCGAACGGGAGCCGTTTGGATTCCTCGTCCTGCGGGGTGTGCATGGAACAAATGATATCGATCAGGCCAGAGGCCACGGCCTCTATCACGGCGATGCGATCCTCTTCGTCGCGCAGGGGGGGCTTGAGCTTGAAGAAGGTGCGATAGTCGGCCACATCCAGCGCGTTCAGCGTCAGGTGGTGGATGCCGACCCCGGCGGTGATATCTAGACCGTTCTTCTTTGCACGCTCCAGCGCGGGCAGGGCGCGGGCGGTGGTGATCTGATCGGCGTGATAGCGGGCACCCGTCATTTCGATCAGGGCGATGTCGCGGTCCAGCCCCATGCGTTCCGCCATGGGCGAGACGGCAGGGAGCCCGCGCAGCGACGCGAATTTACCAGAGGTCACCGCCGCCCCCTTGCTCAGGATGGGTTCCTGCGGGTGAGCGATGACAAGCGCGCCAAGGCTACGGGCATAGGTCAGCGCGCGGGAGAACACTTTGGTATCCGTCACCACGCGATCACAATCGGTAAAGCCCACGGCACCGGCATCCATGAGAAACCCGATCTCTGTCATCTCGCGGCCTTCGCGGCCCTTGGTCAGCGCAGCCATGGGCACGACGTTGACCGGCGCGGCCTCGTTCGCACGGCGGGTGACGAATTCAAGCACTTCGGGGCTGTCGATGGTGGGGTCGGTGTCGGGGCGGGTGACCATTGTCGTGACCCCACCCGCAGCCGCTGCCAGCCCCGCAGAGCGGAAGCTTTCCTTGTGCCGCTCCCCGGGTTCACAAACCTTGACGCCCAGATCGACGATACCGGGGGCCAGGTATTTCCCACGGCAATCCACGACCTGCGCATCCCCGGGGATCGGTGCGGTATCGTCCAGTACCGCCGCGATCTTGCCATCCTCCACCCGAATCGTGCCGCGGGTGACGGTGCCTGCTTCGGGGTCGATCAGCTGCGCGTTTATAAAATGCAGGGTCATGGAGGGGCCTTCGTCGTTAGGAAAACAGGGGTGCCGCGGGGGCGGTCAGAAAGGTCAGGACCCGATCCACACCATCATGCCCGCCACGCCAAAGGCGACAAGCAGGGCAATCATGGCGATACGGCCGGACATCTTGGGATCGGGTTTGGGTTCTTTCACAGCAGCCACCATAGAATAAGACCGATCAGCACGATCACCGCCAAAAGCACGATCATACCGCCGGCACCGCCCTTGGGCGGGGATTTCGGGGTCATATCCGCGGCACCGGTGTAGGGCTGCGCGGAGTCAGCCTCAAGCGGGGTGACGGACATATCGGGCTGCGCCTCGCCATAGGTGCCGATCATCGTCAGTTCGGGGCCAAGGTCCAGCGTCGCTTCCTGCCCGTCAAAGGCCGAGGAGAACAGTAGCAATACATAGCCGTCCAGCGCATCCAATCGCGCGCGGTCGCGGCTGATCTGTTCACGCGGCACCGCATAGCCATCACCCAGATAGGAGGCGAGACCCACGCCGGTCAGATCGGACACGGGGAACAGTTCGGCCGCGCCTTCGGGCATAGGGCGGCCCAGCAGATCAGCAATCAGCGCCTCTTTACTGTCGTTGCGCAGGTCGCGGGCCAATTCGTCAATCGGGCGGTTCACGGCAAACAGGCGGATCTGGCCGATCTCGCCCTTGGGGATTTCGAGTTGTGTCATCGTGTTGCACCTTTGTACGGGGTTACCATCAATGCACTTAATCTGTCGCTGTCTTCGACATATTCAAATCCTAGATGCGCGGCGCGTGCCGGATTGCCCGGCTGTTCATGCCGGATAAAGAAAACCGACGGCGGGCTGGTCGGGCGCAGATCGGGTTTCGTCTCGGCGCTGCGGGGGAAAGCTTTGGCACGGGTGCCGTCGCGGGTCAGTTTGAAAAACAGGGCGCGGTGGTTGGTCAGCGCATAGCGGGTGCGGTGCAGGTCGGTCAGGCGTTTCATCCCGCGCAGCAACGATAGCGCCACCAGCGCGACGATCACCGCCACCACCACCGATTGCGATACGGGCAGGGTGTTGCCCCGCAGCACAAATGCCCCCGCGATCACGGTGCCAATGGCCCCGACAAAGGGGCCGAACAGCTGAAAATTGCGCAGCGACAGCTTGGGGCGGGGGCGCCCCGTCCAGAGCAGCTCTTCCTCGGGTTCAAGCAGGTCTTGCCAAAAACGATCGCTCATGATGCCGCCTCTATCGCTTGGGCAAGGCGGGCCTTGGTCTCTGCCCGGTTCGGCACCAGCGGCAAGGTGATCCGCTGGCCGTCGGGCAGGCCAAGGCTGATCGACCACAAGGACAGTTTCCCGATTGACCGGATGTCGGTCAACGGCAGGACAAGCGGCTCTGCCGTGTCGGGGGCGTTGATATAGAGCGCACGGTTGGTCAGCCGCCAGACGGTATTGCGGTTGCTGAACCAGATCTGGAATTCCTCAAACACCCACATGTAGAAGACCGCAATCAGGACCGAGGCCAGCAGCCAGGTGATCGGGTCCAGCCAGATGAGCAAGGGCAGCGTGAACAACATGGTCAGCACCGCCAGCGCCACGCACCGCCAAAAGAACGCCCGCGGCGAGATACGCCAGTGCAGCAGGTCATGTTCTTCGGGCGGGGCTGCGGTCATGCGGTGGCCTTGCGGCTGTCGACAAGGTTCCGCGCCAGCAGGTCCATCGCGGCCATGCGCACGGCGACGCCCATCTCTACCTGATCCTGAATGACGCTGCGGTTGATGTCATCGGCAAGCGTTCCGTCGATCTCTACCCCGCGGTTCATCGGGCCGGGGTGCATCACGATAGCATCGGGCTTGGCATGGGCCAGTTTTTCGGCGTCCAGCCCATATCTGTGATAATACTCGCGTTCGCTGGGGATAAAGCCGCCATCCATGCGTTCTTTTTGCAAGCGGAGCATCATCACAACATCAACGTCCTTCAGCCCTTCTTCCATGTCATCGAAGACTTCGACACCGAATTCACCGATTTGCGCGGGCATCAGCGTCGGCGGCGCGATAAGGCGGATGCGGTTCTCCATCTTGCCAAGCAGCATGATGTTGGACCGTGCCACGCGACTATGGGCAATGTCGCCGCAGATGGCGATGGACAGGCGATGCAAGCGACCCTTGGCGCGACGGATCGTCAGCGCGTCCAGCAGCGCTTGCGTAGGGTGTTCATGCCGCCCGTCGCCCGCATTGAGCACCGCACAGTTCACCTTCTGCGCCAGCAGATCGACGGCACCGGATTGTGGATGGCGGACCACCAGCAGATCGGGGTGCATGGCGTTCAAGGTCATCGCCGTATCAATCAGGGTTTCGCCCTTTTTGATCGAGGACGCCTGCATCGCCATATTCATCACATCCGCCCCCAATCGCTTGCCCGCGATCTCGAAGCTCGCCTGCGTCCGGGTGGAGTTTTCGAAGAACATATTGATCTGTGTCAGCCCGCTCAGCGCGTCGCTGTGCTTATGGGGCTGGCGGTTCAGATCGGCATAGCTGTCGGCCAGATCAAGCAGGGTGGTGATGTCGTCCTGGGACAGGTGTTCAATGCCCAGAAGATGGCGGTGTGCGAAACTCATGACGGGGGACCCCACGTTATTTTTGGCGTTATAGGCGGCGGCGCAGGGCGGGGCAAGTCGTCGGGCGGGGGCATCCGGCCGTGGGGGCCGCATTGGATTTAAGACCATTTGGAAGTTGGCATTTTTATTGCCGACACCAGCGCGTAAGTTGGGCGCATGGAATCAGTGGACTATCATCAGGCGCTTGCGCTTTTGCATTGGCAGATCGAACTTGGCGCGACCGAGGCGATTTGCGATGCGCCGGTGAACCGCTACGAGGTGCCCGCCGCGGTCGAGAAGCCGAAGGCGCAAAAGGGCAAGAGCGGACCGGTGCCTTTGGCTGCCCAAGGGCCGGACGTGGTGGCAGAGGCGACACAGGCCGCGGCTGGGGCTGCGACGCTGGATGAATTGCGTGCCGCCATGGCCGCCTTCGAGCATTGCGAGCTGAAGCGCGGCGCGCGCAAAATGGTGTTCTCGGACGGGACGCCGGGGGCACGGGTGATGATCGTGGGCGAGGCACCAGGGCGGGACGAAGACCGCGAGGGCCGGCCCTTTGTCGGGCGTGCTGGCGTGTTGCTGGACAAAATGCTCGCGGCCATCGACATGGGGCGTCATCATCAGACGTCGCCTGTCTATATCACCAATGTCTTGCCCTGGCGGCCGCCGCAGAACCGCGATCCGAAGCCGGATGAAATCGCGATGATGAAGCCATTTCTGGCGCGGCATATCGCTTTGGCCAAGCCCGAGGTGTTGGTCATCGTTGGCAATTGGTCCGCGCAGGCGTTGCTGGGCAAACGCGGCATCACCCGCTTGCGCGGTCAGTGGACGCAAGCCGAGGGGTTGCCCGCGTTGCCCATGTTCCACCCCGCCTATCTGCTGCGCAGCCCCGAGTTCAAACGCGAGGCCTGGGCCGATTTACTCTCACTGAAAGCGAAATTGACGCATGGTTGATCCCCTCACATTGCTGGCCTTTGTGCCCGCCGCCCTGGCGCTGAACCTGACACCGGGCGCGGATATGATGTTTTGTCTGGGGCAGGGCATGCGCTTTGGTCCGCGCGCCTCGGTTGCGGCCAGTGCGGGGGTCGCCCTCGGCGGTATGGTGCATGTGACCTTGGCGGGGCTTGGCCTTGGTGCGGTGGTGGCGGCCCTGCCGTGGGCCTTTGATGTGATCCGCTGGATCGGGGTTGGCTATCTTTTGTGGCTGGCCGTGCTGACCTGGCGTAGCAGCGGGGCGGCTACAACACCCGTACCCGCCCCGAAATCCGCGTTTCGCAGCGGTTTGATTGTGAACCTGACGAACCCAAAGGTGATCCTTTTCGTGCTGGCCTTTGTCCCGCAGTTCGTCGTGCCAGACGCGGGGCCGGTTTTGCTGCAGTTTCTGATGCTGGGGTCGGTGCTGTCGCTTGGCGGTTTGATTATCAACGCCTTGGTTGGTGTGTTTGCCAGTGGCCTGGGCCGCCGGATGGTCGGGGGCGGGCAGGCGCTGCGCTGGATCAGCAGCGGTATTTTCGTGGCCCTCGCCGCACGCCTTGCAGTATTGGAGCGGACATGAGCCGGATTGACGAGACGATTGACTTTATCCCCGTGCGTATCGCGGTGCTGACGGTATCCGATACCCGAGGTTTGGCCGAAGACAGGTCAGGCGATGTCTTGGTCGCGCGCATCGCTGAAGCGGGGCATTTCCTCGCGGCACGCAGCATCATCCGCGATGAGCGGGGCGAGATTGCCGACCAGTTGCGCGACTGGTGTACCGACCCTGAGATTGACGTGGTAATCAGCACGGGGGGCACAGGGCTGACGGGGCGCGATGTTACGGTCGAGGCACATCGCGATGTCTACGAGAAAGAGATCGATGCCTTTGGAACCGTGTTCACGATCGTATCCATGCAGAAGATCGGCACCTCGGCGGTGCAAAGCCGGGCCACCGCTGGCGTCGCCCAGGGGACGTATCTCTTTGCGCTGCCCGGGTCTCCGGGGGCGTGCAAGGATGCGTGGGACGAGATTTTGATCAAACAGCTCGACTATCGGCACAAGCCTTGCAACTTCGTTGAGATCATGCCGCGTCTGGATGAACACCAACGCCGGAAATAGCGGCTGGGGCGATGAATTTAACCCAATTTTCCCGCGCTGCTTTGCGATGCGCCTGATAAGCCGTGCGCGGCTGTCACAACTGTGATTTTGTTCTGCAGGGCAGCGGGGTAAGCTGGCACGGACGAAATAGGATCGGGGCAAGATGCGTTTTCTACGGCAAAGCATGATCGGGTTGTTTCTGGCAGCGGCGACATTGGGGTTTCTGGTGCTTGCGGCGGACCTCATTGGCGGGGCGGTTCAGCAGCGTCTGACCGACACGCCGCCCGAGCGCGCCCCGCGTGAGCGGGTATTCTCGGTCAATGTGGTGCGTGCGCAGTCTGGGACCGAAGTGCCGGTGCTGCAAAGTTTTGGCGCGGTGCAAAGCCGCCGCACGCTAGAGCTGCGTGCGGCCGTGGGCGGGCGCGTGGTCGAGCTGGGACCGGAATTCGAAGAGGGCGGGCAGGTCACAGCGGGTCAGGTTCTGGTGCGCCTTGACCGGTCGGATGCTTTGGCCGAGGTCGCGCGGGCGCAAAGTGCCGTACGCGATGCAGAGGCAGAGGGGCGCGATGCGGACCGCGCGCTGGCATTGGGACTGGACGAGCTTGCCGCCGCCGAAGAGCAGGCCGCGCTGCGCACCCGCGCGTTTGACCGCCAGCGTGATCTGGGCGAACGCGGTGTCGGCACCGCGACGGCGACAGAAACGGCAGAGCTCGCTGCCTCAAGCGCGCGACAGGCCGTTCTTGCACGTCGACAGGTGGTGACCCAGACAGAAGCGCGCGTGGATAACGCGGTGCGCTTGTTGTCCAACGCTCAAATTGCTTTGGAGGATGCGCAGCGCGCGCTAAAGGAAACCACGATCACCGCGCCGTTCGATGGGGCGCTAAGCGAAACCTCGGTCGTCGAGGGGCGCTTGGTCTCTGCGAACGAGAGGCTGGCAGAGCTGATCGCGCCAGATGATCTTGAGATTTCCTTCCGCATCTCGACCGCGCAATACGCGCGGCTGCTGGATGCGCAGGGCCGGTTGATCAAGGCAGAGATCACCGCGCGCCTTGATGTCGCGGGCGTGGATCTTGAGGCCCGCGGCCAGATCACCCGCGCGGGGGCCGCTGCGGGCGAGGGGGCCAGCGGGCGTCTGATCTTTGCCTCGTTGACGCAGGCACCGGGGTTCAAACCGGGGGATTTCGCGACGGTACATGTGCGTGAACCTGCGCTGGACGATGTGATCCGCCTGCCGAGTTCTGCCCTTGATGCCACGGGAGCGGTGTTGGTGCTGGATCCGGAGAACCGATTGGAAAGCATTCAGGTCTCTGTTCTGCGCCGCGTGGGCGACGACGTGTTGGTCCGTGGTCCGGTCGAAGGTCGCGACGTGGTCGAGGCGCGGTCGCCCCTGCTGGGGGCCGGTATTGCGGTAAAGCCGTTGCGTCCGGGGGCGGATGAGACCGCGCAGGGAGATGTCCCCAGCATGATCGCCCTGACAGAGGAGCGTCGCGCAAAGCTTGTGGCCTTTATCGAGGGGAACAGCCGCATGCCCCAAGAGGCGAAGGCGCGCGTGCTGGCGCAGCTGGCCGAGCCGCAGGTGCCGGCGCGCATGATCGAACGCCTTGAAAGCCGGATGGGAGGCTAGGGAGATGGCGCGCAGCATGTCCGGTCGTGCAGGGGGAATCCTGTCGTATTTAACCCGTCACCGGACGGCAGCCAACCTGCTGCTTGTGGTGCTGCTGGTCTGCGGGGCGGCCGCTGCGCCGAATATGCGGGCGCAGTTCTTTCCTGATGTGATCATCGACAGCGTGTCGGTCACTACCGTTTGGGAGGGTGCGGGGGCCGACGATGTGGACAGCGCTATCGTGCAGGTGCTTGAACCGGTCTTGCTGGCGGTCGAAGGGGTCGAAAGCTCCACCGCTGCCTCGCGCGAGGGCAGCGGGACCGTCTCGCTAGAGTTCGAGCCCAATTGGGACATGGCCCGCGCCGCGACGGATGTGCAAACGGCGGTGGATTCGGTCACCACACTGCCAGAAGATGCCGAAGATCCGGTGGTCCGGCGTGGTATCTGGCGCGACCGTGTGACCGATGTGGTGATCACCGGCCCGATCAGCGCGGAACAGCTGGGGCGTTTCGCGGATGAATTCGTCACGCGGCTGTTCGCGGCGGGTGTAACGCGCAGCACCATTCAAGGGGTCGCGGCGCCGCAAACCCTGATCGAGGTGCCGTCGACCAGACTGATCCGCCACGACATCACCATGGCCGAAATCGCCGCTGTGATCGCGGCCGAGGTGGACGCCAACCCCGCCGGTGATGTGACGGGTGCCAATGCGCGCGTGCGCACTGGCACCGCGAAGCGTAGCGCGGACGCCCTGTCGCGTGTGGTGTTGCGCAGCAATGCGGACGGGTCGTCATTGCTGGTCGGGGACGTGGCACGGGTGATCGAGCAGGGCTCCGACCGCGAGGTAGGGTATTTCGTGGGGGATGATCCCGCGATCTCTGTGCGTATTGACCGCTCTGACGGGGGGGATGCCATCGGTATCCAGCATAGCGTCGAAAGCGTCGCGGCGGATATGTCTGTGATGCTGCCCAGAGGCGTGACGATAGAGCTGATCCGCACGCGGGCCGAGGCGATCACCGGGCGGTTGGACCTGCTGATTGATAACGGGCTGATGGGGCTCGCACTGGTGGTGGGGTTGCTGTTCCTCTTTCTTAACGCACGCACGGCCTTTTGGGTGGCCGCGGGCATACCTGCGTCGATGGCCGCGGCGATTGCGCTGATGTATGCGGGGGGGATCACGATCAATATGATCTCTTTGTTCGGGTTGATCATCACGCTTGGCATCGTGGTTGATGATGCGATCGTTGTGGGCGAACACGCGGACTATCGCCACAAAGAGCTGGGCGAGCCCCCCATGCAAGCGGCAGAGAATGCGGCGCGGCGGATGGCGATGCCGGTCTTTGCCGCAACGATGACAACGATAATTGCTTTTTTCGGTCTGCTTGCCGTGGACGGGCGCTTTGGCAGTCTGATCGCGGATATCCCCCTTACAGTGATTGCCGTGCTGGCCGCGTCACTGGTTGAATGTTTTCTGATCCTGCCGAACCATATGGCCCATGCGATGGCAGCAGGGGCCAAGCAACGGTGGTATGACCTGCCCAGCCGAGTGGTCAATCGCGGGTTTCTCTGGGTGCGCGAACGGCTGTTCCGCCCCTTCATGGCGGGGGTGATCCGCGCGCGCTATGTGGTGCTTGCCGGTGTGGTCGCTGTGCTGGCCTCGCAGGTGGCGCTGTTCATCCAGGGTGACGTGCAATGGCGGTTCTTCAATGCGCCTGAACGCGGGTCGGTGACCGGGAATTTTGCCATGGCCGAAGGGGCCACCCGCGCCGATACGCTGGCGATGATGCGCGAAATGCAACGCGCGACAGAAGCGCTGGGCGCGCAATACGCCGAGGAATACGGCACCAACCCCATCGACTATGTGATCGCGCAGATCGGGGGCAATGCGGGGCGTGGTCTGGACGGGGCCGACAGCAAGGACGCCGATCTGCTGGGCGGCATCTCGATCGAGCTGATCGACGCCGACCTGCGCCCCTATTCCAGCTTCGCCTTTGTCGCCGAACTGCAAGACGCGGTGGTCAATCATCCCCTTGCCGAAACCGTCAGCTTTCGCGGCTGGCGGTCGGGTCCCGGGGGGGACGCGCTGGATGTGCAGTTCTACGGCGCTGACACGCAGGTGTTGAAAGCCGCATCGCAGGACCTGCAGGATGCCCTGCGGCAATATCCCGAAGTCAGCGCGGTGCAGGATAACCTGGCCTACGACAAGGAAGAGTTGATCGTTGATCTGACGCCGCAAGGACAGGCGCTTGGGTTCACGATTGATACCTTGGGGCGGGTGCTGCGCCACCGTCTGGGCGGGATCGAGGCGGCGACCTATCCCGAGGGCCCACGATCGGCGACAATCCGGGTTGAACTGCCCGAGGGAGAGCTCACCGCGGATTTCCTTGAACGGACCCAGATGCGCACGCCGGACGGGCAATATGTGCCGTTGGCCGATATCGTCAGCGTGGACCGGCGCACCGGCTTCAGCACGGTCCGTCGCGAGAATGGCATCCGTCTGATTTCGGTCACGGGCGACATATCAGAGGATGACCCCGCCCGCGCGAGTGAGATCACGACGGCCCTGCGCGAGGATATCCTGCCGCGCATCGCCTCTGAACGGCAGGTGGATTTCCGCATCGGCGGGTTGAGCGAGCAGGAAGGCACGTTCCTGTCGGATGCGCTGACCGGCCTGATCCTTGTGCTGACGGGCATCTACCTTGTTCTCGCCTGGGTTTTTGGCAGTTGGACGCGGCCCATGGTGGTGATGGCGGTGATCCCCTTTGGTCTGGTCGGCACAATCTACGGGCACGCCCTGTGGGAGGTGCCGCTGAGCATGTTCACGGTCGTGGGCCTGTTGGGGATGACAGGGATCATCATCAACGATTCCATTGTTCTGGTGGGCACGATTGACGAATACGGCGCCACCCGCGGGGTGATCCCATCGATCATCGATGGCGCGGCGGACCGGTTACGGCCGGTAATGCTGACCACGCTGACAACGGTCCTTGGCATGGCGCCGCTGCTTTATGAGCAAAGCCAGCAGGCGCAGTTCCTTAAGCCCACGGTGATCACGCTGGTCTATGGTTTGGGTTTTGGCATGTTTCTGGTGTTGCTGGTCGTGCCTGCGCTGGTCGCGGCGCAGCATGATATCGGTCGCCAGATCCGGGCGATGCGTCGGGCCATGCGGGCACGGGCAGGGGGGCTGCGCCTCGGCATTCTGGCGCTTTGGGCGCTGGTGGTGCTGTGGGGCGGGGCCACGCTGGGGTGGATCGCGGTGACGGGCGGCTTGCATCCCGCACTGATCGAGCTGCTGCCTGAGCTCGGGGCGATGGCCCCGCGCAGCGCGGCGCTGCTGCTGTTCCTGGTCGGGGCGGCTTTGATCGCGCTGGTGGGCTATATCGTTGGCGCGGTGGCGTTGCTGCTGTCGCGTCGCAAACGGGCCGTATGATCAGCCCGCGTTGCATCCTACAATATCGACGGCCTGCTTGCTGCCCAATACCGTCATGCGGATGTGCGACCGGTTCAGTGCCACGGGGCCGCCGCTGACGTGACCCACGTCCACCCGCGCATGTAGGACGTTGCCCTTGCGGGTGGTATCTGCCTCGCTGACCCAAAGATCCGGGTTGCCGGTTTCGATCACCACCAGCTCTTGCCCGCCCGCGGGGGGGAGGGTGATCGCGGCGTCCAGGGTCAGGTCCGCGCCTGCCATACCGATGGTGCAGGTCACGTCTTTCACACGGGCCTCTTTCGCCGAAAACGGGCGCTGCGCCAATGAGGCGGCAATCGCTGGATCGGCGCGGGTTGTGGTGGTGTCGATCACGCCGCTCAGCTCAAGCGAGGCGGGCACGCAGATGTCGCTGCACACGCCCAGATCAATGGTGGTCTGGACCGTGACGGGGGCCCCTTTGTCGGGCACGCTGATCCGCAGCGGCAACACGACCTGATCCTTATACCCGATGGTGGTCAGGTTGGGTTCGCGGAACACCGTGGGCGCAGGCCATTCCACGGCCACCGCCGACAGGTTGCGCGAGCCGGACCAGTCGAAGCTGGGCGGGATACCCATGTCACCGGGCGCGCGCCAGTAGGTCTTCCAGCCCGGCTCCACCGTCATGCGGATCGCGGCCATACGGTTGCCATCGGGCAGCACCCAGCCTTGCAGGATTTCCCCGTGGATCACGTCCATCGCAGAAGCGGGCAGCGGGGCGATAAGGGCAGCGGCCATCAGGCCAAGAATTTTTCTGGTCATGGCGCTTTCATGGGCCATCTGCCCCCGGTTTGCCAAGTCACGTTTGCATTATGATGTGTTGCAGTCGCGGGGGTTGAAAGCCGCAGGGGCGCAGGTCATGCTATTGCGATGACGCATAAGGACGACAGCATGAAAATGGATCTGACCGGCCAGCTTTTGGTGGCGATGCCCGGCATGGGGGATCCTCGGTTTGATCATTCGGTGATCTTTATCTGCTCGCATGATGACGAAGGCGCGATGGGGTTGATCGTCAATAAACCCGCCGCTGATCTGAAGCTTGGCGATGTGCTTGACCGGCTTAGCGATGTGGATATGGACGATGTGTCCGGTCTAGGGGTGCATGTGGGTGGCCCCGTCGAGACAGAGCGCGGCTTTGTCCTGCACAGCGCCGAATACCGGTCCGTGATGCAGACGACGGATATCGCGGACGGGGTGGCGATGACAGCGACGCTGGACATTCTCGAAGACATCGCCCGCGGCAAGGGGCCGCGTCGGGCGATGTTGATGCTGGGCTATGCTGGTTGGGCCGCGGGCCAGCTAGAGGCTGAGATTGCCCAGAACGGCTGGCTGACCTGCCAAGGCGATAGCGCTATCCTGTTCGACCTGCCCGATGCGCGCAAATGGGAAGCGGCGCTGACCTCTATCGGCGTGGACCCTTTAGGGCTCAGCGCGACAGCAGGGCGCGCCTGACCTGCGACGATCTGCGGGGCAAAAGCGTTAGCGTGGTGCCGCCGCACGGCGCAAACGGTCATTGATGGCACGGCCCAGACCGGTTTCAGGGATCGGGGCCACCGCAATCGGTTTGCGCAGCCGGTCAAGCGCGTGCAGTCGGTCAAACAGATGCGCCGCCGCTTCCACCAGATCGCCACTGGCCGATAGGGTCAGGTCATCCGGCCCGCGCCCGCTTGCCGCGCCAAAGCCAAGGTAAACCTCTTCATCCGTCGCCGCTTGGGCGTTCAGACGCACGCTGGCATGGGGCGCGTAGTGAGAGGCGAGCTGACCGGGGGCGATAATCTCTGCCCCGTCGGCCACATCCAGCGGTGCGCCAAGAGCGGCCTCTATCGCCTCCGACGGCAGCCCGCCTGCGCGCAACAACGTCGGACGGGGCTGGTTCAGGCCGATGATGGTGCTTTCCAGGCCCACCGTGCAGGGGCCGTCATCAACCACAGCGGCGATCCGCCCTTCCAGCCCCGACAGAACATGTTGCGCCGTCGTGGCGCTGATCTTGCCCGAGGGGTTGGCCGAGGGGGCCGCCACCGGACCGCCAAGCGCACGCAGAATGGCGCGGGCCGTGGGGTGCGCGGGCACGCGGATGCCGACGCTGTCCAGCCCCGCCGTCACCAGCGACGATAGCCCGTGCCCGTCGGCCAGAGGCAGCACGAGTGTCATCGGACCGGGCCAGAAGGCGCTTGCCAAAATCTCGGCGGTGTCGGACCAGCGGCCGTAACGCCGTGCTTGGTCCACATCGGCGACATGGATGATCAGCGGGTTGAAGCTGGGCCGGCCCTTGGCCTCGTAGATGCCCGCCACTGCCGTCCCGTTGCGCGCATCCGCCCCCAGACCATAGACCGTTTCAGTCGGTAGCGCGACCAATGCGCCTTGCTGCAGCAGGGTGGCGGCGCGGGAAATACCGGAAGGGTCGGCTGGAAGAATCTCGGTCATTGGCTTCTCTCACGGGGGATGACGCCGCGTTTTGGGTTGCGGTGTGCAGGCTTGAGCGACATTCTCGCCGCAACAGCCCGGAGTATCGCCTTGGGCTTATCAGGTCGCTGTTCGGTTTGCCAAGCAGACGAACGCGTTAATGGAGGAAAACTATGCCCTATCGCGCCCCTGTCGAAGATTTTGCCTTTCTGTTTGATCATGTCGTAGGGCTGGACGCTGTGCGTCAGACCGAACGCTTTGAGGACGCCAGCGAAGACGTCACCCGCGCGATCCTCGAAGAGGCGGGTAAGATGACCAATGACGTTCTGGCCCCGCTGCAACGCGCCGGCGACCAGACCCCCGCCAAGCTTGAAAACGGCGTCGTGCGTACCTCGCCCGGTTTCGCGGACGGGTTCAAGGCCGTGGCCGAAGGCGGCTGGATCGGCATGTCCGCCGACCCCGAATTCGGCGGTATGGGCTTGCCAATGACCCTGACGACCGCCGTTAACGAAATGATGAGCGGCGCCTGCCTGTCGCTGCAACTTGCCCCCTTGATGAGCCAGGGCCAGATCGAAGCGCTTGAGCATCACGCCAGCGACGCGATCAAGGAGCTGTACCTGCCCAAGCTGATCAGCGGCGAATGGACCGGCACGATGAACCTGACCGAACCGCAAGCGGGGTCGGACGTGGGGGCACTGGCGACCAAGGCCGAAGACAATGGCGACGGCACCTATGCGATCTCGGGTCAGAAGGTCTATATCACCTGGGGCGACAACGACTTTGGCGGCAACATCTGCCACCTTGTCCTGGCGCGTCTGCCCGGTGCGCCTGCGGGCACCAAAGGCATCAGCCTGTTCCTTGTGCCGAAATACCTGCCCAATGACGACGGCAGCCTTGGCAATGCCAATAGCCTCAAGGTGGTGAGCCTTGAGCACAAGCTGGGGATTCACGGGTCTCCGACATGCGTGATGCAATACGACAAGGCGACCGGCTGGCTGGTGGGGCCCGAGCAAGGCGGCATGGCGGCGATGTTCACAATGATGAACAACGCGCGGCTTGGCGTCGGCGGGCAGGGCATCGGCATCGCCGAAGCGGCCTATCAGCACGCGCTGGCCTATGCGCTGGACCGTAAACAGGGCAAGACATCGCGCCCTGACGGCACCGGCACCATCGTGGACCACGCCGATGTGCGCCGCATGCTGATGACGATGAAGGCCGAAACCTTTGCCGCCCGCGCCATCGCGCTGTGCTGTGCCAAGGCCATCGACATGACAAACGCCACCGGTCAGGCCGAATGGAAAGCCCGCGCGGCCTTCCTGACCCCGATCGCCAAGGCTTTTGGCACCGACACCGGCATGGCCGTCGCTGAAATGGGCGTTCAGGTCCACGGTGGTATGGGCTTTATCGAAGAAACCGGTGCCGCGCAGTACAGCCGCGACGTGCGTGTGACCGCCATTTACGAAGGCACTAATGGCATTCAGGCGATGGATCTGGTCGCGCGCAAGATGATGGACGGGGGCGAGGCCGCGAACCGTTTGCTGGACGAGATCGAGGCAGACGCCGAAGCCGCCCGCGACGTTTTTCCGAATATGACGGATGCCCTGTGGCAAGCATCGGAAACCCTGCGCGAGGCGACCGACTGGCTGACCGAGCAATCGAACATGGACACGCGTTTTGCCGGAGCGGTGCCGTATCTGCGGGCCTTTGCACGGGTGCTTGGCGCGCATATGCACCTCAAGGCGGCGCTGGCCGACAAGGGCGGGCCGCGCGAAAAGCTGGCGCGGTTCTACATCCTGCGCTTGCTGCCGGAACACGTTGGCCTGCTGGCCCATGCCCAAGCGGGCGAGGCTGATCTTTTCGCGCTTTCCGCTGACGAACTGGCCGCCTGATGCCTGATACCGCACCCACCGGTTTGCGTTTCCCCTGGGAGACGCCGCCCGCCCATGATGCGGCGATAGAGGTCGCCCCCGGCGTGCTTTGGCTGCGTCTGCCGCTGCCGATGAAGCTGGATCACGTCAACGTCTATGCCTTTGACGAAGGCGACAGCTGGACGATCATCGACACGGGGTTCGCGTCGAAAAAGTCCAAGGCGCTGTGGACGGACCTGATCGCGGGGCCCTTGGGCGGCAAGCCGGTGTCGCGGGTGATCGTGACCCACCACCACCCCGATCACATCGGTCTGGCGGGCTGGTTCCAGACCGAACACGGGGCAGAGCTGGTGACGACGCGCACCGCGTGGTTGACCGCGCGGATGCTGACCCTTGACCCGCAAGAAGCACCGCCAGCCGAGACGCTGGCTTTCTACAAACTTTCGGGGATGGATGCCGCGCTGTACGAGAAACGCGCCTCCGAGCGGCCATTCAACTTTGCCGACATCGTCTCGCCTCTGCCGCTTGGCTTTACGCGGATCAAACAGGGCGACGAGATCACCATCGGGGGACGCGTGTTTGACGTGCATATGGGCAATGGGCACGCCCCCGAACACGCCACCTTCTGGAGCCGTGATGACAATCTGGTGATTGCAGGCGATCAGATCCTGTCGTCCATCAGCCCTAACGTCGGGGTCTATGCCACCGAACCCATGGCCGACCCTATTGGCGAATGGATCGAGGCCTGTGACCGTCTGTCGTTGCTGGCGCGCGAGGATCATCTGGTGCTTGGCGGGCACAAGCTGCCCTTCACCGGTCTGCCCACCCGCATGCGCCAGTTGATAGAGAATCACCACAGCGCCCTGCGCCGTCTGGAAAAGGCGATTGCAGAGCCGAAGTCGGCGTCTGAATGTTTCTCGACCCTGTTCAAGCGCAACATTGGCGAAGGCGAATACGGTCTGGCGCTGGTTGAAGCGGTCGCCCATCTCAGCCATCTTTACCAAACGGGCCGTGCCACACGCAGTTTGCGGGCGCTGGACGGGGCTTGGGTGTATCAATCAAAGGGCTGACCGATGGATAACGAGATCAAGACAGCGGCCGAAGCGATCGAGGCCGACGCGCTGCCGCGCCTCTACGAGGTGCATTCGGACCCCGACAGACGCAATGCCTCTGACCAGCCGGTGCCAAAGGGGATGAGCCAAAAGCCCGCCGCGCAGAAATCACCGGCGCAATGGGCCTACGAGCGGGTCGTGCTTTACTTAGAAATTTCGAAGAGCAGCTGGATGGCGATCATGAGGTCGCGATGGGGTTCGCAGGCGGTGACGCCGGTGTGCTGCGGATCGAGGGTATGGGCTATTTCGACCCGGACATCGTGACCTTTTACGGCAAGGACAACGCGGGGGCACGGATGCAGCTGGTGCAGCATGTCACCCAGTTGAATGTCGCCCTGCGTGCGCTGCCCAAAGCGGTGCAGGAAGCCCCCGCGAATCGTATCGGTTTCCGCTTGGCGCAAGACCTCGAGACGCAAGAGCCGGCACAGACAGACGAAAACACCTGATCCCGCGCATTTTGATGCCGTGACATAGGCAGATGAATACAGTATTCCCCAGTTCAAATCATACGCACGTTAAGACAAGGATCGCGCAAATGGCCAAACATGAACACGGCTCGATGGACACCAGCACGCACGAGAAGACTTTTGACAGCTTCATGAACTTCGTCAAATGGTCGTGCATCGTGATTATTGCCATTCTGGTCTTTATGGCGATCTTCGCGCGCTAAGGCGGGCAAACCTAACCGACGGGATATTTCTATGCGTGTTTGGATGGCTTTGGCCTGCGTCGGGCTGCTTGCGGCCTGTGCGAATGATACCGGGATTGATAACACACCGGCAGAAGTCGCGGCGGCCGCCTATGTGGCACCGGGGCCGCGATCCATCACGTTGATGACGATGATCAACAACCGCACCGGCAGCGGCGGCCATACGGCGCTGGTGGTCAATGGCTCGCAGCAGGTGATCTTTGACCCCGCCGGTTCCTTCCGCGATCCGCGCGTGATCGAACGCGGCGACGTGCTTTACGGTATGACGCCCAAGTGGATTCAGGGCTACAAATCCTCGCACGCACGCAGCACCTACCATGTTGTCAGCCAGGAACTTCAGGTGACGGACGCGCAGGCGGAACAGATCTTGCAGCTTGTGATGTCGAACGGCACGGTAGCAGGGGCGTTCTGCGCCAATGCGACCTCGGGCATTCTGTCGCAGGTGCAGGGGTTTGAGAGCATCTCCAAGACCTTCTATCCGGCCAAGCTCAGCGAACAGTTCGCCAGCTTGCCCGGTGTCACGACGACAAAATACTACGAGAATGACGAAGGCGATGTGATCGACGCGGTGCAGGCGTCGCTTCTAGCCCAGTAACCAAAGCAGACTGTAAAGCGTTGCTGCACCGCTGATGATGGCGAGCAGCACGTTTTTGGTGATCACCCCGATTGTCAGGGCCGCAGCCGCTGCCGCCATGCGCGGCAGATCAAGCTGCCCGTCCGTGGCTGCGGGCCAGATCACCTGCGGGGCCACCAGCGCGGGCAGGATCGCCACCGCCGTATAGCGCAGGTGCCGCAGCAGCCATGCGGGCATCTCGCGGTCGCCAACCAATCCGGTAAAGACAAAGCGCAGCCCGAAGCTGCCAAGGCCAAGGGCGATGATCACGAACCAAAGTGTGCCGGTGTTGATATGATCCATTATACCGCATCCTGTTCAGGGTGTTGGGGCTGGCGCCGTTCCAGCCAAAGCTCTGTCTGCGCACCGGCCATCATCCCCGCAAGCCCCGCGATGATCAGCCCCAGCGAATAGGGCACTCCCGCCGTCAGCAGCCCCGCGACAGAGGCGACCAGCGCCGCGACCACATGGGCCGGCGTGCGGAACATCGGCGCGATCATGGCCAGAAAGGTGATCGGCAGCGCAAAGTCCAGCGCCCAGCTTTCGGGGATCTGCGCGCCCACCATCGCCCCCACCAGCGTGAACAAATACCACAGCGGCACAATCGGGGTCACACAGCCAAAGAAATACGCCATCCGCTGCGGGATCGTCATATCGGGCTGTTTTTCGTACTGCGCCATCGCGCAGACATAGGATTGATCGACCGTCAGATAGGCCGCCAGCGCGCGCTGCCACAGCGGGGCGGAGCCGATGTAAGGGGTCAGCGACGCGGAATACATCGCCATCCGCAAGTTCACCGCCAGCGCAGAGGCCAGCACGATCGCCGTCGGGGCATGTTCCTGCATCAGTTGCAACGCGGTGAACTGTGCTGCCCCCGCAATGACCACAACCGAAAAGGCGAGCGTTTCGAATACGTTCAATCCCGCCTCGGTGGCGAGGATGCCAAACAGCGACGCAAAGGGGATGATCACCAGAACAAAGGGTGCGGCGTCGGTAAGACCTTTTCGAAAGGCCGATTTCGTGGTGGTGATGGCCATGCGTTCCCCCTAGATTGCCGGGACATGCTTAACTGCCGCTTTGGGGGGATGCAATTGTCCGTCAAGACAGACACCGATGCTTATTTGATCGCACCGCAACCGGGTTTGGCGCGGCTGACCCGTGCTGTGACCGGGCGCGACCAAACAGGGGCAGAAACAACGATCAATGTGGTCGAGGAACGCCCGCTGACGATATATCTGAACGCGCAGGAAATCGTCACCGCGATGACGATCGGCGATTACCCCGAATACCTCGCGCTTGGGTTCTTGCGCAATCAGGGCATGCTGCGCGACGGTGAGGATATCACTGGCGTCGACTATGACGAAGAGCTTGAGGTCGTCGTGGTCCGCACCGCCCGCAAAACCGATTACGAAGACAAGATGCGCAAAAAGACCCGTACCTCCGGCTGTGCGGTCGGTACGGTTTTCGGCGATATGATGGAGGGGCTAGAGGATGTGTCTCTGCCCACGACCCCGCTGCGGACCTCGTGGCTGTATGACCTTAGCGCGCAGATCAACCGCACGCCGAGCCTGTACCTGGAAGCCGGGGCGATTCACGGCACGGTGCTGTGTCAGGGCAATCGCCCGCTGGTCTATATGGAAGACGTGGGTCGCCACAACGCGGTGGATAAGATCGCGGGCTGGATGCTTTCTGAAAAAGTCTCGGCCGAGGATAAGATCCTCTATACCACGGGGCGGTTAACCTCCGAGATGGTGATCAAGACCGCGATGATGGGCATCCCCGCGCTGGTCTCGCGCTCCGGCTTTACCGCCTGGGGGGTAGAGATCGCGCAGCAGGTCGGGCTGACGCTGATCGGCCGGATGAAGGGCAAACGCTTTATCTGTCTGGCGGGCGAGGACCGGTTGATCCGTGACGCGGACCCCGACGGAATCGCGGATGAACCGAAACGATCTGGGCGAAAGGGCAGCGCATGAAACAGCCACTTGGGGTGATCCTTGCCGGCGGGCAGGCGACGCGGATGGGCGGCGGCGACAAGGGGCTGTTGCAGCTTGGCGGTCAAAGCGTGCTGGGTCATGTGATTGAACGGCTGACCCCGCAGGTGGATCGCGTCGCGTTGAATGCCAATGGTGATGCCGCGCGGTTTGCGGGGCTGAAGTTGCCGGTGTTGCCCGATAGTATCGACGGGTTCGCCGGTCCCCTTGCGGGCGTGCTGGCCGGGCTGGATTGGGCCGCTGAACAAGGCGCGGATACCATCGTCACGGCGGCGGCAGACACGCCGTTCTTCCCCGGTGATCTGGTGCCGCAACTGTTGCTGGCAAGCGAGGGGATGACCCATCCGCTGGTGCTTGCCGCCACGCCTGATGCCAAACGCGGCACCGCGCGGCATCCGACCTTTGGCCTCTGGCCCGTGGCACTGCGCGACGATCTTCGCGCCGCCTTGCAGGGGGGGCTGCGCAAGGTCGTGATGTGGACCCAAACGCATGAGGGGCGCGAAGCGCTGTTCCCCCATGAGGACGCGTTCTTTAACATCAACACCCCCCAAGATCTGGCCCGCGCACAGGAGATGATATGAGAGTTTACGGCGTTGTCGGCTGGAAAAACGCAGGCAAAACGGGGCTGATGGAACGCCTTGTGACCGAAATCACGGGCCGCGGGTTTTCAGTGTCTACCGTGAAACATGCGCACCACAGTTTTGACGTGGATCATCCGGGCAAGGACAGCCACCGCCACCGCGTCGCTGGCGCGCGCGAGGTGCTGTTGGCCTCGCGCAACCGGTTTGCCCTGATGCATGAGCTGCAGGGCGAGGATGAACCGACGCTCGACGCGCTGCTGGCCAAGCTTGCCCCCGTCGATTTGGTGCTGGTCGAAGGCTACAAACGCGACGGTCACGCCAAGGTCGAAGCGCATCGGGCCGAAACCGGCAACGCGCTGATCGCGCCGGAGGATCCGACGATCAAGGCGATTGCCAGCGACACACCCATGACGCTGGATCGCCCCGTATTCGATCTGAATGATACCAGCGCCATCGCCGATTTCATTCTGGCCGAGGTGGGCTTGTGAGCCCTTTCGACACGTTTGTTGTGGTCGATTGGTCCGGCGGTAATGACACCGGACCAACCCCGCGCAAAGATGCGATTTGGGCGGGCGTGTCGCGGGGGGGCATCTCGGACCCGCCTGCCTATCTGCGCAACCGGTCCGAGGCAGAAGCTTGGATCGCCGCGCTGATCGAAGCAGAGCTGGCGCAGGGTCGCCGTCTGTTCATCGGCTTCGATTTCCCCTTTGCCTACCCTATCGGTTTTGCCGAGGCCCTGACGGGCAGCGACGATCCCTTCGCCCTGTGGGAGTGGTTCGAGGCGCGGGTCGAAGACGCGCCAGACCGTAACAACCGTTTCGATCTGGTGGCAGAGATCAATCTGGGTCTGGGCGATGGCAGCGGCCCATTCTGGGCCAACGGCCTGCCCAACCGCGATATCGCAGGGCTGCCGCGCACCAAGACGGGCTACGCCAACCCGTTTCCCGACAAGCGCGCGGCGGAACAGCGTGCCAAGGGCAGTTTCACCTGCTGGCAAATGGCGGGGGCAGGGGCTGTCGGGTCGCAGGTGGTCATGGGGCTGCCTGTGCTGTCACGCCTGCGTGCTCGTTTTGCCGATCATGTCGCGGTCTGGCCGTTTGAAAGGCCGGATGCGCAGGTGGTCTTTACCGAGATCTGGCCGTCGCTTACCGTGGGGCCCGCCCCTGACAACAGGGTCAAGGATGCGTGGCAGGTGCAGGAACTGGCGCGGCAGCTGGCCGCCGTCCCTGCCGTCGATCTGGCGCAGATGCTGGATGTTGAGGCAGCGGAAGAGGGGTGGATTTTCGGTCTGGGGTTCGAACATCTGCTCAAGGCCCCGCCCCCCCTGCGCAACGACTGTTTTGCCCTGCCGCCGGGCGTGCATTGGACGCCGGTGGACGAGGCGCTGGCGCAGTTGCGGGCACGGCTGCATCCGGTGACCCCTGTCGAAGACGTGGCTTTGGCTGCCACCTTGGGGCGCATCGCCGCGGCGGATGTGCTGGCACGCCGCGCCAATCCGCCGCTGCCAAATACGGCTGTTGATGGCTATGGCTTTGCGGGCGGGCGCGCGGCCGGGGCCCATGCGATGCCGCTGGCCGAGGGACGCGCGGCGGCAGGCGACGCGCCGGGGGCGCTTGCCGAAGGGCAGGCGATGCGCGTGCTGACGGGGGCCGCGCTGCCAGAAGGCGTCGATACCGTGGTGCTACAAGAAGACGTGACCATCGACGGGCGCACCCTGCGGTTCAACGGTCCGGTGAAACAGGGTGCCAATACCCGCAAAGCGGGGGAGGACGTGACAGCGGGTGCCGTGACCCTGCGTGCGGGACGACGGATCACAGCGGCGGATATCGCCTTGCTCGCAGCCACGGGGGCGGCGTCTGTGTCGACCCATCGGTCGCTGCGCGTCGGCGTGCTATCGACAGGGGACGAGATCGTCGAGGCCGGTCGGACCGCGGTCGACGGGCAGATATTCGATGCGAACCGCCCAATGCTGCTGGGGTTGGTATCGCAGTTCGGCCATCAGGGCGTGGATCTGGGGCATGTGGGTGACGACCGCGCAGCTTTGCGCAGGCGGCTGGATGAGACGCAGGGCCGTGTCGACGCGATCCTGACCAGCGGTGGTGCGTCGGCGGGGGATGAAGACCACGTATCGGCCCTTTTGTCCGAGGCGGGGGCGCTTGACCTGTGGCGCATTGCGGTCAAACCGGGGCGGCCCTTAGCGCTTGGCATGTGGCAAGGCGCGCCGGTTTTTGGTCTGCCGGGCAACCCCGTGGCGGCTATGGTCTGCACCCTGATTTTCGCGCGCCCCGCGTTAGCGCGGCTGGCGGGGCAGGACTGGCCTGTACCGCAGGGGTTCGACGTGCCCGCAGATTTCAGCAAACGCAAGAAACCGGGGCGGCGCGAGTATCTGCGCGCGCGGATGCGAGACGGGCAGGTGCAGGTCTTTGCATCGGAGGGGTCGGGGCGGATCAGCGGGCTGGCTTGGGCCGAAGGATTGGTCGAACTCCCGGACGCCGCGGCCGACATCCAGCCGGGCGATCTGGTGCGCTATATTCCCTATGGGTCTTTCGGGATCACCTGACCGCTAGTCGAACGTCCCCGCCACGCGGCCCAGCAACATGAAGGCCCGCACGGTGCGCGTGTCGGTCAGTGCCGAGATGTCGGCGTCAGAGGCCTCGGCTTCAAAGGCGGCAAAGGCGCGGTCGAAACGGCGCAGGAAGTGATGCGCGGCATCGCGGAAGATCGGGTCTTGCTTCATGCGGGCACTGGTCAGCGCCAGCGAGGACCGGTCACGGATACCGCCCAAAGCTGCGATCGGACGGCCTCGGGCCCCTTGGGCGAATTGGCGCCAGATTTCGGGGCGTGCACGGTCGGGGCGCAGGTCATCCATATAGATACCGTCCTGACTAAGCAGCGTCAGCACGTCCTGCGACGCCTGCACCAGCTGGGACGCATTGCGGTCTTTCAACGCCTTGCGCAGCGCCGAAAAGCCTTCGGTATCCTCGGCGGTTTCGGGGAAATTCAACGCGCGAATGAAATCTTCATGCGACAGCGGCGGGGTCATATCCGCGGCCGAGGTGCCAAGCGCCAGCGCGGGCTGGTCATCGACCACCGCAGGCTTGAGAGGCGCCAGGCGGGTGCTGGCGTCGCGGCGGCTTTGGAAGGTGGCCAGCGTGCTTTCGGTCTTGCGGGCGGCGGCGGCGATTTCATCCAGCTTGCGCGCGACGGTCGCGTCTGCGCCAAGGTTCTGCCCTTGCTGTTGCGCGATATAGGCCTGCCGGATCGCGTCGATCGCGGCCTGCAAGCGTTTGCTTTCCTCGCGCATGACACGGCTGGCGCGGGCCGCTGTGGCGGCGACCCAGATCATGCCAACGGGCATGAAGATCGCCAGCATCGTCATCAGGAACCGCAAACCGGCGCCGCCCGTATCGGGTTGCTGATCCGACGGCAGCATCAAGAAAAAGATCGCGGATCCCAGCAACCAAACAGCGCTTAGCGCTGCGGCGATGAGTTCAATGTTCGAGATCCCGCCGTCGTTCGGGCGCGAATAGACGCCGAAGGGGGTCGACCGCGCGGATTGGCGCGGCGCGTTCGGTGTCAGCTGCGGTTTGTCGGTCATCTCTTTGTCCCCGGCTTATGCGTAGACGATTTTGAGAACCTCATAGGATTTGTCCCCCCCGGGTGTCCGCACCTCGACGCTGTCGCCTTCTTCCTTGCCGATCAGGGCGCGGGCGATAGGGGATTTGATGTTCAGCAGACCTTTTTCGATGTTGGCCTCGTATTCACCAACGATCTGATAGGTCTTCTCTTCGTCGGTGTCCTCGTCCACGAGGGTCACGGTCGCGCCGAACTTGATCGCGCCGGACATCTTGGCCGGGTCAATCACATCCGCAAGGGAGATCACGCCTTCAAGCTCTTTGATGCGGCCTTCGATGAAGGACTGCTTTTCCTTGGCGGAATGGTATTCGGCGTTCTCGGACAGGTCACCGTGTTCGCGGGCTTCGGCGATGGCTTTGATGATGGCAGGGCGTTCAACCGACTTCAGATGCTTGAGTTCGGTTTCTAAAGCCGTGTGACCGGCGCGGGTCATGGGGATTTTTTCCATCAGGGGGCGTCCACGCAATGAGGGTCACAGCCCCCGAACTGTCGTCCGAGGGTGCAACCGATTTGAATTGATCCTTACCTGACCCAAACTGCGCCGCGATTGCAAGAGCAGAGTCAGCCCGTCCGCGGCAATCCGCGCTTAGTCATCGTATTGGACCAGCTCGTATTCGACACCGTCGTGATCGCGAAAATAAAAGCGCCGCCCGGGTTCGTAATCGGCGTGGTTCACCGGCGTGAACCCCTGCGCTTTGACCAAGGTTTCGGCGGCGTCCAGATCATCGACGGTCACCCCGATATGGTTCAGCGCGCCGGTGGTGTCATAGCTGCTGGTGCCCGTGGCCGGCGTCTTTTCCGGTGTGTAAAGCGCCACGTATGAACTGTCGGTTCCGATGTGAATAGTATGTCCGCCCGCTATAGCATCGCCTTGCCAGCGAATGCGCCAGCCAAAGATCTGCGCCATCCAGGCGGCGGTGGCTTGCGGGTCGGTTACGGTGATGTTGGCATGTTCCAATTGTGCTGGCATTGTCGGGTCTTCCTTTCGTGTTTCTGACGTTGACCCTATGGTGTGTAATTTCTAAACCTAACTTTAGGTCAAGGATTATTTCGGGGAATGTCTATGGCGGTGAATGACGGGTTGTCGATTGGCGCATTGGCGCGGCGCACAGGCTTGGCGGTGTCCGCCATCCGCTATTACGAGGCGCAAGGGTTGATCAAACCGTGGCGCAACAGCGGCGGGCAGCGGCGGTTCGAGCGTGCCGATCTGAGGCGGCTGAGCTTTGTGATGATCGCGCAGCAATTCGGCTTTACCTTGCCGCAGATCAAGCAAGAGCTGGACCGCCTGCCAGATGGGCGCACCCCCACCAAAGAGGACTGGGCGCGTATCAGCCAGGCGTTTCGTACAACGCTGGACGACCGGATCGCGACGTTGACCCGCCTGCGTGACGACCTAGATGGATGTATCGGATGCGGTTGCCTGAGCCTACAGGCCTGTGCGCTTTATAACCCTCAAGACCGTGCGGGAGAGAAAGGGCAGGGGCCGCGCTATCTAATGGGAGATCGGCGCGGCTAGCATTTTGCGATGCGAAACAATATTGCTGCACCTGCAACATTTAAGATGCAAACTGTCGTGGGTGCGCTAATTTACGCTGTGTTGCGATTGCAATAGCGACCGTGCTGGTTTAGCGAAATCCAAACCGTTTTCTGCCCGAAGAGGAGCCCCAAATGGCCGAAGTTGAACGCGAAGCAATGGAATATGACGTCGTTATCGTCGGTGCGGGCCCTGCCGGTCTGTCCGCCGCGATCCGTCTGAAACAACTCGACGCCGACTGCAATGTGGTCGTGCTGGAAAAGGGCTCTGAGGTGGGGGCGCATATCCTGTCGGGTGCGGTTCTGGACCCGATCGGTCTGGACGCCCTGATGCCCGACTGGAAGGAAAAAGGCGCGCCGATCAAGACCAAGGTCGAGGAAGACAACTTTTACATGCTGGGCGAGGCGGGTAAAATCCGGGTGCCGAACTTCCCCATGCCACCGCTGATGAACAACCACGGGAACTACATCGTTTCCATGGCCAATGTCTGCCGCTGGATGGCAGAACAGGCCGAAGAGCTGGGGGTCGAGATTTTCCCCGGTATGGCGTGCTCCGAACTGGTCTATGGCGACAATGGCGAGATCAAAGGCGTTGTGGCCGGTGAATTCGGCATCAGCGCCGATGGCACCAAGGGCGACGGCTATGAGCCCGGTATGGAACTGCACGGCAAATACGTCTTCCTGTCCGAAGGCGTGCGCGGCAGCCTGTCCAAGCAGGTGATTGCGAAATACGATCTGGACGCCGGAAAAGAGCCGCAGAAATACGGCCTTGGCATGAAAGAAATCTGGGAGATCGACCCCGCCAAGCACAAAGAGGGCACCGTGACCCACACGATGGGCTGGCCTTTGAACAGCAACGCGGGCGGCGGGTCGTTCATCTATCACATCGAAAACAACCAGGTGTACGTCGGTTTCGTTGTCCACCTTGGCTACAAAAACCCGCATGTCTTCCCCTACATGGAATTCCAGCGCTTCAAGCACCACCCGATGGTGGCCGAGCTGCTGAAAGGCGGCAAGCGTGTGGCCTACGGCGCACGCGCCATCACCGAAGGCGGCTACCAGTCGATGCCCAAGATGGTCGCACCCGGTGTGGCGTTGCTGGGCTGTTCGGTGGGCATGGTCAACGTGCCGCGCATCAAGGGCAACCACAACGCGATGCTGTCGGGCAAAGCTGCCGCCGAAGCGGCCTATGACGCGATCCAGGCGGGCCGCGCCGGTGACGAGCTGACCGCCTACGAGGAAGATGTCCGCAGCGGCGAGATCGGCAAAGACCTGAAAAAAGTGCGCAACGTCAAACCGTTGTGGAGCAAGTACGGCCTTGTGACCTCGCTCGCCGTGGGTGGGTTCGACATGTGGACCAATACCTTCGGCTTCTCGCTGCTGGGGACGCTGGGGCATGGTAAATCCGATGCTGAAGCGACCGAAAAGGCTGACAAGCACAAGAAGATCGACTACCCCAAGCCCGATGGCAAGCTCAGCTTTGACCGTCTGACCAACGTGGCGTTTTCATTCACCAACCACGACGAAAGCCAGCCCGCGCATTTGACGCTGAAGGATCCGTCGGTGCCGGTGAACATCAACCTGCCGGAATACGCTGGCCCCTCGGCGCGGTATTGCCCGGCCGGCGTGTATGAATTCGTCGAGGAAGACGGCAAGGACCCGCGCTTTGTCATCAACTTCCAGAACTGCGTGCACTGCAAGACCTGCGACATCAAGGATCCGACGCAGAATATCGTCTGGACCACGCCGCAGGGTGGGGATGGCCCGAACTATCCTAATATGTAAGCGTCGCTTACGGGCCTAATATGTAAGCGTCGCTTGCGGGCCTAAGGTGTAAGCATCACTTACTGGATGAAATCGATCAAAGGCGTGCTGCGGCGCGCCTTTTTTCATGCAAGGTTCCGCCGATAGAGGATAAGCGGGATGTCCCTTTGGATAGGCGGCATTGCGCTTGGTCGTGAACCTGTTAGCCTTGCGCCAAATACAAATGAGGCGTGCCAGTATGATCCGTAACCTTCTGTTGACCGCAAGCGTTTTGGCGCTGACCGGAGCCGTTGCAATGCCCGTACAGGCGCAATCGGCGGCGGGGGCCTATCTTGCCGGTCGGCATGCTGCGGTGCGCAGTGATTTTGCGGAATCCGCCAAGTATTATGGCGAGGCGCTGGCGCTTGATCCCAAGAACCCCGAATTCCTTGAAAGCACGGTTCTGGCGCTGCTCTCGCTAGGGGATATCGACCGCGCCCTGCCTTTGGCGCGCATTATGGCCGCGTCGGACCAGCCCGGGCAGATCGCCTATCTCGTGACAACCGCTGGCATGGCGCAGGAAGAAAACTATGCGGGCCTGATCGAACAATCCGCAGACGAGGGCGGGATCGGCCCTTGGGTGGACGGTTTGGTCAAGGCCTGGGCGCATGTGGGCGTGGGCGACATGACCGCCGCCATCACCCAGTTCGACGATCTGAGCAAAGAAGCCGGCATGCAGGGGTTCGTGCTGTATCACAAGGCTTTGGCACTGGCGTCGGTCGGCGATTACGAAGGGGCGGAGGCGATCTTTGCTTCGAACCAGGCGGGATCGGCAGGGCAGACACGGCGCGGTGTGATCGCGCGGGCGGAAATCCTTGGCCAGCTCGGGCGAAATGAACAGGCGCTTGCGCTGCTGACAGATAGTTTCGGGGCCAGCAGCGACCCCGAACTTGACGGGTTGGTCGCCGCCTTACAGGGGGAAGGGCAGGTCGCCTTTACCCAGATCCCCGATGCCAAGGCAGGCATTGCCGAAGTCTTCTTTACCTTCGCGGCCGTGCTGCGCAATGAAAGTGCCGGTGACTACTATGTGCTGCTTTATTCGCGCATCGCGCGTTACCTGCGACCCGATCATATCGACGATCTGCTACTGACCGCGGATCTGCTGGAAAACATCGGCCAGTACGAGCTTGCGATCGAGGAGCTGCAGGACGTACCCGCCGACAACCCCGCCTATCACGCAGCCGAACTCGGGCGTGCGGCGGCGCTGCGACGGTCGAACAAACCGGAACAGGCGATCGAGGTTCTGCAACAGTTGACCCGCAGCCACGGCACATTGCCGTCGGTCCATTCCGCCTTGGGCGATGCGTTGCGGGCGCAGGACAACTTCAAGGCCGCAATTAAATCCTATGACCGCGCGATAGAGCTGACACCCGACAGCAATCCGCAACGCTGGGTGCTGTATTACGCCCGCGGCATTGCCGAAGAACGCTCTGGCAATGGCGAGGCATCCGAACGCGATTTTCGCGCCGCTCTCAAGATCAACCCCGATCAGCCTCAGGTGCTGAACTACCTCGGCTATTCGCTGGTGGAACAGGGGCGCAATCTGGACGAAGCGTTGAACATGATCGAACGCGCCGTCGCAGCGAGCCCTGAATCAGGCTATATCGTCGATTCACTGGGCTGGGTCTTGTATCGTTTGGGCCGCTACGAAGAGGCCGTCGACCAGATGGAAAGGGCCGTTGAACTGGTCGCCGTTGATCCGGTGGTCAACGACCATCTGGGCGACGTTTACTGGTCCGTTGGCCGTCAACGCGAGGCTGAATTCCAATGGCGTCGGGCGCTATCGTTTGTGGATCCAGAAGACAAAGACAGCGAGGCCGATCCCGACCGCATGCGCCGCAAACTCGAGGTGGGACTGGACGCGGTATTGGCCGAAGAAGGGGCCGAGCCGCTCAGCAAAGCCTCTGCCGAGAAATGACGACCCAAGCCGCTGCCCTCGGGGTTGCCAACGCGGGTTTCGCCTGGGCCAAGGTGAACCTGACCCTGCATGTCACTGGGCAGCGCAGCGATGGCTACCATCTGCTGGATAGTCTTGTGGTGCGCGCCGGCGTGGGCGACCGGATCGCGGTATCTCCCTCTGACCAGCTTGAGCTGTTTCTCGATGGTCCCTATGGCGGTGCCGCCCCCCATGATGACCGCAACCTCGTGGTGCGTGCGGCAAGGCTGCTGGACGCGGGCGCGGGCAGGGGGGCGCGGTTGCATCTGACGAAAAACCTCCCCGCCGCGGCAGGGATCGGCGGAGGATCAGCGGATGCGGCCACGGCGCTGCGCTTGCTCTCGGCGCATTGGGGGCTGCCGGTGCCCGAGGATGTGGCGCGACTGGGAGCCGATGTTCCGGTTTGCCTGCATGACACCCCGCAGCGGATGGAGGGGATCGGCGAGCGTTTGACGCCCGCGCCCAAGCTGCCGCCCTGCTGGCTGGTGCTGATCAACCCGAATAAATCCGCCGCCACGCCCGAGGTCTTCTCAAGGCTCGAATCCCGCGCCAACGCGCCCATGCCCAAAGAGCTGCCCGCATTCACCAGCGCGCCTGCGTTCGCCGCCTGGCTGGCCACACAGCGCAACGATCTGGAGGCACCGGCGATCCAGGTGGTGCCAGAGGTGGCAGAGTGTCTGGGCAGCCTACAGGACGCGCTGCTGGCGCGTATGTCGGGCTCTGGTGCGACCTGCTTTGGCCTTTACGAGACCGAAGCACTGGCGCAGCGCGCCGTCATGCGTATTGCGGCGGCACAGCCCGGATGGTGGGTCACCGCCGCACCGATGCTGGGGTAGCTTCGACGCGCCCCAATGGGGGGGGCGATTAGCTAATACGCGCAACGACGTAGTCGGCCAGATCGCGCAGCATCTGCGTCAGCTCGTGGTCCGGCAGGGAGTTCAGCGCAGTCTTGGCCTGTTCCGCCCATGCCAGCGCCTCTGCCTTGGTTTCATCCAGAGTGCCATGTGCATTCAGCAGCGACAGAGCGTGTTCAAGATCGCCGTCCTCCTGCTTGCCCTTCTCGATGGTGCGGGTCCAGAAGGCACGTCCGGTCGCGTCGCCTTTGGCGATCGCCTTGATCACGGGCAGGGTCAGCTTACGCTCGCGGAAGTCATCACCGATGTTCTTGCCGGTGGCATTCGGGTCGCCTTGGTAGTCCAGCAGATCGTCGACAATCTGGAACGCGATCCCCAAGGCATCACCATAATCAAACAGTGCCTGAACCTGTGCGTCAGGGGCCGTGGCAATCACCCCGCCCACCTGCGTCGCCGCCGAAAACAGCGCCGCCGTCTTCCCGCGCACGACCTGTAGGTAGATGCCTTCATCCGTGGCCAGATTCTGCGCGGCGGTCAGTTGCAGCACCTCGCCCTCGGCAATCGTAGCGGAGGCATTGGCAAGGATCGCCAGCACGCGCATGTTATTCGTCTCGGTCATCAGCTGGAAGCTGCGCGCGAAAAGGTAATCGCCCACCAGCACCGAAGATTTGTTATCCCACAGCAAGTTGGCCGTCGGCCGCCCGCGACGCTGCGCGCTTTCATCGACCACATCGTCGTGCAGCAGGGTCGCGGTGTGAATGAATTCTACCGTGGCGGCAAGGTGCACGTGGTAGGGGCCGTCATAGCCGCACAGACGCGCCGCAGCGAGGGTCAGCATCGGGCGCAGCCGCTTGCCGCCTGCCTCTACCAGATGGGCCGTGACCTCGGGGATGCGCGGCGCATGTTCTGACGCCATGCGGTCGCGGATCAGATCGTTCACCGCGGTCATATCCACGTTAAGATAGGCCGCCATCCGGTCATGTGGTTTCTGGGTGTTTTCGCTCGTCATTTACACGACCTTAATTGGAAGGCTCGACAATCAACGTCGATTGCCCTTACATCTCTGTTATGAAGGAACTTTTGCGCACAACCGATCCGACAATAATCGCCTTTGCCAGCGCCCTTCTTCAGGGCGAGGATATAGACTGCTTTCCGCTGGACGTAAACATGAGCGTGCTTGAAGGCGGGATCGGCATTTTCCCCCGCCGCTTGATGGTGCACGACGACGATCACACCGCCGCAACGCGGGTGTTGCGTGACAACGACATCCCCACCGGGTTGCCCAAGTAACCGCTGTGGACGTCTTTGACCCCGACGCGCTCACGCGGGATGCGTTTCTGGGCGGCAAACTGCATTTGTGGCAGCCGCGTAAAGGCTACCGTGCGGGCGTCGACCCTGTTTTATTGGCTGCAACGGTTCCGGCGCAGGCCGGTCAGCGCGTGCTAGAGCTGGGCTGCGGGGTCGGGGCGGCGTCGCTTTGTCTGGGCGCGCGGGTGCCGGGCTTGCAGCTGACGGGGGTCGAGATCCAGCCTGCCTATGCCGCGCTTGCACGGCGTAATAATCCAGCATTTGAAGTGGTCGAGGCCGACATTGATGCCATGCCGCTGGCCCTGCGGCAGCGACAATTTGACCACGTTCTTGCCAACCCGCCGTATTTTGATCGGCATGCCTCTGTCGCTGCGACAAATAGCGGTCGTGAAACCGCCTTGGGTGAAGCGACCCCGTTGGAAACCTGGGTCAAGATCGCGGCCAAACGCCTTGCCCCGAAAGGGCAGGCGCATTTTATCCATCGAGCGGAACGCCTGCCCGATCTGATCCGCGCGCTACCCCATGATATGGGCAGCATAGAGGTGCTGCCGATCGCACCGCGCATCGGTCGCATGGCTGAACTGGTCATCCTGCGTGCGCGCAAAAGCGGGCGGGGGGCGTTTCGCTTGAACGCGCCCCTTATCATGCACGAAGGCGCACAACATTTAAGCGACGGCGACAGCTATGTGCCCGAAATACGAGCGGTCCTGCGCGAGGGCGCAGCGCTGCCATTCTAAGCAGCCTCTCGCCGATATCTCAACTTGTCGATAGTTTTGCTGCGCTGCCGCGTGACAGGTGGAATATTTCGTGCTTCAATCATTCTACGCAACATAACCTAAGGAGAGTTACATGGCTTTTGACGCACATCTGGATGCTCTGAAACGGAAGCATTTGGCAATGAGTGACGCTGTAGAACAGGCCCAACGATCGCCGAGTATGGACGGGCTAAAGGTTGCGAATATGAAGAAGGAAAAGCTGCGCTTGAAAGAGGAAATTACCCGGCTTTCCGCCTGATAGATTTCAATTCCGTTGGCGTGCCCATTGGTGGGCCGCCGACAAAAAGGCCAGCGCGAAATGCGCTGGCCTTTTGCGTTCAGGTAGGCCGTTTAGACCAGATGCTGTGCACCATTCGCGGTGATCGTGGACCCGTTGATAAAGCCCGCGTCATCACTGACTAGGAATACAACCGCGCGGGCGATTTCTTCGGGTTCGCCCAAGCGGCCGGTCGGGATTTGCGCCACGATAGAGTCGCGCACCTTCTCGGGCACCGCCATCACCATATCCGTCGCAATATAGCCGGGGCAGATCGCATTCGCGGTAATATTGGCACGCGCGCCTTCCTGCGCGAGTGACTTCACAATGCCCAGATCGCCTGCTTTGGTCGCGGCATAGTTCACCTGGGCGAACTGACCTTTCTGCCCGTTGATCGAGCTGATGACGACGATCCGACCAAACTTGCGTTCGCGCATGCCAGGCCAAACCGGGTGGATCGTATTGAAAACACCCGTCAAATTGGTGCCAACCACTTCGTTCCACTGGTCGGGCGTCATCTTGTGGAAAGGGGCGTCGCGGGTGATACCTGCGTTTGCTACGACCACGTCAATCGGGCCTAAGTCTTCTTCGACTTTTGCAATCCCGGCTTTGGAGTCGTCATAGTCGGCGACGTTCCACTTGTAGGTTTTGATGCCCGTGGTTTCTGTAAACTGCGCGGCTGCCTCGTCGTTCCCGGCATATGTTGCCGCGACGGTGTATCCGGCGTCTTTCAAAGCTGTGGAAATAGCCGCCCCGATCCCGCGGCTTCCCCCTGTTACAAGTGCAACACGTGACATAAATCTCTCCCCTTAAGGCAATGTTGTTTCGTTTGCCTTATTAATTTCGTAATTTAATTACGTGGAGGATTTGTAGTCAGGCTTGAAATTCATTGCAACAGTTTACGCAGGGAAAAAGCAGATGTTTTTCGCGTGGCGCGCGTTCTTGCCGAACACGCGCCAGGCTTGATCGATTATACAGCGTTATGGGCGCTCAAGACACATGGCCACGCCCATGCCACCGCCGATGCACAGGGTCGCGAGGCCTTTTTTCGCGCCGCGTCGCTGCATCTCGAACAAAAGCGTGTTCAGGATGCGGGCGCCGGAGGCACCGATGGGGTGGCCGATTGCGATGGCACCGCCGTTTACGTTCACGATCGATGGATCCCACCCCATGTCCTTGTTGACCGCGCAGGCCTGCGCCGCGAACGCTTCGTTGGCTTCGACAAGGTCCAGATCCTCGGCCTTCCAACCCGCTTTCTCAAGCGCTTTACGCGATGCATAGATCGGGCCAGCACCCATGATCGTCGGGTCCAGGCCAACGGTCGCATAGGACGCGATGCGCGCCAAAGGTGTGATGCCGCGCTTTTCGGCGTTGTCTGCGGACATCAGCAATGCGCCAGCGGCCCCGTCGTTCAGCCCGGACGCATTGGCTGCGGTGACGGAACCGTCTTTGGTGAAGGCGGGGCGCAGTTTCTGCATCGCTTCCATCGTGGCACCGTGGCGGATGTATTCATCTTGATCGACAACCACCTCGCCCTTGCGGGTTTTGACGGTGAAAGGCACGATTTCGTCCTGGAATTTACCGGCCTTCTGGGCGGCTTCGGCTTTGTTCTGCGAGGCCACCGCGAATGCGTCTTGGGCGTCGCGGCTGATGTCCCATTTAGCGGCAACGTTTTCAGCTGTTTGACCCATATGATAACCGTGGAACGCATCCCACAGGCCGTCGCGGATCATCGTATCGATAAGTTGCATGTCGCCCATTTTCTGACCCGGACGCAGATTTTGTGCGTGGGGGCTCATCGACATGTTTTCCTGACCACCGGCTGCCACAATATCGGCGTCGCCCAATTGGATGTGCTGCGCTGCCAAAGCGACCGCGCGCAGACCGGAGCCGCAGACCTGGTTGATCGACCATGCAGCACTTTCGATGGGCAGACCCGCATTCACATGGGCCTGACGGGCAGGGTTTTGCCCCTGAGCGGCGGTCAGAACCTGACCCAGAATTGTTTCATTGACCTCGGAAGGGTCGATGCCTGCGCGGGCGACGATCTCTTTCAGCACCGCGGCGCCCAGATCGTGCGCGGGTGTATTTGCAAAGGATCCGCTGAAGCTGCCTACAGGCGTGCGCGCTGCGGATGCGATGACAACGTTGGTCATATGTGTTCTTCCCCTGAACTACTGACGTGGGGTAATATAATACGGCGTTTCCCCGTTCCCCCGTCTTCTATGGTTTGGACATATCCCATTGCTGCACATGCGGCAATCGCGCCATGTTCGCTTACGCATTTTTGCGCTCTTCCGGCGTGCTCTGCCAGTAGGGTTGGGTGGTTGGTGCGCCATACAGAAAGCCCTGTTGGCAATCGACCCCAAGCGCGAGAAGCAGGGATGCATCGTCTTGATTTTCCACCTGTTCAGCGACGGTTATCATGTCGAAGTTGCGCGCGATCGACACCATGATCGACACGATTGCACGATTGTCGGGGTGGTCGCTTACGCCGCGGGCGAACTGCCCGTCGATCTTCAGAATGTCAAAGAACATCTCTTTCAAATAACGGATGGCGATGTAGTCAGAGCCAAAGTTATCCAATGCAAAGCAAACGCCCCGTGTCTGGAGCTGGTCCATAAAGCTGGCGACGAGTTCGGGCATTTGCATCGCCGATTTTTCGCTAATTTCCAGGATGAGACGTTCGCCAATGGTGCCGTCGCGCGACAGCCACCGGTTCAAAAGGGTCGTCCATCCCGCATACCCGATAGAGCGCGCGGACATGTTGATTGAAAGGCGTAACCCTTTGTTGTCGCTCAGCGCGGCAAGCCCCGCATGGAGCGACAGCACATCAATCTCGCGGCCAAGCTGGGTCTTCTCTACCACGGGCATGAATTCGCGGGCGGGGATGACGCGACCGGTGGGATCCAGAATGCGAATAAACCCCTCGTAAAAGGCGATTTTGGGGTCGTCCGCGTCCCGCATGACGGGCTGGTAAGCCATCAATGTCTGATTATGCGCGACAGCAGCCCTGACCATGGCCAGCGTGCTGCCGTCGCGTTGGGTCAGCGCGTAGTCGAGCGGGTTTTTCGTCCCCTCGGGCAGCTCGGCGAGCGGGTGTGGTGATATATCTTCCAAAGTGGCGCTTCCATTTATCGCTGTACTCATGTCACCTTGGCGCGGAAACTTGCAACGCCGGGTTAATGCGGCAATGCAGTACAAATTTTAGCCATCCGGCCAGATCCGTCGGAGAAGGGGATGCGGATGCAGCGGTGTGACTGGGCTGGGCCAGAGCAAATTTATCTGGATTATCATGACACTGACTGGGGTGTGCCGGAGTATGACAGCCGCGCGCTTTGGGAAAAACTGATCCTCGATGGCTTTCAGGCAGGGCTGAGTTGGATCACGATACTTAAAAAGCGAGAGAATTTCCGCGAGGCTTTTGCCGGTTTTGACCCTAACGTCATCGCCATATGGGGCGAAGCCGAGGTTGAACGCTTGCTCGCCAACCCCGGCATTATCCGCCACCGCGGAAAGATAGAGGCGGCGATTACAAATGCACGCGTTTGGCAAGAGATTGAAAAGAAGGAGGGATTTGATCGGTATTTATGGAAATACGTGGGATTCGAGCCACTGCAAAACCGGTTTGAGCGTCAGTCGGATGTTCCCGCATGGACGCCGCTTTCAAAGCAGATATCGGCTGACTTGAAAAAACGGGGGTTTAAGTTCTGCGGCCCGACAATCGTCTATGCGTTCATGGAGGCTGTGGGCATGGTGAATGACCATTTGACGTGCTGTCCCCGTCATCAGGCTGTGGCGCAAATGCCCAAACATGACTGGGACGCTGGCTAGGCCACTGTGGCCGTGTTAGGCGGTAACGGTACTTAGGCGCTTTGCGAGTTGGTCAAGCATCACAATCGTGTCGCCGCTGGTCGAGAATGCCTTGGTGCGGCAGTAGTCGACGTTGACCACGATATCGCGATGACATCCTGCCTCTGGCGAGGTCTGGACCGCGTTCTTCACCACGTCAGCAATATTGAGCGTG
The DNA here is from genome assembly GCF_048285585.1 of Sulfitobacter sp. SBS6. NCBI lineage: Bacteria > Pseudomonadati > Pseudomonadota > Alphaproteobacteria > Rhodobacterales > Roseobacteraceae > Sulfitobacter > Sulfitobacter sp. SBS6. The sequence goes on along the minus strand of NZ_JBLWBA010000006.1, from coordinate 525,494 downwards.
GATTGCGTTTTAAGCGCGGGCGAGAGCGCGGCGAAGATGCCGTTTGATCGATATGTCACGATCAGGTTCAGGCTGCTGAGCGCATCGGTCAATCTGCGTGCCAATCCGACGGAAAACTCGACGCGCTGGTCTTGCGGAACCTGCGAAAGCACATCCGCAAAGTTCTGCAGCACGATCACAGCGATCTGCATGCCGCCACCAAACTCGGATTGCATGCGCATAATGCAGTTTTCAAAGGCGTCCTGCGGGACAAGGCCGCTCTCGGAAAGCTCGGAGGGCGACATCGGACGGTCGAGCGCGAGCTCTTTCAGAACGTCGAAATTCTCTTGGTTGGGGGATTCATGCGGGCGTTTCAGGTGCCGGACAAATTCGGCGTTGCGCATTTCTGCACCATGAATGCGTGCCTCAAGGTCGAAGAACTCGAACGGCTTGATGATATAGTCCCACGCGCCCGCCACGAAGGATTTCGCGATGCTTTCGCTGTTCTTCACGCCGGTGAGCATGATGATGGGCACAAATTCGTACCCGTCGATTTGTCGGATGTGGGGGATCAGCTCTACGCCGGACATTTCCGGCATCTGGATGTCGAGCAGTAGGCAGTCGAAAATAACCGGCGCGCTATGGATGACTTCAAGCGCCTCCTTGCCGGAGGCGGCCGTGCGGACATATTCGTGATCTTGCGTCCGAAGATATTCTTCTAGCAAATTGCGCAGATCTTGGTTGTCCTCGACGGCCAAGATTCTCATGCGTGTGGCCTTTGAAGGCTACGCACCACAACTGCATTACGAGTTCCGATGAAGTGCATTGGATGCCAACGGTATCCGCCGCGATAGCCCATGTTATGCGTCACACTAGCCCCCTCAAACCGTTCAACACCTTGATGCTGCGTGACAATCGTTAACTTTTCAACTTAATAGTGCTCGCTTTAACCTTTTGTTAACGATTTTGGCGATTTTAAGGCAACGTTCAGCGGGTCACATGACGTAGGGCGGCGGAGCGTTCATCGAAATGCGCATTTTCACGGACTTCCCGGCCGCTACTGCCTAATAAGCTACGATTTGAGGCTAATTCGGCCAAGTTCGTGCATTGACTCCATCCCGCAGCACCGTATAAGCGCCGCTTGATTGGTGTTGGTGGACCCCGCAAGGGGAACCCTGTCAGGCTTCGGCCAGAGGACAACGCCCTTTACCGCCCGTCGCAATCCTGCGGGGGCCTCAAAAAGGAGAACAGCCGTGACTAAGCGTACAGCTGCCAAGCACAAAATTGACCGCCGTATGGGCGAAAACATCTGGGGCCGTCCTAAGTCCCCAGTGAACCGTCGTGAATACGGCCCCGGCCAGCACGGTCAGCGCCGCAAGGGCAAAATGTCCGACTTCGGCATTCAGCTGCGCGCCAAGCAGAAGCTGAAAGGCTACTACGGCGATCTGACCGAAAAGCAATTCCGCCGCATCTACGGCGAAGCCGAGCGTGTAAAAGGTGACACAGGTGAAAACCTGATCGGTCTGCTGGAGCGTCGCCTGGACGCCGTTGTATACCGCGCCAAATTTGTCGCGACCGTTTTCGCTGCGCGCCAGTTCGTGAACCACGGCCACGTCAAAGTGAACGGCAAGAAGGTTAACATTCCTTCCTACCGCGTCAAAGAAGGCGACGTGATCGAAGTGCGTGACCGTTCCAAGCAAATGGTTGCCCTGCTCGAAGCGACGCAACTGGCAGAGCGTGACGTGCCTGACTACATCGAGGCAGATCACTCCAAGATGACAGCGACATTCGTGCGCACCCCCGCTTTGGGCGACGTGCCATACCCTGTCATGATGGAACCGAACCTCGTGGTCGAATTCTACGCGAAGAACTAAGGTTCCTCGCATATCAATGCCGAAGGGGCCACGCTGGAAAGACCGGCGTGGCCCTTTTTGCGTTTGGTGACGCGCCTTTAGCGCGGGGCCATATGACGCTGGGACAAGATCGTAGTGGCGCTGGCGACGGCGCGCGTTTATGGTCCGCCCGACAGGAGACATGACAGATGACAACCGCTATTCGCCCGCAACCCGGCATTATGGACATCGCGCTGTATCAAGGCGGGGCGTCCCATGTGGCGGGGCTTGATAACGTGATCAAGCTCAGCTCGAACGAGAACCCGCTTGGCCCGTCCGACGCGGCCGTCAAAGCGTTCCGCGATGCGTCCTATGATCTGCATCGCTATCCGTCCTCTGATCATACCGCGCTGCGTCAGGCGATCGCGCAGGTGCACGGGCTGGACGCTGACCGCATCATTTGCGGGGCCGGCTCGGACGAGATCATCGCCTTTTTGTGCCAAGCGTTCTCGGGCGAGGGGACAGAGGTGCTGCACACGGTGCACGGCTTTGGCATGTACCGGATCTCCGCGCTGGCCAACGGGGCGACCCCGGTCGAGGTGCCCGAAAACGAACGGGTCACGGATGTGGACGCGCTGCTCGCGGGGTGCACCGACAAAACGCGGCTGGTGTTCATTGCGAACCCGAACAACCCCACCGGCACCATGATCGGGCTGAGCGAGATTGAACGTCTGGCCGCCGGTATCCCCAAACAGGCAATTCTGGTGCTCGACGGGGCCTATGCCGAATATGTCGAAGGCTATGACGGCGGCGCGGCTTTGGTCGATAGCCACGATAATATCGTGATGACGCGGACGTTCTCCAAGCTTTACGGTCTGGGCGGGCTGCGGATCGGTTGGGGCTATGCACCGGCGCATATTATCGACGTGCTGAATCGTGTGCGCGGGCCGTTCAACCTGTCGCAAGCCGCGCTGAATGCGGCGACGGCGGCGATCAAGGATACCGGCTACGCCGCCCATTGCCGGAGCGAGAACGCCAAATGGCGCAGTTGGATGGCTGATGCGCTGGCAGAGATCGGCGTGCCGTCTGATGTGTCTTGCGCGAACTTCATCCTCGCGCGGTTCAAGTCGCAGGACGAGGCCGAGGCCTGTGATGAATACCTCAAGACCCAAGGGTTGATCGTGCGGCGCGTGGCGGGCTACCAGCTGCCGACCTGCTTGCGGATCACCGTGGGCGATGAAAGCGCATGCCGTCGCGTGGTGCATGCGATCCGACAGTTTAAAGGCGACTGATATGCCCGTAATTTATGAGAAAGTCGCGCTGATCGGCTTGGGGCTGATCGCCTCTTCGATGTTCTGGGCGATGAAGCGCGGCGGGCTTGCGGGCCATGTGTCGGGCTTTGCACGCAGCGCCGAAACCCGCGACACCGCCCGCGAGATTGGCCTGTGCGACGAGGTCTGCGATTCCATTGCCAAGACGGTGAAAGACGCGGATCTGGTGGTGCTTTGTGTACCCGTTGGCGTCATGGGGTCGGTCGCGGCCGAGATGGCCGGGCATCTCAAGCCCGGCTGCACGGTGACGGATGTGGGGTCGGTCAAGGCGGATGTGATCGCGCAAGTGGGCCCACTGCTGCCCGACGGGGTGCATTTCATCCCCGCACACCCTTTGGCGGGGACCGAACACTCCGGCCCACGCAGCGGCTTTGCAGAGCTTTTTGACAACCGCTGGTGCCTGCTGGTGCCTGTGCCCGACACCAACGCCAATGCGATCTCGCGGTTGCGGAACCTCTGGGATGGTATGGGTGCCAATGTCGAGGAAATGGATGCGGAGCATCACGATCTGGTGCTTGCGGTGACCAGCCATGCGCCGCATTTGATCGCGTATACGATGGTGGGCGTGGCCGATGATCTGCGCCGTGTGACCGATAGCGAAGTGATCAAATATTCCGCCGCGGGTTTTCGCGACTTTACCCGCATCGCGGCAAGCGATCCGACCATGTGGCGCGATGTTTTCCTGACCAACAAGGAGGCCACGCTCGAGATTTTGGGCCGCTTTACGGAAGAGCTTTTCGCATTGCAGCGCGCGATCCGTATGGGGGATGGCGATCATCTACATGATTACTTCACCCGTACCCGCGCGATCCGTCGCGGTATTATCGAAGCGGGGCAGGACACGGACGCGCCGAACTTTGGTCGCCAACCCGGCAATAAATGATCCGGGCAGCGCTGATATACGCGCTGCTTTCCGGTGCCGCACTGGCCGGCCCCGATACCTCTTTGCGCCCGCCGGCCGTGGCCGGGGGTGCTGCGCTGACACCCCAAGGGTCGATTGCCACGCCACCGCGCAATGTGGGTGCCAAACGCGCGATAGCGGCCACGGGCGGGATCGCCTCCTCGCTACGGCCTAGCCAGCGCAGCCGTAAGCTAGAACAAGCGGCCAAGGCCAAACGCCGCCTGCTGGCCAAGGGCGCGGTATGCGGGGATATTTCCATTCAGGGCAAGGCGATCGGGCGCGTGCAACCCAAGCTCAAGGGCTGCGGTGTCAGCGATGCGGTGCAGATCCAGTCGGTGTCGGGCGTACGGTTGAGCCAAGCGGCAGTGATGGACTGCAAGACTGCCAAAGCATTGAAAACATGGATTGATCAATCGGCAAAGCCCGCTTTTGCCGGTCAGGGTGGCCTGCGCGGGCTGCGTGTCGCCGCCCATTACGCCTGCCGGACGCGCAACAACCAGCCGGGTGGCAAGATATCAGAACACGGGCGCGGGCGGGCGATCGATATCTCGGGTTTCCAGATGCACAGCGGAGCCGAGGTCAGTGTGTTAAAGGGCTGGAATGCCCCCGCCAGCCGTAAGGCCATGCGTCGGGTGCACAAGGGGGCCTGCGGGCCGTTTGGTACCGTGCTTGGCCCGAAAGCGAACCGTTTCCATCTGGATCACTTTCATTTCGACACGGCGCGGTATCGCAAGGGGACCTATTGCCGTTGATTTAACGCAATTCAGCGCAGGATAATCTTGGGTGCTCGGCCCAAGGGGATGAAACCCATAGACATCTTTCCGTCCTTCACGGTGATGTCCAGATCCAGCGCATCGGTGTTCCCCGACATTTGCGCCAACCCCTTCAGCATTTGTTCCGCTTGGGGGCGGAAGTTGGGGGGAATGTATCCCGCGCTCTCAACCATGGTCAGCATCGTCGGCCAATCTTGTGCCGCGACCGACAATGTCCCTGTTGCCAGACCGTCTTCGGCGACCGCAATTGTACCGCGCAGGGACAGGGCAATGTCGCCCCAGGCAAGCTCGGCGTGACGCAGGTCGATCACGCGGGGCTGGGGGCGGGTCCGGCCAAGGGCCTTGCGGTCCCACAGCCGGTCAAAGGTGATGGTCGCTTTGGCGGTGACGGTGTCAAACGCCTCTGCCCAATCGTCGGGCAGGCCGAATAGGCCGCGCAGTGCGGCACTGGGGGTGACGTTCTGCGCGTCCAGCGCCAGATCGTAGATCGGCTGGCCGACGGTTTGTTGCACAGCGCTGACGTTCAGACCGCGCCCCTCGACAGGGCCGGTGACGGGTAGGTCAAGCACCCAGGCACCGCCGTCCAGCGTCAACCGGTCCAGCTGGCCTGAAACACTGGGGCGCAGGCGCAGATCGGTGGTCACGTCCTCGGCCGACAACATGGCGCGCAGGTTGGGGCCGGACAAGCCAAGTTCGATATAGGGCGAGGCAACGGTGACATATCCGGGCCAGTATGCGGGGGTAGAGATGTCGATGCGCTTTGCCGCGACGGCACTGGCGATCCCGCGCCCGGCACTTTGGGACGGCGGGGTCAGGGTCACATCGGTCAGACGGGTGTGCAACCGCGTGGGGAAGCCCTGCTTTTTCATTTCGCCCACGTCTGCCTGCCACCCGGCTGCGCGGCGCGTTTCGATCAGTTTCGCGATGCCCCGCTGCAATCCGGACGAGGCAGCGACCCACCATCCGCACCAAACCGCCGCCAGAACGACAATAACCAACACGACCTTGCCCATTTTACCCAACACCTTATTAACGCCTGCGATAGCGCAGCTTTAAACAAGCCAATGATAAAGGACCAGAGACATGGCAATGTGGGTGTTCGGTTACGGCAGCTTATTGTGGAAACCGGGGTTTGACGTCGCGGAAAGCGTGATCGGGCGGTTGCCCGGGTATGCGCGGTCTTTCTGCATGCGCTCCATCCACCACCGTGGCTCGGTCGAACGTCCGGGACTTGTGCTGGCGCTGGATGCGGATACCGGCACGGCCTGCGATGGCATGGCGCTGCGCGTGGCACCGGGCACCGAAGAGGCGACGCTGGCCTATTTGCGCGAACGCGAGCTTGTCTCGTCGGCTTATGTAGAGAAAACGCTGGATGTGCAGCTAGAGGACGGGCGCACGGTTGCGGCTTTGGTCTATGTGATTGACGCAGAACATGACCAATACTGCGGCGGCTTGCCGCTGGAAGAGCAGGCGCAGATCATCTCGGGCGCGGTTGGCGGCATGGGGCCGAATACCGAATATTTGTTCAACACCGCAGCGCATCTGACGCAGATCGGGCTGCATGATCCGTCGCTGGCGTGGCTGCACGACCGCGTAAAGACTTTATGCGCATAAATCCGTGGCATAACCGTCGGGATTAAGTGTAGGCTGCGGCAACAGAAGCACAAAAGTGTCAGGAGCCACGAGGCATGGCGCAGTCAGATCGCGAATCCAAACCACAGTTTTCCCAGCCGGTGCGGCAGATCACGCTGATGCTGATCGCCCTCGGGCTGACTTGCATCGGGGCTTTTCTAGCGCTGCCAAGCGTTTTGCCTATTTTTGCGGCGAACCCCTATTTGAACGGGGTCATTATTGTCGTTTTCTTCATCGGTGTGATCGCCTGCTTTTATCAGGTGGTGCAGCTGATCGGCTCTGTCCGCTGGATCGAGAATTTTGCCTCTGACGCGCCCAATGCCGATGCCGTCGCCCCGCAGCTGCTGGCACCGCTGGCATCGCTGCTGCGCACACGCGGCGCGCGGATGCAGGTGAACGCGACCTCTACCCGATCTATCCTGGATTCCGTCGCCACCCGCATCGACGAAGCGCGCGAGATCACGCGTTATATCGTCAACATGCTGATCTTCCTCGGGCTTCTGGGCACGTTCTACGGCTTGGCGACGACCGTACCGGCGGTGGTTGAAACCATCCGCAGCCTCGCCCCGCAAGAAGGGGACGGCAGCACCGATATGTTCGCGCGCCTGATGACAGGGCTGGAATCGCAGCTTGGCGGTATGGGGGTGGCGTTCGGGTCGTCCCTTTTGGGGCTGGCGGGATCGCTGGTGGTTGGCTTGCTTGAACTCTTTGCCGGTCACGGGCAGAACCGCTTTTATCAAGAGCTTGAAGATTGGCTCAGCTCGATCACCCGCGTTGGTTTTTCCTCGGGCGAGGACGGGGCGTCGGATCAGAACGCGGTGGCTGGTGTGCTGGATCACATGGCCGAACAGATGGACAGCCTGCGTCAGTTGATCGGACAATCGGCGGAAAGCCAGACCGCGCTGAACAGCAAGATCGGTGCGCTGGCCGCCACGATGGAGGAACTGTCGGCGCGGGCCGCACAGACCGATACGCCGGCTGAAAGCCTTGACCGGATCGCCAAAGGGCAGGAGCGCATGGTGGCCGTGCTTGAAGGGCAGGGTGAACACGAACGCGCGGATGCGGAAAGCCGGATGCGCCTGCGGTCGATCGACGTGCAGATGCTGCGTATTCTCGAAGAGATTTCAGCCGGACGGCAGGAGACGATGGCCGAGTTGCGCAAGGATATATCCTTGCTGGCCAAGGCGCTGTCGGCTCCGCGTGGCGCTGAGCCGCGCCGCTTGCGCACCCCTGACCGCACCGACACCGAGGGCAGCTGATCATGGCGCTTTCCCGACGCACTGGGGCACGGTTTCAGGGCTCGATCTGGCCGGGATTCGTGGATGCGATGACGGGTCTTTTGCTGGTGCTGATGTTCGTGTTGACCATCTTTATGGTGCTGCAAGCCGTACAGACCCAGCGGATCAACGGGCAAGAGAACGAGCTGAATTCGCTGTCGGGCGAAGTCGCGGCGCTGGCTCAAGCGCTTGGGATGGAACGGCAAACCACGGCCGAGCTTGAGGCAGAACTGGGGACGCTGAACACATCCCTCACCGCGGCACGCGATCAGGCGGCAGAGCAGGCGGCGATGATCGCCTCCTTGACCGCGACACGCGATGCGCAGGCCGCACAGCTTGACGCGGCAGAGGCCAAGATCACCGGCTTCGAAGCTCAGGTGGCAAGTCTGTTGTCCCAGCGGGATGCGGCGGTCGCCCGTGGAGAGGCGCTTGAAACACGACAAGAAGAACTGCTGAGCGCGCAAGAGGCGTTGAACCTTGCCTTGGCGCAGGCGCGGTCAGAAACGGATGCCCAGGCCGAAGCCGCCCGCCTTGCCGCCGCCCGCCGTGATGCGCTGACGGCGCTGGTGGATGATCTGCGGGCGCAAAATCAGGATGCGCAGGCCGCTTTGGAAACCGCCGCCGCGCAGAATGCCGCGGCGCTGTCAGAGGCCGAAGCCGCCCGTCTGGCCGAAGCCGCTGCCGCCGAACGCTTGCGTGAAAAGCTGGAAAATGCCGATGCAGAGCTGACCGCAATGACGCTGGCGCTAGAGAGGCAGCGCAAAGAGGCCGAGGATACGCTGACCCTGCTCGCTGCCGCCCGCGCTGCCAAGGAAACGCTGGATGCAGAACTTGCCGCTGCGCTGGCGGAAACCGAAAATCTCGAGGCAACACAGGCCGATCGGGCAGAGCTGCGCGCCAAACTGGCGGATGCGCTTGCTGCAAAGCTTGCCGCTGAGAACCGCGCCGAGGCAGAGCTGTCGGATGCAGAGAAGCAGGCCGCTTTGCTGGATGCTGCCCGGTCCGAGCTGGCGCAGGAAGAAGCGGCGACTGCCGCGGCACAACGCCAGACAGAGTTGTTGAACCAGCAGGTTGCCGCCCTGCGCGGCCAGTTGGGGGAGCTGCAATCCCTGCTGGATGATGCCGTCGCACGCGATGCCGCGAAAGAGGTGCAGTTGCAATCGTTGGGGTCAGATCTGAACACCGCCCTCGCACGGGTCGCCGCCGAAGAACGCCGCCGCGCCGAGCTTGAAGCGGCTGAACGTGCGCGGCTTGAGGCCGAGACGAAGAACCTCGAACAATACCGGTCCGAGTTCTTTGGCCGTCTGCGCGCGCTTCTGGGCAATCAGGAGGGTGTGCGCATCGAGGGGGACCGTTTCGTCTTCTCTTCCGAGGTGTTGTTCCCCCCGGGGGCCGCCACGCTGTCCGCCGATGGTCGCGGAGAGATCGCCAAGGTCGCCGGTATCCTACGCAACATCGCGGCCGATATCCCGCCTGAAATCGACTGGGTCATTCGCGTAGACGGGCATACCGACAACCAGCCGCTGTCGGGGTTGGGCGAATTTGCGGATAACTGGGAGCTTAGTCAGGCGCGCGCCCTGTCAGTGGTCAAATATATGATCAACTTCCTCGGGATTGCACCGGAACGGCTGGCCGCGAACGGCTTTGGCCAATATCAGCCCGTGGCCCGTGGCAACACCGAAGCCGCCCGCGCGCAAAACCGCCGTATCGAGCTGAAGCTGACCGAGAGGTAGCGCTACTTAACCTCGATTTCCGTGCTGCGTTGGCTGATGATCTGCAGGCCGCGGATCATCGTCACCGTGCCGGTATAGGTGCCCGCCGGCCAGTCCACGCGGCCACGTTTGCCGATGGCGCGAAAGGCTTGGGCCTGGGTTTTGGTCAGCGTCACATCATCCGCGATCACCATGCCGTCAGGGCCGGTGATGGACAGGTTCACGATGTCATCCGCCCGCGTGCCAAACATGTAGCCCCAGATCACCAGCGCATCCGCATCCACGGGCAAGGACGCCGTCGCTGCCTCGCCTTGTTTGATGGCGTCATAGGCGGGGACCGCATCGGCAAAACCAATGCTGATCAGCCCACCGGCGCGGTAGTCGGGCCGTTCAGCCCAAAGGTTGCTGTCACCGGGCGCGTCGCAGGTGGTGGTCCCATCGGGATCGAAGGGATCAACGACCGCTCCGTCTTTGCGCACCGACAGATGCACATGGGGGAAGGCGGCCTTTCCCGACTGCCCGACAAAGCCGATGGTGTCGCCCGAAGCGACCTCTTGCCCCGTGGTAACGCTGACGGAGCCTTGTTTGAGGTGGCAGTACTGGGTTTCCCAACCGTTCCCGTGGTCAAGCACGACGCCGTTGCCACATTCCTTACCATCAATACCGGCGGCGTTTTCGCTGGTATAACCGCTGTCAGCCATACCGTCGCGCATACCGGTGACACGGCCTGCGGCGCTGGCAAGGACGGGGATGTTGTCGGCGATACGGGCCCGGCTGGACAGTGCGAAATCCGTGCCTTTGTGCCCGTCATAGCTTAACGCCGCACAGGTGAAATCCATCGCATCAGACGACGGGTCGCTATCGACATACTGCTGGATGAAGCAGTCTGTGCCAAGGTCGCAGTCAAGGGGAGGGGAGATAAGAAAACCCTCTGCCAGCACGGGGCTGGCAAAGGGCAGGGCAAGCGCAAATACGGCGCTGCGTGGTGTCATTCAGCTGTCAGCAACGGTGGCTTGTTGCCTGTCAGCTTGGGGTTTTCCGACCCGAGGATCGTCAGGTCCAGCTCGCCCTTCTTGACGTTGACCTTGACCACACCACCTTTCGCCAGCTTGCCGAACAGCAGCTCTTCGGCGAGGGGCTTTTTGATGTGCTCTTGGATGACGCGTCCAAGGGGGCGCGCACCCATTCGTGCATCATAGCCTTTGTCGCCCAGCCATTCGGCGGCTTTGGTGGACAGTTCAATCGTCACGTTGCGGTCCATCAGCTGAGCTTCAAGCTGCAGCACGAACTTCTCGACCACCCGCAAGATCACGTCTTTCGGAAGCGGCGCAAAGCTGATCACCGCGTCCAGACGGTTGCGGAATTCGGGCGTGAAGGTCCGTTCGATCGCGGCGGTATCCTCGCCGGTGCGACGGTCACGGCCAAAGCCGATGGCTTCTTTCGCCTGCTCGGACGCGCCTGCGTTCGACGTCATGATCAGCACGACATTGCGGAAATCCACTGTCCGGCCATTATGGTCCGTCAGTTTGCCATGATCCATCACCTGCAACAGGATATTGTAGACGTCCGGGTGGGCTTTCTCCATCTCGTCGAGCAGCAGTACGCAGTGCGGGTGCTGGTCAACGCCATCGGTCAACATGCCGCCCTGATCAAACCCGACATAGCCGGGAGGGGCACCGATCAGGCGGGAAACGGCGTGTTTCTCCATGTATTCAGACATGTCGAAACGCAGCAGTTCCACACCAAGCGTGTCGGCCAGCTGTTTCGCCACCTCGGTCTTGCCCACACCTGTCGGTCCTGCGAACAGGTAGTTGCCGATGGGTTTTTCGGGCTCGCGCAGGCCGGCACGGGCCAGTTTGATCGCGGAAGACAGGGCTTCGATCGCCTTGTCCTGACCGAAGACAACGCGTTTCAGCGATGCCTCAAGATCCTTGAGCACAATCACATCATCCTTGGACACGTTCTTGGGCGGGATGCGCGCGATCTTGGCGACCACGGCTTCGACTTCTTTGGTGCCGATGGTCTTGCGCCGTTTCGAGGCCGCCAGCAGATGCTGCGCCGCGCCCGCTTCGTCGATCACATCGATGGCGGAGTCAGGCAGTTTGCGGTCGTTGATATAGCGGTGCGCCAGTTCAACCGAGGTCCGGATCGCGTCAGAGGTATATTTGACCGAGTGGTGATCCTCGAAATAGGGTTTGATGCCCCGCAGGATTTTCACCGCATCCTCGACCGAAGGCTCGTTCACATCGATCTTTTGGAAACGACGCGCAAGGGCACGGTCTTTTTCGAAATGCTGGCGGAATTCCTTGTAGGTGGTCGACCCCATGGTGCGCAGCTTGCCGCCCGCAAGCGCGGGTTTCAGCAGGTTGGAGGCATCCATCGCGCCGCCGGATGTGGCACCGGCACCGATAACGGTGTGGATCTCGTCGATGAACAAGACGGCGTTGTCATGTTCTTCCAGCTCGGTCACGACGGCTTTCAGGCGTTCTTCGAAATCACCGCGGTAGCGGGTGCCGGCCAGCAACGCGCCCATGTCGAGCGAATAGATCGTGGTTTCGGCCAAGACCTCGGGCGTTTCACCGGCAACGATCTTGCGCGCCAGCCCTTCGGCGATGGCGGTTTTCCCGACGCCGGGGTCGCCCACCAGCAGCGGGTTGTTCTTGCGGCGGCGGCACAGCACCTGAATGCAGCGTTCCACCTCGTCCGACCGGCCGATCAGCGGATCAACGTCGCCTTCGCGGGATTTCGCGTTCAGATCAACGGTGTATTTCGCCAGCGCGGATTCTTTCTTGTCGCCATCGGTGACACCTTGGGCTTCTTCCTCGTGATCCGGCGCACCGGAAACGGGGCGTGGTTCACCGAAAGCCGGATCTTTGGCGACGCCATGCGCGATGTAATTGACCGCATCATAGCGCGTCATATCCTGTTCTTGCAGGAAGTAGGCGGCGTTGCTTTCGCGTTCTGCAAAGATCGCGACCAGCACGTTCGCGCCGGTCACTTCGGTCCGGCCAGAGGATTGCACATGGATCGCCGCGCGCTGGATCACCCGCTGGAACGCTGCCGTTGGCACCGCTTCGGAGCCGTCAACATCGGTGACCAGATTGTTCAGGTCTTCATCGACAAATTCGACCAGCGTTTCGCGCAGTTCGGTCATATCGACGGAACAAGCTTTCATCACCTGCACGGCGTCGGGTTCGTCGATCAGGGCCAAAAGAAGATGTTCAAGCGTAGCGAATTCATGTTTGCGCGCATTGGCAAGGGCCAGCGCCGCGTGAATGGCTTGTTCTAGGGTAGACGAGAATGAAGGCACAGGCGTGCTCCTTTTCGATCTGTGTCGGAGGGGGCGTCAGAAACAGGACGCGCCGCAACCGAGCATGGCCTCATAGTATTAGAGTTTGGTTGATCACGGCGCAGCTTCAAGGTTTTTCTGCAATATCGCTGTCACATTTATCGTGAACGTCGATTTTAGACCATGATTGCGGCGGTCAGAAACGGTCTTTGCGCGCGCGAATTTCGGCAAACACATCGGTGTCGGTGGCGTTGACCATCCCCAGTTGCGCACGGATGCCCGGATCGGACGGGCGCAGAAAGGGGTTGGTTTCAAGTTCCGTTGAAAGCGTCGAGGGAACTGTCGGCTCGCCATCAGCACGGGCCTGATCGATCTCTCTTGAACGAGATATAAGTGCCGCGTTTTCCGGATCAACCGTCAGGGCGAATTTTGCGTTCGACTGCGTGTATTCGTGACCCGAACATACGGTGGTATCGGCGGGCAGGCGCATCAGCTTTTGCAAGCTGTCCCACATCTGCGCGGGCGTGCCTTCGAACAAACGACCACAACCAAGCGCCATCAGGCTATCGGCGGTAAAGACGCATTTGGCCGCGGGGACGTGAAAGGCGATATGTCCGACCGTATGGCCCGACACATCAATCACATCGACCGTATGCGCGCCGAAGGTGAAGGATTGCCCGTCGTCATAGGCCGCGTCCAGCGGGGGCAGGCGTTCGGCATCAGCCTTGGCACCGATCACGCGGGCAGGGTGGTCGGCAATCAGCGCGGGCACGCCCTGAATGTGGTCGGGGTGGTGATGGGTCAGCCAGATCTCCGTGAGGGTCCAGCCCAACTCGTCCAGCTTGGCAGCGATCGGCGCGGCCTCGGGCACGTCGATCAAGGCGACCTTGCCGCTGGTCTGGTCGCGCAGCAGGAATGCGTAGTTGTCGGACAGGCAGGGGATGGTCACAAGATCAAAGGACATGGCAGCGGCTCCGGTCGGGGTTTCGGGGTGCGGATCACCACGCTAGCGCGGGCAGGGCGGTGCTGCAAACGGGTTTCGCGCAGTCCGCTCTTTTGCGGCGCGTGGCTTTGGTCTAGGGTCGGGGCGATCCACCCAACAAGGCCCTTTGCCATGCACCTTGATGTCCAAGACCTGCGCAACTTTTACTATCGCAGTGCCCTTGGCCGCGCGGCGCAGCATTCCTTGCGTACCCGCATGCTTGAGCTTTGGCCCGAGGCCAAGGGGCAGACCGTTGTGGGCTTTGGTTTCGCGGCCCCCTTGCTGCGCCCCTATCTGGCGGATGCGCGGCGGGTGATGACGCTGATGCCGGGGCCACAGGGGGTCATGCCTTGGCCCGCGGGCATGCCCAATACCTCTGTGCTGACCGAAGAAACGCTCTGGCCGATCGAAACCGGACATGTCGACCGGCTGGTTCTGATGCACGGGCTTGAAACGTCTGACCGGCAGGGCGACCTGCTAGAGGAATGCTGGCGCGTGTTGGGGCCGGGGGGCAGGGCGCTGTTCATCGTGCCCAACCGTGCAGGGTTCTGGGCGCGTAGCGATATCACGCCCTTCGGATACGGGCGGCCCTATTCGCTGGGGCAGCTCGAAACGCAACTGCGCAAACACCAGTTCCTGCCAGAGCGCCAGTTGGGTGCGCTGTATCTGATGCCCTCGACCAGACGGACGTTCCGGCGCGCGGGGCCGCTGTTTGAAAAGGTCGGGCGGCACATGCCGACGATCATGGCGGGCGGGGCGTTTATGGTCGAGGTGACCAAGCTGGTGTACCCGCCCAAGGGCAAGGTTGCACGCACGCCAGCGCGCCGGTCGATCCGCGTTCTGGAAGGGGTCGGCGCGGTGACACCTTCGGCAGTTCAGGCGGTCCTGCCACAGCCTATGTGACCCCCGCGCCACGGCGGCAAGAATCGCTGCCACACCCGAAATTGCCGGATGTCTATTGATTTTTAGGCAGGTTGATCAGGTCAAAGCGTCGCAGGGGTGCATTGCGCTAAGAATAAGGGGCGCTTTCCTGTGGCAACCTCACTATACTGTGTTGCGGGATGCGGGTCCGTCTGCTACATCCGCCCTGATTTAGACGTCTTGGGTAATTTCAAGTCGCGCCAACACCCCGGTGACGCGATGTATTCGCTTATCCGGCCCTGACGTATGAGAGGATGGACGTGTCCGAAACAGCATCAATCTCTACAGGTATCGCACAACGCTATGCGACCGCCGTGTACGAGCTGGCCCAAGAGGCCAAAGCCCTTCCCCAGATCGAGAAAGATCTTGATGCGCTGCAAGCCGCATTGGCCGAAAGCGAAGATTTCCGCGATCTGATCAATTCGCCGATCTACACGCGCGAACAGCAAGCCGCGTCGATCAGTGCCATCGCCAAAAAGATGGACCTGTCCCAGACGCTCGCCAGCACGCTGGAACTGATGGCCAACAAGCGCCGTCTGTTCGTCCTGCCGCAGCTGGTCCAGAACTTGCGTGACATCATCGCCGTTGAAAAAGGCGAAGTGACTGCTGATGTGATTTCGGCCAAGGCGCTGACCAAAGCGCAGTCCGAAAAGCTGTCCAAGTCGCTCGCCGCGACCACAGGCAAAAAAGTAACGTTGAATGCGACCGTTGATGACTCCCTCATTGGCGGTCTTATCGTAAAAGTGGGCTCTAAGATGATCGACACGTCGATCCGCGCAAAGCTCAATTCCCTCCAGAATGTAATGAAAGAGGTCGGATAAATGGGTATCCAAGCTGCAGAGATTTCTGCGATCCTGAAGGACCAGATCAAGAACTTTGGTCAAGAAGCAGAAGTTGCCGAAGTTGGCCGCGTTCTGTCCGTTGGTGATGGTATCGCTCGCGTGTATGGTCTGGACAACGTCCAGGCTGGCGAGATGGTCGAATTCCCCGGCGGCATCATGGGCATGGCCCTGAACCTCGAGACAGACAACGTCGGTGTTGTTATCTTCGGTTCCGACCGCGACATCAAAGAAGGCGATACCGTCAAGCGCACCAACTCCATCGTGGACGTGCCAATCGGCAACGGTCTGCTGGGTCGTGTTGTTGACGGCCTGGGTAACCCCATCGACGGCAAAGGCCCCATCGAATCCACCGAGCGTGGCCTCGCGGACGTTAAAGCCCCCGGCATTATCCCACGGAAATCGGTGCACGAGCCAATGGCGACTGGCCTGAAATCCGTTGACGCGATGATCCCCGTTGGCCGTGGCCAGCGCGAGCTGATCATTGGTGACCGTCAGACCGGTAAAACCGCCGTTGCTCTGGACGCGATCCTGAACCAACAGCAGATCAACGACGCCGCAGGCGACGACGAGAGCAAGAAAATGTACTGCGTGTACGTTGCGATCGGCCAAAAACGTTCGACTGTTGCCCAGCTGGTTAAAAAGCTCGAAGAAACAGGCGCGATTGACTATTCCATCGTTGTTGCCGCCACCGCGTCCGAGCCTGCACCAATGCAGTACCTCGCACCATACTCCGCAACAGCTATGGCGGAATTCTTCCGCGACAACGGCCGTCACGCGCTGATCATCTATGATGACCTTTCCAAGCAAGCCGTGTCCTACCGCCAGATGTCCCTACTGCTGCGTCGTCCGCCCGGGCGTGAAGCTTACCCAGGTGACGTTTTCTATCTCCACTCCCGTCTGCTCGAGCGTTCGGCGAAATTGGGTGATGACGCAGGCAACGGCTCTTTGACAGCTCTGCCGATCATCGAAACCCAAGGTGGTGACGTTTCCGCGTTTATTCCAACCAACGTGATCTCGATCACCGACGGTCAGATCTTCCTGGAAACGGAATTGTTCTACCAAGGTATCCGTCCTGCTGTGAACACCGGTCTGTCGGTTTCGCGCGTTGGGTCCTCGGCTCAGACCAAAGCGATGTCTTCTGTTGCTGGTCCGGTTAAACTGTCCTTGGCTCAGTACCGCGAAATGGCGGCCTTTGCTCAGTTCGGTTCCGACCTTGATGCCTCCACTCAGCAGCTGCTGAACCGTGGTGCGCGCCTGACCGAGCTGATGAAGCAGCCTCAGTACTCCCCTCTGACCAACGCGGAAATCGTCTGCGTGATCTATGCGGGTACAAACGGCTACCTCGACAAGATCGACGTCAAAGAAGTCGGCCGCTTTGAAGCGGGCCTGCTGGCGCACTTGCGCAGCAAGCACGCCGACCTGATGGCTGACATCACCAACAACGACCGCAAGGTGAAGGGTGAGCTGGAAGACAAGATCAAAGCTGCCATCGATTCTTTCGCCGCTGACTTCGCTTAAGGGAGGGAGGGCACATGCCAAACCTCAAGGACCTAAAAAACCGGATCGCGTCGGTCAAATCGACCCGCAAGATCACGAAAGCCATGCAAATGGTTGCCGCGGCGAAGCTTCGCCGCGCGCAGGAAGCTGCCGAGCAGTCCCGCCCCTACACAGAGCGTTTTAACGCTGTGATGTCGCGGTTGGCTGCATCGGTAGGTGGGTCTGACACCGCCCCCAAGCTGCTGAGCGGCACGGGGTCGGATCAGGTTCACCTGTTGGTTGTCATGACCGCTGAACGTGGCCTGTGCGGTGGCTTTAACGCCAACATCGCCAAGCTTGCCAAAGCCCATGCCCGTGGCCTTATCGCCAAGGGTAAGGAGGTCAAGATTTTGACCGTTGGCAAGAAAGGCCGCGACAGCATCCGTCGTGACTTTGGCGACCTTTTGGTCGGTCACGTTGACCTCAGCGACGTCAAGCGCCTTGGCTATGCCGATGCGCAGGGGATCGCCAAGGACGTACTTGGCCGTTTTGACGCGGGTGAATATGACATCGCCACGATCTTCTATTCGAAGTTCGTGAACGTCGTCAGCCAGATCCCGACGGCACAGCAGATCATCCCGGCGACCTTCGAAGAGACCGAAGGCGCGGACGAGGCGACGACACTGTTCGACTACGAGCCCAGCGAAGAGGCCATTCTGGCCGACCTGCTGCCGCGCGGCGTTGCAACGGCGATCTTCTCGGCTCTGCTGGAAAACGCGGCCTCTGAACAGGGTGCCCGGATGTCGGCAATGGACAACGCGACACGGAACGCCGGTGACATGATCGAAGATCTGACCATCGAGTATAACCGTTCGCGTCAGGCCGTCATCACCAACGAGCTGATCGAAATCATTTCCGGCGCGGAAGCGCTGTAGGACAAATCGGAGAAACGACATGGCAAATGCAGTCGGCAAAATCACACAAGTCATCGGCGCCGTCGTCGATGTGCAGTTCGAGGATCACCTGCCAGAGATCCTCAACGCTGTTGTAACTGAAAACCACGGCAAGAAACTGATCCTCGAAGTGGCTCAGCACCTTGGCGAAAACACCGTGCGTACCATCGCGATGGACGCGACCGAAGGTCTGGTGCGCGGCCAGCGCGTCGAAGACACAGGCGCGCCCATCTCGATCCCAGTGGGTAACGCCACATTGGGCCGCATCATGAACGTTGTTGGCGAAGCCATCGACGAAAAAGGCGACATCCAATCGGGCGAGCGTCGCTCGATCCATGCGGACGCGCCCGAATTCGCGGAACAGTCGACCACATCCGAAGTGCTGGAAACGGGCATCAAGGTTATCGACCTTCTGGCGCCTTACGCCAAGGGTGGTAAAATCGGTCTGTTCGGTGGTGCCGGTGTTGGTAAAACCGTTCTGATCATGGAACTGATCAACAACATCGCCAAAGTGCACTCCGGTTATTCGGTTTTCGCGGGCGTTGGTGAACGTACCCGTGAAGGGAACGACCTGTACCACGAGATGATCGAATCCAACGTTATCAACCCTGATGATCTGGAAAAATCGCAGGTTGCGCTGGTGTACGGCCAGATGAACGAGCCTCCCGGAGCGCGTATGCGTGTTGCTCTGACCGGTCTGACACTGGCCGAACAGTTCCGCGACCAATCCGGTACCGACGTTCTGTTCTTCGTCGACAACATCTTCCGCTTTACCCAAGCCGGTTCCGAGGTTTCGGCTCTGCTGGGTCGTATTCCTTCGGCCGTGGGCTACCAGCCAACACTGGCGACCGACATGGGTGCGATGCAAGAACGTATTACATCGACCAAATCCGGTTCGATTACATCGGTTCAGGCCGTTTACGTTCCTGCGGATGACCTTACCGACCCTGCGCCCGCGACATCCTTTGCGCACCTTGACGCGACAACCGTTCTGGACCGTTCGATCTCGGAAAAGGGTATCTACCCTGCTGTTGATCCGCTCGGCTCCACATCGCGTCTGATGGACCCATCCATCGTTGGCGAAGAGCACTACAACGTGGCACGTGACGTTCAGGGTATCCTGCAACGCTACAAGTCGCTGCAGGACATCATCGCGATTCTCGGCATGGACGAACTGTCGGAAGACGACAAACTGACCGTTGCCCGTGCGCGTAAGATCGAACGCTTCCTGAGCCAGCCTTTCGACGTTGCGAAAGTGTTCACCGGCTCCGACGGTAAGCAGGTTCCACTGGAAGAGACAATCACCTCCTTCAAGGCGGTTGTTGCAGGTGAATACGATCACCTGCCCGAAGGTGCCTTCTACATGGTTGGCGGCATCGAAGAAGTGAAAGCGAAAGCTGAAAAAATGGCGGCAGACGCCGCTTAAGGAGCGCTGAAAATGGCAGACACAATGCAATTCGACCTCGTTTCGCCCGAGCGGCGGCTGGCCTCGATGCAGGTGACGGCCGTTCAGATTCCGGGTGCGGACGGGGACATGACAGCAATGCCTGATCATGCCCCCACCATCACCACGCTGCGCCCCGGTGTGCTGCGTGTTGAAGGCCCGGAAGGCACTGCTGAGTATGTGGTAACCGGCGGCTTTGCCGAGATTTCTTCCGAAGGCGTATCGGTTCTGGCCGAACGCGCGGTGTCCAAGGGTGATATGACCCAAGAGCATCTGGACGAAATGATCGCCGAAGCCAAAGCCATGTACACAACGGCAAAAGAGGGTTTCGTGAATGAACCTGGCCCCGTAGACGACGCAGCCAAGCTGCTGTCCGACATGGTTGCCATGGGGGACGAAATCGGCTTGTCGAGCAAGCAACCCAGCCTCTGACGTTTCCTTGCCCGTTTTGATGAAAAGGCCCTGCATCCGCGGGGCCTTTTCTATTTGTTAACCTTAACTTATGGTTGTCGGATTGTAGGGGTAGGACGAGTTGGGGCAGGCCATCACGATGAAAAGAATGAACGCAAGCAGCGTTGGTATCGATAGCGGAGAGACGGTGTTGTTCTCCGATTTTCAGGATGGTGGCGAGATGTGGACGGGGAAGGGCCAGCGCGAGCGGCGCAACCATATCACCTTTTCCACGCCGTACCGCGATATCCCCACGGTACACGCCTCGCTTGCGCTGTGGGACGTGGATAACGCCACGGTCATGCGCGCGGATCTGCGATCGGAGAATGTGACGAAGGAAGGTTTTGAACTGGTGTTCCGCACCTGGGGCGATACGCGTATCGCGCGCGTCAGGGCGTCTTGGATGGCCATCGGGCCGTTGCCGCAGCAAGACGACTGGGAGCTTTAAGCAGCGCCCCCAGCCATTGTTTCAGGGGCGCTTAGCCGGGTTTGTACATGCCGTCGTAGATCGGCTCTAGCGTGTCGGCGTCGAACAGGGACGAGACCGAAGTGCCGTTCCAGATGTTCAGGATCGCCTGCGCAAAGATCGGCGCTGTAGGCACGATCCGGATGTTTGTTGCTTGCTTGACGGCGGGCGTCGGCGCGATGCTGTCCGTGATGACCAGCGATTTCATCACCGAATTGCTAACGCGTTCGACCGCAGGGCCGGACATAACGCCGTGGCTGATGTAGGAGTGGACTTCCTTCGCGCCGTTTTCCATCAGCACTTCGGCCGCTTTGCACAGGGTGCCGGCGGTGTCACAGATGTCGTCCACGATCAGGCAGACTTTGTCGGTCACATCGCCGATCACGGTCATCTCTGCAATCTCGCCGGGTTTTTCGCGGCGCTTGTCCACGATGGCGAGGGGGGAGTTGATGCGCTTCGCCAGTTCCCGTGCGCGGGCCACGCCGCCCACATCCGGCGAGATGACCATCAGCTCGTCCATGCGGCCCTTGAATTCGTTCTGGATGTCCAGCGCGAAAACGGGGGAGGCATAGAGGTTGTCGACAGGGATATCGAAGAAACCCTGGATCTGAGCGGCGTGCAGGTCCATCGTCAGGATACGCTCGATGCCGCTGCCGACCATCATATTCGCGACCATCTTGGCGGTGATCGGCGTGCGTGCCTTGGTGCGGCGGTCCTGACGGGCATAGCCGAAATAGGGCAGAACAGCCGTGACACGCGCCGCAGAGGACCGGCGCAGCGCGTCGGCCATGACCAGCAGTTCCATCAGGTTGTCATTGGCGGGGTTCGACGTTGGCTGGATGATGAACATATCCTCGCCGCGGACATTCTCGTAAACCTCCACAAAGATTTCGCCGTCATTGAACCGTTCGACCCGTGCGTCGACCAGCCCTACGTTGACCCCCCGATGCAGCGACATCCGCCGTGCGATGGCTTTGGCCAACGGCATGTTCGCGTTACCTGAGATCAGTTTGGGTTCGGTGGTTTGAGCCATGTGCAAAGGGTCCCTGGATGCAGAACATGTGACAGAATCGTGACGTTGACACCGCTTAGCATGGCCTTACGGTCTGGCAAAGCTGCACAGCCCTGATCGGAGACCCCAAATGCCCCATATCGACTATTTTTTTGCGACACTTTCACCATATGCCTATCTGGCGGGAAACCGGCTTGAGGAAATCGCCGCCAAACACGGGGCGACGATCACCTATAAACCTTTCGATCTGATTACCGCTTTCGGGCGCACGGGCGGGCAGCCCCCGAAAGATCGGCATCCGTCGCGGCAAGAGTATCGCGCGATTGAACTGCCGCGTCAGGCCAAGAAGCTGGGGATGCCGTTCAACCTCAAACCCGCGCATTGGCCCACCAACGGCGCGCCGTCTTCTTACGCCATTATCGCAGCGCAGAACGAAGGCGGCGACGTAGGCAAGCTGTGCCAGCTGATCATGACCGCCGTCTGGGCCGAGGAACGCGATATTGCCGAAGATGCGGTCGTGCGCGACTGTCTTGAAAAAGCGGGTTTTGACCCCGCGCTGGCCGACAAAGGCTTGCTGCAGGGGGCTGATACCTACGCGCGCAATCTGGAAGAGGCGGTCGAAAAGGGCGTCTTTGGAGCGCCATTCTATATTCTGGACGACGCCCACAAGTTCTGGGGCCAGGACCGGCTTGAAGATCTTGACCTCGTGATGGCAGGTAAACTGTGAGTTCAGGTTTATTTACACGGCAATTCGGACACGGTCCGCGGCACGCGCTGGCTGTTCACTGCACGCTTGCCCATTCCGGCGCGTGGCGCGGCGTGGGTGAGGCGTTGGCGGATGAACTGACGTTGCTGTGCCCCGATCTGCCCTCCCACGGGAAATCCGCCGATTGGGACGGGCAGGGGGATATCCATGCCCGGGCGACCGATCTGGTGCGGGAACTGGTGACCGAACCGATTGATATTATCGGCCATTCTTTTGGCGCGACGATCGGCTTGCGGATTGCCATCGAGACCCCCGAACTGGTGCGCAGCCTGACGATGATCGAACCGGTCTATTTCGCGGCGGCTCTGGCTGACGATCCGGCACGGGTGGCGGCCGCGGATCGCAACTCCGGTGGGTTCGATGCGGCTTATGACGCGGGCGACCGGATGGAGGCCGCGCGCATCTTCAACACAGGCTGGGGCGACGGCAGCGGATGGGAACAGACGCCGGAAAAGCTGCGCCAGTATATGGCTGACCGTATCCATTATGTGCCCGCCAGCCAGCCGTTCTTGCGGGACGACAATGCCGGGCTGCTAGAGCCGGGCAAGTTCGCACGCGCCGCGATGCCGGTGCTGTTGATGGACGGGGGCACATCGGCGGATATGGTAGATGCGATCAGCACGTCCATCGCCCGCCGTTTGCCGAATGTAACACGCAAGGCGATCGAAGGGGCGGGGCACATGGCCCCGATCACGCACCCGCAGGCCGTCGCCGCTGAAATCCGCAGCTTTCTCGAAACGGTATAGCCGTCAGAAATACGATAGGAACTGGTCGATCGCCTCTGTGCCGATCGACCAGTCACAGACCAGCCGCGCCGATAAGGGCTCATTCGGGTCGTCGCCCTCTAACGGGCCATCCATGACATAGTATTTCGCCCCCGCATCATGCAGCTTCTGGTGGATGCGGCGGGGCCATTTGGCAAAGATCATATTGGCGTCGGGTTTATGCAGCAGCGTTGCCCCTGCGGCGCGCAAACCGTCGGCCAGATGGCGCGCGTTGTCATTGGCCAAGGCGGCGGTCGTTTTCCATAAATCATCCTGCATGTAGCCCGCCATCTGCGCAGATAGGAACCGGTGCTTGGAAAACAGATGCGCCCCGCGTTTGCGCCGCAGCTCGAACTCCCAGGCCTTGGTGGGGTCGAAGAAGATCACCGCCTCGACACCCATGCAACCGTTCTTGGTGCCGCCAAAGCTGACGACATCGACGCCCGCTTTCCACGTCATCTCTGCCGGTGTGCAGCCCAGGGCAGCCAGCGCATTGGCAAAGCGCGCCCCGTCCAGATGCACGGGCAGGTCATAGCTTTTGGCAACAGCGGTGAGGGCGTTCAGCTCTTCCAGCGTGTGGACCGAGCCCCGTTCGGTCACCTGCGTGATCGACACCGGCCCGCGCTGCGCGCCATGTACATTGCCATCGGGGTGTTTCTCGATCGCCTTTGTCAGCGCCTCGGGTGTCATCTTGTCGTCGGTTTCCACCACGGTCAGCTTTGCTGCACCGGCATAGAACTCGGGCGCGTTACATTCGTCTTCGTGGATATGCGAGGTGACGGAGCAAAAGATCGTCTGCCATGGCTGGGTGTAGCACGCCAGCGCGAGCGCATTGGCAGCGGTGCCGGTTGCGACCAGATAGACCGCAGCCTCCGGTGCCTCGAACGCGGTGCGGATCGCGTCGCGGACTTCGTCCATGATGGGATCGTTGCCATAGGGCATCGCGTGTCCGGTGTTTGCCTGTGCCAGACGGTTCATGATCTGGGGGTGAACAGGGCCCGCGTTGTCAGAGGCAAAAAACATCAGGTTGGCTCCTCGATAATGTGGTCTTCCCATTCCTCGAACGGGGTGTCGAATTCCGAGACGGTGTTATGCTGCACCGAGATCCCCGCGCGATGCACGCTATCAGGGTCACCGCTGATCAGCGGGTGCCAGTCATACAGCGGCTTGCCCTGCCACAGCAGCCGATAGGCGCAGGTGAGCGGCATCCAATAGGCGTGGGTATCCAGATTGTCGGGCTTCAGAACGATGCAGTCGGGTACAAACTGGTGCCGGTTCTCGTAGTGGCTGCACCGGCAGGTCGCATCATCCAACAGGCGGCAGGCCACGCGGGTCAGGGCGACTTCTTCGGTGTCTTCGTCTTCAAGCTTGTTCAGGCAGCATTTCCCGCAACCGTCACACAGCGCTTCCCATTCGTCTTGCGACATCTTGGTGAGCGGCTTCTTTTCCCAGAACCGTTTGGCAAGACCTTTGGCGGCAATCGGATCGGTCATAGCGCGGCCAGAATGCTGCGGGCCTGCGCGCTGTCGGCGTCCATCTGGGTGATCAGGGCGTCAAGACTGTCGAATTTTTCCTCGCCGCGCAGGTGGTCGACCAGCGCGACCGAGACATGCTTGCCGTAGAGATCGCCTTTGAAGTCGAAGATGAATGTCTCGAGGTTGGCCTTGTTCTCGCCGAACATGGGGCGCACGCCAAGGCTGGCAACGCCGTGGTAGCGCCCTGCCTGCGGCCCTTCAAGCACATCGACAAGCACCGCATAGACACCAAAGGCTGGCGGGTGCAGCCCGTCGATCGACATATTCGCCGTCGGGTAGCCCAGTTCGCGCCCGCGCTTTTCACCGTGCAGGATCGGGCCTTCAACGCGGTGCCAATGGCCCAGCATCGCGGCGGCGTCGCGGGGGCGTGCCTCTGTCAGCGCGTTGCGGATCGCGGTCGAAGACACGGTATCAGGGCCCTTCGCCATCAGCGGCGCGATGGTCACGCCGAACCCCATCTCGGCACCGAAGGCCTGCAGCTGTTCAGCGGTGCCCGCGCGCGCCTTGCCAAAGCGGAAGTCCGCGCCCACGACCACATGGCGTAGGCCCAGCCCATCAACGATCACCTCCTGCGCAAAGGCGCGGGGGCTGAGGCCGGATAGAGCAGCATCGAACCCCAGCTCATACAGCTTGTCGACGCCGATCTTTTGCAACTGGTGCGCCCGCGCCTCTGCGCCCATCAGCCGGAAGGGCGGGGCGTCGGGGGCGAAATATTCGCGGGGGTGTGGCTCGAATGTGACCACGCCCAAGGGCGCGTCGGGCAGGGCGGCGCGGGCCATATCGATGACCGACCGATGCCCCAGATGCACCCCGTCGAAATTGCCAATAGCGGCGGTCGCCCCCTGATCGGAAGCGGATACAAATTGATAGTCGCGAATGATTTCCATGCGCTTGGTGGTAGCCCCCTCTGCCGGTGCTGACAAGCAGCGGGGCGGGTCACGGTACCGAAAAACCGCAGCGTTGTGGGACGGGCGCTGGCGGGAGGGCTAGCGTCAGTCGAACTTGCGCGACGGGGCCAGAACGGTTGCTTCGCCAATCAGGACCTTTTTGCCGTCAATCGCACAGTGGCAATCCAGTTTCACACGGCGCTTGTCGAATTCGATATTGGTGACCTTCACCTCGGCATAGACCAGATCGCCGGGGCGCACGGGGGCCAGAAACTTGAGCGACTGCGCCATGTAGACGGTGCCATGCCCCGGCAACTGCTCTCCGATCACGGCAGAGATCAGGCCCGCAGTCAGCATGCCGTGGGCGATCCGCCCCTCAAAGATCGTGTCCTGCGCATAGGCGTCGTCCAGATGTACCGGATTACGATCAGTGGACACTTGCGCGAACATCTCGATGTCTTCGTCGGTGATGACCTTGCGCAGATAGCGCGTCATGCCGATTTCGATATCTTCAATACAGATCGTTCCACGGGGCAGATTATCCAACATGCCAGCCCTTTCAGTAATAAAGTGACGCCAGTTTTATCCGGTGTGAAACTTAATTACTTTGCAGGCGCAGAAACGCAAGGAAAAAGTAGGTCAGCGTAGGTGCCCAATTGTGTAGGTCGGAGCCGATGTTTCCTTTTCCAGATAACGGGTTAGCGCCTCGGGATCGGGCTGGGTCTGTGTTTCGGTTTCCCGCGCGGCCAGACCGCCAGAGATGAAAAGCGAATCGATATCCTCGCCCATGGCCCCTTTGACATCGGTATGGATGCCGTCGCCGATGGCGAGAATGCCATTGTCGGTGATGTCCTTGTCCAATGCGTAGAGCTTGCGGCGGGCCAGGTCATAAATTGGCGGGTGCGGTTTGCCGAAATACAGGCTTTCCCCACCCATCTCGGTATAAAGCGCCGCGACAGCACCGGCGCACCATTCGCGCACATCGCCACGGTCCACCACGATATCGGGGTTCGCGCAAAGCAGCTTGAGCCCCTTTTGCTTGGCATAAAGAAGTTGCGGGCGCAGCACGGAGGGGTCTTCGGACGGATCGAAAGGGCCGGTGCAAACGATGCCTTCGGCGTCTTCCAGATCAACGCGCTGGATATCGACAGGATCATCAACCACGTCGCTGGGATCAAAGAAGTGTTTGTCCGTGGGCGGGCCGAGGTGCCAGACCTGCGTGCCCACCATGCCGCGATACATCGCCGTGCGCGCAGAATCGCCCGAGGTGGCAATATCGTCCCACGCATCATCCGGTACGCCGAAATGCGCCAGCTGTTTGATCACGCCGTCGCGGGGGCGGGGGGAGTTTGTGACCAGCACCACCTTGCCGCCGCCGTTGCGATAGGCTTGCAGTGCGGTGACCGCATCCGGCAGCGCCTTGACCCCGTCGTGGACGCAGCCCCAAAGGTCGACGAACAAGGCGTCATAGCGGTCAGAGATTTCGAAAAGGTTATTGATAATCTGGGTCATGGGCCGCTTTCCAATCTGCAAGAGCTTTGCACCGCAGAAAGCACACATCCCCCCGCGGGGCAACTGGGCAGCGCAACAGGCCCGCGCCCTGATGCGTGTCAGAGCCGCGCCAAGCCGTCCGCGATTTCGCCCGCGATGGCGGCGGCATCCACCCCCTCACGTTCCGCCGAGACGCGCAGCCCCAGCACATCGGACTGGTAGCGCCGCGCCAGACTGCGCGGATCGTGATCAGTGCTGATATCACCGGCGGCTTGGGCTTGGGAAAACAGCTCTGCGAACATCTGCTCCATCTTCAGCAGATGGGCGTTTGCCTTTTGCGCCAGCGGATGACGGTGGGCTTGCAGTTCAAGCAGGGTTTTCGACAACATGCAGGCTTTGGCCGGTGCGGTGTCATTCGAAATCACCATGCGGGGAAATTTTTGTAGCGCGGGCAGGGGGCCTTCGTTACGGGCAAGCGTCTTCATCCGCTCTGACCCGTCAGCGGCGTAGCGATCCAGCGCCAGTTCGAACAGCGCATCCTTTGACCCGAACGCTGCATAGAAGCTGCCCGGCTTCATCTTGAGGCTCGCCTCAAGGTCCTTCAGCGACGTGCCCGCCCAACCGCGTTGCCAGAACAGATCGCGGGCGCGTTCGATCAGATCTTCACGGTCATAGCTGGGTTTGCGGGGCATGGGATCACCTTTTCTTGAATGATTGCTCAATTATATACTTGAGTGATCGCTCAATAAACCCTAAATGTACTTTAGCGAAACATTTACAGGAGCTTTTCCATGTCCTTCCCCTCTCACGATCTTGATACCGCACCCGAAGCCTCCAAGCCGCTGCTTGAGCAGTCGCAAAAAGCCTTTGGCCGTTTGCCCGGTTTGCACAAGGTTCTGGCCGAAAGCCCACAGGCTTACGAAGGCTATCAGGTGCTGCACAAGCTGTTCACCGAAACCGATTTTGATGCGGAAGAGCTGACTGTGGTCTGGCAGGCGATCAACGTCGAGAACGAATGCCACTACTGCGTCCCCGCGCACACAGGTATCGCCAAGATGATGAAGGTATCGGACGAAATCTCTGACGCGCTGCGCAATGAAACCGCGCTGCCGACACCCAAGCTGGAAGCGCTGCGCACTTTTACCGTCCAGATGTTCCGCCAGCGCGGCAACGTGTCTGACGATCAGATGAAAGCGTTCTTTGACGCGGGCTATGGCCACCGCGCGGTGCTGGATGTGATCCTTGGGATGGCGCAGAAAACCATCTCCAACTACGTGAACCACGTCGCGCAGACACCCGTCGACGACGTGTTCAAGCCGCTGGCATGGGAACGCGGCGATACCCCTTTGAAGGTATAAGCCCCTCGCGCTCCGGCGCGGCGCTGAAATGACAAAAGCCCCCCTGATCTCAGGGGGGCTTTTGCGTTTGTGCCCCCGCCAAGCAGGGAGCCGGATAGGTCCGTTTAGACTTTGATGTTCGGGATGATCTGCTTCTTACGGCTCATCACACCGGGCAGGACAACGCTGTCACCGGTGACGGTCGCGCCAAAGCTTTTCTCAGCCACAGACTTGGTAAAGTCGTTGGGGATCAGCATGGTGGCTTCTTCGTTCAGGATGTCGACAACGAAGAGCAATACCTGATCGGCCCCGTCTTCCGTGGCAACGCCGGGCATTGCGGCCATCAGCGCGTCTTTGCGGCTCAGCACGGCTGCGGGCGATGTGGTTTCCAGAACGGAGACGCGGAATTTCTTGCCGTCGACTTCGTATTCTTTCGAATCCATGCGCAGCAGCTCTGCTTCGGAGAAGGACGAGACGTCGGATTTCGCCGCAAACATCTGCGCCGCATATTCAGCGATGTCGATACCCAGATCCTTGGCCAGCGAGTGGGCGATGGCGGTGTCTTCTTGCGTTGTGGTCGGGCTGCGGAATTCCAGCGTGTCGGACAGGATGCAGGTCAGCATCGCGCCTTTGATATTGGTGGGCATCTGCGCCATGTCATCACCGATCATCTTGTACATGATCGTCGCGGTGCAGGCGAGCGTCTCCATCACGATGTTGACGGGGCCTTTGGTTTCAAGCCCGCCCACCAGACGGTGGTGGTCGATGATGGCGGTGATGTCCGCGTCATTGATGCTGGCGGGCAGCTCGGCAGGGTTGTTGGTATCAACGATCACAACGGGCTGGTCGGCTTGCACGTCGTCGATGATCTGTGGCTTGTCCAGCTTCCAGTGGTCCAGCATGAACAGCGCTTCGGTGTTGGGCTCGCCCAGCAGGGCGGGGGCGGCGTCGACGCCTTTGATTTCATTCAGGTACCATGCCCAGATGATCGGGCTGCCGGTGCTGTCTGTGTCGGGGGATTTATGGCCAAAAACAAGCGTTGTCATAGGAATGTCCTGCAGTGGGAGAGTGTTGATTTGCGCGCCTTATATGGTTGGTTGGCGCAGTTGTCACCACCTGCCTGATAGCCGCGGCTTTGGGGTTCTCAGCAGCGGGGCAAAGCTGGTAGCACTGCACCCATGACAAACCCGCGCGAAACCGACCTTTACCCGCCGATCAAATCCTTTCTCGAGGATCAGGGCTATGTCGTGAAGTCAGAGGTGGGGGCTGCCGATGTCGTGGCCGTTCGCGGGGCAGAGCCGCCGGTGGTGGTCGAGCTGAAGCTGGGCTTTAGCCTCGCGCTGTTTCATCAATGTATCGCGCGTCTGTCGGTCAGCGATGATGTCTACCTGGCGGTCGCCCGTCAGCCGGGCAAACGTTTTGCCAAGGCGGTCAAGGACAACACGGCACTGGCGCGGCGTTTGGGGTTGGGGTTGATCACCGTGCGGCTGAAGGATGGTCTGGTCGAGGTGCATTGCGACCCGGGCCCCTATGCGCCGCGCAAAAGCGCCAAGCGGCAGGCGCGGCTGCTGCGCGAATTCGCACGGCGTCAGGGCGACCCGAATGACGGCGGGCAGACGCGGGCAGGGCTGGTCACCGCCTATCGGCAGGATGCGCTGAAGCTCGCGATGTACCTGTTCGAGGCAGGGGCCAGCAAAGGTGCCCATGTCGCGCGCGAAACCCAGGTTCAGCGGGCAACCGCCATGATGCGCGACAATCACTACGGATGGTTTGAAAAGATCGAGACAGGCATATACGGCCTGACCCCGACAGGTGCCGAAGCCGTTTCCGCCGCGGGGCGGGTGCTTGGGTCGGACTAGCCTGCGCGGGCCACGGGGCAAGTTGGCTAAAATTTTTCAAATTACCGTGGTTGACTAGGGCCGTGCACATCCTTAGCTATCCCTCGTTAGCACTCGCAAGGGCTGAGTGCTAATGGCTGCACCCCTCGACCGGAGGGGCGGCTTGGGAGAATAACTTTGAGCCTTAAGGAGCTGAAAGATGGCATTTAAACCGCTGCATGACCGTGTGCTGGTGCGCCGCACCGAAAGCGAAGAAAAAACCAAGGGTGGCTTGATCATCCCTGATTCCGCAAAAGAAAAACCCTCCGAGGGTGAAGTTGTTTCTTGTGGCGAAGGCGCGCGCAAGGACAGCGGTGAGCTGATCGCAATGGCTGTAAAAGCCGGCGACAAGGTTCTGTTCGGCAAATGGTCCGGCACAGAAGTCACCCTGGACGGCGAAGAACTGCTGATGATGAAAGAAAGCGACATCATGGGGATCCTGTCCTGAGCTCAGGCAGGCCGGGGCCTAGCGCCTCACCCAAGATACGCTGACATCAACCCAAGAATTTAGGAGAGACACTATGTCTGCTAAGGACGTAAAATTCGGGACCGACGCCCGTAACAAGATGCTTAAGGGTGTGAACATCCTTGCCGATGCCGTCAAAGTCACACTGGGCCCCAAAGGCCGTAACGTTGTGCTGGACAAATCCTTTGGCGCGCCTCGCATCACCAAAGACGGTGTATCCGTAGCGAAAGAAATCGAACTGGAAGACAAGTTCGAAAACATGGGCGCACAGATGGTCAAGGAAGTTGCTTCCCGGACCAACGACGAAGCGGGTGACGGTACAACAACCGCAACCGTTCTGGCCCAAGCCATCGTTAAAGAAGGCATGAAATCGGTTGCCGCTGGCATGAACCCGATGGACCTGAAGCGCGGCATCGACATGGCGACCACCACTGTCGTCGAAGCGATCAAAGCAGCAGCGCGCCCTGTCAACGACAGCGACGAAGTTGCCCAAGTCGGCACCATCTCTGCAAACGGCGAGAAAGAAATCGGCCGTCAGATCGCGGACGCGATGCAGAAAGTCGGCAACGAAGGTGTGATCACCGTCGAAGAGAACAAAGGTCTGGAAACAGAGACCGATGTTGTTGAAGGCATGCAGTTCGACCGCGGTTACCTGTCCCCTTACTTCGTGACCAACTCCGACAAGATGACTGTCGAGCTGGAAGACGCGATCATCCTGCTGCACGAGAAAAAACTGTCCTCGCTGCAGCCAATGGTTCCCCTGCTTGAGCAAGTGATCCAGTCGCAAAAACCATTGCTGATCATCTCCGAAGATGTTGAAGGCGAAGCGCTGGCAACTCTGGTTGTCAACAAACTGCGCGGCGGCCTGAAAATCGCAGCGGTCAAAGCACCTGGTTTCGGCGATCGCCGCAAAGCCATGCTGCAAGACCTTGCAATCCTGACAGGCGGTCAAGTGATCTCCGAAGATCTGGGCATGAAGCTCGAGTCCGTTACAATGGACATGCTGGGTTCGGCCAAGAAAGTCACCATCACCAAAGACGAAACAACAATCGTTGACGGCGCTGGCGAGAAGGCCGAGATCGAAGCACGTGTTGCTCAGATCCGTAACCAGATCGAAGAAACCACATCCGACTACGACAAAGAGAAGCTGCAAGAACGCGTTGCCAAACTGGCAGGCGGTGTTGCCGTGATCCGCGTTGGCGGCATGTCCGAAGTTGAAGTCAAAGAGCGCAAAGACCGCGTTGATGATGCCCTGAACGCGACACGTGCCGCTGTTCAAGAAGGTATCGTTGTTGGTGGTGGTGTTGCACTGGTTCAAGCGGGCAAAAAGCTCGAAGGGCTGACAGGCGACAACGCAGACCAGAACGTTGGTATCGGCATCGTCCGCAAAGCGCTCGAAGCGCCTCTGCGTCAGATCGCTGAAAACGCTGGTGTTGACGGTTCCGTAGTGGCCGGCAAAATCCGCGAAAGCGACGACCTGAAGTTCGGCTTCAACGCTCAGACCGAAGAATATGGCGACATGTTCAAATTCGGTGTTATCGACCCTGCCAAAGTTGTGCGTACAGCGCTGCAAGACGCGGCATCCGTTGCTGGTCTGCTGATCACAACCGAAGCCATGGTTGCCGACAAACCGTCGAAAGACGGCGGCGCAGCCGGCGGCATGCCCGACATGGGCGGCATGGGCGGCATGGGCGGCATGATGTAAATCACGCCGCGGGGGCGATCACGCCCTTGTGCTGACAGAATGAAGGGGCGCATCACCAGATGCGCCCCTTTTTCGTGGTACGTCGCGCGTCGGTAGCCTAAGCAGTCGCCATGCGTATCTTCTTGCTCACCGCCCTTGTGATGGTCGCCTTCGCGGCCAACTCTGTCCTGACCCGCTTTGCCATTGCCGGTGGGCATATTGACCCCACCGGATTTGCCGTTGTGCGGGTGTTGTCAGGGGCGGTGCTCTTGGCGCTGCTGGTCGTGCTGCGCGGCGGGCGGGTGCCCTTGCTGCGACGTCAACAGGGGCTGGGGGCGGTCACGCTGGCCATCTATATCATCGGTTTCTCGCTCGCCTATCTCACGCTGGACGCAGGGTTGGGCGCGCTGATCCTGTTCGGTGTGGTTCAGATCGCCATGTTCGCCCACGGTGCGCTGTTCGGCGTGACACCGACACCGCGCAAGCTGTTAGGGGCGGGGGTGGCCTTTGCCGGATTGGTGCTGGTGCTCTGGCCGTCGCAAGGCGTGGCGGTTGACCCATTGGGCGCCGTGTTGATGATCGCCGCAGGGCTCGGCTGGGCCGCCTATACGATCATTGGCCGCGGTGCGTCTGACCCGCTGGCAGGCAGCGCGGGGAACTTTGTGATCTGTACGCCCTTGGTCGCTATCCTGCTTCTGGTGCAGCCGACATTCTACACCCCCACGGGCATCGCTCTTGGCGTGGTCTGCGGGGCCGTCACCTCGGGCCTCGGATACGCGCTGTGGTATGCGGTGCTGCCAAGGCTGGCGCAGGCGACGGCGGCGGTGGTGCAACTGTCGGTGCCGGTCATCGCGATCCTTGCCGGTGCGCTTTTGCTGGCAGAGCCTTTGGGCGCAAAGGTGATCATTTCCACCGCGTTGGTGCTTGGCGGAATCGGGCTGGCGGTCAGCGCACGATCGGCTCCAACGGGTCGTAGCTGATCGGGTCGTCGCCAAAGGCGACCTGCGCCAGACTGTCCGGCTTGACCCGCAGACCGCGCATCTCGTCGGGGGTGACCCAGCGGCGGTCGGTCACGATCCTTTCGGCGTCCTGCCACGCGGGGTCCACATCGGCAGAGCCGGTCACCGTGCAGCGAAAGTAGATATCCACCTGATGGAAATCCCCCTCGGGGTCGTGGAATTCATTCACCAAGCAGGGCACCCCCACGGCGATCTGCAGGCCGGTTTCCTCAAACACCTCGCGGATCAGATTGTCGGGCAGGGCGCTGCCGCGTTCTACCCCGCCGCCGGGCGCGCACATCAGGTCGCTTTTGCCATCGGGATAGGCGTTGACCAGCAGCAAGCGGCCTTCATGGACCAACACGGCACGAACTGCCAAACGCGGGCTATTTTCCGCCATCTTACCCTCAATCTCGCGGCGCATGCGTCAAAGCATTTCACATGCGGCGTTTTCAGTCTATTTGACCCTAGCTATGAAAACACTGGTCACAATCACTTTCTCGCTTGGCGTGCTGTCGGGTGTAGCACAGGCGCAAGCGCCACTTTCCATAGCCGGAGAGGGGCGCTGCGTGGTGCTGTTGCACGGGCTCGCCCGGACAGAGACCTCCTTTGCCGTGATGGAGGCCGCGCTCGAGACCGAGGGCTACACCGTGGTGCGCCCCGGTTACCCGTCAACCACCGCCCCCGTCGAAGAGCTGACCCGCCGCACCTTGCCCGACGCAGTCGCGGCATGCGGGACGCAAAAGGTTGATTTTGTGACCCATTCCATGGGCGGTATCCTTCTGCGGCAATGGGTTGCCGAGACGGGAGATTCGCGTATCGGCCGCGTCGTCATGCTGGCCCCGCCCAATCACGGCAGCGAGGTCGTGGACACGCTGGGTGATCTTGCCGCCTTTGACTGGTTGAACGGTCCCGCAGGGGCGCAGATGGGGACGGGTGAAAACTCTCTTCCCCTGCGGTTGCCTCCGGTTACCTTTGATCTGGGCGTGATCGCAGGGACGCAATCGCTGAATCCCTATTTCTCGTCGCTGCTGCCAGGGCGCGATGATGGCAAAGTGTCCGTCCAATCCGCGCGGGTCGACGGGATGCGAGATTTTTTGATGCTGCCGGTGACGCATACGTTCATGATGATGAACCCGACGGTGATTGCGCAGACGATGACCTATCTGGACACAGGGAAATTCGACCGGTCGCTGGGGTTCGTGGACGCAGTGCTTGATTCAATCGGCTGCCCCGATGGGGCCTGCTTGCCGGGACAAAAGGCTAACGATGCTGAACGTTGAATTTACGGGGGCGCAAGTCTTGGGTGCGGATGCGCTTGAGCCCCGCCCGCTGGCGGTTGCGCAGGGGCTGATTACCGATGTGGCGCAAACCACGCGCGTTGATCTTGACGGCTACATGATCGTCCCGGGGATCGTCGATGTGCATGGGGACGGGTTCGAACGGCACCTCGCCCCCCGTCGCGGTGCGATGAAAACCATGCAAGAGGGTCTGGTCGCCGCCGAGGCAGAGCTGGCCGCCAATGGCATCACCACCGCCGTGCTGGCGCAGTTCATCAGTTGGGAAGGCGGCTTGCGCGGCTATGAATTTGCCGAACAGGTCTTTGGCGCGATCCAGCAGGTGTCGGATACGTTGGTTACAGACCTGCGCGGACAGCTCCGGCTCGAGACGCATCTGCTGGACCTCTACGCCGATCTGCCGCAGCGCATGCAGGACTGGGGGCTGTCCTATGTCGTGTTCAACGACCATCTGCCGCACGACCGGCTGGCGAAAGGGCAGGTGCCCAAACGCATGGTAGGGCAAGCGCTGAAGGCAGGGCGCAACCCGGACGACCATCTGCGGATGATGCAAGACCTGCACGCCCAAAGCGCAGATGTCCCCGGGGCGCTGGACTGGCTGTGCAAGGTGCTGGCGGCGCGGGGTATCCAGATGGGCAGCCATGATGACACCACCGCCGAAGGGCGCGCCCTATGGCGCAAGCGTGGCGTGCGCGTCGCCGAGTTTCCCGAGACGCAGGAGGCAGCCGAAGCCGCAGCGGCGGCGGGGGATCAGGTGGTGCTGGGGTCGCCCAATGTGGTGCGCGGCGGGTCGCACAACGGCAATGTTTCCGCGCTTGACCTGATTTCGATGGGGATCGGCGGGGCGCTTGCCTCTGACTACCATTACCCGTCGCCACGACGCGCGGCCTTCATGCTGGCGGATCGTGGCGTATTGCCCTTGGCGCAGGCGTGGCACTTGGTATCGGCAGGGCCCGCGACGGTGCTGGGGCTGTCGGATCGGGGTGTGATCGCCACCGGAAAGCGGGCTGATCTACTGGTGCTCGACGCGCAGACGCGCCGTGTGGCCCTGACGATGTCGGGCGGGCGCGTCAGCTATATGTCCGGTGAGATTGCCGCGCGGTTCCTTCGCTAGGCTCGCGCGGATAGTGCCCTAGCTGGGCCGTTTGACGATGTTCACATGGCCCATCTTACGGCCCGGTTTGACTTCGGCCTTGCCGTACAGATGCAGCGCCGTGTCGCGCTGTTTTGCCAGCTCGGGCACGCGGTCCATATCGTCGCCGATCAAGTTCTCCATCACCACATCTGCATAGCGGCTGCCGTCGCCCAAGGGCCATCCCGCCACGGCACGGATGTGCTGTTCGAACTGGTCCACCGCACAGCCGTTCTGCGTCCAATGACCCGAGTTATGCACCCGTGGCGCGATCTCGTTCACGATGAAACCTTGCGGCGTGACGAAAAGCTCGACCCCCAGTACGCCGACATAATCCAGCGCATTCAGGATCTTGGCGGCCAGCAGGACCGCATCCATGCGCTGTGCGGCGCTGAGCCGGGCAGGGACGGTGGTGGTGTGCAGGATGCCATCGCGGTGCACATTCTCACCGGGATCGAAACAGGCAACCTCGCCCGAGGGGCTGCGCGCGGCGATCACGGACACTTCGGCGGTGAAGTTCACAAAGCCTTCCAGGACCGCAGGATTGCCAGCCATATCCGCCAAGGCCCCCGCCGCATCATCCGCACTGCGCAGACGCGACTGGCCCTTGCCGTCATAGCCGAAGCGACGGGTTTTCAGGATCGACGGCGCGCCGATGGTCGTCATCGCGGCCTCCAGATCGGCGGCATTGGCGATATCGGCAAAGGGCGCGACAGTCAGGCCCAAACCTTCGAGGAACTGTTTCTCCACCAGACGGTCCTGACTGGTGCGCAGCGCCTCGCGGTTGGGACGGATGGGGGTGATGTTTTCGATCACATCCAGCGCATCTGTCGGGATGTTTTCAAACTCGAAGGTGACAATATCAACCGATTTGGCAAAGGCGGTCAGCGCGTCGACGTCATCATAGCCAGCGGTGGTCAGCGCATGGGCGACATCACCTGCAGGCGGGTTGGCACCGGGTTCAAAGATATGCGTGCGAAACCCCAGACGTGCGGCGGCAACGGCCAGCATGCGCCCCAATTGCCCGCCGCCCAAAATCCCGATGGTGGCCCCGGTCTTCAATGCTTCAGTCATCCGAAGGCTCCTCTGGGATGGAGGCGCTGAGCGCATCGCGCCAAGCGTCAAGACGGGTGGCAAGGGTAGGGTCTTGGAGGGCCAGAATGCCCGCCGCCATCAACGCGGCATTCGCAGCACCTGCCGCACCGATCGCCATCGTCGCGACCGGAAAGCCCCGGGGCATCTGCACAATAGAATAAAGCGAATCCACACCCGACAGCGCCTTGGTCTGCACCGGCACGCCGATCACCGGCACGCGGGTCTTGGACGCCATCATGCCGGGCAAATGCGCAGCACCGCCCGCACCGGCGATGATCACCTGCAGGCCACGGTCGGCGGCGGTTTTCCCATAGCTCCACAACCGGTCGGGGGTGCGGTGTGCCGATACGATCTTGGCCTCGTAAGCGATACCAAGTTCATCCAGCAGCGTCGCTGCCTCGCGCATCGTGGCCCAATCGGACTGCGAGCCCATGATGATGCCGACAGGTGGATTTTCCATGAAAAAGGGCCTTTGCTAGAGCGTATAAGAAGCGCGCACTATAGCCATGATCGCCCGCGTGGCAATCCGCTGGCGGGCGCTGTCAGGCGGTAATATCGGGGGTCAGCCGGTCTTCGATCTGGGCAATCAGGTCTTTCAGGCGCAGCTTGCGTTTTTTCAGCCGCTGCAGCGTCAGCTGATCGCCCGTCCCCTTGTCGACCAGCGCCTGAATGGCATCGTCCAGATCGCGATGCTCGCGGCGAAACACCTCAAGCTCGACACGCAGGACATCGTCATTCTTCATCGACAGGTCGGAGGGAGGATTCATAGGTTTGGCTGATTCTTGCTATATCTAGGCCTGCGAATATAGGCGGTTGCAATTCAAAGGCATAGCCCTTGCGTCCTGCCCCCATGGCCCCCATATTTGATGCAGGTCGCCGAATACGGGGCCGGATGACTGACTGTCGCTTATCTTAAAGGACGTGTCTTATGACGAAATTAACGCTGGCTTCCTACCCGCATATGCTGGGTTTCGAGCAGTTGGAACGGGTGATGGAACGTACGGCGAAGGCCGGAAACGAAGGCTATCCACCGTTCAACATTGAACAAACATCGGACTATAGCTACCGCATTACGCTTGCGGTTGCGGGTTTTGCGGAACAAGATCTCTCTATAACCGTTGAGGATAGACAACTTGTGATCCGTGGCCGTCAGGTCGACACGCAAGAAGACCGAATCTTTTTGCACCGCGGGATCGCCGCACGCCAGTTCCAACGATCCTTCGTACTGGCCGACGGTGTAGACGTTGGCGAAGCGCTGATTGAAAACGGCCTACTACACGTCGATCTCACCCGCGCGAAGCCCGAAAAGGTCGTTCAGACCATCAAGATCAGAAAAGGGGAATAAAATG
Organism: Sulfitobacter sp. SBS6; assembly: GCF_048285585.1. Classification (NCBI taxonomy): domain Bacteria; kingdom Pseudomonadati; phylum Pseudomonadota; class Alphaproteobacteria; order Rhodobacterales; family Roseobacteraceae; genus Sulfitobacter; species Sulfitobacter sp. SBS6. Next base: position 487,543 of record NZ_JBLWBA010000006.1, on the reverse strand, counting down.
CATAACGAAGAAACGCATGTTCAGGACCGTACCGTCTACGTCAAGATGATTGCCGTGTCCGACCTTCCCCTCGAAGTGCGCGAGCAGGCGGAAGGGCTAAAACAGCTATACGCCGTGCATGACGCCGAAGGGCAGCAGCTGGCACTGGTCGGTGACCGCAAGCTCGCCTTTAGCCTCGCGCGCGATCATGACTATGCGCCCGTGATGGTGCATTAAGTCTTAACATCGAAAATTAAATGAAAAGGGTCGCTGTGTTGCGGCCCTTTTTTTGTGCACGGCGTCCAACAGCACGCATGAAAAAGGCCAGCCTATGAAGGCTGACCTTTCTGTGTTCGACTTGTCGAAAGGGTTACCCCTTTATCAGCCCCATGCTTTCCAGCTTGAGCAGCACCTGATGGGCGCAGTTGTCGACGTCGACATTCTCTGTCTCGACGCGCAGTTCGGGGGTTTCGGGAACGTCATAGGGGTCTGAGATCCCTGTGAATTCCTTGATCTTGCCTTCACGGGCCAGCTTGTACAGCCCCTTGCGGTCGCGGCGTTCGCATTCCTCGATGGAGGTGGCGACATGGACCTCGACGAAGGCACCAAAGCTTTCCACGTCTTCGCGCACAGCGCGGCGGGTGGTGGCGTAAGGCGCAATCGGCGCGCAGATGGCGATGCCGCCGTTCTTGGTGATCTCGGACGCGACATAGCCGATGCGGCGGATGTTCAGATCGCGGTGTTCTTTGCTAAAGCCCAATTCCGATGACAGGTTCTTGCGGACGATATCGCCATCCAGAAGCGTGACGGGACGGCCCCCCATCTCCATCAGTTTGACCATCAAAGCATTGGCGATTGTCGATTTCCCCGAGCCGGAGAAACCTGTGAAGAAGACGGTAAAGCCCTGCTTGTTGCGCGGCGGCTTGGTGCGGCGCAGCTCTTCAACCACCTCGGGGAAGGAGAACCATTCGGGGATTTCCAGCCCTTCCTGCAGACGGCGACGCAACTCGGTGCCCGAGATGTTGAGGATGGTGATGTCATCCTTGTCTTCGATCTCGTCAATCGCCTCGTATTGTGCGCGCTCGGCGACCCAAACCATATGTTTGAAGTCGACCATTTCGATGCCCATTTCTTCCTCATGGGCGCGGAACAGATCCTGCGCGTCATAGGGGCCATAGAAATCCTCACCGGCAGAGTTCTTGCCGGGGCCCGCATGGTCGCGGCCCACGATGAAATGGGTGCAGCCGTGGTTCTTGCGGATCAGACCGTGCCAGACGGCCTCGCGGGGGCCGGCCATGCGCATGGCGAGGTTCAGCAGGCTCATCGCGGTGGTGGCGGCGGGGTATTTGTTCAGCACGGCCTCGTAGCAGCGCACGCGGGTAAAGTGGTCCACATCGCCGGGCTTGGTCAGGCCGACAACGGGGTGGATCAACAGGTTCGCCTGCGCTTCACGCGCGGCACGGAAGGTCAGTTCCTGGTGCGCGCGGTGCAGGGGGTTGCGGGTCTGGAAGGCCACAACCTTGCGCCAGCCCATCTTGCGGAAATAGGCCCGCAGCTCGTTCGGCGTGTCGCGACGCGCTTTGAAATCATAGTGGACGGGCTGCTGGATGCCGGTCACAGGGCCGCCCAGATAGACGTTGCCCGCGGTGTTGTGCAGATAGTTCACCGCCGGATGCGCGCTGTCATCCGCGCCAAAGACTTTCTCTGCCTCGCGGGCCTTGTTTGGAACCCAACGGTCGGTGACGGTCATGACCGCCAAAATCACGCCTTCCTGATCACGCAGGGCAATGTCCTGCCCAAGCTCGAGTCCTTCGGCGAATTTTTCCGACACATCAAGGTTGATCGGCATCGGCCACAGCGACCCATCTGCCAGACGCATGTTTTCGACAACACCGTCATAGTCTTCTTCGGTCAAGAAACCCTTAAGAGGGTTGAAGCCACCGTTCATCAGCAGCTCTAGATCGCAGATCTGGCGCGGCGTCAGGTCATGGCTGACCAGATCGCCAGCTTCCACCTTCAGCTTCTGCGCCGAGTCGTAAGAGACATAGAGTTCAGGGATCGGAGCAAGGTTGGGCGTTTGCATGGGCGTCTCGCAATATTTTAGGTTCAAATTCGAATATTCGGGCTGATAGACCGCACCGATTGGGCTAGGCAACCTTTGTAGCCGCTTTGCGGCGAATTACGGACAGCGACGTGTTTTTTGCTGGGAAAAGGCAATCTTATCCCAGCAAATGCCATCCTAGGCGAACGTTATGCGTCGTCTTTTACCTCGGCTCCATAGCCAAGCGGCAGCGATGTGTCTTTGCCTTCATCATCGCCAACTTCTGCAAGGAATCGTTCAGCCTCCAGCGCGGCCATACAGCCCATGCCGGCGCTGGTCACGGCCTGACGGTATTTGTGGTCGGTCAGGTCGCCCGCCGCGAATACACCGGGGACAGAGGTTTCGGTGCTGTCCGGCTTGGTGACGACATAGCCGCCCATATGCGTTTCCAGCGTATCCTTGACCAATTCATTTGCGGGCGCGTGGCCGATGGCGACGAAAACACCTTTGCACGGAATATCGGTGATCTCGCCGGTTTCGACGTGCTTGACCTTGACCCCTTCGACACCAAGCGGCGCATCGGTCCCATAGACTTCATCCAGTTGGTGAAACCACAGCGGCTCGATCTTTGGATTTTTCATCAGCCGGTCGATCAGGATCTTCTCGGCGCGCAGCTCGTCCCGGCGGTGGATCAAAGTGACCTTGGAGGCGAAGTTGGTCAGGAACAGCGCTTCTTCCACGGCGGTGTTGCCACCCCCGATGACCACGATTTCCTGATTGCGGTAGAAGAAGCCGTCGCAGGTGGCGCAGGCCGAAACGCCGAAGCCTTTGAACTTCTCTTCGGTCTCAAGCCCCAGCCATTTTGCCCGCGCGCCTGTTGCGAGGATCACGGCGTCGGCCACATAGGTCGTGCCGCTGTCACCCTTGGCGTGGAAGGGGCGGCTGGACAGGTCCAGATCGGTGATGATGTCGCCGATGATCTCGGTCCCCATCGCCTTGGCGTGGTCCTGCATACGGATCATCAGATCGGGGCCCTGGACCTCGCTGTCGCCGGGCCAGTTTTCAACCTCGGTCGTGGTGGTCAACTGCCCGCCCGGTTCGATGCCTTGTACAAGGATCGGGTTCAGCATCGCGCGGCTGGCATAGACACCGGCAGTATATCCGGCAGGGCCGGAGCCGATGATCAAAAGCTTGGTTTCGCGAGTTTCGGCCATGATAAAGAACCCCAGAATGTATCATTTGTTGCGTTCCAACCGATATAGACGCCCCTCGGGTTGCCTTAAACCCCAAGTTTGCATATCCGCCCTGCAAAGATCGCCGTCATCGAAAATGCGGTTGATTTTTGCTTGAATTCAGAACATTGCGCACCGGCGAAAGATTATTGCGTCCAACGATGTTGGTGCTATAACAATTGAAAATCCTATGGGGGTATTATGGCAGGGACGCGGCTTGATCCGATTGATCGGAAAATTTTAGCCGAATTGCAGGCGGACGGGCGCATGACCAACGTTGAGTTGGCCAAACGGGTAGGCATCTCTGCACCGCCGTGCCTGCGCCGGGTCCGGACCCTTGAGGAAAGCGGGTATATCCGCGGCTACCACGCGAATGTTAACGCGCGTGAGCTGGGGTTCGAGGTACAGGTTTTTGCAATGGTCGGTCTAGCCAGCCAGGCTGAATCCGATCTCACCGCCTTTGAAGAGAAGTGCCGCAACTGGCCGCTGGTCCGCGAATGTCACATGCTCAACGGCGAGGTGGATTTCCTGCTGAAATGCGTCGCCCCCGATCTGTCCAGCTTCCAGAGCTTTCTGACCGGACAATTGCTGACGACGCCCAATGTGGAAAGCGTCAAAACCAGCCTTGTGATCCGCCCGGCCAAAGACGAACCGGGCGTGCCTTTTGATGTGCTGGAAAGCCGTCTGAAAAGCGAACCCTAAGGGCTATTGCGCAGCGTAGATCGGGTCTGACCGTTCTGACGCGCGGGGGTGACACAGCGGGCCAAAATCTTTGGCGCCACTGATATGCGGAAACATTGATAAAAACGCGTCACGTTGATGCAGCGGCAGGGCTGCGATTGTCGACGGGCCGGGGTGAAATGTCTCCATCTCCAGACCGCTGACGCTGATCGCGGCATGACGGGCAAGGCCCAAGTGATACAGCCGTACCGGCGTCGGAGGCTGAATTTCGATTATATTCACCCCGTCCACCAGATCTCGCATCAGGGTAAAGACCTTGCGCGTCTGCTCTGCGCCGCGAAGACTTTGTGGCGTATGCAGGATGCGCGCAGCGGGGCCGAAGGTCAGGAAACCAGAGGGGCGCGCCAGCCCCAGACTGTCCGCCATGACCCGTACAAGCGGCGTGCGATGGCCGATATCCGCAGGGACGAACTTGCTTGATCCAACCCAAAGAAGCGGGGCGTGCAGCCCGTCGGCCTGTACGATCCGGTCACCCGGGCAAAGGTCTTCGACCGGGATTTCCCCCTGGGTCGTGCGGATCAACGTGCCATGGGCGAAAGCGGAAAACGGTTCTTCGAACAACGGTGTGGCAGGGGCGTAGCCTTCGGTCACAAAGACGGAGCCGTCCTGACGCAGCACCGCAATCTCATACGCGCGGGTGCGTCCGGTAGATCTGGCACGCGCTTCCCGCAGAACCGAACGCGAGGCTGCTGATTGCGCCGTATGTGTAGGGGAGGGGATGAAATCAGGGGCAGTATGCAATGTCATAACGTGACCTTTATATGGTCGATCCCACATGCCTAGCCCCCGCTGAAACACCTGCGATCCGGATTAATCCGCGCGAGAGAGGCCCGCGCGCAGAGAATGTTTGTGAACGGTCTCAAACCATCTGTTCGGACAGGCACCCGCCCGTCGCGCGCAGGGTCATCGGCTGGCCCGAGAACCCCCGGGCCGTAAGCCGACCCTGTTCAGGCGGCTTTTTGCTGGGACGTCAGGGCAGCGCGTTTCGCGATAAACGCGGCGCGGCGTGTGCCACGGGACCAAGGCAGGTTCACGCCTTCCTTGTTGGAAGCGTCGATAACCGATTTGATGAAGCGTGCGTTGGTTTTCATGCTCTGTATCCTATTGTCTATGGGCAATGCCCTTTCGTCGAGGATCACTATGCAAATGCTTTCGGGCACCGATGGGGCATTTCGCGAAAAAATTCAGATAATTCGAGCAAACCTGGGCGCGGTTTGTGGCACGACCTCAAAAGCGCGAAACACCCTTGAATTTATGACCTGTGGTAGAAAATGCGCCGCTATTCAAACAGGCTGCTGGCTGGCTATGGGGCGAAATTTGGGCAGGTACCTGTCGCATTGCTGCCTAAATTCACGCTGCTACAGCACAATCGCAGCGATCAGCCGGCCATAGTCAGCCTCTTTCGCGTGGGTGCTGCGACGGTAGCTATAGAAACGATCCGCATCGCTATAGGTGCAGTGGCGCGTCCATTCCGCATGGCCCACACCTGCCGCGCGCAGTCGGTTCAGGCCAAAGCCCGCAAGGTCGAATTGCATCCGGTCATCGGCACCATTTGCAAAATAGCGGGCGAATGTCGGATCTTCTGCTAGGAAGGCATCGATGAACTCTGGCCCGACCTCATAGGCGCGCTGGCTGATGCAGGGGCCGATCACCGCTGTGATATTATCGCGCGTGGCCCCAAGGTCTTCCATCGCCTCGACCGTGGCAGTCAGCACCCCGTCAAGCGCGCCGCGCCAACCGGCATGCGCCGCCCCGATCACGCCGGCCTCGGCGTCGTGGAACAGCACAGGCTGGCAATCAGCGGTCAGGATCGACAAGGCCAGCCCCGGTGTCGCGGTGACCAGCGCATCGGCGCGGGGCTTCTCGTTCAGGGGGCCATCGACGTTAATGACGGTGGCGGAATGGATTTGGTGCACGCCAACCAGATGGTCCGGTGCCACGTCCATTGCATCGGCGACACGGGCACGATTGATCTCTACGACCTCGCGCTGGTCGGAACTGCCAACCCCGCAATTCAGCCCGGCAAACACGCCAGAGGAGGCACCGCCGCGGCGCGTAAAGAACCCGTGGCGCACGTCGCCAAGACTATCGGAGGTGAGTATTTCCAGCGTCATGGTTCCAATCCTGGGGGCGGGTTGTGGTGCGGAGGATAAATCCCCATCACTTTAAACAAATTTCCCATTTCTGACGGATGCGTCAAGCGTCTATGTGCGGCGACATGGGCGTTCAGCGCGTCGTCGGTCATGCCCTTGGCAAGGGTCTGTGCGCGTTGTGTGATCCCGAGGCGTTCAAGAAAGACGCCCTGCGGGGTGATGCGGGTGTGGCTGGCCGGTGCGGCTGCGAGGGCAAGCTTTTCAAAATCGACGTGTGCTGTCAAATCGGCTTGGCCGGGAGCGGCCAGCGGATCGGCTTTTTCATGCCCCCGCAGCGCCTGCAAGGTATCGCCCAGACTGTGCCAGTCGCCATAATCCACGATCAGCGCGGCGCCGCCGTGGGTGGCGATCCGTTCCGACACGGGGTGGAGGATCGGCGCAAGCTGCGTGCAATCCTCGACCAGATCGCCAGGCGTGGTATCGGCCAGCCGGTCGGCCAGCGCGGGTTGCGGCAGTTCGGGCCCCAGCCCAAAGCTCAACGCGCCGTCCGCCAGCCCAACCTGCCGTTCGTGCCACGATGTTTCGCCACGGACGAACTGGCGGATCGGCAGCGCGTCGAAAAATTCATTCGCCACCAGAAAAAGCGGCTGATCGGGCAGCGCGTCGGTCCTGTCGGCCCAGATCACCTGATGCCCCGCAAGGGTCTTGGCCTGCACATCGCGCAGCGTCGGGGACGCCTCTACCAGCGTAATTTGCGCCGCCTCGATAAAGCCGGGCACATTGCGGGTCGCACGCAGGATATCGGCCATCAGCGTGCCGCGGCCGGGGCCAAGCTCGGCCAAGGTGAAGGCCGAGGGCGCGTCTTGGGCGATCCAGCTCTGCGCGAGACACAGGCCCAACAGCTCTCCGAACATCTGGCTGATCTCGGGGGCAGTGGTGAAATCGCCTTGGGTGCCAAAGGGGTCACGGGTGGTATAATAGCCCTGCGTCGGATGCAGCAGGCAGGTGGCCATATATTCGTCGATCCGCATCGGCCCGTTGGACGCGATGCGGCTGTGTAGAATGTCGCGCAGTGTGGTCATGCCTTGCGCGTCGCCCGCAAGATCAGGAACACCCCGATGGCAATCATCGGCAGGCTCAGCAGTTGGCCCATGGTCAGCCCCCAGCCGTTTACATGCCACGCCAGCCCCAGCGGGTTGTTGGCGCTGACAAATTGCGCATCCGGTTGGCGTACGAATTCGACGATGAAACGCGCGGCCCCGTAGCCGGCCAGAAAGACGCCGCCGATCAGCCCCTCCGATTTCAGCCCGCCGCGGCGCCATGCCAGATAGATCAGCAGGGCCCCAAGGATCAGCCCTTCAAGCAGCGCCTCATATAGCTGCGAGGGGTGCCGTGCACAGATTGTCGCAATGTCCGGGCAGTCCTGTGCGGCCACCGTGGGAAAGGCCACGCCCCAGGGCAGATCGGTGGGGCGGCCCCAAAGCTCTGCGTTGATGAAATTCGCCAGACGCCCCAGAAACAGGCCGGGTGCCAGCCCCAGACAGACGACATCACCGGTAGAGATCGTGCTGATGCCGTGACGTTTGGTATAGGCGACGCCCGCAAAGATCACTCCAAGCGCGCCGCCGTGGAACGACATGCCCCCCTCCCAGATCCGCAGGATCTGCGCGGGATTGCTGAGGTAGTAGCCCGGTTGATAGAATAGTACATATCCCAGACGCCCGCCCAGAATGACGCCCAGAATGACCCAGAAAAGCAGATCCTCGACCTGCTGTTTGGTCATGACGGGGGTATTGCCCGCCCAAAGCCGGGGCCGTTCAACAGCGCGCACAACGATGCGCCAGCCGACGAGGATACCGGCGATATAGGCCAGCGCATACCAGCGCAGGGCGACGGTCATGCCAAATAACGTGAACGAGAAAATCTCGGGCGATAGGTCGGGGAAGGGGAGCATTGCATTCATGCGCTGATTGAGCCTGACCGTAAACGGAAGTCAACCTTGCGAGAACCCGCTTTGCACACCATATAGTGAGCAACAGCCGATCAGGAGAGAATGACCATGCAAACGCGCAACAAGATTTTCGACGACATCTCGCAGATGATGACCAATGCCATGGGCGTGGCCCAAGGGGCCAAGACCGAAGCAGAGACCGCGATGAAGGGAATGCTGGACCGTTGGCTGGCAGACCGTGATTTTGTGACACGCGAAGAATTCGATGCGGTGCGCGCCATGGCGCAAAAAGCCCGCGAAGAGAATGAAGCGCTGAAGGCGCGGCTTGATGCGATGGACAGCAAGGGCTGATCGCCGCGCTCATCCTCGGCCAACTTTGTACGATGTGATCCGCACCCGCCTTTTGGCGGGTGTGTTCGTTTTTGGGGTGTCACCTTCGCTTCGAATGCTGTCTGTCGGGGTCAGCGCCCTATAGATTGGGGGTTATGCTGCTTTTATCCACAAGATACTGAGGTTATCCCCTATCTTTCGTGGTTACCCCCAGAAAAAGACTTGCCTCAGGGCCGCGTTGCGCGCACCATATTTTGTATAGGTCGCTAAGAGCTTCGGCGATTTATGGTAGATGCACCCATGTATTGATGTGCCTGCGCATATGAATACCCGGATCCAAAGAGGTGACCACATGGCCCTGACAGAGCAGTATCTTGAAGAAGACATTCACCCCATCGACATCGTAGAAAATCTCGCGGCGTATCACGACTGGGACTTCGACCGTATATCGGACGAACAGATCGCGATGGCCGTCGAACGGCAGTGGCGGACCTATTCCATCACCCTCGCGTGGTCGCCCTTTGACGAAACCCTGCGCCTTGTCTGCACCTTCGAAATGGATCCGCCCGCGGAAAAACTGCCGGTGCTCTATCACTTGCTCAACGATGTGAACGATCAATGCTGGACCGGTGCTTTCACCTATTGGCCGGAACAAAAGCTGATGGTTTATCGCTATGGGCTGGTTCTTGCCGGGGGGCAGGATGCCTCTGCGCAGCAGATTGATACCATGATCAACGCCGCCGTGAGCAACGCAGAGCGGTATTATCCCGCGGTGCAACTGGCGGTTTGGGGCGACCAGACGCCCCGACAAGCCCTTCAGGTTGCCATTGCAGAGGCGTACGGCCACGCATAGGTGTATCCCCGAATGTTAATTTAGGGGTACAGATATGAAAGATACGCGCATCGCCAAAGACGGTTTGGTTCTACTGGGCTGTGGCAAGATGGGATCCGCGATGCTGGCGGGCTGGCTGGCACGCGGGCTTCCGACATCTTCGGTATATGTCATCGATCCGAAACCCTCTGATTGGTTGAAAGAGCAGGGCGTGCAGTTGAACGTCGATCTGCCCAAGGAGCCCGCTGTGGTTCTTGTGGCGGTGAAGCCGCAGATGATGGGTGACGCGCTGCCCACGTTGCAGGCCATGGGCAACGGCAAGACGGTGTTTGTCAGCGTCGCCGCCGGCACCACCATCGCGACGTTTGAGAAAACGCTGGGGGCACAGACGCCGATCGTGCGCGCCATGCCCAACACACCCGCCGCCATCAGCCAAGGTATCACCGCCATCGTCGGCAACGCCCACGTCGACGCCAAGGGTATGGATGAAGCCGAAGAGCTGCTGTCGGCCGTGGGCGACGTTGTCCGGCTGGAGGAGGAAGCCCAGATCGACGCAGTCACTGGGGTCAGCGGCTCGGGTCCGGCCTATGTCTTCCACATGATCGAAACCATGGCCGCGGGCGGGATCGCGCAGGGGCTCAGCCCCGAGCTCGCGCTAAAGCTCGCCACGGCGACGGTGGCAGGGGCCGGGGCGCTGGCGAAATCCGCCGACGAAGGTCCGGACCAGCTGCGCATCAACGTGACCAGCCCCAACGGCACCACACAGGCCGCGCTGGACGTGCTGATGAGCGAGCAAGACGGCTTTCCGGTCCTGCTCAAACGCGCTGTGGCGGCGGCCGCCGATCGTTCGCGTGAGCTTTCGAATGGCTGAGATCAGCTTTGACGACTTCATGAAAGTCGACATCAGGGTCGGGACGGTCACCCGTGCCGAACCCTTCCCCGAGGCGCGCAAGCCCGCGATCAAGATGTGGATCGACTTTGGTCCCGATATCGGAGAGCGTAAAACCTCGGCCCAGGTGACGGTGCATTACACGCCCGAGACGCTGATCGGCACGCAGGTGATGGGGGTGGTCAACTTCCCGCCGCGTCAGATCGGGCCGTTCATGTCCGAAGTTTTGGTGCTTGGGGTGCCGGACGAGGACGGGGCGATTGTGCTGATGCGCCCCACGCAACCCACCCCGAACGGAGGACGTCTGCATTGACGAAACTACTGATCGCCCGCCCTGCGCCCCCCGAAGTGCACGAGGCCCTGCAAGGCTTTGACGTGACCTATCGCGAGGACAGCGCGCCCTTGTCCGAGGACGAGATGCAGGACGCCCTGCGCGACTATGACGGGGTGCTGGCCACCTTGGGCGACCGCTTTACCGCGGATGTCTTTGGCAAGGTCGGCATGCCACGGTGCAAGATGCTCGCCAATTTCGGGGTGGGCTATAACCACATCGATGTCGAGGCGGCAAAGGCGGCGGGGCTTCAGGTCTCTAACACGCCCGGTGCTGTGACCGATGCCACCGCCGATATCGCCATGACGCTGATGCTGATGGCCGCACGGCGTGCGGGAGAAGGCGAGCGGCTGGTGCGGTCAGGGCAATGGTCCGGATGGGAGCCTTCGCAGCTTTTGGGCATGCATCTGACGGGCAAGACTGTCGGGATCGTCGGGATGGGGCGTATTGGTCAAGCCGTCGCGCGGCGCTGTCACTACGGCTTTTCGATGGATGTGAAATACTTTAGCCGCAGCGCGAAAAGCGTCGCCTATCCGGCGGAACATATCAGTGATCTCAAACAGTTGGTCGCCGCTGTTGATGTGGTCGTTATCGCCGTGCCGGGCGGGGATGACACGCAGCATCTGATCAATGCGGATGTGCTGGCGGCGATGCAGCCCCATGCCTTCCTGATCAACATCGCGCGCGGCAATATCGTCGAGGAAGCCGCTTTGATCGAGGCGCTGCAAGCGGGCACCATCGGCGGCGCAGGGCTGGATGTGTATGAGTTCGAACCAGAGGTGCCGCAAGCCCTGCGGGATCTGGATAACGTGGTGCTATTACCGCATCTAGGCACGTCCTCCCGGGAGGTGCGTGTGGATATGTGGATGATGGCGGTTGAGAATTTGAAAGCGGGCGTCGCGGGCGAAACGCCACCGAACCTCGTTTAACGGCCCACGGCCTCGCGCCAATGTCGGCGGCATAATGAGATATAGGTCTCGTTGCCGCCGATCTGCACCTGCGCCCCTTCGCGGATCGCTTTGCCTTCGGCATCCTGCCGCACCACCATCGTCGCTTTCTTGCCGCAGTGGCAGATCGTGCGCACCTCGCGCATTTCATCGGCAAGGGCGAGCAGCGTCGCAGACCCAGGGAAGAGCAGACCCCGGAAGTCCACGCGCAGCCCGTAGCACATGATAGGCACCCGCAGGTCATCCACCGCACGCGCCAATTGCCAGACCTGATCAGGGCTGAGGAACTGCGCCTCGTCGATGAAGATGCAGGCGCAAGGGCCTTCAGCCAAACGCTTTTCGATCTTCGCCAGAAGGTCTTCGTCTGTCTCGAAAGTGTCGGCCTCGTGCCCGATCCCGATACGCGATGCGATCCGCCCGTGTCCGGCGCGGTGGTCGAATTTCGCGGTCATCAGATAGGGGACCATGCCGCGTTCGACATAGTTATGAGCCGCCTGCAGAAGCACGGTCGATTTGCCCGCGTTCATGGTTGAATAATGAAAGTAAAGCTTTGCCATGGCCCTCTTTAGCGTCAGGCGACCTTGGCGTTCAAGGTGGGGGGAGGGCAGCGGGGGCGCGTCTGTCGCAGACCGCGCCCCACATGTCACAGGTGTTGAAGTGGCCCTGTGCCGCCGGGCTTAGCCGTGGCGCTGCACCAGCACAGACCCCACGGAATATCCGGCCCCGAAGGAACAGATCAGCCCAGTGTCCCCATCGGTCAGATCGTCGGAGTATTTTGAAAACGCGATGATCGACCCGGCAGAGGAGGTGTTGGCGTAGTCTTGCAGGATGTTCGGCTGCTCGCCCGCTTCGGGCGCGCGACCCAGCACTTTGCGACCGATGAAGTCATTCATCGATTTATTCGCCTGATGCAGCCACAGACGCTTTAGATCAGCGGCCTCAACGCCTTCGTCAGCCATGTGGCCCGCGATGTGTTCGGCAACCATCGGCAGCACTTCCTTGAACACCTTGCGCCCGTTCTGCATGAACTGCATGTCGCGGCGGTCCGCGACGCCATCGGGGCGGGACCGGCGTAAAAAGCCATTGTTGTTGCGGATGTTGTTCGAGAACTCGGTCGCGCAACGGGTCGATTTGATCTCGAAATAAGCACAGGCTGCGTCTTCGGCGCGTTCGATCAGCACGGCGGTGGCCACGTCCCCAAAGATAAAGTGGCAGTCACGGTCGCGCCACTCCAGATGGGCCGAGCATATCTCGGGGCAGACCACCAGCGCAGAGCGGATCGAGCCGGAGCGGATCATATCCGCCGCCGCTTGGATGCCGAAGGTCGCGGACGAACAGGCGACGTTCATATCGAAGGCAAAGCCGTTGATATCCAGCAACTGCTGGATTTCGATCGCTACCGCCGGATAGGCGCGTTCAAGGTTCGACGCCGCGCAGATGACGGCATCAACATCAGCCGCGGTTTTCCCCGCCGCCTGCAACGCCTTTTGCGCCGCATCCAGCGCGATCTCGGCCATCAGGCCGGGTTCGTCGTCGGACCGTTGGCGCAGCAGGGGGTGCATCACCTTGGGGTCCAAAATACCCGTCTTATCCATGACATAGCGCTGTTCGATCCCCGACGCCTTGACGATGAACTCCTCTGACGAGTGTTCCTTGGCGGGCAACTCTCCGGCGTCGATCTCAGCGGCGTGTTCGACATTGTACAGATCGGCATAGGCGTTGAACGCCTTGACCAGCTCGGCGTTGGTGATGACCTGTTCCGGCGTAAAGATGCCGCTACCAGTAATGGCGGGTGTGTACATGGGTAAACCTTTTTCAGCGTTGTCCGAGTAGGCCAAGAAACGGCTGCGGGGTCAAGTCCAGCGGGGGCTGGCATGCAAGGGCGACGGACAATGAGAGGGGGAGGAAAGGGGAAAGACCTGCGCCACGCATCAAAGACGCGGCGCAGGTCAGAAAGGGCAGGTTAGCCCTGAAGCGATTTAACGCCGATCTCGTCTTCGGCTTGTGCCTTGATGGCCAGCGCTGCGGCATAGGCACCGGCGGCCGTGGTGAAATACGGGATCTTGTCATACAGCGCGATAGAGCGGATGGATTTGCTGTCCTCGACCGCCTGCGCGCCTTCGGTGGTGTTCATCACCAGTTGGATCGCTTCGTCCTTCATCATGTCAGTGATGTTCGGGCGACCCTCGTAGACCTTGTTCACGATCTCGCAGGCGATGTCATGCTCTGTCAGCCAGGCGGCGGTGCCACGGGTGGCGCGCAGGGTGAACCCTTGCTCAAGCAGGATACGCGCGGCGGTCAGCATGTCGTCCGACTTGTCCATATCCTTGATCGAGAAGAACACACAGCCCTTGCGCGGCAGCGGGTTGCCCGCGCCCATCTGCGCCTTGAGGAAGGCACGGGGGAAGTCGCGGTCCCAGCCCATAACCTCGCCCGTTGACCGCATTTCCGGCCCAAGCAGCGTGTCGACACCGGGGAAGCGGGCGAAGGGCAGCACGGCTTCCTTGACCGAGAACCAAGGCATGTTCGGGTCCGCCAGTGTCATTGGATCACCCAAAGGCAGCACGTCGTCATAGGCGGCATCGTCACGGTAGGGCGCGCGTTGCGGGAAGGCCGACAACTTTTCGCCCGCCATGATCCGCGCGGCGATTGACGCAATCGCGCTGTCCGTCGCTTTGGCGACAAAGGGCACGGTGCGCGAGGCGCGGGGGTTGACTTCGATCAGGTAGATCTCGCCGTCCTTGACCGCGAACTGGATGTTCATCAGGCCCACTACATTCAACGCCAGCGCCAGCGCCTTGGTCTGTTTTTCAACCTCGGCAATGATCTCGCGGCTCAGCGAATAGGGGGGCAGCGAACAGGCGCTATCGCCCGAATGAACGCCGGCCTCTTCGATGTGCTGCATGATGCCCGCAACGTGGACATCCGTGCCGTCTGACAGCGCGTCGACGTCCAGCTCTACCGCGCCCGAGAGATAGTGATCCAACAGCACGGGGCTTTTGCCCGATACGACCACCGCGTCGCGGATATAGCGTTCAAGGCTGGCCTGATCGCGCACAATCTCCATCGCGCGGCCGCCCAGAACGTAAGACGGGCGGATCACCAGCGGAAAGCCGATGTCTGCTGCGATCTCAAGCGCTTCGGCGTCGGAGTGGGCGATACCGTTATGCGGCTGCTTCAGGCCCAGCGATTGCACCAGCTGCTGGAACCGTTCGCGGTCTTCGGCAAGGTCGATCATGTCGGGCGTGGTGCCAAGGATCGGGATGCCCGCCTCTTGCAGCGCTTGCGCGATCTTCAGCGGTGTCTGGCCGCCGAACTGCACGATGACGCCGTGCAGCGTGCCGTTTTCCTGTTCGACCCGCAGGATTTCCATCACGTGTTCAAAGGTGACGGGTTCGAAATACAGCCGGTCCGAAGTGTCATAGTCGGTCGAGACGGTTTCGGGGTTACAGTTGACCATGATCGTCTCGTAGCCCGCGTCGGTCAGCGCATAGCAGGCGTGACAACAGCAATAGTCGAACTCGATCCCTTGGCCGATCCGGTTCGGGCCGCCGCCCAGAATGACGACTTTCTGACGGTCGCTGGGGCGGGCTTCGCATTCGACCTCGTCAAAGGCGGGTGCCTCGTAGGTAGAATACATGTAGGGCGTTTGCGCTTCGAATTCGGCGGCGCAGGTGTCGATCCGTTTGAACACGGCCTTGACGCCAAGGTTCAGACGCGCGCGGCGCACGTTGTCTTCGTCGCGACCGGTCAGCGTGCCAAGGCGCGCATCGGTAAAGCCCATCATCTTGAGCTTGCGCATCCCGTCTTCGGTCAGCGGTAGCCCGTCTTTGCGGACCTGCGCCTCGGCGTCGACGATCTCGCGGATGCGGGCAAGGAACCACGGGTCGAACATGGTCACACCGTGGATATCCACGTCGGACATACCGTGACGCATCGCCTGAGCAATGGTGCGCATCCGGTCGGGGGTCTGCTTGCTGATCGCGGCAATCAGCGCGGCTTCGTTCTGTGGTGCGTCGGCGGGCAGGTCACTGTCCAGACCGGGGATGTCGATTTCGTCAAAACCGGTCAGCCCGGATTCCATCGACGCCAGCGCCTTTTGCAGCGACTCGTGGATCGTGCGGCCAATCGCCATCGCTTCTCCGACAGACTTCATCGCGGTCGTCAGATAGGGTTCGGAGCCGGGAAATTTCTCGAACGCGAATTTCGGGATCTTGGTGACGACATAATCGATTGTCGGCTCGAAGGAGGCAGGCGTCACGCCGGTGATGTCGTTGTCCAGCTCGTCTAGGGTAAAGCCCACCGCCAGCTTGGCCGCGATCTTGGCGATGGGGAAACCCGTCGCCTTGGACGCCAGCGCAGAAGAGCGCGATACACGCGGGTTCATCTCGATCACGACCATGCGGCCATCTTCGGGGTTCACGGCCCACTGCACGTTCGATCCGCCTGTTTCCACGCCGATTTCGCGCAGCACGGCGATCGAGTGGTTACGCATGATCTGGTATTCTTTGTCGGTCAGCGTCAGGGCAGGGGCCACGGTGATCGAATCGCCTGTGTGCACGCCCATCGGGTCGACGTTCTCGATCGAGCAGACGATGATCGCGTTGTCAGCGGTGTCGCGCACCACTTCCATCTCGTATTCTTTCCAGCCAAGCAGGCTCTCATCAATCAGGATCTGACCCATCGGCGACGCGTCCATCCCCGAGCGGCAGTAGAATTCGTAATCGTCGCGGTTATAGGCCACGCCGCCGCCGGTGCCACCCATTGTGAAGGCAGGGCGGATGATGGCGGGCAGGCCGACATATTCCAGCGCGTCGAGCGCAAGCTGAACGCCCGCCGCAAGGTCTTTTTTACCGCTGGCGGCAACGGGCGCGGTGACGATGGTCGCCTTGGGGTTTTCGATGCCCAAACGGTCCATCGCCTCGCGGAAGAGCTTACGATCCTCTGCCATTTCAATGGCTTCGCGTTTCGCGCCGATCATCTCGACGTTGAATTTCTCGAGCACGCCCATCTCTTCGAGCGCGAGCGAGGTGTTCAGCCCGGTCTGACCGCCCATCGTTGGCAGCAGCGCGTCGGGGCGTTCTTTCTCGATGATCTTGGCGACGATTTCAGGGGTGATGGGTTCGATGTAGGTGGCATCCGCCAGCCCCGGATCGGTCATGATCGTCGCAGGGTTGGAGTTCACGAGGATGACGCGGTAGCCTTCCTCTTTCAGGGCCTTACAGGCCTGCGCGCCGGAGTAGTCGAACTCGCACGCCTGACCGATGACAATGGGCCCCGCTCCAATGATCATGATCGACTGGATATCGGTTCTTTTTGGCATGGCTCAGGCCCCCGGATGTTTGCAAATTCTCCGCGTTATAGGCTTTGGGGGGAGAGGTGCAAGGGGGCATCTCGGGATATGGGGCGTGTTTTCAGGCAACACCCATGTGGCAGGGGCGCAGCACCGCCCGATACGGTGCCCCTTTGCCTCACCCCAGCGTCAGGAAGGCCCGCAAAGACGCCTCGAAGTCGCGCGGCTTTTCTGCGTGCAGCCAATGGCCCGTGTCCGGCAGCTTGGCAAAGCGCGCTTGCGGGAACAGCGCCTTGATCACGGGGCGGTCTTCGGGTTTGACATAGGTGGAGTTGCCGCCGGACAGGAACAGCACCTCCCCTTCGTATTGTCCATCGACCCCATCGGGCCAGCCGACGATCTTGGACATCTCTGCCTCAAGCACATCAAGGTTCAGCTTCCACGTCTTGTTGGGCACATCCAGCGACTGGGTGAAAAAGCTTTGCAATGCGGGCTCGACCCCCGCAGCCGCCAATTGGTCAGAGGCGTCGGAGCGGCGGGTGAGCGTGCCCAGATCGACCGTGCGCATCGCATCGATAAACTCTTGCTGGCTGTGGCCATAAGCGACAGGCGCGATATCGGCGACCACCAGACGGTTCACCAGTTCGGGATGGTTCAGCGCCAGCATCATGGCCGCCTTACCGCCCATCGAATGCCCGCAGACGTCCATTGGCGCGCCAAGATGGGTGATGACCTCTGCCAGATCGGCGGCCATCTCGGGGTAGCTTTGCGTCTGCGCGCGCGGGCTGTCCCCGTGGTTGCGCATGTCGAGGGTCACCACGCGGCGCTGGTCGGACATCCGTTTGGCGATCACGCCCCAATTGCGGCCTGACCCGAAAAGACCATGCACGATCAGCAGGGCAGGGGCGTCGCCTGTGGTGCCATATTCAGTGTAATTCAACATGCCCAAGATGTAGGGCCATTGCAGCCGATGTGCCAGACCGTTTAGGGTTGAAACATGCTGGATCAAAAAGACCTAGAGACCAAGGCACGTGAAATGCAGCGCGGCTTGCAGGCAAAGCTGGGTGTGCAGGGGCGCGATGTCTCTCATGCGTTGGCGCGCGCAGGGCGACGTCTGCCCGCGCGGGTGCGGCGTGAGGGCAGGGTCTTTGCACAGGCGGCTTTTATGGCGCGCAACCCCAAGATGGCACGCAGGCTCGAGGGCGCGACGGTGCAGTCCGCCTATGACCGCGTGATGGAGCATCTTGCCGGGATCGACGTGGCCGAACGGCGCAAGGACCGCTGGCTTGGTCTTGCGGCCAGCGTGGCGTTCAACCTGATGTGCGTGGCGGTGGCGTTCATCACATTTCTGTGGTGGCGCGGCTACGTCTGACGGGCGCTGCTGTTACGATCAAATACGCAAAAGCCCCGCTGCGGACCTGCAAGCGGGGCTTTGTTTTGAAGCGTGGTTTGGGGCGCTGCCCCGCCCTTGCGGGCCCCCCGGGATTTAATCCATTTGGAAGGGCCCGGGGCACATCGCTTTAGAGGTTGGGGCTTTAGAGGTCGGGATAGATCGGGAAGCGGGCGCAGAGCGCTTCGACTTCGGCTTTGACCTTGGCTTCGACCTCGGCGTTGCCATCGGCCCCATTGGCGGCCAGCCCGTCGACAACCTCGATGATCCAGTCGGC
The DNA here is from genome assembly GCF_048285585.1 of Sulfitobacter sp. SBS6. Lineage (NCBI taxonomy): Bacteria > Pseudomonadati > Pseudomonadota > Alphaproteobacteria > Rhodobacterales > Roseobacteraceae > Sulfitobacter > Sulfitobacter sp. SBS6. Next base: position 469,217 of record NZ_JBLWBA010000006.1, on the reverse strand, counting down.
GATCTGACGGAATTCATCCTCACCAAACCCGCGTGTTGTCGCCGCAGGCGAGCCCAAACGGATTCCGGAGGTGACCATGGGCTTTTCAGGGTCAAACGGCACACCGTTCTTGTTGCAGGTGATATGCGCGCGGCCCAGGGCCTTTTCGGTGTCGTTCCCTTTAACGCCTTTGGGGCGCAGGTCGACCAGCAGCAGGTGGGTGTCGGTGCCATGGGTGATCGTGTCGAGCCCGCCTTTGATCAGCTGGTCGCTGAGTGCTTGGGCGTTCTTGATGACCTGTTGGATGTAGGTCTTGAACTCGGGCTTGAGCGCTTCACCAAAGGCCACGGCCTTGGCCGCGATCACATGCATCAGCGGGCCCCCCTGAATACCGGGGAAGATGGCCGAGTTGAACTTTTTCGCCAGCGCTTCGTCGTTGGTCAGGATCATGCCGCCGCGCGGACCGCGCAGGGTTTTATGTGTGGTGGTTGTCGCCACATGCGCATGGGGGAAGGGGGAGGGGTGTTCGCCCGCAGCGACCAGACCGGCAAAATGGGCCATGTCCACCTGCAGGTAGGCACCAACCATATCCGCAATCTCGCGCATCCGCTTGAAGTCGATCTGGCGCGGAATGGCGGAGCCACCGGCGATGATCAGCTTGGGCTGGTGCTCTTTCGCGAGCGCTTCGACCTGGTCATAGTCAAGCTGGTTGTCTTGTTTGCGCACGCCGTACTGGATGGCGTTGAACCATTTGCCGGATTGGTTCGGCTTGGCCCCGTGGGTCAGGTGGCCGCCCGCGTCGAGGCTCATGCCCAGAATGGTGTCACCGGGTTGCAGCAGCGCGGTGAACACGCCCTGGTTGGCTTGGCTGCCCGAATTCGGCTGCACGTTGGCGAAGTCGCAGTTGAACAATTTGCACGCGCGTTCAATCGCCAGGTTTTCCGCCACATCGACAAAATCACACCCGCCATAATAGCGGCGGCCCGGGTAGCCTTCGGCATATTTGTTGGTCATCACCGACCCCTGCGCCGCCATGACAGCCGCAGACACGATGTTTTCGGAGGCGATCAGTTCGATCTCGTTACGCTGGCGACCCAGCTCGTCTGTGATGGACCCAAAGATTTCGGGATCGGCTTCGGACAGGGGGGTGGTGAAAAAACCGGACATGGGCGTGGTTCCTTTGACTACGTGTGCGGGTTGCGGGCTATCTAGCTTAATCCGGCACGGGGGTGAAGGTCGTAATGCGCCGGTCGCACCGTCATATGCGGCAAAGCTGGTAGGTCGGCGCGATATGTGGTTCTTTTGACTGTGAATATCCCTCATTGGAAACATCCGCCCATGAAGATCGCTTTTATCGCCAGCCGCTCTGATGTTGCACAGGATGCGTTGACGGCGCTGAGCGCACGATACGGCAATGTCACGCGCGAGGAGGCAGAGGTCATCGTCGCCCTCGGGGGGGACGGGTTCATGCTGCAGGCGCTGCACGACTCGCAAGAGCTGTCGACGCCGGTCTATGGCATGAACCGCGGCACCATCGGGTTCTTGATGAACGCCTATGCCGAAGAGGATCTGGTGGATCGTCTGCGCGCAGCAGAAGAGGCGGTGATCAACCCGCTGGTGATGGTCGCCACACATGCGAATGGCGAGACCTCCAAGGCGCTGGCCTTGAACGAGGTCGCCTTGCTGCGCGAAGGACCGCAGGCCGCCAAGCTGCGGATCAGCGTCGACGGGCGCGTGCGGATGGAGGAGCTGGTCTGCGATGGCGCACTGGTGGCGACGCCTGCCGGGTCCACCGCCTATAATTACTCCGCGCACGGCCCGATCCTGCCGATTGGCGCGGATGTGCTGGCCCTGACGGCGATGGCGGCGTTTCGGCCACGGCGCTGGCGCGGGGCCTTACTGCCGAAAACGGTGACCGTGCGCTTTGATGTGTTAGAGCCCGCCAAACGCCCTGTGATGGCCGACGCCGACGGGAATTCCTACCGCGATGTCGTCGCGGTCGAGATCACCTCGGACCCGTTGATCAAGCACCGTATCCTGTTCGATCCGGGCCACGGTCTGGAAGAACGGCTGATCAGCGAGCAGTTCAACTAATCCGCGTTTCAGACGGAACCGCGGTGCCTTTGGCGCGTTGATATTCCGAGACGCATGAGAGGCCATTCAGGTGCTTTCATCGTTTGGAATTATAGCAAAAGGAGACCTGACATGAATTGGGATACAATCAAAGGTAACTGGAGCCAGATGACCGGTAAGGTCAAAGAAGAATGGGGTGATCTGACCGACGATGACCTGACAGAAGCCGCCGGCGAACGCGACCAGCTGGTCGGCAAGATTCAGGCGCGCTACGGCGTTGCCAAAGACGAGGCTGAGCGTCAGGTAGACAGCTTCGTGGCCAAACACTAACTGGTCTAGATATCGAATAGAAAAGGCGGCTGTTACAGCCGCCTTTTTCGCGTTCTGGGGTGCCGGATCTATCAGGTATCCTTGGCGTAGCCGATGGTTTGCAGTGCCGACTTGATCTCGTCCAGAATGGCCGGATCGTCGATCGTTGCAGGCAATTTGAACGGCTCTGCATCCGCCAGTTTGACCATCGTCGCCCGCAGGATCTTGCCTGAACGCGTCTTGGGCAAACGATCCACCACCAGCGTCATCTTATAGGCTGCCACTGGCCCGATCTGGTCACGCACCCGTTGCTGGCATTCGGCTGCAATCTCGGCATGGGGGCGGTCGACCCCTTTGGACAGGCACACAAACCCCATCGGAGCCTGCCCTTTCAGCGGATCGCTGACGCCGATCACGGCACATTCAGCCACATCGGGGTGGCCGGCCAGAACCTCCTCCATCGCGCCGGTGGACAAGCGGTGACCGGCGACGTTGATCACGTCATCGGTGCGCGCCATGATATAAAGATATCCATCCTCGTCGATCCTGCCCGCATCCCCCGTTTCGTAGTATCCGGGATAGGTCGTGAGGTAACTTTTGCGGAAGCGATCTTCGGCATTCCACAGGGTTGGCAGCGTGCCGGGAGGCAGGGGCAGCTTGATCGCGATAGACCCCAAAGTGCCAGCGGGTTGCGGCTCGCCCGCCTCGTTCAGGATTTGCACGTCATAACCCGGCATCGGCACCGTAGGGGAGCCGACCTTGACCGGCAGCGCCTCCAGTCCGGCGGGGTTGCCGACGATGGTATAGCCGGTTTCGGTCTGCCACCAATGGTCATAGACGGGTATGCCCAGCTTTTCCTGCGCCCAGATCACGGTGTCTGGGTCGGCACGCTCGCCCGCCAGATACAGCGCGCGCAGGCAGGAAATGTCGTATTTGCCAATCTCCTCGCCCTTGGGATCTTCGCGTTTGACGGCGCGGATCGCGGTGGGGGCGGTAAAGAAGCTGCGGACATTGTGTTCGGAAATGACGCGCCAGAAGGTGCCCGCATCGGGTGTGCCCACGGGCTTGCCTTCGAACACAACGGTGGTGTTGCCATGCACCAGCGGGCCATAGCAAATGTAGCTGTGCCCCACGACCCAGCCCACATCGGAGGCGGCCCAGAAGACATCGCCCGGATCGACGTTGTAGATGTTCTTCATCGTCCAGTTCAGCGCCACCAGATGCCCCGCGGTTTGGCGCACCACGCCCTTGGGCGCGCCGGTCGTGCCCGAGGTGTAAAGAATATAGGCGGGGTGGTTTCCCTCCACCGCGACGCAGGGCGCGGGGGTGGTGCCTTTTTGCGCGGCGTGCCAATCCAGATCGCGCCCCGGTGTCAGATCGCAGGGGGCCTGTTCGCGTTGCAGGATCAGGCAGAAATCGGGTTTGTGGTCGGCCTGTTCAATGGCCCCGTCAAGCAGCGGCTTATAGGCCACCACACGTGCCGGTTCCAACCCGCAGGATGCGGCGATGATCGCTTTGGGGGTGCAGTCGTTGATCCGCACGGCCAGTTCGTTCGAGGCAAAGCCGCCGAACACGACCGAATGTACCGCCCCGATCCGCGCGCAGGCGAGCATCGCCTCAAGCGCTTCGGGGACCATCGGCATATAGATGATCACGCGGTCGCCTTTGCCCACGCCATTGGCCTGTAGCGCACCGGCGACAGCGGCGACGCGGGTTTGCAGCTCGGCAAAGGTGATCTTGGTCTGGGTGCCGGTGATCGGGCTGTCATGGATGATCGCCACCTGATCGGCACGGCCGTTTTCCACATGGCGGTCAACGGCATTATAGCACGCATTTACTTTGGCGTCGGCGAACCATTCGTACAGATCATTGCCCTTGTCGAACAAAGCCTGACGGGGCGCTTCCTCCCAATCGATGGCTTTGGACTGCTCTAGCCAGTAGGCTTCAGGGTTGTCCTGACAGCTTTTGTAAATGTCGTGATATCCCATATGCGGTTCCCTCCCGTGAACGCGAATACCATTTGGTAGGCCACGGCCGCGGGAAAGAGCAAGAGCTTGCGCCTATATCGCGGCCATCCGGCAACAAAGTTTACAGCCGCTCCCCCGCGCGCGGTGTCAAAATTTACAAGCGCGTTTCGGCCGGTGTCCGGTAGCGCACAGATTTTCGCGCAGCGCATGTCGAATATGACCCACCGCGTCGAATTTGGATCAGATCAATCGCGCAAAGGGGCGCAGCATCACGGATAGGGACGGCATGTCGCCGCCCTTCGTCTTTGAACAAAGGTTCAGAACAATGGGTGATAAGCTCGCCAACAAGAAGAAAAAGGCCAAAGCAGACGCACGGCCTGCCAAGCCGATGCCAAGCAGCGTGTCTGACATCAAGGCACCCTTTGCGGCCAAGGGCACCAAACCGGCCAAGTAATTCCGGCCGGTTCCGGTCCATGCGCCGCCCCGCATAAGGGCGGCGTTTTCACCCGGGGTGTCAGCCGTATTCGGCGACCGGCGTACCGGCGATAGCACCGACGTTCAGCAGCCCGCGCGCGGTGATCGACGGAGAGACGATATGAGCACGGTTGCCCATCCCCATCAGGATCGGCCCAACCTCAAGCCCGCCTCCCTTCATCTTCAGAATATTGCGCACGCCCGATGCCGCATCCGCATGGGCAAAGACAAGAACATTCGCAGCACCTTCCATCCGGTTCGAGGGCAGCAGGCGGCTGCGCAGCTCGGGGTCGAGTGCGGCATCGATGTTCATCTCGCCCTCATAGCAGAAATCATGGTTGCCCGCATCCAGCAGCCGCAGCGCCGCGCGCAGACGTTTGCCCGACCCTTCGCCCTGATTGCCGAACTGGCTTTGCGAACACAGGGCGATCTTGGGTTCGATGCCGAAACGTTGCACGTGACGTGCAGCGCCGATGGCGATTTCGGCGATCTGTTCGGGGGTGGGGTGCAGATGCACCTGCGTATCCGCGATAAACAGCGGCCCATCTTCCAGGATCATCAGCGACAGGGCCCCGTGGGGGCGCCGCCCGTCGCGACCGAGAACCTGTTCGATATAATTCATATGCCAGCGGAATTCCCCGAAGGTGCCGCAGATCAGACTGTCGGCCTCTTCGCGGTGCACCATCACCGCGCCGATGGCGGTGGTATTGGTGCGCATGATGGCGCGCGCGATATCGGGCGACACGCCGCGGCGGGCCATCAGGTTGTGATAGGTCTCCCAATAGTCGCGGTAGCGCGGGTCGTTTTCGGGGTTCACCAGATCCACCGTCTCGCCCAGCTTGATGGTCAGACCTGCCTTTTCGATGCGCCGTTCGATCACCTCGGGGCGGCCGATCAGGATCGGGCGTTCCTTGGTTTCCTCAACCATGGCTTGGGCGGCGCGCAGCACGCGTTCGTCTTCGCCTTCGGCAAAGACGATCCGGCGCGGGGCCACGCGCGCGGCCTCGAACACGGGGCGCATAAGCATGGACGATTTGAAGACCGAGCTGTCCAGCTTGTGGCGATAGGCGCCCAGATCCTCGATCGGGCGGGTGGCGACGCCGGTGTCCATCGCGGCTTTCGCGACGGCGGTAGAGACGACCCCGATCAGGCGCGGGTCAAAGGGTTTGGGGATCAGGTAGTCGGGGCCAAAGGTCAACTGTTCGCCCTGATAGGCGGCGGCAGCCTCGGCGGAGGTGGTGGCACGGGCAAGCGCTGCAATCCCGTCGATACAGGCGATCTTCATCTCGTCATTGATGGTGGTTGCCCCCACATCCAGCGCACCGCGGAAGATAAAGGGAAAGCACAATACGTTGTTGACCTGATTGGGAAAATCCGACCGGCCCGTTGCGATAATCGCATCAGGGGCCACCGCACGGGCCAGATCGGGCATGATTTCCGGCGTGGGGTTGGCCAGCGCAAAGATGATCGGCTGCGGGGCCATTTTCTGCACCATTTCGGGGCTCAGGACACCGGGACCAGAGAGGCCGAGGAACAGATCGGCATCATGGATCACGTCGGCCAGATCACGCAGGTCGGATTTCTGCGCGTATTCCGATTTGATCGGGTTCATGTCGATCTCGCGGCCCTCGTAGACCAGACCGTGAATGTCACAAAGCCAGACGTTCTCGCGCTTCACGCCGAGTTTCAGCAGCATGTTCAGACAAGCGATGCCCGCCGCGCCGCCGCCTGTGGATACGATCTTGATGTCCTCGAACTTCTTGCCCGCCACGAAAAGCGCGTTCTTCACGGCGGCCCCAACGACAATCGCGGTGCCGTGCTGGTCGTCGTGGAAAACCGGAATGTTCATCCGCTCGCGGCAGATGCGTTCGACGGTAAAGCAATCGGGGGCCTTGATGTCTTCGAGGTTGATCGCGCCGAAGGTCGGCTCTAGCGCGCAGACCAGTTCGGCGAGCTTTTCGGGGTCGTTCTGGTCCAGCTCGATGTCGAAGCAATCGATATTGGCGAATTTCTTGAAAAGGACGGCCTTGCCCTCCATCACTGGTTTGGAGGCCAGCGCGCCGATGTTGCCAAGCCCCAGAACCGCCGTGCCATTGGTCACCACACCCACAAGGTTCGCGCGGGTGGTGTAATGCGCGGCTGTGGTCGGGTCGGCCTTGATCTCAAGGCAGGCTTCGGCCACGCCGGGGGAATAGGCGCGCGCCAGATCGCGGCCGTTCGCCAGTGGTTTGGTCGCGCGCACTTCGAGTTTTCCGGGCTTGGGGAAAGCGTGATAGTCAAGTGCGGCTTGGCGCAGATTGGGCGCATCGGTCATGTTTTGGCGGTCCTTTAAGAGAGTAGTTTAGCGTTAAACTATTTTGCCAGCCGCGCCAACACGACTTTTGGAGCGGGGCGTGTCACCGCCCATGCGGCGCAGATCATGGGGCGGGAAGGGGGCCAGCCCCCATCGTGGCAGGCCACGATTCCCCCGGAGTTTGTCTGGCAAAATGAAGCATGGCATTTTTCCGCTTTTGGCATCGCAACTTTGGCGAAAGGTTTTTATAGTTTTGTGAAACTTGGGGGAATTATGACCAGTGATTTGCGACAGCACGCCAGCGCCGTGCAGGAAAATGCCTATGCGCCCTATTCCAATTTCAAGGTGGGGGCCGCGTTGCGCACGGCCTCGGGCGCGGTGTTTGTAGGCTGCAACGTGGAAAACGTCGCTTACCCGGAAGGCACCTGTGCCGAAGCCGGTGCCATCGCCGCCATGATCGCGGCGGGCGAGACGGCTTTTGTCGAGGCCTATGTGATTGCGGGCAGCCCCACGCCTGTCACGCCCTGTGGCGGCTGCCGTCAGAAACTGGCGGAATTCGGTCAGGGGGATGCGCGAGTGACCATGGCGACCCTGTCGGGCGTGGAAGAGGTGATGACCATGGCCGAGCTGTTGCCCGGTGCCTTTGGCCGCGCGCATATGGAGGGCTAAGCCATGGATGCCCGCGCGATCCTGTCCAAACTGCGACACCGGCGGTCGCTGAACCGAGAAGAGCTTGTCTGGTTCGCGATGGCCCTTGCCGATGGGCGGGTCAGTGATGCGCAGGCGGGGGCCTTTGCGATGGGGGTCTGTCAGGTCGGGCTGAGCGATGTGGGCCGCGTGGCCCTGACGCTCGCCATGCGCGACAGCGGGCGGGTGTTCGACTGGGATCTGAACGGGCCGGTGCTGGATAAACATTCGACGGGCGGTGTGGGCGATTGCGTTAGCCTTGTGCTGGCCCCTGCCTTGGCCGCCTGCGGGGCCTATGTGCCGATGATCTCGGGGCGTGGGCTGGGGCATACCGGCGGGACGCTGGACAAGCTCGAGGCCATTCCGGGTGTGAATACCACATTGGACGAGGCGCAGTTTCGCGCCGTGGTGGCCAAGGCAGGCTGTGCGATTGTTAGTGCGACCGACGGTATCGCCCCCGCAGACAAGCGGCTTTATGCAGTGCGCGATGTGTCCTCGACCGTGGACAGCCTCGATCTGATCACCGCGTCGATCCTGTCGAAGAAGCTGGCAGCGGGGCTGGATGGTCTGGTCTTGGACGTCAAGGTCGGCAGCGGTGCCTTCATGAAAGATCTGGCGCAGGCGCAGGCGCTGGCGACGGCGTTGACCAAGACTGCGAATGCGAGTGGATGCCGGACGACGGCGGTTATCAGCGATATGAGCCAGCCCCTGGTGCCGAGCCTTGGGAACGCGCTGGAAGTGGCCGAGGTGATGCGCGTGCTGACGGGGCACAACAAGGGGCCGATTGTCTCGGTCTGTGCGGCTCTTGGGGGGGTGTTGCTGGCCAATGCAGGGCTGGCGGGCGATGTGCAGGTCGGGGCGGATATGATCGTGCAGGCGATCCGGTCGGGCCGCGCGGCGGAACGCTTTGGCGTGATGATCGCGGCCATGGGCGGGCCTGCGAAGTTTGTCGAAAACTGGACGCGGTTCCTGCCCGAGGCGACGATCATCGGCGAGGTCCCCGCACCGAAAACCGGATATGTTACCGCGATTGATGGCGAGGCCTTGGGCCTTGCCGTTGTCGCTTTGGGCGGCGGGCGCGCGGTCGAGACGGACCAGATCAACCCGGCCGTGGGGATTTCGGATGTCGTCCGCCTAGGCGCGAAAGTATCGTCTAAGGGGCCACTGGCGGTGGTTCATGCCGCCCGCGCCGGTGACGCAGAGCGGGCCGCACAGGCGGTGCGCGGTGCGATCACCATCGGCCCGAAGCCGGTCGCCGTGCCGGATTTGATTGTAGAGAGGGTCGGCTGATGGCGCGTGCTTTTCTGGTTGTGATGGATTCCGTCGGTATCGGCGGTGCCCCTGATGCGGACACCTTCTTTAACGGGCGTGTGCCGGACACCGGCGCGAATACCCTTGGTCATATCGCGCAGGCCTGTGCGGAGGGCCGTGCAGAAGACGGGCGCAGCGGCCCTTTGAACGTGCCGCATATGGCGTCGCTGGGGCTTGGCCCTGCGATCGAACTGGCCAGCGGGCTGCATATCGCAAGCCTTGATGACGCCGTCAGCGGCACATGGGGCGCGGCGACAGAAATTTCGCGCGGCAAGGATACGCCCTCGGGCCATTGGGAATTGGCCGGTTTGCCGGTCCCGTGGGAGTGGCATTACTTTCCCGATGTGTCGAAGTCCTTTCCGCCCGCGCTGGTCGCGCAGCTTGCGGCCTTTGCCGGCACGGATGAGATTTTGGGGAATTGCCACGCCCCTGGCACCGCCATTATCGAGGAGTTCGGCGCGCAGCATATCAAGACCGGTTTCCCGATCTGCTATACCTCGGCTGACAGCGTGTTACAGATCGCCGCGCATGAAGAGAGTTTCGGCCTGCAACGGCTGTTGGACCTATGCGAAAACATGGCCCCGATCGCGCATGAGTTGAAAGTCGGACGGGTGATCGCGCGTCCCTTCGTCGGGGATGCTCAAAGCGGTTTTACCCGCACCACCAACCGTCGTGATTTTGCGATCAAGCCACCCGCGCCGGTGCTGAGCAACTGGGTGCAGGACAGTGGTGCCCGTGTTTATGCCGTTGGAAAGATCGGTGACATTTTTTCGATGACCGGTTTTGACGAGGTGCGCAAAGGGTCTGACGAGACGTTGATGGGCCATCTTGGCGATCTGGTCGAGAGCGCCGAAGACGGCAGCCTGACGTTTGCGAATTTTGTGGAGTTTGACAGTCTTTATGGGCATCGGCGCGATGTGTCGGGCTATGCCCGCGCGCTTGAGTGGTTTGATGCCGAGATTGGTAAGCTGCTGGGGCAACTGCGGGACGGGGATCTGCTGGTGCTGACTGCAGATCACGGGAACGACCCGACATGGGTGGGCACCGACCACACCCGCGAACGGGCTCCGGTTCTGGTGGCAGGGCAGGGCGCTGGCAGCTTGGGGCAGATCGGTTTTCGCGATGTCGCTGGGCTGGTGGCGCGGCATCTTGGGGTTACGGTGCCCGACTAAACTCTGTTCGGCGGCGTATCGGTCGGGTGGGGGCCAGCCCCCATCGCGGCGGGGCCGCGATCCCCCCGGAGTTTGACTGGCAAAATGAAGCTGGCGAAGATGCGATGGTTGCGGGGCACGGCTTTTCGGGGCATGAGTTCAGCCAAGTAATATGGAGAGCGCCCCGATGTCCGATATCGTTGAACACCTGACCGTCGTTAATCATCCGCTGGTGCAGCACAAGCTGACAATCATGCGGGATAAAGCCACATCGACCGCGGCGTTCCGCCAGTTGCTGCGCGAGATCAGCCAGCTTCTGGCCTATGAGGTGACCCGCGGCCTGCCGATGACGACCAAGCGGATCGACACGCCGATGCAGCCGATGGATGCACCCACGCTGGACGGCAAGAAGCTGGCGCTGATCTCTATCCTGCGGGCGGGCAACGGGTTGATGGATGGCGTGCTTGAGCTGATCCCGTCGGCACGGGTAGGCTTTGTCGGCCTGTATCGTGACGAGGAAACATTGCAGCCGGTGGAATACTATTTCAAGGTGCCCGAGGGTATGGACGACCGTCTGGTGATCGCCGTGGACCCGATGCTCGCCACTGGTAATTCATCCGTGGCTGCGATCGACATGCTGAAGAAAGCCGGTGCGACCAATATCCGCTTCCTGTGTCTGCTGGCGGCCCCCGAAGGCGTGGCCCGCATGAAAGAGGCGCATCCCGATGTGCCGATCGTCACCGCGGCGGTCGACGAGAAGCTGAACGAGCAGGGGTATATCATTCCCGGGCTTGGTGACGCCGGTGACCGGATGTTCGGGACCAAGTAAGGCGCAAAATGGGCGATCCGGTGATCAGGGTGCTTTACTCTGAAACCGGGATCGCGCATGGTTTATTTACTACATTGTGTGGGGGCGCAGATGAAATTTACTAGTATTGTGGCAGTTGCGGCATTGATGACGACGTTTGGGGCAGGTATTTCCCAAGCGCAAAGCTTTCGCGATCAACCGGCGGAATTCCCATCGGCCTCGTATAAGGGCAAGCAATATGTCGACAGCAAAGGCTGTGTGTTTATTCGGGCCGGTATCGACGGCAATGTGACCTGGGTGCCGCGCGTGTCGCGCAAGCGTCAGGGTGTCTGCGGCTTCAAGCCGACCAATGTGCAGACAGCGGCCAGCGCGCCTGCCGGTGGTGCTGATGCGCCGGTGCAGATCACCGTAAACAACGCGCCCGCCGCGGCCAAACAGCCCACGGTTGCGGCACGCCCTCTGCCACAGCGCAAGGCCAAGCCGGTTGTTGTACGCCAGAAAGCACCCAAGCCGGTGCGCCAGCCGGTGCCACGCTCGGTCGACGTGCCGGCCGCACCGCGCGCGCAAGCGCCGGTGGCGGTGGCGCAGGTGCCGACCACCTGTGCCGGACGCTCTGCCATCAGCCAGCAATATTCCGGGTCGCGGACCAAGGGGCTCGCCGTGCGTTGCGGCCCGCAAACCGCGCCGATCCTGCCCTCCACCGCGCAGGTCGGGGCCGTGGCAACTGCGTCGTCCTATGGGGCAACCACAGGCAGCGTCACAACCACGGCGAGACCCGCAGCGGCGCATGCGCATACGCGGATCGTGCCGAAACATGTCGCGATCAACCGCCAGAACACCTATGCCAACGTCTCGGTGCCCAAAGGATATCGCCCCGTGTGGGAAGACGACCGTCTGAACCCCAAGCGGGCCGAACAGAACCTTGAGGGGCGGTCCAAGATGTTGTTGATCTGGACCAACACTGTGCCGCGTCGTCTGGTCAACCAAAGCACAGGGCGGGACATGACCGCGCGTTTGCCGCTGGTCTACCCCTATACCTCGGTCGAGCAGCAGCGCCGCGAGTTGGGCGAGGTGAGCTTTGCCAAGCGCAACGGCCAACTGGTCAAACGTATCGTCCGTAACAAGAATGCAGCGCCTGCCGCGCGCAAGCCGGTCTACTCCAGCCGTTCGACCCCCAAGCCAGTCACCACAGCCCCAGCGACCCCGCGTGCCGCAGGTAAGACCTATGTGCAGATCGGCGTCTATGGGGACAGCGCGAACGCGCAGCGTGCGGCACAACGTATCGCGCGGATGGGTATGGGCGCGCGCATCGGTAAGTCCATCCGCGGCGGCAAGACCTATCTGTCGGTGCAGGCGGGGCCCTTTGGCGCGTCCGCGGCCCCGGCGGCTTTGGGTAAGTTGCGCGGTGCCGGTTACGGCGATGCCTACATCCGCTGACGCATCCGCACGACAGTGCAGATAAAAGGCCAGTCGGGGCGATCCGGCTGGCCTTTTGCGTTGAAGGTCGGAGTGTGTATCTCTGCCTTAGCCGCCGCAGATATTTTGCAGCCGTAGCCAGTCGGCATCATTCAGCAGAGGGTCGGTTTCCTTGCCGTTCATCGGATCGCCTTCGATCAGGGGCAGCACCGTCTCTCCGGTGATGTCACGGGCTTGCGCGTAAGGAGTGCTATGCAGGCGCTGTTTTTCGAAACGGGCAAGCAGGGCGTCAACGGGCGGTTCCGGCGCGGGTTCGGCCATCAGATGTTCGGCGTAGCGTGTGAGGGCCGCATCCGACACATCGCCGGTGGTCAGCAGGCGGAAGTTTTCGCGGATGCCGATGGTGGCGAGCATATGTTCAAGCGGGTCTGTGACGGCGCGTTTCGCCTGTTCTGCCAGAATATAGCCGCCCGCGATATCTGGGGACTCGTAATCCTCGAACAGGGTCTTGTTCAGCACGATCAGCCCGCCGGGCAGGTGCAGGCTGGGGCGGGTCATGGCGGGCAGCACCACCATCGGATCAGACGACAGCCGCGCGCCGAGCTTTGCCAGCGCCGTGCGCCCGCGGGCGTTGGTACAGGCGGGGCCGGACACCCGTTCGATCTTTTTCAGCAGCGCCGCCCCGATGGAGGCGCGTTTGACCTTGGGCACCACCCGCAGCGTGTGATCTTGCAGCGCGCCCGGCAGCCAGAACAGCGCCACCGCCGCCACCACCAGCGCCGAGGTCAGCACCCCGGCAAAGCGCAGCCGCCCCGGGCGGGGGCGACGGCGTTCGACCACGCGGCGCAGGGTTTCGATGGCGTCGATCATCTCTCCCTCGCTGTCGGGGATTTCCAGCGTTTCACTGGGGTCGCCGTCGGGGTGGAAAATCGCAGGGCGGGTGCCAGGGTTTGACCGCGCCAAAGCCGCCAGTGACCAATGGGTCAGCGCCTGATCCTTGAGGTCGGAAATCACCAGTGTCGCATCGCCGATCGACACGATGACTTCACGACGTTGGGCATCGGGGGCCGAACGCCATAGTCCGGTTGCTTCCAACCGGGCGTATTTGGAAAGGGCTGTCATATCCTGAAGTATAGTGCCTAACTGTTTTGGATAGTTTACCACCTGACACGGGTTGAGCAATGGGTGGACTTAAGACAGCATAGGAGAATTCGAAAGGAGCGTCCCATGCAGATCAAGCCCGCACATCCCGATGATGCCGCCAGACTTGTCGAGATCTGGTATCATGGTTGGCATCAGGCCCATGCCGATGTCGTGCCCCCCGCTTTGACCGCCCTGCGCAGTTTCGAAGAGTTCACGATGCGGATGCGTGTGCACCTTAAGCATACGCAGGTGGTCTGGGTCGAAGGGCAGATCGCGGGGTTCTTCATGGTGGACCATGACGAGATCTACCAGTTCTACGTCAGTGATGCCTTTCAGGGCAGCGGTCTGGCGCAGCAGATGATGGCGGCGACCGAAGCAGAACTAGGGCATGGGCTGAAATGGCTGGCCTGTTCGGTTGGCAACACCCGTGCCGCGCGGTTCTATGAGGCCTGCGGCTGGGTGCAGGCGGGCACGATCCCTTACGAGGTCGAAACCGGCGAGGGGCCGTTGCAGATCGACGTCTGGCGGTATGAAAAACGGCTCGGCCCGCAAGAGCAGGCAGAGGCGGTGATCGTCGCCGATCCGGTCGTCACACAGCGCGCGATGTAGACCGCACTAAAGCCTGGCGGCCTGCGCGCGCAGTTCGAATTTCTGGATCTTCCCGGTCGAGGTTTTCGGCAGCTCTTGAAACACCACGCGTTTGGGTGCTTTGAACCCCGCAAGCGTGTCGCGCGCAAAGGCGATCAGGGCGGCTTCGTCTCCGCGCCGGCCCGGTTTGAGCTCGACAAAAGCACAGGGCACTTCGCCCCATTTCTCGTCCGGCTGCGCGACAACGGCGGCGAGGTTCACATCCGGATGGCCCATCAATACGCCTTCGACCTCGACGGACGAGATGTTCTCGCCGCCCGAGATGATGATGTCCTTGGCGCGGTCGGCGATCTGCATATGTCCGTTTGGATGCTGCACCGCCAGATCGCCCGAATGGAAATACCCGCCCGCAAAGGCCGCGCGCGTGGCGGCGGGGTTCTTGAAATACCCTTTCATCACCGAATTGCCGCGGATCATGATCTCTCCCTGTGTGGCAGCGTCCAGCGGGACTTGGGCCATTTCGCTGTCCATGACGGTGATCTCTTCCATCATCGGCATGGCGACGCCCTGACGGGCCTTGATCGCGGCGCGCTCGGCCCCTTGGGCGCTGTCCCATGCGGGGTCCCACAGACATTCAGTGACATGGCCGTAGGTCTCGGTCAGCCCGTAGACCTGCGTGACGTTGAACCCCAAAGCTTCGATCTTGGACAGGGTGGCAGGGGCAGGGGGCGCACCGGCGGTGAAGACCTCCACCTGATGATCAAAGGCGCGGCGTTCGTCTTCCGTCGCGTTCACCATCATGTTCAGCACGATGGGGGCACCGCCAAAATGGGTCACGCCTTCGTCGGCGATGGCGTCATAGATCGCAGCGGCAGTGATGTCGCGGCAGCAGACCAGTGTACCCCCCAAGAGGGGCATCATCCACGTGTGGTTCCAGCCGTTGCAGTGAAACAGCGGTACGATCTGCATGAACACGGGCCGCATCACCATACGCCAGCTGACCACCGTGCCCATGGTCATCAGATAGGCCCCGCGATGGTGATAGACCACGCCCTTGGGCCGCCCCGTCGTGCCAGAGGTATAGTTGAGCGCAAGGCTTTCCCATTCGTCCTGCGGCATGATCCAGTTGAACGCAGGGTCGCCGGTGGCGATGAAATCATCGTATGTGGTGTGGCGACCCGTTGCCGGAAACCCCGCCGCGGGGTCAGTCACTTCGATCAACAGCGGCGGTGGGCCGTCGAGCGTTGCACAGGCCGCCTCTGCCAGATCGACGAACTGCGTATCGACCAGCAGCACCCGCGCTTCGCCGTGGTCGAGGATGTAGCCCACAGTATCCACATCCAGCCGCGTGTTGATGGTGTTAAGCACGGCACCGCAGGCGGGCACGCCGAAATGCGCCTCTGCCTGCGCGGGGATATTGGGCAGGATCGTCGCCACAACCTGACCCGGTTCAACCCCCGCCGCCGCCAAGGCCGAAGCAAGCTGCGAACAGCGCGCATGGTACTGCGCATAGGTCACCCGATGCGCGCCGTAGATCACCGCCGTCACATCGGCAAAGACATGGGCCGCGCGTTTCAGGTGCGATAGCGGCGTGAGCGGCACGTAATTCGCGGCGCATTTGTCCAACCCGTCTTCGTTCGTCATCCAGCCCATGGCGCACCCTGTCTTTTTTCGCTTTGTCCCGGTTACTATTGCGCAGCATCCCCCGTTTTGGGAAGGATGATAAAAGCAGGGCAGAGGCAGGATATGGGCACGAGCGTAAAGCGGCCAATCACAGATGCGGCGGGGCGGTCATGATCATCAGCCGCGGGCGCAATTATATCTTCGTGCATATCCCCAAGACCGGAGGTACGTCCCTTGCGCTCGCGCTGGAAGCACGGGCGATGAAAGAGGATCTGATGCTGGGCGACACGCCCAAGGCGGTCAAGCGGCGCAAGCGTCTGGCAGGGGCGGCGTCGGCAGGACGGCTTTGGAAACACGCGACCCTCGCCGATATCGAAGGCGTGGTCACCCGCCAAGAGATTGCCCGGATGTTCACCTTTGCGCTGGTGCGTAACCCGTGGGACCGGATGGTCAGCTATTACCATTGGCTGCGCGCGCAGGGGTTCGATCATCCCGCCGTGGGGCTTGCCAAGTCGCTGGCGTTTGACGCCTTCGTGCAGACGCCTACCGTGCAGGGCAGCCTTCTGGCCTCTCCCTACGGGTCATATCTGCGTGACGGGGCAGGCGAGGATCAAAGCAACCTGTTCATCCGGATCGAGCATTTCGCGCAGGACGCACAGCCGCTGTTCGACCATCT
Organism: Sulfitobacter sp. SBS6; assembly: GCF_048285585.1. Taxonomy (NCBI): domain Bacteria; kingdom Pseudomonadati; phylum Pseudomonadota; class Alphaproteobacteria; order Rhodobacterales; family Roseobacteraceae; genus Sulfitobacter; species Sulfitobacter sp. SBS6. The sequence continues at coordinate 452,719 of NZ_JBLWBA010000006.1, read as the reverse complement.
GGGCTTTGATCTGACGTTGCCGCATGCGAATGCGTCGGACCGCGCGGCGGACTATGGGGACTACTACACCCCTCAAACCCGCGACCTGATCGCCACGACCTGCGCCGAGGATATCGCGCGTTTCGGCTACAGTTTCGACGGCTGAGAGCGCGGGCGGTACATCACCCAGCAAAGCAAAACGGCCAGCAAGATCTGCTGGCCGTTTCCGTTTTCTCTATCGGGCGTTGCCGTCTCAGGCGGCTTTGGCGTCCGGCCCGAAGCGACCATAGAAGGTCTGGTTCTTCTCGGCCATTTCACGCAGCAGGTCAGGGCATTTGAACCGCTCGCCGAACTGCGCTTCCAGCTGGTCACAACGTTCCGCGGCATAGGGCGTGCCGATGATGTCGAGCCAGCTGAACGGGCCGCCGGACCAAGGCGCAAAGCCCCAGCCAAGGATCGCACCCACATCGCCTTCGCGGATGTCTTCCAGCACGCCTTCTTCCAGCGCACGTACAGCTTCGAGCACCTGAACGAACATCAGTCGGTCCTGCACATCGCGCAGGTCTGGCTGTTCCTCGGCCAGCGGGAACTTGTCGTGCATCCCCTTCCAATAGCCCTGACGCTTGCCCTTTTCATCATAGTCAAAGAAGCCCGCGTTCGCCTTGCGGCCCAGACGACCCAGATCTTCCATCCAGAAAATCAGATCATCCGCTTGGCTGGCAGGATAGGCATTGCCCATGGCCGCCTTGGTCGCGCGGGCAATCTTGGCCCCCAGATCGATCGAGGTCTCATCGGTCAGCTGCACCGGCCCCACAGGGAAGCCCAGAAGCTGTGCCGCGTGATCGACGAGTTGCGGTGCCGCCCCTTCGGTGATCATCCGCGCGCCTTCGTTGGCATAGGGGATGATGCAGCGGTTGGCATAGAAGAACCGCGCGTCGTTGACCACGATCGGCGTCTTGCGGATCTGACGCACATAGTCGAGCGATTTGGCCACCGCGCGGTCGCCAGTTTCGGCCCCCTTGATGATCTCTACCAGTGCCATTTTCTCGACGGGCGAGAAGAAGTGGATGCCGATGAACTGATCCGCGCGGCTGGACGCTTTGGCCAGCTCGGTGATCGGCAAGGTCGAGGTGTTGGAGGCAAAGATGCAATCCTCGGGGATCACGGCTTCGACCTTTTTGGTCATCTCGGCTTTGACGGCAGGGTCTTCGAAGACGGCTTCGATGATCAGGTCACAGCCTTTCAGCGCGTCCAGATCGGTGGTCGCGGTGATCAGATCAAGGGCGGCGGCTTTCTTTTCCTCGGTGGATTTCTTGCGCGCGATGCCCTTGTCAAAGAAGCTGGCGGAATAGGCTTTGCCCTTGTCGGCGGCTTCTTGGGTCTGGTCGATCAACACGACCTCGATCCCGGCTTGCACGGACACAAGCGTGATGCCCGCACCCATCATGCCAGCCCCCAGAACGCCCAGTTTCTTGACGCGCTGATCGGCAACACCTTCGGGACGTACCGCGCCTTTTTCCAGCGCTTCCTTGTTCAGGAACAGCGACCGGATCATGGCAGAGGAGGACGGGTTCAGCAGGATGTTGGTGAACCATCGCGCCTCGATCTTCAGCGCGGTATCAAACGGCACTAGCGAGCCTTCGTATACGGCGCTCAGCAGGGCCTTGGCCGCAGGGAGGGCACCTTGGGTCTTGCCGTTGACCATCGCATTGGCCCCGACAAAGGTCATGAAGCCTGCAGGGTGATAGGGGGCACCACCGGGCATCTTGTATCCCTTGGCGTCCCAGGGTTTCAGAATGTCCGCATCCTTGGCATTCAGCACCCATTCTTTCGCGGCGGCTACCGGATCAGCGACAACTTCGTCGATCAGACCGGCAGATTTCGCGGCGGCAGGGGCAACCATCTTGCCTTCCAGCAAGAAGGGCGATGCGGCCATCGCGCCGAGTTTGCGCGCCAGACGGGTGGTGCCGCCCGCGCCAGGGAAGATACCGACCATGATCTCGGGCAGACCGATACGCGCCTTGGGGTTGTCGGCGACAAAGATGCGGTGCGTGGCCAGCGGCAGTTCAAGCCCGATGCCCGCGGCAGTGCCGGGAAGGGCAGAGGCAATCGGCTTGCCGCCCTTGTTGGTCTTGGCGTCCATGCCCGCGCGTTCGATCTTGCGCAGCAGGGCATGCATTTTCATCGTGCCGTCAAACAGCCCCTGTGCGGGGTCGTCCCCTGCGTCTTCGCGCATCTTGGCGAGCAGGTTCAGGTCCATACCACCGGCAAAGGACCCGTCCTTGCCAGAGGTGATCACGGCCCCCTTGATGGCGTCGTCGGACAGGACCGTGTCGATGATGCTGTCCAGCTCGGACAGGCCCTCGATCGACATGACGTTCATGGATTTTCCGGGCACGTCCCAGGTGATGATGGCGACGCCGTCGGCGTCTGTCTTCATGGTGAAATCGGTCATTTAAATCTCTCCCTGATTTGGAGTGTGTTACGAGCGCTGAGGCGTATAGTCAGCGAATTTTTCAAGCAGTGAGCGGATCAAGGCGATGGTGGCTTCGGGGCCTTTGTCGCAGTCTTCCTCGCTTAGCAGTATCCGTTTGAAGTCCTTAAAGCGCTCGCGGTCATAGCTGTCGCTTGGATCGTTGCGATGCTTGAAGAACAGCGGCGGCGTGGCCTGATACAGGCGCACATATTGCCCCCCGCGTTCTTCTGCGAGCTTAAGGTCCCTCAGCCCACGCCGCGCTGCCAGTTCGGCCACGGCGTGGAAAGGATGCGGCTGGTCGCCCATCAAACGCGCTCGATGATGGTGGCGGCGCCCATGCCGGAGGCGATACAAAGCGTGGCCATCCCGACTTCCTTGTCCGAACGCTCAAGCTCGTCCAGCAGCGTGCCGATGATCATCGCGCCGGTGGCCCCCAAGGGGTGACCCATGGCGATCGACCCGCCGTTCACGTTGACCTTGCTTTCATCGACGTCGAACGCCTGCATGAAGCGCATGACCACAGCGGCAAAGGCCTCGTTGACCTCGAACAGATCGATGTCGTTGATGTTCATGCCATTGTCGGCAAGGATCTTTTCGGTCACAGGAACAGGGCCGGTCAGCATGATGGTCGGGTCGGTTCCGATCTTGGCGGTGGCACGGATGCGCGCGCGTGGCTTGAGACCGTATTTCTCGCCGAATTCCTTGTTCCCGATAAGGACAGCCGCCGCACCGTCCACGATGCCCGAGGAGTTCCCCGCGTGGTGGATGTGGTTGATCTTCTCGAGGTGCGGATATTTCATCAGCGCGACCTTATCAAAACCCGGCATGACCTCGCCCATTTGCTGGAACGCAGGGGTCAGCGACCCAAGCGACTGCATGTCGGTCTGGGGGCGCATGTATTCGTCATGGCTGAGGATCGACAGACCGTTCTGGTCCTTGATCTCGATCACGGATTTATCAAAGCGCCCTTCGTCCCAGGCTTTCTTGGCACGCTGCTGCGACTGCATCGCCAACTTGTCGGCCTCGTCACGGGTAAAGCCGTATTCGGTCGCGATGATGTCAGCCGAGATACCCTGCGGCACGAAATACCGCTCCATCGCGAGCGAAGGGTCAACGGCAATCGCAGCACCGTCGCTGCCCATGGCCACGCGGCCCATCATTTCAACGCCACCGGCGATATAGCCCATGCCCGCGCCGCCGCGCACTTGGTTGGCGGCAAGGTTCACAGCTTCCATGCCAGAGGCGCAGAAACGGTTGATGGCAAGGCCGGGGATGCGCTCATCCAGATCGGATGCCAGCACGGCAGAGCGCGCCAGACAGCCGCCCTGTTCCATCACCTGGGTCACGTTCCCCCAGATCACGTCCTCGACGGCGTGGCCTTCAAGGTTGTTGCGCTCTTTCATCGCATTGAGCGTCAGCGCGGACAGGCGCAACGAAGTCAGCTCGTGCAGGGCGCCGTCTTTGCGGCCCTTGCCACGCGGGGTGCGCAGGGCGTCGTAGATATATGCTTCGGTCATGTGGTGTCTCCCTTTGGGTCAGGCGCGGTCAGCAGGGCTGCCGGGCATCAGGTCGTAGGGGGCTTTCCAGCCCGGTGTGTCGCTCAGACGCGTGAGCCACGCGTCGATATGGGGCCAGTCCTTGCGGACAAAGCCGAAAGGCTCGGGGTAATACAGATAGCCGCAGCAACTCAGATCGGCGTTGGTGATCCCGTCGCCGACAATCCAGTCGCGGCCGTTCAGATGGTCGTTCAGCACGGCATAGGCAGCAGACAAACGCCCCTGCATAAAGCCGATGACTTCTTTGGGCTGCTTGTCTTCGGGCAGGAAGTTCATCAAAAAACGCGTCATACCGGCGTTCGAGCTGAGCTTGTGGTTGTCCCACAGCACCCACCGCAGGATCTCTCGGCGCTCTTCGGGATTGCCCCCGCCGAATTTGCCGGATTGTTCCGAGACATAATCCTGGATCACGCCGGATTGGGTCAGACGGATGTCACCATCAATCATCACCGGCGCTTCGCCCATGTTATTGATCGTCGTGCGGTAATCCTGCGTGCGGGTTTCGCCGCCGAAGAAATCAACTTTCACCGGCTCCCAGTCGAGCCCCGACAGCTGCAGCGCAAGCGCCGCCTTATAGGCGTTTCCGCTTTCGCCGAAGCAATGCAGTTTGATGGTCATCTGAACCCTCCCTCAAGTCCTGTGTGTCGATGGTCGTCCCGGGGGGGTTTCACACCCCCACACCCCCGTGGAGTTTATCCGGCAAAATGAAGATGCGCGGGTTTGCGTTAATCAGTTACTAATCATCCTGTCGTATTCAACCCCCGCGCGGCAGGCTGGAGAGCTGAGCCGCGTGCAAAGTGAAGCCCTGCTTTGGTCGTGCTGATCGCAGGATCAGGGCAGGGTGTTTGCGCTTCATTTTGCCCCTTAAACTCTCCCCGAAGGGTCGGGTTCGGCAGGGCGTTCGGGGTGTGGTGCTGTGCTACCTCTTTCGTCCGTCCAGTTCCGCGTTGAACAGCCGCAGTCGCGCGGTCAGGTTCTCTTCGTCGATCACGCTGTTGAAGTTCTCGAAGAGAAACGACAGCGCTTCGCCTTCATCCAATCCGGCCTCTGCCGCGAATTTCTTCAGGCGGCGGTAGCCGTCTTCGGTCATGGCGACAGGGAAGCGGCGGGTCAGGCGGAAACGTTTGGGCATCGGGCGTCCTTTCAGTCAGCATCGGGGTGGGGGATGTCCCCACCCCGGTGCAACCTAGAAGTTTGCCGCGTCCAGCGCCATCACAGTATCCGCGCCGGTTTCGATCCGCTTGAGGTGCAGCGAAGTCGCGGGCAGTTGACGGGCCATGTAGAAACGGCCGGTTGCCAGCTTGGTCTCGTAGAAGGACGCGTCGCCGGTGCCATCTTTCAGCGCTTTCTTTGCGGCCAGACCCATTTTCGCCCACATCAGGCCCAGACAGACATGCCCGAACATATGCATGAAGTCATTCGACCCCGAGAGCGCGTTGTTGGGGTTCTTCATGCCGTTCTGCATGAAGTACATGCCCGCCGACTGAAGGTCTTTGCTGGCCGCCTTCAGCGGCTCCATAAAGCTGGCGTCGAACTCGGCGTCCTGGCCCGCGTTTTCCTTGATGAAGGTCTTGACCATATCAAAGAAGGCCATGACGTGTTTGCCACCGTCCTGCGCCAGCTTGCGGCCCACGAGGTCCAGCGCCTGAACGCCATTGGCCCCTTCGTAGATCATGGCGATACGGGCGTCGCGGGTGAACTGGGACATGCCCCACTCCTCGATATAGCCGTGGCCGCCATAGACCTGCTGCGCCTTGACCGTCATGTCATAGCCGATGTCGGTCAGGAAGCCTTTGATGACGGGGGTCATCAGCGAGACAAGCCCGTCGGCATCCTTGTCATCGGCGCGGTGCGCCGCGTCGATCAGGCTGGCCCCCCAGAGGATGAACGCCCGCGCCCCTTCGACAAAGGATTTCTGCTCCATCAGGCTGCGACGGATATCGGGGTGGACGATCAACGGATCGGCAGGCTTGTCGGGGTGCTCTGTCCCGGTGACGGCACGGCCTTGCAGGCGGTCCTTGGCGTAGGCCAGTGCGTTCTGATAGGCCACATCGGCCTGCGCCAGACCTTGCATGCCGACGCCCACGCGGGCTTCGTTCATCATGGTGAACATCGCGCGCATGCCTTTGTGTTCGTCACCCAGCAGGTAGCCGACCGCGCCGTCATAGTTCATCACACAGGTAGAGTTGCCGTGGATGCCCATCTTCTCTTCGATGGAGCCGACGGACACCGCGTTGCGTTCGCCAAGCGAGCCGTCTTCCTTGACCATGAACTTGGGCACGATGAAGAGCGATACGCCCTTGATACCTTCGGGGCCGCCTTCGATCTTGGCCAGCACCAGATGGATGATGTTATCGGCCATGTCATGTTCACCGGACGAGATAAAGATCTTCTGGCCGGTGATCTTATAGCTGCCGTCTTCCTGTGGCGCTGCCTTGGTGCGCATCAGGCCCAGATCGGTGCCGCAGTGGGGCTCTGTCAGGTTCATGGTGCCGGTCCATTCGCAGGACACCATGTTGGGCAGATATGTATCTTTTTGTGCGTCAGAGCCGTGGGCGAGGATCGCCGAGGCCGCACCGTGGGTCAGGCCCTGATACATGGTGAACGCCTGGTTGGACGCCGAGAACATCTCGCCCACGGCGGTGCCGAGGATATAGGGCATGTTCTGGCCGCCGTATTGCTCTGGCATGTCCAGACCGGTCCAGCCGCCTTCCTTGACCTTCGCAAAGGCGTCCTTGAACCCTTTGGGGGTGTAGACGACGCCGTTCTCCAGACGGCAGCCTTCCTGATCACCCACCACGTTCAGCGGAGCGAGGACTTCGGAGGTCAGCTTGCCTGCTTCTTCCAGAATGGCAGAGGTGAAATCCGCCTCAAGCTCGTCGTAACCGGGGGTGGACGACGCGGTGACGTTCAGCACGTCGTGCAGGACGAATTGCATATCCTTGATCGGGGCGGTGTAGCTCGGCATGTGGTGTTCTCCCTTGGCCATCTGGCCGTCGTTTGGTCAGTATATCTAGGTCGGTGTATCAGGTGTTCGGGTGCGCCGGACTGCGGGCCTATTCTGCCGCGTTGCGGGCGCTGTTGATGGAGGCGATCATTTTCTCCCCCCATTTCAACTGGTTCTGCAGGTCGTCGATGGCGTTGTTCAGATCCTCGCGCTGTGCTTCGAGGTCGGCCAGACGTTCGCGCGCGATGTCATAGGTGCGCGCCAATTGGGTCTGTTGCTGGTCGCCCATGTGGTACAGGTCCAGCAACTGGCGGATTTCTTCGAGGCTGAAGCCAAAGCGCTTGCCACGCAGGATCAGTTTCAGCCGCGCACGGTCCCGTTTGGTAAACAGGCGCTTTTGTCCCTGACGTTCGGGGAAAAGCAGTTCTTTCGCTTCGTAGAACCGCAAGGTGCGCGGGGTCACATCGAAGGCGGTGCACATCTCGCGGATGGTCATAGTAGTGTTGGACATATCAGTTACTCGCTATTCTATCACTGCTGTAGAACGGTCAACTTCACCTAAACTGGGAGCGGTATAACCCAGAAACAAGCTTACGTAACTTGGACGCTACGTCAAACATTTGCTTTACGTTGAGTAAATCTGCGTAACCCGGCGAGGATTTTCCCGAGGCAGTCATTGATAGGTATCTCGCGCCGACTAAGTGGTGTGGGGGAGCAAGTTTTATCGGCCGGGGGGGCGATATGTCCGAGGATATGGATCCGCGATTATTCACAGAGTGTCTGCGCGAGGTCAGCAGCGTTTCGGCGCTATGGCTGCTGGTGCAACGCTTTGCCAAAGCGCAGGATTTTCGCACGGTCACCTATCACAGTATTGATGTGCAATCGCTTGGGGACTCTAGCTTTGGGGCTGTCGCGATCGGTATCCCGGCAGAGTTTCACCGGATGTATACCGAAGAGCACCTGTATCTGGACGATCCTTTTCCCTCCTTCGCGGCCTCACAGATCACCCCGTTCTTCTGGCGTGACCTGCCGCAGCTGACCACCTTGACCGAAAAGCAGAAAGCCTACATGAACAGAGCGAGAGAATTTGGCTTTGCCGATGGGCTGGTCTGTCAGGTCTTTGGGCCACAGGCGCGCAATGCTTTGGTCAGTATCGGCTTTCACCCCGACAGGCCGCGCCCGACTGATGCAGAGGTTCTGGACCTGCACGTCGCCAGCCAGTTTGCCCATATGCGGTTTTGCGCGCTTGTGGCAGGCCCTGCTGCACCCAATCGGCGCTTGTCCCCGCGCGAGCTGGAATTGCTCCGTTGGATCGCGCGCGGCAAGAGCAACACCTCGATCGCGCAGATCATGGGGGTGTCGCGACACACGGTCGATACGATCATGCGGCGTCTGTTTGGCAAACTGGATGTGACCGACCGGACTCGCGCGGCGGTGCGGGGGCTGGCCTTTGGCCTGATCGACCCGTCGCTGGATAACCTTTCGTAATGCAGGGAGCGTGACCGGATGTCGCGCACTTACGGGACGTGCGCATCACCTGTCGGACGCATAGTCGTGGCGAATTCTCAACTGTAAGTGGACAGGCCGTGGCGCAGAACAAACCCCCGAAACCCTCAACAACACCGAATACCTATGATCTTGCACAAGGGCCGGTGATTTCCGCGTCTTCTGCATCGCGGGGGCTCAAGGATGCGGCCAAGCTTGTTGAAGACGTGGCGTATGAATTTGCTGCCTGTCTCGACGCTGATTCACTGTCGGAGCTGATTGTGACAGCCGCAGACCTGACCCGTCTTTCCGATGTGATGGGTCGGATGGCCGCGCGACAGGCGTAAGCCAGCCCGCATCGCATCGATTTCTCATACCATAGCTTGATGCTGCCAACGACGGCACCCTCCAGCCAGCGGCTGTCAGATATGGTAGCGCCCCGTAAACCCAAGGCGCTACACAAATATCAGTCGCGCTTGGCCAATGCGGCCTCTGTATCGTCGCGCGATTTTTGCAGCTCTTCGATGGCTTCGTCCAACTGCTTGCGCTGTTCTGCCAGCTCTCCCAACTGGCGGTCCGCGCTCACGACCCACGCCCGCATTTGCGCTTCGGTGCCTTCGTTTTCATAGATCAGCAGCCACTGGCGGATGCCTTCCAGCGAATACCCGAACTTGCGTCCCCGCATGATCAGCTTCATGCGGGCGATTTCCCGCGCGCCATAGCTGCGCGACCGGCCTTCGCGCTCGGGGTGGAGCAGTTCAATGTACTCGTAATAGCGCAACGTGCGCGGCGTGACGTCAAACTCCGCACACATTTCTTTAAAGTTCAGGCGTTTGTCTGTCATCTTGGTCTCCTCAAGTTCGGAAACTATGCGGTTCACTTTCCAAGCGCAACACTGGGGTTGCTCTTGCTTGGCCGCTCGGTTGATATGGGGGGAATAACGCCAAGGAAGTAAAAAATGTCAGACAAACTTCGCATCGCCAAGCAGTTCATCGCGGCGCTGCCTTACAGCGGTGCCCTGGGGATGGAGCTACAAGAGCTGGACGGTGGCGTCGCCGTGATCGACATGCCCTATGATGAACGGCTGATCGGCGATCCGCGCACAGGTGTCTTGCATGGCGGGGCCGTGTCGGCGTTGATGGATACCTGCTGCGGGGCCGCGGTGATGAGCCACCCCAGCAATCCCGGCGGGACGGCGACGATTGATTTGCGCATCGAATATCTGCGCGCGGCTGTGCCCGGCCAACGGATCACGGCGCGGGCGGAATGTTATCACGTGACGCGGAATGTCGCCTTTGTGCGCGCCACGGCACAGGACGAAGAAGACGGCAGCCCGGTCGCCACCGCCACCGGCAGTTTCACGGTGGAGGGCAAACGATGAGCACACGGAGCAAACCAGAGGCGGTACAGGTCGTCAAAAAGCGTCGCGATGCGGCACTGCGCGCGCTGGTCGACGGCGTGCCCTACATCAGCTTTCTGGGGATCGAGTTCGACCGCCGCGGCGACGAGCTGACCGGCGTTCTGCCGTTTTCCGACAAGCTGATCGGCAATCCGCTGTTGCAGGCGCTGCACGGTGGGGTCACGGCCTCGTTCCTTGAGGTCACGTCGATCATCACGCTCAGCTGGGAATACCTGTGGGAGGATCTTGAATCCGGTGCGCTGGCCGTCGACAAGATGGATGCAACGCATTTGCCACGACTGCCCAAGACCATCGACTTTACCGTCGATTACCTGCGCTCGGGCCTGCCGCGCGATGCTTATGCGCGCGCGCGGATCAACCGGTCGGGGCGGCGCTATGCCTCGGTGCATGTCGAGGCATGGCAGGACAACCGCAGCAAGCTTTTCGCGCAGGCAACGGGCCATTTCCTGATGCCCCAACGCCGTGACTGACGCGATTCCCAAGGGCGAAGTCAGCGCCGTCGCCCAAGGCAAACTATCCGCGAAAGACGTGGTGACCCACCGCCGCGTGCTGAATATCGCCATCCCGATTGTTATCTCCAACGCCACCGTGCCCATCTTGGGCGCGGTGGATACTGGCGTCGTCGGGCAGATCGGGTTGGCGGCCCCTATCGGAGCCGTGGGCATCGGCGCGATCATCCTGTCATCGCTCTACTGGGTATTCGGATTTCTGCGGATGGGCACCGTCGGGCTGACCGCGCAGGCGGCAGGCAACAACGACGCGGCAGAGGTTGCGGCACTGCTGACACGCGGGCTGCTGATCGGCGGGCTGGCGGGCCTTGCGCTGGTGATGCTGCAGATACCGCTGTTCTGGGCGGCGTTTCAGGTTTCTCCGGCCAGCGCAGAGGTCGAAAACCTCGCCCGGTCCTATATGGGGATCCGCGTCTGGTCCGCCCCGGCGGCTATTGCGATATACGCGATCACCGGCTGGCTGATCGCGCAGGAACGCACCCGTGCCGTGCTGGTGGTGCAACTGTGGATGAACGGGCTGAATATCGCGCTGGACCTGTGGTTCGTGCTGGGGCTCGGCTGGGGGATCCAGGGCGTCGCCATCGCGACCTTTCTGGCGGAATGGTCGGGTGCGGCGCTTGGGCTGTGGTTCTGCCGTGCGGCTTTTGGAGTGCCCGCATGGCGGGACTGGGCGCAGGTGTTCGACGGGCCGCGCTGGATCAACATGATGAAGGTCAACGGCGACATCCTTGTGCGGTCGCTTCTGTTGCAGGCGGTGTTCGTCTCGTTCCTGTTTCTGGGATCGGGGTTGGGGGATGTAAAGCTCGCCGCCAACCAGGTGCTATTGCAATTCCTGATGATCACGGCCTTTGCGCTCGATGGTTTCGCGTTTGCGGCCGAGGCGCTGGTCGGGCGGGCCATGGGCGGCAAGCAGCGTGATGTCCTGCGACGGGGCGCGGTGCTGACCAGCGGCTGGGGTCTGCTGGCCTGTGCCTTGATGACCGTGGGCTTCGCATGGGGCGGGGGCATGATCATCGACCTCATGACCACGGCCCCGCTTGTGCGCGCAGAGGCGCGGGTGTTCTTGCCCTATATGGTCGCGGCCCCGCTGCTGGGGTGGGCGTCATGGATGCTGGACGGGATCTTTATCGGGGCCACGCGGTCGCGGGACATGCGCAACATGATGGCGGTGTCTTTTGTGATCTACTGTGCAAGTGCGGCGCTGCTGGTGCCGTGGCTGGGCAACCACGGGCTGTGGATTTCGCTGCTGGTGTCCTTTGTCGCGCGAGGGGTCACGCTGGCGCTGCGCTACCCCGCGTTGGAGCGTGCGGCGGGATAGGCCCCGCCCGCGCAGGGTCGGGGCGAAGTCGCGCGGATAGCGCCCCGATCTCCGCCTGTGCGTCCTGTCAAAGCCAAGCGCTGCGGTTGCTGCCCACGGCATCGGCCACGGTATCGAAGCCGTCCTGCTTCAGCAGTTTGTCGAGCCCCTTGGCGATATCCGCCGCCAGTGACAGCCCGCTATAGACGAGCGCCGTATAAAGCTGAACCGCCGAAGCGCCTGCGCAGATTTTGGCATAGGCATCCTCGGCCGAGCTGATGCCCCCGACGCCCACCAGCGGAATATCGGTAAGCGTCGACAGTCGCGCCAGCACGCGTGTGGATTTTTCGAACAGGGGCGCGCCCGACAGCCCGCCCATCTGGTCACGCTGCGCGTTCTTCAGGCCGGTGCGGTCCAGCGTTGTATTCGTGGCAATGATCGCGGCAACATCTGCGTCATTGGCGACCTCGGCCACATCGGCGATCTCCGCCTCGGTGAGGTCGGGGGCGATTTTCAGGAACACGGGCGTATCGCCGCGCACCTCCATCACGCCGGCCAGAAGTGCTGCGAGGGCGGCCTTGCCCTGCAGGTCACGCAGCTTTTCGGTATTGGGCGAGGATACATTGACCGTGGCAAAATCCACGTGATCGCGGGCAAGCTCCATCACGCGGGCGAAATCGGCGGCGCGGTCGGTGCTGGTCTTGTTGGCCCCAAGGTTGAGCCCCACGGGCACGCCCGCGCCGCGGCGCGCCAGTCGCGTGCAGATCGCCTGCATGCCTTCGTTGTTAAAGCCAAAGCGGTTGATCGCCGCGCGGTCCTCGGTCAGGCGGAACAGTCGGGGTTTGTCGTTGCCGGGTTGGGGCAGGGGCGTGGCGGCCCCGACCTCGATAAAGCCGAAACCCGCGTTGGACAGCGGCGCGACGGCGGTGGCGTTCTTGTCAAACCCCGCGGCAAGGCCGACAGGGTTGGGCAAGCTCATCCCGGCAAGCGAGGTTTTCAGCCGTTTCGATGTGACCGGACCGGGTGTCGGGGCCAAGCCAAGCCGCAGCGCAGTGATCGCCAGACCATGGGCCGTTTCGGGGTCAACCTGATGCAGGGCGCGCAGCCCCAGCTGCTCGGCCATGCGCTTCATGCAAATTCATCCGTCAGGGGCAGCGGTGCGCTGCGGATCAGGCGCGATGTCACAACCGCGGCCTGACGGTGAACCACCGCCTGTTTGTACCGCGGGTCCGAGATCATCTGCAAAAAGGCATGGGCGTTGGGGTATTGTGCGATGAACATCACATCCCAATCCTCGTCCGAGGGGCCGATCAGCGTCACCTCGAACTGGCCGCGCCACAGGATCGATCCGCCGACATCCGCCAGCACCGGCCCACTTTCCGCGCCGTAATTTTTATAGGCCTCGGCCCCTGTCAGCGCCTTGGCGGCCAGCGCGTGATCGTCGGGGTAGGCTGCCTTGTCGCGCAGTTTGACAAGGTTCACCATATTCAGCGGCGTGTCGCGGTCCAGCCCCTTGAAGGCGTCGAACTGTGCGCGATCCGGGTCGATATATCCTGTCATCATTCAGCTTCCTTAAAGCCAGCGGGAAATTCATGCGCCCCGTTCAGCAAGGGCAGGGGCTGGGCCCAAACCACATCCTCTAGCATGAGCATGCGGTACAGATGCGGGAACTCGGCACCGCCGCGCGACACCTCCCATTTCAGCGCATCGCCAAGGCGGTCGGTCTCTACGGCCAGAAGAAACAGGTCTGCCTCACCGGCAAAGTGTTTCGCAGCGGTTTCAGCCGCTTGTTCAGAGGTCGAGAAATGCACATAGCCATCGGCGACATCAACCGGCGCGCCCGTGGTAGAGCCGTCGCGGCGCAGGGCGTGCCATTCATCGGAGCGGAAAATTTTGTAAATCAACATAGCCGCTGTGATGCCTTGGTCGGTGCAAACGGTCAAGGGCTGTGCGCTTTGCCGCAGCGCAGGGCGGTGACCTTGGGGAAGGGCGGGTTTGCGCTCAGATGGTCTTTGACAAGGGGGCAAACTGGGGGTCACCATAGGTGCATAATTCAACCCAAAGGGGGACCCATCATGAAACGATTCCTGACAGCCACGGCAGCGCTTGCGCTGACCTCGGGCATGGCAGCGGCGGATTATAGTCTGACCATCCTGCACACCAATGATTTCCACGCGCGGTTTGAACCGATCAGCAAATACGATGGCCCTTGTTCCGCCGAGGACAATACCGCCGGTGAATGTTTTGGCGGGACGGCACGGCTGGTCAACGCGATCAAGGACGCCAAGGCGCGCACCAACAACTATGTGCTGGTCGACGGCGGGGACCAGTTTCAGGGCTCGCTGTTCTACACCCACTACAAGGGCAAGATGGCAGCCGAGATGATGAACATGCTGGGCTATGACGGCATGACTGTGGGCAACCACGAATTCGACGATGGCCCCGAAGTGCTTGCCGGTTTCATGGAGGCGATCGACTTTCCCATCCTGATGTCGAATGCCGATGTCTCTGCCGAACCGCTGCTGGCGGACAAGCTGGCGAAATCTGCCGTGATCGAGCGTGGCGGTGAAAAGATCGGCCTGATCGGACTGACCACCGAAGACACCCACGAACTGTCGAGCCCCGGAGACAACGTCGTCTTTACCGATTCCGTGGCTGCCGTGCAGGGCGAGGTCGATCTGCTGACCGCGCAGGGTATCAACAAGATCATCGTGCTCAGCCACTCGGGCTATGGGGTTGACCAGATGGTCGCCGAGAATACCACAGGTGTTGATGTGATCGTCGGCGGGCACACCAATACGCTGCTGTCCAATACCGATGAAAAAGCCGAAGGGGCCTATCCGACGATGGTCAAGGATACGGCGATTGTGCAGGCCTATGCCTACGGTAAATATCTGGGCGAGCTGAACGTGACCTTCGATGACGAGGGTAAGATCAAGGAAGCCTCGGGCGATCCGATCCTGATCGACGCAGGCGTCGCAGAGGACGAGACCACCGTCGCCCGTATCGGCGAGCTGGCCCAACCGTTGGAAGAACTGCGCAGCAAGGTCGTCGCCGAAACGACCGAGCCGATCGAGGGCGACCGGTCGGTCTGCCGCGTGCAGGAATGTCAGATGGGCAATCTCGTCGCCGATGCGATGCTGGCCCGTGTGGCGGATCAGGGGATCGAGGTCGCGATCCAGAACAGCGGCGGCTTGCGCTCTTCCATCGACGCCGGAGAGGTGACCATGGGCGAAGTGCTGGCGGTGCTGCCGTTCCAGAACACCCTGTCGACCTTTCAGGTCACCGGTGCGGCACTGGTAGAGGCGCTGGAAAATGGCGTGAGCCAGATCGAAGAGGTCGCAGGTCGTTTCCCGCAAGTGGCGGGCATGACCTTTACCGTGGACACCAGCGCCGAGCCGGGCAGCCGCATCAGCGATGTCACCGTATCCGGCATGCCGCTTGATCCCGAAAAGACCTATGGGGTCGTGTCCAACAACTATGTGCGCAATGGCGGCGACGGCTATGCGCCGTTTACCTCTGCGCAGAACGCCTATGATTACGGTCCCGATCTGGCGGATGTGACGGCTGAATTCATCGCCGCCAACGGGGCCTATACGCCCTATACCGATGGCCGCATCACGGTGAAGTAAGCCACATCGCCATATCAACGCGAAACGGCGCGCCGCTGGAAACAGGGGCGCGCCGTTTTTATTTCAAGCACCTGCGACAAGCGCAGGGATGGACCCGATCACTCGCTCAGCGGTGCGGGGTCAAAGCTGATCTCGCCGGAGTAGCTTTTGGGGTTTTCCCCAAGCGACGTGCCGATAAAGGTCACTTGGCTGTTTGCCTCTACCGTTTGGCTAAAGCTGCTGCCGGTTTCCAGCGTGCCGGATGACCACGACCCGTCACCCGCGCTGACGTTGCGCGCGGCGCTGGCGTTGTTGACAAAACGCAGCTCGTCCCCGGCGTCGACATAGATCACGGCAGGAAAGAAGGCGTCGTCAAAGATCACGACGTCATGGGTTTGCGCGGTCGCTGCGGTGGCAGCCGCAAGTGTGACCGCTGTCGCGCCAGCAGAAATGAGTTTGGTAAGTGAAATTGGCATATCGATGCTCCCTTTCAAAAGGGGCCCCCCCCCTAAAACTGATGAAGGGTGTGCTAATGCAGGATTGCGGCGGAAATAGGGCGGATATGCCTCAGAACCTTGGCCTATGCTAAAGAACCTGACCCGTTTGCCCGTCGAGCCACGTCTTGAACGACTGCAAGGCCGCGGTTTCGGCACGGTCCTCGGGCCAGACGAGGTAGTAATTCCCGATGCTCTGTGTCGTCTGCGTTGATGCCAGCACAAGCTGCCCGTCGCGCAGATAGGGCTCGGCGGAAAAGGTAGGAAGCAGCGCCACGCCCAACCCGTGCACCGCCGCCTGCGCCATGGTTGAGAACTGGTCGAACATCATGCCGGCAGGGGGTTCTTGCGTGACACCAAGGGCGCTCAGCCACCGCGACCAGCCGCGCGGGCGGGTATCCAGATGCAGCAGCGCATAGCGCAGGATCTGGCTGGGATCCTCCAGCGGTTCGGTTAGCAGCTCGGGCGCGCAGACGGGGACCACCGTCTCGGGCATCAGCGGCAAATAGCGCACGCCGGGCCAGTCTTCCTTGCCAAAATGTATTGCAGCGTCATAGGGGCTGTTCTGGAAGGAAAACGGATGTAGCCGCGTGCTGAGGTTCACCGTCACCTCCGGGTGGGACTGGGCAAAGTCGCGCAGCCGCGGGGCCAGCCAATGCATGCCGAACCCCGGCAGAATAGCAAGGTTCAGCGCCCCCGCAATCGGGTTGGTGCGCGCGGTGATGGAGGCCTGAGCCAGCCTGTTCAACACGTCACGCACCTGAATTACATAGCTTTTTCCCGCCTCTGTCAGTACCAGCTGACGCCCCTGGCGATCCAGCAGCGCCACATTCAACTGCGCCTCGAGCGTCTTGAGCTGCCGGCTGATCGCGCTTTGCGTCAGGGACAGTTCCTGCGCCGCCAATGTGGCGCTGCCCAAGCGTGCCACTGCCTCGAATGCGAGCAGGGCGTTGACCGACGGAAGGAAGCGACGCGGGGCAATCATATGACTTTGACTCATAGGTTCAGGAGTAACCAGCGATAGTCATTGCCGCCGAGCTTTGCAATACTGCGCCCAAATCCGAACCCCGAGGAGGACATACCATGAGCACCGAATTGCCCGTATTGAAAGCCAAAGACGCCCCCGACATGGGTAGCTTTGATTGGGCGGATGCGTTCCGCCTGAACGAACAGCTGACCGAAGACGAACGCATGATCCAGGAGAGCGCGCGCGCCTATGCGCAGGAAAAGCTGCAGCCCCGCGTGATCGACGCTTTCGCCAATGAAACCACCGACCCCGCGATCTTCCGCGAGATGGGCGACATGGGCCTTCTGGGTGTCACCGTGCCCGAACAATACGGCGGCTTGGGCGGCAATTATGTCTCCTACGGTCTGGTCGCGCGCGAAGTGGAACGTGTGGACAGCGGCTATCGGTCGATGATGTCCGTGCAATCCAGCCTCGTCATGTATCCGATCTACGCCTATGGCTCGGAAGAGCAGCGCATGAAGTATCTGCCCAAACTGTCCAGCGGCGAATTCATCGGCTGCTTTGGCCTGACAGAACCTGATGCGGGCTCTGATCCTGCGGGCATGAAAACCCGTGCGGTGAAAACCGCCAACGGCTACAAGCTGACCGGCTCTAAAATGTGGATCTCGAACGCGCCGATCGCGGATGTCTTCGTGGTCTGGGCCAAGTCTGAAGAGCACGGCGGCAAGATCCGCGGCTTCATCCTTGAAAAAGGCATGAAGGGTCTGTCCGCGCCCAAGATCGGCAACAAACTGTCGCTGCGTGCCTCGATCACAGGCGAGATCGTGATGGACAACGTCGAAGTCGGCGAAGATGCCCTGCTGCCCCATGTCGAAGGTCTGAAAGGCCCGTTCGGCTGTCTTAACCGCGCCCGCTATGGCATCAGCTGGGGCGCACTGGGGGCCGCTGAATTCTGCTGGCACGCCTCGCGTCAATACGGGCTGGACCGCAAACAGTTCAACAAACCGCTGGCGCAGACACAGCTGTTCCAGAAAAAGCTGGCCGACATGCAGACCGAAATCGCGCTTGGCCTGCAAGCCTCGTTGCAAGTGGGCCGTCTGATGGACAATGCCAACGCCGCGCCGGAAATGATCTCTATCGTCAAGCGCAACAACTGCGGCAAGGCGCTGGACATCGCCCGCATGTCCCGCGACATGCACGGCGGCAACGGCATCAGCGGCGAATTCCAGGTGATCCGCCACATGATGAACCTTGAGACGGTGAACACCTATGAAGGCACGCACGACGTGCACGCGCTGATCCTGGGCCGCGCCCAGACCGGCCTGCAGGCGTTCTTCTAAATCTCTGGCAGAGGGGGCTTCGGCCCCCTCATACCACCGGACCCGTCAGGATTTGACCGACGGTGCCCCCCCTTCAAACGCATTCCCGTTGACGTAATCACAAGGCGCTTCCTGCATTTCCAGGTGCAGCCCGTTACCGGTGTACGGGTGCGCGCGGGCCAATGCCTCGTCCACCTCTAGCCCCAAACCGGCTGCGGTGGGGGCTGTGATAAACCCGTCCTCCACCTTGATCGTGCTCTTGATCAACTGGTCGTGGAAGGGCGTCTCGATACATTCGCACATCAGGATATTGGGGATCGACGTGGCCAGATGGATGTTGGCCGCCCATTCCACCGGGCCCGCATAAAGATGCGGCGCAATTTGCGCGTTATAGACCTCTGCCATGGCGGCGATCTTCTTGGCCTCCCAGATACCACCGACACGCCCCAAGGCAGGCTGCAGGATCGCCGCCGCCCCGGACCGCAGCACCGGCGCGAACTCGGCCTTGGTGGTCAGCCGCTCTCCGGTCGCGACAGGGATCGGCACGGCACGCGCCACGGCGGCCATCTGCTCCACCGCATCTGGCGGGATCGGCTCTTCGTACCAGAGCGGGCTATAGGGCGCGATGGCCTGTCCCAGCCGGATTGCGCCTGCGGTGGTGAATTGCCCGTGGGTGCCGAACAGCAGATCGGCCTTGTCGCCAACGGCCGCGCGGATCGCTTTGCAAAAGGCGACAGATTGCGAGATGTCGGTCATCGCCGGCATATGCCCGCCGCGCATGGTATAGGGCCCCGCCGGATCGAACTTGATCGCGGTATAGCCCCGCGCCACACAGTCCAGCGCCGATTCCGCCGCCATCTCGGGCGAGGTCCAGAAGGCGGTCATATCGTGATGCGGCAGCGGATAAAGATAGGTATAGCCCCGCACGCGTTCGTTCATCCTGCCGCCGATCAAGGCATAGACCGGACGATCCCGATCCTTGCCCAGAATATCCCAGCAGGCGATTTCCAGACCCGAAAATGCGCCCATGACGGTCAGGTCGGGTCGCTGCGTAAAGCCTGATGAATAGGCGCGGCGGTACATCAGTTCGATATTTTCGGGATTCTCGCCCTGCATGTGACGTGCAAAAAGATCCTCGATCACCGCGCGCATGGCCTGCGGCCCAACCGACGCCGCATAGCATTCGCCCCAGCCCACAATGCCGGTATCCGTGGTCAGCTTGACCAATATCCAATAGCGCCCGCCCCAACCGGGGGCAGGGGGCGCTGTGACGATAATCTCAAGATCTTGCAATTTCATCGCGTGATCCTCTTTTCCAAATGGTTCAAAATCCCGGGGGTACGGGGGCTGGCCCCCGTGGCGCTAGCGGTCAAACAGGATGACATTGCGCCGCGCGGCACCGGTCTTGGTATCCTCGATCGCGTCGTTAATCTGCTCCAGCGACCACCGCCCCGAGATCAGCTCGTCCAGTTTCAGCCGTCCTTGGGCATATAGATCGACCATCCACGGAATATCGCGCTGGATCACCACGTCGCCCATTTTGGAGCCGACCGTGCCCTGACCCATTGCGGCGAATGTGCCGGGATCATAGGTCGCGCTGTCGCCGATATGAGGCATGCCGACCATGACCACACGCCCCCCCGCGGCAAGGTATTTCGGCGCGTCGTTATAGGCAGGGATCGCCCCAACGGTCACGATCACCGCATCCACGCCCTTGCGGCCAATCGCCTGTTCCAACTGCCCCCAGGGTTTGTCTTCGGTGCCAAGGATACCATCCGTGGCCCCGAACTCCTTGGCGATCTCCAGCTTCTCGGCGCTCATATCCACGGCGACGATGCGGCGGGCCCCGGCGATGCGCGCGCCCTGAATGGCGTTCAGCCCGACGCCACCGGCACCGATGACCACGACGTCCTGACCGGCCCGCAATTGCGCAGCATTGACCACGGCACCGACGCCGGTGATCACCCCGCAGGCGATCAGGCTGGCGGCATCCTTGGGAATATCGGCGCTGATCCTGACGACCTGCGCCTGATCCACAACGACTTTTTCGGCAAAGGCACCCGATGCCATGGCCTGATGCAGCTTGCCGCCGTCCTTGGTTTTCAGCGGGCCGGTGTCGCCGTCATAGGGGGTTTCGCAGATCACAGGACGACCGCTAGCGCAGTTGGGGCAGCTGCCGCAGGCGCGGATCAGCGTGACCACGACGCTATCCCCGACCGAGACGCCGCTTACCCTGTCGCCCACAGCGGTCACCCGTCCCGCGGCCTCGTGACCATAGACCGCGGGCAGCGATCCGCCCCAGCCCCCACTGGCAAAAGAGATGTCCGAATGGCAGATCGCTACGGCATCCAGCGTCACCTCGACCTCGGCCCCCTCCGGGGCGCGGAGTTCTACGTCTTCGATTTTCAGAGGAGCACCAAATTCATGGCAAACGGCGGCTTTGATCAACGGCATAACGGGTCCTTCCGGGCGCGTGAGTTTAGGGAAGGGTGGCAAGCTCTGCCCCCTCCCGCAAGCCTATATGCGCCGCGCTGCGTCAGGCTTACGTTATGTCAGTCCACATGCGCGGGATTTATACGCACGCGCCGGAAGACCACCAAGGCGACCACCGACAGGATCATCGACAGCACAAAAGGCGCGCCCGCAAAATAGACAGGGGTCGAAGCGCTGGTGAAGGCGGCAAAGACGGATGTCATAACCAAGGGGGCGACCACCATCGCCAGCGCCGATGCCGAGGTGAGCAGCCCTTGCAACGCGCCTTGCCGCTCGGGGGTGACGCGGGCTGACATCAGTGCCTGTAGCGCAGGCGGGATCACGCCCGCGAGTGCGGCAAGCGGGGTCAGGATCAGGATCGCGCTGCCCCATGTGACTGTTGCGATCAGCCCGAAAGTGGTGATGGAGCAGGCAAAGCCGATCAGCACGGTGCCGCGTTCGGCAAAGCGGTGCAGCACGGGCCGGATCAGCCCCCCCTGAACCACGGCCATCGCCGCGCCGAACAATGCCAGCGACCCGCCAATCATCGCAGGGGACCAGCCGAATTGCGCCTTGCCGAAATAGCTCCAGACCGACGGGTAGACGGCAAAGGCAAGGTGATAGAGGAAATAGACAAGCAGCAGGCGCGACACCCCGGGCAGATCGCCCAAGGCCCGCAGCGCCCCCAAGGGGTTCGCGCGCCGCCATGACAGGGGCGCAGCGCTGCGGGTATTTACGGTTTCGCGCAGGACGATCCAGCCAAAGATCACATTACCCGCCGCCAGCACCGCCGCCGCCCAGAAGGGGGCACGTGTGCCAAACTCGGCCAAAAAACCGCCTGCTACAGGGCCCAGCACGAACCCGGCCCCGAAACCCGCGCCGATCATGCCGAAGGCGGCGGCGCGTTTCTCGGGTCTGGTGATGTCGGCCATATAGGCGCTGGCTGTGGCCCCCGTGGCTGCCGAGATACCACCGATCACCCGCCCCAAAAGCAGCAGCCAGATCGACCCCGCCAGCGCCATCAGAACATAGTCCAGCGCCATCACACTCAGCGAGGTCAGCAGCACCGGCCTGCGCCCGAAGCGGTCGGACAGGCTGCCCACCAGCGGGCTGAACAGGAATTGCATCACCGCGAATGTCGTCGCCAACACACCGCCCCACAGCGCGGCGCGTGACAGATCGGCGGATTGGACCTGCGCGATCAGGTCCGGCATCACAGGGATGATCAGACCAATGCCCATGGCATCGATCATGACGGTCAGGATGATAAATATGACGGCGGGACGCATGGGCTATCGCGCGCCGGTCGGGTGGTTACAGCGCACGCGCGCGGGCCACGAAGGCGGCTGCATCTGCGGGGGCCTGTCCCATCTGGGTTGACGGGTCAAAGAGGGTCTCGGCCACGTCGGGGTAATCCGCGTGGACCAGATCGGCCAGCGGCACCTGTTTGGCCAGCGCATCCTGACAAAGCTGTTTGGTGATCTTCTGGGCCGCGGGGCGGGGCATCGTCTTAGCCAGGGCAAAACTCAGCGCTTCGGCGTGGATCAGGCCCAGCCCATCCGTTAGCGCGCTGTGCATTTTCACAGGGTGCGGCGTCAGCCCCGCGACAAGGCTTTTCGTGTGGTTCAGCGCGGCGGCAAGGCTCAGTGCCAGCTGAGGCACGGCCATCCATTCCGCGAACCACGCGCCGCCATCACGCTGATGCTGATGCGCCGCGGCGGCCTGTAGCGTGGCGCGCTGGCCGGTGAACTGGTGCCCGAGGGCGACAATCGCCGAGGGCCCCACGGGGTTCTGTTTTTGCGGCATGGTCGACGACGCGCCTGCCGCCCCAAGGGCAAGCTCGGCGGTTTCGGTCATGGTCAGCGCCAGCGTGCTTTGCGCGATATGCGCCAGCGCTGCCATCACGCGGCCCTGCCAATCCGCGATGCGCAGCACGGGGCCGCGGTCCACATGCCAGCTGCGCCCGGGGTCTTGCAGCCCAAGCGCTTGGGCCAGCTGCGCGCGGGTCTCGGCAGCCTTGGGACCAAGGGCAGAGCCCGTCCCCGCCGCCCCCGACAGGGACACGAACAGCGCCCCTTCGCGCAGCGCCTCAAGCTGGTCGAGCGCATCACACAGCGGCATGCCCCATTCCGCCAGCACCGCGCCCCAGCTGGTGGGGGTGGCGTGCTGGCCATAGGTGCGGGCAGGCATCGGCAGGGATTGGTGCTGTTCGGCACCTGCTGCAAGGGCCGCGATGATCTCGCGCAGATCGGTTTCCGCCAGCTTGAGCGCCTGACGCAGGCGCAGCATCAGCGCGGTATCGATGATGTCCTGACTGGTCGCGCCCCAATGGACGTGCTGGGCAAATTCCGGTGCCTGCATCTCGGCGCGGAACTGCGCCAGAAGCCCCGGCACGGACACGCCGTTTTCTCCGGTAGAGGCGGCAATCGCCCCGGGGTCGACCTGAATCTCGAGAGAGGCGCGGTGGATCGCGGCGGCGCTCATCTCGGGGATGATACCAAGGCTGCCCTGCACCTTGGCCAGCGCCCCTTCGACCAGCAGCATCGCGCGGATCGCAGCGCTGTCCGAGAACAGGCGGCCTGCGTCACCGGTGTTGAAAAGCTGTGCGAACAGGGGGCTGTCAAAGACGCTGGCGGCCATGGGTTACCTCGGGATAATGTCGTCAATGATCCGCGCCAGACCGGCGGGATCGGTAAAGAACGGTGAATGCCCGCAGGCCATCTCATGAACATCCGCGCTTGGCCAGTCTTTCGTCATCGTGACCTGATAGGCGGGCGGGATGGTGCGGTCGTCCATACAGCGGATATAGCTGCGTGGCGTGGCGTCCGCACGGGCAGTATCCGCCAGAGGCTTGATCGTCGGGGCCACGGCCTGCGCGCAGAGGCGCGGTGCGGCAAAACCTGCGACATCCGGCGGGCAGTCGTGATAGAACAGCGCCTCTGTCATCGCGGGATCAAGGGTAAAGCTTTTGCCGTCGGGGGCGAGGCGCACAGCGGGCATCAGCGGTTGTGACGGGGCCTGTTTGCGCATCTCGGCCAGCGACAGCCCCGCCGCAGGGACGTAGGCACATAGATAGATCAGCCGCGCCATGGCGCTTGGATTTTTCTGTGCCGCCGCCCCGATGGCGAAACCGCCCATCGAATGACCCACCACCACCGTATCGGGGGTAGAGGCCGCAAGCACCGCATCGGCATAGCTGTCGAGCGTGACCGCGTTGACCGGCGTCCTGTCGTCGCCGTGGCTGGGCAGATCAATCGCACGGGGGCTGTGGCCCAATTCTTGCAACGCAGGGATCAGATCACGCCAGCACCACGCGCCGTGGCACGAGCCATGGACCAAAAGGATGTCAGACATGGCCAACGCTTTGCAAAAATTCGGTCAGCAGCGCTGCATATTCTTGCGGGTGTTCGACGCAGGGCAGGTGGCCGGCCTTGCGGATGATCTTGAACTTGGATCCCGGGATCAGCTCGATGGTCTCGCGTACCAGATCAGGGGGGGTGGACCCGTCTTCGGAGCCCGCGATTCCCAGCACCGGCAGGCGCAGCGCCGCCGTTGGCGTGTAGAAATCGGTTCCCGAAATGGCGGCAGAGCAACCAGCATAGCCTTCGGCCGGTTGGCGTACGACCATATTGCGCCAAAGCTCAAGCTCGGGCGTGGCGCGGAAGGGGGCGGCGAACCAGCGTTCCATGATGGTGTCTGCCATCGGTTCGATCCCGCTGTCTTGCACGGCGCGCACGCGGTCTGCCCACATATCCTTGGTGCCGATCTTGGCGGCGGTATTGGACAGCACCATGGCGCGGATCAGGTCCAGCCGCTTGGTGGCGAGCCCTTGGGCGATCATCCCGCCGATCGACAGCCCGACAAAGACGCAGCCCTTTACGCCCAGATGATCCAGCAGCTTTTCCGTGTCGCCAATCAGCGCCCCCATCGCATAGGGCGCAGGCGGGCAGGACGACAGCCCATGCCCGCGTTTGTCAAAGCGGATGATGCGCAGACCCTCGGGCAGCAGCGGCAGGATCGGATCCCACAGGCGCAGATCAGTCCCCAGTGAGTTGGCAAAGACCACAGGCGCACCATCCTCGGGGCCATCCACACGGTAGTGCAGACGCACGTCGCCAGTATCAAAAATCTTCATGTCAGAACCTCCTGTGGGGCGTCAGTCAAGCGTGGCAAGCGCCCGCGAGAAAATATCACTGTCTACATTCCCGCCCGAGATGGTGACGATCACATCGTCGCCGTCGATCTCGTCTTGCCGGAACAGCGCGGCGGCGAGGGCCACAGCCCCGCCGGGTTCGGCCACAAGTTTGAGACGGTTGAACGCATGGCCAATCGCCTGCAGCGCTTCGTTGTCGCTGACCACAAGGCCGGGGCCGCAAAGCCGCTTGAGGATCGGAAAGGTCAGATCGCCCGGTTGCGGCGTAACGATGGCATCGCAGATCGACCCGCCAAGGGCGGCGTTGCGCGTGATCTCTCCTGCGGCGAGCGACCGCGCGGCATCGTCAAAGCCTTCGGGCTCGGCGGTGCGCGCGCGCAGCCCCGGTGCCTCGGCTTCAAGCGCCAGCGCGATGCCAGAGGTCAGCCCCCCGCCACCACAGCAGGCAATCACATCGGCGCGGGCGATCCCCGCGTCGGCGGCCTGCTGCGCGATCTCGAGCCCCGTTGTCCCCTGACCGGCAATCACCAGCGGATCGTCAAAAGGCTTGATCAATGTCAATTCGCGTTCCTCCGCCATAGCCGCGCCGATGGCGTCGCGGTCCTCCGTCATGCGGTCATATAGTACGACCTCGGCCCCAAGCGCGCGGGTGTTAGCGATCTTCAGACGGGGGGCGTCGGCGGGCATGATGATGACCGCAGGCACCCCGTGCAGCTTGGCCGCATAGGCGACTCCTTGGGCGTGGTTGCCACTGGAAAAGGCGATGACCCCCTTGGCGCGCACGGAGGGCTCCAGTGCTGACACCGCCGACCAGCCGCCGCGAAATTTGAAGCTGCCGGTGTGTTGCAGGCACTCGGGCTTGACCCAAACGCGCCGCCCCGCGATGTCATCCAGAAACGGAGAGTTCAGCAAAGGCGTGCGCCGCACGTGCCCCTCCAGCCGCCGCGCTGCCGCGCGGATCATGTCGATATTCATTGCATCTTCCCGATCCATTCGTTCAAGGCCGCAACCGCCTCTGGTTCGTCCAGAAACGGAATATGCCCACGTCCCGGCACCCGCGCGACCACCATATCGGGGCGGCGGCGTTCCATCTCTTGCAAGGTTTCCTCGCTCAGCAGATTGGACGCCATGCCACGGATGCAGGCAATCGGCAGCCCGTCAAGCGCGTCAAAGAACGGCCACAGGTCGGGGGAGGGGGCAGAGAACGCCTTGGCCACCGCATCGCGCAGGTGCTTGTCATAAGTGATCTGCAAGCCGCTTTCGGTCTGGGTGTAATGCTTTTGCGCCTCTTCCATCCACCGGCTGTCGGGCACGTCGTCAAATTCGGGAAACACACGCGGCATGGCGGCGGCGGCTTCGGCATGGGTCTTGGCAGCAGGGTTGCGGCCGATATAGCCCATGATGAAATCCAGCCCCTGCGGGTCAATATACGGGCCAACGTCGTTAAAGGCCACGCCCAGCAACCTACCCTTGGCTCCCTTGGCCAGCCCCAATGCATTCAGCCCCCCGCGCGAGGTGCCAAGCACGGCGGCCTTGTCGATGCCAAGATGATCCAGCAGCTCCAGCGCATCATGGCATTCAACCGGGGGGGAATAGTGTGACCAGTCAGGGTCGAAGTCAGAGCGCCCGCGCCCGCGATAGTCCATCTTGATCAGCCGCACGCCCTTCAGATGGGGGGTGACATAGTCGAAATCCGCTGTGGTCCGCGTCAATCCTGCAAGACAGAGAATCGGCAGACCCGCCCCTTCGTCGGTGAAATAGAGCGATAGCCCGTCGGATGTGGTGAAATGAGCCATTATACGCCTGCCAGTTCTGGGATGCCGTTGAGGTCCTGCAGCACATGGGCCGGTTGCCACGGCAGCCGGTCCATCGGCTCTCCCGCGCGGTTGACCCAGGCGGTGGTAAAGCCAAAGCCTGTCGCCGCCGCCGCATCCCATCCGTTGGACGAGACAAACAACACCTCGGCGGTCGCGCAGCCAAAGCGCTGACCGACCAGTTCATAGACTTTCGCATGTGGTTTGAAGACGCCGACGCTTTCCACCGACAGCACCGCATCCAGCGTGTCATCCAGACCGGCGGAAGAAACCGCACCGTCCAGCATGGCTGGTGATCCGTTCGACAAGATCGCGGTATTCAACCCAGCTTCCTTCAGCGTTTTCAGCATCTTGGGTACTTCGGGGAAGGCCTGAAGCTCCCAGTAAAGTGCCAGCAGGCGTTCGCGCAGGGCGGGGTCGTTGTCGTGGCCGGTCTTGGCCAAAGCCCAGTCCAGCCCCTCTTGGGTGACCTGCCAGAAATCGTCGTGGGCCCCGGTGACAGCGCGCAGCCAGGAATAGCCAAGCTGCTTTTGCCGCCAATGTTCGGCGACCTGCGGCCAGCTGTCTTTTATCGCTGCAAAATCCGGCTCTGACGCGGCTTGTCGTGCGGCTGCGGCCACATCGAACAAGGTGCCATATGCGTCGAACACGCATGTTGTAATCGCCATGATTTTCCCCCTGAATATTTCTTCCGCAAGACTGTCACGACCCGTCACGACAGAAAAGGCCGAAAAACTGGCCTCATGGGGGTTTACGACAGGACGCAGGCTTGAAACACTGCGCGCCGAACCCGGAGCACCCGCGCAGATACGCGGCCTCCTGTATTTTCCCTTTATGGATCGGAGCTTTCTATGACGCAGGTTAAATCCGGCGATACTGTTGCTATTCACTACACTGGTACCCTGCTTGACGGCAGCACCTTCGACAGCTCGGAAGGGCGCGAGCCTTTGGAGTTCACGGTCGGGTCCGGCCAGATCATCCCCGGCCTCGACAGCGCGATGCCCGGCATGGAAGTCGGCGACAAGAAAGTCGTCAAGATCGGCAGCGCAGAGGCCTACGGCGATGTGAACCCCGAGATGCGTCAGGCCGTGCCACGCGAAGGCATCCCTGCGGATATCCCGCTGGAAATTGGCACGCAGCTGCAGATGCAAACCCCGGACGGGCAGGCGATGCCGGTGATGGTTGTCGAGGTTGACGACGCCACTGTGACCCTTGACGCCAACCACCCGCTGGCGGGCAAAGACCTGCAGTTCGACATCGAACTGGTAAAAATCGCCTGAACCAGGCCCATACAGTCCGGCGCTTTTGATCGCGCCGGACTGTCTTGCTCCAAGAAACCGCTCGAAACCTCGCGCGCCGCGCAGTAAGCAGCGGTTATGGACAGTCAAAACACCTTCGACATTTTTATCGTGGCCACCCCCGGTCTGGAAGACATGCTTCTCGCCGAGGTGACAGAGAAAGGCTTTGCCGATCCTGTGGCCTCGCCCGGCGGGATCACGGTGCTGGGCGGCTGGCCCGAGGTCTGGCGCGCGAATCTGCAACTGCGCGGTGCCTCGCGCGTGCTGGCGCGGATCGGGTCCTTCATGGCGTTCCATCTGGCGCAGCTGGACAAACGCGCGCGCAAGTTCCCCTGGGGCGATGTGCTGCGCGCCGATGTGCCGCTGCGGGTGCAGGTGACCACGAAAGCCTCTAAAATCTATCACGCCGGTGCCGCGACCCAGCGGATTGAAACCGCCTTGCGCGAAAGCCTCGGGGTCACGATCTCGCCCGAGGCGGCTCTCGTGCTCAAGGTCCGGATCGACGACAATGTGGTGACCATCAGCCTCGATACCTCGGGCGATGCGCTGCACAAACGCGGCCACAAGGAAGCCGTGGGCAAAGCGCCGATGCGCGAAAATCTGGCCTATCTGATGCTGCGTCAGGCGGGGTACACGGGCACCGAGACGGTGGTCGATCCCATGTGCGGCTCAGGGACCTTCGTGATCGAGGCGGCCGAGATCGCCATGGGCCTCAACCCCGGCCGCTCGCGCCCTTTCGCTTTCGAAGACCTCGCGAGCTTTGACGCTGCCCAATGGGGTGCCATGCGCGACACCCCCACCACATCCACGCCGCTCCGTTTCTATGGTTCTGACCGTGACGCGGGTGCCGTCCGGATGAGCCGTATGAATGCCGAACGGGCAGGGGTGGCCGATGCCGTAACCTTCGAAAACCACGCCGCGGGGGAGCTGTCCCCGCCCGATGGCCCCCCCGGCCTTGTCATGGTGAACCCGCCCTACGGCGGGCGCATCGGCAACAAGAAACTGCTTTATCCGCTTTATGGCACGCTCGGCCAAACGCTGCTGACCCGCTTTAAAGGCTGGCGCGTCGGCCTTGTCACGTCCGAGCCGCCCTTGGCCAAAGCCACCGGCCTGCCGTGGAAACCCCAAGGCCCTGCTATCGCCCACGGCGGTATGAAGGTCTGGCTCTACCAAACCCCGCCCCTGCGCTAAACGCGACGGTCCTTTTCAGACGCGCCGCGCCATTTCCAAATGGTCTGAAATCCCGGGGGCCGGGGCAGAGCCCCGTAAATAGAACTTTGTGGCAGCGCCCCGGTCCGCCAGTACCTTTAAAGGTTCTCCGCCTGCGGCATCCCCAGCACATGGAACCCGCCATCCACGCGGATAATCTCGCCCGTTGTGCAAGCACCGGCATCTGAGGCCAGATAGACCGCGGTCCCGCCAACCGCTTCCAACGTCGCATTGGCGCGCATGGGGGCGTTTGTGTCGGTGTGTTTATAGGTCTTGCGCGCCCCGCCAATCGCGGCACCGGCAAGCGTTTTCATCGGGCCGGGGCTGATCGCGTTGACGCGGATGCCTTCGGGGCCCAGATCATTCGCCAGATAGCGCGTGGCGCTTTCCAGCGCGGCCTTGGCCACGCCCATAACGTTGTAGTTGGGCGTCACGCGGTTTGATCCCATATAGGTCAGCGTCAACAGGGTGCCGCCATTCTCGACCATCAACGGATGCGCACGGCGGGCGATCTCGATGAAGGAGTAGGCTGAGATATCCATCGAGTTCTTAAAGTTCGCGCGGCTGGTGTTCAGGAAACGGCCAGTCAGCTCGGACTTGTCGGAAAAGGCGATGGCGTGGACGACGAAATCGATCGTGGGCCAACGCGCGCCCAATTGGTCAAACGCGGCATCAAGCGAGGCGTCGTCGGTGACATCGACATCGACCATGAAGTCCGACCCTACACTCTGCGCCAGAGGTTCGAGACGCTTCCCAAAGGCATCGCCCTGATAGGTGAACGCCAGTTCCGCACCGGCTTCCGCCATCGCCTTGGCAATGCCCCAAGCGATGGAGCGTTCGTTCGCTACACCCATGATCAGGCCGCGTTTTCCTTTAAGCATGTCTGACATCTGCTGCCCTTACTCTTGGAATTTGGAAAGGATCATCGATCCGTTGGTGCCGCCGAACCCGAAGGAGTTGGTCATCACCGAATCCAGACCGGCATTGTCCACACGCTCCAGCGCGATTTCGGACGGGTCCAGTTTCGGGTCCAGATCAACGACGTTGATGGATTTGGCGATAAAGTCATTCTTGAGCATCAGCAGGCAGAAGATCGCCTCGAGCGCGCCGGCAGCGCCTTGGGCGTGGCCGGTCATCGACTTGGTCGAGCTGACGGGAGGCGTGCTGCCTTGGCCGAAGACACGACGGACCGCTTCGATCTCGCCCACGTCGCCGACAGGTGTGGAGGTACCATGCGCGTTGATATAGCCGACCTTGCGGCCCTCGGGCAGGGTTTCCAGCGCCAAGCGCATGGCGCGTTCGCCGCCCTCGCCGGACGGGGCCACCATGTCGTGACCATCGGATGTCGCCGCATAGCCAGTGACTTCGGCATAGATCGTGGCACCGCGCGCCTTGGCGTGCTCAAGCTCTTCGAGCACCAGCATGCCGCCGCCGCCCGAGATGACGAACCCGTCGCGGTTGGCGTCAAAGGCGCGGCTCGCGGTTTCGGGGGCGTCGTTATATTTACTGCTCATCGCGCCCATGGCGTCGAACAGGCAGGACAGCGTCCAGTCAAGCTCTTCGCCGCCGCCCGCGAACATCACGTCCTGCTTGCCCAGCATGATCTGTTCCGCCGCGTTGCCAATGCAATGCAGCGAGGTAGAGCAGGCCGAGGTGATGGAGTAGTTGATGCCCTTGATCTTGAAGGCGGTGGACAGGTTCGCGCTGACCGTGGACGACATGCATTTCGGCACGGCAAACGGCCCGATACGCTTGGTCGCGCCGGTGTCGCGCACCACGTTATGCGCGGTGAACAGCGCCGATGTCGATGGCCCGCCGGAGCCCGCCACAAGGCCGGTGCGCGGGTTGCTGATCTGGTCTTCGCTCAGGCCCGCATCCGCGATGGCCTGCTGCATGGCGATATAGGCATAAGCCGCACCGCCGCCCATGAAACGCAGCGCGCGTTTATCGATGTGGTCGGCCACATCAATCTTGAGCGTCCCTGCAACGCGGCTGCGAAAGCCGTGCTCTGTCATTTCGGGGCTGGCGACGATGCCGCTTGTCCCGTCTTTCAGCGATGCCAGAACTTCTTCTGCATTGTTTCCGATGGACGAGACAATTCCCAATCCTGTGACGACGACGCGGCGCATGGGCTGCACTCCCTTGATCTGTGTGGGGCGGGTGCCCTCTTGATGCTGCGCGGCCCGCACGCTTGTCGCGGGGCCGCACGTTCGTTTCCCGTTTGCCGCCTATGGGGCGACAAATCAAGTCATCAGTCTGTCTGGAAGACCAGCAAGGTGATCCGAGCGATGATCTGACGGGTGGGCTTAGCTCTCGCTCAGCGCGACCTTCATGTCCTTGACCTGATAGATCACTTCGCCGTCGGCTTCGACGATGCCATCGGCAACGCCCATGGTCAGGCGGCGGGTCTGGATCGCTTTGGTAAAGTCGATCTTGTAGGTCAGCATCTTGCGGTCAGGGCGTACCATGCCGGTCAGCTTCACTTCGCCCACGCCAAGCGCATAGCCGCGCCCCTGCCAGCCGCGCCAGCCCAGGTTAAAGCCGGTCAGCTGCCACAGACCATCCAGGCCAAGGCAGCCGGGCATGATCGGGTTGCCGGGGAAGTGGCAGTCAAAGAACCACAGGTCGGGCGTGATGTCGAATTCCGCCGTGATGTGGCCTTTGCCATGGGCACCGCCGTCAGCCGAGACGTCTGTGATCCGGTCCATCATCAGCATCGGCGGGGCGGGCAGCTGCGCGTTGCCTTCGCCGAAAAGCTCGCCACGGGCGCATTTGAGCAGGGCTTCTTTGTCAAAGCTGGTGGGGTAGTCGGCCATATTATCGCGGCTCCTGAGGGCTGAATTTCAAATCCCGGCAGGTTTAGCATTGCGCGCCGCAGGCCCGCAAGGGCGCAGGCACACCGCATTTACGCGACGGCGAAAGGCGGCGCTGGCAAGAGTTTCCGGATTTCCGTTTGAAAACCGCCCCCATTGCCCCTTATATATAGCACATGAGAGGTACTTATAGCCAATGACCCAAACAACACAGCAGATCAGTTCTGAGTGGCTTGCCAAGGCGGGCCTGCGCCCCACGCGGCAGCGCATGACGCTGGCGCATCTGTTGGTGGGCGACGGTCAGCACCGCCATGTCACCGCCGAAAGCCTGTTTGACGCGGCCAAGGGGCAGGGCGATGCCGTGTCGCTGGCGACGGTCTACAACACCCTGCGCGCCTTTTGCGACGCGGGGCTGATGCAGGAAGTCACGGTTGACGGGTCCAAAAGCTATTTCGATACCAACACGCATGATCACCCCCACTTTTTCTGGGAGGACGAGGCACGCCTGTCCGATGCGCCCTCTGACCAATTGGTGATCGCGCAGTTGCCCGACGCACCAGAAGGGGCCGAGATCGCCTCGGTCGATGTGGTGATCCGTCTGCGCCGCAAGGGCTAGGGCCGTTCGGTCTAGGGCTCGGTTTTTACCGGTCCCCTGCGTTCAGAACCACTGCCCCGGTTCCATCAATCCCAGATCCAGCAATTGGCGAGAATGCCATTCAAACGGCGCGGAGTTGTGCCATTTAAAGCTGGCGATACGATCCCTGCTGCCCGGGTTGGACTTGAGCGCCTTGGCCGTGCGGAAAGAACAGATCGACGCCGTGATATTGTGGTGCCACGGGCAGGCGTAGGTGTTGTATTCTTCATCCGTGAAGGTGTGATCGTCCCGCATCCGCAAGCCAGGCTTGGCGCGGAACAGCGAGATACGGTCGATCTTGCGCCGCGCGGCGGGCACATGTTCCTCGAACCGCCAACGCAATCCGCCAAAGAAATCAAGCTGCCGTTCCTTGGGGTGGTTGTCCGGCGTGCCGTCAGGCCGCGCCAGCGCGTAATAGCCGGACCGGTCCAGAAAGGCGTTGTCCAGCGATACCGCGTTCGGGGCGGCACCTAGATCATCTGCATAAAGATCAACGACATAGGTGAGCATTGCGTCGCGGCGCTCTTCCGTGTGAAAGGCCAGCAACTCCCCCACGGTGCGCGTCTCGCAGAAAGGGTAGAACAGATATTCGGCGTTGTAGCAGGTATAAAGCCATTGCCCCGGTGCGGCCTCGATCACGGCGTTTACGGCATTTTCCAGCGCGTCCTCGCGGTCCATGTCGTAGTCCACGCGCAGCACGCCTTTGCTTTCGGCGACATCACGGGCCAGCGCGAAGCTGGCGGGCATAAAGGCGACAACGGTGGCAAAGCCAAGCTGCTGGTGATGGCGCAGCGTCGTCTCGATCTCTATCGCGTCCTCGACCATGATGAGGGCAATGGGCCCCTTGCTCAGCACCGCTTTGCTGTCACTGATAAAATGGTCAAGACTGCGGTACTGCATGACACCCCGGCTCTATTTGTACTGTGCCCTAAATCTGTCAAATCGGGACGCATTGCAAGAGAACGCTGGCGCTGTTAGACCGCGCTTTTGCACCTTTGATCAACGGACCCTGCCATGACCGCGCCAAAAAAGCTGTTCATCAAGACCTACGGCTGCCAGATGAATGTCTACGATAGTGAACGTATGGCCGAGTCTCTGGGCGATAACTACGTCGAGACAAAGACCGCAGCTGACGCTGATATGATCCTGCTGAACACCTGTCACATCCGTGAAAAGGCAGCAGAAAAAGTCTATTCCGAACTGGGCCGCCTGAAGCCTCTTAAGGAACTGAACCCCGATCTGAAGATTGGCGTCGCAGGCTGCGTGGCGCAGGCCGAAGGGGCAGAGATCATGCGCCGTCAGCCGGCCGTTGATCTGGTTGTGGGGCCGCAATCCTATCACCGCCTTCCCGCGATGGAGGCGCGCGTGCGCTCTGGCAAAACCGCGCTTGATACGGATTTCCCCGAAGAGGATAAATTCGAAAAGCTGAAAGGTCGCGGCAAAGCGACGCGTGCGCCTTCTGCGTTTCTGACCGTGCAGGAAGGCTGCGACAAATTCTGCGCCTTCTGCGTGGTGCCCTATACCCGCGGGGCCGAAGTCTCGCGCCCCGCGACCCGCGTGCTGACCGAAGCGCGCGAACTGGTAGAACGCGGCGTGCGCGAAGTCACCCTGCTGGGTCAGAACGTCAATGCCTATCACGGCGTGGGGGAAGAGGGGGCGGATTACACGCTTGCCCGCCTGATCAAGGAGTTGGCCAAGATCGACGGGCTGGAGCGTATCCGCTACACCACCAGCCACCCCAACGATATGGACGACGCGCTGATCGCCGCCCATGGCGAGATCGACAAGCTGATGCCCTATCTGCACCTGCCCGTGCAATCCGGCTCGGACCGTATCCTCAAGCGGATGAACCGCAGCCACACCGCCGAAAGCTATCTGCGGCTGATCGAACGCATCCGCGCCGCGCGCCCCGATATCGTGATGTCGGGCGATTTCATCGTCGGCTTCCCCGAAGAAACCGACGCGGATTTCGAAGCCACGATGGAGCTCGTCCGCGAGGTGAAATACGGCTACGCCTATTCGTTCAAATACTCGACCCGTCCCGGCACTCCCGCCGCCGAACGCCCGCAGGTAGAACCCGCCATAGCCGACGAACGCCTCCAGCGCTTGCAAGGGCTGATCACCGGTCAACAGCGCGAGATCCAGAACAGCATGGTGGGGCGCGATGTTTCTGTTCTTGTCGAAAAAGCGGGCCGCGAGGCGGGGCAGATGGTGGGGAAATCCGAATACCTCCACTCTGTGCATATCGACGAGGCGCAGGCCGAAATTGGCGACGTTGTCCGCGTCAGAATCGTTGATGCCAAAACCAATTCGCTGACGGCACGTCAGATTTAGGTGTCACCGCTCGCGATTTGCCCGCAATGATTGTAGACCAAAACGACTGCAATGGCCGGAAAATGGCGTAAGTGTGGCAGTAATATAGTAAATATGGCCGCATTCGCGCTTCACAGAAGCGCGTTTACCTCTTAATCTCACAACATATAGCGGACGACCGTGGTGCCTGGGGTATCTGTGGGTCTTCCGACTGGGGGACAGTAAGAAAAGGACGAGGGCTGTGTTTAATACAATTTCCAAGGGGCTACGGCTGTTTGCGGGCACGATGATTGCCGCAACATTCGTGCTTCAGGCATCTGCTGCCGATGCACAAACAAGATCTCAACAGGGCCGCGACAAGGGCCAGTATATTCCAACGATCTGGGTCGACCCCGATGGGTGTGAACATTGGGTCATGGATGACGGTGCCGAAGGCTATATGACACCGCATGTCACCCGTCAGGGTATTCCGGTCTGCCGCCGGGGTAACGTCTGCGGCGTGATGAATACGGACCAGTTTTTCAACACCGACAGCTACCGTGTGCACCCGCAGGGCCGCGCCCGTCTGGCTGAATTCTTCAAGACTACGGGTGCCGTGTCCTATATCATCAGCGGGCACACAGACAGCCGCGCGTCGGATGCCTATAACATGAAGCTGTCGCTGAACCGTGCCAATGCGGTTGCCAGCATCGCCCAGCAATCGGGGGCCCGCATTGCGGATGTCCGCGGCTATGGCGAACGGATGCCAGCGGCGTCCAATGGCACAGCGGGCGGTATGGCCAAGAACCGCCGCGTCGAAATCATCTGCATTCGCTAAGGGGACAGTAACGTGATGAAAGCTAAGATTATGATGGTCACCGCCTGCGCCCTGACACTGGGTGCCTGCGCTGACTACGAAGGCCGGGGCTATCCCGCCGATAAAACCGTCGACCGTGGCTTTGACAAAAAGCACCTGAGCCAGCTTCAGGCCGGCATCTGGGTCGATCCCAATGGCTGCGACCACTGGATCATCGACGACGGCGTCGAAGGCTACCTGAGCCAGCGACTGGACAAATACGGCAAGCCGGTCTGCTCTGGCGTGGCCCAGCCCACATATACGGCGGGCGACTTCAAAGGCGGCTCGCGCGTCCGAGATCCCAACTGATCTTGCGACCACTCCTGCACATAGGATCGGGCCGGCGCGTTTTACGCTCCGGCCCTTTTTTGTCGGCTCAAAGGGGTACATAGTTTGAATATGGGACCCATATTAATCCAAAGACACCTCCAATTAGGAAAACGCTTTGCCATCTAGTGACACAATGACGCCTCCCGCTTCTCACGCGCAGCAGCTTGAATTTCCGGACAACCGGCTTCTGATTGATCTCTGCGGCCCCTATGACGCCAACCTGACCGCCGTAGAGACGGCGCTTGAGGTCCAGATCGTGCGTCGGGGCAACCACCTGTCGGTGATGGGAGAGGAAGACGCGACCAGCCGCGCGGCCTCAGTGCTCGAAGGGCTTTACGCCCGACTGGAAGGCGGGCGCAGTGTGGAGCCCGCCGATGTCACCAGTTTGCTACGCATGGGCGATTCCGCCGCTGGGACGGGGGTGCGCCCAGGCGACCAGATCGAGATGCCGAATTTGGGCGGCGTCGAAATCCAGACCCGCAAGAAACGCGTCGAACCCCGCACGGCTGCGCAGAAAGCCTATGTGCAATCACTGTTCGACAACGAACTGGCCTTCGGCATCGGCCCTGCCGGTACGGGTAAAACCTATCTTGCGGTGGCCGTCGGCGTGTCGATGTTCATTGGTGGCCATGTGGACCGTATCATCCTGTCGCGCCCTGCCGTGGAGGCGGGGGAGAAGCTGGGCTACCTGCCCGGTGACATGAAAGACAAGGTCGATCCCTACATGCAGCCCCTTTATGA
The DNA here is from genome assembly GCF_048285585.1 of Sulfitobacter sp. SBS6. Classification (NCBI taxonomy): domain Bacteria; kingdom Pseudomonadati; phylum Pseudomonadota; class Alphaproteobacteria; order Rhodobacterales; family Roseobacteraceae; genus Sulfitobacter; species Sulfitobacter sp. SBS6. The sequence continues at coordinate 416,047 of NZ_JBLWBA010000006.1, read as the reverse complement.
CGCGCTGAATGACTTCTTGCCCGGTAAACAACTGGCCAAGCTGATCGAAGAGAAAAAGATCGAGATCGCGCCGCTGGCCTTCATGCGCGGGCGGACCCTGTCCAACGCCTTTGTTGTGCTGGACGAGGCGCAGAACGCGACCTCGATGCAGATGAAGATGTTCCTGACCCGTTTGGGCGAAGGCTCGCGGATGGTGATCACCGGTGACCGGACCCAGATCGACTTGCCACGCGGCGTGCCATCGGGCTTGCAAGACGCGGAACGGCTGCTCAAGACGATCCCCAAGATCAGCTTCAACTACTTCACCTCGAAAGACGTGGTGCGCCACCCGCTCGTGGCCGCGATCATCGAAGCCTATGAAGCAGATGCAGGCCACGCGTGATGGCCGGCTGCTTCATTTTGCCAGATAAACTCCGGGGGGCCGGGGGCTGGCCCCCGGTGGGGCGCTGATGCAGGCGCTTGACGTGATAGAGGAAGACCCCCGTTGGGCCGGTCTGGACCTTGATACCCTATGCCCCCGCGCGATGCGCGCCACATTGGCGCATCTGTCGCTGGATGCCGACACCGCCGAGGTGACGGTGCTGGCCTGCGACGATGCACATATCGCCACGTTGAACGCAGATTTCCGCGACAAGCCCACGCCGACAAATGTGCTCAGCTGGCCGGCCGAGGAACGCGGAGCCGCGCGCGACGGCGAACTTCCGCTACCGGTCACGCCGGGGTTCGACAATATGCTGGAACTGGGCGACATCGCGATTTCATATGACACCTGCCACGCCGAGGCAGAGGCCGCAGGCCGCCCGATGGCCGATCACGTGACCCATTTGATCGTGCACGGGCTGCTTCACCTGTTGGGGTATGACCACGAACGGGACGGGGATGCGACCCTGATGGAACGGTTAGAGGTAGAAATACTTGGCAAATTGGGGTTGGATGACCCATATAGAGACGACGCAGTGCAACCGCCTGCCTAAACACATAAAGACAGGACCCGATGGGCGACACAGACGGATCATCTGAGGCGGCGCAGAGCGCGCAGTTGGAAGACATCATACCGGCCTCCGAGGCCGAAGAAACCGAAGACACTCCGAAATCCGGTGGCTTCTTTTCCCGGGTCATGGGCGCACTTAGCGCGTCAGACAACGAGGAAGAGGAGGAGATCACCGCGGCACAGACCGACAGGCTGTCGACCCGCGGCATGATGAACCTGCGCCGGATGCGGGTGGATGATGTGGCGGTGCCCAAGGCGGATATCACCGCGGTGCCGGTGACCTCGACGCTGGATGAACTGGTCGGCGTGTTCAAGGACAGCGGTCTGACGCGCCTGCCGGTGTATGACGGCACGCTCGATACCCCCGTTGGCATGGCCCACCTCAAGGATCTGGCGCTGACCCACGGATTTAATGGCCGAAACACCGAATTTGACCTTCAGGCGATGCTGCGTCCCTTGCTGTTCGTGCCGCCGTCCATGACCATTGGCGTCTTGCTGACCAAGATGCAGGCCGAACGGCGCCACATGGCGCTGGTGATTGACGAATACGGCGGCGTCGACGGGCTGGTCACGATCGAGGATCTGATCGAACAGGTCATCGGCGAGATCGAAGACGAGCACGACGTGGACGAAGGCAAATATTGGACGGTCGAAAAGCCCGGCTGCTACCTTGCGCTGGCCAAGACGCCTCTGGATGATTTCGAGGCCGAGATTGGCCATTCGCTGACCGATCACGATGATGTTGACGAAGAAGAGATCGACACCCTTGGCGGGTTGGTCTTCATGCTGTCGGGACGGGTGCCGGCGCGTGGCGAAGTGGTCGTGCATCCCGATGGCCCCGAGTTCGAGGTGATCGACGCCGATCCGCGCCGGATCAAGCGTTTGCGCGTGCGTATGGCCGGAACTCACTGATGACTTTGCGCAGTGCCGCTTGGATGCGGTTCGGTGCCGCGGTGCTTGCGGGCGGTGTCGCGGCCTTTGGGCAGGCACCCTATGATTTGCCGCTAGTCTTGCTGGCCGCATTTGCGGCTGTTCTGTTGATCTACCGTGCTGCTGCAACGCCCCGGCAGGCCGCAGCGCTCGGGTGGGGCTTTGGCTTTGGCTATTTCTTGCATGGATGGTCGTGGCTGATATCGCCCTTCATGGTCGACCCTGAACGCTATGCCTGGATGGCACCTTTTGCTGTGGCGGGGCTGACGGGCGGTTTGGCGTTGTATTGGGCTTTGGCGTTCTACGTGTCCCGCCGGTTGTCGGCACAGGTCTGGCCGCTGATCTTCGTCCTGCCCGCCGCCGAAATGCTGCGCGGTTATCTGTTCACCGGCTTCCCTTGGGGGATGTTCTCTCAGTCTTTGGTCAACCATTGGCCGGGGCAGGGGCTTGCGCTGGTGGGGCCCTACGGCATGACCCTTGCCTTTGTCGCGCTGGCTGTGGCGGTGGTACAGCGCGCGCGGGGCACATTGCTGCGGCAGGGCGCTGTCTGGGGCGCGCGGATCTTGGGCGTGGCGGCGTTGACGGTGTCCTTTGGAGGGCGCGACGCTCCGGTTACCGACCATATGATCCGTATGGTGCAGCCGAACGCGGCGCAGAAAGACAAATGGGACCCCGTCAAAATCCCCGAATTCTTTGATCGTCAGCTGGCGCTGACCGCTGCACCGCCTGCGCATGGGGATGCGGCGCCTGATCTGATCCTCTGGTCCGAAACCGCCATCGCGTGGCCACTTGATTTGGCCCATGGCGCGCTGACCTATATCAGCGAAGCCGCCGCCGGTACGCCTGTGGTGCTGGGGGTGCAGCGGCGCGACGACATGGCCTATTACAACTCGGCCGTGTTGCTGGGGCCAGACGCCGAGGTTGTGCAGACCTATGACAAGCACCACCTCGTGCCCTTTGGCGAATACATCCCCTTTGGCGACCTGTTGGGCCGTATCGGTCTGCGCGGCATGGCGGCGCAGTTTGGCAGCGGGTTTTCCTCGGGTCCGGGGGCAGATCTGATGGATCTGGGGCCCTTGGGCCAGGCGCTGCCCCTGATCTGCTACGAGGCCGTCTTTGCGCGGGACGTTAACGCCGCACCGGCGCGGCCTGCGTTCTTGATGCAGCTCACGAATGATGCGTGGTTCGGCAAGGGGCAGGGACCTTTGCAGCATCTGGCTCAGGCCCGGATGCGCGCGATAGAGCAAGGTCTGCCCATGGCACGCGTCGCCAACACGGGCGTTTCGGCGATGATTGACCCCTGGGGCCGCATCACAAAGAGTTTGGCCATGAACGAGGCAGGCTTTCTGGATGCCCCTCTGCCCGCCCCACGCCCTGCGACACCCTATAGCAGATGGGGCGAATGGCCGTTTCTTTTCATCACTTTGGCGGGGTTTGCCCTTGTGATCCTGCGCCGACGACGCAACTTAAAGTTTGACCAAAGGGGCAGGCAAAGCTAAGCCCCGTTAATCGGCCACAACGGCTTCCTGACGTGGCTAAGAAATCTATTGGAGCACTAAATGTCCCGCAAAAACTACACGTTCACTTCGGAATCCGTTTCCGAGGGCCACCCGGATAAGGTCTGCGACCGGATTTCCGACGCCGTACTTGATGCCTTTCTGACCGAAGAACCCGAAGCGCGTGTCGCAGCGGAGACCTTTGCCACCACCAATCGCGTGGTCATCGGCGGCGAGGTTGGCCTGTCGAACAAGGACAAGCTGGATGAATACCTTGGCAAGATCGACGGCATCGCCCGCGCCTGCATCAAGGACATCGGCTACGAGCAGGATGAATTCCACCACGCCACCTGCGAGATCACCAACTTGCTGCACCCGCAGTCGGCGCATATCGCGCAAGGCGTGGATGCCTCAGGCGACAAGGAAGAAGGCGCGGGCGATCAGGGCATCATGTTCGGTTTCGCCACCAACGAGACGCCAGAGCTGATGCCGGCGCCGATCCACTATGCCCATGCCATCCTGCGCCGTCTGGCCGAAGTGCGCAAAGACGGGACAGAGCCGACATTGCGCCCCGACGCCAAAAGCCAGCTTTCCGTGCGCTATGAAGACGGCAAGCCTGTTGGCGTGTCCTCTATCGTGTTGTCGACGCAGCACGCCGATGCAGGCCAGACCAGTGCCGACATCCGCGACATCGTCGAACCCTATATCACCCAGGTTCTGCCTGAAGGCTGGATCACGCCCGACACCGAATGGTGGGTGAACCCGACGGGGACCTTTGTCATCGGCGGCCCTGACGGCGACGCGGGCCTGACCGGGCGCAAGATCATTGTGGATACTTATGGCGGTGCGGCACCTCATGGGGGCGGCGCGTTCTCGGGGAAAGACCCGACGAAGGTTGACCGCTCTGCCGCCTATGTGGCGCGCTATCTGGCGAAAAACGTCGTGGCTGCCGGTCTGGCCGAAAAGTGTACGATCCAGCTGAGCTATGCCATCGGCGTGTCCAAGCCACTGTCGATCTACTGCGATACCTATGGTGGCGACGCGGATGTTACGGATGCGGCGATTGAAAAGGCGATCCGCCAGATCATCGACCTGACACCGCGCGGCATCCGCGAGCATCTGCAGTTGAACCGCCCCATCTTTGAACGCACCGCGGCCTACGGCCACTTTGGACGCGCGCCCGAAGCGGATGGCGGCTTTAGCTGGGAAAAGACCGATCTGGTCGATGCGCTGAAGGCCGCGCTGTAAACACTGCTTCTTGGTACAACAAAGGGCAGCCCCAATGGGCTGCCCTTTTGCGTTGGTGGGGGTGTTACAGCTCTGCCAGGCCGGGGCGTTTGCCGATAGAGACGTGGTCGATATCTTCGGTCCGGAACCCCTTGATCAGCGAAGGGATCATCGCAAAGACCAGCAGGAAGATCGGCAAGCCGACGACCGTGATCACCTGTTGCAAGGCGGTCAGCCCCAAATCGCCTGCAAGGATCAGCAGCATCGCGGCGACCAGCCCTTCTGACACGCCCCAGAACACCCGCTGGCGGGTGGGGCCGGGTTCGGGCGAACCGGTGCACAGCATGTCGACAACCAGCGACGCGGAATCCGAGGATGTTGCAAAGAAGATCGCCACCACCAGCACGGCGATACCCTGCACAATATCGGCGAAAGGGAAGCTTTCGAAAAACGCGAACATGGCAAGCGGGACTGAGTCAGCCACTGCGGCGCTCAGCGAACCGGCCTGCGCGCCAAGAGCCGTGCGCGCGGCGGTGCCGATGCCGTCAATCTCCATCGCTTGCCAGCCGAAGATAGAGAACCAGATCAGCGTGAACAGGGACGGCGCCAGTAGCACGCCAAAGACGAACTCCCGTATCGTGCGCCCCCGCGAAATCCGCGCGACGAAAAGCCCGATGAAGGGCGACCATGTGACCGTCCAGGCCCAGTAGAACACCGTCCAGCTGCCCTGCCAGCCCCAATCCCCATTCGAGGGGTTGGTATCGGCAAGCATATCATTCCAGAAGGCGAGCCGTGGCAGGTTGCTTAGGTACAGGCCAAAGGTCTCGACCATGCCGCGCAGCAGGAACAGGGTCGAACCGGTCACCAGCACAAAGACCATCAACGCCACGGCCATGCCGATATTGAGGTTGGACAGCAGCTTTACCCCCTTATCGAGCCCCGCCACGATAGACACCACGGCAACGGCGGTCAGCGCGGTCAGGATGCCGACCTGCAGGGGCACGCCGTCGTTCCACCCAAACAGCGCCGACAGACCCGCTGCGATCTGCGATGACCCCAGCCCAAGCGAGACCGCGACACCGAACAGCGTGCCGAGGATCGACGCAATGTCGATCGCCTTGCCCCAAGGGCCGTGGATGCGCTCTTTCAACAGCGGGTAGAAGACCGAACTGACCCGCACGGGTAGATCATAGCGGTTGATGAAATAGGCAAAGGCCAGACCGGGTAGCGCGAAGATCGTCCAGGTGTGCAGCGCAAGGTGGTATGTGGCGATAGAGATGGCGTCTTGTGCGGCCTGTTCCGTGAAAGGTTCAACGCCGGGCAGGGGCGGGTCCGAAAAATGGCTGATCGGCTCTGCCACGCCCCAGAACATCAGCACGGTGCCGATGCCGCCCGCGAAAAGCATGGTGAACCACGACAGGTTTGTATACTCGGGACGGCTGTCGCGCGGGCCAAGGCGGATATGGCCGTGACGGCTCATCGCGGCCCAGATCAGAAAGCCCAGCCAGACGTTGACGCCAAGAATAAAGAACCACCCCAGATGCGATACGATCCAGGCGCGGCCTGCGGCGAAAGCATTTCCGATCGGTTCAGGGGCAAGTACAAGAGCCAGTACAAATAGGGCGGTACACAGGGCGGAAACAAAGAATATCGTAGGGTCCGTTCGTAGTCCTAGTCGGCTTGCCAGTTCCCGCATTCGCATGTCCTCCGCTGCATTATTATCGGTTCTTGGTCAGGTAGAACCCTGTGGCTCAACGTAAAGTCCCCGTGATCGTTCCGGTTTTGCTGCGCTTCACAGGGGCGGCACCGCCGTTGCGCATGGGGCGCGTGGGCTTTTGCAGCGCGGGCTTACGCGAAATGTTGCGCCCGTCCCCCGCGCAGGCTAAAGCCAGCGCCATGACACATCCTGAACGCCCCCGCCGCAATTTCTACGGTCGCCTTAAAGGCAAATCGCTTAAGCAAAGCCAGAAAGGCTATATCGAAGAGGATCTAGAGGCGCTGTCGCCCGGTCCTGTCGATTGGGACGCGAACCCCGACCGTACACCGCTGGACCTGCCGACGCTGTTTGGCGGCAAGCCCGTCTGGCTGGAGGTCGGTTTTGGCGGCGGCGAACATATGGTGCATCAGGCGGCGCAAAACCCTGACGTAGGCATCATCGGCTGCGAACCTTACATCAACGGGGTCGCGATGCTGTTGGGCAAGATCCGCCGTGCGGGTGTCGATAACGTGGCGATCCATCCGGGCGATGCACGCGATATCTTTGACGTGCTGCCAGAGGCGTCGATTGACCGCGCTTTCCTGCTGTACCCCGATCCGTGGCCGAAAACGCGCCACCACCGTCGTCGCTTTGTGACGCCGGAACACCTTGAGCCGCTGGCCAAGGTGCTCAAGCCCGGCGCGATCTTTCGCGTTGCCACGGACATCGAAGACTATGTGCGCCAGACGCTTGAGCAGGTGCCGCGCCACGGGTTCGAATGGCTGGCGGAACGCCCCGGCGACTGGAAAGAGCCGTGGGGCGACTGGATTTCCACGCGCTACGAACAAAAAGCGCTGCGCGAGGGGCGCGTGCCGCACTACCTGACTTTCCGCAAGACCTGAGCGGGCGGGCGCGGGCCAAGAACGCTGGCAATGGACGGGGCGGGATCGCTGGTTTAAGACGGGCTTTCAGGAAGTTTTTTTGAGGGTTATCCATGTCCAGCCACGCCACGCCCGTCCCGATGACCTCTACCGCTTGCGGCCCGCTGTCCGGCGTGGCCGAGGTGCCGGGGGACAAGTCGATCTCGCACCGGTCCTTGATTTTGGGCGCGATGTGCATCGGCGAAACCACCATCAGCGGATTGCTTGAAGGCGACGACGTGCTGGACACGGCCAAGGCGATGCAGGCCTTTGGCGCGGAAGTCACCAATATGGGCGGCGGCAACTGGTCTGTGCGCGGTGTGGGCGTGGGCGGTTTCGCAGAACCGGACGGGGTGATCGACTGCGGAAACTCGGGCACGGGGGTGCGCTTGATCATGGGGTCGATGGCGACCTCCCCCATCACCGCGACATTCACCGGCGACGCCAGCCTGAACGGCCGCCCCATGGCGCGGGTCACCGATCCGCTGGCCTTGTTCGGCACGCAATCTGTCGGGCGCAAGGGCGGACGCCTGCCGATGACCATCGTGGGGGCGGCTGACCCTGTGCCCGTGCGCTACACCGTGCCAGTGCCGTCCGCGCAGGTGAAATCCGCCGTCTTGCTGGCAGGGCTGAACGCGCCCGGCAAGACCGTCGTGATCGAGGCCGAGGCCACGCGCGACCATACGGAGCGGATGTTGGCGGGCTTCGGTGCCGAGATCTCGGTGGAAGACACGGATGAGGGCCGTGTGATCACTCTGACCGGCCAGCCGGAGCTACAGGCCCAGCATGTGGATGTGCCGCGCGATCCGTCCTCGGCTGCGTTTCCGGTCTGTGCTGCCTTGATCGTGCCGGGATCCGACGTGCTGGTGCCGGGGATCGGGCTGAACCCGACACGGGCAGGGCTGTTCACCACGCTGCGCGAGATGGGGGCCGATTTGACCTACGAGAACGAGCGGACCGAGGGCGGCGAGCCTGTCGCCGACCTGCGCGCCAAGTTCTCGCCCGGCCTCAAAGGGATCGAGGTGCCGCCGGCGCGTGCGGCGTCGATGATCGACGAATATCCGGTGCTTTCTGTCGTGGCCGCCTTTGCGCAGGGCCAGACCATGATGCGCGGCGTGAAAGAGCTGCGGGTCAAGGAAAGCGACCGGATCGACGCGATGGCCAAGGGGCTGCGCGCCAATGGGATCGAAGTGGACGAGGGCCCCGATTGGTGGGCGGTCACCGGACGGGGGCACGGGAACGTGCCGGGCGGGGCCACCTGCGCCAGCCAGCTGGACCACCGCATCGCGATGTCCTTTATGATCCTCGGCATGGCCGCAACCTCGCCTGTCAGTGTGGACGACGGGTCGCCAATCACCACGTCTTTCCCCATCTTCGAGCCGCTGATGAAACGCCTTGGCGCGGATGTGGCGCGGGGGGATGCGTGATGCTGGGCTTTACCGTTGCGATTGACGGGCCGGCTGCGGCGGGCAAGGGCACCGTCGGGCGCGCTGTTGCGGCGCATTTCGGTTTTGCGCATCTGGACACCGGCCTGCTGTATCGCGCCGTAGGGGCGAAAGTGCTGGAGGGCATGACCGCCGAAGAGGCCGCCTTGACCCTGCAAGCCGATGATCTTGAGAATGACCAGCTGCGCACCAATGCCGTGGCAGAGGCCGCGAGCCGCGCCGCTGCGATCCCCGCTGTGCGGGCCGCCTTGGTCGATTTCCAGCGCAGCTTTGCCATGCGGGCAGGGGGCGCGGTGCTGGACGGGCGCGACATTGGCACGGTGATCTGCCCCGATGCGCCGGTCAAGCTGTTCATTACCGCCACGCCCGAGGTCCGTGCACAGCGCCGCTTTGCCGAGCTTAGCGCCAAGGGCGCCGAGGTCACCCTGGAAGGGGTGCTGGCCGATGTGCAGGCCCGCGATGCCCGCGACAGCACCCGCGCCGAGGCACCGCTGAAGCCAGCCGAGGATGCAGAGCTGATGGATACCTCGACCATGGATATCGAAACAGCCGTGGCCCGCGCCATCGAACTGGTGGCCGCACGTAGAGGTGACTAAACGCGGCGGAACGAATGTCGGTGCCTGACGTTGGACTAAGACGTGCCTGGCGATAGGCTGGGCACGATAGGAATAAAAAAGAGGTGCTGACTATGAAGACCGCTCAAGACTATCTCGACGATGCGAATGCCGTTGTCCCCAAGATGGACGCCAAGGACGCGATTGCGAAACATGCCGAAGGCAAGGGCGTCTTTATCGACGTGCGCGATTCAGGCGACATCGCCAAAAGCGGGACCATCAAGGGCGCGCATCGTGTGCCGCGCGGCATGATCGAATTCCGCGCCGACCCCAACAAGGAAGAAATGTATAACCCGATCTTCAAAAAAGACGCGGAAATCTATCTGATCTGCGGCGCGGGCGGTCAGGCCGCGCTGTCGGGTAAGACGCTGCACGATATGGGCTATACCAATGTCACCAACATCGGCGGTTTCCCCGGCTGGAAAGACGCGGGCGGCCCTACCGAAAGCTGATACCACATTGCGCGGATGACGGAATGGACAAGGGCAGACTACGGTCTGCCCTTTTTGCTGACATCGCCCCGTACGAACAGGGGATCACCCGTGCCAGCCCTTGCCTTTGCCCCGAAACAGGGCTATACGCGCGACTGTCTAAGGGGCGGATACACGTTTCGGGCGCGAGATATCAGGCAGGGTCGGTTTCATCCGGCCCTCTTTGTTTTGCGGATCGAATCCCATCGCGGATGACAATTTTAATCACAGACCGGCGGAGACAACCGCGCGGCCAGAAACCAAATGCTAAAGGAAAATCAAGCTACATGGCTATGAACTCAATGGAAGACTTCGAAGCACTTTTGGAAGAAAGCTTTGAAATGGACACGCCCGAAGAGGGCTCTGTTGTCAAAGGCAAGGTTATCGCGATCGAAGCGGGCCAAGCTATTATCGACGTAGGCTACAAGATGGAAGGCCGCGTTGAACTGAAAGAATTTGCCGAGCCTGGCGAAGCACCCAAAGTGGAAGTCGGCGACGAAGTCGAAGTATTCCTGCGTCAGGTAGAAAACTCCCGTGGTGAAGCTGTCATCTCGCGCGAGATGGCCCGTCGCGAAGAAGCCTGGGACCGTCTGGAAAAAGCCTATGCCGCAGAAGAGCGCGTTGAAGGCGCGATCTTTGGCCGCGTTAAAGGTGGCTTTACCGTTGATCTGGGCGGCGCAGTTGCCTTCCTTCCCGGTTCCCAAGTTGACGTGCGCCCCGTGCGCGATGCCGGCCCTCTGATGGGTCTGAAGCAGCCGTTCCAAGTTCTGAAAATGGACCGTCGTCGTGGCAACATCGTTGTTTCGCGTCGTGCAATCCTTGAAGAATCCCGTGCCGAACAGCGTGCCGAAGTTATCGGCAACCTGACCGAAGGTCAGGAAGTTGACGGTGTGGTCAAGAACATCACCGAATACGGTGCCTTCGTTGATCTGGGCGGTGTTGACGGCCTGCTGCACGTCACAGACATGGCATGGCGCCGTGTGAACCACCCATCCGAGATCCTGTCGATCGGCGAAACCATCAAGGTTCAGGTCATTAAGATCAACAAAGAGACGCACCGCATCTCCTTGGGTATGAAACAGCTGCAAGAAGATCCATGGGATCTGGTTCAAGCCAAGTACCCGCTGGAATCCACGCACACTGGCCGCGTCACCAACATCACCGATTACGGTGCATTTGTTGAGCTGGAGCCAGGCGTTGAAGGTCTGGTTCACGTTTCCGAAATGTCCTGGACAAAGAAGAACGTACACCCCGGCAAGATCGTTTCCACCAGCCAAGAAGTCGAAGTCATGGTTCTGGAAATCGATGGCGCCAAGCGTCGCGTTTCCCTTGGTCTGAAACAGACCATGCGCAACCCATGGGAAGTGTTTGCTGAAACACACCCAGAAGGCACCGAAGTTGAAGGCGAAGTCAAAAACATCACCGAATTCGGTCTGTTTGTTGGCCTGCCAGGCGACATCGACGGCATGGTTCACCTCTCTGACCTGAGCTGGGACCAGCGCGGCGAAGAAGCGATCCAAGACTACCGCAAAGGTGACACGGTTCAGGCCGTTGTTTCCGAAGTTGACGTGGAAAAAGAACGCATCAGCCTGTCGATCAAAGGTGTGGGCGGCGACAAGTTCGCAGAAGCAGTGGGCGGCGTGAAGCGCGGTTCCGTTGTGACTGTGACCGTGACCTCCATCGAAGACGGTGGCATCGAAGTCGAATACGAAGGCATGAAAGCCTTCATCCGTCGCTCCGATCTGTCGCGTGACCGTGCCGAACAACGCCCCGAGCGTTTCTCGGTTGGTGACAAGGTTGACGTCCGCATCACCAACGTTGACGCGAAAGCGCACCGTCTGGGCGTGTCGATCAAAGCACGTGAAATCGCAGAAGAGAAAGAAGCAGTCGAGCAGTATGGCTCCTCTGACTCCGGCGCATCCTTGGGTGATATCCTGGGTGCCGCTCTGAAAGGCGACGAATAAGCCTTAGCGCTTGTTGCACAGATCAGGGGCCTCGCAGTGCAGACTGCGGGGCCCTTTTTCGTTGCGAATCGCAATCTGTGGCGAGGGGCAAGGAAGGGCGGCTGGCAGCGCTATTCCGGGTGGCTGCATGAAATGTGACTAAAAAATGACTGGAAAACAGCGACTTCCCGCTACTTAATCGCAATAATAGAAATATGCATGACTTCACGAACGCGTTTGGTTTGCTATAGTCCCATCTAGTTAAGACATTAATTGCGCACCTCGGAGGACGTTAAATGATCCGGTCAGAACTGATCCAGAAGATTGCCGACGACAATCCCCATCTCTATCAGCGCGACGTGGAACGGATCGTAAATACCATCTTCGAAGAGATCACCGGCGCGATGTCCGACGGTGATCGGGTAGAGCTGCGCGGCTTTGGTGCCTTTTCAGTGAAAAAACGTGACGCCCGTGTGGGCCGGAACCCTCGCACTGGGGAAACGGTTCATGTAGAAGAAAAGCACGTGCCGTTCTTCAAGACCGGTAAACTGCTTAGAGATCGTTTAAACGGGAATTCCTAATGCGTTATGTTCGCTACCTCTGCATCGCAATCTTCGCCATTGCACTGATCTCGGTTGCCTTGGCCAACCGGTCTATGGTGTCGCTGAAGTTGCTACCGACCGAGGTATCTGGCTGGTTCGCGTTGAACCCTGAAATTCAGGTGCCGCTGTTCCTTGTTATTCTGGGTAGCATCATCGCCGGTCTGCTGGTGGGTTTCGTCTGGGAATGGATCCGCGAATACGGCCAGCGTGCCGAAGCCGCACGTCAGGCCCGCGAAATGCGCCGTCTGGAACGTGAAGTCGCACGCCTGAAGGGCGAGAAATATCAGGACCAGGACGAGGTTCTGGCGCTGCTGGATCAAGCAAGCTAAGCGGGCCTACGCCCCTTAGCGCAGGAAGTATCCGATGACCCAAAATTTGCACGTGAAATTCTGCGGCTTGCGCAGCACGCAGGATATTGCGGCGGCGGCTGCCGCTGGCGCGCGCTATGTCGGCTTTGTTTTCTTTGAAAAATCTCCCCGGCACGTCACGATTGATCAAGCCGCTGAACTGGCCATAGAGGTGCCAATGGGGCTGTGTAAGGTCGCGTTGACGGTCAACGCGGATGACGCCTTTCTGGATGCGCTGACGGCGGCTGTGCCTATTGATATGCTGCAGCTACACGGCAAGGAAACGCCCGAGCGTGTCGCCGAGGTCAAGGCGCGCTATGGGCTGCCGGTGATGAAGGCGGTCGGTGTGGCCGATGCAGATGACCTGCCACAGATTGATGCCTATATGGCCGTGGCGGACCAGATCCTGATCGACGCGAAGCCGCCCAAAGGGGCAGCGCTGCCCGGTGGCAATGGATTGTCCTTTGACTGGCGTCTGATCGCAGATCGCACATGGGACAAGCCGTGGATGCTGGCAGGGGGGCTGACCCCTGACAATGTGGCTCAGGCCGCCCGTATGACCGGGGCACGTCAGGTAGATGTCTCTTCCGGTGTGGAAAGCGCGCCGGGTGTAAAGGACGCGGGGCTGATCGCGGCATTCGGAAACGCCGCGAAGGTCTAGTATTGGCAGAATGGCCCCTTAGAAGGTGAGGGGGTATTCCTTGGCCAGCGCGTCGAATTTCATCAACGACGCAACCAGTGCTGGCATCTGATCCAGATAGATCATGTTCGGCCCGTCCGACGGTGCGTTGTCCGGGTCTTCGTGGGTCTCGATAAAGACCGCGCCCACGCCAATCGCGACCGCTGCGCGCGCCATGACGGGGGCGAACTCGCGCTGTCCGCCGCTGGAGCCACCTTGCCCGCCGGGCTGCTGGACCGAATGCGTCGCGTCCATTACGACAGGGTATCCGGTTTGCGCCATCTGCGGCAGGCTGCGCATGTCAGCGACCAGCGTGTTGTAGCCAAAGGAGGTGCCGCGTTCGGTCAGCAGGATACGTTTGTTGCCGGTGGATTCGATCTTGGCGACGACATTGGGCATATCCCATGGGGCCAGAAACTGACCCTTTTTGACGTTCACAACTTTGCCCGTATTGCCCGCGGCCAGCAGCATATCGGTCTGGCGGCACAGGAAGGCGGGGATTTGCAGGATGTCGACAGCCTCGGCCGCGATGGCGCATTGCGCTTCGGTATGCACGTCCGTCAGGACGGGCACGCCGATGGATTTGCCCACCGATTGCAGCACAGCCAGACCTTCGTCGATGCCAAGCCCGCGTTTGCCACCAAGGGAGGTGCGGTTGGCTTTGTCATAGCTCGCCTTGAACACGAACTGCGCGCCCACGGCACCGCATGCCTCTTTCATCTGGCCGGCGATCATCTGTGCGTGGGTTTCGCTTTCCAGCTGGCAGGGGCCTGCGATCACCGTCAGCGGGCGATCATTCCCGATGACGACATTTCCAACGGTGACTTGGGTCATTTTGTTACCTGTTCTTTCAGAATGGAGGAGGTCAGCGATAGCATGAGGTAGATGCCCGCAAAGATCAGGAATGTCAAAATCGTGTTCTCGAACTTGCGCGGGTATGAGGCGCTTTGCGACGCCACCGGACGCACCGCGACGGTCAGATATCGGACCTGACGGCTGGCCTCTGTTCGGGCTTGTTCCATCTGGGTCTGGGACGCCTGCAAGGCGGCATCTGCCGCGGCCAGATCGGCCTGCGCCAGTTGCAAGCTGACCGCTTGTTGTGCAAGCGAGTTGGTGCCCTCGGTCGCGCTGTTCATGCGTTCGTTCAGCTTGTCCAATTGCGCACTCAGCCGGCGCACGTCGCCTTGGGCACCGTCCACCTTGGCGCGGTTCGGGCGCGGGTTGTCGAGCAGGGCGGCAAGCTCAAGCTCTTTTTCCAGCAGCAAGGTTTCATAATTGGTGATCTGCCCGCGGATCGACGCGATCACCGCCTGCGGGTCCACCCCGTTATCGACCTGCAGCTTGATCAGCGCTTCCTGCGCCTCGCGGCGTTTGGCGACCGTCTGCTCATAGGCTTCGCGGGCGTCGCGCATGCCATCTTCGCGCTTTTGCTGCGACAGGGCGTTTACGCGTTCTTCGGCATATTCCAGCAGGTGTTCGGAAAAGTCTTTCGCGACCTCGGGATCTGCGGCAATCACCTCCATCCGGATCATGCCTTCGGTCGGGTCGTAGCCGATTTTGACGTTGTCCTTATAGTGTTTATACGCTTCCTCGTTCGACGCATCGGGGCTCATCCGCTGGATCGGGTCGATCGCGGGGTCCGAGAAATGCTTCATGAAGCCGACATCACGGTCCAGCCGCAGCATCGCGTCTTTTGACTGCAGGTAGCTTTGTGTCGCGATACTATCGGCGGAGTTGGCAAACTGCGTCGGCAGCAGCCCGCCAAGGGGGCCAAGCCCGCCCGTGCCTTCGTTCTGGATAATCAGGAACTGGCTGTCTGTCGCATACATCGGCGTGGCGATGTTGTAGAAATAATACCCGCCCATGATTGTGGGCAGCCCGACAAAGAACGCCAGACGCACCATAAGCAGCCCCATCTTGCGACGGCGGCGCTTGGTGATGTCACGCTGGATGTCCGAGATCTCGCGCATGCGGCGTTCCATCGGATTAACGTCGGTCGAGGGCAGGTTGCGCCCCCCGGCAGGGACTGTCTGGGGAAGCTGGATGCGCCCTTTTTGCAGTGCCGTGCCGGTGGATTGCTTGTCCTGAGGAACGACCAGTTCCAGCATGTTGGAGCGTTGGAACGGGTCGATCCCTTCGGCGCGCAGCAACCGCACCGCATCGAAGTCAGAGGTCGGGGCAAGCCCGTGTTTTTGCGCCACGCGACGGGCCATACGCAGCTGGCGGCCGGTCAGCCCTTCGCGGCGGATCGCGTCGATGTCCTGCTCTCCGCTGACTTCGGTCGCTGATGACACCTCGCCGCTGCGGGCGTCGGTGGGTGGGGTCGGGCGCGCAGCGGAGTCTGCGGCAGCTTGGCTGGGCGCTGCAGCTTTCGGTGCTTCGCCGCGCGATGCAGCCGCAGCGCGTGGCGCGTCAGGGGCCTGCGGCTTTGGCGGGGCTGCCGCGGGGGCATCGCGTTCGACCGCGTCGGTTCCTTTTGGGGCCGCAGCAGGGGTCGCACGTTTGATGCGGAATTTTCTAGCCTTGGGTTTCGTAGTCATAAAGCTGTTTGGCCTCTTCCAAGGTGTCGAAGATATGTAGCTTTCCGCCAAGCAGGACAGCAGCGGACCGCGCGAATTGTTCCAACGTCTCGGCTTGGTGCGAAACGATGATGATCGTCGTCGTGCGCAGCCGTTCTTGCAGAATTTCGCCCGCCTTGCGGTTGAACTCCACATCTGTGGTGCTCGGCATGCCTTCGTCGATCAAATAGATGTCGAAATCAAGCGCAAGCAGCAGTGAAAACGAAAACCGTGATTTCATCCCGGCCGAATATGTCCCGACGGGCTGGTCAAAATATTCCCCCAACCCACACAGCCAGCGACAAAAGCTTTCGACGTAGTCAGGGTCCAGCCCATAGAGACGGGCAATATAGCGGGCATTCTCTACCGCGGAAACCTTGTTGACGACACCGCCCATGAACCCCAGCGGGAAGCTGATGTTGCAGCCGCGCCGGATCTCGCCTTCGTCCGGCTTTTCCAGCCCCGCCATCATATTGATAAGGGTCGTCTTGCCGGTGCCGTTCGGGGCGAGGATGCCAAGGGAATGCCCCAAATCCACACGAAATGACACATGGTCGAGAATGACCTTGTGTTGCGTGCCAGTCCAAAAGGACTTGGAGACGTTGTCGAATTCCAGCATGCCTGCTCCGATTGGTGCTGTTGCGGGTATGTCGCGCCCTGTTTCCCGAGCCATGGGCGGTGTCTAGCCCTCTATTTTGACTATATTATGTCGTAGTTGAGGCCGAATTTACAAGGAGCCAAAACGACCCACGCGCCCGAAGGCGGTGCCATCGGCGATGGTTTGCAGGGCGCGCTATACGAAAGGTCGAGGGGTGCGGGTGTTAGTGACCGATCACCTTGGCGTCGTGGCAACGGGCATCCTGGGTCTCAAGCTCCAGCGTGACGTGGTTCAGATCGAACTCGGATTTCAGGTAGGATTTCAAGGCTTGGCGCAGGGCGCTTGGGTCGGTGCCTTGTTCGGCGACGATATGGGCGTCAAAGGCCGCGCCGTGTTCTTCCATCAGCCACAGGTGCACATGGTGGACGTCTGCAACACCGGGCTGGTCGCGCAGTGCCGCGATCACGTCTTCGGTACGCAGCGCATCGGGCGAGGCAAGCATCAAGATCCGCGCCACCTGCGGCAGTTCGGTCGCGGATTGCCAAAGGATGTATCCTGCAATCAGCAGCGTGGCCAATGGGTCCACCCAAGCCCAGCCGAACAGGATCATCAGTGTCCCCGCCACGATCACGGCAACCGACCCCAAGGCATCGGCCACATTGTGCAAAAAGGCCGCGCGGATGTTCACGCTGGATTTGGATGCGCGAAAGGTCAACGCGGCGGTGCCCAGATCCACCAGCAAGGCGATGCCGGCGACGATCACCACGATCCAGCCCGCCACGGGTTCGGGATTGGCAAAGCGCATCGCGGCCTCATAGACCAGATACAGGCCGATCACGATCAACGTGGTATAGTTGATCAGCGCCGCGACCGCCTCGATCCGGCCGTAGCCAAAGGTCATATCTGCATTGGCTGGACGGCGGGCGATCTTGCGCGCGGCAAAGGCGATGATCAGCGCGATGGCGTCGCTGAAGTTATGCAGCGCATCGGCGATCAGCGACAGACTGCCCGCGACGACCCCGCCGATGACCTGCGCGACCGTGAGGCCGAGGTTGATCGCCACCGCGAGGGCAATCTTGCCGTCGCCGCTGTCGGGATCGACGTGATGGTGGTGACCGTGTGACATGGGGGGCTTTCGCTATCTGTGGTGTTAACCGTGGGGATGATCAGGGCAGGGTACTGCCGCGTCGGCGCAACACTCTGTCATCAGGAACTCGGACAGATCCTGTACCGCATCATGGGATACCGCCGCGCAGATGATGCTGCGCCCCTGCCGCTGCTGGCGCACCAGCCCCGCGGCTACAAGCAGTTTCAGATGATGGGTCAGCGTCGACCCGGTGATGCCCGCGCGATCACCCAGCGTGCCGATGGTCAGCCCGTCAGGGCCTGCGCGCACCAGCAAACGGAGAACTTGCAACCGTTGCTCTGACCCGAGCGCGGCAAAGCGCGCAGCGGCCAAGGCAAGGTCATGGGGGGAGGCGGGATTCATTTTCATGTTTTTAGAAATATAGAAATGATTGGCCGCGTCAAGCTCATTTCGAAATGTCTCGAAATGAGTGCTGGACACCACCGCGTCACCGCCCCCTTTGAAACCGGCGCGCCACCGCTTAGGTCTACCCCCATGACCGACATCCGCCCTGAACTCAGCCAATGCACCCTCTGCGCCGACCGCTTTGCGGCTACGGCGACGGGGCACCGGCCCAATCCGGTGGTCTGGTTCCAACCGGGCGCGCGGCTGCTGATCGCCTCGCAAGCGCCGGGGTTGAAAGTGCACGAGGCAAACACCCCCTTCTGGGATGCCTCTGGCAAGCGGCTGCGCGACTGGCTGGGCGTGGACGAGACGACCTTTTATGACCGCAGCCGCGTGGCGATCATCCCCATGGCCTTTTGCTTTCCGGGCTATGACGCCAAGGGCAGCGATCTGCCGCCTCCGCCGATCTGTGCGAAAACATGGCGGGCCCGGGCACTGGATACTGTGCCCGATGTCCGGCTGACCGTGTTGATCGGGGCCTATGCCATGCGCTATCACCTGCCCGGGTTCACCACAGTCACCCGCGCCGTCGCCGATTGGCAAAACCACCCGAAGGGCGTCTTTGCCTTGCCTCATCCCTCGTGGCGCAATACCGGTTGGCTCAAGAAAAATCCGTGGTTCGAGGAGGACGTGCTTCCCCGGCTCCGCGCTGCTGTAAGGAATGTACTGGATGACTGAAGCGACGCCCCTGGACATCGCCCATGCCGCCATGATGGCCGATGAAAGCGATGACGCTGCCCGCCTGCGGTTCTATGAACGCATGGCCGATGTGGAGCTTTTCCTGCTGCTCGAAGCCGAACCGGACGCCGATCAGGTCAGCCCTGTCCTGCTTGAGGACGCCTATGTGCTGGTTTTTGACCGGATCGAACGGCTTGCGGCCTATGTCGGGCAGCCCGCGCCCTATGTGGCGCTGTCGGGGCGCGCGATTGCGGGGATGCTGGATGGCCAACCGCTTGGCATGGCGGTGAACCTGGATGTCGCCCCTTCGGCGATCCTGCTGCCCGACAGCGCCGTGGCTTGGCTGCGCGACACACTCGCCCATGAAGCCGGAGAGGTCGAGGCGCGCATCGACCGTGTTCTGCCGCCCAAGGGCCTGCCCGAAACGCTGATTGCCGCGATTGATGCCAAGCTGGCGACCGCCACAGGCATGGCGGCAGGGGCGTGGCTGGTCGGGGTTGAATACACCGGCGGCGGGCGCGGGCATCTGCTGGGCTTTGTCGGGGCCATCCCGCGCGCGCAAGACGCGCTGGTTCGTGCCGCCTCCGAGGCGCTGACATTCTCGGGTATCGATGCGGGGGCGATGGATGTGGGCTTCTTCGCGCCCTCTGATCCGACGGTTGAAAAACTGTCGAAAGTCGGGCTGCGTTTTGATCTGCCCCAGATGGACCCGCTGGAAAAAACCCCGCGGATGGAGGCCCCCGGCTCTGACCCGTCAAAGCCGCCGATCCTGCATTAGCGAGGACCAAAGCCGCTTGCATCCCGCCCCGCTTGGCGCGATCAATAGGCCATGACATTGAACCCCGCCGATCCCGCATTCGAGGCCGCGCTGCGTGCCGATCTGTCGCCCGACGTCTTCCGTGCGGTCGAACCCCGCTATCTGGAAGAACCCCGCGGGCTGTATGCCGGAAAATCGGCCGTGCTGGCCCTGCCACGCACGGTAGAAGAGGTCGCGACTCTGATCCGCCATGCCAATGCAGCACGGGTCGGCGTGATCCCCTATGGCGGAGGTACCGGACTTGTGGGCGGCCAGGTGGCAGACTCTGGTCCCGCCCCACTGATCCTGTCGCTGGAACGCATGAACAAACTTCGCGCTGTCTACCCGGACGAAAACGTGTTGGTGGCAGAGGCGGGGATGATCCTGTCTGACGTGCAAGACGCCGCCGAAGCCGCGGATCGCCTGTTTCCCCTGACCCTCGCGGCTCAGGGCTCTGCCCGCATTGGGGGTAATCTGGCGACAAATGCGGGTGGCACCGGCGTGCTGCGCTATGGCAACGCCCGTGATCTCTGTCTGGGGCTAGAGGCTGTGCTGCCCGATGGCCAGATATGGAACGGCCTGACACGGCTGCGCAAGAACAACACCGGCTATGATCTGCGTCACCTGCTGGTTGGCGCCGAGGGCACGCTTGGCGTCATCACCGCCGCTGCGCTCAAACTCTTCCCGCGGCACGCCAAGACGGGGACCGCGCTGCTGGTCGTGAACTCTCCGGCGGCGGCGCTCAAGCTGCTTTCGCTCGCGCGCAGTCAGTTGGGCGAGATGATCAGCGCGTTCGAGATCATGAACGGCGTCGGGCTGGATTTCCTCACCGAAAAGATGCCCGAACTCCGCCAGCCCTTCGACACCCCGCCAGAATGGAGCGTGCTGATCGAATTGGGCCTCAGCGGTGATCTGGAACCGATGGCGGCGCTCGAGACGCTGTTTGCCGCCGCCTTCGAGGCGGAGCTGGTGGCAGACGGGCTTATCGCGCAAAGTCAGCAGCAGTCCGAAGATTTCTGGGCCGTCCGCGAGATGATGCCCCACGCCAACCGCCAGATCGGTTCGATCTCCAGCCACGATATCTCGGTCCCCTTGGGCGCGCTGCCCGAATTTATCATCCGCGCGGGGGAAAAGATCGGCGCGCTGGGCGATTTCAGGATCAATTGTTTCGGCCATGTGGGCGACGGCAACCTGCACTACAATGTTTTCCCGGTGCAGGGCCGAAGCCGCGAGGATCATCTGGATGATCGCTTGCCCATCAAGACGGCGATCCATGATCTGGTGCACGAGCTCGGCGGCTCTGTCAGTGCGGAGCACGGGATCGGGCGGCTCAAGGTCAAAGACCTCGAACGTTATAGCGATCCGGCGAAGCTCGCTGCGTTGCGCGCGATCAAGGCGGCGCTGGACCCGAACGGGATCATGAACCCCGGCGCGATGTTCCCCGCGCCGGAATAAAGTCTCGGCAACGCGGTTTACGCGCCTTCAAAGGCACAGAGCGCGTTGACCTCCATCCCCATCGCTTCCAGCCGCTTGCGCCCGCCAAGTTCCGGCAGGTCGATGATAAAGGCGCAGGACACGATCTCGCCGCCCAAACGCTGGATCAGCTTGATCCCCGCCTCGGCGGTGCCACCGGTGGCCAGTAGATCGTCGACAACCAACACCTTCTCACCGGGTTTGATCGCGTCGTCGTGCAGCTCCACAATCGCCTCGCCGTATTCCAGCTTGTAATCCTGAGAGATGGTGCGACCAGGCAGCTTGCCCTTCTTGCGGATCGGCACAAAGCCGACGGACAGCTGATGCGCAATCGCGCCCCCCAGAATAAAGCCGCGCGCCTCAAGCCCGACGACCTTGTCGATGTCGATACCGGCATAGGGGTGCAGCATCTGGTCGATGGCCATACGGAACCCGCGCGGGTCGGCGAAAAGCGTGGTCACATCGCGAAACATGATCCCTTCGTGAGGGAAATCGACAATGGTACGGATGTAATCTTGAACCTGTTTCATGCAGTGCTCCGGTCGTTGGGCTTTGGTCGGTCGCCACACCAGCGCAACAACCGCGCCACAGCGTTAAGCGACCCGCCCCCTGTCAGCAAGCATCTTCCACAGCGCGGCCCCGCGGGACATCACGTCAAAGCCGCAAGGCCCCGCTTCATTTTGCCAAATAAACTCACCTGCCACAGCACCCGCCACGGGCGCTGCGACGGCGTTTGCAGTGCGCCTAAAGCACGCGGCCCGCGACGGCATCCAGCTTGGCCACCAGTGCCGCGTCGCGCATTTCTGGCTGGGTCATGATCGCATATTCCAACGCGCGGTCGCAGCCATGCGGGCAGGGGACGCGGTCGGCTCCTAGCAGTTTGGGCAGGCGCGCGACCAGTTGACGGCCCTTGTCGGCATTGCCCATCAAGGTCTCGATGATCTTGGTCACATCGACCTCGCCGTGGTCCGGATGCCAGCTGTCGTAATCCGTGATCATCGCGACCGAGGCATAGCAAAGCTCTGCCTCGCGGGCCAATTTCGCTTCGGGCATATTGGTCATGCCGATCACATCCGCGCCCCAGCTTTCGCGGTACATCTTGGATTCCGCCAATGTGCTGAACTGCGGCCCCTCCATCGCAAGGTAGGTGCCGCCGCGGTGCACGTTGATGCCCGCGTCGCGCGCGGCGGTTTCGCAGGCGTCGCCCAAACGCGGGCAGGTGGGGTGCGCTACGCTGACATGGGCCACGCAACCGGTGCCGAAGAAAGATTTCTCCCGCGCGATGGTGCGGTCGATGAACTGGTCCACGATCACAAAATCCCCCGGTGCCATTTCATCACGGAACGACCCGCAGGCCGAGACGCTGATCACATCCGTGCAGCCGAGCCGTTTCAGCGCATCAATGTTGGCACGGTAGGGAACGGTAGAGGGCGCATGCACATGTCCGCGTCCGTGGCGCGGCAGAAAGGCCATCTCTACCCCGTCGAGCGTCCCGGTCAGGATCGCATCGGAGGGCGGGCCCCAGGGGCTTTCCACGGTAAGCCATTCGGCCCCCTCCAGCCCGTTGATGTCATAGATGCCGGAGCCGCCGATCACGGCAATTTTCGTCTGTGTCATGAAGTCGCCCTTGGATTGAGTTGCGGGCAGAGTATCAAGCTTGGCCCGTAGGGAAAGCCTCAAATCCGGCCCGCGCCGTCGCGTGGCTTCCATTTTGTTCACGTTTCAGCTAGGAGGCCGCAAAGACCTTTCCGACTTATTGATGCGATTTGACCCGAAGGATGCCCGATGGCGCGTACCACGTTCCGTAGTTTTACCAAAAATCTTGATGTGACCGACCTGAGATGGATGCCGGGAGAGGGGTTCTCTCCGTCGCGGCTGCGCATCGAATTGCTGTCGGGGCTGACCGTCGCCCTGGCCCTTGTGCCCGAAGCGGTTGCCTTTGCCTTTGTCGCGGGGGTCCACCCGTTGGTGGGCCTCTATGCGGCCTTCCTGGTGGGGTTGATCACCGCGTTGATCGGCGGGCGTCCGGGGATGATCTCGGGGGCGACGGGGGCTTTGGCGGTTGTGATGGTCGCATTGGTCGCCCAGCACGGTGTTGAATATCTTTTCGCCACGGTCGTGCTGATGGGGCTGATCCAGATCTTCGCGGGTGTCATGCAATGGGGCAAGTTCATGCGGCTGGTGCCGCACCCTGTTATGCTGGGGTTTGTGAACGGTCTGGCCATCGTGATCTTCCTTGCCCAGATGGGCCAGTTCAAAGTGCCGGGCACGATGGTTGATACAGGTCACGGCATGTCGGGTGGCGAATGGCTGTCGGGTGGGCCGCTTTACCTGATGCTGGCGCTGGTAGCCGCGACGATGGCGATCATCTGGGTCATGCCGCGCATCACCAAGCTGATCCCCGCACCGCTGGCAGGCATCGGCATCATCGCCATTCTGGTGATCGCGACAGGCATGGATGTGCCACGGGTCGGCGATCTGGCCTCGATCGAGGGCGGCTTTCCGACGTTCCACATGCCGTTTGGCGAAGGTGTCGGCCTGTACGGCACCGCCTTGGCACCCTTCACGCTCGAGACGCTGTATATCATCCTGCCCTATGCGGTGATCCTTGCGGCCATCGGCCTGATTGAATCGCTGCTGACGTTGAACCTTGTCAGCGACCTGACCAACACCCGTGGCGGAGCCAGCCAGGAATGTATCGCGCAGGGCGTGGCCAATACCGTGACCGGCTTCTTCGGCGGTATGGGCGGCTGCGCCATGATCGGTCAGTCCATGATCAACGTGAAATCCGGCGGGCGCACGCGGGTTGCGGGGATTGCGGCTGCGGTCTTTTTGCTGCTGTTCATTCTGGTCGGCGCGCCACTGATCGAACAGATCCCGCTGGCAGCACTGGTCGGGGTGATGTTCATGGTCGTGATCGGCACCTTCGCGTGGAACTCCTTTGGGATCCTGCGCAAAGTGCCCCTGACCGATGCCTTCGTGATCCTGCTGGTCACCGTCGTCACCGTCTACGAAGACCTTGCGGTCGCGGTGGTCGTCGGTGTGATCGTGTCGGCGCTGGCCTATGCGTGGAACAATGCGCGTCGCATCCACGCCAAGACATACACCACACCTGAAGGGGCCAAGGTCTACCAGATTCAGGGGCCGCTGTTCTTTGGGTCGTCCGAAGGTTTCGCTGAGCTCTTTAACGTCAAGGCCGACCCCAGCGAGGTGATCGTCGATTTCGAAGACAGCCGCGTTGTGGATCAATCCGCCCTGCAAGCGATCGAGACGATTGCCGCGAAATACGAAGGCGCGGGCAAGCGCATCCAGCTGCGCCACCTCAGCCGCGATTGTCACCGTTTGCTGAAGAAGGCCGGGCACCTGATGATCGATAGCGACGATGATCCCGACTACGAGATCGCGGCGAACTATCAGGTCCGTACCGGCATTCTCGGCGGTCACTAAACCGCCCGACCGAGGGAAACAAAAAGCCCCCGATGCAGTCCGCATCGGGGGCTTTTCGCTTTTCGGGATGTGGCGGGATCAATCGTCGGGGCGGATGATCTCGAACACGTCGGTCACGCGGGCATAATCGCGGTAGCCCAAGCGGGACAGCGCTTGGTAGGTCGTCACGTCGAAGCGCCCGTCCTTGATGCAATCGTCGCGCATATGGACGCCGACGACCTCGCCGAAGACGACAAAGTTATTCTCTCCCTCGATCTTGACCATCTGGGTCATGCGGCATTCCAGGCTGGCAGGGGCGGTCGCCACACGGGCGCAGTTGATCTGGTCGCAGCTCGCCTTTTCGATGCCAGCGTGGCCGAATTCATCCGCGCCATGGGGCAGCGTCGCAGAGGAGGCGTTCATCGCGTCGCGCATCGCGTATTCGACAATGTTCACGCAGAAGACGCCGGTCTCGCGGATGTTGGCCATGCTGTCCTTGGTCCCGTCCACATCGGCTTTGGTCCCGGTAGAGGCAAACATCACCTGCGGCGGCGTATAGGCGACCCCGTTGAAAAACGAATAGGGGGCCAGATTGTCGTTCCCGTCTGCATCGCGGGTGGAGATCCATCCGATCGGGCGTGGGGTGACGATCGCGTTGAACGGGTTATGGGGCAGGGGGTGGCCGTCTTGCGGGCGGTAGAACATCAAACTCTCCTCATGGTTTGCACCTATGGCTAGCGCCATGATAAAGGCAGCGCCACAGGAAAACCGTCCAGAGGGCCACGCCTTGTATCATATTACCCCCGAGACGGCTGCCGATCACTGGGAAGTCGAAGCGTTGTACGACACCTGCTTTGCGCCGGGACGCGAGGCGTTGTCGTCCTATCGCCTGCGCGACGGGGTGCCGCCGGTGGCGGGGCTGAACCATGTGGCACGTGACGCGGGCGGTATCCTTGCCGGGGCCATACGCTATTGGCCGATCTGTATCGGTGCCCATGCCGCGCTGTTGTTGGGCCCCGTTGCCGTGCACCCGACGCGGCAGGGCGAAGGCTTGGGTGCCTTGCTGATCGAGGGCAGTCTGGCGCAAGCGGCCCCGTTGGGGTGGTCGCGCGTGATGCTGGTGGGGGATGCGCCTTACTATAACCGCTTCGGCTTTACCTTGCTGACCGATGTGGTGATGCCGCCGCCAACGAACCCTGAACGGGTGTTGGGCCGTGCGCTGGTCGATGGCGCGTGGGAGGGCATCGCGGGCGATGTCACCGCTTGGCCACATTGAAAGCGGCGGCGGGATGGCCCACATTCTAGCCAAACAGGCGGAGGCCCCACCCCATGCAGATTGAAAGCAACCTACCCAGCACCATTGACGTAGAGGCACGGCTGGACCAGATCGCCAAGCGCTACAAAAGCGCGGGCGGCGTGGGTATCAATGTGTTGAACGTCATCGGCGGCAGCGCCGAGGGGCTGATCGACAAGCTTCCCTCGCCCGTGCGCCGCAACCTCGAAAGCGCCACCGTCAAGGCATTGGGCCAGGCGATGAAGGCAGCGACGTCGACGCGGTCGATGGTGCCGGACCAGAAAAGCTGGCTGAACCAGGCGGTCAGCGCGGCGATGGGGGCGGCGGGCGGCGCAGGTGGCCTGCCCACGGCACTGGCAGAACTGCCGGTGACGACGACCTTGCTGCTCCGCGTTATTCAGGGGGTGGCGGTGGAGCACGGCTTTGATGCCCATGCCGAGAATGTGCAGTTCGATTGCGTGCAGGTGTTCAGCGCCGCGGGGCCCTTGTCCGAGGATGACGGCGCCGATCTGGCGTTCCTATCTGCACGGGTCGCGTTAAGCGGGCGCGCCATGCAGGCGGTGATTGCCAAAGTGGCTCCGCGTCTGGCGCTGGTCTTGGGGCAGAAGCTGGCCGCGCAGGCGGTGCCGGTGCTGGGGGCGGTGGCCGGTGCGGCGACCAACTATGCCTATACCAGCTATTACGAAGATATGGCCCATGTGCATTTCGGGCTACGCAAGCTGGCGATTGATGCGGATGTCCCCCACGAAGAACTGGTCGAACGGCTGCGCGCCAAGGTCGGGCTGCGCAAGATCGCCTAGCGCCCGATACTGCCCGGCGCGACCGTGGTGGCCTTGAGGATCGCATAGCAGGTCATGCCCGGTGTCAGGCCAAGCTCGGCGACAGCGCGGGCCGTCACACGGCTGAGCAACCGGTCACGCCCCGCACGCAGGGCAATGGCCGCACCCGGACCGTCGCCCGGGTGAACCGCCTCGACCGTGACGGGCAGCACGTTGACCGAGCTCAGCCCCTCGGGGCGGGTCAGGGACAGGATCACGTCTTGGGCCAGCACCCGCAGACGCACGCGGGCACCGGCATCGGCATGCACGCCGGGCAGCTCAAGCTCTCCGGCGCTGATCCGCAGGGTCGTGATCCCGTCATTGCCATGCTCAAGGACATCCGCCTCGATCACGGCACCCGCCTCGCGGACACCAAGCAGGGGCACGGCGGCGGGATCGGCCATGACATCGAACAGCGGGCCTTGCGCCTGGACCTGTCCGTTCTGGATCAGTACCAGCGTATCGGCCAGCCGCGCGATCTCGTCCACTGCGTGGCTGACATACAGGATCGGCAGCCCCAGCGGCCCGTCGCGCAGCCGTTCGAGAAAAGGCAAAATCTCTTGCTTGCGGGGCCCGTCCAGACTGGCGAGCGGTTCATCCATCAGCAACATGCGCGGGTGGCTCAGCAAGGCGCGGCCCAAGGCGACGCGCTGCTTTTGGCCGCCTGATAGCGTGGCAGGCGCGCGGTCGAGCAATGTCTCTAGCCCAAGCAGTGCCACCACGTCGCGTTGAGACGGGCCGCTGCTGCCCCGCGGCGCATAGCGGGCACCGAACATCAGGTTTTGCGCCACGCTGAGATGCGGGAACAGCCGGGCGTCCTGAAACACGGTGCCAAGGCGGCGCTTATGTGGCGGGACATAGATGCCGCCCTCGGTGTCCAGCAGCACCTCGTCCTCGATCACGACGCGCCCGCGGTCGGGGTGGAGCAAGCCGCCAACGGCGTTGATCACGGTGGATTTTCCGGCCCCCGACCGGCCAAACAGCGCGGTGATGCCCGGCCCGGCCTCAAGCGCGAGGTCCAGCGCGAAGCCGTCAAAGCGGTGCGACAGGGACAGTGAAAGCGTCATGTGCCCGCGATCCTTTTGGCAACGCGGCGGGCGAGCAACTCGGACAGAAGCACGGCGCTGACCGCGATGGCCGAAGACATAAGCACCATCGCCACCGCCTGACCCTCGCCGCCGGGTATCTGCAAGGCGGCCCAGATGGCGCTTGGCAGGGTTTGCGTCTGGCCGGGGATATTGGCGACAAAGGTGATCGTGGCGCCAAATTCGCCCATGGCTTTGGCAAAGCCCATCACGGTCCCCGCCAGCACACCCGGCAAAATGAGGGGCAGCGTGACACGGGCGAAAACCGCTACGCGGGGGGCACCCAAGGTTGCGGCGGCGTCTTCAAGCTTGGGATCCACCGCCTCTATCGCCAGCCGCATGGCACGGACCATCAAGGGGAACCCCATGATGATCGCCGCCAGCACCGCGCCGGACCAGTGGAACGCCAGTTGCAATCCGATGGTGTCCAGTGCACGGCCCAAGGGCGCGTTCCGCCCGAATGCCATCAGCAGCAGATATCCCGTGACCACTGGCGGCAAAACCAGCGGCAGATGCACGGCGGCATTCAGCAGCGCCTTGCCCCAGAAATCCCGCCGCGCCAGCAGCCACGCCACCCAAAGCGCCAGCGGGATTGCCAGCAGCGTCGCCCAAACTGCAACCCAAAGCGACAGACGCAGCGCGTCCCAGGCGGCGGCGTCTGCGGTCATTCGGGCAGCGGCTTGAAACCGTGGCGGGCAAAGACCGCGCGGGCGTCGTCGGACTGCAGATGCGCCATGAAGGCCGCGCCGCTGTCAGTAAGCGCGGCGGCGGGGTAGGTGATCGGGCTGTGTGTGTCCTGCGGTATATCGTAAAGGATGCGGACCTGCGGTTCGGCCAAAGCATCGGTGCGGTAGACCACGCCCAAAGGCGTCTCTGCCCGCGCGACCAAAGCCAGTGCGCTGCGCACGTTATCCGTTTCTGCCAGATGCGGGGCGATCGCCTCCCATTGTGCGGTCGCCTCAAGCCATTCGCGCGCGTAGATACCGGCGGGCACGGCGTCCCGTTGACCCATCGCTAACCGCGCATCGCCAAGGGCACCCGCCAGATCGGTGGGGTCCGGCGCGACATCGCTGTCTGCGGGGGCGATCAGCACAAGCGAATTGCCCAGCAGATCAATCACCGCGTCAGCCTTGACCGCGCCGCGATCCCGCAGCCATGTCATCCAGACCGGTGCGGCCAGCAAGACCACATCGGCAGGGGCACCCGCATCGATCTGCCGTGCCATCGTGCCGGACCCGCCAAAAGACAGCGCCACATCGCCGTCATAGCCGCGCGCGACCTCGTCTAGGGCACCGCGCAGGCTGGCGGCCGCAAAGACCGTCACCGAAGGCTGCTCTGCCTGCGCGAGGGTGGGCAGCAGCGCTGCAAAAATGAGCGGCAAAAAACGTTTCATTCCCGCAGTATCCGCCATGCCGTAGGGGCGTGCAAGGGCGACTGGTCTTGTCATCACGGCACGGGTAGGCTTTTGTTGTCGTACCACCCCGGAGACAGAATGCCCCGCATGAAACAGCTGCCCATATCACTGCAAGGTGCCCGCAAGGGAGAGGTGCGAACACAGTTCGCCGCGCTGTGTTACCGCGTGCGCCAAGGCAAGGTGCAGGTGCTGTTGATCACGTCTCGGGGGGCGAAACGCTGGATTGTGCCGAAAGGCTGGCCGATGGATGCCAAAACCCCCGGTGCCGCCGCCGCGCGCGAGGCATGGGAAGAAGCGGGCGTGCGCGGGCGGGTCACGGGCGGCTGCCTTGGCGTCTATTCCTACACAAAGGAAATGGACGACGGAGAGATGTTGCCGGTGGTGGCCATGCTCTATCCCGTAGAGGTCAAGATCACCGCCGATAAATACCCCGAAGCCGGCCAGCGCCGGCGCAAGTGGATGTCGCGCAAGAAGGCCGCCAAAATGGTGTCAGAGCCCGAGCTGGCGCGCATGATCCGGGACTTCGATCCGCGCGGGCGGAGTTGAGCCGCTTGACGGGACCGGCTTGCGCCCCCATTTTTAAAATATCTTAACGACGAGAGGATGCCTGCGGGCGCGATGATCAAGTTTTCGCTGAAATGTGATCAGGACCACCAGTTTGAAAGCTGGTTCAAATCTGCCGCCGCCTTTGATGCGCTGGCGCAGGCGGGGCATCTGACCTGCGCGCTGTGTGGGTCGACCAAGGTGACCAAGGGCATGATGGCCCCCCGTGTCACAACCGGCGAGCGCCGCGAGAACCGCGGTGAGGATGGTCAAAAGCCGGACGCCGCAGTGCCGGTGCTATCGAAACCTCAAAGCGCGTTGGAAGAGGCGCTGAAGGCGCTGCGCAAAGAGGTCGAAACCTCCTCGGAATATGTGGGCGATGATTTCGTGCGTGAAGTCCGTGCCATCCACATCGGGGATGCGCCCGACCGCTCGATCTATGGCGAGGCGCGTTTGGACGAAGCCGTCGCGCTGATCGAAGAGGGTATCCCGCTGACGCCGCTGCCGTTTCGGGCCAAGCGCACCACGTCATAGACGGCGGGTCGCAGGCGACCTTTGGCGGGCGGATACCCCGCCGCGTCACCTTGCAACTTACGGTTCACACATAATTTCCCTGCGTTACGACAGCGGCCTGCGGGCTTGCTAAGGGCGGCGCTTGCGCGTACACCGCGCCGGAGTTTTGCAACGGGGGACATATGCCTGTTCTGGTGATGAAGTTTGGTGGCACGTCGGTGGCCACCTTGGACCGTATCCGCCGCGCGGCCAAACGCGTGGGCGTTGAAGTGGCCAAGGGCTATGACGTGATCGTCATCGTTTCCGCCATGTCGGGAAAGACGAACGAGCTGGTCGGCTGGGTGAACGAAACCTCTCCGCTATATGACGCGCGCGAATATGACGCTGTCGTCTCCTCGGGGGAGAATGTCACCGCGGGTCTGATGGCGCTGACCTTGCAGGAAATGGACGTACCGGCGCGCAGTTGGCAAGGCTGGCAAGTGCCAGTCAAGACGACCTCCGCGCATTCCTCGGCCCGGATCGAAGAAATTCCGCCTGCAAACATCATGGCGAAATTCGGCGAAGGCATGCGCGTCGCGGTTGTCGCGGGCTTTCAGGGCGTCTCCCCCGAGGGCCGGATCACCACGCTGGGGCGTGGCGGGTCGGACACCACCGCCGTCGCCTTTGCCGCCGCCTTTGATGCAGAGCGTTGCGATATCTACACTGATGTGGACGGGGTCTACACCACCGACCCGCGGGTGAGCGCCAAGGCGCGCAAGCTCGACAAGATCGCCTTTGAAGAGATGCTGGAACTGGCGTCGCTGGGGGCCAAGGTCTTGCAAACCCGGTCGGTCGAACTGGCCATGCGGTACAAGGTCAAGCTGCGCGTGCTGAGCAGTTTTGAGGAACAATCAGACGAGGCTGGAACGCTGGTCTGCGCCGAGGAGGAAATTATGGAAAGCAATGTAGTATCCGGTATCGCGTTTTCGCGTGACGAAGCAAAGATGACGCTGGTATCGGTCGCGGATCGCCCCGGCATTGCCGCCGCGATCTTCACCGCGCTCAGCGATGGTGGCGTGAACGTCGATATGATCGTTCAGAACATCTCGGAAGAGGGGCGCACCGATATGACGTGGTCCTGCCCCGTCGATCAGATCAAACGCGCGGAAGTCGCGATTGATGCCGCGAAAAAATCGGGCGAGCTGAATTTCGACGATCTGATCGCGGATACCGATGTGGCGAAAGTGTCGGTCGTGGGGATCGGCATGCGCAGCCACACCGGCGTTGCGGCGAAGATGTTTCAGGTGTTGTCGAACGAGGGTGTGAACATCAAGGTCATCACCACCTCCGAGATCAAAATCTCTGTTCTGATCGACCGCAAATACATGGAGCTGGCCGTTCAGGCGCTGCATGACGCGTTCGAGCTGGACAAACGCGCCTAATTCCCGGGCACCCCATCTGCGAAGATCACAGCGTTTTCCCGCAACAGGGGAAAACGCATCTTCCGGCCTCGGGGAGCAGATGATAGATGTCAATGATATCAGGCGTTTCAATTTTGGGACGCCTGTGATCTAAGCTGGCATCGCCGGGGGGAAATGATCACATGGCTGATGGGATAGAGACAGAAAGCCGCAAGCTGTTGGGTCGCTTACGCGATGCCATGGCCAGTGATGATGCAGGGCAGGCGCGGCTGGACAAGATCACGCATCTGATCGCGTCCTCTATGGGCTGCGAGGTCTGCTCTATCTACCTGTTCCGCGATGAAGACACGCTAGAGCTTTGCGCGACCGAGGGGCTGAAGGCCGATGCGGTCCACGAGACGCGCATGAAGATGGGCGAGGGGCTGGTCGGCCGCGTCGCCAAACGCAAACGTATTATCAACACGCCAAATGCCCCGCAGGCCCCCGGTTTCCGCTTTATGCCGGAAACGGGCGAAGAACTGTATTCAAGCTTTCTGGGTATACCGGTGCAGCGCTTGGGAGAGATGCTGGGCGTTCTGGTGGTGCAATCCAAGGCCGCGCGGGAATTCTCGGCTGACGAGGTTTATGCGCTGGAAGTGGTCGCCATGGTACTGGCCGAAATGACCGAGCTGGGGGCCTTTGTCGGTGAGGGGGCCGCGATGTCGGCGCGGCACAGTCAGGCGGTTCTGATCCGCGGCACCGTAGCGCAAGAGGGCGTGGCCGAGGGCCACGTCTGGCTGCACGAGCCGCGCGTTGTTGTGTCAAAGCTTGTGGCCGATGACCCTGCAAGTGAAACCGCACGCCTGAACGAGGCGGTCGATGATTTGCGCGTCAGCGTGGATCAGATGATGGCGATGGCGGGGGGAGACAAGGACCAGCAACAGGTGCTTGAAGCCTATCGGATGTTCGCCAACTCCAAAGGCTGGTTGCGCCGGATGGAGGAAGACATCGGCCGTGGCCTGTCTGCCGAAGCGGCTGTCGAGAAAGAGCAATCTCTGGCGCGCGCCCGTATGGGGCAGGCCGCCGACGCCTATCTGCGCGAACGTCTGTCCGATCTGGATGACCTCAGCAATCGCTTGCTGCGCATCCTGACAGGGCAGGGGTCGAACACGGGCGCCGAGATGCCCACCGACCCTATTCTGGTGGCGCGCAACATCGGACCGGCTGAGCTGTTGGAATACGGCCGCTCTCTGCGCGGTATCGTGCTGGAGGGCGGATCGGTTGGCAGCCATGCCGCGATTGTCGCACGGGCGCTGGCGATCCCGCTGATCGTCCATGCCAGCCGCGTGACCAATGATGCGCTGAACGGCGACCGGATCATGGTGGACGGCGAACAGGGCGTGGTGCATCTGCGCCCCGAGGAAACCGTTGCCTCTGCCTTCCGCGACAAAATCGCGATGCAGGCCGAGGCGCAGGAACGCTATGCGTCGATCCGCGACAAACCGGCGATCACCAAATGCGGCACGCGGGTCGGGCTGCATATGAACGCGGGTCTCATGGCGGATCTTCCCTCGCTTGACGGGTCTGGGGCCGAAGGGGTGGGGCTGTTCCGCACGGAGCTTCAGTTCCTTGTGCGCAGCCAAATGCCGAAACGGTCGGAGCTGTCCGCACTTTATAGCCGTGTGTTGGATGCCGCGTCGGGTAAACGTGTGGTGTTCCGGACGTTGGATATCGGGTCGGACAAGGTGCTGCCCTATATGAAGCCCAACGACGAACCGAACCCCGCTTTGGGCTGGCGTGCGATCCGTGTCGGGCTGGACAAACCGGGCATGATGCGGATGCAATTGCAGGCGTTGATCCGTGCGGCGAACGGGCGCCCCTTGTCGGTGATGTTCCCCTTTGTCGCGCAGTTCGAAGAATACCGCGCCGCCCGTGCCGAGATGGACAAGACGCTCGCCCGCGAGGCGCGCTTGGGCCATGTGCTGCCGTCGCAAATCGAAGTGGGCGCGATGCTGGAGACCCCGTCGCTGGCCTTTGCCCCGACGAAGTTCTTCGAAGAGGTCGAATTCCTGTCGATCGGGGGCAACGATCTGAAGCAGTTCTTCTTTGCCGCCGACCGCGAGAACGAGCTGGTGCGCCGTCGCTATGACACGTTGAACGTCAGTTTCCTGACCTTCCTAGAGAACATCGTAGACCGTTGTCGCGAAACCGGTACGCCACTGTCGTTCTGTGGCGAGGACGCGGGCCGCCCGATAGAGGCCCTGTGCTTTGCTGCCATCGGGATCACAACGCTGTCCATGCGTCCCGCGTCCATCGGGCCGGTCAAAAGCATGTTGCACCGCTCTGATCTGGGGGAAATCCGCGAGGTGATCCACGCCTCACGTGATCGCGGGGATCAATCGGTACGTCCCGCGGTGATGGAGTATCTGCGCAGCCAGACCAACGAAGTCCGCCGCTTGCCCTGAAGGGCCCGACGGCTTGTCTGATTTGTCAAACGCGCCCGAGTTATCCACGCAGGCACTGGTTGCCGCGTCGAAAAACCCAATCGCGCAGGGCGGTTATCCACATAGGTTGCGTAGCGGGCCAAGCTCTTACCTCAGTTTCGCAGAGCGAAAAAAGTAACCGAAATAACGGCTATGCGCGTGCAGGATAATTCCCTTTAATGCCCCCAAGTCGCAGCGCGGAGGAACGCTGCAGCCAGCTATGGGAGAGGCGCGGGCATATGAACCCTTTTGTATTCAACACCACAAAATCCGTCGTATTCGAAAACGGGGCCGCCGTGCGTATCGCCGCGCTGGCAGGCGGGTTGCTGGGCAAGACGTGCCTGTTGATCACCGACCCAGGTTTGCGCAAACTTGGCCTGTGCGACTCTTGCATCGATGCGCTTGAGAAAGCCGGTCATCAGGTCACCGTCTTTGATGATGTAGAGGCCGACCCCTCGCGCGAGACATTGATGCGCGCGGTAGAGGCAGGGCGCAGCGCGGGTGCGACCGGAGTCATCGGCTTTGGCGGTGGGTCTTCGCAGGATGTGGCCAAGCTTGTGGCGCTTTTGCTTGGCTCTGACGAGGATCTGGATGCCGCTTGGGGGGTAGGGCAGGCCAAGGGGCCGCGCCTGCCGCTGGTATTGGTTCCCACCACCGCTGGCACCGGGTCAGAGGTCACGCCTGTGTCGATCATCACCGTCGGGGCAGAGGAAAAGCGCGGTGTCTCCTCGCCCGTGATCCTGCCAGACATGGCCATTCTGGACGCCTCCCTGACCGTCGGTCTGCCCGCGTCGATCACCGCGGCCACAGGCGTTGACGCGATGGTGCACGCGATCGAATCCTATGCTTCGGTCAATGCCAACAACAACCCTGTGTCCAAGCTACTTGCCCGCGAGGCGCTGCGCCTGCTGGGGGCCAATATCGAAACCGTTGTCGCAGATGGCAGCAATCTAGAGGCCCGCGGCGCGATGTTGCTCGGGTCGATGCTGGCAGGGCAAGCCTTTGCCAATGCGCCCGTCGCGGCGGTACACGCGCTGGCCTATCCCATCGGTGGCACCTTCCATATCCCGCACGGGCTGTCCAACGCGCTGGTGCTGCCCCACGTGCTGCGCTTCAACGCGCCCCAAGCGGGCAGTGTCTATGCCGAGATCGCTGCCGATGCCTTCCCCGACCTGGCAGAGGTCGAAGGCGGTCAGGCCCGCACCGCCGCCTTCGTTGATGCGCTGACGGATCTGTCCAAGCGGCTTGGGCTGCCGCCGCGCTTGCGCGATGTCGATATCCCCCGGTCCGCGATCCCCAAGATGGCCGAAGACGCGATGGTGCAGGCCCGTCTGCTTGTGAATAACCCGCGCGAGGTGACACAGGCCGATGCTCAGGCGATCTACGAGGCGGCTTGGTAATGGCCGCCCGCGCACCCGCTGCCACCCGTGCCGATTTCGCGGATTTCTATCCATTGCAGACGCGATGGAACGACAATGACACCTATGGGCATATGAACAACGTCGTGCACTATGCGCTGTTTGACACGGCCGTAAACGGCTGGCTGATCGAACGGGGCCTGCTGGACCCGCAGACCAGCCCCGCCTTCGGGCTCGTCGTGGAAACCGGTTGCCGCTATTTCGGAGAGATGGCCTTCCCCGACCGCGTGACAGCGGGGCTGCGGGTGGCGCAGCTTGGCAAAAGCTCCGTCCGGATGGAGCTGGGCCTGTTCCGGAACGACGAGGAAAACGCCTCTGCCGAAGGGTTCTTTGTGCATGTCTATGTGAACCGCGACGACCACCGCCCGACCGAGATTCCCGCCGCGACCCGTACCGCGCTAGAAGGGCTGAAAACCACGGGCTGAGCGTGGCGTAATCCCGCGCGCCCTAGCTTGGCGGTTGCAAATGCTTGGTGTCCACATGTTATACATCCCCGAATCACAGCGTTTTTCTGCGTTGCGGCATTCTGTGTCGCGCGGGATGACGCGTTGAAATTTAACAATAAACCGGAGAAATCTCCCCGTGTCCAAGAAGAAACGTATCGTCGTTAAAATCGGATCCAGCCTGTTGGCCAATGAAGAAAAGCTGACATTGCGCTATGCTTTCATGAACGGTCTCATGGCGGATTTGGGGGACCTTCAGGACCAGGGATACGAGATCATCCTGACCTCGTCAGGCTCGGTCGCGCTTGGCCTGAACATGATCGGGAAACGCCCCGAAGAGGCCGGTATTCTGGACAAGCAAGCGGCGGCCGCCTGTGGTCAGCCCCTGCTGATGAACGCCTACCGTCAGGTTGCGAATGAATACAATTTTGACGTGGCGCAGATGCTGGTGACCGTCGAAGACATGGAAGAGCGTCGCCGCTTTCTGAACATCAAGAACACCATGCTGCGGCTGTTTGAAAACCAGATCTTGCCCATCATTAATGAGAACGATTCCATCGCCACACGCGACCTGAAAGTGGGCGACAATGACCGTCTCTCCGCCAAGGTGGCCCAGATGGTCGAGGCCGATCACCTGATCATCCTGACCAGCGTCGAAGGCCTGTATGACCGTGACCCCTCCGAACCCGGTGCCCAGTTCATCGAGGAAATCGAAGATGTGTCCGAACACCTCGAATCCACCAAAAGCATCAGCGAATTGGGCAGCGGCGGCATGCTGACCAAGATGCTGGCGGCCAATATGGCACAGAACGCCGGTGTCGAGACGATCATCGCCGACGGTATCATCGAGCGCCCGATTTCCTCGGTACTGAACAACGAACGCCGCCACACCCGTTGTCTGGCGTCGGCCAAGGCCGCGTCGCCGCTGATGATCTGGCTAAGCAACCGTTTGCAGGTTGCCGGAACGCTGGTCGTCACGGACGAGGCTGTCCGCGCGATCACCGCCAAGGAACGCGGCTTGCAGCGTGATGATCTGGTATCGATTCAGGGCGAATTCTCCAAAGGTGACGTGCTGCACGTCTATGACGAGCAGGGGAACGAGTTCGCCCGCGGGCTGACCAACTTCTCGTCCGAAGAGACGATCCTGATGGCGCGTAACCCCGAGATGGAGATCGAAGACGTCATCGGCTACAAAACCAAAAGCGCGGTTGTGGGGGCGGAAAACATCCTGATCCTCGAAGATCACCACCTGCAGCTCGACGCGCCCGAAGAAGACGACAAGCCCGTCATTTCCCTGTAATTGACCATTTCACGGCGGGAGATATTTTTCCCGCCGTTTTGCTTTAAACTGGGCTAGACATTTCCCCAGAAAATCGGGATAAGCGCCAAACGCATAGGGGCCAGCGGCCCATGTGCCAGCCGCGTCATCGCGGCCGAGGCGAGTTGGCGGAGTGGTTACGCAGCGGATTGCAAATCCGTGTACAGGAGTTCGATTCTCCTACTCGCCTCCACTATATTTCCCTCTCTAAATTACGTTTCTCACAGGCTGACCGCGCGCGCCATGCGTCGTGGCTATGGCATCCTCTATGTTTTAACCGTATTATCCGCCAAACACGGAAAATTGCGCCTATTGACCCGACTGGCCGTTGCCCGGCGGGCGGTGATGTGGCATCTCACGAGACAAATAACTGAACGAAAGAGTTTAGCTGATGACAGATTTCACAGCCCGCCGCACCATGATGGTTGATACTCAGGTGCGCCCTTCGGATGTTACCAAGTTCCCGATCATTGATGCGATGCTCAAGGTGGCGCGCGAGGATTTTGTGCCGGTGGCCCGCCGCGAGGCAGCTTATCTGGGCGAAAACATCAGCTTGGGCGAAGGACGCGTGCTGCTTGAGCCACGGACGCTGGCCAAGATGCTGGACGATCTTGGGGTCGAGAATGACGAGCTGGTGCTCGATATCGGCTGTGGCTACGGCTATTCCTCTGCCGTGATCGCACATATGGCCGAAGCGGTCGTCGCCGTCGAGGATGACGAGCAGATGGCGAAAGAAGCGCAGGAAACCCTGATCAACGCGGATATCGACAATGTCATCGTACACCACGGCCCGCTGGCTGATGGGGCACAGCAACATGGGCCCTATGATGTAGTTATCGTGCAAGGCGGCGTGGCTGACGTGCCCGAAGCGCTGTTGGCGCAGCTCAAGGACGGCGGGCGGATCGCTTGCCTGTTCATGGACGGCCCCCTGGGCGAGGTGCGATTGGGCTACAAAAGCGAACGTGGCATCAGCTGGCGCAAAAGTTTCAACGCCGCCGCCCCTGTCCTGGACGGGTTTACCCGCGCGAAAGAATTCCAGCTTTAAGCTATCAGAACTGCTGCAGATGACGGCAGATGCAGTGACACCGATGGAGTGTGAAATATGATGAATACGGGCAAGATGCGGTCCGTCCGCAGCATGATCGCGGCGTCCTGCGTCGGTTTGGGGCTGCTGGCACCGATGGACACACAGGCAGAGACATTGGCCGATGCGCTGGTCGGGGCCTATAACAACTCGGGCCTGCTGGACCAGAACCGCGCCGTGTTGCGCGCCGCAGACGAAGATGTGGCGATCGCGAAATCCGCGCTCAAGCCGGTGCTACAGTGGACGGGAAACCTGACACAATCCTATAACCGGTCGGTTAGCGGGGGCACCAGCAATATCCCGGCGGGTTTCAGAAGCTCTACCGATTCACTGACGACATCGGTGAACCTTGTGGCGTCGCTGCTGGTCTATGACTTCGGGTCGTCGCGCTATTCGATCGAGGCGGCAAAAGAAACCGTGCTTGCCACGCGCGAAACGCTGGTCAGCGCCGAACAGCAGATTCTGCTGCGCGCGGTTGATGCCTATATGACCGTGATCCAGACGCAGCAGCTTGTCTCTCTGGCCGAGAATAACGTGCGGGTTCTGACGCAGGAATTGCGGGCTGCCCGTGACCGTTTCGAAGTGGGGGAGGTGACCCGCACCGACGTATCGCTGGCTGAAGCAGAGCTGGCCGCCGCACGCAGCAATCTTGCCGGTGCGCAGGGCGATTTCATCAGCGCGAAAGCCTATTACAAGGTAGCCGTGGGGCGCGAGCCCGGTCGTCTAAGCCCGCCACCAAGCCTGCCGAAACTGTCCAACAGCATCGCGACGGCCAAGGCGCTGGCGGTGCGTCAGCACCCCGATATCCTGACCGTCCAGCACCAGGTCGCGGCTGCCGATCTGCTGGTACGCAGCAACGAAACCGCGCTGAAGCCCAATGTCTCGGTGCAGGGGTCTTACGGTCTGACCGAAACGTTTGATTCCCAAGCCTCGACACGCAGCGGGTCGATCGGCTTTCAGGTCGGGCAAACGATCTATCAAGGCGGTGCCTTGTCGGCCGGTGTTCGCAAGAGCCAGGCGCAGCGCGACGCACAGCGCGGCAATCTGCATGTGGTGGTAAAAGACGTGGAACGTGCGGTCAGCGATGCCTATGCGGGGCTTGCCTCTGCCCGGGCGCAGATCGAAGCCTCCCAGCGTCAGGTCCGCGCCGCACAGATCGCCTTTGACGGTATCCGCGAGGAAGCCAGCTTGGGCGCGCGCACCACACTTGATGTGCTGGACGCAGAGCAATCCTTGCTCGACGCCCGTTCTGCCCGTGTATCAGCGCAATCGCAGCTTTATGTTGCGGCCTATTCCGTGCTCTCCGCGACGGGTCAGCTGACCGCGCAGGACCTGAAACTGCCGGTGCAAATCTATGATCCATCCGCCTATTATAATATGGTTAAGGACGGCCCGACAAAATACTCCAAAGAGGGGAAGCAGTTGGATCGTGTGCTGAAGGCGCTGCAAAAAGACTGACATTTTCACCACCCCCATTGTGAGAAGCCAACCTTCGGGTTAGACTATTCGCGAAGAACGAGTGGTGATTAAATATGTCCGAAACCGTCACAAATGCAGAGGTCGAAGACGTGCTGTCTTCGATCCGCCGTCTGGTCTCAGAAGATCGCAAACCGGCGCAGAAGCCGTCGGAAGCGCCCGCGATTGAAGAGAAACTTGTGCTGACGCCGTCTTTGCGCGTGTCCAATGACGCGCCTGTGGCCGCCCCTCGGAAAGAGGCGAAGCCAGAGGCGGTTCAGCCCCGGTCGGCGTCCTATCAGGATGCGATGCAGGACATGGATGCGGACGTTGAGGCGGACGAGGCGGCGGATTTGTCCGCCTCGGATCGCAATCAAGTTGCCGAAGATTTTAAGTTTATTTCCGGCCGCGAACCGCGTTTTCGCGCCCAGTTCGCCACGCCCGCAGGGGATGGCAAGCCGCAGGATACGGCCGAGCCGCCGCGCAAGTTGGCCTTTAGCGCGCCACGTGCCGCGGCATACTCCACCGATATGCTCAACCTTGGCTCATCCGAGCTGGTCGATGACGTGCCACCGACGCCGGACCGGTTGAGCGCGAAAATCGCTGCCCTCGAAACAGCGATCAGCCGCATTCCCGAAAACTGGGAACCTGACGAGCCCGGCAAAAGCGATTATTCCGGCAGCGAAGACCCCGCGATGGCCTGGGAAGACGACGTCGAATTCGACGCCACCGGCGCGCCTGTGTCCGATGTCGCCCCAAAGGATGCGGAAGAGGCTCTGCTGGACAAGGATATGGGGTGGCACGATGCTGTCGAGCCCCATGCATCCCAAGAGCGTACCGAACCCCAAGATCGTGTTGTGGACGGCCCCTTTGCCACCCGT
The DNA here is from genome assembly GCF_048285585.1 of Sulfitobacter sp. SBS6. Taxonomy (NCBI): domain Bacteria; kingdom Pseudomonadati; phylum Pseudomonadota; class Alphaproteobacteria; order Rhodobacterales; family Roseobacteraceae; genus Sulfitobacter; species Sulfitobacter sp. SBS6. The sequence goes on along the minus strand of NZ_JBLWBA010000006.1, from coordinate 375,499 downwards.
GTGACCGCAGCAGATGCGACTGTGACCGATACCACCGACGCGCAGGTCGAAACGGCGCAGGATGATGATGCGACGCACGGTTTCGGGCCGGATGAATATCTGGACGAAGAGATGTTGCGTGATCTGGTGTCCGAAATCGTCCGCACAGAGCTGCAGGGGGCCTTGGGTGAACGGATCACCCGCAACGTCCGCAAACTGGTGCGCCGTGAAATTCACCGCGCCCTGACGTCGCAAGATCTGGAATAAAGAACCTTTAGCGCGAAGGCGCATCTTAGTGGATAAAGGGGCAGGGCGTCACGCAAGCCCCTTGCCAGATGTTTTGCAGCTCAGGCCAAGACGCCGCCGCCGCAACGTCCGCTTCGAGCCCGTAGTATCCGTTACCTTAACACTGTGCTATTGGTCAGCATGATCCGAAATCTTCAGAGACTCATCGAGCGCCAGATACAGAAGGCGAAGCTACAAGGTCAGCTTGAAGGTCTTGAAGGCGAGGGCAAACCACTGCCTGATCGCTCAGCGGATGCTTTTGTGGATGCGGGAGAAGCTGCGGGGTTCCGGATTATGGCTCAAGCCGGTGTCGTGCCCGAAGAAATCGAACTCAAAAAGAAGATGGCTGCGCATCAGAGCCATCTTGCCACGCTTGCGAACGGGCCTGAACGGAAGGAAGCGATGGCTGAACTCGCTCGCCTTGAACTGCGATACAATATCGCTCGTGAAGCTCGCCAGAAGTTCATGCGCAGATAAATTCTACTCCCCATCTTTTTCGGAAAGCAGCGCGAGCACTTTTCCTGATCGCGCTGCCTCAGCGAACGCCAGCTTCGTCCGTACAGCCTAGATTCAAGACCCCAGCGCTCTCGCAGAAATCCGCCACTATCGGGGCTTTACCGTTTCGGCGCAACGCATCAGGTAAGCGGCAGGGCGTCACACCTTGCCCTTTTGCGCATCAGGCGGGCGCGACGCTTTCCGGCATAGCACAATCGCATTTAGCCAAAAAAAACGCGGCCCGTGAGCCGCGTCTTTTTGTTCAAACTTTTGGCAGTCTTCAGGCAGCTTCAGCCTGTTGTGCAGCGTGGCGACGCTCGGACTCTTCGCGGGACAGGGCGACAGAGGTACGGACACCCTTGCCAACGAAGTCCATCAGACCTTCGACAACACGCTCGTTGGGGTCGATGCCCGCGCAGCTCAATACTTCGCGGCCATCGCGGGAGCGAGCCCAACGGGCAATCTGTTCAGGACCGTTGCCGTATTTCTTGTCATCGGCAATCGCATCGTCCAATGCAGCCAGTACCACAGCTGCGAAAAGTTTGCGGGCACGGTTACCTTGTTCATTGTTAAAGGCAGTGCCATCAACGAAATCTTTCATCTCGTCGTCCTTTCTATTATTCTTGCTCTTGTCATTTAGGCGTGGGGTTCCTTATGACCGAAAGAGCTCGATTCGGATACACCTTTATTGCATAACACTCATGCATTTACTGCATGGCTTTCGCGGTTGCAGCATCGGGTGCGCTGTCTTGCGGGGGTCGACGTTGATATATATAGGTCGGTCCAATCTCTCTTCAACTTCATTGCTATGGTGCTGATACATGCCAAAGATTAACGGGAACGAAATTCGGCCAGGAAATGTGCTCGAGCATAACGGTGGTCTCTGGGCAGCGGTCAAGGTCGATCATGTCAAACCGGGCAAGGGCGGTGCCTTTGCTCAGGTCGAAATGCGCAACCTGCGCAACGGGTCGAAACTGAACGAACGCTTCCGCAGCGCCGACAAGGTTGAAAAGGTCCGGCTAGAGCAAAAAGACCAACAATTCCTGTATGAAGACGCAGGTATGCTGGTTCTGATGGACACCGAAACATACGAGCAAGTGCAGCTTTCAGCCGAGCTTCTGGGAGAGCGTCGCCCCTTCTTGCAGGACGGTATGATGGTCGTGGTCGAGTATCACGAGGAAGAGGCGCTGAACGCGTCCTTGCCACAAAAAGTAACCTGTAAAATTGTCGAAACTGAACCGGTCGTCAAAGGCCAGACAGCGGCGAATTCCTTCAAGCCAGCGGTGCTTGATAACGGCGTCAAAGTGATGGTGCCGCCCTTCGTCGGACAGGATGAAGAGATCATCGTGAACACCGAAACGATGGAATATTCCGAACGCGCGTAAGCTGTGGTGTGACGCTACGTCATAGCTTCGCTGCAGTGCAGAGCCCCGGTGAATGCCGGGGCTCTTTTGCGTTGCGGGGCAGGCGGGGTATTGGATTTGGGAGCCTCGGATCTCCCCAATCGCGGGTGTTTGTTGCTTATATGCAACTTTTCCGGCGGGCTGCGCACGCTGTCATCTTGGCCTGCCTAATATTTGCGCAGGGCCGTTGCGGGGCCTTAGCCGTCCGTCACCATCGTCACCGTGGCATCCCCCGCCTGCATCGCCGCCTTGGCGCGGTCATACCGCAGATAGGCCAGCGCGTGGGTGCCGGTGCGGGTAAAGATCGTACCAGCAGGTTTGCCCTCGGCGGTGATGTCCGTGCCGGGTTCTACCGGCGCGCTGATCTCGACCTGGGCCAAGCCTTTGCGCAGCTCGGTCTTGTGTTTCATGCGGGCCGTTACCTCTTGTCCGACATAGCAGCCCTTGCGAAAATCCACGCCGTTCAGCCGCTCGAACCCCATTTCGAGGATAAAGCTGTCCGAGGTAAGCTCTGCCCCGGTTTCAGGGATCATATAGGTCACCCGCAGCGCGTCCCAATCCGTGGTGTCATCGGTTTGCGGTGTGTCGCGATAGGCGCGCCAGCCCATGCGGGCATCGCGGGGGTCGCTATAGGCATCATCCGGTGCGTTCTCTAGCCCGCGGTGCAGATGCAGGCCGGTCGCGTCTATGGTGACATCAGCCCGCAGCTTGTACATGGTCAGACGTTGCACCAGCGCGTCGGCATCTGCCTCGGCCACGTCCAGCAAAACGCTGTCCCCGTCGGCGGACAGGAAGAAATCGGTGATGAATTTGCCTTGGGGCGTCAGGATCGCGGCATAGATCGGGGCCTGATCCAGCTTGCGGATATCGTTGGTCACAAGGCCCTGCAGAAACTCGCGGGTGTCGGGGCCTGACAGTCTCAGGATGCGGCGGCTGGTCATATCGCTTGTCCTTTCAATGGTTAACATGACATATAGCAGCGCAGTTCGAAGCTGAAAGGGGCAACCATGCGCGCGCCTATATCTGTTGTCATTCCGACCTTGAATGCCGAAGCGCCCCTGACCGGCTGCCTGACCGCCCTGATGGAGGGGCTGGAGGCGGAGCTGATCCGCGAGCTGATCATCAGCGACGGGGGATCAACCGACATGACCCTGACAATGGCAGAAGCGTGGGGCGCAGAGATCGTCAGCGGTCCGGCATCGCGGGGCGGACAGTTGCGGCGCGGCTGTGCGAAAGCGCAATCCGACTGGCTGCTGGTGTTACACGCCGATACGCGGCTGGCACCGGGGTGGACGGGGCCCGTCACCGCGCATCTGCGGGGGCATAAAGCGGGCTGGTGCCAGCTTCAATTCGATCAGGGCGGCATGGCCGGCAAAGCGGTGGCCGCTTGGGCGAACCTGCGTAGCCGTTTGGGGCTTCCCTATGGGGATCAGGGGCTGCTGCTGCCACGTGCGCTTTATCAATCGGTTGGTGGGTATCCTGATCAGCCGCTGATGGAGGATGTGGCGCTGGCCCGTGCCCTGCGTGGCCATCTGCTGGGGCTGGAGGTCACCGCGGTGACGTCCGCCGACAAATACGCGCGGCAGGGCTGGTTGCGTCGCGGGGCGCGTAACCTATGGACATTGATCCGCTATTTCGCGGGGGTCGCCCCGGCCAAGCTGGCCGAGGGCTATGCCAAGTGACCCGCGTGCCGGGGGGTGGCCTAGTTGCCGAACAGCCGGAGCCCGATACGTTGCAGCAGGTTCGGCTCGACAGGTTTGAGGCCGCGTTCCATGCGCCGCATCGCCGCTAGATTGCGCCCGTCGCTGACGGTTTTTCCATCCTCGAACTGAAGCCGATAGAGATCGGCATAGATGCCGCCACGGGCCAGAAGGTCTTCGTGTTTGCCTTCGTCCATGACGCGGCCACGGTCCATCACAACGATCTTATCCGCGCCGCGGATGGTAGACAGACGGTGGGCGATGACCAAGGTGGTGCGCCCCTGCGAGAGACGGTCCAGCGCTTGCTGCACGACTTTTTCTGACTGCGCGTCCAGCGCGCTGGTGGCTTCGTCCAACAGCAGGATCGGCGTGTTGCGCAGCAGGGCGCGGGCGATCACGACACGTTGGCGCTGCCCCCCCGACAGGGCAGAGCCGCGCGGGCCGACGCGGGTTTCAAGCCCGTGTTCAAGTTTGGGCAAAAAGTCCGACACATGCGCCGCATCCAGCGCGCGCTGCAGCTCTTCGTCAGATACATTCTCGCGGCCCAATACGATATTCTCGCGCAGGGTTTCATCAAACAAAAGCGCCTCTTGCGTCACGACAGAGAACAAGCCGCGCAGCGCGGGGATGTCCATCTCTGTCAGGGGGACGCCCGCGATGCTGACGTTGCCCTCTTGCGGGTCGATCAGACGGGTCAGCAGGTTGAATATCGTCGATTTCCCCGCGCCAGATGCGCCGACGAGCGCCGTCGTCTCGCCTGCCGCCGCATGCAGCGTGAGATTGTCCAGCACCTTGGCATCCCCGTAAGACAGGCTCACCCCTTCCAGCGCGATATGCGGTGGGGTGGTGGGCACAGGCGTGGGTTTGGCGGGCGAGGTGAGGTGTACCGGCTCGTCCATCAGCTCTTTCAGACGTTCCAGCGCGGCAGCAGCCGTCTGCCACAACCCGCTGATCGCCCCCAGCCGGCGCAGCGGGTTAAAGGTGAACCCCATCGCGGTAAAGAAGGTCATGAACTGACCGATGGTTTTCTCGCCCTCGATGATTTCGTTGCCGCCATAAAGGATCACGGCCATGAACCCGAGGCCCGAGATGATGTCGATCATCCCCGGAATGGCCGAGTTCCCGAAAGAGGCACGTACCTCGGTGCGGATATAAGTTCTGGTCAGGTCGCGGTATTGCTTGGCCTGATACTTCTCGAGCGCGTTGAGCTTGATTTGCACGATGCCGTGGAAAACCTCGTCCAGCCGTGTCGACAGGGTCGCGCCCAGATCCCGTGCCTCGCGCGACCGCGCGCGCACGAAGCGCTGCGCCAATGCTGCGGGCATCACCATCAGCGGCAAGCCGATGCAGGCCAGTAGCGCCCAGACCGGGTCGATAGAGATCGCGACGCCGAGCAACACGATGAGCCCGATCAAGTCGCGACCGGCACCGGTGATCACCGCCTGCCAGACCGACCCGATGGCATTCACATCCGATTGCACGCGCTGGATCAGAAAACCCGGGGGGTTCTGTTGGTGAAAGGCCCCGTCCTGCACCATCATCCGGTCCAGCAGATCGATCCGCATATCAGCCGCCGACTTCTGCTTGATGCGTGTCAGCAGCACCTTTTGCACCACACCCGACACGGCGCGCAGGACGAAAATGCCCACCAGCATCAGACCAACCCACAGCAATGCGCCTTTCTCACCAGCAACGAACACCTGATCGAACATCGGCTGCATCAGCTTTGCCAACCCGCCCATGGTCGAGGCCTCGATCGACATGAAGATGATCGCGACAAGCAGCACCCACATATGCTTTTTCAGATAGTCGCGCCAAAGCCAGGTCAGCAGTTCGCGCGAGGTATAGGTCACATCACTCATATAAAGGCCGGTTCCTTTGGGCATATACAGTTACGGGTTTACGCAGCCCTTAGGGGCAGGGCAAGCTGCCTGCGCGCTTTGTGTGATTGACGCGGCGCTGGCTGCGGATAAGTTGCAAGAGATTTTTCCTGCTGAAGGGCCCCCGTGTCATGCCGAAACTTTCCAACCTGTCCCAAGGGCGCGGCTACCTCGCGATCCCCGGTCCGTCGGTCATGCCCGAGGCTGTGTTGAACGCGATGCACCGTCCGGCCCCCAATATCTATGCCGGTGAGATCGTCGATATGATGCCGCCGTTGATGGAAGATCTGCGCCGTATCGCGGTCACGCAGCATCATGTGGCGATGTATATTGGCAACGGCCACGCCGCCTGGGAGGCATCGCTTAGCAATGTCGTAGCCCCCGGTGACAAGGTGCTGGTGCCCGCGACAGGGCGGTTCGGTCACGGCTGGGGCGATGCCGCCACAGGCATCGGGGCAGACGTCGAGGTGATGGATTTCGGCCTGCAATCCACTATGGACATCGACCAGATCGCCGATCGTCTTGAGGCGGACACCAACCACGAGATCAAAGCCGTGCTGGCCGTGCATGTGGATACCTCGACCTCGGTGGTCAATGACATCGCCGGTCTGCGCGCGGCACTGGATGCGGCAGATCACCCCGCGCTGCTGATGGTGGACTGTATCGCGTCCTTCGCGTGCGACCGCTTCGAGATGGACAATTGGGGGGCTGATGTCATGGTCACCGCCTGCCAGAAGGGGCTGATGGTCCCGCCCGGGGTGAGCTTCGTCTTTTTCAACGACCGTGCGGCTGCGGTGCGCGATGCGATGCCACGGGTCAGCCGTTTCTGGGATTGGACCCCGCGCGCCAATCCCGAGGAGTTCTACCAGTACCACTGCGGCACAGCCCCCACGCACCATATCTACGGCCTGCGCGCGGCGCTGGATATGATCCACGGCGAGGGGCTGGAAGCCGTCTGGCAGCGTCACGAGACCTTGGCGCGCGCGGTGTGGGCGGCCTGTGACGCGTGGGGGGCAGATGGCGACCTTTCCCTGAACATCGCCGATCGCGCTTTGCGCAGCCATGCGGTGACAGCGCTACGGCTCAAGGCCCCCCAAGCGACAGAGCTGCGCGACTGGGTCGAAGGCAACATCGGCCTGACCCTCGGCATCGGTCTGGGCATGGCCCCCAAGGGCAGCCCCGAAAGCCACGGTTTCTTCCGTCTGGGCCACATGGGGCACGTGAACGGACAGATGATCATGGGGATGCTCGGCGGGATAGAGGCCGGGATGTCCGCACTCGGGATCAAACGCGGCTCCGGCGCGCTAGAGGCCGCGGCGAAGGTGATCGGCGGGGCCTAGCCCTGTCGCGCGGCTATACGATCGATCATGGCATTGACGGCCCAGCCCGACAGCGCCACCGCCAGCAAGCCCCACAGCGCCCAGATCACAACGAATAGCCACAGGATATTGACGCCGAACATCACGACGCAGGCGCTGGTATAGTTAGGGGCCGATTGGCCGCGGTCGGAAGAGCGCATGATGCCACCTCGCAACTGGATCATGGCTCAGCATAGGCGGGATATGCGCTACGTCAGCCTTTTTTCGCATCCTCAAGGGCACCCGGCAACGCCGCGGCAAAGGCATCAAGGTTTTCTGGCGTGCCGCAGCTGACCCGAATACAGCGGTTCTGCGGCGCCGCAAAGGGCATGCGCACAAAGACGCCGCGCGCCACCAAACCGTCCAGCACCGCCTTGGCAAAGCGGCCGTCCGCTCCGCAATCAATCGCCACGAAATTCGCGGCAGAGGGAAGGGCAACCAACCCGTTATCCGCAGCGATCTGCGCAATCCGGTCCCGCGCCTCAGCGATTCGAGCCTGCACATGGGCCAGCCAGTCGCTGTCCTGCAAGGCCGCAAGCGCCCCGGCCTGTGCCGCGCGGTTCATCCCGAAATGGTTGCGCACCTTCCCAAAGGCTGTGATCAGATCCGGTGCACCGATGGCATAGCCAACCCGCGCCCCCGCCAGACCATGGGCCTTGGAGAAGGTCCTCATCCGGATCAGACGCGGGTCATCGGCGACAAGATCGGGGGCGGTGCCCTCGGGGGCGCAATCGATATAGGCCTCGTCCAGCACCAGCAGACAGCCCTTCGGCAATGCCTCTAGCGCGCTGGAAATGACGGGCCCTTCATGCCAGCTGCCCATAGGGTTGTCGGGATTCGCCAGATAGACCAGCTTGGCATCTACCTCGGCAGCTTTGGCAAATAGGGCCGCAGGATCCTCGTGATCACCGGCATAGGGCACCTTATGCAGCACACCGCCAAAGCCTGCCACGTGATAATTGAATGTCGGATAGGCCCCGTCCGAGGTCACGACCGCGTCCCCCTCCGTCACCATGAGCCGCACCAGATAGCCCAGCAACCCGTCGATCCCTTCGCCCACGATGATGTTGGCGGGCGAGATACCATGATGCGCCGCAAGTGCTGCGCGCAGGTCGTGGCTTTCCGGATCGCCGTACATCCACTGCTGGGCCTGCGCCATCGCCTCTATCGCGCGGGGAGAGGGGCCAAAGACGTTCTCGTTCGCCCCCAACCGCGCATCAAAGGCGCGCCCCATGGCGCGCTCCTGCGTTTCGGGGCCGACAAAGGGCACGGTAGAGGGCAGGGCGTCGGCAAGCGGGGTGAGGCGATACTGTGTCATGGGGATCAGCTACTGCATCTGCCATGCTTCGGGCAAGTGACATCAGCATGCCCGCGTGTGGTTTTGGGTGCCGTAGCGTTTCGCTTTGCAACACGCAGGCTTCATGCCCAAACTCACGAAAATTCAAGGAGGACCCAATGAGCCGCGTTTCCGTTACCTATGACAATCACATCGCCCATGTGCGCCTGACCCGCGCCGATAAAATGAATGCCGTTGATCAGGATATGATCGACGCCGTCATCGCCGCCGGGAACGAGGTCGCTACATCGAACGCGCGTGCCGTCGTGATCTCGGGCGAGGGCCGGGCGTTCTGCGCAGGCATCGACATCGGCAATATGGGGGCGCTGGCGGGCGGCGACCCGACGGAACGGATGATGACGCGCACCCATGGCGACGGCACCACCAACCAGTGGCAAGAGGTCGCGATGGTCTGGACCCGCGTCGGCGTGCCGGTGATCGCGGCGCTGCATGGCAAGACCTACGGCGCGGGCCTGCAAGTCGCGCTCGGGGCCGATATCCGCATCGCGGCCCCTGATACCGAAATGGCGGTAATGGAGATGAAATGGGGCATCGTCCCGGACATGGGCGGCATGGTCCTGCTGCCCAAACTGGTGCGCGGCGACGTGCTGCGCCTGATGACCTATACCGCGCAACCCATCGGGGCAGAGCAAGCCGAACGCTGGGGGCTCATCACCCAGATCGCCGAAGACCCGCTGGCCGCCGCGATGGCGCTTGCCACCACCATCGCGGGCAAAAGTCCAAGCGCGATCAAGGCCGCCAAACGTCTGACCGCCTTGGCAGAGACGGGAACCGCAACAGAGGTTTTGCGCGCGGAATCCCGTGAACAGGCGGCGCTGCTGGGACGCCCGCACCAAATGGAAGTCATCGCCGCCGAGTTCGGCAAACGCCCCGCGGTCTTCAAAGACTAGCGCCGCAAAAAAGTCAGCCCCGCCTGATCGCTCAGACGGGGCCTTCCAAATGGACGATCTTTGCTTCCCAGCGAGGACCGCAGGCGTATCTTGCACCGGTATTCGTTTCCAAATGGTAAAAAAAATCCTCGCCGAAGGCATCTTTTGGAGCGTCAAAAGAGATTTTTGCCTTCGGCGAGGATTTAATGCCATTTGGAAGCGGTGCTGATTATCCCAGCTCGGCCAAACGGTTCAGAGCGGCCTGAAGCTGGTCTGCTTCTTCCTGACGCGCATCAAGGTTGCTTTGGGCTTCTGCGACGACCTCCGCCGGGGCGGAGGCGGCGAATTTGGGGTTGTTCAGACGCCCCTTCAGACCACCGATTTCTTTACCCAGCTTGTCGAGCGACTTTTGCAGACGGGCTTTTTCCGCGTCGATGTCGATCAGTCCCGCAAGCGGGAGGCCAAAGCTCGCGCCCGGTGCGGCGATGGAGACGGTGCCTTTGGGGAAGCTCTCTGTCTTCTCAAGGGTTTCGACCCGCGCCAGACGTTTGATCATCGCCTCGTTGCGGTCCCATGCGGTTTGGCCGGCGTCGTCCATATCGGTATAGAGCATGGGCACTTTGAGCCCCGCAGGCACATGCATCTGTGCGCGCGCCGAACGGATGGATTCGATCAGGCCGATCACCCAGTTGAGTTCGCGGTCGGCGTCGGCGTCCAGCATCTCGGCGGTGCTGTAGGTCGGCCAGTCGCCATGCACCAGCATCTTGGGACGGGTCGCCGTGGTCTGCCACAGTTCCTCGGTGATGTAGGGCATGATCGGGTGGAGCAGTACAAGGCATTGATCCAGCACCCATTTCAGCGTCTGGCGAGTCTCGGCGGCCTCTGGCGCGTCGTCTTGCAGCAGGGGTTTGGAGAGTTCAACGTACCAGTCGCAGACCTTGCCCCAGACAAAGGCATAGAGCGCATTGGCCGCGTCGTTGAAACGGTAGTTGTCCAGTGCGGCGTCGACCTCTTCGCGGACGCGGGCGGTTTCGCCGATGATCCATTTGTTCAGCGTGTGATCGACCTGGGTGTGGCTGGTGTAGGTCACTGTCTCGACGCTGTCCTCGAACACGCCGTTCATCTCGGCGAAACGGTGGGCGTTCCACAGTTTGGTGCCGAAGTTGCGGTAGCCCGCGATGCGTGCGGTGGACAGTTTCAGGTCGCGCCCCATGGCGGCCATCGCCGTCAGGGTAAAGCGCACCGCATCCGCGCCGTATTCGTCGATCAGGTCCAGTGGGTCCAGCACGTTGCCAAGCGATTTGGACATCTTCTTGCCCTTCTCGTCGCGCACCAGCGCGTGGACATAGACGGTATCAAACGGCTTTTGATCGACCACGGCGTATTGCATCATCATCATCCGGGCGACCCAGAAAAAGATGATGTCAAAGCCGGTGATCAGCACCGAGGTGGGGAAGTATTTCGCCAGCTCATCCGTCTGTTCGGGCCAGCCGAGCGTGCCGATGGGCCAGAGGCCCGAGGAGAACCACGTGTCGAGAACATCAGGGTCGCGGGTGAGCGTCTTGCCTGGGGCCATTGCCTGTGCGTCGGCTTCGGTCGCCGCGCAGTATTCCTTGCCCTCGTCGTCGAACCACACAGGGATCTGGTGCCCCCACCACAATTGGCGCGAGATGCACCAGGGTTCGATGTTTTCCAGCCAGTTGAAATACACCTTGCGGTCCTGTTCGGGCAGGATCTGTACCTCGCCGTTGCGCACGGCGTCGATGGCGGGTTGCACGATCTTCGAGGTCTCGACAAACCATTGATCGGTCAGCATCGGTTCGATCACCACTTTCGACCGGTCGCCGAAAGGTTGCATGATCTTTTTGGGCTCGACCAGTGGGACCAGCGTCTCGTCCCGCTCTTCGCCGCCTTCTTCGGGGGCGAGGGGGGCTTTGACGGGTTTGCCAAGGCGTGGATCGGTTGGCGGCACCATGACGGCCAATCCTTCGGCGGTGATGTCGGCAATGACCTTGGTGCGCGCCTCGAACCGGTCGAGGCCGCGGTATTCTTCGGGGACGAGGTTGATTTCTGTCGCGTCCGCGGGCGCGTCTTCGCGGCCTTCAGCGATGGCGGCCGCGCGTGCGGCGGCGGCGTCATAGGGCAGGCCGTCGGCGCGCATGGCACCGCGGGTGTCCATCAGCGCGTAGAGCGGGATATTATTACGTTTGGCGACGCCGTAGTCGTTGAAGTCATGCGCGCCGGTGATCTTGACCGCGCCCGAGCCGAAATTCTTGTCGGGGTATTCGTCGGTGATGATCGGGATGCGGCGGCGCTGCGCCTTGGGGCCGACGGGGATTTCACACAGCTTGCCAACGATCGGCGCATAGCGCTCGTCAGAGGTGTGAACCGCGACCGCGCCATCGCCCAGCATCGTTTCGGGGCGGGTCGTCGCGATAGAGATATAGTCGCGTTCCTCGGAAAGCGTCACGTTACCGTCTTCGTCTTTCTCGACGTACGTGTAGGTCGCGCCATCGGCCAGCGGGTATTTGAAGTGCCACATGTGGCCGTCGACTTCGGTGGATTCGACTTCGAGGTCGGAAATCGCGGTCTCGAAATGCGGGTCCCAGTTGACCAGACGCTTGCCGCGATAGATCAGGCCCTTGTTATACATATCCACGAAGACCTTGATCACGGCGTCGTGGAAGTTGCCTTCCTCGCCCGCGGGGGCACCGGGGGCACCGGACATGGTGAAGGCGTTGCGTGACCAATCAAGCGAGGTGCCCAGACGTTTGAGCTGGCCGATGATCGTGCCGCCGGACTTCTGCTTTTGCTCCCACACTTTGGCGGTGAAATCCTCGCGGGTGAAATCGGTGCGGCGTTTGCCGTCTTTGGCAAGTTCGCGTTCCACCACCATTTGCGTTGCGATACCGGCGTGGTCCTGACCGGGCTGCCAGAGCGTGTCAAAGCCGCGCATCCGGTGCCAACGCACCAGAATATCCTGCAATGTATTGTTGAACGCGTGGCCCATGTGCAGCGATCCTGTCACGTTGGGCGGCGGGATCATGACCGAAAAGGTTTCCTTGCGCGAGGCATTGGCACCGGCTTTGAAGGCACCGGACTCTTCCCATGCGGCATAGAGGCGGGCTTCGGCCTGGGCGGCGTCAAAATTCTTGTCGAGGGCCATGATCAGCGTCCTTCTATTCACGTAGCGCTTTGAGCTTTGGGATGATCTAGCCGAGCGGGGCGTAAAGGGGAAGGCTGGGGGGCCGAAAACTTGGCGTAGCAGCCCCAGCTTTCGCCCCGCGTCGTATGGACATCGCCGGTTTGGCGCTTAAGGTCGGGCGCAACACCAAGATGATGATCAAAGGATGCCGCCAGATGGAAAAATTCGGGAAAAGCCAACCGGTCAAACGGGTCGAGGATGTGCGGTTTCTGACCGGCGAGGGGCGCTATGTGGATGACATCGCGCCAACCGACGCGCTGCATGCCTATTTCTTCCGCTCGCCCGTCGCACATGGGGTGATCACGACGCTGGATGTCACAGATGCGGCCGAGGCAGAGGGCGTGCATGCGGTGCTCACGATCGAGGATCTGGAAGCGGCGGGGATGGATATCTCTATGGCGGCGACCGTGTTGCAGAACCGCGATGGCACGGAAGGGGCCAAGCCCTTGCGCCCGATGCTCGCCAAGGGGCGCGTGCGCTTCGTAGGGGAGCCCGTCGCGGTGGTGATTGCCGAGACATTGAACCAGGCGCGCGACGCGGCGGAGCTGATCGCATTCGACGTTGACGATCTGCCCACCCATATGACGTTGGAACGGGGCGGAGAGATGCTGCACCCCGAAGCGCCGGACAACATGGCTTTTGACTGGGGCATGGGCGACGAGGCGGCGACGCAAAAGGCATTTGATGCCGCTGAGAAAACCGTCAGCCTGAACGTGGGCGACAACCGTATCATCGTCAACGCGATGGAGCCGCGCGGCTGCTATGCGGAATGGAACGACGGCAAGGTGCATCTTGCGAACAACGGGCAGGGCGTCTGGGTGCACAAGGGCAACCTCAAGCGCGTTTTCGGGCTGGATGATGACCATGTGCAGGTCACAAACCCCGACACAGGCGGCGGTTTCGGCATGAAGGCAGCGGCCTATCCCGAATATTTCTCGGTCGCGCAGGCGGCGCGGGCCCTGGGGCGTCCGGTGCGCTGGATGTCGGACCGGACCGAAGCCATGCTCAGCGACAATGGCGGGCGCGATCTGACGTCGCTTGCGGAATTCGCCTTTGACGAAAACAACAAGATCACGGCCTACCGCGTCCGCACCAAATGCAACCTCGGGGCCTATAACAGCCAGTTCGGCCAGCCCATTCAGGCGCTGCTGTTCAGCAAGGTCTTGATGGGTGTCTATGATGTGCAGACCACATGGCTGCAGGTCGAAGGCTACTACACCAACACGGTGCAGACCGATGCCTATCGTGGTGCCGGCCGACCCGAGGCGATCTATGTGCTGGAGCGCTTGATGGACCGCGCCGCGCGCGAGTTGGGCGTCGACCCGTGGGAACTGCGCCGGATCAACTTTATCAAGCCCGAGCAGTTTCCCTATACCTCTGCCACGGGCGAGCTTTACGATGTGGGCGAATTCAACCGCTTGCTGTCCCGCGTCGCCGTCGAGGCGGATCATGATGGCTTTGCAGCGCGCAAGGCGGCGGATGCGGCCAAGGGGCTGCTGCGCGGGCAGGGGCTTTGCTATTACATCGAAAGCATCCTTGGCGATCCGGCAGAGGGGGCCAAGGTCGAGTTCAACGAAGACGGCACCGTGTTCATCTATGTTGGCACTCAATCGAACGGACAGGGGCATGAAACCGTCTATGCGCAATTCCTGTCGGATCAGACCGGGATACCGGCTGAACTGATCCACGTCATTCAAGGCGATAGCGATCTGATCAAACAGGGCGGCGGGACTGGCGGCTCGCGCTCTGTCACCACGCAAAGCACGGCAACGCTGGCGACGGTGGCCAAGATGACCGAAGCGTTCACCGCCTTTCTGTCCGACGAAATGGGCGTGCCCGCGGCGCAGATCAGCTTTGACGACGAACGCTTCCGCGCGGATGGGTCGAACATGACCCCCACCATGCTGGAGGTCGCCGAGATGGCCCGCCAGAAAGGCCGCGACGATCTGCTGGTGCACCACGAACGGGCGACCTTGCCGGGGCGCAGCTATCCCAACGGGGCGCATGTGTCCGAGGTGGTGATCGACCCCGAAACAGGCGTTGTGACCGTTGACCGCTATACGGTGGTGGATGATTTTGGAAATCTGATCAACCCGATGCTGGCCGAAGGTCAGGTGCATGGCGGGGTGGTGCAGGGCATCGGCCAAGCTATTCAGGAGCATGTGGTCTATGACGAAGACGGCCAACTGCTGACGGCCTCTTTCATGGATTACGCGATCCCGCGCGCGGCGGATGTGCCGTTCGTGTCCTTCAACTCCGAACCCGTGCCATCTACGGCGAACCTGATGGGGATGAAGGGCTGTGGCGAGGCGGGGACCGTGGGTGCATTGGCGGCCGTGTCGAACGCGGTACAGGATGCCCTGTGGGAGCGTGGCGTGCGTCAGGCCGACATGCCGTTCACACCGCATAAAGTCTGGGCCTTGCTGAACGACAGCGCCATCGCGGCAGAGTGAGCTTGGCTTGTCTCGGGGCGCATCACCCGCCCCGAGACTGCGGTTTAGCCCGTGATCTTCATCACGATGCAGGTGGTTGAGCCGGTGGCATACAGCTTGCCATCCTCGACCCCGCGAATCTCGCCATGTGCGACACCGGTAGAACGACCCACGTGATCGGTCGTGCCGATGCAGTCGATCTGCATGCCCAAGGGGATCGAACGCAGAATGTTAATCTTGTATTCCAGGGTCGTATAAACCGACCCGCGCGGGACTTTGGTCATCACGGCGCAGGCCATCGCGGAATCGAGCAAGGTGCCGTACCAGCCCCCATGGACAGTCCCCATCGGGTTGGTCACGTTGAACTCGGGCGTGCCGCGAAATACCGCGCGGCCCTCGGCCACGTCATGCAGCGCATAGCCCAAGGTGCCGCCAATGGGCGGGCCGGGGTTGGTGCCGTCCAGGATCTTCTGCATGAATTCCAACCCGCTGAGAGAGAGCGCTTCGGATTGGCTCAGCAAATCTTCGGGTGTTTCGGCGAGGCGTGGCATAAAAAATCTCCGGCAGTTGAATGCCGGAGAAGACTGTTCTGTTCTTGACCCAAGGGCAAGTTGTGCGGTGGTTTTACGCCACGTCGGACAGCGATGTTTGCGCCGTCACCCCAAGGGCACGACAGACGGCGCGGGTCAGCTCGGGCCGGTTGAGCGTGTAGAAGTGCAGGTTCTCGACACCTTCCGACACCAGTTCGCTGCACATTTCGGTGCAGAGCGCGGTGGACAGCAGATCGTGGCGGTCATCGCGGATCGCGGCGGCATAGGCTTCGTCCAGTGCTGCTGGCACGCTGGCCCCACAGCGGGTGGCAAAGTTGCGCGCCGATTTCCAGTTTGTCACCGGCATGATGCCCGGGGTGATCGTCTTGGTGATCCCCGCCGCGGCACAGGCGTCGCGGAAGCGCAGGAATGTTTCGGTCTCGAAGAAGAACTGGGTGATCGCCTCGTCCGCGCCAGCGTCGAATTTGCGCTTCAGCCATTCGACGTTCTGCGCCTGATCATGGGATTCGGGGTGCGGTTCGGGGTAGGCCCCGACGCGCAGGGTGAACTTGCCGGTCTTTGCCAGCGCCTCGATCAGCTCGACACTGTCGGCAAAGCCGTCCGCGTGGGGCGTGAAGGTCGGTGCACCGTTTTCGGGATCCCCGCGCAGGGCGACAATATCGGTCACGCCGATCTCGGCAAAGCTGTCGGCGACCTCAAGCGTCTCGGCCTTGCTGGCCCCCACGCAGGTCAGATGCGCGGCAACGGGCAGGCCAGAGGTGCGGCGCAGCACATGGGCAGAATCATGGGTCAGGTCGCGGGTAGACCCGCCCGCGCCGTAGGTCACGGAAAAGAAACGTGGGGCCAGCGGTGCCAGGGCCTGCGCCGTGTCCCAAAGACGGAACGACGCGTCCACGGATTTGGGCGGAAAGACTTCGAATGAAACGGCGGGACTGGTCATTTTTACGATCCTGTTTTTAGCTTTCATCTCTTGTCGCACAGATGCGGTTGTGAAACAAACTCATAACTTTCATTTTCAACATGAGGAACGCCTCATATGCATATCGAGTTCCGTCACCTGCGCACCATTCAGGCGATTCACGAAGCAGGCGGGCTGGCCCGCGCGGCAGAGACGATGAACATCACCCAATCAGCCCTGTCCCATCAGGTAAAGGGGTTGGAGGATCAGGCTGGCGTGGAACTGTTCGTGCGCCGGTCCAAACCGCTGAAGCTGTCGCCCGCAGGCTTGCGGCTGCTCAAGCTGGCGCAGCAGGTCTTGCCGCAGCTTGAAGCAGCGCAGGCCGAATTCATGGGTCTGCGCGCGGGCAGCACAGGGCGCATGCATATCGCGATCGAATGTCACGCCTGTTTCGAATGGCTGTTCCCCGTGCTCGAACAATTCCGCAAAAGCTGGCCCGATGTGGATGTGGATATCCGCCCCGGTCTCGCGTTCGACGCCTTGCCTGCCTTGCTGCGCGAAGAGGTCGATCTGGTGGTGTCTTCCGACCCCGAAGAGCTGCCGGGCGTGAAATTCGTCGAGCTGTTTGATTACAAGGCGGTCTTTGTCGCCTCCAGCACGCATCCTTTGGCGCAGAAGCCCTTTGTTGAAGCGGCGGATTTCCGGGGCGAGACGCTGATCACCTATCCGGTGGAACGGACCCGTCTGGATGTGTTCAGTCAGCTCTTGATCCCCGCCAAGGTCGAACCGCTTGCGATCCGGCAGGTGGAGCTGACGGCGGTGATCCTGCTGCTGGTCGCGTCGAACAGGGGCGTGTCGGTGCTGCCCGATTGGGTCGTGCGCGAGGTGAAATACAGCAATGATTACGTCACCCGTCCGCTGACCGAGAACGGCATCACCCGCAGGCTTTATGCGGCGGTGCGCGAGGATGATCTGGAGAAACCGTTTATGACCAAGCTCTTGGGGTTGGCAGGGGAAGAGGCGCGCAAACTGCAGCGGGCCTGATCGCTGATGCCCTTAGCGGTGCAGCCGCGGGTCGAGCGCGAAGTCTTCCTGTACCACATCGTCGTAGTGATCGGCTGCCTTTTGGGCGTCAAAGATCAGGTTCCAGCTGTGCCGCGATACCGTTGACGGGATCAGCACAAACAGGTGATCGCGCAGCAGCGCGTCGCCAAACCCCTTTTGCCCCGCACCATGGGCACCGGGCACCAGCCAGTTCGGGTTGGGGACATCCGCGGCTTGCACCATATGCACCGTCGTCGGGTCGATCACACGGCCCGATGTCAGCACGTGATGCGCGGTGTCCAGCGCCTTGAACCCCTTGTGCACCGCAACCTCGAGGATCGCGGTGGCAGGGTCGAGCGCGGTATAGACCGCCCGCACACCGCTGCTGTTCCAGCGTCCACCGACGCGGTAAGCCCCTTCGCCGCTGTGCCATGTGGGCGCATGCTGCCTTTGATCCAGCCGCCAAAAACGCAGCTCGCCCGTCCCAAGCGGCGGGGGCAAAGGGGTCAAGCGTAGACCCCGTACTCCATCCGGGTGAGCGCGTTTTCAACGGCTTCCGCCCCCGCTGCCGACGACAGCAGGTCAATCGGGCGGCGGTTATCAAGGCCGATGGCAGGGGCCAGCATCCATGCCTCTGCCGCGTCCTGATCGCCCAAGACGTCCGTCGCCTGCGCCAGCAGCTCGGCAAAGCGCCACGCGCGGCTGCTTTGTTCGGGGGACAGACGGTCCTTGCCCTTGTCGGCTTTCTTGCGCTGAAGCGTGCGCAGGCTCATCCCGATCGCCTTGTTCAGCGCATCGCCCGAGGACAACACCGACACGGTATCGACCAGATGCAGCAGCGCTTTGGAGGAGATGCCTTTGACGATCACATCATGCGCATCAAGCGAGTTGCGCACCGTCTGGTTGATCACCTTGCGCCCGCCCAGCAGATGAAAGGCACGCACGGCGTCATCTGCATCCACGTCGATCAGGGGGATTGCACTGCTGTCGGATTGAAAGGCCGTCGCACCCATGGCTGAACTCCTTTTCGTCATGTGTCGTAAAATATATGACACGTGTCGCGGTGTTTTTCAAGGGGGCGGGGGGGGCTCGCATTCATGCGATGAAGGGCAGGGGCGCGGACGCCCCCGCCGGTAGGGTGTTAGCCAACCTTGACGATGGCCTTGCCTTGGTTGCCACCGGTCAGCAGGTCCATGAACGCTTGTGGCGCGTTTTCCAGACCCTCGGTAATGTCCTCTTTCACCGCAATGGTGCCGTCGGCGACCTTGGGGGCGACTTCCTTGAGGAACTTGGGGAAGTTGTTCCAGTGGTTCGAGATGATGAAGCCGTTCACGCTAAGGAAGTTCACAAGGATCGTGCGCCACAATTTCGGCGCAGTCAGCGCCTCTTCGGCGGCACCAGCGCCCAGACCACCGGCGTTATACCACGCGATCATACCGCAGATCGGGATACGCCCATGCGGGTTCATCATCGGGATAACGGCCTCAAGCACTTTGCCACCGACGTTTTCAAAATAAATGTCGATCCCCTTGGGGCAGGCGTCTTTCAACGCGGCGCGCAGGGATTTCGCGTCGTCATAAGCGCGGTGGTCGATGCATTCGTCAAAGCCAAAGTGGTCCTTGGCCATGGCGCATTTGTCCGTGCCGCCCGCAATGCCCACGACGCGCAACCCGTGCGACTTGGCGATCTGGCCGACCATCGACCCGACCGGACCCGTTGCCGCTGCGACGACGAGTGTTTCACCCTCCTTCGGGCGACCATATTCCATCAAACCTTGCCAGCCGGTAAATCCGGGCATGCCCAGAACACCAAGCGACGTGGTGATCGACACCTGATCCGGATCGACCTTGCGCAGTTGGTTCGCTGGCAGCACGCCATGTGTGGCCCAGCCCAACATCCCGAAGGCATGATCGCCGGGTTTGAAGTCGGGGCTGTTGGAGGCGATGACCTCCCCGACCGAACCGCCCTCCATCGTGCCGCCGACAGGCACCGGGGCCGCATAGGATTTCGCGTCGTCCATGCGGCCACGCATATAGGGGTCAAGCGACATGTATTTCACGCGGACCAGCACTTCGCCGTCGCCAGGGGTGGGCACGGGCCCTTCTTCAAGGCGGAAGTTATCGGCGGTCGGGGCCCCGTCAGGGCGCGACGCAAGCACAATTCGTTTCATCTGGTCGGACATTTTGCTTTCCTCCTTAGCAATGTTTCTGGCACGTTATATGGAAATCGAAGGCAAGCAAGGCAACCGCGCGCGCCACGTTGCGTCAGATGCCGCTGCCCCCTTGGCAAATGCGGCATGGGGGCTTATACGCACGGCCTGATCCATCAAAGGACACGGAAATATGGTTGGCAGTGCAAATCTAAACATCATGATCAAGGCGGCCCGCCGGGCGGGGCGCGGGTTGGTCAAGGATTTCCGTGAGGTCGAGAACCTTCAGGTGTCCATGAAGGGGGCCGGCGACTTTGTCAGCCGCGCCGATATTCAGGCGGAAAAGACGCTCAAGGCCGAGCTGATGGGCGCACGCCCGACCTATGGCTGGCTGGCCGAAGAGGGTGGCGAGGAAGAGGGCCAAGACCCCACACGCCGCTGGATCGTCGATCCGCTGGACGGGACAACGAACTTTTTGCACGGTCTGCCCCATTGGGCGGTTTCCATCGCGCTGGAGCATAAAGGCCAGATCGTTGCGGGAGTCGTCTTTGACCCCGCCAAGGACGAGATGTTCTTTGCCGAAAAAGGCACCGGTGCCTGGATGAACGAAGGCCGTTTGCGTGTCTCGGGCCGTTCGCGGATGATTGAATCGGTTTTTGCCACCGGTCTGCCCTTTGGCGGTCGCGGAGATTTGCCGGACACCCTGCGTGATCTGGGCCGCATCCTGCCGGTCTGCGCCGGTGTGCGCCGCTGGGGCTCTGCCGCGCTGGATCTGGCCTATGTGGCCGCCGGTCGCTATGATGGCTACTGGGAGCGCCGGTTGAACAAATGGGATCTGGCGGCGGGCATGTTGATCGTGCGCGAAGCAGGCGGCATGGTCGAGCCACTGAACCCCGAAGGCAACATCCTGGACGATGGTGAGATCGTCTGCGCCAATGAGGCGTTGTTCAGCGGATTTTCAAAAATCGCACGCGGGTGATCCTGTGGCCGAGGGCGGGATGCCTTCGGCGAGGATTTAAACCATTTGGAAGCGCCCGTCGGCTATTTGTCTGACGGGTGGTTGATACCGTCGGTGTAGGGGATCGGTTCCTGCGTCCAGGGCGCGGCCCCGTCGATACACCCCAGATTGACGCCGCATTGCGCGGGGTCTGAACGACGCTGGTGGTACATGTAGATGCCACAGATCTTGCAGAAATAATGTTTGGCCGTATGGGTGCCCCAGGTGTAGAGCGTCAGATGCTCGGCCCCTTTGGTCACCTTGAGCGTGCTGGTGAGCGCCGTCACCGCCGGTGCCGCGCGGCGGCGGCAAAAGGAACAGGTGCAGCGTGTGGCAGAGGAGAGCCCTTCCGGCAGGGTGGCGGTCAAGGTGACGCTGCCGCAGTGACAGGTCGCGCTATGGGTGCTGGCGGTCATTTTCGTTTCACTTTCGGGATCCGGCTGGCGGAGGTGGGGTAGGTCGCTTGCGGGTGCGGCGGGTGGCCGTCCGTGGCCGACCAGAAGCGCGGCCCGCCCAAGCGCAACCACAGTGGAATGGTCAGCACCATCCCCACGATAAACCCGCCCGCGTGCGCCCAATAGGCGACACCGCCCACGGTCGGGTCCGCCCCGACGCCACCGATAAACTGCATCCCCAGCCACAAGCCCAGCATGATCCATGCGGGGATCGGGAAGATGCGGAAGAACACGATAAAGATGATCAGGATGTCGACCTTGGCTTTGGGATAAAGCAACAGATAGCCGCCCATCACCCCCGCAATCGCGCCCGATGCCCCGACTGTCGGGACCGGCGAATAGGGGGCAGAGATCACATGGGCGAGCGCCGAGAGCAGCCCGCAGGCGAGATAGAACAGCAGATAGCAGCCGTGGCCCATCTCGTCCTCTATATTGTCGCCAAAGATGTAGAGAAACAGCATGTTACCCGCGAGATGCATCCAGCCGCCATGCAGGAACATCGAGGTGAGGATGCCGGTATAGCCATCCCCCGTGGTGACGCGGCCGGGGATGAGCGCCCAGTCGAAGAAGAAGA
Organism: Sulfitobacter sp. SBS6; assembly: GCF_048285585.1. Lineage (NCBI taxonomy): Bacteria > Pseudomonadati > Pseudomonadota > Alphaproteobacteria > Rhodobacterales > Roseobacteraceae > Sulfitobacter > Sulfitobacter sp. SBS6. The sequence continues at coordinate 353,868 of NZ_JBLWBA010000006.1, read as the reverse complement.
TATTGAGCGCGCGGTCGTCGCTGAAAAGCCCGACATAGCTGAGGAAAACGCCGATGTTCACCGCCATCAGCAGATAGGTGACATAGGGCGTGCGGCCGGACGGGTTGTGATCGCGAATGGGGAACATGGGCTGACCCTTAGCCATTGCGCGGGTGTGGTCAAGGGCGGGCGTCGGAACGCCCGCCCATGTGGCAGATCAGCCGGCAGCCCCCAACAGCTGCGCGTTCCCGCCAGAGGCGGTGGTGTCGACGCAGACATGGCGTTCGGCGCGGACGCGGGCGGTATCTGGAAGCCCGCGCAGCAGCGGGATGATCGGCCCGTCGCGTTCAGACAGGGCTTGTTCCAGTTTGCGCGCGGTCGCCTCGTCACCCCACCAGAGCACACCACCATAGGCTGGCCCATCGGTCAGCGCGGTCGCGTCGATGCTGCCCGACAGCTCCACCGCATTCCCGCCAAGGGCCGTGACCGCGCGGGCTTGCTCGGCTGCGGTGTCCTTGCCCGGCCCCATGCACAAGAGCGCCGGACGCGGCAGGGTGCTGAGCCGGTTGGATTCGCCCGTAGGCCCCGGCAGCGTGATGGTTTCAAGGAAGGCCCCACTGTGGCCGGGCAGCTTGGGCAGGTCTTTCTGCGTGCTGTCCCATGTGTCCTCCACCACCTTGAGGTCAGGCGCGCTGAAACGGGGGAGGTAGTTCGGACCGCCCGCTTTCGGACCTGTACCTGACAGGCCTTCGCCGCCGAAGGGCTGGCTGCCGACGATCGCGCCGATCTGGTTGCGGTTGACGTATATATTGCCCGCCTCGATCCGTTCAGAGACATGCTGCACCCGGTCATCGATGCGGGTGTGCAGCCCGAAGGTCAGCCCGTAGCCCGTGGCATTGATCGCGTCGATGACCTTGTCGAGCTCGGTCGCCTTGAACGTGGCGATGTGTAGGACGGGGCCGAAAATCTCGCGCTCCAGATCCGCGATCCCGTTCACGCGGATCATTGTCGGCGCGATGAAAGTGCCGACGGTGGGGGCGGTCAGCTCGGCGATGATCCGGCCCTCGGCGCGGGCGGTCTCGATATGCTCGGCGATGCCTTTTTGCGCGGTCTCGTCGATCACGGGGCCCACGTCGGTCGAGATGTCCCAAGGGTTGCCCATGACCAGCGCGTCCATCGCGCCTTCCAGCATCTCGATCACATCTTCGGCGATGTCTTCCTGGATATAGAGGCAGCGCAGGGCAGAGCAGCGTTGCCCGGCAGATTGGAACGCGCTTTCGACAACCGATTGCACGGCCTGTTCGGGCAGGGCGGTGCTGTCGACGATCATGGCGTTCAGCCCCCCCGTTTCCGCGATCAGGATCGCACCGGGGTCACAATGTTCAGCCATCGCGGACCGGATGCGCAGCGCTGTGGCGGTAGATCCGGTGAAGGCCACACCGTTGATCCGTTTGTCCGAGGTCAGCGCCGCGCCGACCTCGCCACCGCCGGGCAGCAGTTGCAAGGCGTGACGGGGCACGCCGGCATCATGCAGCAAGGTCACGGCAAGGAAAGCGATCAGCGGGGTCTGTTCCGCCGGCTTGGCCAGCACCGCATTGCCCGCAGCCAGTGCCGCGCTAACCTGCCCGCAGAAAATCGCCAGCGGGAAGTTCCACGGCGAGATGCAGGTGAAAATGCCGGCGGGGGGCGTGTTGGTCGCCTGCTGTGCGTAGTAGCGCAGGAAATCCACCGCCTCGCGCAGTTCTGCGACGCAGTCGGGCAGGCCTTTGCCGGCCTCGCGCGACAGCAGGGCGAAAATCTCGCCGTAGTGCGATTCCAGCATATCGGCTGCGCGCAACAGGACCTCGCGGCGTTCCTCTAGCGGGGCGTCCCAGACGGCGGCATTGTCCAACGCTTTGGCGACGTCAGCCTCGGACGCGTTGCGCACGGTGCCGGGGCTGCGGCCAGAGGCAGCAGGGTTCATCAGGCGTGCCGATTTCTTGGGCTTTGCCTCGCCGTTCAACAGGGGCACGGCGGCCCAACGGTGGGCTTTCCACGGCGCGCGGGCGGATTCGATCACGTCCAGCGTCGGCGTATGCATCAGATCGAATCCCATCGAGTTCACGCGCGCAGGGGCATAAAGCTCGGGCCCGGTGGGGATGTGCAAACCGCTTTCCGCGAGGCTGTCGAAGGGGTCGGCAGCGACGACCTCGGGGGCGACGTCTTCGTCGACGATCTGGTTCACAAAGCTTGAGTTTGCGCCGTTTTCCAACAGGCGTCGCACAAGATAGGCCAGCAGATCGGCATGTGCGCCCACGGGGGCGTAGACGCGACAATGGGTGCCATGCTTGTCCATCACGATGTTATGAAGAGTTTCGCCCATGCCGTGCAGACGTTGGAATTCGAACTTCTCTTTATCCTCGGCCATATGCAGTACGGCGGCGACCGTATGCGCGTTATGTGTGGCGAACTGCGGATAGATCCGGTCGGTCATGTTCAGCAGTTTGCGCGCGTTGGCGATATAGGACACATCGGTCGCGGCTTTTTGGGTGAAGACGGGGAAACCTTCGACACCTTTGACCTGTGCGCGTTTGATCTCGGTGTCCCAGTAGGCGCCTTTCACCAAGCGGACCATTATCTTGCGATCATGACGGATCGCCATGTCATACAGCGCATCGATCACCACACCAGCGCGGGGGCCATAGGCCTGCACCACGATGCCGAAACCATCCCAACCGGACAGCGCAGGTTCGGAGAGCACTTTTTCGATCACATCCAACGACAGGCCCAGACGGTCGGCTTCCTCGGCGTCGACGTTCAGCCCCATGCCGGCGGATTTCGCCAGCAAGGCAAGCGCCCGCAGACGCGGCACCAGATCACGCATGACGGATGCTTCTTGCGCGACCTCATAACGCGGATGCAGGGCCGACAGCTTGACCGAGATGCCGGGGTTCTTGCGGCTGTCCTTGTGCACGCAGGCCGTCGCGATGGCAGAGATCGCGCGGCTGTAGCTCAGGTGATAGCGTTTGGCGTCGCTTTCGGTGCGCGCGGCTTCGCCCAGCATGTCATAGCTATAGGTATAGCCCTTCTTCTCCATGCCCTTGGCGCGTTCCATCGCGGCGTTGATGTTCTCGCCCAGAACAAACTGGCGGCCCATTTCCTTCATCGCGCGGCTGACGGCGGTGCGGATCACCGGTTCGCCCAGACGTTTGATGGCTGCGCGCAGGTGGCGCACGGGGCCGGGTTGGTCATCGTCCAACACGCGACCGGTCAGCATCAGAGCCCATGTCGACGCGTTCACCAACGGCGAGGTGGAGTGCCCCATATGGCGGCCCCAGTCAGAGGGCGCGATCTTGTCCTCGATCAGCGCGTCGATGGTCTCGGCGTCGGGCACACGCAGCAGCGCTTCGGCAAGGCACATCAGCGCGACACCTTCGTCGGTGGACAGACCGTATTCGGCCAGAAACACTTCCATGATACCGGGGGAGGTATGGCCGCGGATATCGCGCACGATCTGTGCCGCGTCTTGCGTGATCTTGACCCGTTCCTCTGGCGACAGATGCGCATTGCGCACCAGTTCACGCAAGACGTTGTCTTGGTCGGTGTAGGTGCCTGCGTCAATCTGGTGGCGCAAAATAGGGGAAGAATCGCGTGCCATGAGGTACTCCAACTGATAATTGCGCTAGAATAGCTCGGGAATAGTAGTATTAGTTCCTGATTCCGGCCAGTTTGGTGGGTAAACCGCTTTATTATTGGGCCTCTTGCGTGACAAACGACGACTTTAAAATGGACCGCTTCGATGCGGCGATTCTGACGGTACTGGCCGAAGACGGGCGCATCAGCATCACTGACCTCGCCAAACGGATCGGGCTGTCCAAATCCCCCACCCAAGCGCGGCTAAGACGGCTTGAGGATAGCGGCGTCATTCTGGGCTATCGCGCCCTGTTGGACCCGATCCGTCTGGGGCTGGATCACGTGGCTTTCGTAGAGGTCCGTTTGGAAGACACCCGCGAGGTCGCTCTGCGCGCCTTTAACGAGGCCGTGTCCCGTGTGCCAGAAATTGAACAGGCCCATATGATCGCAGGGAACTTTGATTACCTGCTTAAGGTGCGCACCCGTGACATGGCCGCCTACCGTCGTTTTCTGGGCGAAACGGTGACCACGCTGCCTTATGTCGCCAACACCTCTACCTATGTGGCGATGGAAGCGGTCAAGGAAATCATGCTCGCGGACATGGCGTAAGCCGCGAAGGCGCGCGGGGCCAATCGTGATTTTGATGCCGGCTGCCCTGCATCTGACCATTTACACCGCCCGCAACCTAGCTATTGTGCGCGGCACTGCGGGCGTGATGGAATGGTAGACATACCAGACTTAAAATCTGTTGGGCCTTGTGCCCGTGTGGGTTCGAGTCCCACCGCCCGCACCACTCATCCCTCCACTTAAATTCAGTCTCCGAAAAGCGTGACAGGGCGATAATCACGGCATTGTCGTTGCTCTTGGCTGTGCATATGGTAGCGGATGCGAAACAAATGGGGGATATCGGGTGGACGACGAAACAAATATGCGCGCGATCATTCAGGATCATGAGGCCTATCTGGCCGGTGCGCATGATTTCCAGTCAGATATCGAAATGCTCGCGGCAAGCGAAACTGTGGGGACGTTGCTGGAAACGGTAATGCTGGCCACGGATATGCGCTTTGCTGCTGTGGCGCGGGTGACGACCGATCGCTGGGTCGCCTGTCGCACGGTGGACGAGGTGAACTTTGGCTTGTCTGAAGGTGACGAGATCGGGATCGACCAGACTTTCTGCCAATCGGTGCGCGAGACCTCCGAGAAGGTGATGTTCAACGATGTCGCCACGGATGATGTCTATCGGAACCATCCGATTGCCGCTCAATTCGGCATCGTCAGCTATGCCTCCATCCCGATCTTCCGCAGCAACGGGTCGTTCTTTGGCACCCTCTGCGCGATTGATACCGAACCGCGCGACGTCAAACACCCCCGCGTTGTGGCCATGCTCGAGATGTTTGCCGATATCATCGGGCGCAGTCTGGAAACCGAAGAGCGGCTTGAGGCGCAGGAGCGACTGGTAGAGCACGAACGCCAGATGGCCGCGGTGCAAGAGGAGTTCGTTGCCGTCTTGGGTCACGACCTGCGCAATTCGGTCGCCGCGCTGAACGCAGGTGTGCGCCAGCTCGACAAGGAGCCGCTGTCAGATAAGGCGCGGAAAATTCTGCCGCTGATGGGGACCTCTATCCACCGGATGAGCGAGCTTATCGACAATATCATGCTGCACGCTAAATCGCGGTTGGGCGGCGGTATCCGCATCTCGGCCACGCCGGACGCGGGGCTGGAGGATGCGTTGAACCACGTGGTCGAAGAGGTGCGCGCCGCAGCACCCGATCACAAGATCACCGTCGATCTGGACTTTGACCGCCCCGTCAGCTGCGATGCCGCGCGCGTGGCACAAGCGGTGTCGAATCTGTTATCGAACGCGGTGCGCTATGCCGATGACGGCAGCGAGGTCGCAGTACGCGGGCGCGTCAGCGGGGCGGAGGCCGTGATCTCAGTCGCCAACCGCGGCACGCCAATTCCCGAGAGCCTGAAGCAGAAACTGTTCCAACCCTACCAACGTGGCGACCAGACCAAGGGCGAGGGGCTGGGGCTTGGCCTGCATATCGCATCTTCCATCGCGGTGGCGCATAGCGGTCAGATCGATGTGACCTGCGATGACGGTCTTACCACATTTGCGTTCCGTTTGCCGTTGCTGGCGGCCTGAACGCCGTTCAGGGTTATCTAGTGGGGCTAAATCAAAGGCCAGCGCGGTGCGCTGGCCTTTGATCGTTTTCGGTGTGGTCAGACGGCGGAGCCTTGGCAGATCAGCTGCGCCCGCCTGCGAATTTTTCGGCCCATTCGTCGCGCTGGTCATCGGTGATTTTCGCGAACAGCACCTCTGGCACCTCGAAGGTGTGACCGGGGGCCAGTTGGGCCAAGGCGGCAGGCACATCATCCGGCCATGCGGCGTTTTCAACCTTCATACTGTCAAGCATGCTGGCGGCGGCCGTCGGGATGAATGGCGCAGACAAGACCGCGTAAAGCGGGATCAGGTTCAGCGCCAAACGCACCTGCGCCGCGGCTTTGTCGGGGTCTGTCTTGAAGGTCGTCCAAGGGGCCTGTGCTTGCAGGTATTCGTTCCCCGCAGCCCAGATCGCCCGCAGCTCGGCGGCGGATTTGCGGACTTCCATCGCCTCCATCGCGGTTTGATAGCGGGCTACGCGTTCAGTCAGATCCGCGATCAGCGCGTGTTCTTCAGGCCCGTATTCGCCCGCCGCTGGCACGTCTTCGCTGAATTTCGAGCGGCAGAATTTTGTGATGCGGCTGATAAAGTTGCCCAAGACATCTGCCAGATCCTTGTTCACGGAGGACTGGAAATTTTCCCACGTGAACTCCGCATCCGAGGTTTCGGGCGCATGGGACAGTAGCCACCAGCGCCAGTAGTCCGCCGGCAGGATTTCCAGCGCCTGATCCATGAACACCCCACGCCCGCGCGAGGTCGAGAACTGGCCGCCGTCATAGTTCAGATAGTTGAACGATTTGATGTAATCGACCAACTTCCACGGCTCTTGCGAACCCATGATCGTTGCAGGGAAGCTGAGCGTGTGGAAGGGGACGTTGTCCTTGCCCATGAACTGGGTATAGCGCACGTCGTCGGCGCCTTTGTCGGTGCGCCACCAGCTTTCCCAATCCGACCCTTTGCCCGCATCGACCCATTCCTGCGCGCAGGCGATGTATTCGATGGGGGCATCGAACCAGACATAAAAGACCTTGCCCTCCATCCCCGGCCAATCGGCGTCGCCGCGTTTGACAGGCACACCCCAGTCCAGATCGCGCGTGATACCACGGTCCTGCAGCCCGTCACCGTCATGCAGCCATTTCTTCGCGATAGAGGTGGTCAGCACGGGCCAGTCGGCCTTGCTGTTGATCCATTCGTCCAGCTTGTCCTTCATCTGCGATTGACGCAGGAACAGATGCTTGGTGGCGCGCATCTCGAGGTCGGTGGCACCGGAAACAGTTGATCGCGGGTTGATCAGGTCTTCGGGGTCTAGCTGTTTGGTGCAGTTGTCACATTGGTCGCCGCGGGCATCCTCGAACCCGCAGTTGGGGCAGGTGCCTTCGACATAGCGGTCGGGCAGGAACCGCCCGTCGGTCTCGGAATAGATCTGGCGCTGTTCGACTTCCTCGATCAGGCCCTGATCATAAAGTGCTGCGGCAAAATGTTGGGTCAGCGCCTTGTTCTGCGCACTTGAGGACCGGCCAAAGTGATCGAAGGACAGGCCGAAGCCTTCTGCGATGCGGGCCTGAACCTCGTGCATCTCGGCGCAGTATTCCGCCACCGGTTTACCTGCTTTGGCAGCAGCCAGTTCAGCGGGCGTACCATGTTCATCCGTCGCGCAGAGAAACAACACCTCCTGGCCGCGCCCGCGCTGATAGCGGGCGTATAGATCGGCGGGCAGCTGGCTGCCAACAAGGTTGCCCAGATGTTTGATCCCGTTGATGTACGGAATGGCGGAGGTGATAAGGTGGCGCGTCATGACTTGGACCCCGAAACTGCTTTTGCACGTCTCTAGCGCAGCGGCGGGGCAAGGGCTAGGGGGCGTCGCGTTCGCGGCTGCGGCGCATCAGGCGACCGATGGTAAAGGATGTGCGCGGCGCATAGACATAGGGGGTGCGTTTTGTAGCCGTAGGGCGGGCGCGCATCCGCGTTAGTCCAAAAAGCACCAGCACCCCGTGCCCGACCGAGATCATGGTAAACAGCGCCGCGGGGCCAAAGCCTTCGATCAGCACCGAGGCGATGTAGGGGGCAAAGATCGCCCCGACCGCGAACCAGAACATCAGCGCCGCCGAAAGCTCTACCCGTTCCGAGCTGCTGGCAAAGTCATGGGCGTGGGACGCCGCGACGGAATAGATCGGAAAGGTCGTGAGGCCAAAGAAGGTCGCGGCAAGAAAGATCGCCTGCGTACCCATGCCCGCCGACATCACGGTGACCGCACAGCTAAGCATTGATGCAGCCGACAGCCAGATCAGCACCCAGCGGCGGTCGAATTTATCGGCCAGCCAGCCGACGGGGAACTGCGCCAGCGCGCCCCCCAGTACGAAAGCCGACAGGAACCATGCGATCTGACCGGCGGTCAGCCCGACCTCTTGCCCATAGATCGGCCCGACCATCCGGAAGGACGCGCTGGACAGTGCCGCGACAACCACGGCGGCGACGGCCAGCGGGGATCTATCAATCGCGAGCTTGGGGCGCAGCCGCCCTTTTTCGGGGGTTTCGGGTTGGGGCAGGCGGGTCAGCACCAGCGGGATCAGCGCGGCACAGCACAGGATCGCCAACAGGTTGTAGGACACGTAGGACGCAGGCGCGAGCACGCCAATGATCATCTGCGCTGCCAATGACCCGCTGGTATCCACCACACGGTAGGCCCCCATGGTGCGGCCCCGCGTCTCGTTCGTGACCTTGGCCTGCAACCATGCTTCGACCACAGTATAGCATCCGGCGACGCAGAACCCGGACGCGACCCGCATGAGCGCCCAGGCATAGGGGTCCAGCACCATCATATGCGACAGCAGCCCAATCGCGCCCGCAGCGGTAAAGGCGGCGAAGGCGCGGCTGTGCCCGACAGTGCCCAAAAGGCGCGGCGCGCCCCAGCAGCCCAGAAAAAAGCCGACGAAATGCGCCGAGCCCAAAAGACCGATCTGCTGGTTGGTGAACCCCAGTTGCGTGCCCGACAGCACGTCCAACGGCCCCACACCGCCTGACGACAGTTGCAGCAGAATGACGGAAAGAAACAGGGCGGCGAAGGAAATGAGAAGGCGCATATCGTGGTACTCTGTGCCCATTTTCGGACAAGACCAATGGCCAAAGCGACAGTCACGCGAAAATTTTCACCCTTCGGCTTTTGCACGGCGGGGCGGCCCGGAAAATGCGCTTGCGGTGACGTGGCGGAACAGAAAGGGTAGGCGCAAATCTAAACGAGGAATTCCAATGCAAAAGAACACGCTGGGTCACACAGGTATCGAAGTGACTGATTTCTGTCTGGGTTCAATGACTTGGGGCACGCAAAACACCCCAGAGGAAGGCCATGCGCAGATTGAACGCGCCCTTGATGCGGGGATCAACTTTATCGACACCGCCGAGATGTATCCGGTTAACCCGATCAAGGCGGAAACCATTGGCCGCACTGAAGAGATCATCGGTCAGTGGATCGCCAAGACCGGACGGCGCGATGATTTTGTGCTGGCGACGAAGCACTCAGGCGCCGGGGCTCCGGTGCGTGACGGCGCGGGGATTTCGCCCGATACGATCCGCAGCACGCTTGAAGGATCGCTGAAGCGGCTCAACACCGATTACGTCGATCTCTACCAGTTCCACTGGCCCAATCGCGGCAGCTACATGTTCCGCAAGAACTGGGAGTATGACCCCTCGTCGCAGAACCGTGCCGAGACGATGGCGCATATGGAAGACTGCCTTGGCGCGCTGCAAGACGAGGTGACTCGCGGCACCATCCGTGCCTTCGGGTTGAGCAACGAAAGCGCTTGGGGGCTGACCCAATGGGTGAATGCCGCCGAACGCACGGGCGGCCCGCGTGCCGTTTCGGTCCAGAACGAATATTCGCTGCTGGCACGCATCGCTGATACCGACGTGGCCGAAACATGCCACAACGAAGATATCGGGATGCTGTCGTATTCTCCGCTTGCTACGGGGCTGCTGACCGGCAAATACCAGAACGGCGTGTTACCCGAAGGATCGCGCATGGCGATCAACGAGGATCTGGGCGGGCGCAAGACGGACCGCGTGTTTGATGCGGTGGACGCCTATCTGCAGATCGCGCAGAAACACGGGCTGGATCCGGTGCAGATGTCCCTGGCCTTCACGCGCCAGCGGCCCTTCATGACCTCGGTGATCTTCGGCGCGACCTCGCTTGACCAGCTCGAGGTGATCCTCGGCGGGATCGACCTGCATCTGGATGACGAGGTGATGGCAGATCTGGATGCCGCGCATAAAGCGCATCCGATGCCGTTCTGACCCTTCAAACGCCACGCCGGCCCTGACCCCAAGGAGATTCTGATGCCTCTCACCATGAACAAGGACGTATTCATCACCTGTGCGGTCACGATAATCGGCAATATAGGCGCACAGGTCATCGCCCCAGCACAGTGTGTCTTGACTAAACGGGATGCGGCATGAAGCGCGCGCTATTTTGGCTGGCGGTCTTGGCTGGATGCGCCGGACCCGCACCCGAAACGGCACAAGGCCTGCGGGATAGCAAAGCGCTGATTGGCGCGACCAGCCGCTATGACGCGGCGCGCTTCAAAGGGGCGTGGCTGGTCCGCGACAGCTTTGGCGACGGCGTGGCGCAGGTGGCCTTGGTCGAGACGACGAAGGGCCCCGCGTTCCAGCTGTGCACACAGGTCGGCTGTGGCGACGGCGGGACGCTGTGGCTGGCGCAGCAGCAGGGGCAGGGGCGCTATGCGCTGTCGCGCCCCGATGGCAGCACGCGCACGCTTTGGGTGCTTTGGGTCGACGAAGGGTTCCGCACCGCGGTGGTCGGCAATCCCGCTGGCGACTTTGGCTGGATCCTTGACCGCAGCGCCAGCGGCGGCGCGGACCGGATCGCGGCAGCGCGCGAGATATTGGACTTTAACGGCTATGACACGGACCAGCTGAGGATACGACAATGACCAAGCACTTAGAAGTCACGTTATCGAACCGCATGATGGGCGCGCCACGGTGATCGGGGTCCGCGCCCATGGCTGACACGCTGCCGGACCTGTGGATCCTCGTGACGCTGGCCGCGGCGGTCTTTCAGACCGGGCGGTTCATGCTGCAAAAATACCTCGCCACGGCGACCCTGTCGGCGGCGGGGGCGACGTTCTCGCGGTTTCTGTATTCCGCGCCCTTCATCCTACTGGGGCTCGCGGCCTATCTGGCGCTCAGCGCGACACCACTGCCGCCGCTTGGGTCGGGGTTCTGGGCGCATGGGTTGGTCGGCGGCACGGCGCAGATACTTGCGACGGTCTGTGTGGTGCTACTGTTCAAACAGCGCAACTTTGCCGTGGGCATCACCTTCAAGAAGACCGAAGTCATCCTGACGGTGCTGGTGGGTTGGATCATTCTGGGCGAAGGCGTCAGCGCCACCGGTTTCGCCGCGATTGCCCTTGGCGTGGTAGGGTTGTTTCTGCTGTCCGGCGGGGCAGAGGCCAAGGGGTTTCACCTGCGCGACCTGCGCAATCGCGCGGCGGGGCTGGGGATCGCGTCAGGCGCGCTTTTCGCGGTGTCGGCCGTGTCCTACCGCGGGGCGTCGCTGGCGGTGCAGACCGATCTGCCGGTGCTGCGCGCAGGCGTGACCCTTGCGGCGGTGGTGACGATGCAATCGCTGATCATGGCGGTGTACCTGCGGCTGCGCGAACCGGGGCAGATCCGCGATGTCTGGCGCGCGCGCCGGGTCGCGGTCTGGATCGGGCTGACCTCGATGGGCGGATCGCTGTGCTGGTTCATCGCCTTCACCTTGCAGAACGCAGCCTATGTCAAAGCCCTTGGTCAGGTAGAGCTGATCCTGAGCGTCGCGGCCTCCACCCTGTTCTTCCGCGAGAAAATCAGCCCCCGAGAGGCGGCAGGCATGGCGGTGCTGATCGCGTCGATCCTGATGCTGGTGATGGTCGCCTAGCTTGGCATCGGGCGCCCGCGCAAACGCAGGAACAGGCTTTCTTCGTCGTTATTCTTGAAAAACGGGACCGAGGCGGGCGGGTCAAGCTGCCGCGCGCGGGCCTCGACTTCGGCCAGCACCACCTCGGTGATGAAGGGCATGTCGAATTTGCGCGCGTCCGACAGGGCCACCCATTGCAGATGCGAAAGCTCGTCACAGGCGTCGTCGAAATTGTCCAGATCGGTGGCGATATCCTCGGCATCGACCAGAAAGAAACGCGCATCAAAGCGGCGTGGACGGCCGGGAGGCGTCAGCGCGCGGAAAACAAATTGCAGCGGGGCCGCGTGGGGCAGATAGCCGCGCTGTGCAAAGGTCAGCCAATCGGCAGGGGGCGTGCCCTCCCATGCGCCTTTCTGGCCAAGGATCAGGCCGGTCTCTTCCCAAAGCTCGCGGATCGCGGCCACCACCAAGGCATGTGCAAGGCTGCCATCGGCGTCTTCGGCCAGACGGTTCTGGCAGGTTTCATCCACCATGCTGGCCAGCGGCACCTGCGCATCGCCCAGATCGACCGCGCCGCCCGGAAAGACGAATTTATTGGGCATAAAGGCTGCCGTCGCACCACGCTGCCCCATCAGGATCCGCGGCGCGGTATGCCGGTCGCGGATCACGATCACCGTGGCTGCGTTGCGGATTTTACTTTTATCGATGGTCATCGCCTTGCCCCATATCCTGTTGTTCTAGCGGGGCTTTTGGGGTGCCGGTCAGCTGGTGCTGCCGAACCCGCCCATACGCTTTGCCCATTGGAAGCCGATCATGGCTCCTTTCAGTCTGGGCAGAAGGTAGAGGGACAATCCGACGCAGCCAACCGAAAAGATTGTAAACAACGTCAGCGGCTCGGGGCGCCAGACCACAAAGGCGATGTGCAGCCCCGGCGCCAGCAGGTGCCCGACAAGCAGGATCGTCAGATAGGCGGGCCCATCATCGGCGCGGTGGTGGAACAGTTCTTGGCCGCAGACGGTGCAGGTATCATTGACCTTCAGATAGCTTTTCAGCATCGGACCGGCCCCGCAGTTGGGGCATTTACGCCGCCAGCCGCGCAGCAGGGATTTCTTCATGCTGCGTTCATCTGTGTCTACGTGAGGCATATTTACGGTCTGGTCAGTCATCTGGGCTTCCTTGTTCCCATCCTACATGCGGCCAAAACGCCGCGAAATAAAGGGATCTCGGGGCAGTTGCGTCGCCATGTCGCAAAGCCCGCGCAGGGGTGCTCAAAACTTTTTCACATTTTCTGCGACGGAATGACGGGCGGCTGTCGTTTGAACCGGTATCGCCACGCTGAAAACGGCGGGCGTTAGATAGATCACCAAAGGAAGAAACAGATGACAAAACGAGCAAATCTTCAGATCGCACTCTTGAGCGGGTTGATCGCATTGGGCGGCACGACACTGGTCGCGCAGAATGCGGATAAGGCAGAGGGCGGCAAGCAAAGCCACTTTGTCCAGTTGGACACCGATATGAACGGTGAAGTCACTGCCGAAGAAATGAAAGCCCATGCCGCGGCACGTTTCGCTGCTGCTGACGCGGACGGCGACGGCTTCCTGACACAGGATGAACTGGCCGCCGCAGCCAAGGCACGCCACGCCGAGCGCAGCCAGCGCATGCTGGAGAAGCTGGACACCGACGGCAACGGGTCGCTTTCCGCGACCGAGCTTGAAGCCATGGGCAAAGGCAAAGGCGACCGGATGGCCAAGCGCCACGACAAGATGATGAAGCGCATGGATGCCAATGAAGACGGCAAGCTGTCGATAGAAGAAATGGCCGGGCGTCACAGCCCCGAGCAGATGATCGAGAAGCTGGACACCGACAAGAACGGATCGCTGAGCGCGGAAGAGTTCGCCAAAGCTCGTATGGGTGGCAAGCATCACGGCAAACGCGGTGGTCATGACGGCAAGGACGGGCACGGCAAACCCGGCAAACACATGAAGCACGACAAGTCCGATGACGGCGACGCGGCTGCAACGGAATAAGGCAAGCATGCGGGCGTGCTTGAACGGCGCGCCCGCAAAGGCTACCTCCGGTTTGATGGATATGCACGATACGACGGATGCCGACGGGGTGGATGATCCCGAACGCGCCTTGCTGCACCGCTATGTGCAGGGGGATGCGGCGGCGGCACGGCTGTTGACGCTCCAGTTGACACCGCGCATCTTTGGTCACGCCTTCCGCATTCTGGGCAACGCGGCCGAGGCTGAAGACGTGACGCAAGACGCGCTGATGCGCCTGTGGAAGATCGCTCCGGACTGGCGCGATGGCGAAGCGAAGGTGACCACCTGGCTGTACCGTGTGACCGCCAACCTGTGCACCGACCGCCTGCGCAAACGCGGCCGTGGTGTCCCGCTTGAGGACATCGCGGAACCCACCGATCCGGCGGAGAGCGCCGAGGCTCGGCTGCAGCGCACGGCGCGCGAGGATGCCTTGCAAGCGGCGCTGGACAGATTGCCCGAGCGGCAGCGGCAGGCGGTGGTGCTGCGCCACATAGACGGGTTGGCGAACCCCGAGATCGCGACCATTCTGGATGTCGGGGTCGAAGCGGTTGAAAGCCTGACCGCACGGGGCAAAAGGGCTTTGGCGAAACTTTTGGGCGCACGACGTGACGCCTTGGGATACGATGATGACAAAACGTGAAACAGAGACGCTAGAGGCGCATTTCGAACAGGCGCGGGCGACCCCGCCGCAGATGCCTGCGGGCATGATGGACCGGCTGATCGCCGATGCGCTGGCGGCACAGCCCGCCCCCGCGATAGGGGGCTGGCGTGGGTTCTGGCGCGCCATCGGCGGCGCACCTGCCTTGGGCGGGCTGATCACGGCAACGGCTGTCGGGTTCTGGATCGGGGTCGCCCCGCCAAGCGGCCTGCCGGATGTCGCGACGCAGATTATCACGGGCGGCGATGATTACATCGTCGCCGATGCGACATCGCTGGACACCTATACGTCAGATCTGACGGCGTTCGGCTGGGACTTGGACGAGGGATAGAAAATGGCAGGCTTTGCATTCAAAAGCACGAAGACACTGCGGTGGGCCTTGGGGCTGTCGCTGGGGGTGAACCTGCTGGTGCTGGGGCTGGTTGCGGGGGCGGCCTATCGCTTTGACGGGCCGCATGGTGGCGCGATGCGGCACATGCGCGACTATGGCACGCCCTACGTCATGGCGCTGCCCGAAGAACGCCGCCGCGCCGTCTTTGCCGATGCGCGCAAGGGGCGCGAGGATAAATCCGTCAGCCGTGCCGCACGCCGCGCATTGTATCAAGAGGCGCTGACCGCCATCCGCGCAGAGCCCTTCGACCCCGCAGAGGCACGCCGCGTGCTGGACCTGCAACGCGACGCCACGCTGACCGTTCAGCAGACCGTTCAAAACGCGTGGCTGGCCGAGTTGGCGCAGATGTCGGCACCCGAGCGTGCAGCCTATGCCGACCGAGTCGAGGAAATGCTCAAGCGCGGCAAAAAGGGCAAACGCGACGGCGCAAAGCCTCCGAAGGCCGGTCAATAGGCTGGCAACTGGCCCAAGCGGTCAGAGGCTGCCGTGCGGGATTGCGCGGCGCGGGCTTGCCAAATGCGCGCCCGGCGCGGTAGGCAAAGCGACCTTAACGAAAGTCGCGCCCCATGCTCCCTGAATTCAACGATCCAAACGAAGTTCTTGCCACCACGCGTGCCTCCTCTGGGCGGCGGGCCATTGGGCTGACGGCGCTTGGGATATTGGGGCTGTTCCTGATCTACGTCGCGTTCACCTCGTCGCCCGGTCTGGGCTGGCAGGTGTTCTTGCTGGCAATGGGGGGGCTGGCGCTTTGGATGGCTGACAAGATGCGCCGCGCAACCGCGGGCGCGATCGAGCTGACCGCCACCGAATTACGCGACAGCGACGGTACGGTGATTGCACGGGTCGAAGACATCATCGGGCTGGATCGCGGCGTTTTTGCGTTCAAGCCGTCTAACGGTTTTCTACTGCGCACCAAGCCCGGCACAGGCGGTGACCGCATTTGGCGGCCGGGCCTGTGGTGGCGGATTGGCCGGCGCATCGGTGTCGGCGGCATGACCCCCGGCAGTCAGACCAAGTTCATGTCCGAGATCATCTCTGCCATGATGGCAGAACGATCCTAAGCAAAAGGCCCGCAGGCAGATCGCCGCGGGCCTTTTCTTTTTGTCGTTATCGTCAGCTTTTACGCCCCGTCCGAGTACAGCACCCAAGGGGCGTAGCGCGGGCGGGTAAAGACGAAGTTCTTCACCTCTTGCACCGGCAGCCCGATGTTGAAGGGCGGGGCAAATGACGTCCATGTCTCGGTGACGGTGATATATTCACCATCCTCCAGTTCCGGGATTTTATCCGTCCAGCCGGTCACATCCGCTTGGGTCGCGTCGCTCAGGCTGCCGCGGGCGCGGGACCAGTGCAGCAGGAAGCGTTTGTTCTTCTGATCGTATTTCGCCGAGGTGATGCGCACTGTCGTTTCACCCGAGGAACGGGTCATATAATCCAGCAGATCCTGAATGCCGTCCATATAGGCAGTGTCCATCGGCAGCGTCTCGCGCGAGATCATATCGCCGATGGTATAGGCCGCTTTCTGGTTGGTGTAATATTCCTGATAGGTCTGGAAGAAGGTAAACATCGCCAGATAAACCCAGAAGACCATGGGCATCATGATTACCGCTTCGATCGAGGCGCTGCCGTCCTGATCACGCAGAAAGCGCGCCAGTACACGGCGTTTGAGATAAGAGATAACCATTAGCTTGGCTCCTGCACAAAGGAGGATACAGCGTACATGCTGCCCTGACCCGCGCCATCAGTTTCGAACTTGAAGCCCATAGCGCTGCCCGGCAGCATCGGGTCGAACTTGACGCAGGCCCGCAGCAGCATCAGCTGGTGCTGCGCCCCAAGGGTAAAGCCGCGTTCCTGTTTGACGGGCAGGGATTTGTCCACGCAGTCGGGCGAGGCGTTCATCGCGGCGAAGTTGCGCGGGTTCACCAGCACCATCTCAAGGCGCAGGGTATCCTTACAGTCGCCGATATAGCCCACGTTGTCACAGATCATCGTCTTGATCATGTCGTGGGTGATCGTCGTGCGTGTGTTCAGCCGGATATACCGTACTGCCGTTTCCAGCCCGCGGTTCAGGTGGAACTGCCGCAGGGAATAAAGGCTGACCTCGACCGACGCGAGGAACATGCCGAAGATGACCGGAAAGAGGATCACGAACTCGATCAGGACAACTGCGCCATCCTCACCCCGGCGGAACCGGCGCAGCGCTTGTGAAATGCGGGCGATCATTGGGTCAATCTCAACTGGTTGATCTGGCGGGCGATGGCACGGAAGGCTTCGGAAAGCTCGACACCTTCGACGCGGAAGAAGTGGCTGGGCGAGGAGGCGCAATCCTGCATCGCGGGCACGTCCTCGTCATCGACCTCGAACCCGATGGACCAGATCACGATCCGCTTGGCTTTGGCGGCGTCGCAGATATTCGACAGCAAGGTGTTGCCCAGCGATTTGTTGTACTTCTGATAATAGAAGTAACCCCAGTAGCGCGAGTTTACCTCGCGGCGTAGATACCACCAAAGGTTGTACCTATTCCAGTGAACATACTCGCTATCTTCGTTGTAGTACGTATTGCTGATGCGGAACGAGTTATCATTCGCGCCATCTGTCATAAGGATAACAGTCTTAAGCGTTTCTGAATCGGTATAGCTCGCGGGGCGGTTGTAGAATTCACGGTCGACATGACCGGCATTCACCAGCGAGTTGTTGATGTCCCGGAACGCCGGATCAAGCATCGCCGCGGCCCATTTCATGCCAAGGAAGATCGACGTACCAGCGCGCGGTACAAGATCATCAATCTGGTTCTTCAACGTGCGTTTGTTTTGTGAAAACGGGGTAATACGCTCGTAATCGTAGCGCGGGCAAACCGTATCGTCACGGTAGTTGTTGCGGCCGTCGTAGTTCCACTGGAAGTGCTGCATCTGGTTATACCGTGTGCTGCTATTCATCGCGATTGAATCGAAGTCACCATTGTCGAAATCAATGCAGTGGGAATAGTCGTGCTTTCTGTTCACGTTCATACGGTCCATGATCAGCGGGCCCGCGTTCACTTGTTCCGAATAAGGGACCAAAGAGACTGAAATCAGGTCTTCGTTCTCGTCCTTCAGCACAGTGTCCAGAAAGATATCGGCGGCATTCTGTACTTCGCCCAGACGGTTATTGGTGGCCATCGAACCCGAGATATCGAGCACGAGCGAAATTTCGACCTTTGCAACGCGTTCTTCCGCCTGACTATGGGCGGGCACTTCGAGCGTGGGGAAACCAAAGCGGCCAATAAACTGGGTGTCCATGTCCTTGCTTGCGTCGACCGTCACGGTGCGAAAGTTCAGACCGTCATCCACCACGACATTCGACAGAAACTCGGTCATGCCCGATTTGGCAAAGTAGTCTTCCACCACCGTTTTGGGGTCACGCATCTGATCCAGATCGGCTGCGGCCAGAACGGCACGGTCCGACACAGCTTGCAGACGCGAGCGTTCCATCTCGTGGCGCATGAAATCTAGCTGGATGCCACCCACGGCGATCATCATCATGATCATGAAAAGCGCGAGGATCGTCACCAACCCGTCGTCTTCACGGGCGAACCGCGTCAGCCGCTTGCGCAGGGGGAGGGTTACCCATTTACTCACTGTATCGTTCACCGGCATTTCCATGTCCTTATTCGTGCGACCCATGCGACAGACGCATTTCGGGCGGATCGGCGTTGCCAGCAGATATGCGGGGTGAAGTTGGCCGAAATAGGGCGAAATACGTTTAAAAAAGTGTATACTCATGCCGTTTTCGGGGCAGATCCCGCCCGGGCAGCCGGACTGTCCTCTGTCAGGAAACTTCGCGCAGGGATTGTCTTGTGTGCCGTGACTACTCGCTTTGGGTGATAAGTTTTCAAACTGATTAAAATTTGTGCGAAAACTTCGAAATATGGTGATTTACAGCTTTGCTTGACGCAGGTGCCATGTTCAAAAGGCGAGGCGATGAACCGGCCCGTATCAGGGTCGCAGAGCCAATTTAGGAGCGTAGAATGAACCCCGGAACCGAACCGAGCTTTCGCGATAGCGTCGACATCATGTTTAACCGGGCGGTGGCCCTGATGGACCTGTCGCCGGGTCTGGAAGAGAAGATTCGCGTGTGCAACGCGACCTACACGGTGCGTTTCGGCGTGCGCCTGCGCGGCGGTATCCAGACCTTTACCGGCTATCGCTCGGTCCATTCCGAGCATATGGAGCCGGTCAAGGGCGGCATCCGGTACAGCCCCGGCGTGAACCAGAACGAGGTAGAGGCGCTGGCGGCGTTGATGACCTATAAATGCGCGCTGGTCGAAGCGCCGTTCGGGGGCTCCAAAGGTGGGCTGTGCATTGATCCGCGCGACTATGATGAACACGAGCTGGAACTGATCACCCGCCGTTTCGCATACGAGCTGATCAAGCGCGATATGATCAACCCCGCGCAAAACGTTCCCGCCCCCGACATGGGCACGGGCGAGCGCGAGATGGCCTGGATCGCGGATCAGTACAAGCGCATGAACACCACGGATATCAACGGGGTAGCCTGTGTGACGGGCAAGCCGATCAACGCGGGCGGCATCCATGGCCGCACCGAGGCGACAGGCCGCGGCGTGCAATATGCGCTGCACGCTTTCTTCCGCGACACCAAGGGGATGGAAAAGGCTGGTCTGGGCGGTGAGCTGGACGGTAAACGCGTCGTGGTGCAGGGCTTGGGCAATGTGGGCTACCACGCCGCCAAGTTCCTGAGCGAAGAGGATGGCTGCAAGATCACCGCGATCATTGAACGCGACGGCGCTTTGTTCGATGACCGTGGTCTTGATGTGGAAGAGGTGCACCGCTGGATTTCCATGCACGGCACGATCAAGGGCTATCCAGATGCGCCCCTTGAAGAAGACGGTGCCAAGCTGCTGGAAGCGGACTGTGACATCCTGATCCCTGCGGCGCTGGAAGGGGTAATTAACCTGACCAACGCGCAAAACATCAAGGCTCCGCTGATCGTCGAAGCCGCCAACGGCCCCGTAACCGCCGGTGCCGATGATATCCTGCGTGCAAAAGGCGTCGTGATCATCCCTGACATGTATGCCAATGCCGGCGGTGTGACGGTGTCCTATTTCGAATGGGTCAAGAACCTGAGCCACATCCGTTTTGGCCGTATGCAGCGCCGCAACGAGGAAAGCCGCCACCAGCTGTTGGTGGACGAGCTGGAACGTCTGAGCGCCGATAGCGGTGTCGGCTGGCAGCTAAGCCCGAACTTCAAGGATAAATACCTGCGGGGCGCCGGGGAGCTTGAGCTGGTCCGCTCCGGTCTTTACGACACGATGAGCGACGCCTACCGGTCAATGGCGGAAGTCTGGCACAGCCGCGACGATGTCGAAGACCTGCGCACCGCCGCCTATCTGGTCAGCATCGGCAAGGTCGCCGCCAGCTACCGCGCAAAGGGGCTGTAACCCCGCGCGGGCCCTATGCTGCGCCCCTGAAAAGTTCCCCGAAAGCCGCTGTGATAGCGGCTTTCGGCAAAGACGCGCCAAACCGCCAAGCGCGTACTGCGGAAAACCGCTCTGTCACTTGTATTCCAACGGGGGCTGGCTAGGTTCCTGCGCCATGAGCACCCGCTCTCATGTCCGCTGCAGCCTTTAACTTTAAACGGCGTAGGCCGTGGAAGGGCGGCGGGCTTGCAAAGAAACATTTAGGAGATGTGACGATGAAATTTGGTAAACTCATGATTGCCGCAGCACTGGCCACGTCCAGCGCGCCTGTCTTCGCCGCCACCAGCGCTGAAACCGATTGTCAGTATCAGGCAGATGTCGTGCAGGCCGTCCGGCAAGCGCGCATCGACCGCGTGAAAGAGCGTGACGTGCCGGATCACATCGCCTCCAAGAACCCAGAATGGCCCGATCGCTATGACGCGGTTGTCCCGCTGGTCGCCCCTTGGGTCTATGAAATGAAAATGCGCGACGTGAAGGGCAACGACCTTTCTGCCGCCTGGAACGAAATGTGTTTGGGCCAGTAACGCCCGCGCGCGTCGTTTGATCGCGCCGGAGTACCTGTCGGGGCGGTAAGACGGGGGCCAGCCCCCATCGCCCTGACGGACGATCCCCCCGGAGTTTATCCGGCAAAATGAAGCCCGTTGCGCAGGCTTTGGGTGCTGGACTTTGGCCCTGCCGACCCAATATAAAACAGTATGAGCCTGCCCCCTGGATTTTTGGATGAACTGCGCAGCCGTGCCAGCCTGTCACAGGTGGTGGGGCGCAAAGTGATGTGGGATCCGCGCAAGTCCAATCAGGGCAAGGGCGATATGTGGGCTCCGTGCCCGTTCCATCAGGAAAAATCCGCCAGCTTCCACGTCGATGACCGCAAGGGATTCTACTATTGTTTCGGGTGTCACGCTAAGGGGGACGCGATCTCTTTCGTGCGCGAGACCGAGAATGTCAGCTTTATGGAAGCGGTAGAGATTCTGGCGCGTGAGGCGGGGATGCCCATGCCGAAACAAGACCCGCGCGCGCAGGAGAAGGCGGATAAGCGCACTCAACTGGCCGAGGTGATGGAGCTGGCGGTGCAGTACTTCCGGCTGCAACTGCGCACCGGTGCGGCAGGGGCCGCGCGCGACTATCTTGCCGGGCGCGGGCTGACGCCGCAGGCCTTGGAGCAATGGGAAATCGGCTTCGCGCCGGACCTGTGGCAAGGGCTTTGGGATCACCTGAAGGCCAAGAATATCGAGGGTGCGTTGATCCTTGGGGCGGGGCTGGCCAAGCCTTCGTCCAAGGGCGGGCGGCCTTATGATACTTTCCGGGGCCGGATCATGTATCCAATCCGGGATGCGCGGGGGCGGGCGATTGCCTTTGGCGGGCGGGCAATGGACCCGAATGACAACGCCAAATATCTGAACTCCCCCGAGACGGAGCTTTTTGACAAAGGCCGCAGCCTCTACAACGTGCGCGACGCGCGGACAGCCGCAGGGCAAGGCAAGCCGTTGATCGTGGCCGAAGGCTATATGGATGTGATTGCATTGGTGCAGGCCGGTTTCGGTGCGGCGGTGGCCCCCTTGGGCACGGCGATCACCGAGAGCCAGTTGCAGATGTTGTGGCGCATCTCGCCCGAGCCGATCATCACGCTGGACGGGGATGCGGCGGGTCAACGTGCGGCCATGCGCTTGATCGATCTGGCGCTGCCACTGCTTGAGGCGGGGCAATCCTTGCGTTTTGCCGTGATGCCTGACGGGCAGGATCCGGATGATCTGCTCCGCGCGCACGGGGCACCAGCGTTGCAAAAGTTACTGGATAACGCGATGCCAATGGTGCGTCTGCTTTGGCAGCGCGAGACCGACGGTCGCGTTTTCGACAGCCCCGAGCGTAAGGCAGGGTTGGACAAGGCGCTGCGCGAAAAGATCATGATGATCAAAGACCCGTCGATCCGCAGCCATTATGGCCAGGAAATCAAGGATCTGCGCTGGCAGCTCTTCCGTCCGCAAAAGGCCAAGAAAGATTTTAGCCCCGTCGCGCGCGCCTCCGGTGGGGGCAAATGGGCCCCCGCGCCGCAGGGGCCGTCCCCGAGTGCGAAATCCTCTATTCTGGTGACCGCAGCCGGGCTGGGAGCGACGGAGCATCTGCGCGAGGCGGTGATCCTGATGGCCCTGCTGGGCTGTCCGCAGTTGGTGGAAGAGTTCGAGAACGGGCTGGCCGCGATGCGCTGCCAGGATCCTGATCACGGGCGTATCCGCGATTTGATGTTGCGCCATGTGCATCACGATCCGGCGGTGTTGCGCGAAAAGATTTATGACGCTGTGGGGGAGTACACCCTTGAAAACATGCTGTCGCAGCGCCACGTAGCCATCACGCCCTGCATCCGAAGCCCTGGCAACCTGGAAAAGACGCGCATGACTGTCGCCGAAGAACTGGGCAAGCTGGAAGCCGTGCGCGGGCTGGACGAAGAGATTGCCGATGCGGTCGAAGATCTGACCGGCACCGCGGATGAAGGGCTGACATGGCGGTTGGGCGAAGCGGCACGCAACGCTGATCGCGCACAGCGCAGCGGGCAGGAAGATACCGCAGAATACGACATTGCCGAGAACGGTGCCCACATCAGCCGGGACGAACGCAGCGCTTTTGACGCATTGCTGGGGTCGATCCTGAAGGGTGATGCGAAAGACAAAAAATGAACCCGGCGTGGCTTTTTCGCCGGGATGTTTAACAAAATACAGGGTAACGGGTTTAAGAATCACCCAGAACCCCGCATGATTCGAACAACCGAATCACGTCACGTGATTCGCACCCATTCGCTGGAGGAAATTTCATGGCCGCCAAAGACACGAACGAAGACGCGAAGTCTGACGACCAGGATGCCGGCCATTCGCTTGATATGAGCCAAGCCGCCGTCAAAAAGATGATCGGCGAAGCCCGTGAAAAGGGCTATATCACCTACGATCAGCTGAACACCGTTCTGCCCCCTGACCAAGTCAGCTCGGAGCAGATCGAGGATGTGATGTCGATGCTGTCCGAAATGGGCATCAACGTGATCGAAGACGAAGAAGCCGAAGAAGAAGACGCCAAGGGTGGGACAGAAATTGCCACCACGGAAAGCAACCGTGATGTGGCGCTGTCCTCTGGCACGTCCGAAAAGCTGGACCGCACGGATGACCCCGTTCGCATGTATCTGCGCGAGATGGGATCGGTTGAACTGCTGAGCCGTGAGGGCGAGATCGCCATTGCCAAGCGGATCGAGGCAGGGCGCAACACGATGATCGCGGGGCTGTGTGAAAGCCCGCTGACCTTCCAGGCGATCACGATCTGGCGCGACGAACTTTTGTCCGAAGACATTTTGCTGCGCGATGTCATCGACCTCGAGGCGACATTCGGTACCCAGATGGGCGACGAAGAGGAAACGACTCCGGTCGTGCCAACCGCAGGCACCGAGACAAAGCCCGCCGAAAGCACCAGCGAAGTTGACGCCGACGGCAACCCGATCTCGAACGATGACGACGACGAGGATGATGACGAACAGGCCAACATGTCGCTGGCCGCGATGGAAGCCGCGCTGAAGCCGCAAGTGCTGGAAGCGCTCGACATCATTGCCGATGACTACGTCAAGTTGAGCCAAATCCAGGACAGCCGGATTTCGGCCACCCTGAACGAGGACGGCACCTTTTCGAAGACCGATGAGGAAGAATACCAGCGCGTCCGCTCCGAGATCGTGGCTTTGGTCAACGACCTGCACCTGCACAACAACCGTATCGAAGCGCTGATCGACCAGCTTTACGGCATCAACCGCCGCATCATGCAGATCGACTCTGCGATGGTGAAACTTGCCGACCAGGCGCGCATCAACCGCAAGGAATTCGTCGACGCCTATCGCGGCTACGAGCTGGACCCCAACTGGATGGAGCGGATGGCCGAGAAATCCGGTCGCGGCTGGCAGATGTTCATCGAACGGTCCTCTGACAAGGTGGACGAGCTGCGGGCCGATATGGCGCAGGTGGGTCAATACGTCGGTCTTGATATCTCTGAATTCCGCCGCATCGTGCAGCAGGTTCAGAAGGGCGAGAAAGAGGCCCGTCAGGCCAAGAAAGAAATGGTCGAGGCGAACCTGCGTCTTGTGATCTCGATCGCCAAGAAATACACTAACCGTGGCTTGCAGTTCCTTGATCTTATTCAGGAAGGGAACATCGGCCTGATGAAGGCCGTCGACAAGTTCGAATACCGTCGCGGTTATAAATTCTCGACCTATGCGACATGGTGGATCCGTCAGGCGATCACCCGTTCCATCGCGGATCAGGCGCGCACCATCCGTATTCCGGTCCACATGATCGAGACGATCAACAAGCTGGTTCGGACCGGCCGCCAGATGCTGCACGAGATCGGCCGCGAGCCGACGCCGGAAGAGCTGGCCGAGAAACTGCAGATGCCGCTTGAGAAAGTGCGCAAGGTGATGAAGATCGCCAAAGAGCCGATCTCTCTCGAAACGCCTATTGGCGACGAAGAAGACAGCCAGCTTGGTGATTTCATCGAGGATAAGAATGCCGTGCTGCCGCTCGACAGTGCCATTCAGGAAAACCTCAAGGAGACCACGACACGGGTTCTGGCCAGCCTAACCCCGCGCGAGGAACGTGTGCTGCGGATGCGCTTCGGCATCGGCATGAACACCGACCACACGCTGGAAGAAGTCGGCCAGCAGTTCAGCGTGACCCGCGAACGTATCCGTCAGATCGAGGCGAAGGCGCTGCGCAAGCTCAAGCACCCAAGCCGGTCGCGCAAGCTGCGGTCGTTCCTCGATCAGTAAGCGCGTGATCGCGAGAGTTTTGAAAGGCGGGTGTTCAGGCACCCGCCTTTTTTCATGCGCTGAAGCGACGATCTCGAAGCTGTGAATTTAAAATCCCGCCGCGCAGCCTATCTGTGAACCACGCACCAAACAGGAGCCGCCATGAAACGCCTTGCCCTTGCCGCCATTCTCTCTGCCGCCCCGCTCGCCGCGTTTGCGCAATCCTTTACAGCGGTAAACGAGTTACAGGTCATCCCGCTGTCGGGCGCATCCTTCGAGGTGATCGAGGATCATGGCGAAGGGGCCAGGGGCATGTGGTGTGCCGCCGCCGAATTTGCCGAGGAAAGGCTGGGCACGCCAAGCGCTGCTGAGATCTACGTCAAGTCGCCGCGCGGGCCATCTATCAGCGGGGTAGGGCGCACGGGCGTCGTCTTTACCTTGAATGATGCAGAGCTGTCGGAGCCTGCGTTCAAATCCTATTCGGTATCGGTGCGCAACGCGGGTCAGGCTCTGCCCGTGGGCCACGCCATCCAGTTCTGCAAGGACTACATCCTTGAGCTTAAAGACTTTTGAAAATTAGGAATACCACGATGAAAACCCTGACCACCGCTTTCGTACTGGCCGCATTGGCAACGACCCCGGCGCTCGCACAGGCCTATGTGCCGAATGACCGTCTGACTTTCACACCGACCGAGGGCGGCGTGCATATCAGCGGCAGCACCGGCTTTGGTGCGCGCGGGCATTGGTGTGCCGCAGCGGATTATGCGTTGCGCGAAATGGGCGCGCAGGACAGTCAAAAGCTTTATGTAAGCGAGCCGCGCGCGCGTGGTTTTGGCGGCGATGGTGGTGTCACCTTCACGCTGGATCCCGCGGGGCTGACCCCATCGCCCGTCGTTATCCTGGGCGGATCCTTGACCAAGGCCGGGTCGGCCATGACCATCAGCCACGGGATCACGCTCTGCGGTGGTTTGCAATCGCCCGGGCGTTGAGGCTAGCCTGACCCATCAGCACAAGGCGGGCGGAATGAACAGCGAGTTTACGGTCAAGACCGGCGGGCAGGGGCTCTACGAGGTGACGGATCAGGTGCATCAGGCGCTGTCAGGGCAACGCTCTGACGGGTTGGTGACACTGTTTCTGCGCCATACCTCCGCCTCGCTGCTTATTCAGGAAAACGCGGACCCGGATGTGCAACGCGATCTGCTGGCCTATTTCTCGCGTCTGGTGCCGCCTGCGGATGACCCCTCAATGTCCTACCTCCGGCATACGCTGGAAGGACCAGATGACATGCCCGCGCATATCAAGGCGGCAGTGCTGCCCGTTACGCTCAGCATCCCCGTGGTTGCAGGCCGCATGGTGTTGGGCGCATGGCAAGGCATTTATCTGTTCGAACACCGCGACGCGCCCCATAGCAGGCGCATCGCGGTGCATTTCGCCTGACCTCAATCCACCGGCATCAGGTGGATCTCGCGCACGGCTGCGTGGGCCGGTGCCTCTAGCGCGTGCATCACGGCCGATGCCACGTCTTCCGGTTTCAGCTTGTCGGGCTTGGCTTCGTCAAAGAACGCCGTGTCCACCATCCCGGGGGAGACAACCATACAGCGCCCACCCCATTCCGCCATTTCGTCGGCGAGGTTGCCCGCAAAGCCATGGATAAAGAACTTGGTCGCGCCGTAGATCGACCCTTTGATGTGGCGGCGTCCTGCGGCGGAGCCGGTCACAACATACTGCCCCGTGGTCTTGCGCAGATATGGCATCGCGGCATGGGCCGTATACAGCGCGCCCATCACGTTCAGATCGATCATCGATTTCCAGTCGTCCGGGTCACCCTTTTCGGTGCCGCCCGCCGATGTCCCCCGTCCTGCATTGGCAAAGACAGCATCGATTTGCCCGAACTTCTGCGCAAGACGGCTCATGGCCTGTTCCTGATCGTCGTATTGTGTGGCGTCCCCGGTCAGCACCAGCGCCTGATCCCCGATCTCGCGCGCGAGATCTTTCAGCTTGTCTTCGCTGCGGGCGAACAGCCCCACGTTCCAGCCGGCCTTGGCAGCAGCGCGGGCGGTGGCTGCACCGATCCCGCTTGAGGCTCCGGTGATGAAAAGCGTCTTGGTCATAGTGAATTCCTTTCAGATCAGTCGTCTTGCAGGGACAACGCATGGTATCAGCCAAAGTTCAGGGCAGTTTTCCCCGCTACAACATATAGATGGGCATTTCGCCCCTACCCAAAACCTCGCGTTGGTCCTATAGTTTTGGGGAATGGGGGTGTTTCACCCCCTATTGAGCAGGTTTAAGATAAGGGGACCGGCTATGCGCTGCCCGTTTTGCGGAAATATCGACACCCAAGTTAAAGACAGCCGCCCGGCCGAGGATCACGTTTCGATCCGCCGCCGCCGTTTCTGTCCCGCCTGCGGGGGCCGGTTTACCACCTACGAACGGGTGCAACTGCGCGATCTGGTTGTCGTCAAAACCTCGGGCAAGCGCGAGGATTTCGACCGTGACAAGCTGGAACGCTCCATCCGGATCTCGATGCAGAAACGCCCGATTGATCCCGAACGGATCGATCAGATGATCAGCGGCATCGTGCGACGTTTGGAAAGCATGGGCGAAACCGATGTCGGATCGAAACAAATCGGCGAGATCGTGATGGAGGCGCTGGCCCGCATCGACACCGTCGCCTACGTCCGCTTTGCCAGCGTCTACAAGAACTTTCAGGCGGCAGATGATTTCGATAAATTCGTGCAGGAACTGCGGCCCGATACCCCTGCGGACGAATAAGCATGTCTGACGACGCGCGCTTTATGGCGCTGGCCTTGTCGCTAGGCCGGCGCGGGCAGGGGGCTGTCTGGCCCAATCCCGCCGTGGGCTGCGTCATCGTGCAACACGGCCGCATTGTCGGGCGTGGCTGGACCCAGCCGGGCGGCAGGCCCCATGCGGAACCCCAAGCGCTGCTTCAGGCCGGACCTGCGGCACAGGGGGCGACGGTCTATGTCACCCTCGAACCCTGCGCCCATACCGGCAAGACGCCGCCCTGTGCTGATGCGCTTGTCGCCGCCAAGCCTGCGCGCGTGGTGATCGCCTGCACCGACAGCGATCCACGCGTCAGCGGCAAAGGTATTGCGATCCTCCGTGCGGCGGGCATTATCGTTGACGTGGGCGTGCTCGAAGATGAAGCCCGCGCGGATCATCTGGGCTTTTTCCTGCGTGTCGACGAAGGCCGCCCGATGGTGACGCTCAAACTCGCGAGCAGCTTTGACGGTCGCATTGCCACCGCGTCGGGCGAAAGCCAATGGATCACTGCTCCGCCCGCCCGCCGCGTGGTTCATGCCATGCGCAGCCGCCATGACGCGGTCATGGTGGGCGGTGGCACGGCGCGGCAGGATGACCCTAGCCTGACCGTGCGCGACCTTGGCACCACGCGCCAGCCGACACGGATTGTTGTGTCGAACGGGCTGGACATCCCCCTGAATGGCACGCTCGCCAGAACCGCCAATGACATCCCCCTGATCCTTTGCCACGGCCCCAAGGCCCCGGCAGAGCTGATCGAGACCTGGGAAAGCCTTGGCGCGACGCTGATCTCTTGCGCACCAAAGATGGGCCAGATCGACGCCGATGACATGCTCCAGCAGCTTGGCCGCCACGGTCTGACACGCATCTTCTGCGAGGGGGGCGGCGGACTGGCCGCGACGCTGCTAAAGGCGGATCTCGTAGATCAACTCGTCGGGTTTACGGCGGGTCTGGCGCTTGGCGCGGACGGCTTGCCCGCCATCGCGCCGCTGCAGCTTCAACGTCTGGCACAGGCCCCGCGCTTCACCCTGACCGAAACTTCGCGCATCGGCCCCGACCTCCTCCACATCTGGCACCGGGCCAACACGCCCGCCTAACCCCTTCCAAATGGCTTAAAATCCCGGGGGCGCGGGGGCTGGCCCCCGCATCTGATCTGCACCTAGGCTGGCCCCGCTCTACTATCGCCGCCGCCACAAATGCGCCTGTGTAGCAAACACGCCCTGCAGCTTCGCCAGCACCCGGTTCGCCACCCCGCGCCGCGGCAGATCACCCGAGGCCAACCGCTCCACCACCACCTCGACCGGGCAGGCGGTACCGCTGCGCGGATCAAAGTAGCGCGGATAATCGATCAGGGCGGCATGCGCCAAACCTTCGATGCTCACCTCTGCCCTTCGCCGCGCCGGGATATCCCCGCGGTCTTCGGTCAGCCCCCAGCCCGCGTAGAAGGGGGCACCTAAGGTCACCACCTTGACGCCGCGCAGCAGGGCCTCGAACCCCAGCAGCGATGTCATGGTCCAAACCTCATTCACATGCGCTAGCAGGGCGATGGGGTCGGCATCGGTCAGCACTCGGTCCGCCAGCCCGCCTGCGTCAATCGCGCCAAGGCGCAGCCCGGCCTCTACATCGGGATGGGGCTTGTACAGGATCACAGCGTCGGGATGTGCGGTGCGCGCGGCGTGTAGCAGCGCCAGATTGGTGGATACCGCATCGGTGCCCGCACGGATAGAGGCGTCGTCCTCCACCTGACCCGGTACCAGAATGCGCCGTCCGGCGGGCAGGGCGCACAGATCGCCACCGCCGCCAAGGTTATACTTGCTCAGCCCCGCGTCGCGCAGCGCCGCGATCAACCGTCCCGCGCGGCGCGACTGGTCGGGGCGCATTTTGGCGCGCGACGTGATCAGCTGTTCCAACCGGCTGGGGCTGCGCGGGTCATAGTAGATACCCAGATCATCGCAGACCAGCGACAGGGGCGGCACCAGATCGGCCCCCAATCCGCGCGAGCGCAGGAAACCGTCCTCGACCCGCAGGGCGCCGGCATGGGCCTGCGTCGCTTTCGACGCCCAGACCATCCAGGGCTTGCCTGTGGCGCGGGCGGCGTTTGGATCATTCTGATAGGTAACCGGCGACCAGCGGCCAAAGAAACGCTGCAAGGGCTGACGTTTCCACAGGCGCATGTCAGAGGCGACCCAGCCCCGGTGGTCTTCGCGCCAGGCCCGGGTCTGCGCGGCCATCGCCTCTATCACGGTTTCCAGATCACACAGGCAGTCACGGTGCGGATCGTACCATTTTGGATAAAGGATCATCGCCCCCGCAAAAAGTTGCGCACGGGTCAGCACACGTTGGCGCCGCTGCACGGGGAATTCGTCTTCGGTCAGGCCCCATCCCGCATAGAAGGGCTGCCCGAACACCCTGGGCTTATGGCCTGCAAAGATCGCCTCGAACCCCATTTGTGACGACACGGTATAGACACGCACGGCCCCTTCAAACAGGGTCCAGGGGCTGATGGGGGCGGTCAGCAGTGTGATGCGGTCGTTGGCGTCCTCAGGCCCGAAATGACCGCTCCGATAGCCCTTTGCGGTTTCCGGATGGGTCTTGATGATGATCCGCGCGCCGGGGTTCTCTTGTTGGGCAAAGACGAGCATCTCAAGGAACCGCGACCGGTCCGCGCCCGAGGCCGCGACCGACGCATCACCCAAGGTCTGGTCGATCACCAGCACATAGCCGGGATCCGGTGCGGGGTGCGCGGTGTCGAACCCGCTGTATTTGGTCAGATGCGCCTCGGTGATGCGGTGGATGGCACCGCGCGCACGGTCCAGCAAAGCCGTGTCATCCAGCGGGTGGCTGGTCAGGATGTCCTCAAGCTCGGAGGGCTGTGCCGGGTCGAAATGCAGCCCCTTGTGATCGACCAGCAGCCCCAGCGGCGGCTCGCCTGCGCGACCGGGAAACAGCGACCGCAGCATCGCGTCTTCGACGCGGACAACGGGCAGCCCTTTTTTAGATGCGACGGCCAGCCCACGATGCGCGGTGCCAGCATTGCCCCAGACAGCGATGGCATCCCCGTCGCGCGGCATGCCCAGATGCAGGCTATAGCCCGACAGCTGCAAGATGCGCCGCACCCGCCGGTTGGTGATGAAACCTCCGTTAAACACAAAAAGCCGCCGGTCCCGTGGGGAACCGGCGGCGGGTGTGTCGTATATTTCAGGCCCTAAAGCCATCGGTCCAGATCAGTTGCTCGACGCGAGCGACGACAGGTTGTTGACCGAGCTGGCCGACCCCGTGATCGAGGAGATGACCTTGCTCCACTGGGTGAAGGGGGCTTCGGTGACGTAGAGCGTATCGCCATCACGGATCACGAAATCGCGGGCCATGAACATGCCGTTGGGCTTGGTCAGGTCAAGCACATAGACCATGCGCTGTGCGCCTTGCAGGTCATTGCGGCCCAGAACCTGTGCCACGACCGCTTCGGGTTCGTTGCGGAAGACGAAAACACCTGTCGGGTCAGCGGTGCCCGCGTTCAGCCCGCCCACCTGTGCGATGCCTTCAAGCGCCGACAGGTTCTTGGTCTCGAACGGGACTTTCTGCTGCGCGCCGGTGGCACCAAGAGCCACAAAGGACCGTGTGTCTTCCTCGATCAGGATGCGATCCCCGCCGCGCAGGGCGATGTCGAGCTCTGGGTGGCTGTAAAGATCTTCAAGCCAGATTTTGCCCCGCTGATTGCCACGCAGCACGGTGACCTGCGCGATCTGGGGGGTGATGGTCACACCACCGGCCCGCGCCAGCATGGTGGCAAGCGTGCGTGTCGGGCGTTCAATCGCATAGACACCCTGCGCACCGACAGAGCCGACAAGCGACACGGTCGCCCCGTCACCGGCCAGACGGCGCACCTGAACCTGCGGATCCGGCGTTTGTTCGGACAGTTTGTTGGTGATGATGCGACGGATCGCTTCGGGGGAATTGCCAGCGGCCTTGATCCGGCCCGCGTAGGGCACAAAGATGAACCCGGAGCCGTCGACCTGCACTTCTTCCAGCACGGTGGCGTTGGCCCCTTGGGCGGCCAGCAAGCCATCATCGACGTTTTCCCAGATCGTCAGCCCCAGCGTATCACCGGGGTTGATCGTATCCGACCCAAGCTGACCGGCGTTGATGAACCCCGGGCTAAAGCCAAGCGCGGGGGCGACGGCGGTGGCGCGGGTCACACGGTCGTTGACGGCGACAACAAATGCGTCGCCTTCCTTCTGGACCGATCCGGCAAAGATCTGACGTTTGTTCGGGCCAACCTGCGGAAGGCCACATGAAGATACCACGGCCATAGC
Organism: Sulfitobacter sp. SBS6; assembly: GCF_048285585.1. Taxonomy (NCBI): domain Bacteria; kingdom Pseudomonadati; phylum Pseudomonadota; class Alphaproteobacteria; order Rhodobacterales; family Roseobacteraceae; genus Sulfitobacter; species Sulfitobacter sp. SBS6. The sequence goes on along the minus strand of NZ_JBLWBA010000006.1, from coordinate 321,779 downwards.
CGCAAGTAATGCGATGGGGCGCGCCCACCGGAAGGGTACGGATTTCACTGCCCGGTCTCCTCGACCTGTTCTTGTTCTGCCTCGAATTCGCCGATTTTTTCGGCGTAATTATCATCGGCTTAGCGCAGATTGGATCGAAAAGCTACTGTCTGGGCGAAAAACGCTCAGGTGACGGCCCGCAACTGTTGCCTTGGTGCCGCGGTTCCCAGCTCTAGCGCGTCGTAGGGGTCTTCGGGGGCAAGCATCATATCGACCACTTGCCGCATCAACTGCGTGCGCGCGCGTGCCGCATAAAATCCGCCCGGCACCTGCGAGGTTTCCAGCAAATACCGGCGATAATCCTTGTAGGCCTTGTTATCGGGGCGCGAGGCGGCGGCAAAGAATTGCGCCAGCGGCTGGTCCGAGACGAATTCGGGTTTCGCATAGACGGCGCTGCCAAACACCTTGAGCGGAATTCCGCGCCACAGCACCTGCTGACCGGCGGTGGAGTTCACGGTAACGGCGGTGCGGGCATCGTTGAGCAGCTGCGCCAGCTTGCCGCCGCGCACGAAATGCACCCGGTCCGCGACACCCAAATCCCGCGCCACCTGTTTGACCACGCGGCGCAGAGGTGCGCGGCCGTCTTCCAGAGGATGGGCCTTCACAACAAGATGATGGTGGCGCGGCGCGCCCTTGGCGAAGCCTTCCAGCACCACGGTCAGGAAATCGGTCATCGTCTCGAATGGGGAGTGTTCCTGGAACGAGCTGTCGTGCTCCAGCTGCAGCAGTGCCAGATGGTAGGGGAAGCCGCCGAGCCGGATACGCAGCGTTGCGATCAGCCGGTCCAGCGCCAGCGCGGGCATCAGCAGCAGCCGCTTGAGGTACAGCTTGAACTCCTTGGTCACCGGCAAGCTCCGATGCGGACGGAAGTTACGGTAGTCGCCGTTCCGGAACAGCACAAACCAGTGATAGAGCGCACCATAGAAAACGTGCTGGCGCATATCACCCCAATGACCGGGGGGGAGGGGGGCCTCCATATCCGAATTGGCCAATGCGGCCTGCATCTGTTCGATGGACATGTCCATCAGCCGTGAATTGCCGTTGGACCCGCCGCGTTCATAGGTGACCCAATAGGGGCGCATGTAGCCTTCTTCAAAGACATGCACGGTCAGCCCGCGGGCCTTGGCCTCGGCCACGGCTTGGGCGTGGATCGGGCGGGTGTCGCCATAAAGCACGATATCTGTGACACCCTTGTCGGCGAGCAGCGCAACAAAGGTGTCTTTCCACGTGTCAGCTGTTCCGCGAAACGGGATATAGCTGCGCGGGTGGAACCAGAAGGCCCGATCGCCTGCGTTGAACCCCACACGCCAGACCTGCGCCCCCGCCAGACGAAGCATCTTGCCCAGACGGTTGAAGAAGGGGCCATGCGGCCCTTGCAGGAAAAGGAAGACCCGTTCACGGGGTGCTGCGGCGTTCATCGGTTGCTTTCGGTTTATCTTGGTCATCGGGCAGACAAACACCGGATACCGGCGAAAATGTGGCGTGTCTGTGGACTTGTCATGCTGCGGGCAGAGGTCTACTTCGGTAGCGACCAGTATAGAAGAGGCAGGCGCATGTTTACAGGCATTATCACGGACATCGGAAAGATCACCAAGCTTGAACAGCAAGGCGACCTGCGCGCGCGGATCAAAACGGGCTATGATACCGGCGGCATCGACATGGGGGCCTCTATCGCCAGTGATGGCGTGTGCCTGACCGTGGTGGATCTGGGGTCCGATTGGTACGAGGTGCAGATCAGCGCCGAGACCGTGGACAAGACCAACCTTGGCGCATGGGAGGTCGGACGCCGTCTGAACCTTGAACGCGCGCTGAAGGTCGGGGACGAATTGGGCGGGCACATCGTGTCGGGCCATGTCGATGGCGTGGCCGAGGTGGTGGCGCTGCGCGACGAGGGCGACAGCACCCGCGTGACCCTGCGCGCGCCCGAGGATCTGGCGCGTTTCATTGCCCCCAAAGGCTCTGTCGCGCTGAACGGCACCTCGCTGACCGTTAACGAGGTCGACGGCTGCGATTTCGGCATCAACTTTATCCCCCACACCAAAGAGGTGACCACATGGGGTGATGTCGCCGTCGGGGACCGGATCAACCTGGAGATCGACACATTGGCCCGCTATGTTGCGCGGCTGGCAGAAATGTCGTGATCGCGGGGATCGGACATAATCAGGGCCCCAGCCTTGAGCGCGGCCAGAAGTGGCGCGCTTTCCAGTGGCAAAAGGCACGCGAGGCGGCGATGCCTTCAGCGATCCCGCTGATGGTCGTCAAGATGCGCGTGGCGCGCGCCCGCGAGCTGGGGTTGGACTACAAGGCCTATGCCGCGATCCGTCAGGCCACGGGGCGCGATATTCTGGCGCTGCTGTTCTCGTCCAATGCGCTGCGGGTGGTGCGTGCGGGGGCACCGCATATCCCCCTGCGCGAGGCCGAGGTGCTGGACAAGGTGCAGCGCGCCCAAAAGCTGGCGCTGGTACATCGCCCGCTGCGGCCCGACAGTGTGGCACAGGCGAATTCCGTGCTGGATCACGTGGCCGAGGCCCCCAAGTTCACCGACAGCTGGAGCGCGATGCGCGATCATCTGGGGCAGGTGGTTCAAGGGCGCAAACTGGTCGGCGATCAGGTGCTGATCATCGGCGACACCGGATTGGAACGGGACTGGGCCACTGCAAGCAAGGCGGCGGGCTATGTGGAGGCCGCGCGCTATTTCGGGGCTTAACGCGGACCGCCGCGCGCGGTGACGGTGCGGAATTGAGTTTATTTGGCAAAATGAAGCAGGGAGGGGGGCGGCCCTGCTCTGGCAAAGGCGCGTGGGGTGGGGTATGTGCCAATGCAACAACGATTGAGGTGACCCCATGCAATTTGAAACGCCCGGACCGGTCGAGGCTGAATTGGCGGATGCCATCGCGCCCATCGAAGAGATCATCGAAGAGGCCCGTCAGGGTCGCATGTTCGTGCTGGTCGACCACGAAGACCGCGAGAACGAAGGCGATCTGGTAATCCCCGCGCAGTTCGCGGATGCGGATGCGATCAACTTTATGGCCACCCACGGGCGCGGGCTGATCTGTCTGCCGATGACCGAGGAACGGGTCAACACGCTGGGTCTGCCGATGATGGCAGTGAATAACTCTGCCCGCCATGAAACAGCCTTTACCGTATCGATCGAAGCACGCGAGGGGGTGACCACCGGTATTTCCGCCGCCGACCGTGCGCTGACCGTGAAGGTCGCCATCGACGAGGATAAAGGCGCGGTGGATATCGCCACGCCGGGGCATGTGTTTCCGCTGCGCGCACGCGATGGCGGTGTCTTGGTCCGTGCAGGCCACACCGAGGCTGCCGTCGATATCTCGCGCCTTGCGGGGCTGCATCCGTCGGGTGTGATTTGCGAGATCATGAAGGAAGACGGCACCATGGCCCGCCTGCCGGATCTGGTTGCATTCTGTCAGCAGCACGACATGAAGATCGGTACAATCAGCGATCTGATCGCCTATCGCCACAAGCATGACAACCTGCTGGTGGAGCGCGACAGCCGCACCGTGACCTCTGCCTATGGGGGCGATTGGAAGATGCAGATTTTCACCGACGAGATCAGCGGCACCGATCATGTGGTCCTGTCCAAGGGCGATATTACCACAGAGGCTCCGGTTCTGGTTCGCACCCATGCGATCAACGCGCTTGAGGATATCCTCGGCCTCGGGCCAAGCCCCGCCGACGAATTGCCACGCGCGATGCAGATCATCGCGGACGAAGGCCGTGGCGCGGTGCTGTTGTTCCGCGATCCCGACCCGCGGTTGCGTTTCGAGGACGAAGAGGATGATCGCCCCCGCACCGTCAAACGCACCGGTCTTGGGTCGCAGATCATGGCGAGCCTTGGGTTGCACAAGCTGATCTTGCTGACGGATAACCCCGATACGCGCTATCTGGGGCTGGACGCCTATGACCTTAGCATCGTGGGCACGCGCCCCATCACGCAGGAGTAAATGCAATGGCTGCTGGAAATCATACGACGCTGACCACACCGCGCTTTGACACGCCGGTTAAGGTTCTGATCGTCATTTCGCCCTATTACTCGGACATCGCCGAGGGCTTGCTGAAAGGCGCCAAGGCAGAGCTCGAGGCCGCGGGGGCTGAATGGGACGTGGTGGAAATGCCCGGCGCGCTGGAAATCCCGACCGCCATCGGCATCTCTGACCGCAAGAGCAATTTTGACGGCTACGTGGCGCTTGGCTGTGTCATCCGCGGCGAGACGACGCATTACGAGACCGTGTGCAACGACAGCAGCCGCGCCTTGCAGCTGATGGGGTTGCAGGGCATCTGTATCGGCAACGGCATCCTGACCGTCGAGAACCACGAACAGGCCGCCGTGCGCGCCGATCCGGAGGGGCAAAACAAGGGCGGCGGTGCGGCAGCTGCGGCCTTGCATCTGATCGCGCTGAGCCGTAAGTGGGGCGACATTCGCAAAGACATCGGTTTCAAGCCGCGCTCGGATGAATATCTGATGGCGGGCGACAATGACGGACCCAAGACAGCATGACATCCTCCGCCGGCCTTTCGGGCAATCAAAAACGCAAGATGAAATCAGCTTCGCGGCTTTATGCCGTGCAGGCCCTGTTCCAGATGGAGCATTCCTCGCAAAGCTTTGACACCGTGCGCAAGGAGTTCCTTGAGCACCGCTTTGGTGCGAGCTACGACGGTCAGGAAATGATCGATGGTGACATTCGGCATTTTGCAGACCTGCTTGAGACGGCGGTGAACTATCAGGCGGCGATTGACCAGATGACCGACCGTGCGCTGGTGGCTAAATGGGCCATCGCGCGGATCGACCCTACTTTGCGTGCCTTGTTCCGCGCCGCCGGTGCCGAGCTGCGCGGGCAGGAAACGCCGCCGCGGGTTGTGATCAACGAATATGTCGACGTGGCCCGTGCATTCTTTGAGGGGGGCGACGAGCCGAAGTTCGTGAACGCCGTTCTGGATCATATGGCCCGCGAAGCCCGTCCGGAAGAGTTCTGAGCCGGACAGGCTCAGCTCATCGTCTTTGGCCGACAGCGACGGACCAGCGAAAGACCTGATATTTTCGGGCTGATATCGTCGGGAAAGTGTGACGGGACCACCGCTGCCGTTCTGTTCTATATTCCCGAGGACCTGTATGTACAGGTGGGCGCCAGATAAACGAACCAGGGCTCGAACAGAGCCAGCTCCCTCGGATTTGCTTAAGGCCACTGGAATGTAACTTTTACAAACAGGGCAGAACCCGTCACCCCCGTTAAGTAGGCGCGACAATAGCCTGCGACAAGGGGTATTCTAGCTTGGCTCGGTGTTTTCGACAAAGCGGTAGCGGGTCAGCTCTTCGGGCAGCAGCAGATAGATTTCATCGGGCGGCGTGACCAGCGCGTGCTGCATGACCAGCGGGTCAATGCCCATCTGATCCAGATAGGTCATGACCTCGCCTTGGCCGCGCTGGATGTCCTCTACCGCGACAAAGGCGGGCAGCAGGGTGCTTTCACCGAAAAAATGCTGGTGCACCCCGACAGAGGCATCCTCCGGCACGTCGCGGCTGATGCCTGCGGCCAATAGATAGGGGCAGGCGGAATAGCAGATATCGCCGCTGCGCAAGGCGGTCGTGAGCTCAGCATCCCGCAGATACCGTCCCAGACGCAGCGCGTCGCTGACTGACCCACCGGGCGAATTCAGGATCACGCCCTCGGGTTGGCGATCAAGTGCGGTGATCTGTTTCTCGATGCGTTCGGCATCACCCGCCATAATGCCCCCTTCCAGCAGCACGCGCGCGCCGCCTTCGATCACGGTCAGGGTCAGCCGTTCGGGCAGGGGTGTATCCGGCATGGGGCGGCCGCCGGGGCGGGCGCGGTCGGGTTGAAACCGGCGGGTCTGGTCGCCGGGGCGCGTGGGTTCGGTCAGCCCCGGGGCACGCGGGCCAAAGCCGGGCAGGCGCAGCCCCTCGTCCAGATCGCCCCAGAAAAGCAGCCCCGCCAATCCCAGCTGAAAGATCAGAACGCCGCCCAGAACCCGTGCCACGGGTGGGCGTTTGGAGGGATCACGTAGCAGTTTCATGCGGTTTTCGAAGGCGTGCTAAGGGCAGGATTCTCGGTCACGATATCATGGGGCGCGCTTTCATCGCGGTCACCATGCGCGTCCTCATCAACAGATGTGCCCTTCATCGCCGCATCCATGTCACGCATTGCCAGCACCGCGGCCCGCAGTTCGGCAAGGGTGAGTGTTTCCTCGATCGCGCTGCCCTCGCGGCCTTCGCGGATCGCGCCTTGGGTAATGGCGAGAATGAAGACCAGCACGGCGGGCAACAGATCAATGGCAATCGCGCCGGCCCAGGAGGGCACGAAGTTGCGCGCGTATTTGATCACCGCGTCGGCGCTGGAAATCGGGGTGTAGGTCGTCTCTGTTGGCGGGGCCATGGCCAGCACGTCTTGGGCCGCACGCTCCAGTGTGGCGGCACGTTGGGCCAGAACCTCAAGCACGGCACTGATGGTCGAGGCCTGATTGCCCCGCACCTCGACACTGCTGCCATCCAGTTCGGGCAGCACGACCGAGGCCGACAGATCCTGCGCGGCGCGTTCGACCAGCGGGGCGACTGACAGTTGCCGTAAGCGCGTGATCAACCCGGCAAGCCGTACCGCCTGTTCGGAAAATTCGACCGATCGCGCTTCCACCGGACCTGGTTCGACCGTCAGCGCGCGCATCCGGCTAAGGATCTGGTTGCCCTCGACAAAGGCGTCATTGACCAGCGGGGTCTGGGTGGCGATCTGCGCCTCCAGCCCCGACAGCTCTGCCGATTTCTGACGCAGCACGCGGAACACGGCACCACGCCCCGCCAAGCCCGACAGCCCGCCCGTGGCCTCCTGTTCGCTCAGATCCTCGAAGCTTTGACGCACACGGGCAACGTCCCGCTCCAGCCCTTGGGCGGAAAGGGTGATCTCATGCGCGCGCTCTAACGAGCCTTGGTAATCCTGCACAGTCTCGGCCAGATGCTGTTCCACCGCTGCAGATCCGGCAAGGGCGGCGGCGTTCAGCCAGCTCGACATGGCGATGATCGCGACGCTTCCCAGCGACATGGCCCCCAACAGCCCGACCCGCGCACGGGCGCTGCGCACCGCCGGAAACAGGCGCAGCATATAGGACCAGAACACAAAGATGCCCACGGAAACAGCAGCGGAATAGGCGATCGCGGCAAAGGCCGACATCGCCCCGTTGTCATCCAGCAAAGACGATACCCCAAGATAGGTGTAGATGCCCGACGCCACCGCCAGCACCCCAAGCGCTGTGCCCGAAAACGTATCGAGCCAGCCTAGATGCCCTTCAAGTTCGCGCGCATAACGGATGCCGCGCTGTTGATGTGTCGAGTTTTCGCCGTCGCGCGCCATATGCCCACCTTGTTTTCTTTTGAACTAGATAGGTTGCGCGCTGCGGATTACCAAGCGCTTGCCTGATGTTCATGAATTGTTCATATTGCTCCCATGACCCAGGCCGACCTGATGACCGCCCCGACCTTGCAACCCGGACAGTTGATTGCCCGTGGTGTGACCCGCCAGCTTGCCGCACTCGGTTTCGCGAGCGTCGAGGAACTGGTGCCGACACGGGGGCTGCGGGTAGATGTGATGGCGCTTGGCCCCAAGGGGGAGATCTGGATCGTCGAATGCAAATCCAGCCGCGCCGATTTCATGTCCGACAGCAAATGGGACAGGTACCTCGAATGGGCCGACAGGTTCTTTTGGGCGGTGGATGCGGATTTCGACGTCGACCTGCTGCCCGAGGACACCGGCCTGTTTATCGGCGACAGCTACGGGGCAGAGCTCGTGCGCATGGGACCGGAAACCCGACTGGCTGCCGCGCGCCGCAAAAAGATGACCCATCTCTTTGCCACCCATGCCGCGCGCAGACTGCATATGTTGCGCGACCCGCATGCCATGCCGCAGTGGGGCTAGGGTACATCAATATTCCAAATGGAAAATATCCCGGGGGTGCCGCGCAAAGGCGCGGCGGGGGCTGGCCCCCATCCCGACCGGGCAACGTGCTTTATCGCTTGTTCTTGCCAGCTTTGCCCGCACGATGGGCGGCGGCCATAATCTCTTCCGCGATTTCAACGGCTTCATCCGTGGTGAAATCCATCGGGATCTCGATCCCGCCTTCCGCTTCGATGAACAGCCGGACCATGCCCTTATCGGTTGGCCCGATTTGCAGGTTGGCTTCAATGTCGCGTTCTGTGTCGATGCCCATGAGGTTTCTCCGAAACTGTGTCAGGTCCCGTACCCTGCGGCGCTGGAAATGGCAAGTTTTGCCATTCTCATCTGCGACAGGACAAATCGAAGTTTGCGACGGATATGTGCTTGCATTCCTTTTTCATGAACGCTAGATCGACCGCAGTGCCGCCTTAGCTCAGTTGGTTAGAGCGCCTGATTGTGGATCAGGAGGTCCCTGGTTCGAGACCAGGAGGTGGTACCACTCTCCCCCTCAATAAAATTAGACCACATGTCTGTTCGGCGTGATGTATTTGTGCGCCTTGCCTCGGCACTGTGGTGCATAGGCTGCGCGCGTTACTCGATCGCAACGCTCTGACGCAGCTCGCCTGTCATCCGGTCAAAGATCAGAATCATATCTTCCTGTGTCACCACAGCATACCAGTCGGGGCCTTGGGTGAAGGTGACCGCTTTTTCGCCATCGGGCAGGGTGATAGAGGCCGGTAAATCGGGGCTCTTGTTCGAGAAGCGGATGACAAGTAGCCCGATCACGACTAGAAGGCCGAAAATCATTGTGGCGGTCAGCACCGTCACCAGCCGCCGCAGGAATTTGATGTTCGGGGGCTCGGAAGGATCAGTCATGTCGCACCGTCAAATTACGTTTACCATCGCGGACAGCCCGCCACCTCGCCTTGATAAGGCGCTTGCGCGCGATGTGCCAGAGGATGCGAACCTGTCGCGCACACGGCTGGGGCGTTTGCTGGAACAAGGGGCCGTGCAGGTTGACGGGGCAGTGGTAACCGATCCGCGCAGCCGTGCCGAAGCGGGGCAGCAGATCACCGTCGATGTGGAAGAGGCCGAAGACAGTCATATCCTCGCCGAGGAAATCCCGTTGGAGGTCGTCTTTGAAGACGCGGATCTGATCGTGATCAACAAGCCCGCAGGCATGGTGGTTCACCCTGCGCCGGGCAGTCCGTCGGGGACGCTGGTCAATGCGCTGCTGGCGCATTGCGGCGATGACCTGTCGGGGGTTGGCGGCATGAAACGTCCGGGCATCGTGCACCGGATCGACAAGGATACCTCGGGTCTGCTGGTTGTCGCCAAGTCTGACGCGGCCCACCACGGGCTGGCCAAACAGTTCGAGAAACACACCGTTGAACGCTATTATCAGGCCTTGGTCTACGGCGTGCCGGATGCCAACGATCCGCGCCTGCGGGGGGTGAAGGGGGCCAGCTTCGAGCCGGGCAATATCCTCAAGCTCACCACGCAGCTGGCGCGTCACCGTACCGACCGCCAGCGTCAGGCCGTGTTCTTTCAGGGCGGCCGCCACGCTGTGACCCGTGCGCGCACCGTTGCGCGGCTTGGCAATCCAGAGGTTCTGGCGCTGATGGAATGCTGGCTTGAAACCGGCCGTACCCATCAGATCAGGGTGCATATGGCCCATGCCGGTCACGCATTGGTGGGCGATCCGACCTACGGTGGCAAACGCAAGCTCGCAAAGGGCGCGGTCTCGGACGCCGCCGCCGAAGCGGTGCGTAGCTTCCCGCGCCAGGCCCTGCATGCGGCGGTACTGGGGTTCGATCATCCGGTCACGGGCGACTACGTACGCTTCGAAGCGCCGCTGCCCGGTGATATGACCGAGCTGCTCGGGGCCGTAGGCTACGACCTGCCCTAGTGCACAGTTGTGTGATCGACCTGTAGTAAAACGGTTTTTTAAGGATTATTGGGCCCAATTCACCGTCCCATGCGTTAGGCTGGGCACTTGAAACGGAGCGGGGCCCTCTCCATATCTATGTTAATCCAAATAACATGGGCCCCGGAAATTGGGGAAAGGGACAAAGATGGCTAATTACGCAAATCTGCCAGCGCCAACACCGGAAGGCGGATTGAACCGCTATATGCAGGAAATCCGCAAGTTTCCCCTGTTGGAGCCGGAAGAAGAATACATGCTCGCCAAACGGTGGGTCGAAGAGCAAGACACCGAAGCCGCGCATCGCATGGTCACCTCGCACCTGCGTTTGGCGGCCAAGATCGCCATGGGCTACCGCGGCTACGGTCTGCCGCAGGCAGAGGTGATTTCAGAAGCCAACGTCGGCCTGATGCAGGCGGTCAAACGCTTCGACCCCGAAAAAGGCTTTCGTCTGGCGACCTACGCCATGTGGTGGATCCGCGCCTCGATCCAGGAATATATCCTGCGATCCTGGTCGCTGGTGAAGCTGGGCACGACCTCGGGCCAGAAGAAACTGTTCTTCAATCTGCGCAAGGCCAAGAACCGCATCGGCGCGCTGGAAGAAGGCGACCTGCACCCCGATAACGTCAAACGTATCGCGACGGACCTTGGCGTGACCGAAACCGAAGTCATCTCTATGAACCGCCGTATGTCGGGCGGTGATGCGTCCTTGAACGCCACGGTCGGCTCCGAAGGCGAGGGGACGATGCAGTGGCAGGACTGGCTGGAAGACGAAGACGCCGACCAGGCCACCGACTACGAGGAACGGGACGAACTGGAAACCCGCCGCGAGATGCTGGCGGAGGCGCTGGATGTGCTCAATGACCGCGAGAAAGACATCCTGACCCAACGTCGCTTGTCGGACCAAACGGTCACGCTCGAAGATCTGAGCAGCCAGTATGACGTCAGCCGCGAGCGTATCCGCCAGATCGAGGTACGTGCCTTTGAGAAACTGCAAAAACGCATGCGTGATCTGGCCCGTGAAAAAGGTCTGATGGGCACCGCCTGATCGCCAGCCACGGTTTTGAATATTGATCCCCGCAAGGCGCGTCGATTTGCGGGGATTTTTTATGCGCCTCTTGATGCTCTGCCGCGGCTCCCCCTACAGTCGCGCGACACCAAACATCAGGGGATCACGATGAAAACGCTACGCTGGGGCATCCTCGGGGCTGCCCAATTCGCACAAGAACAGATGGCCCCGGCCATCCACGCGGCGAAAGGGGCCGAACTGGTTGCCCTCGCCACATCTCACCCTGACAAAGCCGCGCCCTTTCAGGCCTTTGCCCCGCAGCTTGCAGTGCACAGCAGCTACGAGGCGCTGCTCGCCGATCCGGATATCGACGCGGTCTATATCCCGCTGCCCAACCATTTGCATGTGGAATGGACGCTCAAGGCGCTGAAGGCGGGCAAACATGTCTTATGCGAAAAGCCGATGGCGATGCAGGCGCAAGACTATGAGCGGTTGATCTCCGCACGCGATACCACGGGCCTGCTGGCGGCCGAAGCCTTTATGATCGTCCATCACCCCCAATGGATACGCGCCCGAGAGATCGTGCAATCGGGCAGCCTGGGGCGGCTGCGCCACGTGGCGGTCAACTTCTCGTTCTTCAACGACGATACCGGCAACATCCGCAACGACCCCAAGGCCGGTGGGGGCGTGCTGCCGGACATCGGTACCTATGCCTTCGGCTGCACCCGTTTCGTCACGGGGCAAGAGCCGACCGCGATCTCCCATGCCAAGATCGACTACGAAAACGATGTCGATGTCTTCGCGCAGGTCGCGGCCCGCTTCGACGGGTTTGACCTTTCCGCAACCGTGTCCATGCGCATGTTCCCGTTTCAGCAGGTCATCCTCCACGGCGAAAAAGGTATTCTGCGTCTGACCTGCCCGTTCAACCCGACGGTCTATTCCCAAGCCGAGCTGCATCTCGAGACCGCACAGAACAGCACCACCGTCGAACGCTTTCCCGGCGTGAACCACTATGTACAACAGGTCGAAAACTTTGGCGCGTCAGTGACCGAGGGCACGGCCTATCCTTGTCCGCTTGAATTCAGCCGCGGCACGCAACGCATGACGGATATGGCCTTTGCCGCCGGGGGTTGAGCCTTGGCACTTGCGACCTACCTATAAGGGGTAACACTCAAGGGGGATGATCATGGCCGGAGGATGGGCGAAAGACGGCGCTGTCAGTGAACAGATCGAAGCGTCGATCAACGATGAACTGGCCCGCCTCAAGGCGCGCAAGGCCCCTCAGGGCGAAAGCCGCACCCATTGCGCCGAATGCGAAGAACCGATCCCCGAGGCGCGCCGCCAAGCTTTGCCGGGCGTAAAGCTCTGCATTGATTGCGTGCGCGAACGGGACGGTCTGGCGCAGGCCCGCGGTGGCATCAACCGGCGCGGCAGCAAAGATAGCCAGCTGAAATAGCCAAAAGCAAAACGGGGCGCTGCATCTGCACCGCCCCGACCAATTTCCAAATGGTCTTAAATCCTCGCCGAAGGCATTAAACTCTTATGCCTTCCCGCCGGATCAATCCTCCATCGCTTCCAGTTCATCAATGAAGCCCGAAATCATCGACAGGCCCTTATCCCAGAACGCGGGGTCAGAGGCATCAAGGCCGAAGGGGGCCAGAAGCTCCTTGTGGTGCTTCGATCCGCCCGCTTTCAGCATATCGAAATACTTGTCCTCAAAACCCGGCTCGCCTTCTTCGTAGACCGCATAGAGCGCGTTTACCAAGCCGTCGCCGAAGGCGTAGGCATAGACATAAAAGGGCGAATGGACGAAGTGGGGGATATAGGCCCAGAAGGTCTCGTAGCCGTCCATGAATTCAAACGCTGGCCCAAGGCTCTCGCCCTGCACCGACATCCACAGCGCGTTAATATCGTCTGGTGTCAGCTCTCCACCACGGCGGGCGTCGTGCAGTTTGCATTCGAAATCATAAAAGGCGATCTGGCGCACGACCGTGTTGATCATATCCTCGACCTTGCCGGCCAGCAGCACTTTGCGCTCGGCATTAGTTTTGGCGCCGTCCAGCATCTTGCGGAAGGTCAGCATCTCGCCAAAGACAGAGGCGGTTTCGGCCAAGGTCAGCGGTGTGGAAGATAACATCTCGCCCTGACCTGCGGCCAGCACCTGATGCACGCCGTGGCCCAGCTCATGCGCCAGTGTCATCACATCGCGCGGTTTGCCCAAGTAGTTCAGCATCACATAAGGGTGCACGTCGGTCACGGTGGGGTGGGCAAAGGCACCGGGGGCTTTACCCGGTTTGACGCCTGCATCGATCCAACCTTCGGTAAAGAAGGGGGCCGCGATTTCTCCCATACGGGGATCGAAGGCGTTGTAGGCGTCCATGACGGTCTTTTCGGCCTGTTCCCAGCTGACGGTTTTGGGGTCTTCCATCGGTAGGGGGGCGTTGCGGTCCCAGACCTGCATGGTGTCGAGGCCCAGCCATTTGCGTTTCAGCTCGTAGTAGCGGTGGCTGAGTTTAGGGTAGGCGTTGACCACCGCATCGCGCAGCGCTTCGACGACCTCGGGTTCGACGTGGTTTGACAGGTGGCGGCCGGTTTGCGGTGTGGGCATCCCGCGCCAGCGGTCGATGACCTCTTTTTCCTTGGCTTGCGTGTTGTGCACGCGGGCAAAGGTCCGGATATTGGCCTGAAACACATCCGCCAATTCGCGCGCCGCGGCTTCGCGCAGATCACGCGACGGGTCGGTCAGCAGGTTCAGCACGCCTTCGATGTTCAGCGGCTCGTCGTTTACCTCAAATTCCAGTCCGGCGATGGTTTCATCGAACAGACGCTCCCATGCGTCGCCGACGACGCCCAAATCATGCAGGAACTTTTCCATCTCGTCGGAAAGCTGGTAATCCTTCATCGCGCGGATACGGTCGAACACCGGCTTATACCGCGCCAGATCCGCTTTTTGGCTCAGCAGGTTGGCAAGGTGATCATCCTCCAGCCGGTTCAGCTCCAGCGTGAAGAACACCAGCGGGGTGGTAAAGTTGGTGATCTTCTCTTGCGCGTCCGACATGAATTTTGCACGGCCGGAATCGGTGGTCAGCTGGTAATAGCGCAGCCCCGCGTAAGACATGATGCGCCCGGCGATCTGGTTGATCTTCTCATTGCGCAGCACACAGTCCAGCAATTCGTTCGCATCCAGTTCGGCCAGTTTGCCTTCGTAATCCTCGGCAAAGCTGCGGCAGGCCTCTTCAAGCCAGTCCAGATCGCGCTTGAGCTCGGGCGCGTCTTCACCGGTGTACAGATCGTCAAGATTCCACTCAGGCAGCTTGCCGAAGGCAGAGGCCCCGGAACCGGCGTTGGCATCAAGGACGGGGACGGGCAGTTGAAACATGAAAAACCTCTTTTTGACGTTAAATCTACCTAAGCACGGGTCCGCGGCAAAGCAAGGCGATGGCGGCGCGGATTAGCCGTAAATCCGCAGCATTTCTTCAAGATCGGCCAATGTGTTGGCTTCTTGCAGGGGCTTGTCCTGCCGCCAGCGCAGCATCCGCGGAAAGCGCAAGGCGACGCCCGATTTATGCCGCGTGCTGCGCTGGATGCCTTCGAAGGCGATCTCGAACACATGATGCGGGGTGACCTTGCGCACGGGACCAAACCGTTCGAGCGTATTCTTTCGCACCCAAGCCGTGATCTTGCGAAACTCGGCATCCGTCAGGCCGCTATAAGCTTTGGTAAAAGGCACCAGATCATTGCCGTTCCAAACCGCAAAGGTGAAGTCTGTGAACAGGTTGGCGCGTCGTCCTGACCCGGATTGGGCATAGATCATCACCGCATCAATGGTCAGCGGGTCCAGCTTCCATTTCCACCAAACGCCCTTCTTTCGCCCCGCCAGATAGGGGCTGTCGGCACGTTTCAGCATGACCCCTTCGGCCTGCGCTTCGCGTGCGGTGGCGCGTTGGTCGGCCAGCGCATCCCATGTGGGGAAGGTCAGTTGCGGCGACAGGCGGATCGGCGCATCGTCGGGCGGGGCGGCGCAGGCCTGTTCCAGCAGCGCACGGCGCTCGGCGAAGGGGCGGGAGCGAATATCTTCGCCCTGCCATTCCAGCAGGTCGTAGGCGTGCAGCACCACCGGGGCTTCGGCCAGCAGTTTCTTCGGCACGGTTTTGCGGCCAATCCGGGCTTGCAGCGCATTGAAGGAGGAGGGCGCAGGCTGTCCGTCGGGCCAGACCAGCAGCTCGCCGTCCAGAACCGTGCCGTCGGGCATGAAGTCCACCGTACGGGCGAGCTCGGGGAAGCGGTCGGTCATCAGCTCTTCACCGCGCGACCAGACGAAATAGGCACCGTCCCGCAGGATCAACTGGCCGCGGATGCCGTCCCATTTCCATTCGGCACGCCAGTCTTGCGGATCCCCCAGTTCTTGCGGCTCGGCTTCCAGCCCATAAGCCAGATAGAAGGGATAGGGGCGCGATGCGTCGGCAGAGGCATCTTCGGCCTCTACCAGCCCATGCCATGTGGTGTCGTCGGGGTGCCAGTTGCCCATGAGGCGATGCGCAAGCTCGGGCTCGGGTTTGCCTGTGGCGCGAGACAGGGCGCGGGTCATCAGCTTTTGGCTGACGCCCACTCGAAACCCGCCGGTGATCAGCTTGTTGAAGATAAATCGTTCGGTCCCGCCAAGCGTCGCCCATGCGTCAAGGACAAAGGCTTTTCGGGCCTCTTCATCCTGGGTGTAAATCTCGCGCAGTGCCG
Organism: Sulfitobacter sp. SBS6; assembly: GCF_048285585.1. Lineage (NCBI taxonomy): Bacteria > Pseudomonadati > Pseudomonadota > Alphaproteobacteria > Rhodobacterales > Roseobacteraceae > Sulfitobacter > Sulfitobacter sp. SBS6. Next base: position 306,112 of record NZ_JBLWBA010000006.1, on the reverse strand, counting down.
CTATCCACGCGGCAAGCGGTTGATCATCCTGCGTCGGGTTGGGGGGCAGAACGAGCGTGATCGTCTCGGCCAGATCGCCAACGATGCTGTAGCTTTCCTCGAACAGCCACAGGGGGATGTTCGCGCGCTCGGCGGCCCATTCGCGCAGCTTGGTGGTGGTGACGGCGCGTTTGGGGCGGCGGCCGGAAAACAGGGCGATGGTCCATAGCCGGTCGTCATCCGGTGCCGCGCTGAAATAATCGGCCAGTGCTGCGACTTTCACTGTTGTCTTGGTGCTTTGGTCGATGGCGTTGAACAGCGCGGCAAACCGTTTCATTCGCTTGCGTCCTTATCCAGGGTCTCACCTTCGAACTGGGTGGGAACGACCTGCGCTTGCCAGCCGCTATCGGCCAGAAACCGGCTGAAGACATCGGTGTAACCATGTGTCACATATATGTTTTCGGCTTCTGTCGCTTTGATCGCCGAGAGCAGCCCATCCCAATCCGCATGGTCCGAGATGATAAAGCCGCGATCGCCCGCACGGCGTCGACGTACACCCCGCACGGCCATCCATCCGCTGGCAAAGGCGGTTTCCTGCGGGCCGAATTTTTTCGACCACGCACTGCCCAAGGCACCGGGTGGGGCCAGCACAATCGCGCCGCGGTGATCCTTGGGGTTCAGATCCGCATCGGCGAGGATCGTGTCGGGCAGGGTGATCCCCTGTTCACGCATGACGCGATTGGTGTTCTCGGTCGCCGTGTGGGTCAGGATCGGGCCGATGTCGGGGTCGAGCATCGATAGCAAACGTTGGGCCTTACCCAAGGCATAAGCGCCCAGAAACGCCGTTTTGCCCTGTGCCGCGCAGCCTGCCCACCATGCGTTGATCTCTGCCGCCACGGCGGCTTGCTCGGCCCAGCGAAACACCGGCAGGCCAAAGGTGCTTTCGGTGATGAAGTGATGACATCTCACCGGCTCGAACGGGTCGGACAGCCCGTCATCGACCACCTTGTAATCGCCCGAGGCAACCCAGACCTCGCCGTCGACCTCAACGCGTATCTGGGCAGAGCCGGGGACGTGGCCGGCGGGGTGAAACGATACCTGCGCCCCGCCGATCTGCCGCACCTCGCCATATGCGATGCCGTCAGCGGTGATATCGCCCAAACGGTGGCGCATGACGGGCAGGGCGATGTCGGTGGCAAGGTACCGGTTCATGCCCCAGCGGGCGTGATCGGAATGCCCGTGGGTGATCAGAGCACGGTCCACAGGCCCCCACGGGTCGATATAGAAATCACCCGCGGGGCAATAAATGCCGTTTTGGTTGAATGTCAGAACAGGTTGCTTGGCCATGCGCATAAGCTAGCGGGGCGCGCGCGTTTGAACAGGGTGGCTGAGAAAATCCTCGCCGATGCCGAGTTTTCCGTCGAAATAAAAGTAGGTTGCAGGCGGAAGTTCATCCTGCGATCCGCGCTACTTTTTGGCGTTTCCAAAGAACAGGGCCGCCATCTCATCCACCGTTTTGTCGCGGGTGGCGGGGATTTCCATCAGCACTTCGTGCTCTGCGCCGTCAATGATATGCAGCTTACCGCCTTTCCAAGTCTCCATTCGAGCGTGGATGCGGCCCCTGTGCACGATACGTTCGTTGGACCCGAGGAATGTGGCGCAGGGCAGGCTGGGGGCGGCGCGAAGGGACAGATGCTTGGTCTCGGACAAAGCCTCGCGCAGCCAGATAAAGCTGGGCCCGCCCAAAGACAGTTCGGGATGGGCCGCCAGTTGCGTGCGCATCATCTCGTACATCTCGGGGTCGGTGGTGAGCATGTTGTTCTCGAACGGTGCGGTCGAGATATAGGATGCCGCCTGCGTGCCCATGGGCAGCTTGTAGCCCTGACCGATGCGCGGCATCAGGTTGGACAGCCCCGCGGCCACCAGACGCATGTGCGGCGCGATATGGATACCCCACATCGGCGCGGTAAAGGCGGCGGCCTGCACCGACAGACCCTCCATACAGGCGCGCAGGCCGATGGCCCCGCCCATGGAGTGCGCCAGCAGGAAATACGGGCGCGGCAGCTGCAAGGCGCGGGCTGTCCGCATCATGGCCGCCACGTCTTTTTGATAGTCAGAGAAGACATCGACATGGCCGATGTTGCGGTCGGGGATCAACCGGTCCGACAGACCTTGCCCCCGCCAATCAATCGCCATGACCGCCAGCCCCTTTTTCGCAAAGGCGCTTGCGGTCATCGCATATTTTTCCACGTATTCGGTGCGGCCGGGGAAAAGCAGCACGGTGCCCTTTGCCCCGTCCAGCGGCCAATGCGCGACGCGCAGCTTTTTACCATCCGATGTCTCGGCCCAATGCGCCTGACCCGTTTCGGGCAGCGGCGCAATATCGGTGAAAAAGGGCGCGGTTTCCAGCATATTAGGAGAGAACGGACGCCAGCTTCATCGCCATGCCCATGTCGCCGTCAATCTTGAGCTTGCCGCTCATGAAGGCACCGGTCGGGTTGGTGTCGCCGGACAGGATCGCCTGGAAAGTTTCTGCGTCAGCAGAAAGGGTTACATCCGCTTCTTCATCCGCGGCGCGTGCGCCGGTCGAATCCATCATGACAGTGCCTTCGTCTTCGATGTCGAACTTGGCTGTGCCGTCAAAGTCGGCCCCCGCCAGTTTTTCGTTCAGCACTGTTACAGCTTGGTTCACAATATCGCTCATCATAGGCCCTTTTCTTGGCAAATGGTGCCGACACGTCTGGAATTGTGGCGGCAGCCTGTTACATTCACTCTTGTTATGGGCAACCGCATCGTCAACCTCAAACATACCGTCGCGGCACTTGGTCTCTGGGTGTTGCTTGGGGGTATAAGTTTCGCGCAAATGTCGCCCCCCGCGGCGGCGGAATTACTGCAGGATTTACGCGATGCCCCCGCCGCAGAGGCACCGCGAATCGAACGTGATGTGCAGCGCGCTTGGGCGCGGTCCGGCTCGGCCGCGATGGATTTGCTGTATTCGCGTGGTCGCGATGCCATGTCAGAGGGGGACACCACCTTGGCGATCGCCCATCTGACAGCTCTGACGGATCACGCCCCTGATTTTGCCGAAGGCTATCACGCCCGTGCACAGGCCTATTTCGCCGCAGGTCTCTATGGCCCTGCAATCGATGATCTGGAAACAACGCTTGCCTTGAACCCGCAGCAGTATAACGCCATCTTCGGTCTGGGGGCGATCCTGCAGGAGTTTGGCGATCTGCGGGCGGCTGCCGATCTCTATCGCCGAGTGTTAAGCATTAACCCTCACCATGATAACGCGCAAAGGGCGCTCGACGGGCTGCGGCGCGACGGCATCGGGCGCACGCTTTAACGATCTAAGGAATTTCTGGTGGCAGGTGACAGCAGGGTCGTGGCCGTTTTGGGCCCGACCAATACAGGCAAGACGACCTATGCAATTGAACGGATGTTGGCGCATCGCACGGGGGTGATCGGGCTGCCGCTGCGTTTGCTCGCGCGTGAGGTCTATGACCGCATCGTTGCCCTGCGTGGCCCGTCCATCGTGGCACTGGTCACAGGCGAAGAACGGATCGTGCCGCCGCGCACCCAATATTGGGTCTGCACCGTCGAGGCGATGCCCGAAGGCATGGGCGCTGATCTGGTCGCGGTCGATGAGATCCAGCTTTGTGCGGATCCAGAGAGGGGGCATGTCTTTACCGACCGTCTTTTGCGTGCGCGCGGTCAACACGAGACGCTTTTCATGGGGTCCGACACCATGCGCGGCTCAATCGCGGCGCTGGTGCCAGAGGCGCAGTTCATCCGGCGCGAGAGAATGTCGGAATTGATCTATTCTGGTCAGAAAAAGATAAGTCGGATGCGTCCGCGCAGCGCAATCGTCGGGTTTTCGGTTGAGAATGTATATGCGATTGCAGAGCTGATCCGGCGTCAGAAGGGCGGTGCGGCGGTGGTTATGGGTGCGCTCAGCCCGCGCACGCGCAACGCGCAGGTCGCCATGTATCAAAACGGCGAGGTCGACTATCTGGTGGCCACGGATGCCATTGGGATGGGGCTGAACCTTGATGTGGACCACGTCGCTTTCTCGGCACTCAGCAAGTTTGACGGGCGTCGGATGCGACCCTTGGCCCCGAACGAACTGGCGCAGATTGCCGGACGGGCAGGGCGCGGGTTCAAGAGCGGTACATTCGGTGTCACGGGCGATGCGTCTCCGCTTGATGATGGTGTCGCGCGGGCCATTATGGATCATCAGTTCACACCGCAGAACAAGCTCAACTGGCGCAACCCCGCGCTGCAGTTCGGGTCCATTGACCGGCTGATCCAGACGCTTGAAATGTCGCCGGACAATGAACGCTTGTTCAAAGCGCGCGAGGCCGATGATCTGCGCGCGCTCAAGAATCTCGCCGTTGATGCCGAGATCGCGGCGCGCTGTACCGATGGGCCATCGGTGCGCCTACTGTGGGATGTCTGCCGGATTCCCGACTTTCGTGGTATAAGCCATGCAGAGCACGCCAGCCTGCTGGAGCAGATTTTCAACTTCCTGCACCAGCGCGGTTCGATCCCCGACGACTGGCTGGCGCGGCAAATTAAACGCATAGATCGAACCGATGGCGACATTGATGCGTTATCCAAACGATTGGCGTTTATTCGCACCTGGACCTACGTGACACAGCGCAAAGGCTGGACAGGTGACGAAAGCCATTGGCGACACGAGGCGCGTGTCGTAGAAGACAGACTGTCGGATGCGCTGCACGAGCGTCTGACCCAAAGATTTGTAGATCGGCGCACATCCGTGCTTTTGCGCCGGCTAGGACAGAAGGAAGCCATGGTGGCCGAAGTAAACGAGACCGGTGAAGTAACCGTTGAAGGCGAATTTGTTGGCAAGCTGGACGGGTTCCGCTTTCGCCAAGACAAAGGCGCAGGCGTTGCCGAAGATAAAACGATCAAAGCTGCATCGTTGCAGGCGCTGGCTCCTCAGTTCCATTTGCGGGCGGATCGTTTCTACAACGCGCCTGATACAGAGATTGATTTCACAGAGCAGGGCGGCCTCATGTGGGGCAGCTCTGCCGTGGGTAAACTGGTTGCGGGCTCCGATCCGCTGAAGCCCGGTGTCGAGGTCTTCGTCGATGACGTTGCGGGCCCCGAGGTCGCGCAAAAAGTGCAGCGCCGTTTGCAGCATTTCATCGACCGCAAGGTCGCAGCCCTGTTCGAGCCACTGATCGCCCTGTCAAAGGACGAGGCGCTGACCGGTCTGGCCCGTGGCTTTGCCTTCCGCATGGTTGAAAACCTTGGTATTCTGCCACGCGCTGATGTGGCGGACGAGGTGAAAGCCCTGGATCAAGACGCCCGTGGCGCGCTGCGCAAGCATGGTTTGCGCTTTGGTCAGTTCACCATCTTTATGCCTTTGTTGCTGAAGCCTGCGCCGACACGTTTGCGTCTGGTGCTGTGGTCGATTTCCAAAGGGCTGAATGAATTCCCTGAATCGCCGCCCCCCGGTCTGGTCACCATCCCCGTAGACACCAGCGCGCCCGAAGGCGCTGCGACGATGGCCGGGTACCGCAACGCGGGTGAACGCGCGATCCGTATCGATATGCTGGAACGTCTGGCCGATATGCTGCGCTCCGAAGATTCGCGCGGCGGATTCGAGGCGAAGGCCGATATGCTGTCGATCACGGGCATGACGCTCGAACAATTCGCCACGTTGATGGAAGGTCTGGGCTATAAGGCCGAAAAGGCCGAGCGCACCAAGGTGAAAGCCGTTGATACTGTCGTGCCTCACGACGGTGCACCGATGGCTGCCGACAAAGGCGCAGACGCCGAGACGCCAGTGATGGATGTCGCGGCCGAGCAACCTGCCGGTGGTATCGTCGAAGATCCGGCGGCTGCTCAGGCGGATGACATCGTGCCCGCAACTTCGGATATGCCCGATGACGGGATCGCCCCGATGGTCGAGGAACTGGCCGAGACACCAGAGGTCGATGACCACATCCCCGACACCCCTGCCGAGGAAAACCCCCAAGGCACAGCGCCTGACGCCGATATCGCAGGTGCCGAGCTTGAGACATATTATGTCTTTACCTGGGGGCGCACACCCCGTGGCAATGCCCAAGGCCAGCGTCGCGGCGGCGGGGATCGTCCACAAGGGAAGGGGAAGCCCGGACCGCGTGGCAAGAAGGGTGCACCGCGTGGTGACAAGGGCGGCAAAGCCCAGAAGTTCAGCAGCAAGCCCGCCCGTGCCGAAAAGCCGATCGACCCCGACAACCCATTCGCCGCTGCGCTAATGGGGCTGAAAGACAACAAGTAATTGTCCGAAGCGCCGACAAAGCTGCGGCTTGATAAGTGGCTGTGGCATGCGCGGTTTTATAAAACGCGTTCTCTGGCGGCTGCCCGCGTGCAAGCGGGGGCCGTCAGGGTCAACGGCAGCGTCGCGCAAAAGCGTGCGACGCTGGTTGTGGTTGGCGACGTGCTGACCTTTGCTATGGGCGACGATGTGCGGGTGATCCAGATAGAGGGCATCGGCACCCGCCGTGGCCCGGCCCCCGAGGCGCAAACGCTTTACACCGATCTGTCCCCGCCGGTCCCCCGATCCGAGAAAAAACAACCTGAAAATCCGGCATTTGAGGGAAAAGGGCGCCCCAGTAAGCGTGATCGCCGCGTGCTTGATCTTTCTCGGGCGCGCCACCTTGAATGATACGCTGTGCTGACGTATCTCCTGCGTTAAACCTGCCATAAAAGATGATGTTATGACCTATATCGTTAACGATGCCTGTATCGCCTGCAAATACACTGACTGCGTTGAAGTATGTCCGGTGGATTGCTTCTATGAGGGCGAAAACATGTTGGTCATTCATCCCGATGAATGCATCGACTGCGGCGTTTGCGAACCTGAATGCCCCGCCGACGCGATCCGCCCCGATACAGAGCCGGACATGGAGAAGTGGGTTGAATTCAACCGCAAATACTCTGAACTTTGGCCCGTGATCATCACCAAGAAAGACCCGCTGCCCGAGGCAGAGGAACGCGATGGTGAAGAGGGCAAGCTCGAGAAGTATTTCTCTGAAGCACCCGGCGAAGGCGGCTAAGCGATTCGCACTTGGATGCATGGGTCATCGCTGCGTGTGACGCCACCTGATCCCCTTTATTTATTCGATTAACACGTATTTGATCGAATCTATGCCGCCCCCCGCTTTCGGGGGGGGCAATTTTGTGATATACATTGTCGCAAATGATGATACCTACGCGCCAAATCTCAACCGTTTTGCACAGGTTGAACCAGAACATCTGAAGTTATGAAATGAGGCTGACGGCTCTTTGGGCCGGTCGGCCTTTGTCGTTGTGACAGCATATTTACCCATGCGGGCCGTCCCCGCGCCCAAGGAGCCACTGTATGAGCAAGTCGAAGAAGCTAGATTTCCGCCCGAATGAATTCGTTGTTTATCCGGCGCATGGCGTTGGTCAGATCATCTCGGTCGAAGAGCAGGAAGTCGCGGGCATCTCGCTGGAGCTGTTCGTTATCGCGTTCGAGAAAGACAAGATGACGCTGCGGGTGCCCACCCATAAGGCGACAGAAATTGGCATGCGCGCGCTCAGCAGCCCTGACGTGATCAGCCATGCGATGAAAACCCTGAAGGGTAAGGCCAAGGTCAAACGCGCCATGTGGTCGCGCCGCGCGCAGGAATATGAGCAAAAGATCAACTCCGGTGATCTGATCGCCATCGCCGAAGTCGTACGCGACCTGCACCGCACCGACGACCAGCGCGAGCAAAGCTATTCCGAGCGTCAGCTGTATGAAGCCGCGCTTGAGCGTCTGACCCGTGAAGTTGCCGCCGTCGCCGGTGGGGACGAACTGGCGGCCTCCAAGCAGGTCGGTGATGTTTTGGAAAGCCGCGTCGCCGCGGCCTGATCGCATCCGTTAAGTTTTGAAAAGCCGCGCCTGATATCATATCGGGCGCGGCTTTTTGGTGTCTGAAGGGCGAGGGGGGCTACGACCCTTGGGTCTTATCCTCTTGGTCAATCCGGTTCAGAAAAGCGGTTTCCAGATCCTTTTGTAGCTCTTTCGCGCGGGCCACATAGGCTTTGTTCTCGCTTGGCGGGATGTCAGGGCGCCACAGGGCCGCCAGCTCGCGCACAGACGCACGGTCGTGCGAATAGAACATCCGCTGCGCCTCTGCCGCCTCGTAGTCAGAGAGCCCGAGGTTCTCCAACACATAGCGCCCCGCCCGAAGCGAGCTGTCGAACATTTCGCGCACGATGTCATTCGCGCCGGCCTGGTATTGTTGGTACACATCCGTTCGGTCATGGGCGCGGGTTACGATATGCAGGTCGGGGCGTTCCTTGCGCGCATAGGCGATAAGCTGCAAGGCCGACTTGGGATCATCCAGCGCGACAACCAGAACCTTGGCATCGCGCAGACCGGCCTTGCGCAGAATATCAGCGCGGGTCGGATCGCCCAAGAATGCCTTGAAGCCAAAGCGGCGCATGACGGCAATGGTTTCGGGGTTGTGGTCCAGAACGACGGTGCGAAAGCCACTGGCCTGCACCAGACGGTTCACAATCTGCCCGAACCGCCCGACACCCGCGATGATCACGGTGCCCTGCTCGTCAATCTCGTCCGCAACGATGGGGCCGGATTTCGTATCCATCCGTTTGCTGATCTGGTCATAGGTGATGAACAGCAGCGGTGTGATCAGCATCGATAGGGCGACGACCAGCAACAATGTCTCGGCCACGTCATTGGGCATGACCCCCGTGGCGACCGAGAAGCTGACCAGCACAAAGCCGAATTCACCCGCCTGCGCCAGACCAAGCGCAAAAAGCCAGCGGTCGCGCCCTTGCAGCTTGAACAGGGTGCCAAGCCCGTAAAGGATCAGACCCTTCACCAGAATAACCAGCAGCGCCATCCCGACGATGATGATCGTATCGGCGAACAGCAGATCAAAGTTGATACCCGCCCCCACGGTGATGAAGAACAGCCCCAGCAGCAGCCCTTTGAACGGCTCGAGGTCGGTTTCCAGTTCGTGCCGGAATTCGCTGCTGGCCAGCACCACCCCCGCAAGGAAGGCCCCAAGCGCGGGCGACAGGCCCACCAGCATCATCAGGAAGGAAATCCCGACGACGATCAGCAGGGCCAAAGCGGTATACATCTCGCGCAGCTTGGCGGCGTGGATAAACCGGAAAACGGGGCGGGTGAAAAACACGCCGGTGATGATGATCCCGGCAATGGCACCCAAGGTGACCAGCGTGATGGCCCAGCCCGGCAGCCCCTGCACCAGTGAAATCGCCGCCTGCGCGGTTTCCGCACCATGACCTGCTGCCGCAGGACCATGCCCCGAGGCTGCCTCTGCCCCGTGGGCGGCATCCTCGGGGTTCACCGAGATCGATCCGTCCGGCCGCATTTGCGCGGGCAGCTGCGCCACAAGCAGCGGCAGGAACGCGAGGATCGGGATCACCGCGATATCTTGCGTCAGCAGCACCGAAAAGACAGATCGTCCGCCCGCTGTTTGCATCAAACCCTTTTCTGAAAGGGTTTGCAGCACGATCGCGGTTGACGACAGCGACAGCGTGAGACCGATCGCAATCGCCACACCCATCGGCTGGTCATAGGCCATCGCGATGCCCATCAGCGCCGCAGCGCTGAGCACGACCTGCATCCCGCCAAGCCCCAGCAGCCGGTGGCGCATGTTCCACAGGGCGCGGGGTTCAAGCTCTAGCCCGATGAGGAACAGCATCATCACGACACCAAATTCGGCGAAATGCTGCAAATCCTTGGTTTCCGATCCGACCAGCCCGAAGGCCGGCCCGATCAGGATCCCCGCCGCGAGATATCCCAGCACCGACCCCAGCCCCAGACGCGATGCGATGGGAACCGCAATCACCGCCGCAGCGAGATAGATCGAGGCTTGAAACAGGAAACCTTCCATAAGGGGCATACTTTCTTTGTGTCGGGCAGGCCCCGAGCGGGTCAATCAGGTGGGCAAGGGCCCGTCTCGTTTAAGCTGATCCATAACGATCTGGCTATGCACTTTTGCGACAGCACCATGGGGGAGCAGCACATCATGGATGAGGCGGTTCAGGCTGGGCAGGTCTGCACAATAGACGCGCAGCAAATAATCTGCATCCCCCGTCATCGTCCAGGCGCTAACGATTTCGGGGCGGGTGGCCAAAAGCCGCGCAAAGCTGGCGGAATGTTCGGGGCCGTGGGTACCCAGATGGACCTGCACAAACCCCTGTACCGTCAGCCCCAACCGTTCGGGGTTGAGCCGGGCCGTGTAGCCTTGGATATACCCTTCGGTTTCAAGCCGTTGCCGCCGCCGACCTGCTTGGGACGGGGATAGGTGCAGCTTCTCTCCCAGCTCTTGAGCCGTGAGATGCGCGTTCTTTTGCAGCGCCGCCAGCAGGCGTTTATCGATATCATCTAATGTCATGCGGTATTCTCACATAGAATGATAAAACCATGCGTCAACCCCGCGCGAATAGCCAGTCACACTTGTATGTTTGCGCAAAGATAGCGTGGTTCCGGCGATAGACTGCGCACGAACGCTATTAAAGGAGCATCTCATGGGTCCGTTTCCGCATGACGCCGAAAAATCCAAAATCACCGATGAAAACCCGGCCGGCACCGACGGGTTCGAATTCGTCGAATTCGCCAGCGCCGACCCGCAGGAGCTTCGCGATCTATTTACCCGTATGGGCTATGCCCATGTGGCGAACCACAAAACGCAGAAAATCGAACTCTGGCAGCAGGGGGACATCACCTATGTGCTGAACGCTGAACCTGACAGCTTTGCCGCAGGCTTTGTGGCCGAGCATGGCCCCTGTGCGCCCTCGATGGGCTGGCGGGTTGTGGATGCGCAAAAGGCGCTGGACCACGCTGTTGCCAAAGGGGCGGAGGAATATACAGGCGCAGGCAAGGTGCTGGATGTGCCCGCGATCAAGGGGATCGGCGGGTCGTTAATCTACTTTGTGGATCAGTATTACGACACGTCGCCCTATAACGAGGAATACGACTGGATCGCGCAATCCAAACCCGCTGGTGTCGGTTTCTACTATCTCGATCACCTGACGCACAATGTCTTTAAGGGAAACATGGACGTCTGGTTCAAGTTCTACGGCGATCTGTTCAATTTTCGCGAAATCCGGTTTTTCGATATTGAAGGCAAGTTTACCGGCCTTACCTCGCGCGCGCTGACATCTCCCTGCGGCCGCATCCGTATCCCGATCAACGAGGATCGCGACGAGAAGGGGCAGATCGTGGCCTATCTCAAGAAATACAACGGCGAGGGGATCCAGCACATCGCCGTGGGCGCGCGGAACATCTATGATGCGACGGATGCCATTGCGGACAACGGATTAAAGTTCATGCCCGGTCCGCCCGAGACCTACTATAAGATGAGCAAGGATCGCGTCACCGGCCACCAAGAGCCGCTTGATCGGATGAAAAAACACGGCATCCTGATTGACGGGGAAGGGGTCGTGGATGGCGGCGAAACCCGCATTTTGCTGCAGATATTTTCGAAAACTGTCATCGGGCCGATCTTCTTCGAGTTTATCGAGCGTAAAGGGGACGACGGTTTTGGCGAAGGGAACTTCAAGGCGCTGTTCGAGAGCATCGAGCAGGAACAAATCGACAGTGGCGAGTTGAGCGAAGCCTGAAACGACAGAAAGCCGCATCTTCGGATGCGGCTTTTTCATGTAGCGAGCAGTCAGATCTTGCGTGGTTTAGCCGCGCGGCATCTTAAGCACGACATCGCGCCCGCGGCGGTTATACCGCAATTCGGCCTCGCCAATCGCGGAGACGCGGCCGCCATCCAGACGATCCCCGACGGCAACCTTCTGGTACCGCCCGTTGCTCAGCCGGATCAAGGCGCGGCGGCTTGAGGGTTTGCCGTAGACCCCGATCAGATTGATTTGACGCAGTTTGATCGCATTTTTCACGGTTGCCTGCTTCGATACGGAGGCTTTCGACGGCACCGAAGGCTGTACTACCTGTGGCGTGACCGCAGCCGGCGCACTGGCCACCGTCACAGGCGCAGGCTGCGCCCGTTCGGCCCGACGTACGATGCGCGAAAAGTTACCGGGGCGCGTGTCTGGTCGCTTGGACACTTCTGTCGCGTATTGCGTCGCGTTGTTCACGGGCTCTTGCGGCAAGGCGGCTTTGATCGCGGCGGCTGCGGCCTCTGCTGCGGCGTCAACCTCGGCTTGTTTGGCTGCAGCAGCGGCCTTGATGACGTCGGCGCTGCGCAGGGTCGGGCGGAACGCGGCAAGCTCGTTGCGGGTCACCCCACCCAGATTGGCGCGCTCGTTCTGTTCGGGCAGATCCTCGGGGCGCAGCTTGGGGCGAAAGCCGAGCAGGGCGGCAACAACCGTATCCTCGACCTCTTCCTCTTCGACCGCACCGGGGCGGGCCAGGGTCGCAGGGGGCACACGGGCCGGTTGCCCGGCGAAAACCAAAACCCCATCCGCGTTCAACGTGCCATTCGGACTTGGAACAACCAGACCACGATCATCCAGCGTGAACGACGTGCCCGCCGCCGCCGGAGGGGCCGAACTGATATCGACCGTATCCCCGCCAAAGGACGCAAGCGTCGGCAGTGCAACAGCGTCATTCGAGGTGCTGACGGGATCGATGCTGGTCATGAATAGATCATCCAGCGTCACCATCGACGGCGCTTTTGGTGTCTTTGGCGCGATGGCCCAAATGCCGGTTGTCGCGTATTTCGCTTCGATTTCCTGGGCGGTCAGTTCGCGTGGTTGCAGCTGCTGTGGCACGCGCATCGCGTCCAAAACCGCACCGTCTTCATCGCTGAGCGTGGGATCAAGCGCGGCGACAGTGGTGTCAGCCGTATTCTCGGGCCGGGCCTGCGGTACGATGGGGTCCTCACGGCTTTCCGCCTGCTGTTTGACCACTGGCTCCGGTGGGGCAGAGGCGGTCTGCGTGGTGTCACGACTGCCAAAGAGCCGCGAAAGCGCTAACCCATCATCAAGGAAGACAGACGCCCAAGCTGCGACGCCCGCGAGGAACACCAGCAAAGCTGCGGTCAGGACCAGCCCCAAAAAGCGCGGCTTGCCTCCGATGGACTGCTCTTTGCGGGCCCCGAAAACGGTCATCTGGTCGACTTCGCTGGCCCCCGTGGCGAGGGCCTTGCCGGGAATGGGGGCCGCTTTTGCGGCAATTGGTTTGGGCGGAGGTGGTGTCGCGCGGGGCTTGCGGCGTTTCAGAAAGCCGAAAGGCGACGACTTGGCAGGCTGTGTGTGTTTGGCACCGGTTAACGAACTGCTATCGGGGACCGGCCCGCCCGTGTGCGACAAGGGCTGCACGCTACCGCGCGCGGCGGCACCCGTAACGATGGGCGCGCTGCGTCGGCTGGAAAAATCCGCGGGGGCCTTCGTAGCGGCAGGTGCCGCGGGCGGGGCTTTGGACACGGCGGGCGCGGGCTTGGGTGTCGCTGCCGCATTTTTTTCAACAGATGGGGCGGCTGGTTTCTGTACCGCGGGTGCCGATGCCTTTCCAGCTGACGCTTCGGGCGTTTTGGCGTGGGCGGGGGGCGACGCCTTGCTTGGCGGGGGCTTCACCGATGGGGACGCGGGTGCAACGCGAGGCGCGTCGAGCTTTGCCGCTTTGGGCGCGGGGGCACCTGCTGGTTTCTGACTCGCAGGCTGAGGCGCATCCGCCGTCTTTGCGTCCGGCTTTGCAGCATCAGCCGCCGGAGCATCCAACGTCCTGTCACCCTCCTGCGACGCATCCGCCGTCACATCATCGGCCTTACCGGGGTTTTCCGCCTCAGCAGCCGTATCACCTTTCGGCGGCGAAGTATCCTCCGGAGGCAGCTCCACATCGCCCAGGATAACGAATGGCCCTTTGTCACGCTCCACAGAATCGCCCGGCTCCAACCATTTGGGGGCCGAGACTGTTGGGCCGAAAAACGCCTCGCCGGTAAAATCATGATCGTCGGACTGGGCGGCAAAGCTGACGGGGTGAAAACGATGCTCGGTCGCAAAGGCTTCGGCCTCGGCCAGTGTTTCGCGGGCGACGGCGGCGATATGCGTGCGGGGGCCGTCATTGCTGATGTCAAAGACCAGATCTTCGACGGCATAGGGCGTCGCGCCATCAAGGGCCACTTCGGCCTGTTCGCGCCGCGCCTGATCGCTAAGCCCTGCGGTGTCGATCGTCATGTATTTGATTTGATCGTTCGGAATCAGCAGCTTACTGCGCAGGCCGCTCGGCTCTAGCGCGGTGGCGGTGCTGCGCAAGGCGGCCAGTTGGGCGGCCATATCCTCCGCGTCGACGGCCACTTCGCCCACCTGCTGCCATCCATCAGGGGCGCGGTGCAGTAGGCGAATACCTTCGAAGGAGAGAGACAGTGCAAAATTGGGCTTCATTGGAACGCTTTTGACTAGAGGCATTGGGACGGTGGGACATTCGGACGGCAGCAGATTGCCAATACCATGGGGATCGCCTGCAAAACAGAGCGCCCGTTCACAGCAAAAGAATAGAGCAGTAGTTTGCTCATGAAAAGAGCGGAGCGCAGAGGAGGCTTGCGGCAACTTAGGCGGGAGGCCACATATGTTGCCAAGGGATATCACAGTAAAAAAAGGTCATGAATATGCGAATGTTGAAAATTGCTGCGATCGTCTGTGCCGGTTTTGCGTCAGGGGCGTTGGCGCAACAAGCACCTCAGGGGATCACCGTGAATGGCGAGGGCATTGTATCGCTTGCCCCTGATACCGCGACGATCCGCTTGGGCGTGAGCGAGCGGGCGGCCTCTGCTTCGGACGCAATGGCGCAGACTTCTGAAAAAGTGCGCGGCATTCTAGACCAATTGGACACATTGAAGATCGCGGGCCTCGACCGTCAGACCAGCGGGCTTTATCTGCGGCCCGTCTATGACAACCGCCCCCGCGAAGATGCGTCCCCGGTGGAAGTATCAGGCTACGAGGCGGGCAACACCGTCAGCGTGACGGTTCGAGATCTAAGCAAACTTGGGCAACTTCTGGACGCGGTCGTGGCCGAGGGCGCGAATGATTTCAACGGCTTGCAGTTCGGCTTGCAGGATAATGCAGCGGCGCTGGCCAAGGCCCGAGAGAGGGCCGTTGAGGATGCGATGGCGCGTGCGCAGCAGCTTGCAGATGCCGCTGGCGTTAAGCTTGGTAAACTCACCAGCATGTCCGAATCGAGCCAGGGTTTCCGCCCGATGGAAATGCGGGGTGCCCAGATGAAAAGTATGGATATGCCCATCGAGACCGGAGAGATCGACATCAGCGCGCAAGTCACGCTGCAGTTCGAAATCGCCGAGGCTGACTAACCCTCTGCTGCCTCGCGGCATTTGAAGGTTTGAATAGGTAAACATACCCCCGCCGAAGGGTTGCTTTGGCGGGGGTCTTTTATAGGTCGTAGCTTAAGCCGTCGCTTTAGCCAGCGCTTGATCAAGATCGGCGATCAGGTCGGCGGCATCCTCTGTCCCGATGGAGACGCGTACAACATTCGCGCCGGCGCCCGCGGCTTCTTGCTGCTCGGGGCTAAGCTGTCGGTGAGTGGTGGAGGCAGAGTGGATGATCAGCGATCGGGTGTCGCCAAGATTTGCGACATGGCTGAAAATCTCCAACGCATTTACCAATTTGACGCAGGCGTCGTATCCGCCCTTCACCGCAAAGGTGAACAACCCGCCGGCCCCCTTGGGGCAAACGCTTTTCGCACGTTCGAAATAGGGCGAGGATTTGAGCCCCGCATAGGTGACATAGTCGACGCGGTCATCATTCTCGAGCCAAGTCGCGATTTTCTGGGCGTTTTCTACGTGGCGTTCCATGCGCAGCGAAAGTGTCTCTGTCCCCATTAGGGTGTAATGCGCGGCCTGCGGGTTCATTGTCATACCAAGATCCCGCAAACCGATGGCGATGCCGTGGAAAGTAAAGGCCAAGCCGCCAAAGGTCTCGTGAAAGTTGAGACCGTGGTAAGCAGGTTCCGGTTGGCTCAGCGACGGGAATTTATCATTCGCGGACCAATCGAACTTGCCTGAATCCACAATACAGCCGCCTGTTACCGTGCCGTTGCCGGTCAGGTATTTCGTCGTCGAATGTACCACCAGAGTCGCGCCAAGTTCGATCGGGCGGCACAGGTAGGGTGTCGCGGTTGTGTTGTCGATGATCAGCGGAACGCCTGCCGCATCCGCCACGTCGGCAATGGCACGTACGTCCATGATGTAGCCGCCAGGATTGGCAATGGCTTCGCCAAAGATCGCACGGGTATCGTCGTCAACCGCTGCTTTCACGGCATCAACGTCGTCGAAGTCGACAAACTTGCAAGACCAACCGAAACGTTTGATCGTTTGGCTGAACTGCGTCACCGTGCCCCCATATAGACGGGTAGAGGCGATAATGTTTTTGCCCGGCCCCATCAGCGGGAACAATGCCATAATCTGTGCCGCGTGTCCGGAAGAGCAACACACGGCACCAACGCCCCCCTCAAGCGTGGCGATGCGTTCCTGCAAGACAGCAACGGTCGGGTTCGTCAGGCGGGAATAGATGAACCCCACCTCTTGCAGGTTGAACAACGCCGCCGCGTGGTCCGCATCGCGAAACACATAGGCCGTGGTCTGGTAGATCGGCGTCTGCCGCGCACCGGTCGCCGGATCAGGTTTGGCCCCTGCGTGTATCTGCAGGGTATCAAAACCATAGTTGGGGCTATCTGTCATCGTCGTTCTCCCTAAAATTGTCTTCAATATGGTTAGGTGAACCGATGTGAACGCACAAGCTGTAGGTCGCTTCTGTCACGCTTAGGAGGTTGTTTGCCGACTCGGATGAAATGCGGTCGACGCTACCGCATCCAGTAGCCGTTTGATTTCAAACGATTCCGAATAGCCTGCTCTTTGCGCGGCAAGTTGTCCTGATCAAAGAGAGCCCGCGCCTTGCGACCGCGGCCTTGATAGACCATCCGCTTGATCGGCTCCGAACCCTTTAAAACTTTCTTCAGTTTATTTGGTGCTGCAATCGTTTCTAAAGTGTCAACGACATGGTCCGGTTCGCGTGCGTAAAGCAGGGGCAGCAGGCGATAGTGGCAGCTAACAGACCCGTCAATCAGCCCGTCGGGCAAGGTATCGCGCCCCCCACCAAGCGCATGAATAACCAGCGGCAACGCGACTTGGTCAAGCCAAGGGTCAAAAGACTGCGCGCACAGCTCTTCCGGCGCGTCATCGCGGATCGCCAGCGCATAGTGCAAAAACTTTTCACCAAATTCGCGAGGGCAGCGATAGAAAAAGAAGCCTGCGTTGAAATACAGATACCGTTGCCAATAGTCGTCGGGCTGAGACAGGTCGAGGCTGCTGTCAAAATCTAGGTCAAACTTGTCGTAAAGGGATTTCCACAGACCGGCGTATTGTGGTCCGTACAGCTGGGGAACAGGCCATGTGTTTGTGCGCCGCATGGATGCCATCGGGCGGTCAAAGTCGAAGGGGACCGACATCAGGTCGCCAGTGATCAACGTGTCCGTATCGAAGAAAACGAAGGGCTCAGCTTTTGGAAGCGCATTGAGCATTTCGATTTTATTTCCATATGGATAGCTCTCGCCGAAGTGCTTTGTGTCAAACGGGATCACCTCTGCGCCAAGATTGTGGAGCGCGCTGATAACATCGGGGTTCTTGATTCGTGGATCTCCCGACCAAAGCGGGCCGGGCTGCGGCTCCATCACATAGAGGTTGCCCGAAAAATGGGGGCTGTGGTGGCGCAGCGATGCGGCAAACAACAAAGCCTCATAAGCCAACCGCCCGTGTTGCCCGACGATCGCGATGTTGAAAGCCTGATCCGGCCGGGAAGCATGGGACACGGGTAACCCCTATCATTTCGTATGCGTTCTAAATGCATAAGATGTGTCACAAATTCACATCGGAACACAATGTATCAAACGGCTGTGCCGCTATACTTAAGGATAGTCGAAAAGGGGAAAGTGGTGGGCGACCCTGGAATCGAACCAGGCGTGCGTCTCCGCGAGGGAGTTACAGTCCCCTGCCACACCTTGCGGCCTGTCGCCCACTTTCACCCTGTGCATTGCACCGGATGTGAAGGCGTGATTACAAGCGGGCAGTATAGGCGTCAAGGCGAAAACCGGCGCGAAATGCAGGGAATTTTACCTTGCGATGAAAGATAGAAGGTTCGGCGATGAAAAAACCTAAGTGGGTTGTGCAAAAAGAGCAGGAAAAGAAGGCGGACGCGAACCAAACAGTTTGGTTGTTTGGCCTTCATGCAGTGCGCGACGCGCTGGAAAATCCCGCGCGTGAAAAGATTAAGCTGATGGTTACGCCGAATGCTCAGATCAAGCTGGAAGAGGCGATTGCCAAGGCCGGCATTGAACCAGAGGTCGTTGATCCGCGAAAATTCCGCCCGCCGTTGGATCCCGGGTCGGTGCATCAAGGAGCCGTACTAGAGGTCAAACCGCTGAGCTGGGGGGCGCTCAAGGATGTCTGCATCGGGGCTGAAGCACCGCGCGTGTTGCTGCTGGATCGGGTGACAGACCCGCATAACGTTGGTGCAATTCTGCGGTCCGCAGAGGTTTTAGGTGCATCGGCGGTTGTGGGCATGCGTCATCACGCTGCTCCCGAGACCGGGGCGCTTGCGAAAACAGCGAGTGGCGCGCTGGAGCGGCAGCCGTATTTGCGTGTCCGGAACCTAGCCGACGCGATCAAGGAGCTTCAATCGATGGGGTATCTTGTTCTTGGTCTGGACGGCGAAGCCGATATGACCGTCGAATCTGCACTAGAGGGGAAGCGCGACCGTCCGGTGGCGCTTGTGCTGGGGGCCGAAGGGCCAGGTCTGCGTGAAAAAACCAAAGAAACCGTCGATGCGCTGGTCCGAATCGACGCAGGCGGCGGGTTCGGTTCGCTAAACGTGTCAAATGCAGCGGCGATCGCGCTATATGCGTCGCGGGATCACAGCTGAGCATAATTGCATGAGTTACCCGACAAAAATCGCGACATGCTGTTTTTGCGGCAGCAAGGCAGCGCTGACATTGGGGGCAGGGCGGCACGAGCTGGCTTGCGCACAATGCGGCGCACCATTGCATGATCTGAAACAAATTCCGCTCCCTCGCGATTCTGAAAAGCCCAATACCGGCGGCAAGCCTGCGGCGGGGCTGCGGAAATTTCCACATGCCCAAGCGGCAGCTGCTATTCGCAAGCCTAAGCATCGAAAAGTGAAGAAAAAGAAAACCTGGATCACAAAGATCGCGAGTGAGGTCGCGGAGGTGATCGACGATATATTTGACTAGTTTACGCTGTCAGGAGCGAGATTCGGCGGAAAATGGCTGGCGCATTCATCGTTTCTTCACGGATTTGTCACATGCTCTTTGAATGGAGCAAATCGTTCCTACCTATCGTGTATGACGGCGAGTTTGGAACTCTCGCCGATCACCTAACTGTCCCTCGTTCCATACCTTTGCGCCCTCACGTTTATCGTCGAGGGCGCTTTTTTTTGAACCGTTAGGGGTTTAGTAAGAGGCATGACCTACACCGATACCCAATTGAAAAATATTCTGACGCAGACGAAGCGTATCGCGGTCGTGGGAGCTTCGTTGAACCCGGTTCGGCCAAGCTATTATGTCACGCGATATTTGAAGACCAAGGGCTACGATATTGTTCCGGTAAATCCGGCGCATGCGGGGAAGACACTATTGGGGGTAACGGTGGTTTCGCAGCTGTCAGACATCGAGGGTGGCGTTGACATGGTCGATATTTTTAGACGGTCAGAGACTGTGCCAGAAATCGTTGACGAGGCATTACAGGTGTTTCCTGATCTGGCGACGATCTGGATGCAAATCGGGGTGCAGCATTCTGAAGCTGCCGCAAAAGCGGAAGCAAAGGGCGTGACCGTTATTCAAAACAGATGCCCGAAGATTGAATATCAGCGCCTTTTCGGCGAATTGCGCATGGGAGGCTTTGCAACGGGAATAATCTCTAGCAAGCTTTGACCCCAGTTTGCTACGCGTCACAAAATATACTGTGGTAAACGTGCCCCGTGTTAGCGGGCGGCTTTTTCAGCGAGGCCGCTTTGCGCCTGTCGGCGGCTCAGTTCATCCAGTACATCTGACAGCGCGACGTCGCGGGATGCGAGCATGACAAGCAGGTGGTACAGCACATCTGCGGCTTCCGACGTCAGGCCAGCTTTATCGTCCTTCACGGCCTCGATGATCGCTTCGACCGCTTCTTCACCGAATTTTTCGGCGCATTTCTCGGGACCTTTTGCCAAAAGCTGCGCCGTCCAACTGCTTGATGGATCAGCAGTTTTTCTTGATTGGATTGTTTCAAATAGATCGTCGAGCGTCATGAGAGCCTCATTGGGATACCGGCATCAGCCATGTGTTGTTTCGCCTGAGCGACCGTAAATTCGCCGAAGTGAAAGATCGAGGCTGCGAGCACCGCTGAAGCGCCGCCCTGAACGACGCCATCGACAAGATGATCCAGCGTTCCGACACCGCCAGAGGCGATGACAGGCACAGAAACCGCGTCGGAAATCGCGCGCGTTAGCGGAATGTTAAACCCTTGCTTGGTACCGTCACGATCCATGGAGGTAAGCAGAATCTCTCCCGCGCCTTTCTCTGTCACCGTCTTTGCGAATTCGACGGCATCTATGCCCGTGGGTTTGCGGCCACCGTGGGTAAAAATCTCCCATTTCCCGGGGGCGACGGTTTTCGCATCGATGGCACAGACGATGCACTGGCTGCCGAATTGGTCTGCTGCCTGCGCAATAATGTCCGGATTAGCCACCGCGGCAGAGTTAAAGCTGACCTTGTCGGCGCCAGCCAAAAGCAGGGCGCGAACATCTGCAACGGTGCGTACACCGCCACCTACAGTAAGCGGGATATAGCAGTGTTCGGCTGTGCGTGTGACCAGGTCGAACATGGTACCACGGTTTTCGTGCGTGGCGTGGATATCAAGGAAACAAAGCTCGTCCGCCCCTGCAGCGTCATATGCGATCGCTGCGTCAACCGGGTCACCGGCATCGCGCAAGCCAACAAAATTAACGCCTTTGACAACGCGACCATCGGCGACATCGAGGCAGGGAATAATACGGGTCTTAAGCATGTCTTCTTTCTCGCGACGGGGCAGCGGAAAAAACCGTTGGAGGGCTGTCTGCCCTCCAAGCCACCCGAGGATTTGAAACCATTTGGAAACTCAGGCGAGGGCCTTCAAAGCTTCGCTCAGGTCGATCGCGCCATCATAAAGCGCCCGGCCGGAAATGGCACCGGATATCACGCCAGTTTTTTTCAGCGCCTCAAGGTCGGCAAGGGAGCTGACGCCTCCGGAGGCGATGACAGGAATATTCACGGCACGCGCCAAAGCGGCGGTGGCGTCAATGTTTGGACCGCCCATGGCCCCGTCTCGCATGATATCGGTGTAGATCAGCGCCGCGACACCTGCATCTTCGAAAGATTTAGCGAGATCTGTAACCATTACGTCGGTTTCCTCAGCCCATCCCTTGGTTGCCACGCGACCATTTCTGGCGTCAATGCCGACCGCGACCTTGCCAGGAAAAGCTCGCGCTGCTTCACGCACCAAAGCGGGATTTTCGACCGCGACAGTGCCCAGAATGACGCGTGCGAGACCCTTGTCCAGCCAAGCTTCGATCGTCGCCATATCGCGAATGCCGCCTCCCAACTGGGCGGGGACGTTGCAAGACTTCAAAATCGCTTCCACCGGGGCGGCATTGACCGGCGTCCCTGCGAAGGCACCGTTCAAGTCCACCAAGTGAAGCCAAGTGCAGCCCGCATCCACAAACTCACGGGCCTGCGCCGCGGGGTCATCGTTGAAAACAGTGGATTTTTCCATGTCGCCGTGCACAAGACGAACGGCTTGGCCGTCTTTAAGGTCAATAGCGGGGTAGAGGATCATAGTGTTGCCCTTGGCATTGGGGGAGTTGGTTTCAATTGCCACGGCGGGCGGGTTTTTGCAACGCGGCAGAGGTGTCCCCTACGTCAAGCTTGCCTGAATCGTCGTATTGGCTTCAATCTGAGAGCATATCGGGAGGATATATCATGAAAAGAACGATTATTGCGGCCATCGTTGGCATTGGTTTTGCAGGAACAGCCATGGCTGCCGACCCGGCGGTTGGCGTTTGGAAAACGCAACCGGATGACGGGGCTTATGCGCATGTCAAAATGACCCCCTGTGGTGGGGCGATCTGCGGCACGATTCAGCGGACGTTCAACGCGTCCGGCGAATATAAGTCTGAAAATATCGGAAAGCAGTTGGTCATCGACATGAAACCTGACGGGAGCGGCAAATATGCAGGTAAGGTTTGGCGACCTTCAAACAACAAAATCTACATCGGCAAGATGACCGTCGCCGGTAACAGCCTGAAACTGTCGGGCTGTGTCGCGGGCGGGTTGCTGTGTTCAAAGCAGGACTGGCAGCGGGTCCAGTAAGCTTCATTTCCCTCCCAAATGAGTGGGATTTGCGCGAATCGGGACGCGGGTGTAGAATATGCCCGCGCCTTGGTTTTTTGGTGCGTTGCTAAAAAGCTGTAAGGCATGTGTCGCTTGGGGGAGTGATACGATGTTTTTAACAAAATATATTTTCTATGCTGCTATTTTTGCAGCTTCTTCGACGACTGTATTTGCTGATGTAGTTGAAGGTGTCTGGAAATCTGCGCCGGATGTTAACGGATTGGTTGTTCACGTGCGGGCGAAGCCCTGCGGCCCTGCGTTATGCGGGACAGTCGAGCGTGCCAAGGATCGGCGTGGATATGACAAACGCTCTACAGCGGTTGGCAAACGGGTCTTCTGGGATATGAAGCCGCAACCTGACGGGAGCTATGTCGGCACGTTGCTGGAGCCTTCTGCCTCAAAAAAACATAAGGCGAAGATGTTGGTCGACGGCAATGCGATGCGGTTACAGACCTGCACAGGAAATGCTTGCGACGAAATGATCTGGACCCGCCTTCGGTAGAAGGCGGTGCCCGGTTCAGGGGCGCCAGTTCAGAAAGTTCGCAATCATACGAAGGCCGGTTGTCTGGCTTTTTTCCGGGTGGAATTGCATGCCGATCATGGTGTCACGGCCGATAACAGCAGTGACGTCACCAGCATAATCGACATGCGCCAACCGCTCGGTCTCATCGTGTACATCCATATGATAACTATGGACAAAATACGTGTGATCCCCGGTTTCGATTCCGTCGAAAACGGGGTGAGGGTGGTCTATGACAAGGTCGTTCCATCCCATATGCGGTACTTTTAGGGATGGGTCGCGTGGCGTGATCTTGGTCACTTCGCCACTGATCCAGCCTAGGCCTGCTGTGTCTTCATACTCGCGCCCCATGGATGCCATCAACTGCATGCCCACACAGATCCCGAGGAAGGGGCGGCCCTTGTCGACGGCGGATTCAACCATTGCGGCATAGATGCCGCTTTGACCTTTCAGCGCGGCCATGCAGGAGGGGAATGCACCGTCGCCGGGCAGGACAAGGCGGTCGGCGCGCGCCACGACATCGGCGTCAGCAGTGACCACTACTTCACCAGCATTACACTCACGCGCCATCCGTTCGAACGCCTTATGCGCCGAATGAAGGTTGCCCGATTCGTAATCGATAATCGCAGTTAACATTGTTACAGCGCACCCTTGGTCGAGGGGATATCAGAAGATTTCCGAGGGTCGGTTTCTACCGCTTCGCGCAGGGCGCGGGCGACAGATTTAAAGACGGCCTCGGCGATGTGGTGGCTGTTCAGGCCATGCAGCATATCAATGTGCAAGGTGATCCCGCCATGCGTGCTGAGCGCCTGGAAAAACTCCCGTACCAATTCGCTGTCGAAATTCCCGATTTTTGCGGTCGGCAGGTCCACATTCCAGATCAAGAAAGGCCGCGCCGACAGATCAAGCGCGGTACGCACCAAGGCATCGTCCATTGGGAGCAGGCACGCGCCGTAGCGGCGAATGCCGCGTTTGTCGCCCAATGCGGTGCTTAGCGCTTGGCCAAGTGTGATGCCTACGTCCTCGACGGTGTGGTGGTCATCAATGTGAAGATCGCCGTTTGCGCTGATTTTCATATCGATCAGCGAATGACGCGCCAATTGATCCAGCATGTGATCGAAGAACCCGATGCCCGTGTGGTTGGCGTAGGACCCTGTCCCGTCGAGGTTGATTTCGACGCTGATCTCGGTCTCTGCGGTCGAACGATTGATGGTGGTCTGGCGCATATGAATATCTCCGTCTTTCGGGCTCTTATAGCAGGGCAGGCCGTCGCGCCAAGACAAAGCGTTTCGATGCCGATCGGTCCCAATCAGCGATTGCGGCTGTTGCCCCCTTATGTCAGCTTGGACGTGTTGTAACCAGCCTAAGGCCTGTCCATGTCTACCTGCGTTTTTATCCAGATCCGGTGCCGGCCCGGCAGTACGTATCGCGTTGCCGAAGAGGTCGCGCTGCGGGAAATACACTCCGAGCTGTATTCAACCTCTGGTGATTACGATCTTTTGATGAAGCTTTATATTCCTTCGGGAAAAGATATTGGCGTTTACATCAACGATAACCTTCTGGACATCGAAGGGATTGAACGTTCGCTTACAACGATGACGTTCAAAGCGTTTTGAGGCTCCTGCTTTCTGCGCTTCTTTGCGGATCTGTTCTTTGGGGGCCAGCGCATGCGCTTACCTATGAAGGGGAAGAGGCTGCGGCGCTGCGCTGCGCCAATATGATCGCCTATACGGCGGTAACGCTGTCGCGTGCGGACATGATCGGTGAGGATGAAAAGACCATCATGCTGGGCGTGACGGTCCTGATCCTAGAACGCCATGTGAGCGGCACGCGGGCGCAAAAGAAATCGGCCATGGGTAAAATGCGCGACCGCCGCTCGATCGATCAGACGCTAGAGGATTACCGCAAACATGCGGCGCAGTGTCTGGTGCAATTCCCGATCAACTAGGATCAGGCGGCGGCGCATTTGCTCGCATAGCGCATTTCAGCCCGCGATAGCGCCCTTTCAAAGGTCTTTTTCACCCGTTGGGTCCGGTTCGCATTCGGCGCTATGGGCGTGCCGACTGACAGGCTGATGCTCTCTTGCTTCAGATCATCGCTTAGCAAGTTCAGCGCATCCAGCTTGGCCTGTAGGCCAGCCTCCATCCGGTCCCATTCGGGCAGGTTCGGGTCGCGCGTGATACACAGGAAGGCACCGTTGCCTTCGTAGGACATCAGCAGATGGGGGCAAGTGATGAGGTCGGTCAGGGTTTCTGCCACGCTGGTAAGGAGGTGAAGAAAACCCTGTTGTGACGTTTGTTCGAAAATACGTTCCGCATCATCAATCGACACGCCGAAAACCTGATAGTTGTCCAGTTCGCTCCGATCGAGCTGCGTGATGTAGTTTCCAAGGGAGAATGACAGGATCAGCCTGCCGACATTCGCCAAAAAGACCTTATCGGTCAGTGTGATATCTTCAGCTACCTGTGTGCCTTCTTTGGACAGGTCGCTCGCGTCGATGCGTTTGATGGTCTTGGACGACACCAACAGGCGTTCGGCCACGCGAATGCGGTTGTAGATGTCTTTCAGGTTAAATGGCTTGGCGATGTAGTCATTCGCACCGGCGGCAAACGCTTTCTCGATAGAGATCGAATCTGTCTTCGCCGTCAGCATCAAAATCGGTTTATCCTCATACCCGGGGACAGTGCGAATTCTTCGGCAAAGCTCGATCCCGTCCATTTCCGGCATATCGACGTCCAGCAGCATGCAATCGAATGGCACCTTCTGAGCTTTGATCATGTCGAGAGCAGCCGGACCCGAAGGGGCCGTGTGCAGATCGTTCAGGTCTGCCTGTTCAAACATCGCGGGAAGGAGTTCTAGAATGAATGGATCATCGTCGACTGCTAGAATTTTCAATGTGGTCTCCTTCCAAGATTTGCTTCGGGGCTCCGAGGCAACCTATGTCGAACTCCCTAAACGATAGTGAACAAAACCGGCAACAATATGACTTTTTAAAAAATTCACCCTGTGCGGGAACTATGGGCATTTGTGGCACGAAGGTGAATAGATAAACGTTAACGTCGGAAAACTTCATGGCGAACATGCCGTAAAATCGGCATAATTTTCGTCTATTGGTCGCGAATACGCCTAGCTCAACGGATCCATGTAATGAAAACCACTGTTCTAACGATTTCCCTCGCCGCTGCCGTTCTTGTTTCAGGATGTGCTGCGCCCACTGCCGATCGCGCTGCGCAATTCGGCCCTTCGTCCGGCAAGCTAAGCTTCAAGGAAAACCGTGAGAATGACGCCGGTATGGTGGAGCAAACCGCCGCGCTTGACGCGTTGATGCGCGATATTGTCCGCAACTCCACAATCAAGCATGCCGCGGTTGGTGCCGCGGTGGGCTGCGGTATCTCGGTGCTTGCCGCATCCGATGCCTCGGGCTGCCTACGAGCCGCTGCGGCCGGTGGCGTTGTTGGTGCGGTGAGCGGGAATCTCGCTGGCAAACGAGAAGTCGCCCAACGGATGGAGCTGGTTTCCGCGAATGACCTCGTGCGCAGTATCCGCAAGTCCAATGACCAGCTGGATGATATCACGACACATCTTCCCCAGATGCTCGCACAGCAGCAAGAAGATGTGGCGACGTTGAATCAGCTCAAGGCCTCAGGGGCGATTTCGGAGGATGCTTATGACGCGCAGCTTGCCGATATACGCACCAGCCGCGCAGAGGTTGCCGAGGCGTTGGTTCTGTCGGCCGACCAGGCGAAGCTGGCGCAGAACAACCTTGCCGAAGCGGCCGATCAGGGTCAAACCGGTTTGGAGTGGCACATTCGCGCCATCGAGCAGATGGAGCGTGAAACACTATCAGCACGATCGACGATATCTCTTCTTTAAGCAGACAATAATTGCGTCACCGGCGTTAGCTGTATGGCGGTCGTGTTCATAGTGCCATCATTCGAACAGGTATAAGCCGACGCAGGCTGGTGCTTTCAGCGCCCGCTTTTTCTTTTGATCACAACGGTATTTGACTGACGTTAGGCGTCGGCAGAAACTCGTTCGTTGCCATATTGAAACATGCTCTGTGTTTGGCTCTGACGCACGCGGCTGGGGCGTTTAATCCAACTCATCAGCGATGATCCGCAAGGACAGGCAGAGCGCGTAGAGCCTCGCGAGTATCCACTTGCCCCAGCTTCGTTGGTACAGGCCTGAGACACCTCAGGTGCTCTCGTAGCAACGGGGGAGGGGTATCGGGCCTGTTTGTGCTGCTGCCCTCAGAGAGAGGCCTAGGGAACCCTTGTAGGTCGCAGAGTGAGGACATTCAGCGGTGAAAGCTTTGTCACGTGCCGCTTGGGCGTATCATTGTGGCGACAGTATATTTTGCGCCGCAGCCGTGCCTGCTTCAACCCTGATCGGAGTTCTAGACTGGGCACCAATGAACGGACCCTTGTCCGAACTGGTAAGTGTGCTGGCCCTTTGTAGGCCTGTGAGCAGTTTCATTGTTTTAGGGGCCCGGAACAGCAAAAGGCCACCCGAAGGTGGCCTTGCTGTCCTGCTGGATAAGCAGAGAACCAGTTGGAGCGGGCGAGGCGATTCGAACGCCCGACCCTAACCTTGGCAAGGTTATGCTCTACCCCTGAGCTACGCCCGCATCCTCTGGTAGGGCGTGGAATACCCATAGCGGCGGTGAGCCGCAAGAGGAAAAATAACATTTTTCGAAATTAATTTCAGACAATTTTGGGAAGCCCTTATTTTACGGGGGGACGCGGTAAGATTTTGGCTAACTGCGGATAAACATTCGTCTTTATGAAACTGTACCGAGAGCCCGGGTAGAACGAAAAAAGGCCCCAACCGCCGTTGGAGCCTCTCATTTCAATGTTGTGCTAGCTTAGTGGCTAGGCTGTTTGTCCCATTCTTCCTGCTTGGGAAGAATTTCGAACGTATGCTCTGGTGGGGGGCTTGCCAGCGTCCATTCCAGAGTGTCCGCATATTCGTTCCAAGGGTTCGCAGCTGGGCTGCGGGCCCCACGTGTCAACGTGTAGAACATAACACCGAAGAAGAAGATAAAGGACGCAAAGCTCAGGAACGCGCCGATCGACGACCACAGGTTCCAATATGCAAACGCATCAGGGTAATCGATATAGCGACGTGGCATGCCCTGACGGCCCAGGAAGTGCTGTGGGAAGAACGTCAGGTTCGCGCCAATGAACATTGCCCAGAAGTGCAGCTTGCCAGCCCATTCGGGATACATGCGGCCCGTGAACTTCGGCAGGTAGAAATAAATACCGGCGAAGATCGCGAAGACGGCACCAAGGCTCATCACATAGTGGAAGTGCGCAACCACATAGTATGTGTCGTGGTAGTAGCGGTCCACAGCTGCCTGCGAGAGAACGATACCTGTCACACCGCCAACGGTGAAAAGAAACAGGAAGCCGAAGGCCCACAGCATAGGTGTTTTGAATTCAACCGAACCACCCCACATGGTCGCAATCCAGCTGAATACCTTAACGCCCGTCGGCACCGCGATAACCATGGTGGCCAACATGAAGTAAGCTTGTTGGTTCAGAGACATACCAACGGTGTACATGTGGTGCGCCCAAACGACGAAGCCCAATGCGCCAATCGCGATGATCGCCCAAACCATCGGAAGATATCCGAAGATAGGCTTGCGGCTGAAGGTCGCGATGACGTGGCTGATGATGCCGAAGCCTGGAAGAATAATGATATACACTTCGGGGTGACCAAAAAACCACAGAATGTGCTGATACAGAACTGGATCACCACCGCCTGCTGGGTCAAAGAATGCGAATCCGAAGTTGCGATCCATCAAAAGCATGGTGATGGCACCGGCCAAAACGGGCAGGGACAGAAGGATCAACCAGCTTGTAACAAAGATGGACCAGCTGAACAGCGGCACTTTGAACAACGTCATGCCAGGGGCGCGCATGTTGAGGAATGTTGTGATCATGTTGATCGCACCCAGGATCGACGATGCGCCGGATACGTGCACAGCGAAAATCGCGAAATCCATCGACATGCCGCCTTCACGAACAGAGAGCGGCGGATAGAGAACCCAGCCCACACCTGACCCAAGCTGGCCGCTGCCGCCGGGTGTCAGCACGGAGCAGACTGCAAGCGTTGTGCCGCCGACATATAGCCAGAAAGAGAGGTTGTTCATCCGCGGGAACGCCATGTCAGGCGCGCCAATTTGCAATGGCATCAAATAGTTACCGAAACCACCGAACAAAGCGGGGATAACCACGAAGAACATCATCAAGATGCCGTGCGCGGTGATCAGAACATTCCAAAGGTGGCCGTTTGGCGTACAGGTCGCTGCGCTATCAGCGATAAACCGCGCGCCTTCCATACACATATATTGCACGCCTGGGTGCATAAGCTCCAAGCGCATATATATGGTGAAACATACAGAGATGAAGCCAACGAGGGCCGAAACGATCAGGTACAATAGCCCGATGTCTTTGTGGTTTGTGGACATGAACCAGCGCGTGAAAAATCCGCGCTCGTCGTGATGGTCTTGCCCGTGAATGGCTGCGTCTGCCATGCGGTGCCTCCTGAGATTGGGTTGTCAACTCACGCCCCGACAGGGGGCGCGCATTGAATTAAGGTTCGTTCTAGTGCGGCTTGCCAATATGGGCAATGGCCGCCTTTGACGCAGGGCACGAAAAAAGACAGATCATTTATCAAACTGTGTCGGAGGCGCACAGCCTTGTAGTCACGGGGGGAGGAGGTGTCAGAAGTGCTCATCATGCTGGATGACATACGCCTCTAGCGATGAAGAAACCGTAAAGCCGCGGCGGAAATAGCACGAGCGCAGTGAAACGTTTGAGCGGCGAGGAACATTATCCGTCTTTGGGCGCGTATTCAGACAGCGGAGGGAAAACCGTGTCGAACTGCGCTTTCAGGGCGATATCAACGTCTTCCATCATAACTGGCAGGCCAAGGTCAACTAAAGACGTAACGCCATGTTCTTGGATCCCACAGGGGACGATCCCGGAAAAATGCTCAAGATTTGGATCAACATTTATGCTGATTCCGTGAAAACTGACCCATTTTCTAAGCCGGATACCGATCGCCGCGATTTTATCTTCGCGAATGCCGCCCTGCGCCGCGAGCGGTTTCTCGGGACGTTCCACCCAGACGCCGACGCGCCCCTCCTTGATCTCGCCTTTGATGGTAAAGCTTGCAAGGGTCGCGATCACCCAATGTTCAAGGTCTTGAACAAAACGTCTGATGTCCCGGCCGCGTTTACCGACGTCCAGCATCACATAAACAACCCGCTGCCCCGGCCCATGGTATGTGTACTGTCCGCCGCGGCGCGTTTCATATACCGGAAACCGCTTTGGGTCAGTCAAATCTTCCGATTTTGCTGAGGTGCCGGCAGAATATAGCGGAGCATGCTCTACAAGCCAGACGCATTCATCGGCATTCCCCGCGGCGATAAGGGACGCGCGTTCCTCCATCCATGCTTCGGCTTCCCGGTAATCGACAAGCCCCTTGGAGGTGATCCATTCAACCATTCTGTGCGCACCGTTGAGCCGAGGTAAACGAAACAGTCATTCCGCGGCGCTTACCTCTTGAATTACTTTTTGGATAATTTGCACATAGTTATCGACACCCTGCGCACCAGTCACAAGGTATTTGCCTGCGAAAATCATGGAAGGCACACCAGAAATTCCCTGCGATGTCCAAACCGACTGGCGTTCGCGAACACGTTCTACATGGCTGCCGCTGTCGAGAACGTCCTGCGCAGAACTGCGATCCAATGCGACATCTGCAGCGACATCAACGAGGACACTATGGTCTGAAACATCCAATCCCTTCGTAAAATGTGCTTCAAACAACGCAAGCTTAAGTGGGTGCTGCAGGTTCTGATCTTGAGCCCAGTCCAGCAGTTGGTGCGCGGCAAAGCTGTTGACGATGCGGCTATCGGCGTTGAAATTGAAGTCGATTCCAAGTTCAGTGCCAAGCTGCACAAGATGCGCACGGTTTTGCGCCGATTGCTCAGGCGAAGCACCGTATTTTTCGGCAATATGTTCGGTCAGGTTCTGACCTTCGGGGCCCATTTGGGGGTTAAGCTCGAAAGGGTGCCAGCGGATGAACGCGCCGATATTCAAGGCGGCTAACGCCTGCTCTAGCTGGCGGTACCCGACAATACACCAAGGGCACATCACGTCAGAAACGATGTCAATCTGCAGGGCAGGGGGATCTATGGGCGCTTGGGTCATATTGTTCCTCGATTCATATCCTCCTTTAAGTTTACGTCTTCGCACTGTTTTTCAAGCCACCCCGCCCGATTGAATGATAAATCACACGAATCTGAACAACGACTTAATCTGCGCAATTTTGCTCTTCACTTTGTGAAAGAGTTTGTCTAAACGACCCTCACCAACCATGGCGTGCGGTCGTGGCGGAATGGTAGACGCGCAGCGTTGAGGTCGCTGTGGGGTAACACCCGTGAGAGTTCGAGTCTCTCCGACCGCACCACTGGTTGTATCCTTCAAATCATCTTCGAAAGACATGGGGTCCCGGGGCGCGAGCGCCCCGAAGTATCGTTATGCATCAAGCGCTTGGCTCAAGTCGCGTTTTAGATCTTCGATATCTTCAATCCCCACCGATAAACGCAGCAACCCTTCGGGAATCCCGGTGTGGGGTTCGATCGTGTGGCGGTGTTCGACAAGACTTTCGACCCCGCCCAAAGACGTTGCGCGATGGAAAACTTCCAGCTTACCGACAACCTCCAGCGCCGCTGCGCCGCCACCTTTTACAATGCAAGACAAAAGCGACCCAAATCCTCCTGACATTTGCCGCGTCGCCAATTCGTGGCCTGTATGTGAGGCAAGACCCGGATAGAGAACCTTTTCAATCTTCGGGTGATTTTGCAAAAATTCTGCCAATTCCATGGCGTTGCACGACATTTGCTTGGCGCGCAGGGGCAGGGTGCGCATCCCGCGGACCAGCAACCATGCTTCAAACGGGCCGATAACCGCGCCTGCATCATGCCGGTCCGCTTTGATATCTTCCCACACGTGGCCCGTGACGTCATTGGTCGCCAGAACGCCCGCCAATACGTCCGAATGGCCATTAATGCCCTTTGTGGCAGAATGCATTACAACGTCGGCACCGTGTTTAAGCGGCTGTTGCAAAATCGGCGTCGCGGCCGTGCTATCCACCACGAGCAACCCACCCGCGCTATGCACCGCATCAGCCGCAGCTTGGATATCGACCATGCGAAGCCACGGGTTTGATGGCGTTTCGATGAGCGCCAAGGTTGGTCTAAAGCTCTCGCAGGCGGCGGCAAACGCCGCCTTGTCAGAGGCTTCGACCTCTCGCAGTTCAATGTCACGCCGGGTGCAGAAATCCCGAATCCACTTGGTGGTGCCCCAGTAAATCTGGCTTTGCACCAGCACGCGCTCGCCATTTGGGACGGTACGGAAGACGGCGGCAAGCGCTGCCATGCCTGACGGGAACAGCAGCGATTCTTTCGCCCCGTCCAGTTGAGAGAGCACTTTTTCTGCAACGCGTACAATATCGCTCTGATCGCGCAGATAGATGTTGTCTGCACGCAGCGGTTGGTATGCTTCATCCCGCAAATAGGTCGTGGCCATAGGCAGCGCCGGGACCACCCCGCCGGTTTGCGCATCAACCGCTCCCGCTGCTTGGGCAGCAATCGTAGCGGGGCTTAAGCGAGACGTATCAGACATTTCTTAGCGATTCCCTAATGGCGTAATATATTCAATTTGCGGCACCTTTGCCTGTCCGAAGGTAAACTGCCAGACCAGAATGGGACAAACCCGCCCCTTCTTCATTTTGCTCTGAAAACTCCCGCCGGAGGCGCCTATGGGCGAGGCAGCAAGCGTCCCTGCCTTGGTGGCGCAAGGGTTCAGACTTGTTCTTTACCCCCCCGCGGTCTATCCCGCGCGTACATCAAAACACCCCAAAACAAAGGTATCACCACATGATTCCCCGTTATTCCCGCCCCGAGATGGTTGCGATCTGGTCCCCTGAAACCAAGTTCCGCATCTGGTACGAGATCGAGGCGCATGCCTGTGACGCCATGGCCGACCTTGGGGTGATTCCGCGCGAAAATGCGGAGGCGGTTTGGAAAGCCAAAGATGTCGAGTTCGATGTCGCGCGCATTGACGAGATTGAAGCCGTTACAAAACATGACGTTATCGCCTTTTTGACCCATTTGGCCGAACATGTGGGCAGCGACGAGGCGCGTTTTGTGCACCAGGGGATGACCTCTTCTGACGTATTGGACACCTGCTTTAACGTGCAATTAACCCGCGCAGCTGATATTCTGATCGAAGACATGGGCTTGCTGCTGGCCGCGCTGAAGCGCCGTGCCATGGAACATAAAAATACTGTGCGCGTCGGGCGCAGCCACGGGATCCACGCTGAACCCACAACAATGGGCCTTACCTTTGCGCGCTTTTATGCAGAGATGGACCGCAACCTGACGCGGTTGAAAACAGCACGCTCCGAGATTGCTACCGGTGCGATTTCCGGCGCTGTGGGGACATTTGCGAATATCGATCCGCGGGTCGAGGAACATGTCTGCGAAAAGCTGGGCCTGTCGCCCGAACCCGTGAGCACGCAGATCATCCCCCGTGACCGTCACGCGGCATTCTTCGCAGCACTTGGTGTGATCGCCAGCTCTATCGAGAACGTTGCGACCGAAGTGCGGCACATGCAACGGACCGAAGTCTTGGAAGGGGCGGAGTTTTTCTCGGCGGGTCAGAAGGGGTCTTCGGCGATGCCGCACAAGAAAAACCCTGTGCTGACCGAGAACCTGACCGGGCTGGCCCGTACAATTCGCATGGCTGTGATTCCAGCAATGGAAAACGTCACCATGTGGCATGAACGCGATATCTCCCATTCCAGCGTTGAGCGTGCGATCGGCCCCGACACCACCATCACTCTTGACTTCGCGCTGCATCGTTTGACCGGCGTCATCGACAATATGCTGATTTATCCTGACAACATGCTGGCAAATATGAACAAGTTTAGCGGTCTTGTGATGTCGCAACGTGTTTTGCTCGCGCTCACGCAGGCCGGCGTGAGCCGCGAAGATAGCTACAAGCTGGTTCAGCGCAACGCCATGAAGGTCTGGGAAGACGGCAAGGATTTCAAGACCGAGCTGCTCGCTGACGAAGAAGTCCTGGCCGCACTAAGTGCAGAAGAGATCGAAGAAAAATTCGATCTGGGCTACCACACCAAACATGTTGATACGATCTTTAGGCGCGTCTTTAAGGACTGATACACGCGCAGGTATTTGGGCTGCATCGCTTGACGGCGGTGCAGCCTTTTTGATTCAAAAGCTGCGTATTCCGGCCCTATCTCGCGCTACATCGAGACGGTAGGTTTGAACCTAGTGCTTTACCTATGGCGTGGATCGTCTAACATCAGCCGTGTATTTAGTTCAGGAGTGTTTGACTATGCGTGTTGTGTTTGCGTCCATCCTGTCATTGGCTATTCCTTTCGCGGCCTTTGCCGCTGGCTCCAATGATACGTCCCCACCGAAGCCCGTTGTGAAATGCGAAGACGGGCAGGTGTATGACAAGAAGTCAAAGACCTGTATCGATGCAAAGGATAGCCGGCTCACACCGGATGACCTTTATCAAACTGTTCGTGAACTGGCCTATGCAGGCGAATACTCGGATGCGCAGATCGTACTTGCCGCTATGCCTGAGCAGGACGATCGTCGATTGACCTACATGGGGTTCACGTCGCGCAAAATGGGCGACCAAGCTGGCGGAATGGCGTTCTATGCGCGTGCGCTGGCAGCCAACCCTGCGAATGTTCTCGCGCGGTCCTATCGCGGGCAAGCTTTGGTAGAGCAGGGCGATATCCCCGAAGCTTTGGCCGAACTTCGTGCCATTCGTGCGCATGGCGGGGCAGGGACATGGGCCGAAACCTCCTTGCGGACAGCGATCGCAACCGGTCAGACGTTTAGCTATTAACCAGCCGCTGTTGCATCCGGTGGCGCATTGCCGCCCGGGTGAAACACGCTTGTTGCGCGGGGCCCTGCGCGGTATGAACGGCAGGCCCCGCCCCTTAAGGGCGCTTTTCCTTGCAGGCAGATGCGCATGGCCAGTCCCAAATATCCCAAGAACGTTCGATTTAGCCGACGTGCAGGGCACTACCTGACCAATGCCTTTATCGTCGGCCTTATTCGACTGGCCTTGGTGCTGCCCTATAAAACGCGCATAGCCTTCGTCGGATGGGTCGTTCAACATGTGATCGGGCCGGTCGCGGGATATCGGGCGCGGGCGCTTGAAAATCTTGCGATGATTTGGCCGCAGATGCCGCAAGAACGGCGCGCAGAAATTGCCTCAAAGTGCCTTAACAACGTGGGGCGCAGCTTTATCGAAAACTATTCAGCGCGCGACTTCCCCAAGCGTATGGCAAAGAATACGCCGACCGGCGCAGGCGTCGCGGCGCTGGAAAAAGCGGCAGAACAAGGCAAACCGGTCATTCTGGTGACGGGCCACTATGGCAACTACGAAGCGATGCGTGCCTGTCTTGTGGCGCGAGGGTATGACATTGGCGGGCTCTACCGCAACATGAAAAACCCTTATTTCAACGCGCATTACGTCCAAACGATGGAGGCTTTCGGCGGCCCTGTCTTCCCGCAAGGCCGACGCGGCACGGCGGGTTTCGTACGGCATCTAAAAGAGGGCGGGCAGCTGGTACTGCTGTTTGATCAACACGTCTTTGGCGCGCCGGCGCTCGATTTCTTGGGGCAACCTGCCAATACAGCGCTTTCTGCCGCCGAGCTGGCATTGCGCTATGATGCGCTGTTGATCCCGTTCTACGGCATTCGACAAGCTGATGGGGTGTCATTCGACACGGTGCTGGAGGCACCTGTGCCACACAGCGATGCTGTCACGATGACCCAGGCTTTGAATGACAGTCTTACCGCACGGGTCAAAGCGGATCCCGAGCAATGGTTCTGGGTCCATCGTCGCTGGCGCATCCACGACAATTAATGCCTAAACATCTAGGTGTTTTGAGTGACTACTTGATCCGCGCCGCTGCCACGATTGGCCCCGCGTTGCTGCGCTGCACCAGCACAACCACCGGCATATCGCCGGTGATGGCGGCAGAGAGTGATAGCGGCGCTTGCCCGTCCCACTGATCAACCGTCTGCCAGCCTTCGACGATGTTATAATTCTCGAACGTGTGGCCCGCGTTTTCGCCGCGTTTGACCTGCGTGACCGCCATCGGGTGATAGCGCAACATGTGCACGTCGAACGGTCCGGCGGCACCCGATACGGTATGCGCGTTGATGCGCAGGGTTTCCCCGTCGCGTGCGATAGATAGGTCGACCTGTGGGGCGTCTTCTTTGTGCTTGTTGATCGCCTCCATCAGCTTCATGGGTTTGGCACCGACCACATCGGACTGGCCGTTGACGATCATCTCGGGCGTGTAAATCGACGTCCGCCCACCGGTCAGCGCGTAGGCGCGCTGGCGTTCGGCGTGCTCAGGCGCACCAAAGGGGTCTTGCCAGCCGATATAGTCCCAATAATCCACATGCAGCGCCAGCGCGATCACGTCGTCCCGTTTGGACAGCTCGGCAAACATCTCGTCAGCAGGAGGGCAGGAAGAGCACCCTTGCGAGGTATAGAGTTCGACGACAACGGGGCGGTCCTGAGCAAAGGCGGGCGCTATGGACAGCAGGCCAGCGGCGATCAGGGACGTAAACAGGCGGGGCATCGCAGGGTACTTTCGGTTTGGATGCACAATTCGTAGACTGCACCCGTTGTAATTACCACTCAACCTTTGTTGAGGCGCTGTAACGTCACGGGATTGCGTATGAAATACCTCAATCCAGTACACAACGGTATACAAAAGCGCCAGAAGCGCGTGTTTGCAGTTGAAACGACCCGCGCAATAAGGCATTTAGGCCCCAAGTCACCGACCTTTTTTAACCCATAAAGGGAGCCATCCATGACCATCTTCGTTGGCCAGGACACCGCCAAAACCCGCAAAACTCTATCTTCGGGCAGCCAATCCATCGCTTATTATTCGATTCCTGCAGCGCAGGAAGCCGGTCTGGGTGATTTCTCCAATTTGCCAGCCGCGCTCAAGGTGGTGCTTGAGAACATGCTGCGTTTCGAAGATGGCAAAACTGTCACCGTCGATGACATCAAGGCCTTCGCCGAATGGGGTGCGAAGGGCGGCCAGAACCCGCGCGAGATCGCTTACCGTCCCGCACGCGTGTTGATGCAGGATTTCACCGGCGTTCCCGCAGTTGTGGACCTTGCGGCGATGCGCGACGGGCTGGTTGCCTTGGGTGGCGATGCCGACAAGATTAACCCGCTGAACCCTGTTGATCTTGTCATCGACCACTCGGTCATGATCGACGAATTCGGCAACCCGCGCGCGTTCCAGATGAACGTTGACCGCGAATACGAGCGCAACATCGAACGCTACACCTTCCTGAAGTGGGGCCAGAAGGCGTTTAACAACTTCCGCGTTGTGCCCCCCGGCACCGGCATCTGCCACCAGGTGAACCTTGAATATCTGGCGCAGACCGTCTGGACCGACAAGGATCAGGACGGCGTCGAAGTCGCATATCCTGACACGCTCGTCGGGACCGACAGCCACACCACAATGGTAAACGGCATGGCCGTTCTGGGCTGGGGCGTTGGCGGGATCGAGGCCGAAGCCGCGATGCTGGGTCAGCCGATTTCGATGTTGATCCCCGAGGTGATCGGCTTTGAACTGACCGGTGCCATGATGGAAGGCACCACCGGGACCGATCTGGTGCTGAAAGTGGTCGAAATGCTGCGCGAAAAGGGCGTGGTTGGTAAATTCGTCGAATTCTACGGTGCCGGCCTTGATAGCCTGCCCCTGGCGGACCGCGCGACAATTGCCAACATGGCCCCCGAATACGGTGCGACCTGCGGTTTCTTCCCGATCGATGCCGAAACCCTGCGTTACATGCGCACCACCGGCCGTGATGAAGACCGCATCGCGCTGGTCGAAGCCTATGCCAAGGAAAACGGCATGTGGCGCGGCGATGACTATGCGCCGGTTTACACCGACACTCTGTCGCTCGACATGGGCACCATCGTGCCTGCGATCTCGGGTCCGAAGCGTCCGCAAGACTACATTGCACTGACCTCGGCACACACGGCATTTGCAGAATACGTGAAAGGCGTGCGCGAAGGTAAAGACACCACAGCCAACGCCGAAGTTCGTTGGGAAGGTGAGGGCGGCCAGCCCGAGCCTCAAGACATCCCCGGTGACGAGGGCAACCACAAGCGTGGCTACGTCCAGACCGAAGATGGCAACTACCAGCTGCATGACGGGTCCATCGTCATTGCGTCGATCACATCCTGCACCAACACATCCAACCCCTATGTGATGATCGGTGCGGGTCTTGTGGCGCGTAAAGCCCGCGCCTTGGGCCTGACACGCAAACCTTGGGTCAAGACATCGCTCGCCCCCGGTAGCCAGGTTGTGTCCGCCTATCTTGAGGCCGCAAACCTGCAAGAGGATCTGGACGCCATCGGCTTCAACCTCGTCGGGTATGGCTGCACCACCTGTATCGGTAACTCCGGCCCGCTCGAAGCACCGATCAGCAAGGCGATCAACGACTACGACCTGATCGGGACATCGATCCTCTCGGGTAACCGGAACTTTGAAGGGCGGATTTCGCCTGACGTGCGCGCCAACTATCTGGCGTCGCCTCCCTTGGTCGTGGCCTACGCGCTGGTCGGTGACATGAACGTCGATCTGGCCAACAGCCCGCTGGGTCAGGACAAGGACGGCAACGACGTCTATCTGAAAGACATCTGGCCAACATCCAAGGAAGTCGCTGATCTGGTCGAGCAGACCGTGACCCGCGAAGCCTTCCAGGAAAAATATGCCGACGTCTTCAAGGGCGACGAAAAGTGGCAGTCCGTCGAAACCACCGACGCCAAAACCTATGACTGGCCACCAACCTCGACCTATGTGCAGAACCCGCCCTACTTCCAAGGCATGTCGCCAGAGCCGGGTGTGATCACCAACATCGAGAACGCCAAAGTGCTTGCCGTTCTGGGTGACATGATCACGACCGACCACATCTCGCCTGCCGGTTCCTTCAAGGAAACCACGCCAGCGGGTCAGTATCTGGTGGAACGTCAGGTGCCTGTGCGTGAATTCAACTCGTACGGTAGCCGTCGTGGTAACCACGAAGTCATGATGCGCGGCACTTTCGCCAACATCCGTATCAAGAACGAAATGCTGGACGGTGTTGAGGGCGGCTATACCAAAGGCCCCGATGGCGAACAGACCTCGATCTTTGACGCGGCTATGGCGCATCAGGAAAACGGCACGCCGCTGGTCATCTTCGGTGGTGAACAATACGGCGCGGGTTCGTCCCGTGACTGGGCGGCCAAAGGCACGGCGTTGCTGGGCGTCAAGGCGGTCATCGCCGAGAACTTTGAACGTATCCACCGCTCCAACCTGGTTGGCATGGGTGTTATCCCGTTCGAATTCACCAACGGCGACACCCGCAAGAGCTTGGGCCTGACCGGCGAGGAAACCGTTTCGATCAGCGGTCTGGACACCATCAAGCCGCTGCAAGAAGTGCCTTGCACGATCACAATGGCAGATGGCTCGGTCAAAGAGATCATGATCAAATGCCGGATCGATACCGCGATCGAGATTGAATACATCGAACACGGTGGCGTTCTGCACTACGTGCTGCGCAACCTCGCGAAATCGGCCTAACCACCGGCCACTGGCCGTTTCGCACGGCCTTGAAAAGAACGCCCGTCAGGTTCCCCCTGGCGGGCGTTTTGCATACGCGCCCCCATTTTCACGGCAAACTTCCGCCTGCTTGCGTAAAATGACATAACCGGATGTGTTTTGCGGTTCACAATCGCGATTTTGCCCAACAGACTGTTTGCCGATGGCAGGCGGTTTCCGCTATGCACAAGGGAATAATAAACAAGTTTGCTGACGTTGCGGTCGCGCGCTCTATGTCTCACCCAACGGCACGTCGTTCTATGAGTACAGGGAGCACCGCATGGGGCATTTTCAATCAGACAGTTTTGCAAAGTTCTTGCGGGCGTCTACGGCCGCGGCAGCTTTGGTCTGGGGAGGATGCACGGCGGGTCTCGCGGCGACGCTCGACATCACCGGCATCGATAAGGACTCTGATCTATACGAGACGGTGCTCGGCGGATCGCTTCTGCGCGAACAAACGGACGAAGATGCTGACCCCACCACGCAAGAGCTTTTGGCCGCCGCGCAGGCCGATTATGCCCGCCTTTTGGCCGTGCTCTATGACGAAGGGTATTTTGCTGCGGTCATCAAGATTACCATCGACGGTGTAGACGCCTCTGCCATCGCGCCGGTCGCCCCGCCGCGCCAGATCAACCGCGCTGTGATCAATATCGAAACCGGTCGCAAGTTCAGCTTTTCCAAAGCCGAAATCGCCCCTGTCGCCCCCGAAACCGAGCTGCCCGATGAATTCGCCGCAGGTGAAACCGCAAGTCTCGGCGTCATGAAAGAGGCCGTCGCCGCCGGTATCGAAGGCTGGCGCGATCAGGGCCACGCCAAAGCCGAACTGGCCGACCAGCAGCTGACCGCCCGCGTGCCCGATGCCACGCTGGCGGCAACCCTGCGTCTACGTCCGGGACCGCGCCTGCGTTTCGGAGAGTTGACGGTAAAGGGAAAAAGCGATGTGCGCCTGCGCCGGATCGTCAAAATCGCCGGACTGCCCACCGGAGAGGTCTATTCACAAGAGCAACTGGATCTGGCCGCCACACGGTTGCGGCGCACGGGCGCTTTCAGCTCTGTCGCGATGATCGAGGCCGAACAGATCACCGCGCCCGATGTTCTGCCGATTACAGCGCAGATCACTGACGCGCCCAAGCGGCGCTTTGGTTTCGGCGGGGAACTGTCGTCGCTTGAAGGGCTTAGCGTCAGCACCTACTGGCTGCACCGTAACCTGCTGGGCGGGGCCGAAAGCCTACGTGTCGAAGGCGAGGTGTCGGGGATCGGCGGCGATTCCGGCGGCACGGATTATCGTCTTGGCACACGTTTTGAACGCCCTGCGACCTTTAACGCCGACACGAATTTCTACGCGCTGGCCGAGATCGAACAGCTTGACGAGGTGAACTATTTCTCGCGTCAGCTCGACCTTGAGGCCGGGATCGAACGCATCGCCAGCGAGGAACGGACCTATACGCTTGGCGTCGGTTTGCGGACGGCTGAAACCCGCGACGCTTTTGGCGAGAACAAATATACGTTGCTGACGCTGCCCCTAAGCGCGGAACATGATTACCGCGACAATCGGCTTGATGCGAAAGATGGCTACTACGCCAAGGCCAGCGTGACCCCTTTTGTGGCGCTGTCGGGGTCGGATAACGGCGTGCGCACCTACATCGACGTGCGCGGCTATAAAACCTTTGGCACCACGCGGCCCGTGACCTTTGCCCTGCGGGGACAGCTTGGGTCGGTCTATGGCCCGACACTGGCTGAATCGCCCGCGGACTATCTGTTCTATTCCGGCGGCGGCGGCACCGTGCGCGGGCAACCCTACCAATCGCTTGGCGTTGATCTGGCCAGTGGCGATACAGTAGGCGGTCGCAGCTTTGCTGGCCTGTCCGCAGAGGCGCGTTGGCAGGTACGCGACAAGATCGGCGTCGTGGCCTTTGCCGACGCGGGCTACATCGGTGCCGAGGAATTCTACGACGGGTCAGGCACTTGGCAGTCAGGTGCAGGGCTTGGTCTGCGCTATGCCACGGGCATCGGCCCCATCCGCGTCGACCTCGCGGTGCCTGTGTCGGGCCCCGAAACAGATGAGAATTTTCAAGTTTATATCGGTATTGGACAATCGTTTTGATCCACTTCATGCGCAGCTTTCTGGTTTTCGCCCTGATCTTTGTCGGCTCTGTCGCTTCGGCCCAAGAGGATGACAAAGGCTTCCTGACCCGCACGATCCAAGACGCCCTCAGCGGCGCGGGCCGCACGGTCAGTATTGACGGTTTCGCTGGTGCGCTCAGCTCGCGCGCGCGGTTCGACCGGATGACCATCGCCGACGACCAAGGGGTCTGGCTGACGCTGGAAGAGGTGGAGTTGGACTGGAACCGATCCGCACTGTTGCGCGGCCGGCTGGAGGTGCAGGCCCTGACCGCAAAACGCCTGAGCGTGCCGCGATTGCCCGTGGCGCAGGAAGAAACGCTCCCCGATCCCGAGGCGAAACCGTTTACCTTCCCGGCGATCCCCGATCTGCCCGTCGCCATTGATGTGGCTGACTTTTCGGTCGACGAGATCAATCTGGGCGCGCCAATTCTGGGCGAAGCGGCCACACTGACTGTTCAAGCCACCGCGCTGTTGAATGACGACACGGCGACGGTCGATATTCTGGCCGCGCGCACCGATGGCAAGAAGGGCGAGTTCAAAATCACCGCTGATCTTGATCGCAATGACAGCCTGCTGGACATGGCCGTGACCCTTTCAGAGGAAGCCAAAGGCATCATCTCGCGCACGCTTAAACTGCCTGATGAGCCCTCTGTCGATCTGGTGATCGCGGGGCAGGGGCCGCTTTCTGATTTCGCGACGGATATCAACCTGTCGACCGACGGCGAACAACGGCTCGCCGGTCAGGTTATCGTTGCCGCCCAAGGCGATAGCGCAGCGCCCGACCGCCGTATTCAGGCTGATCTGAACGGCGACGTGACCGCGCTGATCCTGTCGCAGTACCGCGAATTTTTTGGCCCCGATGTCGCGCTGACCGTGGATGCTTTGGTACAGGCCGAAGGCGGTGTCGAGGTCAGCGATTTTGCCCTCAAGGCGCAATCCGCAGAACTGCAGGGCAAGGTCACGCTGAACAGCGACAACTGGCCCAGCCTGATCGACATCACGGGCACTGTCGCCAGCGCCGATGGCAGTCGCGTTTTGCTGCCAGTGGCCGGGGGCGATACCTACGTGCGGCGCGTCGGGCTTGATGTGAATTACAACGCGCAAGATGGCGATGCGATTGACGCCACCTTCGACGTGACCGAACTGGCCACAGACGCGCTGGCGATTGACGCGACGCAACTGACGCTGAACGGGACGTTGCAAGGCGCGGCAGGGTCGGTCGGCGAATTCATGGGCGATCTGGCATTCTCGGCTGACGGGCTGACGCTGACCAACGCCGCGGTTTCCGAAGCGGTCGGCCGGTCCATCAAGGGACGTACAACCATCGCCTATACCGAAGGCACACCGGTTCAGATCACGGGGCTTGATCTTTCTGGCGCGGATTATGGTCTGACCGGCGATGTCACGATTAGCGGGCCAG
Source organism: Sulfitobacter sp. SBS6 (assembly GCF_048285585.1). Lineage (NCBI taxonomy): Bacteria > Pseudomonadati > Pseudomonadota > Alphaproteobacteria > Rhodobacterales > Roseobacteraceae > Sulfitobacter > Sulfitobacter sp. SBS6. The sequence goes on along the minus strand of NZ_JBLWBA010000006.1, from coordinate 262,912 downwards.
CCGATAGCTTTCTTACCCAGTTGAAAGCCCGCCTTGAAGCCACTGACATCAGCCGCTTTTCCGCTCTTGCCGGACGCGAGATGGACGGGGCCGCGAATGTAGAGATCGCGGGTCAGATTACGCCACTGGACGGGACGTTCGACCTGAATATCTCTGGCCTGACGCAGGATTTGAAAGTGGGGATCGAACAGGCGGACGCATTGCTGGCTGGCGACACGACGCTAAGCCTTGGCGCATCGCGTGACGAGACGGGCACCTTCGTGCGTGACCTGCTGCTGGAAAACGACGCATTGAACGCCAGTGGTGGCGTCGAGCTGCGTAGCAACAATTCGCAAGCGCGATTTGATGCAAAACTGAATGATATCGCGACCGTGCTGCCGCAATATTCCGGTCCCATCACGATCAAGGCCGAGGCCGAGCAGGACTCCCGTGGCTGGACTGTTGATGCCGTGACAGACGGCCCCTACGGTGCCGCGCTGACCGCCAAAGGGCTGGCAACGGGCGAGAATGCGGTGCTCAACTTCACCGCCGATGTGCCCGAACTGCGTGACTTTGTGCCCGACGCGCCGGTCGAGGGCCCTATCGCGTTGGATGGCGTGCTACGCCAGACGCCGGACGGGTGGCAGGTCGACACCAAAGCCTCCGCCCCCGAAGATGTTACCGCCTCGGTCCAGGGGCTGCTGACGCCGCTGGATCTGGACTTTAGCGCCTCGATCCCGCGGGTAGAGGCTTTTGCACCGCAGGTGACCGGCGCGGTAGAGGCGTCGGGCAACCTCAAGCAGTTGGAGGAAGGGTTCCAGATCGACGCGAAAGCCAGTGGCCCCTACGCCGCGCAGGTTGCCGTTCAGGGGATGTTAACACCTATGGTCGATATCTCTTTCGACGCATCGGTCCCGAATCTTCAGGCGGTGGTGCCACAGGTGAACGGGCCACTTGCGGCGACAGGGACCGTGCGTCAGACGGAAAAGGGGTTCTTCGTCGATACCAACGCGACAGGCCCATATGGCGCGCGCGCGATGGTGGAAGGCTTGGCCACTGGCCCCGATATGTCGCTGACGTTTGACGTGTCGGTGCCAAATGTACAGCCGCTAGTGCCGGGCGTGTCCGGCCCGCTGGCGGCAAAAGGATCGGTGCGGCAAACGCCCGCCGGCATCGCCGTAGATACAAACGCGACGGGCCCCTATGCCGCCCGGGCGTCTGTGCAGGGGGTTGTCACGGGGGATGCGCCCGCGCTGAATTATGATGTCACAATCCCCAATCTGGGCGCCGTGGTGCCAAAACTGTCCGGCCCGCTGAATGTAACCGGTACCGCACAGCAGGAAAGCGCTGGCTGGCGGGTCAATACGAACGCCACCGGACCAGCGGGCACCCGTGCCACGATCGTGGGGCTTGTGGGCAGCGATGGCAATCTGAACCTTGACGTGAACGGGAACGCGCCATTGGGGCTGTCCGCCCCGTTCATTGCGCCGCGGAGCTTGCAAGGTCAGGCACGGTTCGATTTGACGGTGAACGGGCCGCCGGCACTTGGGTCGGTCAACGGGAGCATTCAAACCTCTAACGCGTCGCTGTCCGCCCCCAACCTTCGGGTGACACTTCAGGACATCGCAGCGGATATCCGGCTGGCCAATAACCGCGCGCAAATCGACCTATCTGCGCGCAGCGCGGACGGGGGGCAGATCAAGGCGGGCGGGGCGGTGACCCTGACCGGATCACTGCCCGCCGATATCCAGATCGGATTGAACAACCTCGTGCTGATCGATCCATCGCTGTATCGCACGTCGCTTGATGGCAACCTGCGTCTTGCGGGACCGCTTTCGGGGGGGGCGAATATCAGCGGTCAGATCGACGTGGGCGAGACCGAGGTAAGCGTGCCGTCAACCGGTATGACCAGCATCGGTGATATTCCACAGATCGATTTCATCGGCGCGCCAGCAGATGTTGTGGCGACCCGTCGCAAGGCCGGTTTGACCGGTGCCGACGCGGGCACGGATCCCGCGGCAAGTGGCGACAGCGGGCCGGGGTTTGGCCTGAACGTCCGCATCAATGCGCCACGGCGGATTTTCGTGCGCGGCCGTGGTCTGGATGCGGAACTGGGCGGTAGCCTGTTGCTGACGGGATCGACCAATCGCATCATCTCGGCCGGTCGCTTCGACCTGATCCGTGGTCGTCTGGATATTCTTGGCAAACGGTTCGAGCTGGACGAAGGGGCCGTGCGCTTCCAAGGCGATCTGGTACCCTACCTGAGGTTTGTAACCTCGACGACCACCAACACGGGCGAGGTTCGTATCGTGATCGAAGGCAAAGCCACATCGCCCGAGGTTTCCTTTGAATCGACACCCGATGCACCGCAGGACGAGGTGCTGGCACAGCTTCTGTTTGGGCGAAACATCTCTGAAATTTCGGCGTTTCAGGCGCTGCAACTCGCCAGCGCGGTGGCGACACTTGCCGGACGGGGTGGCGCGGGGGTGATCTCTAACCTGCGCACAGGGTTCGGGCTGGACGATCTGGATGTGACCACCACCGACAGCGGTGCCACGGCTGTCCGCGCGGGTAAATACATTTCCGAGAATGTCTACACCGATGTGACCGCCGCCTCTGACGGGACAGCGGATGTGTCTATCAACCTTGATCTGACCAAGAATCTGACGGCGAAAGGGACGGTCGGGTCCGATGGGAACACCGGGATCGGTATCTTCTTCGAGAAGGATTATTGATCCGCCATTAAGCGCTTTGTTCTGCGGTTCAGCTAGGATGGGGGCCAGCCCCCGTCCCGGCGATGCCGGGACACCCCCGGGATTTTGACCAATTGGAAAGGCTTACGGGCTATTCCGTCAGCGGTGTAAAACGGCCATAGCGGCCTTGATCATACATCAGGCCCGCAACGCTGTCATCTGGGTCATAAGCGGCGTGCGTGACCTGCCCGAGGACAATGGAATGGTCACCCGCCGGATGCACGCCGTAGGTGTCACAGTGGAAGCTGGCGAGGCAGCCTGCCAGTGTCGGCGCGCCATTGGGGCCAATCGTCCAGTCGAATTGGTCAAACGCGTCGCCAGAGACAGCAAAGGCATCTGCCAGTGCCCGCTGACCGCTACCCAGAATATGCACAGCGAACTGCGCCGCGTTGGTAAATGCGTCATGACGTTTGGAACTGAGCGCGGGGGACCACTGCACCAAGGGCGGGTCCAGCGAAACCGAGGAAAAGGAGTTCGCGGTCATCCCCAATGGGCCATTCGCGGTCTGCACCGTCACAATCGTGACCCCCGTACCAAAACGACCAAAGGCGCGGCGTAGCTCGACTGTGGCATCGGGCAGGGGGATGAAGTGGTGCAAAGGATCAGCCATGCCGCAGCGGTGCCACGGGGAGCCGGATTTGTCCAGACAGCAAACCCCGGCCCGTTGCGGCACGCCCTCTGCGAGTGGCGATGGTGGCTGATAAAATCCGCTGTTTGGAACCGAATAGCGCCTGCCGTGTTGTTCCCCCACTGAGAGGCATGACCGCGAAATTTCGGTCTGCCTGTCGGAGAAGGGGTGTTGGGATATGAGGTTCCAGCTACCGCCAACAGGCACCCGAATGCCGACGCTCACGACTGTTATTGGCGGGTTTCCCGCCGGAAGGATTAACTATGACACTGAATCGTTTTGCCCCCATCAAGCTGACTGTCGCAGCCCTTGTCACCGGCGCTGCATTGTCCACGCCTGCACTGGCCGACGACGGCGAGACTGTGGACCACACCGAGGTCGGCTCGCTGAGCTGTGACGTAGGTGATGGCACGGGCTTCATCTTCGGGTCTACCCGTGAACTGACCTGCACCTTCAATCCCGTGCAAGAGGGTCTGGCTAACGAGACGTACATCGGCGACATCAAACGCTACGGTATTGATATCGGTAAGACCCAGAATGGTCAGATGTCCTGGTTGGTGTTGGCGCCAACTGAATCCGAATATTACGAAGGCGGGTTGAACGGCGACTATCAGGGTGTTTCTGCTGAAGCCACTGTTGGTGTGGGCCTAGGTGCCAATGTCATGGTCGGCGGTTCGGAAGACACGCTGGCGCTGCAACCGGTGAGCGTCAACACGCAGAACGGCGTAAACTTTGCCATTGGCGTGGGTGAAATTACACTGCAACGCGTCGAAGGTTAATTCAGGCCAATAGGTCGATATGCAGAAGGGGCACCATTTGGTGCCCCTTTCGCGTTATGTGGTCCTAGCGGTTCATCCGGTTCGCGATCAGATCGTCGACAACCTCGGGCTCTGCCAGGGTAGATGTATCGCCAAGCGTGCCATAGTCGTTTTCTGCGATCTTGCGCAGGATGCGGCGCATGATCTTGCCTGAACGGGTTTTGGGCAAGCCAGGGGCCCATTGGATCATATCGGGCGAAGCGATCGGGCCAATCTCCGAGCGGACCCAGTTGCGCAGCTCGGCCCGCAGGTCCTCGCTCGGGCTTTCGCCGTTCATCAGAGAGACATAGCAATAGATGCCCTGTCCCTTGATATCATGGGGGAACCCGACGACTGCGGCCTCTGCCACCTTAGGGTGCGCGACCAAAGCGCTTTCGACTTCGGCCGTGCCCATACGGTGACCGGAGACGTTGATCACGTCATCCACGCGGCCCGTGATCCAGTAATCGCCATCCGCGTCCCGGCGGCACCCGTCACCGGTGAAGTAATAGCCCTTGTAGTCGCTGAAATAGGTCTGCTCGAACCGCTCGTGATCGCCCCAGACCGTGCGCATCTGGCCTGGCCAGCTGTCAGCGATACACAGAACCCCCTCGACGTCATTGCCCTCGATCTCGGCACCGGTGGTGGGTTCAAGTACGACCGGTTTGATCCCAAAGAAGGGCTTCATCGCAGCGCCGGGTTTGGTGGCGTGGGCACCGGGCAGCGGCGTCATCAGGTGACCGCCGGTTTCCGTCTGCCACCATGTGTCAACGATGGGGCAGTTTCCTTTGCCCACAACGTCATTGTACCAATTCCAGGCTTCGGGGTTGATCGGCTCGCCCACGGTGCCAAGCAGTTTCAGGCTGCTCAGATCGCAACCGTCAACAAAGGCGCGCCCCTTGCCCATCAGCGCGCGAATGGCGGTCGGGGCCGTGTAGAATTGATTTACCTTGTGTTTTTCACAGATCTGCCAAAAGCGACTGGCGTCGGGGTAGGTGGGCACGCCTTCGAACATGAGCGTTGTGGCCCCGTTGGCAAGCGGACCGTAGACGATATAGCTGTGGCCCGTCACCCAGCCCACATCGGCCGTGCACCAATAGACATCGCCATCGTGGTAATCAAACGTGACCTCGTGGGTCAGCGCGGCATAGACCAGATAGCCACCCGACGTATGCACGACCCCTTTGGGCTGACCGGTCGAACCAGAGGTATAGAGGATGAACAGCGGATCCTCGGCGGTCATCTCTTCCGGCGCGCAAGTGTCAGAAGCCTCTTTTTCAAGCGCGGTATAATCCACGTCGCGCGCATCATTCCATGCCACATCACCGCCAGTGCGCCGCACAACCAAACATTTGACCGATGGGTCGCAGCCTGCCAAAGCCTTGTCCGCGTTGGCCTTCAACGGTGTCGCTTTGCCCCCGCGGGGCGCATAATCTGCGGTAATCACAACCTTGGCGTCCGACCCCTGTACCCGTGCCGCCAGCGCATCCGGAGAGAACCCGGCGAAGACGATCGAATGGATCGCACCGATGCGTGCGCAGGCCAGCATGGCATAGGCGGCTTCGGGGATCATCGGCATGTAGATGATAACCCGGTCGCCTTTGCCGACGCCGATATCGCGCAGGATATTGGCCATTTTACAAGTCTTGGCATGCAGGGCGCGATAGCTGATGTGCTGCGCGTCTTCGTCCGGGCTGTCCGGCTCCCAGATGATCGCGGTCTGGTCGCCGCGCGTCTCAAGATGACGGTCGATGCAATTGGCGCTGACGTTCAGCGCACCGTCGGCAAACCAGTTGATCTTGACCTGACCGAAAGTGAAATCGACGTCCTTGACCTTGGTAAACGGCTTCATCCAGTCGATGCGCTGCGCCTGCTCCAGCCAGAACCCTTCGGGGTCCGCGATAGAGGCATGATACATCGCGTCGTATTTCGCGGCGTTCACATGGGCATTGGCCGCCATGTCGTCGGATGGCGGATAGGTCTGTGTGGCGACGTTGGACATGGTTCCTCCCTCAGAACTCTGTTCGTTTTCTGCCGCTCGGACGCATGGGCGTGGCGGCTCTCCCTTGGCAGATCATAACGGGAAGTGAAAAGAAGGAAATAAGCATATGGAAACACGCGGTTTGTCTGTAAATATTTTTCCGTCTGCTGCGCGGACTAGTAAATTTCACTGACAACCCTGCCAAAACCCTAGGAAACAGCACCGATTGCCTGTTAACGGGGCTGATCGCGTGCGGGGCATGGTTCCAAATGGTGAAAAATCCTCGCCGAAGGCTCCCACAGGGGCAATCAAGAGATATGTTCAGGGGTTGGCAGCAAGTTGCCCTAAGGATAGTATTTCGCCCAAGCGGGCCCCAAACAGCCCGCATAAGGGAGATATCAATGAACAATCTACTGAACGGCGCAGCTGTCTGCGCTTTGACTTTTGCTTTTGCCTCGCAGGCGGCCGCGACGGAATGGAATGCCTCTGTCTGGGGTAAACGTCGTGCCTTCACCGAGCATGTCGAAAAGATTGCCGAGCTTGTGTCCGAAAAGACCAATGGCGAATTCACCATCAATGTCAGCTATGGCGGTCTGTCCAAGAACTCTGACAACCTCGATGGTATTTCCATCGGTGCCTTCGAGATGGCGCAATTCTGTGCTGGTTACCACGCCGACAAGAACCGCGCGATCACCGTGCTAGAACTGCCCTTCCTTGGGGTTCAGAACCTTGAAGAAGAAGTCGCCGTATCCCGCGCTGTGTATGCACACCCCGCCGTGGCCAAAGAGATGGCACAGTGGAACGCCAAGATGCTGATGACCTCGCCAATGCCGCAGTACAATCTTGTCGGCACGGGCGAGCCTCGCGATACGCTGGAATCCTTTGACGGCATGCGCGTGCGCGCGACAGGTGGTCTGGGCAAAGCCTTCGAAACCGTGGGCGCTGTGCCGACCTCCGTGACCTCCTCCGAGGCATATAACGCAATGGAATCCGGTGTTGTGGATACCGTGGCGTTCGCGCAGCACGCCCACCTGAGCTTTGGGACGATCAACAAGGCCGATTGGTGGACCGCGAACCTCAACCCCGGCACGGTGAACTGCCCTGTTGTGGTGAACATCGATGCCTATGAGGCCCTGTCGGACGCGGAAAAAGAAGCGCTGGACGGTTCTGTCGATGAGGCGCTGGATCACTATCTGGCGAACTATGGCGAGCTGCTGAACCGCTGGGACGCCGTGCTGGAAGAAAAAGGCGTTGAAAAAGTGATGTTCACGCCCGAAGTTCTGGCCGAGTTCAAATCCAAGGCGGCTGACCCTGCGCGTGAAGCCTGGATCAAGGATATGGAAGCCCAAGGCATCCCTGGCCAAGAGCTTTATGACCTGGTCGTCAAAACGCTTGAAGAAAAACGCGCGTCCAACTAATTGGCGCGAGGAGGGGGCTTGCCGATGCAGGCCCCCTTTGTTTGTACGATCTCCCTCCCACTCATTTGAAAGGAAAGCATCATGGCCGGTTCCTCCGCCGTGCTCGAAGACGGCAGTCTGCTTAGCCGTATCGACAAAGGGCTTTTACGCCTTGAAACCGTGTTTGCTCTGGTCTCTGGTATTGCCGTTTTCATGCTGATGGTGCTTGCCGTTTGGTCCGTTGGCGGCCGCAAGTTCTTTGGCACGCCGCTGGCGGGGTATGTGGACTGGATTGAATTCGCCATGCCGTTGATCGCGATCATGGGCATTTCCTATACCCAGCGGAACGGCGGCCATGTGCGCATGGACATCCTGATCGGCCAGCTTAAAGGCCGCGCGCTATGGGCAGCCGAGACATTCTCGGTCGTGCTGATCTTTATCCTTATGCTGGCGCTGATCTGGGGCTCTTGGGCGCATTTCCAGCGCAGCTTTGACTTCGCCGCCCCGATGTGGAGCCGTGACAGCTCCATCGATATCGGTCTGCCGATCTGGCCTGCGAAACTGATCGTGCCAATGGCCTTTACGGTGCTGGCTCTGCGGTTGCTGCTGCAGATCTGGGGCTATGGGCGGGCCTTTGTATTGGGGTTGGAAAACCCCGTTGCCGTACCTTTGGTACAATCCGCAGCCGAACAGGCGATGGCGGAAGCTGAACATCTAGACGGGCGGGACTGATTATGGATCCTATTGAAATTGGCCTATGGGTCTCGGGCGGGCTGCTGCTTATGGTGGTGCTCGGTATGCGCGTGGCTTTTGCCGCGGCAATGGCGGGTCTGGTCGGCCTGATCTGGATTTTCTGGTCCAAGAAAGGCATGCAGTGGTCCGAACTGGACTGGGCGCTGACGGTCGCGATCAAGACCGCGGGGCAGGTGCCACACTCCAAAGTGTCGAGCCAGACGCTAAGCTTGATTCCCACCTTCATTCTGATCGGCTTTCTTGCCTATTACGCCGGTCTGACCCGCGCCTTGTTCGAGGCCGCAAAACGCTGGATTGCTTGGCTGCCCGGTGGTCTTGCTGTGTCGACTGTCTTTGCAACCGCGGGCTTTGCGGCGGTTTCCGGTGCTTCGGTCGCGACGGCAGCGGTTTTTGCCCGTATCGCCATCCCCGAAATGCTGGCGATTGGGTACAACAAGAAATTCGCGGCGGGCGTCGTGGCGGCCGGGGGCACTTTGGCCTCGTTGATCCCGCCATCGGCGATCCTTGTCATCTATGCGATCATCGTTGAGCAAGACGTGGGCAAGCTGCTTCTTGCGGGCTTTATCCCCGGTGCGTTTTCGGCCATCGTATATGCCGTCCTGATCGTGGGCATTGCGACCATCTGGAAAAGCGTCGGCCCCCCTGTAAGCGGCTTTACCTGGAAGCAACGGTTCGCGTCTCTCCCTGCCGCCATGCCGATCTTTGCGGTTGTGATCATCATTATTTTCTTTGTTTACAATCCCTTCGGCGACGCATGGGGCACCCCGACAGAGGGCGGGGCCGTGGGCGCGTTTATCGTGTTCCTGATGGCGCTTTATCGCGGCATGCGGTGGGCCGAGCTCAAGGACGCGCTGCTTGAAACGGCGAAGCTGACGGTGATGATCTTTACCATCATCTGGGGCGTGCTGATTTATGTTCGGTTCCTGGGCTTCGCCGATCTGCCGGGCGCGTTCGCTGACTGGATTTCGGGGCTTGAGGCCTCGCCGATCCTGATCCTCGTGTGCATCCTGCTGGCCTATGCGGTGCTGGGGATGTTCATGGATGCGATTGGCATGCTGCTTCTGACACTTCCGGTCGTCTATCCTGCCGTCATGGCGCTGAACGGGGGCGAGTTCGTCTCTGCCGCGGATAGCGCCTTTGGCATGTCGGGGCCGATGTGTGCGATCTGGTTCGGAATCTTGGTGGTGAAGATGGCAGAGTTCTGTCTGATCACGCCTCCCATTGGCCTCAACTGCTTTGTGGTTGCAGGGGTACGCCCTGACCTGAGCGTTCAGGACGTGTTCAAGGGCGTGACACCGTTCTTTATCGCGGATGCCGTGACAATCGCATTGTTGGTGGCCTTCCCGTCCATCGTGTTGTGGCTGCCCTCACTCGCTGGCTGACATGACTTCCTGATCCTTCATATCATCGGGTTTAACCTGCTCTGCGGACAGGAAATTCCCGATGGTATGAAGCGGTTCAAAGTTCTCGCAAACGACTTTGAACACCACAAGAAAGGGCACCGCGACCAATGCGCCGGGGATGCCCCATAGCCAGCCCCAAAACACGACCGTTAGAAATACCGCAACGGTATTCATTTCTAACCGGCGCCCGACCAGCCACGGGGTGATGATCTGCCCCTCTAAGAGGGTCAGCGTCAGGTAACCGATCGGGGCCAACATCGCATAGCCGATGGTATCAAACGTCACGAGAGAGAAACCCGCGACCAAGAGCACCCCCGCAAACCCGCCGATATAGGGCAGGAAGTTCAGCATGAACGCCGCGATCCCCCAGATATAGGCCGACGGCAAGCCCAGCACTGTCAGATAGGTCCCGACTAATATGCCGAGCACGGCATTGATCGTGGCAATCGTCAGCAGGTAGCGCGACACCCGCTTCTCCACGTCATAGACCGTATGCAGCGCACGTTTTTTTTCCGTTAACGTCGGCATGGATTGGACAAGTTTTAAGTAAAACAGCTCGCCGGAGCCAAGTAGGAACAGCGCCAGAATCAGGATCACCGCCAGCGACGCCCCTGTTTTGCTAACCGTATCCATCGCGGTATCGAGCAATCCAGGTTGGCGCACGACGACCTCTTGCGGTTTGCCGCCGGTTTCGGTGCCCAGTTTCTCTACCTCTTCCGAGGCAGATCGCATCGTTTCGACCGCATTGCTCACGCCGCTCAGCTTTATCTGGATCTCGCGGCCCATTTCCGGGATCTCGTCGCTCCAGATCGCCACGGTGCCCGCGGACAGTAAAACCACGGCAGCAATCACCAAACTCGTCGCGGTCACCAGCAAAAAGGCCGACACAGGATGCGGCACGCCGATCCGATAAAGCGCACGGCCCACGGGCGACAGGGTCAGGGCAAGCAAAAAGCCCAGAACAATGGGCAATATCAAGTCCTTGGCGAAATACGCGGTGACGAAAAGCGAAATCAGGACCAGCAACTGAAGCGAGCGCCGGATTGAGGGCAGATGTTCCAAATATGGCTCCAGCAGTTGAAGGATTTAAACCTCAACGCCGTAGCGCGTGGAAAAGTTCACGGGTGTGTGAGCTTATATTCGGGCAGTATCCAAACGCCCCTCGAAGGTTGCGCGCAACTGTGATGAGACTAGGAGGGTCGGATATAAATTATGAGCGGAACGATGAGCATATCCATTCACCCAATGTTAAGTGTTGCGCCCTATGCAGGGGGGCAGATGAAATGCCGATGTGCCGGGGTCGGTTGCTGATGGGGCGGTCAGCGGTCCTGGCGCTTGGTCTCGGCAGCCTTGTGTGCGTGCTATTTGTCGGGTCGCTGTTGATTGGCCCGTCCAGCGCTTCCGTGGGCGACAGTTTGAATGCGTTGGTAACCGGGCAAGGCGGCCCGCTGGCCACCGTCATGCGCGAGATACGGCTCCCGCGTGCGCTATTGGGCGTGATGATCGGCGGTGCTTTGGGGCTTTCCGGGGCTGCGATGCAGGGCTATCTGCGCAACCCGTTGGCGGATCCGGCGCTGATCGGGGTCTCGGGCTCTGCGGCGTTGGGGGCTGTGCTGGCGATACAGACCGGATTGGCCGCGCTGGCAGCGCTCGCGCTCCCCGCGATGGCGCTTGGCGGTGCCCTGCTGGGGGTGTTGTTGGTGCTGCTGATGGCAGGCCCTCGGGGCACGTCACTGGCGCTGATCCTCGCTGGTATCGCAATCTCGGCCTTTGCTGCGGCATTGACCTCGCTGGTGCTGAACCTGTCGCCGAACCCCTATGCGGCGAATGAGATCGTATTCTGGATGATGGGCTCCCTGGCGGACCGGTCCATGACCCATGTCTGGATCGCGATGCCCTTTCTGCTTGGGGGCGGTGTCCTGTTGGCGACCCTCGGGCGCGGGCTTGACGCGCTGACCTTGGGCGAAGACGCGGCAGAGGCGATGGGGATCAACCTATTCCGGCTTCGCCTCACGGTCATTATCGGTACGGCGGCGGTCGTTGGTGCCTCTACCGCCGTGGCGGGGGCGATCGGGTTTGTGGGGCTGGTCATGCCGCACCTGCTACGTGGCTTTGTTGGCGCGCGACCGGGGGCGCTGCTATGGGCCGCAACACTTGGCGGCGCGGCGATGATCCTCGCATCGGATATCCTTGTGCGCCTTGTGGTGCCCGACCGTGATCTCAAGCTTGGGGTTGTGACGGCATTGGTGGGCGCGCCGCTGTTTCTCCACCTGATTTATCGCACGCGGAGGGAGGGGTTATGACCCTGCTATCACTGCAAAGCCTCTCCGTTCATCGGGGGCGGAAAACCGTTTTATCCGACATCAACCTGACCTTGCGTGAAGGAGAGGTCGTAGGCCTGGTCGGGCCGAATGGTGGCGGTAAGACCACCTTGATGCGCGCGGCCCTGGGCCTGATCCCCGCTGAGGGTCAAAGTTCAATCGCCGCACTTGCCCCGCGCATGCGCGGGCGCGCCGCCGCGTGGATGCCCCAATCGCGCGAGATTGCATGGCCGGTCACGGTTGAAACGATCATCCGACTGGGCCGCACACCCCATCTACGGGGCGGGCAGAAAATACAGGCAGAAGATCAGGCTGCCGTAGATCGTGCCATTGCGCAGATGGGTTTGGACACCTTCCGCAATCGTCCCGCCACACAGCTATCGGGTGGGGAGCAGGCGCGCGTGCTGATCGCCCGTAGCCTCGCGCAAGAGGCACCCTTGCTGATCGCGGACGAGCCCACCGCCGGGCTAGACCCCGCCCATCAAATCGCCGCGATGGAAAGCTTTTCCAAAGCAGCGGGCCAAGGGCGTGGGGTGCTCGTCTCGCTTCATGATCTGGGACTGGCAGCGCGGCATTGCACAAGGTTGATCGTGTTGCACAACGGCGCAGTTGTCGCAGACGACTTGTCGCAGGCGGCACTGACGACAGAGATTGTCAAAGCCGTCTTTGGCATTACTGCGTTCAGTAAAGTCACCGACAAAGGGTTTGTTTTCCAACCGCTTGAGGTCGTTTCTTAACCGCTGCTGTCCCGAGAAACACCGGGGATGTCCACAGCGATGACACCCAATGATCGCGCGGTGGCCAGTGCGAGAACGGGGCTATCGGGCCCGCCAGTGCTGATCTGATACGCCCGCATTGCCCGCCGTGTCGCGTCGTCGAGCTCTGAATTAATGGCCCCGCCATAGAACCCTCGCGCCTCTAACGCACGTTGCAGCGTTGCGATCACGTCGGGCGTAAGCGCGCTGGTGCAGGGGGTCTCGAACCAATTGTCCACACGGGGGGAGACGATCTTTTGCCGTGTTTCCGTGCGGTAGATCGGCAGCGACTGGATCTCGCCGGTAGAGCTGATCTGCGCCGGCTGCACCTGTACCTGCTCCGTCACCGTTTCGATCACTGCAGGTGATACGGTCCGCCCCCAACAGCTGCCCGGAGCAGCCCCTGCCGGGCCCTTGGTTGTCGCCTCGCGAACGCCAGGCTCGGGTACTTCTGCGTCTTGGGAGGGGGTGTTACACGCTCCGAGCGAGACGAGAACCGTAAATGCGCAGGCAAATTGAACTAAATGTGATCGGGAGAAATACTGCACAGCCGGGCCTTGCGGGTCAAAGGGTCCGTCGCAGGCTAGCGGCTTTTCGCAGCAATGCCTAGATCATAGGCCCATAGGGATGTGAATAATGCCATCCCCCTGCCTGAGCCGTGAAAAGGGGCTGGCGAAGCCGCGGGCTGCTGTTTACATATGTCGAAATTCTAAATTCGAAGGGGCATTCAGATGGCCAAGATCACTTATGTAGAACACAATGGCACCGAACATGTCGTCGATGTGGCCAATGGCCTGACCGTCATGGAAGGGGCCCGTGACAATAACATCCCCGGGATCGAGGCCGACTGCGGCGGTGCCTGCGCATGCTCCACCTGCCACGTCTATGTGGATCCCGACTGGGTCGAAAAAGTGCCCGCCAAGGACGACATGGAAGAAGATATGCTCGACTTCGCGTTCGAGCCCGATCCCGCCACGTCCCGCCTGACCTGCCAGATCAAGGTCACAGACGCGCTGGACGGCCTGCGCGTGAAAATGCCCGAAAAGCAAATCTGATGCGACGGCTGGCGCGACATATCTCGTCGCGCCTTTTGCCGATCGTTGCGGCATGCGTGATCAATGCGCTGCCCGCTTCAGCGCAAGACATCGCCCGCGCTAGCTTTGGTGATCCGACCACACGCTATGATCACGGCGTATTGGGCGATGCGGTCGAATGGGGCAGCCTCACGCTGGGGTTGGCTGACGGCACCAGCCGCCGCATAATTTTGCCCCAAGCCCTTGTATTCGAAGACACATCGCCCCGGATTGCGGATCTGGATGGTGATGGCCGACCCGAAGTGATCGTGGTTGAAAGCCATCAGTCCAAAGGCGCGCGGCTTGCGGTCTATGGCGCGTCCGGGCGCATCGCGCAGACGCCTTTTATAGGGCGGAAAAACCGCTGGCTTGCCCCGATTGGTGCCGCGGATTTCACCGGCAATGGGCGGCTCGAGATCGCGATCGTCGTCACTCCGCATCTGTCCGGTTCGGTGCAGCTGCTCGCTTACGATAACAGCGGCCTCACCGTCATTGCTACGGCAGAGGGGTTCACCAACCACCGCATCGGTGATCCGGAAATCGCGGGGGGTATCCGCACATGCGGCCCACACCCCGAATTGATCCTTGCGCAGATGCCGTGGCAGCGCAGTGCGCCATCGCAAATGGTGGCCCTTCAGCTTGACGGCAAAACACTAAGCCCGCGAAGCTTCGACGTGCCCTTCACCGCCAGCAATACCGCCGCCGCCCAAGCGTGTACGCTCAGCCCAAACTAAGCACAGACCTGCTTCCAAATGGTTAAAATCCTGGGGGTCCGGGGGCGAGCCCCCGGTCGGTCTCGTCAAACCAGCAGGCCGCGCCCTCAGGACAGCGCACGCCAGCCGATATCGCGGCGGTAGAACCCGCCCGGCCAGTCAATCGCCTCGACCATCTCATAGGCGCGTGCCTGTGCCTCGGCCAGGGTGTCGCCGCGTGCCGTGACGTTCAGAACCCGCCCGCCGATGGCCGTTATGGCTCCGTCTTTCTTGGCGGTGCCCGCATGGAACACCATGTTGCGGCTGTCTTCGGGGAGGGCATCCAACCCTTTGATAACGCTGCCCTTGTCATAGATTCCGGGATAGCCTTGCGCGGCCATAACGACGGTGACAGCGTGATCGTCGGCCCAGTTCACGCGGGCCTCGTTCAGGCGCCCTTCCGCGGCGGCATGCATCAGGTCAAAAGCCTGCGCGCCAAGGCGCATCATCAGCACCTGACACTCAGGGTCGCCAAAGCGGGCGTTGTATTCGACCAGACGGGGGGCACCGTCCTTGATCATCAAACCGGCATAAAGCACCCCTTGGTAAGGCGTGCCGCGCTTGGCCATTTCGGCCATGGTCGGGCGGATGATTTCTGCCAACGCACGTTCGGCGATCTCGTCGGTCAGCACCGGCGCGGGCGAATAGGCCCCCATGCCGCCGGTGTTGGGGCCGGTATCGCCGTCGCCGACGCGTTTGTGGTCTTGGGCGGTGCCGATCGGCAGTACGGTGTCACCGTCACACAAAACAAAGAAGGACGCTTCCTCTCCGTCCATAAACTCTTCGATCACCACCTCTGCGCCCGCGTCGCCGAAGGCACCGTCGAACATCGTATCGACGGCGGCCAGCGCCTCGGCATCGGTTTCGGCGATGATCACGCCTTTGCCCGCTGCAAGGCCGTCGGCTTTGATCACGATCGGGGCAGGGTGGTCGGCCAGATAGGCCCGCGCAGCCTCTGCGTCGGTGAAATGCCCATAGGCGGCAGTGGGGGCGTTTGCGGCGTCGCAAATCTCTTTCGTAAAGGCTTTGGAGGCTTCCAGCGCCGCGGCCGCTTTTGACGGGCCAAACACCAATACGCCGGCAGCGCGCAGATCATCGCCAACGCCTGCGGCAAGGGGGGCTTCTGGCCCGATGATGACGAAATCGATGTTGTTTTCATCGACAAAACCGACCACCGCCGCCCCGTCGTTGATGTCGAAACTGGCGCAATCCGCGATGGCGGCGATTCCGGCATTGCCCGGTGCCACGATCAGCTTGTCGCATTTAGGATTTTGCAATACGGCCCAGGCCAGGCTGTGTTCGCGCCCGCCGCTGCCCAGAATGAGGATGTTCATGGTTGCACTCCCTTGGCCTTGGTTGCTGCGCGTTCTAAGCTGGGACTGAGCCCGACACAAGATAAACACGGAAAGACACCGCTGATGGATCTGATCGACGACCCGCGCGAGGGGCAGAACAGCCCCGAATTCACCGTGACCGAGCTTTCGGGCGCGATCAAACGGGTGATCGAGGGCGAATTTGGCCATGTGCGGATTCGCGGCGAGGTGGGGCGTGTCAGCCGGCCACGTTCAGGGCATATCTATCTGGATCTCAAGGACGACAGTTCGGTTATTTCCGGTGTGATCTGGAAAGGCGTGTCAGCACGGCTTGAAACCCAACCCGAAGAGGGGATGGAGGTGATTGCCACGGGGCGCATCACCACCTTTGGCGGGCAGTCGAAATACCAGATCGTGATCGAGGATATCAAACCCGCGGGCATGGGCGCGCTGATGGCGTTGCTGGAAAAACGCAAGGCGGCGCTGGCGGCCGAGGGGCTGTTTGCCCCTGAACGCAAACGCCCGCTGCCCTACCTGCCAGAGGTGATCGGCGTCGTGACCTCGCCCTCGGGGGCGGTGATCCGCGATATCCTGCACCGTCTGCGCGACCGGTTTCCGCGCAAGGTGTTGATCTGGCCCGTCGCCGTACAGGGGGCGAAATGCGCGCCAGAAGTCGCGCGCGCCATTGCGGGGTTCAACGCGCTGACCCCGGGCGGCGCCTTGCCGCGGCCTGATCTGTTGATTGTGGCGCGCGGCGGCGGTTCGGTCGAGGATCTATGGGGGTTCAACGAAGAGATCGTCGCTCGGGCAGCCGCAGCATCCGACATTCCGCTGATTTCGGCGGTGGGGCATGAAACCGATACCACGCTGATCGACTATGTCTCTGACAAGCGCGCGCCCACACCGACGGCGGCAGCCGAGCTTGCGGTGCCTGTGCGCCATGAACTTGTGGCCCTGCTTGATGGGCAGGAGGCACGGATGACCCAAGCGCTCAGCCAGGGCCTTGCGCGCCGTGACCAGCGGTTGCGCGACATGGCGCGCGCGTTGCCTCGGCCCGACAGCCTGCTTGATGGTCCGCGCCAGCGGCTCGATATGCGCGGTGCCCGTCTGGGTCCGGCGCTGACCGCGGGTGTGCAGAAACGCAAGGTGCATCTCTCTGACATCTCTGGCGCGTTGCGCCCTGCCAGCCTGCGCCGCAGCCTTCAGGCAGAGCAACGCAGGCTGGCCGCCCTGGCCGATCGCTTCCGCCCCGAGGCATTGGGCCGCGAGCAAAAGCGCCGTCTTGAGGGGTTGATCGCCCGTTTCCGCCCCGACGCGTTAGAGCAGGACCGCAAGCGGAAAGAGGAAGCCTTTCAATCGCTTGCGCGGCGACTTTCAGATGCCGGGCAACGGCAGACCCAAGGCTGGCACAAACAGATTTCAGGGCTTGACCGACTGCATGAAATGTTGAGCTATAAATCGACGTTGGCACGGGGCTACGCCGTGGTACGCGGCGACGGGGGCGTGGTGACAACCAAGCAGGCGGCGCAGGATGCCTCGGCGCTCGAGATTGAATTTATCGACGGCAAAATGAAGATCGGCGGCGGGGCGGCCCCCAAAAAGACCCCCAAGAAAGCGCCCGAACAAGGCAGTCTCTTCTAGGTCTTAGACCCCTACCTTCGGGCCGAGGCAGGTGAAATCCTGACCGCTGTTTTGCGCCTCGTAAAGCTCGGTGGTGGTCGGGGCGTTTTCGAACTGCGCGATCAACCCGGACGACCCTTCGCGAAAGCGCCAACACTGGGGTGTCGGGTTCTCGTCATAGGTAAAGCAAATCTTTCCCGCATCTTCATACCAACTACCTGACTTGCATTCACCGTCCAGAAAGGACCACTCGACGCGCCGGTTGCTCAGATACCGCTCCGCACCGTAGGTCTCTCCGTTTTGGGCGTAGAACAGGGTTTTGCCCCGTGTATAGGCGTCAAATTCTGCCGCCGACATCATGGATTGCGCGGCCAAAGGGGAGGCCTGTGTCAGGGCGAGGATCAGGGCAAGCTGTTTCATAGCCGCAGCGTGCCAGAAACCCGAGGCGTGATCTAGTCTTGATCGCGAACCGGCTGCCAACGCGCAACACGGCGGTCCATCACCCGACGCCACAGCGGTGGGACCAGCGCCAGCACTGCCATCACCGGAAGGGATCGCGGCAGCATCGGCATGGTGCCAGGTGTCAGCCTTAGCGCCGGAAACGCGCGCGAGGGGCGCATGTGATGGTCCGAATGGCGCGGCGCATTCAGCATCATCGCCGAGGAATACCACGCAGGCGCATTCCAACTATGCTGCGGGCCCACGGGCTCGGGCTTGCCATTTTCAGATGTTTTGCGGCGCAGGCCGTAGTGTTGCACATAATCGGACAGCAACAGCTGCATTTGCGCATAGGCCGCCAGCGCCAGCATCGCAACGACCCCGCGCGCTCCGGCCACTGCAAAGCTGGCGGCGAGGGTGATCAACGCACCGGTGACATAGGTGACATAAGGGTGCGAGAACAGATGCCGTTTTCCACGCCGCTGTCGCGTATCAGCCCGCAGCCCGGCCATAAACTCGCCTTTTAGGGCGCGCAGGGCATAGGTATAGAAGCCTTCGCCCAATCTGGCCGAATTCGGATCATGCTCCGTTGCGACGTAGATGTGATGCACGCGCAGGTGGGCCGATACGTGATGCCCGTGCAAAAGGCTGCAATAAATCGCGGTGCCGATCCGTCGGGGCCATTTCGATGCGGCATGGATCAGCTCATGCGCGTTGGAGTTCGAGATCTGGCCAAGAAACAGACCAAGCCCGATATAAATCAACAGCTTGTCGGTCACGTTCAACGTGTCGCTTGCGCCTAGTGCCCAGACCCCAAGCGGTAAAAGCATGAAATGCACAGCGCCCAGTGTCAGGCTTAGGGCACGACCCGAAGAGTTTCGCACTGGCAGCCGGCGAGATAGCCTATCAAGGCAAAACACGACCACAGTCATCGACAGCAGCGCGATCAAGGGCCAGGGGCCGCCGCGTAGACAGGCGAGAAACAGACATATCGCTGGGGTCAGGCTGGCGATGCTGTACCAGAACATAGGGCGGCTCCGCTGGGGATGCGTGTTTCTTATACGCGAAATGGCGCGTGAAAAAGGGCCTAGGTCGCCGCAGCTACCGCGTAAAGTGCTGCGGATTGGTCGCTTTTACTCTGCGCAAGCTGATGCGGCTTTGATAGCGTGATGCGAAAGCGATACAAAAGGGCAGCCCGATGGCGTTGGATAATCACGATACCTCAGATGCAAACGCACCGCGCAAAGGTGTGTGGAAATCCGGCAAGGGTAAGGGGCGCAGCCATACCAAGGGTCGCCAGCTGCAAGAGGACGCGTGGGATGAGGTGCGCGCCCTATTGGCGGATAAACCGCGACGCGCCGATCTGCTGATTGAGCATTTGCATCTTATTCAAGATAAATTCGGGCATCTTTCTGCGGCGCACCTGCGCGCTTTGGCTGAAGAAATGCGCATGAGCATGGCCGAAGTTTACGAAGTCGCAACGTTCTATGCCCATTTTGACGTGGTGAAAGAGGGGGAAACACCACCGCCCGCGCTGACCATACGGATTTGCGATTCTCTGTCCTGCGAATTAGCCGGTGCGCAGGCGTTGAAAACCGCACTGGAAGACGGGTTGGACGCGTCAGAGGTGCGTGTCGTGCGTGCGCCTTGTATGGGGCGTTGTGATACGGCACCGGCGCTTGAGATCGGGCATAACTTTGTCGACCACGCAACGCTGGAAAAGGTGAAGCAGGTCATCGCGGCAGGCGATACCCATGTGCATATGCCCGATTACGAAGCCTTCGACGCCTATGTCGCTGACGGGGGGTATGAGGTGCTCACGAAACTGCGCCGTGACGGCGATTGGGAGGACGTGCAGCAAAACCTGCTCGACGCTGGTTTGCGGGGTCTTGGCGGCGCTGGTTTCCCGTCGGGTAAGAAATGGGGGTTCGTGCGGGATAATGCGGGCCCGCGCTATATGGCGGTCAACGGCGATGAGGGGGAGCCCGGCACCTTCAAGGATCGCTGGTCCCTGGAACGCGTACCACATCTTTTCCTGGAGGGGATGCTGATCGCCGCCTGGGCCGTAGAGGCAGAGAAAGTGTTCTTGTACATGCGGGACGAATACCCGCAGGTGCTCGCGCTCCTTCGGACTGAGATTGCGGCGCTCGAGGCTGCAGGCATTGTTCCCGCAGGATACATTGATCTGCGGCGCGGTGCGGGGGCTTATATCTGCGGTGAAGAATCCGCGATGATTGAAAGCATCGAGGGTAAGCGAGGGCTCCCACGGCACCGTCCCCCCTATGTGGCACAGGTGGGTATCTTTGGTTGCCCCACCTTGGTGCATAACGTTGAAACCCTGCATTGGGTGGCGCGCGTCTGCCGCGAAGGGCCCGAGGTGCTGAGCAGCACGGAAAAGAACGGGCGCAAGGGCCTGCGCAGCTATTCGGTATCCGGGCGCGTCGCCAAACCCGGGATGTATGAACTGCCTGCGGGATCCACGATCACCGATGTCATCGAGGCTGCGGGTGGCATGGCCGACGGGCACCGGTTCAAAGCCTATCAACCGGGTGGGCCATCCTCGGGGCTGCTGCCCGCCGCGATGGATGACATACCACTCGACTTTGATACGTTGCAGCCGCACGGGTCTTTCATCGGCTCTGCCGCTGTGGTGGTGCTGTCGGACCAAGACAGCGCCAAGGCCGCAGCGTTGAATATGCTACGTTTTTTTGAGGATGAAAGCTGCGGGCAATGCACCCCCTGTCGCGTGGGCTGCGAAAAGGCCGTCAAGCTGATGCAGGCGGACCGCTGGGATAAATCCCTGCTGGAAGAGCTCTCGACCGCTATGGTCGATGCCTCTATCTGCGGGCTGGGGCAGGCAGCGCCGAACCCGATCCGCCTGGTGATCAAACACTTCGCGGACGAGGTTTAGAACGGGATAGCCACCGCGCCAGAGGGGGAATTAGTTCTGCACCACCAAACAGGTGCACCCGGTCGTGCGCATCCTATCACACAGGCGCTGGGCGTCGGTGCGGGTGTTGCTGCCGTATTGTCCAAAGTAGAATCCCTTGCGGCGCGACACGCGGTTTTTCTTGAACAGGAAATCCAGACGCCGTCCTTTTACCGCGCTGCGACAGCTTGCTGTCTGGGCATTGGCTTTATCCCGCGCGCGGTCCTTGCTGGTCCCGAAGGATACCTGAACACCCCAGGGTTTAATCACCGGGGCAGGGGGTGTCACCTTTAGGGCGGTCAGCCGGCGATTGCGCGCCATCTCGTAGCAGGCGGGCAGGAAAGCTTGCGTTTTTGATAGCCGGAAATCGGGCGTTTTGGGCGGGGCATCGCGCCATTGCTCTGCGTCCAGACCGGTGATGATGGGGACATAGGCGACCGTCTCGGGGGCGAGCCCCTTGCCGTCCAGAAACCCCTCTGCACGTCGCTCGCCGCCATTGTAACCGATCGCGGCCAGCCCTTCGTTCCCGTATTTTTGCGTCATTTCAGCAAGATACTGGGCAGAGTGTTCCAATGCATCAGCTGGATTATACGGGTCTTTCAGCCCGCGCCGCGCGGCGGTGGAGGGGATAAACTGCGCAATGCCGCGCGCATTGGCATGGCTCAACGCGTTTTGGTCAAACCGGCTTTCTTGCCAGATCAGCCGCGCGAAAAATCCGCTGTCTAGCCCGTGCCGCTCGGAAAAGACCTTGATCGCGTTGCACGTGTCATACACGAAATGCGCAGGGCGGATGCAGTGGGCATGGCCCCATTTGGTGCTGGAACAGTAGCGCTGGTCCGGCTCGGCCTGCGCCGCCCCTGCCATCAGTATCACCCAGAGCACCCATAAAAACCGCATGCAGACTTGGTGCGCGACGGGCCCCTTGCTGTCAATTGCTCTTGTCGCCCTTCCATCCCGCGGGTCGAGCCTATAGATCATAGAAAACGCCTGACAATTCGGAGAGCGCGCTTGGCCTTTTTTCAAAAGCTGAAATCCAAAATGTTCAAATCCTCGTCCAAGATCGACGAGGGGCTTGAGGCGATTGTCGAAGATGGCGGGGCGACGGATACCCCTGAAACGGTGGATGAAGTTCCTGTCGATCAGGTGATGGATGCGCCGCAGGCCGCGGCCCAAGCCTTGCCCGAAGCGGTGGACGATGAACCCGCACCGATGCCCGCGGATGAAGAGGATACGCCCGCGCCCGTGCCGCTGCGCGAGACGATGACCCCCGTGGCCCCAGATCCGGTGCCCGCACCCCCCGAGCCTGCACCGGCCAAGCCCGGTCTGATGGGCCGCTTGATGGGACGCAGCGCCGCGGCCCCTGTTGTGCGGCGTGTGCTGGATGACGAGATGCTCGAACAGCTCGAAGAGCTGCTGATCTCGACCGATATGGGCGTGGATACGGCCCTGCGCGTCACCGCGAATATGGCCGAGGGGCGCTTTGGCAAGCGTCTGTCTGTGGACGAGATCAAGCGCCTCATGGCGACAGAGGTCGCGCGGATCATGGACCCGATTGCCAAGCCTTTGCCGATCTATGCCAAGACACCGCAGGTGGTGCTTGTGGTGGGGGTGAACGGGTCGGGCAAGACGACCACAATCGGCAAGCTGGCCAGCCAGTTCAAAGCCGCAGGCAAGAACGTCGTGATCGCCGCCGGTGACACATTTCGCGCCGCCGCTGTTGAACAATTGCAGGTCTGGGGCGACCGTGCCGACGTGCCGGTACTGACCGCAGGGCAGGGGTCGGACCCGGCGAGCCTTGCGTTTGACGCGATGACACAGGCGGAGCGTGACGGCGCTGATCTGCTGCTGATTGACACGGCCGGACGGTTGCAGAACCGGGGCGACCTGATGGAAGAACTGGCCAAGATCGTGCGCGTTATTCGCAAGAAAGACCCAAGCGCGCCGCATAACACACTGTTGGTGCTGGATGCGACGACAGGGCAGAATGCGCTCAACCAAGTGAAGGTTTTTCAGGAAATTTCAGATGTTTCCGGTCTGGTCATGACCAAGCTGGACGGCACGGCCAAGGGCGGTGTGCTGGTGGCGCTTGCGGATAAGTTCGGGCTGCCGATCCATGCCATCGGCGTGGGCGAACAGATCGACGATCTGCAGCCCTTTGACCCGCAGGAGTTTGCGGATGCCTTGATGGGGCTGGACCCGCAGTGACGCAGCATAAAGGTTCGGCGACATGACCGAATGGATCAGCCAAATTGAAGGCACCGCAGCGGGGCACCAAGCGGCGCTTTGGCTTGCGCTGGCCGCGGCTTTTCTGCACGCCGTTTTTGGCGCGCTTCAGAAAGGGCGGCATGATCCGTGGTTGACCCGCGGGGCGATCGACTTTTCCTATTGCCTAATGGCAGCCCCCTTTGCACTGTTTGTCGTTCCATGGCCCGAGCCCCATATGTGGGTCATTTTTGCCGGGGCTTGGGCGATCCATATTGTGTACAAGCTGTTACAGGCCTGGGCCTACACCAAGGGGGCCTATACGGTCGTCTACCCTGTGGTGCGCGGCACGGGGCCCTTGTTCACCGTGATCGGCGCCTACCTCATTTTTGGAGAGAGCTTTTCGGGCGTGCAATGGTTGGGCGTTGCGGTGCTGGTGGCCGGCATCTTCGGGCTGGCGCTGTATAACTTTGTCTACCTCGTGTCCGAACGCGATACGCTGAACGCGGCCCTTGGGCTGGCGGTGCTGACGGGGCTTTTCGTGGCGCTTTATACCACGTTCGACGCCTATGGCATCCGCGCGACGGACAACCCGTTTACCTTTCTGGCGTGGTTTTTCATGATCGACGGGCTGGTCATGCCCGTGATCGCCGCGCGCCGCTGGCTGCGGATGGAGGATCGCCCCGAGCTTGGCCCGTTGATGACCCGCGGCGTGGCGGGTGGCTTTGTCGCCTTTTTCAGCTTTGGCTCGATCATGCTGGCGACCCGTCTGGACAAAGTGGGCGAGGCCGCCGTGCTGCGTGAAACCTCGACCGTGTTTGCGGCGCTGATCGGATGGTTGGTGCTGAAAGAAACCGTAGGCCCGCGCCGTATTGCCCTGATGGCGCTGATCGCGCTTGGCGCGGTGATCGTCGAAATGGGCGGATAACTGGAGAGCAAGATGAGCACGACACGCGAGATAAACCCTTTCGTCAAATCGGCGCTGGAATACGGGCCGGTGCTGATATTCTTTGTCGCCTATCTGCGCTTCAAGGACGAGACCTTCACCCTTTGGGGCACCGACTACAGCGGCTTTATCGTGGTCACGGCGGCCTTTGTACCGCTGTTGATCCTGTCGACGGGCACGCTGTGGGCGCTGACGGGCAAGATCAGCCGCATGCAGGTTGCCACAGTCATTCTGGTGACATTGTTCGGGGGCCTGTCGGTTTGGCTGAATGACGAGAGGTTCTTTAAAATGAAGCCGACCGCCATCTACCTTTTGTTTGCAGTGCTGCTGGCGATCGGTCTGGCACGGGGGCAATCCTATCTCAAGTTCGTGATGGAAGAGATGATGCCTCTGAATGACGCCGGCTGGATGATCCTGACCAAGCGGCTGATGCTGTGCTTTTTCGGTCTGGCGCTCGCGAACGAGCTGATCTGGCGCTTTGCCAGCACTGAGACTTGGGTGTATTTCAAGACATTCGGGCTGACGGCGGCGGTGTTTGTGTTTTTCATGACGCAAGGGCGGCTGTTCCAGACCTATGGTTTGGAAAAAGACGAAAACTAGGACGGGGGCCAGCCCCCGCTGCCCCGTATGGGGCAGCACCCCCGGGATTTACGGCCATTTGGAAGGCGGCTTGCTGTTATAGTTGACGCGAGCGGGCGAGGGGCGTAGCAGATGACACGTGGCGATTTGATACCGGATTGCGGGCCACGGGCAGAGAGACCTGCCAAATTCCGCTAAAAGGTCAGGATGAAAGCCCCCTTTCGCTTGACCGCGTCTGGGGTTTTTTTACGCCCGCTGCACGGCGGGACAGGAAGGATGAGAGAATGAGCGTTGATTGGAAACCACGGACCAAGGCTGTTCACAGTGGCACCCGCCGCAGCCAGTATAACGAAGTGTCCGAGGCCGTGTTCCTGACACAGGGTTTTGTCTATGACAGCGCCGAACAGGCCGAGGCGCGGTTCCAGTCGCTGGGGGATGACGAGTTTATCTATGCCCGCTATGGCAACCCCACGGTGCGCATGTTCGAGGACCGGATCTCGGGCCTTTTGGGGTATGAGGATTGTTTCGCCTGTACCTCTGGTATGGCGGCGGTCAGCGGCGCGCTGACATCGCTGCTGAAAGCAGGCGATCACGTGGTCGCCGCGCGCGCGCTTTTCGGGTCGTGCCTCTATGTGCTGGAGGATATCCTGGCGCGTTTCGGGGTCGAAGTGACCTTGATCGACGGCACGGATAACGCGGCGTGGGATGCGGCCATTCGCCCTGACACGACCATGGTCTTCTTCGAGAGCATTTCGAACCCCACCCTGGAAGTCGTTGACATGCGCCATGTGGTGAAAGCGGCCCATGCCGTCGGCGCGCTGGTGCTGGCGGATGACGCGATGGCGACGCCGGTATTTTCCTATGCCAAGGAATGTGGTGCGGATATCGCCATTATCTCGACCACGAAACATGTGGACGGGCAGGGGCGTATGCTGGGCGGTGCAATTTGCGGCCCCAAAGAGCTGATCCGCGGACCCATCGAAGCCTATATGAAACACACCGGCGGCGCGATGAACCCGTTTACCGCTTGGACCCACCTCAAGGCGCTTGAAACCATCGACCTGCGTGTGCGTGCCCAAGCGGATGCCGCCTATAAGATCGCAGATGCGCTGAACGGGCACCCCAAGCTGAGCGCTGTGCGCTATCCGACACATCCCAGCCATCCGCAGCACGCGCTCGCCACGTCTCATGCGCCGTCGGCGGGGACTGTCTTGGCGGTAGAGGTCAAGGGCGGCAAGGACGCGTGTTTTGCATTCCTTAATGCGCTCGAGATTATCACCATCTCGAACAACTTCGCCGATGCGAAATCCATTGCGACCCATCCGGCGACCACCACGCACCAGCGTTTGCCGGATGACCAGAAGGCCACGCTGGGGATCAGCCCCGGCCTTGTGCGCTTGTCTGCGGGGCTTGAGGATGTGGATGATCTGATCGCCGATATCCGTCAGGCGCTGGACACATTGAAGTGATCACTTGGGGGCTTTGCCTGCTTGGCTGGACGGAGCATTGGTAAAGCCCCCGATATCGCCTATATAGGGGGCAACTTGCGAAAGGGCCTTGCTATGAATATCGCCGCGACAGTGATACCGGACCGTGATGACGCGGTTGCGGCACTTGATACGTTGCGGGCCTGGGCGCGCAAGGCCAGCACCGCCGAGATTGAGGCGCTGGACCCGTCGCTGGCCCGTCTGCTGCAAAGCGCCGAAAGCTACCCGCAGTTCAGCCGCGATTACCCCAGTGATTTTGCCGTGGGTGACAATTACAAGGCCACGCTGCCCGATCTGCAAAACGGACCGTCGAGCCTGATCCGTGGTGCGAAACAGCAGATCCAGCATGTGGGGATATCGAACTTTCGGTTGCCCATGCAGTTTCACACCCGCGAGGGCAGCGATCTGACGCTCGAGACATCGGTCACCGGATCGGTCAGCCTTGAGGCAGATAAAAAGGGCATCAACATGTCCCGCATCATGCGCAGTTTCTATAAACATGCGGATGAGGTGTTCAGCTTTGAGGTGATGGAAGCTGCGCTGGATGATTATAAGTCCGACCTCGAAAGCTATGATGCCCGCATCCAGATGCGGTTTTCTTTTCCGGTGCAGATTGATAGCCTGCGGTCGGGCCTGTCGGGCTACCAGTATTACGACATTGCGCTTGAGCTGGTCGAGGCCGAAGGCGCGCGCAAGAAGATCATCCACCTTGATTACGTCTATTCCTCTACCTGTCCCTGTTCGCTGGAGCTGTCCGAGCATGCCCGTGCGACACGGGGGCAGCTTGCCACGCCGCATTCACAACGCTCTGTCGCGCGGATCTCGGTCGAGGTGAACTGCGAGGAAAGCTGCCTGTGGTTCGAAGACCTGATCGACGCGGCGCGGCGCGCGGTGCCGACAGAAACGCAGGTGATGGTCAAACGCGAGGACGAACAGGCGTTTGCCGAGCTGAACGCCGCTAACCCGATCTTTGTCGAAGACGCGGCGCGGCTGTTCTGCGAGCAGTTGCAAGCCGAACCGCGGGTGCGTGATTTTCGCGTTGTAGCCAGCCACCAAGAAAGCCTGCACAGTCATGATGCGATCTCTGTTCTGACGCAGGGCGATACCTTTGCGGCTCAAAGCATCGACCCCAGACTGTTCAGCACGCTGTTTCACGTCGGCTGATGTTCGCACGGTTTTAGGGCAGTTACTCTGACATGTTTTCATTCTGCGTATTTATTGCGCGGAGGTTTGTGGTGCTTGCTTGAAACATGCACAAAGCCATGCTGCGATGCGGCATCTTCGGGATGCTGCTATGCAGAAACGTCGGTTCTCATTGGGGATTGCTTCGTTATATTAAGATGCAGAACAAGGTAACCGGCAGAAATGCCAAGATAAATCGAGAGTTTATTATGGCTTACAACAGCACAATTTCGCAAAGCAACGTCCCCACCATCAAAGCCCCCTTCGCCGTCATCGGCGGGTTTTTTGCTGCCATCTGGAACGGTTTGATCGCAGCGGGTGCGAATTCGGGCCGGATGCGTCAGGTGACATTCCTGCAGTCCAAGACCGACGAAGAGCTGGCCGCGATGGGTATCAAACGTGATGACATCGTGCACCATGTTTTCCGCGACACATATTACGTCTGATCGGTTCACAGGTTGATTATTGACGGCCCGGGTGTGTCTTGCCCGGGCCGTTTTGCGTTTTACCGCAGGGCGCGTCCTTGACACCGGCGCGCCGCCGCGCCAACGCTGCGCAGATGTTGGATTTGCGCCCAGTTGGATATGTCATCGGCCTTTTGGTGTCGGTGCTTGGCATCGCGATGATCGTGCCAATGTTGGTCGATATTGCCGAAGGGCGCGGCCATTGGCCCGTCTTCGTCGAGGCCGGGCTGATCACCATGCTGGGGGGCAGCATGATCGCGCTGGCCTGTGCCAACGGGGTCAGGGAAGGGCTGACGATCCAGCAGACCTTTTTGCTGACGACGGCCGTGTGGCTGATGCTGCCGTTGTTCGGCGCGCTGCCGTTCATGCTGGGCGCGACAGAGGCGCGTTTCGTCGATGCGGTGTTCGAGGCCATGTCGGGCATGACCACCACCGGATCAACGGTGTTTTCCGGTCTTGATGATCTGCCCAAGGGGCTGTTGTTGTGGCGCGCGATCCTGCAGTGGCTGGGCGGCATCGGTATCATTGTTGTGGCGATGGTGTTCCTGCCCGAACTGCGCGTCGGTGGTATGCAGATTTTCAAGTCGGAAGCCTTTGATACCTTTGGTAAAATCCTCCCGCGGGCCGGGCAGATCGCCAGCCAGATCTCGGTCATCTATGTCTGGCTGACCTTCGCCTGCGCGCTGACCTATCTGACCTTGGGAATGAACGTCTTTGACGCGACGGTCCACGCGCTGACCACCGTGTCTACGGGCGGGTTTTCAAATTATGACGCCTCTTTCGGTACCTTTAGCGGCAATGCGGAATATGCGGCGTCGATCTTCATGGTGCTCGCGGCGCTGCCTTTCGTGCGCTATGTGCAACTGCTGAACGGCAACCCTTTGGCCCTGCATCGTGATCCGCAGGTAAAGGGTTTCTTGCTGACGATTGCGGTGCTGGTGGGGCTGATCTTTATCTCTATCCAGTCGGTCTTTCCGCATCATTGGGAGCAATCCCTGCGCGAGGCGCTGTTCAACATCACTTCAATCATTTCGGGCACGGGCTTTGCCTCGGTCGATTATATGACCTGGGGGCCGTTTCCCGTGGCGCTGTTTTTCTTTACGGGGCTGATTGGCGGCTGCGCGGGGTCCACCGCCTGTTCGATCAAGATCTTCCGCTATCAGCTGTTGTTCGCATCCATCCGTGCGCAGTTGCAGCGAATCCGGTCACCCCACGGCATCTTTACCCCGCGCTATGACGGTCGCCCGATCAGCGGCGATGTCATGATCTCGGTCATGTCGTTTTTCATGTTCTTCACGCTGACTTTAGGGCTGGTGGCCGTGGCGCTCAGCATGACGGGGCTGGATTTCGTGACCTCGATCTCGGGGGCGGGGGCGGCCTTGGGGAACATCGGGCCGGGTCTGGGCAAGATCATCGGGCCGGCGGGCAATTTCAGCACCCTTAACGACACAGCCAAATGGATCCTGACCGCCGCAATGCTGGTCGGGCGGCTGGAGCTTATGGCGGTATACGTCATTCTGACATTCAAATTCTGGAGAGCATAATGAGCGCAGTACAAACCCGTCCTTTGGGGGCACAGATTTCTCATATGCTCAAGACTAGGGCTGCTTCGGAATTGCCGCTGCGCACAGCCCTATGCTGAGGCACCGAAATCGCTGGAGGAGTTGCCAGAGGTCTTGGCGCAAGCCTTCAAGGCCGACCGCCCGACGTTGATCTATCTGACACCCCAGACCGCAGTCTGATCAAGGGCGCTGCCCGAAGCGGTTCAAACGACTGACCCCGATCCCCCGTTAAACGGGAGATCGGGGGTTTTCTTTATTCCCAACAGCTGACCAGTACGGTCATGCCCTTGGCTTTTTCACGCAGGTCCTGCGGCTTGATCGTGGTGCTGCTGGCCGTGGTATCCACGGTGACACCGGCCTTTTGCGCGAGCTCTGCGATGACCTTGGATTCAACCGCAAACGCGACATCTTCGGGCAATTCGCGTGCGCCATTGGCACGGGGCAGCAACATGCCCAAGACCCGCCCGTCACGATCCAGAATCGGGCCACCCGCGTCACCGCTGCGGGCTTCTAGCGCGAGGCGGGCGATGTTCTCTTCGCCTTGCAGCCCACGCACATCGGCCAGCGTGCCATAGGTCACCGTCGCTGATCCAAGCACGCCCTCATAGGGGAAACCCGCAACCGCGATTTCGGATTGCAAACGGGGGGGCACGGTGTTGAACGCCGCCACATCCAGGGGCGAAAGCGCTGCGCGGGGTTTCAGCAGGCTGATCCCGCTGGCCGCATCGTCAACAACCACATCAAGCTCTGTCTCGTCGTCCAGCGTCAGCCGACCACAGCTTTGCACCCCCTCGGATGTGGTGGCAACAGTACCGCGCCCATCAATGAAGAAGCCCGAGCGCGAGATTTTCGGCGACCGGATTTGCAGACCTGACACCAGATCGACAGCCTGACGGTCGCCCCCCCCCGCTGCGGCATCCAGCGTACCGGGCAGGCGGGTGAAGGATTTCGTCATCTCGGCAATCACGCGGCGGCGGCGGTCTTCGTCCCCGGCGGGCCAGATGAGGGTGAAGCCCTTGATCTCGCCATTCTGCAGCGACACCTGCGTCTGGCTAACGATGCGGCCGTTCTCGCCGATCAGCTCGAAACTGTCGGACTTCCGCTCGCGCGGGCCTTCTTCGGGGACGATTTCAAGGGTCTGCATGATGTCATACAGGCCGAAAAGCGTATCCTGATCGCCCGCCTGACTGATCAGCAGAACCCGCGCGTCGATGTCGCCGGTGCCATTGTAATGGGCGAAGGGGGGCTCGAACCGGTCAAACCCCACGATCTTGGTCGGCATCACCATCTCGATCCCGGCGTCGGCGTTGCGCACGACCTGCAGGCCCAGACCTTCGAGCACGGCGTTATATTGTTTCAGAAGGGCGGCGCGCTGCAGCGTTGTCAGCACGCCGGTGGCCTCATAGCCGTTGGCCCCTTGCCAATCGGCCATAGATCCCCGCGTACCCCGCCCGAAGGCACCGTCGATAGAGGCATTGTAAAACCCGGCCCACTTCAGCGCGACCTGCAGCTGTTCGCGCGCCTCGCGGTCAAGCTCTCGTTCGCTGGCGCGCGCTTCGGCCAGGGTTTCGTCACGTGGTGGTTCTGGCAGGACGGGGACTTGCGTGGTTTCTGCCTCTACGGTGGCGGTGTTCTCTTGCTCCAGCGCTTCGCTGGCGGGGGGCAGGGTGGTTTGCGTGATCTCACTGTCTGTCTGCGTATCGGTGGGGGATGCAGGGTCAACCGGTGCGATCAGCGGAATGTTCAGGACGTTCGCGCCCACGGGCCAGAACTGCTGCTGGAACCGTTCAGAAAGCTGGATAAAGCTGTCGCGCGGAATCACCCCGTCCCGGCGGTAGCGGCGCAACAACAGCTCTGCGTCATCACGGCGATAGGGGCCGACCGCGATTCCATACCAGCTGCCGCCCAAGGCAAAGCCGTTCACATCCTCAAGATTGGCGCTATAGGCACGTGCGCGATCTGTCGCCGCGGCCAGATTGGGCTGGGCTTCAACCTGTATCCAAACCACATCATCGGCAGACTGTGCAAAGGCAAACGGGGCAATAAACAAGGCGGCGATCAGGGCCGCAAACAGTCGCGTCATAGGTATGGGTGCTCTCAAGGATTTAAACTTGCAGTAGATAAGCAGGAACCTGTGCAAAATACCATGCTTGAGACAGCGCAAATCATCACAAAGCTGCCAATTGACCCTACCGCAACAGCACCTTAGGAAAGGCGCGCAGCAGCAAAGGCAAAATCTTATGTCCGACCCGGTCCAGCGCCCCCGTTCATTTCAGGAAATCATCCTCGCCCTACAGTCCTATTGGGCACGTCAGGGCTGTGCGGTCCTGCAGCCCTATGACATGGAAGTCGGTGCGGGTACGTTCCACCCGGCAACGACCCTGCGCGCGCTTGGCACCAACCCTTGGGCCGCCGCCTATGTGCAGCCCTCGCGCCGCCCGACCGACGGGCGCTATGGGGAAAACCCCAACCGTTTGCAGCATTACTACCAGTTTCAGGCACTGATCAAACCCAGCCCGCCCAACCTGCAAGAGCTCTACCTCGGATCGCTTGAGGCGATCGGGATCGATATGGCACTGCATGACATCCGCTTTGTCGAGGATGACTGGGAAAGCCCCACTTTGGGCGCATGGGGACTGGGCTGGGAAGTCTGGTGTGACGGCATGGAAGTGTCGCAGTTTACCTATTTCCAGCAGGTCGGCGGCCATGATTGCCACCCTGTATCGGGCGAGCTGACCTACGGGCTCGAGCGTTTGGCGATGTATGTTCTGGGCGTCGATCACGTGATGGACATGCCCTTTAACAGCCCCGACGCGCCGATCCCGCTGACCTATGGTGATGTGTTCAAACAGACCGAGGAAGAATACGCCCGCTGGAACTTTGATGTCGCCAATACCGACGTGCTGCTGGACCACTTTGTCGAGGCCGAGAACGAGTGCAAGGCGATCCTTGCGCAAGACGCCGTGGACCCTAAGACCGGCAAGCGCATCGTGATGGCGCACCCCGCCTATGACCAATGCATCAAGGCAAGCCACATCTTCAACCTGCTGGACGCACGCGGTGTCATCTCGGTGACAGAGCGTCAGGCCTATATCGGGCGGGTGCGCACCCTGGCCAAAGCCTGCGCTGACGCCTTTGTTCAGACACGGGCCGGCGGTTGGTCGGAAAACGCGGCATGAACGGTAAAATTGTAGGAGGCGTCATCTTGGTTGCAGCAGCCATTGCGGGTCTCGCGCTTTATTATCTACAGGTCTACGGCTATTATCACGAGGCACCGGCACCGGATGAGGGCGTCTCGCTGGTGTCGATCTCCAGCAATGCGTCCGAGCCGATCCTGACCGACAATTTCCGCGCCATCGACGCCGACAGCTCGCCCATCCGCTACCGCGCATGTTTCGACACCTCGCTCAGCCTCGCCATGCTGTCCGAAACCTATGTCGTCAGCGACGAGGTCACGCCGCGCAATGCACCGGGCTGGTTCGACTGTTTCGACGCCAAAGCCATCGCAGAAGAGATCGAGGCAGGTACGGCGCTGACCTTTCTGGGGCAGAAGAACGTTCATTTCGGCGTTGACCGTATCGTTGCGATCACTTCGGACGGGCGCGGCTATGTCTGGCACGAGCTGAACGATTGTGGCGACAAAGCCTATGATGGCACCGTGGTGGGCGAAGCCTGCCCGGAACGCCCCGCCGACTGATCCGCCCCGGATCGACCGGCCCTTTGACATAAGCGCTGTTTGCGCGACACATATTTAACCGCACCCAAGCGACACGCGGCCCCGAAAGGTACGAACCCATGCCCGACCTCCTGATAGAGCTTTTCTCGGAAGAAATTCCCGCCCGCATGCAAGCGCGCGCGGCGGATGATCTAAAGAAACTGGTGACGAACGGTCTGGTGGATGCGGGGCTGACCTATGC
Organism: Sulfitobacter sp. SBS6; assembly: GCF_048285585.1. NCBI lineage: Bacteria > Pseudomonadati > Pseudomonadota > Alphaproteobacteria > Rhodobacterales > Roseobacteraceae > Sulfitobacter > Sulfitobacter sp. SBS6. The sequence goes on along the minus strand of NZ_JBLWBA010000006.1, from coordinate 229,681 downwards.
CTCTGCCGCGGCCTTTTCGACGCCGCGTCGTCTGACCCTGACGATCGAGGGGATGCTGGACGCCAGCCCGTCGCTGGTCGAGGAACGCAAAGGCCCCAAGGCCGACGCGCCGGAAAAAGCCATCGAAGGGTTTCTGCGTGGCGCAGGGCTGACCCGCGACCAGTTGGAAGAACGCGACACGCCCAAGGGCAAGATCCTGTTTGCCATGATCAACAAGCCGGGCCGCCCCGCAGCCGAGATCGTGGCAGAAGTGCTGGAAACCACCATTCGCAACTTCCCATGGCCCAAATCCATGCGGTGGGGCAGTGGCAGCTTGCGGTGGGTGCGCCCGCTGCATTCGATCCTGTGCATCCTGTCGGCCGAGGATGGCGCGCAGACTGTGCCCTTGACCATCGACGGGATCACCGCAGGCGACACCACGCGCGGGCACCGCTTTCTGGCCCCCGATACAATCACCGTCAGCAGCTTTGACGACTACAGCGCCAAGCTGAAACGCGCCTTTGTCGTGCTCGACCCGGCAGAGCGGCGCGATACGATCTGGAACGACGCGACCAATATGGCCTTTGCCAATGGGCTTGAGGTGGTCGAGGATGCGGGCCTGCTGGCCGAGGTCGCAGGGCTGGTGGAATATCCCGTCGTGCTGATGGGGCAGATTGGCGATGATTTCCTTGGTCTGCCGCCCGAGGTGCTGCAAACCTCGATGAAAGAGCACCAGAAGTTCTTTTCCGTGCGCAACCCCAAGACGGGCCGCATCGAGCGCTTTGTCACCGTCGCCAACCGCACCACCGCCGACGATGGCGCGACCATTCTGGCGGGCAATGAAAAAGTGCTCTCTGCGCGCCTGTCGGACGCTAAATTCTTCTGGGAAAACGATCTGCGCATCGCGCAATCGGAGGCCGGGATGCAGACCTGGGTGGACCGCCTGTCCAACGTGACCTTCCACAACAAGCTGGGCACACAGGCAGAGCTGATCTCGCGCATGGAGGCACTGGCTGGGGAACTCGCCCCGATGGTCGGGGCCGACGCAAAAGAGGCCCGCGCCGCCGCCCGTTTCGCGAAGGCCGATCTGTCGTCCGAAATGGTCTATGAATTCCCAGAACTTCAGGGCCTTATGGGCAGCTACTATGCCAAAGCCGCCGGCAAGTCCGAGGCCATTGCCGCCGCCGCCCAAGACCACTATGCGCCGCTGGGGCCATCCGACGACGTGCCAACCGCGCCAGTGTCTATCGCCGTGGCGCTGGCAGAGAAAATCGACAAGCTGACCGGCTTCTGGGCGATCGACGAAAAGCCGACCGGAAGCAAAGACCCGTTTGCGCTGCGTCGCGCGGCCTTGGGCGTTATTCGGATTTTGGTTGAGAATGATGTGTCGCTTGAAATTGGAGACTTGCTCGTATCGAGTTTGCTGAATTTGGCGACGCAAAAATCAGAGAAATTGGCTGCCTTTTATCAGGCCGGAAATCCGCAGGAACCTACAGATTCTGTTTTCCTCAATTTTTACAACGCTCAAGATGCAGAGTTTGATGGGCGTAGCAAAGTTAAGGAGAAATTTTCCGCAGGGCTTCTGTATTTTGCAGATCGTTCTTTTCAAATTACTGACTATCCTGAAGAGGCCCATCTATTCGCAGTTAGCGACGATGAAACTTTAGCAACTAACCTCCTCGCCTTCCTCCATGACCGCCTGAAGGTCTACCTCAAAGACCAAGGCGTCCGTCATGACATCATCGACGCCTGCATCAGTTCTTCTGATGGCGCACCTGCTGGTGCGATGGACGGCAACGACGACCTGACCCTGCTTGTCAAACGCGCCAAGGCCCTGAGCGAGACACTGAAAACCGACGATGGGGAAAACCTGATCCAGGGGTTCAAGCGCGCCAACAATATTCTCAGCCAAGCCGAGGACGCGGATGGGGTGGAATACTCCTTCGGGGCGGACATCAAGTTTGCCGAGACCGAAGAAGAGCGCGCGTTGTTTGCCGCCCTTGATACCGCAGAGGCGCAGATCAAACCGGCGATGGAGGCACAGGATTTCGGCACAGCCATGTCCGCGATGGCGTCCTTGCGCGGCCCGATTGATGCGTTCTTTGATGCGGTGCAGGTGAACTCTGATAACGCGACGGTCCGGCGCAACCGGTTGAACCTGCTCAGCCGTATCCGCACGATCTGTAGCTCGGTCGCGGATCTGACGAAAATCGACGGGTAACGCAGCAGACCCGACACGTGGGCAAGGCGATCACGCCTTGCCACACCACGGCGAAAGCCTATGCTGCGCAGGAACCAAAAGGTGCCGCAGTGCAGAAAACCGCCATGACAACCCTTGTGACCCAAACCGCCCCCATCGCGAATGATACGCATGGGGGGCGTGCGAAATGTCTGCAACGTCTGGTCCGTCTTGATCTGCCGGTGCCGCGCACCGTGGCGCTGCCCTTTGATGTCGTGCTCGAGATTGCGCAGGGGCAGATCCCCGATCTGCAAGCGGTCGCTGATGAATTCCCCCAAGACGCGCTGCTATGCGTGCGCCCCTCTAGCCAGGATCCGGATTGGGGCGGGCCGGGGGCGGTGATGAACATCGGCATGAACGATGACCGCTATGCCGATTATTGCGAACGCATGGGCGAGGGGCCCGCATCGGCGCTTTATACCCGTTTCGTGCAATCCTATGCCGTCAATGTGGCGCGGCTGGACCCCGATATGTTCGACGAAGTCGAAGGCGACGGGCGCGAGGCGCTGCTGCAATCCTTACGCGCCTACGAGCTTGAGACCGAAGAAAGCTTCCCCCAGGACCGTGTGACCCAGTTGACCGCCGTGCTCAGTTCCATGGCGCGGGCGTGGGAGGGCACCTCGGCGCGGCTGTTGCGCCAGGCCAAGGGGGCGCCTGCGGATGCCGGGCTGGGCCTGATCGTGCAGCAGATGGTTTTCGGTGTGGGCACCGGGATTTGCGGATCTGGCGTGTTGCAACTGGTGGACAGCACCACCGGCCTGCCACAGATCACCGGGCGGTACCTGAGCCAGTCGCAGGGGCGCGACGCCTTGCAGGACACGGCCGATGCGCTTTACCTGACGCGCGATCCACGCGGGCCGTCGCTTGAGGAACACGCTCCCGAAGCTTTCGAGATGCTCAAACAGCACGCGGCGCTGATGCGGGTGCGGCTGCGCGCCGAGATGCAGGTGGAGTTCGTCATCTCTGACGGAGAGTTGTTTATCCTTGACGGCGTGCGCGTGTCGCGGTCGTCGCGGGCGGCGGTGCGGATCGCAGTGGCGCTGGCGGACGAAGGGATCATCCCCCGCGAAGAGGCGCTGATGCGTGTCCAGCCCCGCACCCTGACAGAGCTGTTGCACCGGCAGGTTGACCCCCGGGTGAAACGCGATGTGATCGGGCGCGGCATTGCCGCCAGCCCCGGTGCCGCCACCGGCCGGATCGTGTTCAACGCGAATGATGCGCAAGCCAGTGCCGCACGGGGCGAGAAATGTATTCTGGTGCGCCGCGAAACCTCGCCCGAGGATATTCGCGGGATGCATGCCGCCCAAGCCGTGCTGACCGAACGCGGTGGCATCACCAGCCACGCCGCGGTGATTGGGCGGGGCATGGGCTTGCCCTGCGTCGTCGGTGCCTCGTCAATGCGTTTCGATCTCGTCAAGGGGGTGATCACGGCCCCTGACGGGCGGATGTTCAAGGCAGGCGATGAAATCACCCTCGACGGCACCTCGGGAGAGGTGCTGTGCGGGGCCGCGGATATGCTTGAGCCGCTGCTGGACGCGACCTTCCAAAAGCTCATGTCCTGGGCGGAAGACGCTGCCGACATCGGGATACGTGCCAACGCCGACACCCCGGCCGACGCGCAAACCGCGCGCAATTTCGACGCGCAGGGGATCGGGTTGTGCCGGACAGAGCATATGTTCTTTGACCCCAGCCGCCTGACCGTGATGCGCGAGATGATCTTTGCCGATACCAGCGAAGGCCGCCGCGCCGTGCTAGAACGCTTGTTGCCAATGCAACGCGATGATTTCATCCAGCTTTTCCGCATCATGCAGGGTCAGCCGGTGTGCATCCGTCTGTTCGATCCGCCCTTGCACGAATTCCTGCCCTCGACCCGCACCGGTCAACGCGATCTGGCCGAGGCGCTGGATTTGCCGCTGTCCAACGTGACCCGCCGGATCGAGGCGATGACCGAATATAACCCGATGCTCGGCCTGCGCGGCGTGCGTCTTGGCGTGACGGTGCCCGAAATCTACGAGATGCAGGCCCGTGCGATCTTCGAGGCTACGATCGAAGCCAGCCGCGATGGCGACCCCGTGGTGCCCGAGATCATGATCCCGCTTGTTTCGGCCAAACGCGAGGTTGAACTGATCAAAGCCAGCGTCGACAAGATCGCAACGGCGGTGAAATCCGAACGCGGCGCGAGCTTTACCTACCGTTTGGGCGTGATGGTCGAAACACCCCGTGCCGCCCTGCGCGCCGGAGAGATTTCGCCCCATTGTTCCTTCCTCAGTTTCGGGACAAACGACCTGACGCAGATGACCTATGGGTTGAGCCGTGATGACGCGGGACGGTTCATGTCGACCTACGTGCAGCAGGGCGTTTTCCCCGAAGATCCGTTCCATATGCTGGACCGTGACGGCGTCGGAGAGCTGCTTCAGCTTGGTGCCGCACGGGGGCGGGAAGCACAACCTGGGATTACCTTGTCGATCTGCGGAGAGCACGGCGGCAACCCCGAATCGATTGCTTTTTGCCGTGCAGCGGGTTTTGACTACGTTTCTTGCTCACCTTTCCGTGTTCCAGTCGCCAGATTGGCGGCGGCACAGCTCGCAATCGCGGACAAGATCGGGTAGTTTTGCGCGGCTGATCGCCTAGATGTTGTTTTCCTGTGCGGGTTCCCGCGCAGGCGGTTTCGGCAGGGTTTACGCTTGGTGCCAGTTTGGGTAGGGGGCGCTGTCCGAAACTACTTGCGAGGCGCTCAATGCGTTCTTTTCAGAAATTCTCGTCCTGCGCCCTGCTGGCGCTGTCTTTGCTTGCTCCTGCCGTGGTGTCCGCCAGCCCGCAACAGGCCAAAGCACTGGCTGACATCGAAGCCAAAGGGCTGCGCTCTGTCGGGTCGGAACGTCTGGAAAGCATGATCGCATCGAACAACGCAAGCGAGGTGGAGTTCACCCGCGCATGGCTGGCCGAACAGCCGAAAGCATCGGGCGGCGAACAATGGCGCTGTCTGGCAGAGGCGCTGTACTTTGAAGCGCGCGGCGAGACGGTCAAGGGCCAGTTCGCTGTGGCCGAAGTGATCATGAACCGTGTGAAATCCGCGCAGTTTCCCGGGTCTTTGTGCAGCGTGATCAATCAGGGGACAGGTCGGAAATACCAGTGCCAGTTCACCTACACCTGCGATGGCAATGCCGAAGTGATCGCCGAACCGCGCGCCTATGCGCAGGTCGGCAAGGTCGCGCGCGCGGTGCTGGACGGCAAGGCGCCATCGCTGACAGGGGGGGCGACGTATTATCATACCACCGCCGTAAGCCCCCGTTGGTCGCGCGTCTTTACCCGCACCACCAAGATCGGCGTGCACATGTTCTATCGTGACGGCGTTCAGACCGCGTCGAACTAAGCGGCGTTTCTGTCGTCTTTGATGGCTGGCCAGCCGTGTCTGGCTTTGGTACATCCGCGCAAACGGTCTAGGATCGTTTGCGAGTGAGACAAGCAAAGGCCCAAACCCATGACAAGTGACACGCGGCTTGCCTTTGCGCACCCGTCCGAACGCGCTGCTGCGACGGCGGGGCCTGAACCTCTGGACCGGATTTCCCTGCGCGATCATATCGTTGAGGTCGAGATCGGCGCCTTTCAGGCTGAACGTGGCGTAACGCAGCGCATTTGTTTCAATGTCGTCGTCGAGGTGCAGCCGCTGACCGGCCCCGTGGACGACGATGTGGACCGTATCCTGTCCTACGACCGCGTGACCGAAGCTATCGCCTACGAGCTGTCGGACGAACGGCTGAACCTGCTCGAGACGCTGGCCGAACGGGTCGCGGATCGTATCCTGCTGGAACGGCAGGCGATGCGGGTGTTTGTGCGCATCGAAAAGCTGGACCGCGGCCCCGGTGCTTTGGGCGTCGAGATCGTGCGCGCCCGTGATGATACCCCCGACAGTCAGGCCGAGGCGCGCGAGGTGCCACACCCCGAGCTGGTCTATCTGAGCAATGATGCCATCGCCTCGCCGCATCTGGCGGGGTGGCTGGACCAGTTGCACCAGATGGGGCGGCCCCTGATCCTCTGTGTCGGCGCATCGGACACCGCCGCGCCGCAGGTCGGGCATAAAATGGCGCAGCGCCGCATTGATCTGCTGGCGATTGAACAGAACGCCTGGGTGCTGGCCGCAAAGGATGATCGCTGCGTTGTGGTGGCGACGCGGACAGAGCTGGATTGGGCCATGAAGAACGGCCAGACGAGCGTTTGGGCTCCGTCGAAGATCGTGCTTGATAGCGTGGATACCCCCTCGGCACAGCCGCGCGATGCAGTGGCCTTGGCCGCGTGGTTCGCCGCCAGCTTCGACGCGACAGAGATGTTGGTGATCGGGGCGGACCTGCCGGCTGACGCCTCTGTTCCGCTGCGCGCCGTAGCGGTGGACCAAGGCAGGCTGTGAGACATGACCGATTATTTCCGACCTCTCGTCCAGATCGGCCCCGCGCGGCCTGACACTGCGCTGCCTCTAGCCGGGGGGTGGGGCTGGTTCACCCATGCCGAGGTCTTGTCGCGTTACGCGCCGCCCCGTGTTGTACCCGCGGCCGATATCCCGGCAAGCGTGATGGCACGGCTGACCGCGCCCCGTCCCACGATGGCAGGGCTGACGCTGGACCGCCCGCGCATCATGGGCATTCTGAACACGACGCCCGATAGTTTCTCGGACGGGGGGCAGCATAATGCCGTGCCCGATGCGCTGCGCGTCGCACAAGAGATGGTGGCCGCCGGCGCGGATATTCTGGACATTGGCGGCGAGTCCACGCGCCCCGGCGCGGATTTTGTGCCCGTCTCCGAAGAGATCACGCGCACCGCTCCCGTCATCGCCGCACTGCGGGGTGCGGGGCTGCACACGCCGATCTCTATCGATACCCGCAAGGCCGCCGTGGCCGAGGCCGCGGTCAGCGCTGGTGCCAATCTGGTAAACGACGTTTCGGGCTTCACCTTTGATCCCGCACTTGGGCCCCTGTGTCAAAAACTGGCGCTGCCGGTTTGCGTCATGCATGCCCAAGGCGATCCCGCGACCATGCATCTGGACCCACAGTATGATAACGTGCTGCTTGATGTTTTTGACGCGCTGGAGCGGCAGATCAGCATGCTGGAGGCATCAGGCATCCCGCGGGGGGCCATTCTGGCGGACCCGGGAATCGGGTTCGGCAAGACGCAGGATCACAATCTGGCTCTGCTGGCGCGGCTAAGCCTGTTTCACGCTTTGGGGACGCCTATCCTGCTGGGCGTGTCGCGCAAACGGTTTATCGGAACGATCGGCAACGCGCCGCAAGCACGGGACCGCGCGCCGGGGTCGATCGCCGTGGCGCTTGCAGGATTGGGGCAGGGTGTGCAAATGATCCGTGTGCATGACGTGGACGACACCCGCCAAGCGGTCGCTCTGTGGCATGCTGCATATTTTGGGAGCATTTTATGACAAAGTTATTTGGAACAGACGGTATTCGCGGAAAGGCCAATGTGCATCCGATGACAGCCGAGGTCGCCTTGAAAATCGGGGCCGCTGTGGGGCGCTATTTTAGCGCGGGTCGTGATGGTGTGCACCGTGTGGTGATTGGTAAGGACACGCGGTTGTCGGGCTATATGTTCGAAAACGCGCTGACGGCGGGGCTGACGTCCTCGGGGATGAATGTGCTGCTGCTGGGGCCGGTGCCCACGCCTGCGGTCGGGCTGCTGACGCGGTCGATGCGGGCTGATCTGGGGGTCATGATCTCGGCCAGTCACAATCCGGCGACGGACAATGGCATCAAGTTCTTCGGCCCCGACGGGTTCAAGCTGAGCGACGCTGTGGAGGCCGAGATCGAGGCGCTGATCGAAGGCGGTGTGGAGTTGAACCCCGCCGACAAGATCGGCCGTGCCAAGCGGATCGATGACGGGCGGTTCCGCTATGTCGAGCGGGTGAAGTCATCGTTCCCGCGCCAGATGCGTCTGGACGGGCTGAAGGTCGTGATCGACTGTGCCAATGGGGCCGCACACCGCGTCGCACCCGAAACCCTGTGGGAATTGGGGGCCGAGGTGATCGAGATTGGCGTGTCGCCGAACGGCTTTAATATCAACGAGAATTGTGGCTCGACCCACCCCGAACGCGCCGCAGCGGCGGTGGTAGAGCACGGTGCCCATGTGGGCATTTGTCTGGATGGCGACGCGGACCGCGTGATCCTGATTGACGAAACCGGCAAGGTCGGTGACGGAGATCAATTCATGGCCCTTATGGCGTCCCGTTGGGCGGCCGAAGACCGGCTGGCCAATGGCGCCTTGGTTGCCACGGTGATGAGCAACCTCGGCCTTGAACACTTCTTGCAGGGCAAGGGGCTACGGCTTGAGCGGACGTCCGTCGGCGACCGCTATGTGGTCGAGCGGATGCGCGAAGGCGGGTTCAATCTGGGCGGCGAGCAATCGGGCCATATCGTCATGACTGATCACGCCACCACAGGCGACGGTCTGATGGCGGGGCTTCAGTTTCTGGCAGAGATGATCCGGTCAGAGAAGACCTCGTCCGAGCTGCTGAATAACTTTGAACCCGTGCCGCAACTGCTTAAGAACGTGAGGTTTTCTGCCGGTCAGGTGCCGTTGGAAGACGCGCAGGTGCAAGGGGCCATCGCACAGGCCGAAGCCGATCTGGCCGGTCAGGGGCGTTTGCTGATCCGCAAATCCGGCACCGAGCCGCTGGTGCGTGTGATGGCAGAACATGAAGACGCGCAGCTGATGGAACGCGCGGTCGATTCCGTCGTGGATGCGGTCACAGCGGCTGTCGCACCTTAAGCTGATCGCAGGGCTGCTGGCGGGGATGTCCTGCGCGGCGGCCCTGCCGTACCCTCGCGGGACGCGCCGCCTGCGGTGGCTGTGGGATGCCTTCGGCGAGGATTTAGGGCCATTTGGAAGCTAGGCGCGCGTGCGCGTGAACAGCCGGCGGAACGCGCCATATTGGCTGAGCGCGACACCCGAGAGGATCAGCCCCATCGCGTAGAGCAGGGATGGCGGCAGCGGTTCGTTCAGCAAGAGCGCGCCGAGGCAGACGGACCAGACGGGGACTTGGTAGTTCACCAGTGACATAAACACCGGGCCGGCGCTGCGGATCACCAGCACGCGCAAGAAATTCGCAGCGGCGGTCGGGATCAGGCCCAGAAACGCCAGCGCCGCGAAGATGGGCGGCGAGGGGCGGGGCGGTAGACCTTCGATGATGATCGCCATGGGAATGGTGATGCAGGCGGCAATGATCAGCAGGATGGTCGCAAGGCCGATCGCATCCACCGCGGGCAGGCGGCGCATGATGATCGAGCTGGTGGCGTAGCATCCCGCCGCACCCAGGCAGGCCAGGCGCCCCTGGGTTTCAAGCGCGGTGCCGGTGCTTTCAAAGGCTTGCGTGCCGATCAGGATGACAACGCCGACAAAGCCCAGGGCAAACCCGATCACCTTGCGTGGGCTCATCGCTTCGCCCGGAACGAAGAAATGCGCAAGCGGCAGGATGATCAGCGCCGTCGCCGCCATGGTCACCCCCGCGAAGCCCGAGGTGACATATTGCTGACCCCATGCAAGCAGGCTGAACGGCACGGCAGAGCTGGCGGCACCGATAAAGATCACGGCCGCAATATCGCCGCGGGTGGGGGATTGGGTAAAGAGCCGAAACCCGCGCAGACCCCAGATAACCACCATCACGGTGGCCGCGAACCCGACACGTGTGGCCGCGATCCAGAAGGGTGGCATTTCAGTCAGAGCGATTTCGGTCACCAGAAACGTGCCTCCCCAGATGAAGGCAAGCAGCAGGATCATCAGCCAGCTGGATTTGGTGATCTGGGGCGCGTCCGGCATGACATATCCTGTGGGAAAACTCGGCCCGCCAGATGTGACAGCCGGTTGCGCAAAAGAAAAGGCCCGGTGCAAAACCGGGCCTTTCCACATCGCTGCAATGGCGATCAGTTCTTGGATTTGTCGACCATCTTGCCGGCGGAGATCCAGGGCATCATTTCGCGCAGCTTGCCGCCGACGACTTCGATCTGATGCTCGTCATTGGCGCGACGCGAGGATTTCAGCGTGGGCTGACCGACGGAGTTTTCCAGCATGAAGTCACGCACGAATTTGCCCGACTGGATGTCGCTGAGAACGGCTTTCATGCGCGCTTTGGTCTCGTCGTAGGGCAGGATGCGCGGGCCGGAGACGTATTGGCCGTATTCCGCTGTGTTCGAGATCGAGTAGTCCATGTTGGCGATGCCGCCTTCATAGATCAGGTCAACGATCAGCTTGGTTTCGTGCAGACATTCGAAATAGGCCATTTCGGGCTCGTAACCGGCTTCGACCAGTGTTTCAAAGCCGCAGCGGATCAGTTCAACGATACCGCCGCACAGAACAGCCTGTTCGCCGAACAGATCGGTTTCACATTCTTCGCGGAAGTTGGTTTCGATGATGCCGGAACGGCCGCCACCGATGGCGGAGCAGTAGGACAGGCCGATTTCCAGCGCTTTGCCGGTGGCGTCGGTGTCTACCGCAACCAGGCAAGGCACGCCGCCGCCTTTGGTGTATTCGCCGCGCACAGTGTGGCCCGGGCCTTTGGGGGCCATCATGATCACATCAACGCCGGGTTTGGGTTCGATCAGGCCGAAGTGGACGTTCAGGCCGTGGGCGAATGCGATTGCAGCGCCTTCGCGGATGTTATCGTGCACGTATTTCTTGTAGGTTTCAGCCTGCAATTCGTCGGGCATGGTGAACATGATCACATCGGCCCAAGCTGCTGCTTCGGCGATTTCCATGACTTTCAGGCCTTCGCCTTCGGCTTTCGCTTTCGAAGCGGAGCCTTCGCGCAGCGCAACGACGAGGTTTTTCGCACCGGAATCACGCAGGTTCAGCGCGTGGGCGTGGCCCTGGGAGCCATAGCCGAGGATGGCGACTTTCTTGTCCTTGATCAGGTTCACATCGCAGTCACGGTCGTAATAAACGCGCATTGGGGCGTCCTTTCGGGTTCGTTGAAATCTAGGGAGACCATATCGAAGCTGCTGCGAGATGCTATTGCGGAATTGTGAGTTTATTTAGCAAAATGAAGATGGTAATGCGCGGTATGCGGTAAAAATGGAAAAATCATGCTTGATGATATGGATCGACGACTTCTGCGTCACTGGCAGGCGGATGCGGGGCTGTCGCCGGCGGAGTTGGCCGACCTTACGGGGCTGACAGCGGGTAAGGTGTCGCGGCGGATCACGCGCATGCAGGAAGCCGGTATCGTTCAGGGGGTGGCGGCTGTCGTCGATTGGGCGGCATTGGGCTACACGGTCGAAGTGTCCTTGCGGATCACTTTGGACAAGACACAGGGCAATGCCTTTGACCGCTTTCTTGAAGAGGCACGCCAACTGCCTGAGGTGATCGAGCTCCAGACCTTTCTAGGGCGGGTGGATGTGCGCCTATCGGTAATTGCGCGGGATATGGCGCATTATCAGCAGATTTACCGGGAGGGTATTCTGACCTTGCCGCATATTGCCGATATCGAGGCGCTGATGCATGTGGCGCGGATCAAGTCAGAGGAGGCGTTGCCGCTATGATCACGCTGGACGAGGTGGACCACCGGCTGATCCGGTCGCTTGCGCGCGATGCCACTCAAAGCGCCGGCGCCCTGGGGCGTCATCTGGGGCTGTCGCAGCCTGCCACTTGGCGTCGGATCAAACGGTTGGAGGAGGCAGGCATCCTGCGCGGCAAGAGGTTGCGCTTGAACCGGGAGGCATTGGGGTTCGGCGTCACCGTCTTTCTCGGCGTCAAGCTTGCGACCAAAGGGCGGGTTAGCCTGGAGGATTTCGAACGCGCCGTCAGTGCCATCCCCGAGGTCCAAACGGTGGAGCATGTTCTGGGGCTCTATGACTACCGTTTACGGGTTGTTGCGCGGGATCTGGCGGATTTCGAACGGGTGCTGCGGCGGCGGATCATGACCCTGCCGGGGGCGGGGGCCGTCGAGGCAAATGTGCTTCTAAGCGAGGAACGACTGACCGGACCATTGGGCCTGTGACTTTACCACGCGAGCGGCTATGTTCGCGCGAAACCATCAGGAGGATATCATGCCCGCTTTGCTAAATTCAGTTGACCCGGAAGGGCTTGAAGAGTTTTCGGTCGTGTTCACCGACCGGTCCTTGAACCATATGAGCGCCGTGTTCCAAGAGGTCATGCGCGACATCAGCACTCTGCTCAAGGACGTATACAAGGCCGATGCCGTGGCTGTCGTCCCCGGGGGCGGCACCTACGGGATGGAGGCGGTCGCCCGTCAGTTCGCACGGGGGGCCGAGGTGCTGGTCGTGCGCAACGGCTGGTTTTCCTATCGGTGGAGCCAGATCATCGAGAGCGGCGATCTGACCGGCAATGCCACCGTCATGAAGGCGCAGATGCAGGGCAACAGCACGCCCGCGCCCTTTGCCCCGAGCCCGATTGATGACGTTGTCAAAGCAATCGAGACGCATAAGCCGCAGGTGGTTTTCGCACCTCATGTGGAGACCAGTGCGGGGGTGATCCTGCCCGATGACTATATCCAGCAGATGGCAGAAGCGGCCCATGCCGTCGGCGCGCTGGTGGTGCTGGATTGCATCGCGTCGGGCTGCGCATGGGTGGATATGAAGGCGCTTGGCGTCGACGTATTGCTTTCAGCGCCGCAAAAGGGCTGGAGCGCTTCGCCCTCTGCCGGGCTGGTCATGATGTCGGACCGCGCTGTTGCACGCATGGGAGAGACAACATCGGACAGTTTTGCCATCGATCTGGCCAAGTGGCATAGCATTATGAAAGCCTATGAAGATGGCGGCCACGCCTATCACGCGACCATGCCGACCGATGCGCTACGGCAATTCCGCGATACCATGCTTGAGACGAAATCCTACGGCTTTGACCGTCTGAAAGAGGCGCAGTGGCGTCTGGGGGATTCCGTGCGCAAGATGCTGGCGGAGAGGGGCGTTACCTCTGTCGCGGCGGAAGGTTTTGGCGCGCCGGGGGTGGTGGTGAGCTATACTGCGGATCCAACCGTGCAAAACGGCAAGGCCTTTGCTGCCGAAGGGATGCAGATCGCCGCTGGCGTGCCGTTGATGTGTGACGAGCCGAAGGATTTCCAGACCTTCCGTCTGGGGCTGTTCGGTCTGGATAAGCTTTACGACGTCGATGCCACGCTCGCGCGGTTGGCCGCCGTGGTCGATAAGGTGCTGTAAATAAAGGCGAGCGGCAGGTCAGCCCTGCCGCATACCCAACCCCATCTCCATCAGCATGCGCCGTACGGGGGGCAGGGCGTATAGCGCGCTGAGCCCTTTGGCACGCGCATCGCGGGCCAGCGGCGTTTTCGCCTGACTGGCGCGGTTCAAGAGGTCGATGCCCCGCAAGCGCAGCTGAATGTCGCCAAACCGCGCCTTGTGGTAGGCGTCCAGCATGTGCTGGCTGCCCAGATCAGCGCCGTGCTTTTGCGCCAGTTCCAGCAGCGTTGCGATGTCTTGCAGCGACATGTTCAACCCCTGCGCGCCGATGGGGGGCATCACATGGGCGGCTTCTGCAATCAGGGCGACGCGTTCGGCCGCGAGGCGCGCGGCATGCTGGCTGATGATCGGCCAGATCGCCCGTTCGGAGGCCAGCGTCAACGGGCCGAGCACATGGGCGCTGCGGTCGGTCGCGGCTTGAGAAAACGCACCTGCGTCAAGCGCCATCCGCGCAAGGCAGGACGCGCCGTCATCCATCCACACCACGGCAGAGCAGGGCAGACCGTCGCGATCGGGCAGGGGTACAAGGGTGAAGGGGCCCCCGCTGCGGTGCACCTCGGTAGATACGTTTTCATGGGGAATCGGGTGTGTCACGGCAAAGGCAAGCGCCTTTTGGCCATAGCTTTGGCGGGTCACCGCAATGCCGGCGGCGTCGCGCATGGGGCTGTCGCGCCCGTCTGCGGCAATCACGAGCTTGGTCGAAATTTTCGTGCCATCGCTGAGGCTTACGCGTGCGCCGGTGGTGCGGGTGAACAAGCTGGTGGTTGCGGTACCGGGGCGGAAATCGACGTTCGGCAAAGCCTCTAACCGCTCCAGAAGCGCGCGCCTTAGCAGCCAGTTCGGGAAGTTCCAGCCAAAGGGCTGGTCCGAGATATCGGCAGCATCAAATGCGCGGCTGGTCACCGGTGCATCGCCGTCACCGCCCGCATCCACAATACGCATCACCTGCAACGGTGCCGCGTTTTCTTCCAGATGGGCCCAGATGCCCGCGGCCTCAAGCACGCGGCGCGCCGGTTGCAGCATCGCGGTAGAGCGCATGTCGGCCCCTTTCGCCGCACCATCGGTGACGGGGGGAGTGGGGTCGACGCAGACCACGTTGAAACCCGCGGTGCCGAAAGCCGCTGCCGCCGTCAAACCGGCAATGCCGCCGCCCGAAATCAAGATATCACATGCCATAGTCATGCCCGTCAGTTAGCCCGTGATCTGTGCAAGAAAAGCCGAAAGATCATCGGTGTGGAAATGGATGTACGGCGCGGGGGCGGGGTGCTCGGCCACATGGACGGTGCCCATCCCCATGTCATGCGGTGCGATCAGGTTGCGTGGGTCGTCCTCGAACATCACGGCGGTGGTTGGGGTCAATGCGTCGGCGGCAAATATCAGGTCGTAGGCGGCGCGTTCGGGTTTGGGTAAAAATGACGCGTGCTCAACGCCGTAGATGGCATCGAACAGGCCCGACAGCCCCCGTGCGGCAATGACTTTTTCGGCGTAGGGGGCAGTGCCGTTGGTATAGATGATCCGGCGCCCCGGCAGGGCGGCGATCCGCGCGGCAAGCAGGGGATCCGGGATCAGCGCGTCAAAGGAGATCTCGTGCACCTCGTGCAGATAGGGGCCGGGATCAAGGTCGTGTTCGCGCATCAGCCCGGCCAGCGTGGTGCCATAGGTGTGCCAGTAATGTCTGCGCAGATAATCCGCGCGCTGCTCATCGACGTTCAAGGCGGTCATCACCCAATGCGTCATCCGCTGTTCAATCTGGTCGAACAGGCGGGCAGATGGCGGGTATAATGTGTTATCAAGGTCAAAGACCCAAGTATTCACATGAGAGAAAGAGGCGTGTGGCATGGGGACTTGCTACGCTGACCAGATGATCTGCGCAAGATCACGGGGTTGCGCAATTGGACGCGGGGGCTAAGGTGCCGGAGCCTTTTGAAAGAGATCCAATGACGACGCCACGCTCCGGACCCACAGACGCCTATTCCATGATCCTGGACGCGATTGACGTGGGCACCTATCGCCCCGGTGATCGGTTGGTGGAAAGCGAATTGGCCGAACGCTTCGGTGTCTCAAGAACGCCGGTTCGTGAAGCATTACAACGGCTTGAGACGCAATCCTTGCTCGCGCGGGACGGGCGGAGCCTGATTGTTGCATCGTTGGACCACAATCAGGTGGCCGAACTTTACGTTGTACGCGGCGAGTTGGAGGGGTTGGCCGCGCGGCTTGCCGCCCGTCACGCCACCGCTGAAGAAGTCCGTGTATTGCGCGAAATGGTCGAGGAAGACGACGCCTTTCGCGACAATCCAGCGGCGCTGGCGCGTGCGAACCGCCGTTTTCACAAACAAATTCATCTCGCGTCGCACAACCGGTATCTGGTGCAGCAACTTGATCTGGTGCACCGGTCCATGGCGCTGATGGCGACATCGTCACTGGCGGTGGATGGGCGCGGTGCGATCGCGCAGGATGAACATGACCGCATTGTTCAGATGATCGAACAGCGTGACGAAGATGGTGCGGATGAAGCATTGCGCACGCATATTTCTGTCGCCTTCATGACGCGGCTCAAGCAAGAAGCGGCACAGCGAAAAGACGAAGGCTAGGGTGGACGAAGTGGTGACGGCGTAGAACCAGTTGGGCTGGATTTATGTGCGACGCCATGTTCGGTCTTGTCCCAATAGAACGGCGTGACCACGAATTCGTATAGCGCCTTATAGGCCGCGAAAGAGCCGAGAATAAAGTAAAACGGCAGGGTGATCGCCCAGGGTATAAGGTGGCGATGCAGCGGACCCGAAACCGCCGTCATCGCGACAGATATATTGAGGATTTCCGCGAAGAGGAAATATCCGAAAAGCCCGTAGAACACGTCAGCGCCCAGTGTTGTCTGGACAGGATGTGCTGCGCCGAACAGCGGTAGGCAGAAAGACCAGAGCAGGGGGGCAAAAATGAACTGGCAGAACGTCGCGAGGAACAGTACCTGCACGCCCATAAACCGAATGAGCCCGACATCACGGATCAGCCGGAGGGGGGCACGGCTGTGCACGACCCATGTGATCAAGAAGCCTTTCAGCCATCGTGACCTTTGTTTGATCCACGGCCACGCACGGAAATTGGCCTCTTCGTAAGTGACAGTCGGCAGCAGGTCGGTTTTATAGCCATGCCGCGCGAGGCGGACGCCAAGATCGGCATCTTCGGTGACGTTATGGGCGTCCCAGCCCCGCAGTTTCTCCAAAGCGGCGCGGCGGAAAAATAATGTGGTGCCGCCGAGGGGAATGATCAGCCCCAGATGCGCGACACCGGGTAGCATCACGCGCCACCAAGTCGCATATTCCAGTGTGAAACAGCGCGAGATCCAGTTGGTGCGCGCATTATAAAAATCCAGAACGCCTTGGACGCAAGCGACGTTTTTGTGGGCCTTATCAAAATGTTGTACAACGCGGTTGATCTGGTCGGCCTCCGGCGCGTCCTCGGCATCCCACACGCCGATAATACTTCCGCTGCAAAATTCCAGCGCGTAGTTCAGGGCACGGGGTTTGGTGCGCAGTTTGCCTGCTTGGGGCACTTCGATCACGTCGAACCAGAAGGGCAGTTCGGTTCGCGCGATGGTGTCACGGGTCATTTGATCGCCTTCCTCAAGCACCAGCACGATCTGCAGCAGCGCCTTGGGATAGCTGAGCTGCGACAGGCGTGCGATCAAGGCGCTGGCAATCTCCTCCTCATGAAGAAGAGGGACAAGAACCGATACCTTTGGCCATCGTGTCGGGGGCGATGGCGCGGCGGGGTCTGAAGGAAGTGGTGTGTTCCCCCACAGGCAGCGCGCCAGAAAGGCCGATAATCGTAGCGTCATGATCATGGTACTGCAGAACAATGCCCATAGAACAAACGCCGTAAACGTCACCGCGGGGAGTAACGCGAACAGCATGCTCGCGACAAAAATGACACCGGCGGCCCAAATACGCCGGCGCGGCCCGGCAACCCGCCATGTTCGGCAGCTTTCATGAGGGGGCACACGCTCCGCCGCGCGTTTGGCCAGCTCGGACCCGTAAAGCGCGGTGATCTGACGGTTGATCTGCGCGGGTTCTGCCAGCACCGGTACGATGTCCAGATCGCTGTTGCCGAAGGCGTCGCGGGTAAGGGTATGAAGGGTATCCGGCCGGCTGGTCGCGACAAACAGCGTTTGTCCCATCCGCCGCCACGGCACAATCTTATGGTGCAGGCTGGCTTCGGCAGACAGATGGCGCGCAAGCACCGGTTTGGGCGGGGCTGCGTCAAGGTCGACCTGCTGGATCTGATGTTGCAGCGCCAGTGCTTTGGTCACTTCACTGCGCGAGACAAGCCCTTGTGCCACAAGGATTTCCCCAAGCGGCGCATCCAGATCGCGCTGCGCTTCCAGCGCGTGGACCAGATCGGCCTGATCGATCAACCCTGCGTCGACCAATATGCGCCCCAAGGGACGATAGCGCCCGCGCACACGCGCGGGACTGGGTGCTTTCAGCTCTAATCCAAGGTTGCTCAACGGGCGAATCCCTTCCTGTCGGAATAGGACCACCTTGGGAGAGATGACTTAATGGGACGTTAATTGCGGATGAAGAGAACGCCCGCAACTGTCAGGTTTAGCTGGCCCGCTCTGCCATCGCCGCGGCAAAGCGTTCAAACAGATAGAAACTGTCTTGCGGGCCGGGGCTCGCTTCGGGGTGGTGCTGAACGGACCAGACGGGCCGCCCCTCCATCCGGATGCCGCAGTTGGAGCCGTCAAACAGCGACTGATGCGTTTCAACCACTCCGCTTGGCAGGCTTTGCGCATCGACGGCAAAACCATGGTTCATCGAGGTGATTTCGACCTTGCCGGTATCAATGTCCTTAACGGGGTGGTTCGCACCGTGGTGACCGTGACCCATCTTGACCGTCTGCCCCCCAAGAGCCAGCGCAAGCATCTGGTGGCCAAGGCAAATGCCGAAAACCGGAAGCTCTGTCTTTTCAATGACGTCCTTGATCATCGGCACGGCATACACGCCGGTCGCCGCCGGATCGCCGGGGCCGTTCGACAGGAAAACCCCGTCAGGATTATGCGCCATCACATCTTCATACGTGGCAGAGGCGGGCAGCACCGTGACATCGCAGCCGGCCGAGGCAAGGCAGCGCAGGATGTTGCGCTTGGCACCGTAGTCGATCGCGACCACTTTATGAGGTGCGTTTTCCTGCGCAGTATAGCCGTCGGGCCAAGCCCACCGCATTTCATTCCAGCGGTAGGATTGTTTGCAGCTGACATCTTTCGCCAGATCCATGCCTTCCAGGCCCGCGAAACCGCGTGCTGCAGCGACCAGCGCTTCGACGTCGAAAACGCCGTCAGGATTATGCGCCAATGCCGCGTGAGGGGCCCCTTGCTGCCGGATGGCGCGGGTCAGGCGGCGTGTATCAATACCACCAATCGCGATGCGCCCGCGCGATGCCAGCCATTCGGACAACGGCTGGACCGAACGCCAGTTGCTCGGGTCGGTGGGCATCCATTTGACAACCATCCCCGCTGCGACCGGATCGCCGGTTTCGTCATCTTCGGGGTTGGTGCCGGTGTTGCCGATGTGGGGGAAGGTAAAGGTCACGATCTGCCCCGCGTAGGACGGGTCGGTCATGATTTCCTGATACCCCGTCATCGCTGTATTAAAGCAAAGCTCGGCCACGGTCTCTCCCGTTGCGCCAAAGCCCATGCCGTAGAAAATCGATCCGTCCGCTAGCGCCAGGCAGGCAGTCGGACGAGGTGATGTGGTCGCGGTCATGTCGGGGGCCTCCAGCG
Organism: Sulfitobacter sp. SBS6; assembly: GCF_048285585.1. Classification (NCBI taxonomy): domain Bacteria; kingdom Pseudomonadati; phylum Pseudomonadota; class Alphaproteobacteria; order Rhodobacterales; family Roseobacteraceae; genus Sulfitobacter; species Sulfitobacter sp. SBS6. Next base: position 210,477 of record NZ_JBLWBA010000006.1, on the reverse strand, counting down.
GCAGGTATATGGAGTTAAACGGTGGCAACCTAAAGCCGCAGTTCGTCGGGGTCAATAGCAGGTTGAAAATGAAATATCGTTGATATTCAATGGGTTGTGCGAGGCTTGTGGCATTGCCTGCGCCGCGCAATATCTCTATGTTGCACGGCTTAATACCCCCTAGGGTCAAAAGGACGATGGTAATGGTACTGCGCACTCGCATCTCGGATGCACTGAAACAGGCAATGAAAGACAAGGCGGCGGACCGGCTGTCGACCCTGCGGCTGATCAATGCGGCGATCAAGGATAAAGACATCGCGGCGCGTGCTGATGAGGGCGACACGGGTGTTGGCGATGCCGAAGTGCTCGCGATTTTAGGTAAAATGGCGAAACAACGTATGGAATCCGTACGCGCCTATGAAGAGGGCGGGCGGCTTGATCTTGCGGATCGCGAGCGTGAAGAGATTGCCGTGATCGAAGAGTTTCTGCCCCGTCAGCTGACCGAAGAAGAAACCGCCAAGGCCGTCGATGCCGCCATTGCCGAAGTGGGTGCGACATCGATCCGTGACATGGGCAAAGTGATCGGCCTGCTTAAAGGTAAGTACACGGGGCAAATGGATTTTGGCGCGGTTGGCCCCAAAGTGAAAGAGCGGCTGAGCTAAGGCTCAGCGCATCAGCGAACGGTTCAGCTCGTCATAAAGGGCGATCCGTTCTTCTTCGCTCAGGAAGGTCCCGATTTCGACCTCGCGGCCCATGCCGCGCAGGGTCACGTAATGGGGTACGGGGCCGTCTTTTTCATATTTCGTCACGACGGCCCAATGCCGGTTGCACTGCCATTCTTTGACCTCTCCGCGCGCGGTGCGATGGGATAAATGTGCTGTATTGTGGTCGAGCGTAAACACTTCTTCAATCTGTCTGGCCTTATGGTTGCGCTGTAGCGCCCAATACATCGCCGCGACGGCGGCCAGCATGAAAGGAAGAAGCCCCCACAGCAAAACAGTCCCCAACAGTGGCAGAACGGGGATCAGAATTAGGACGAACGTGATAAGGATAAAACTGGCGAATCCCTTTGCCGGCAGGGATTGGTGCGGCCGCAGGCAAAGAACCTGCGTCGAGGCGTCGGGTCGGGTTTTCCATTCATAGGGCATGGGGGTGTCCATCTGTCGTGCCAAGCCCTGAACGTAGCAGCAGAACGGGCCTGATCAATGCGGCAGAATGCATCCAGCCCCAAGTGCTGGGGCCGATGTTTTTTTTACGCGGTCGTGCGCGGTTCAATCAGATCCCAGCGATGGCCGAAAACGTCGCGGAACACGGCGACAGTGCCATAGGGTTCATGGCGGGGGGCTTCTTCGAATGTCACGCCCCCAGCCAAAAGTCGGTCATGGTCGCGCGCAAAATCGTCGGTCTCTAGAAACAACCAGACCCGGCCCGCACCTTGGTTCCCGATCGCGGCACGTTGAACATCGTCGCCCGGTTCGGCGAGGATAAAGCCGGTGCCGCCGCCCGAAGGGGTGACGCGCACCCAGCGTTTATGCCCCTGGTCCTCGTCCTGTGTCAGCTCGAACCCCATCGTGCCACAGTAAAAGGATATTCCTTCGTCGTAGCTGGGAACGATCAGGGTCAGGGCAGAAAGGCGCATGGGATCACTCCAACTCGACTAGCAGATCCTTGGCGTCGATCTGGCCCCCGGGCGTGACATGCACCGCTTTGACGACAGCATCGCGGTCCGCGTGGATACCGGTTTCCATTTTCATCGCCTCGATGGTCAGAAGCAGGTCGCCGGATTTGACCTTTTGACCCACCGTCGCCCCGACCGAGGCAACAACCCCCGGCATCGGTGCTCCGATGTGATTGACGTTGCCGATCTCGGCCTTGGGACGCTGTGCGCTCGTCGCTTTGACCATACGGTTGGGCACGCGCACGACGCGCGGCTGGCCATTCAGTTCAAAAAAGACCTTAACGTCGCCGTCTTCATTGGTCTCGCTCAAGGCTTGCAGACGAATTTCCAGCGTCTTGCCCGGGTCGATTTCCGCGGTGATCTCTTCGCCCGGTTCCATCCCGTAGAAAAAGGTGCGGGTCGGCAATACACGGACAGGGCCATAGGTCCGGTGACGACCCAAGTAATCCAGGAAAACCTTGGGGTACATCAGGTACCCTGACAGGTCATCGTCTTCAACCTGAGCCCCTTCCAGAAGGTCGCGCAATTCCTTGCGTGTCGCTTCAAGATCGGCAGGAGGCAGATGCGCACCGGGGCGTTCCGTGTTCGGTTTTTCGCCTTTCAGGATTTTGTCGACAATCGCGTCAGGGAACCCGCCCGGAGGCTGGCCTAGATTGCCGCGCATCATGTCGATCACGCTGTCAGGAAAGGACATTTCTGCCTTCGGGTCTTCGACCTGCGCGCGGGTTAACCCTTGGGATACCATCATCAGAGCCATGTCGCCGACCACTTTGGACGACGGCGTCACCTTGACGATATCACCAAACATCTGGTTCACCTCGGCATAGGTTTTGGCGACCTCGGGCCAACGATCATCCAGCCCCATCGACGCGGCCTGCGCCTTGAGGTTGGTGAACTGCCCGCCGGGCATCTCGTGCAGATAGACTTCGGAGGAAGGGGCCTGCATGCCGGTCTCGAACGCGGCATATTCGCCACGCACGTCTTCCCAGTAGTTAGAGATTTCGCGCACCGCGTCCATCGACAGGCCCGTGTCGCGATCCGTGTGTTTCAGCGCTTCGACCACAGACCCGAGCGTCGCCTGAGACGTGTTGCCCGAAAGCGCGTCCATGGCGCAATCTACCGCGTCCACGCCTGCCTCGGAGGCTGCCATGATCGTCGCGGTCGCCGTGCCTGCGGTATCATGCGTGTGGAAATGGATCGGCAGGCCGACTTCGGATTTCAGCGCTTTGATCAATACTTTGGCCGCATTCGGCTTGAGCACGCCGGCCATGTCTTTCAGACCCAGAACATGGGCACCGGCCGCTTTCAGTTCCTTGCCCATAGCAACATAGTATTTCAGGTCGTATTTGGATCGGTCCGGATCAAAAATGTCGCCGGTATAGCAAACGGTACCTTCGCAAATCTTACCGTTTTCAATCACCGCATCCATGGCGACACGCATGTTTTCAACCCAGTTCAAGCTGTCAAACACGCGGAAAACATCGACACCCTCGGTCGCGGCCACGCGGACGAATTCTTGCACCACATTGTCCGGATAATTGGTGTAGCCCACGCCATTCGACCCACGCAGCAGCATTTGCGTCATCACGTTTGGCAGGGCAGCGCGTAGGTCGCGCAGGCGTTGCCACGGACATTCTTGCAAGAACCGGTAGGCCACATCAAAGGTCGCACCGCCCCAGCACTCCATCGAGAAAAGCTGTGGAAGATTAGCGGCATAGGCGGGTGCAACCTTGATCATGTCATGGCTGCGCATCCGCGTCGCAAGCAATGACTGATGGCCGTCACGCATGGTGGTGTCGGTGATCAACAGCTGCCGCTGTTGCCCCATCCAATCGGCAACAGCCTGCGGCCCCTTTTGTTCAAGCAGGTTCCGGGTGCCCATCATCGGCTCGGCTCGGGCGGCGGGCGGCTGCGGCGCGCGGACGGCCGCCGCAGGGCGTTCGAACCCTTTGGTTTCAGGGTGCCCGTTCACCGTAATATCAGCGATGTATGTTAACACTTTGGTCGCCCGATCGCGGCGCTTTTCAAAGGTGAAAAGCTCGGGCGTCTGGTCGATAAACTTGGTGTGGTAGCTATTATCGAGGAAGGTCGGGTGTTTCAGCAGATTTTCGACAAAGGCGATGTTTGTCGAAACGCCCCGGATGCGGAACTCGCGCAGGGCGCGGTCCATGCGGGCGATCGCTTGCTCGGGCGTTTGCGCTTTCGCCGTCACCTTGACCAAAAGGCTGTCATAATAGCGCGTGATCACCCCGCCCGAATAGGCGGTGCCGCCGTCCAGGCGGATGCCCATGCCGGTGGCCTCACGAAAGGCGGTGATGCGGCCATAATCAGGAATGAAGTTGTTTTGGGGGTCTTCGGTGGTGATCCGAGTCTGCAACGCATGGCCGTTCAGCTGCACATCTGCCTGCGTGGCCTTGCCTGTCGCCTCGGCGATGGTCTTGCCTTCGGCAATTAAGATTTGCGCCTGTACGATATCGATGCCGGTGACCTCTTCGGTGACCGTGTGTTCGACCTGAACCCTTGGATTTACCTCGATAAAATAAAACTTGCCGTCGTCCATATCCATCAGGAATTCGACCGTACCGGCACATTCATAGTTAACATGTGCACAGATTTTGCGGCCCAATTCGCAAATCTCGGCGCGTTGTTCTTCGGTAAGATAGGGGGCAGGCGCGCGTTCGACGACCTTTTGGTTGCGACGCTGAACGGAACAATCTCTTTCAAATAGATGGTAGATTTCGCCGTGGCTGTCGCCCAAAATCTGCACCTCGACATGGCGCGCCTTCAGGATCATCTTTTCCAGATAGCCTTCGCCATTGCCAAAGGCCGCTTCTGCCTCGCGCCGGCCTTCCATCACTTTTTCTTTAAGTTCGTCTTCATTCGCGATGGGGCGCATGCCACGACCCCCGCCGCCCCAGGAGGCCTTGAGCATCAGCGGGTAGCCAACCTCTGCCGCCTGCTTACGGACGACCTCCATATCATCGCCTAGAACGTCTGTCGCGGGGACTACCGGCACGCCGGCCTCCATCGCTACGCGTCGCGCGCTGGCCTTGTCGCCCAAGGCGCGCATTGTTTCCGCACGCGGCCCGATAAAAGTAATACCGTTCTGCGCGCAAGCATCTACAAAATCGGGATTTTCTGACAGTAGCCCATAGCCCGGGTGGATCGCATCCGCGCCCGAGGCTTTGGCCACGCGGATGATTTCATCGATGTTTAAATAGGCGGCGACAGGCCCCAAACCGGCCCCGATCCGATAGGCTTCATCGGCCTTGAAACGGTGTAGGCCCAGCTTATCTTCCTCGGCGAAAACGGCGACCGTCTTTTTTCCCATCTCGTTGGCCGCGCGCATAATTCGAATGGCGATTTCGCCGCGGTTTGCGATTAGAATTTTCTTAAAGTCGGTCATAGCTAGGCCTTCCTGCTGGCGAGAAATCTTAATTTTCAAGCGTCTAGAGCGCGCGCTAACGCTGCGCTGCGGCATTGTTGCGTCTGTTTGACGCGGTGTGCAAGTAGAAGTTTTTTGCGCTCCGCGGGGGATTTTTAACCATTTGGAAAGAGATGGGGTGCTACGCCGAGTCGAGGGCGCGATCGTACCTATGCAATGACATGAGTAATAAGGAGGAACAGATAGCAATAATTCCTGCGGCTTTGACGCTAGACGGCTAGCAAACCGCCGCCGCTTTATAGAAAATGCGGCGGGAACATTTTGCGAACGTGTCTTTTATTTGGTGCGTGTGCGGGATAGATTGGCCGTATGAATGATTTTGACGAAATGGCCGCCTTCGAGGGCGCTTCCCTATCATCGCGCGCTATGGCTGCGCGTCCGCAACCCTATCTTGATGGGCTGAATCCGGCCCAGCGTGCCGCGGTGGAGCAGATGGACGGCCCTGTCTTGATGCTCGCGGGGGCAGGCACGGGCAAGACCAAGGCTTTGACGGCGCGGATCGTGCATCTGATGAACACCGGGCGCGCCCGCCCGAACGAGATTCTCGCGGTAACCTTCACCAATAAGGCCGCGCGCGAGATGAAAAACCGTGTGGGGCATATGCTGGGGCAGAGCATTGAAGGGATGCCTTGGCTGGGTACGTTTCATGCGATTTGCGTCAAGCTGTTACGTCGCCACGCTGAATTGGTCGGGCTAAAGTCGAATTTCACCATTCTGGACACGGATGACCAGCTGCGCCTGCTCAAGCAGTTGATCAAAGCGGAAGGCATTGATGACAAACGTTGGCCCGCGCGTCTGCTGTCAGGCGTTATTGATGGCTGGAAAAACCGCGCATTGACGCCCGACAAAATTCCTTCGGCCGATGCGGGTGCCTATAACCACCGCGGGGCGGAGCTTTATGCGCAGTATCAAGCGCGGCTTAAAGATCTGAACGCCTGCGACTTCGGTGATTTGCTGCTGCATATGGTCACCATCTTCCAGCAGCACGAAGACGTGTTGGGGCAATATCAGCGGTGGTTCAAATATATTCTGGTGGATGAGTATCAGGATACCAACGTGGCGCAGTATTTGTGGCTCCGTCTGCTGGCTTCTGGCCACAAGAATATCTGCTGTGTCGGGGATGACGACCAGTCGATCTACGGATGGCGAGGGGCCGAGGTTGGCAATATCCTGCGGTTCGAAAAAGATTTTCCCGGGGCCCATGTGGTGCGCTTGGAACAGAATTACCGGTCAACACCGCACATCCTGGCGGCCGCTTCGGGCGTGATCGCAGGAAACGAGGGGCGTTTGGGCAAGACTTTGTGGACGGAATCCCGTGAGGGTGAAAAGCTGCGTCTCATCGGCCATTGGGATGGCGAGGAAGAGGCGCGCTGGATCGGCGACGAAATTGAAGCGTTGCAACGCGGCACACGCGAGCTTGATCCATACACATTGGACGATATGGCGATTCTTGTACGGGCATCGCACCAGATGCGCGCGTTCGAGGATCGGTTCCTGACCATTGGCCTACCTTACCGCGTGATCGGTGGACCGCGTTTCTATGAACGGTTAGAAATTCGCGACGCCATGGCCTATTTCAGGGTGGTTACCTCGCCTGATGACGATCTTGCTTTTGAGAGAATCGTTAACACGCCCAAGCGTGGTTTAGGCGATAAAGCGCAACAAAATATACAGAAAACCGCGCGGGAAAACGGTGTGAACCTCGTGGAGGGGGCGCGGATCCTATTGGCGAATGGCGGGATTGGCGGTCGTGGTGCGGCGCAGTTGCGTCTGCTTATCGACGGGGTTCAGCGCTGGTCCGAACTGGCGCGGGGCCCGCGCCTACAGACTGTGGTTGATGACGATAGCGTCATCGACGAAGGTGCGCCGCTGTTTCACGAGGAATATGGCCCGCCCGAGGTCAGCCATGTGGAATTGGCGCAGATTATTTTGGATGAAAGCGGATATACTGGTTTTTGGCAGAACGACAAAACGCCGGAAGCTCCGGGGCGGCTTGAGAACCTGAAGGAGCTGGTTAAAGCGTTGGAGCAGTTCGAGAATCTTCAAGGTTTTCTGGAACACGTCAGCTTGATCATGGATAATGAAAGCGACGATGGTGGCGCCAAAGTGTCGATCATGACGTTGCATGCGGCCAAGGGGCTAGAGTTTCCGGCGGTGTTTCTCCCCGGCTGGGAGGATGGGCTGTTTCCGTCGCAGCGATCGATGGACGAATCCGGCCTGAAGGGGCTGGAGGAAGAGCGGCGGCTTGCCTATGTCGGAATCACACGGGCCGAGCAGCTTTGCACGATCTCTTTTGCGGCCAACCGCCGCGTGTTTGGTCAGTGGCAAAGCGCCATGCCGTCACGGTTTATCGACGAACTTCCCGAAGCCCATGTGGATGTGCTGACCCCGCCGGGGCTGTATGGTGGCGGGTATGGCGCAGCGATGCCCAAATCGAATCTGCATGAAAAAGCCGCGGAAGCGAATGTATATAATTCTCCGGGGTGGCGAAGATTGCAGACGCGCAGCCAAGCGCGCAGCATGAGCCAGCCTTCGGAAGCCAGAAATGTGACGATCGACATGTCCGCCGTCAGCAGTTTTGCGATGGGAGAACGGGTGTTCCACCAGAAATTTGGCTATGGCGAAGTCGTTGGAATCGAAGGGGATAAGCTTGAGATCAGCTTTGACAAGGCCGGGATCAAGAAGGTCGTGTCGCGCTATCTAAGCGCATCGGATGACGTTCCGTTCTAGACGGGCGTCATGAGTTTTACGAAATATCAAGAATTAGATGCAAGAACGGCGGTGCTTTGGGAGGAAAGCACCGCCGTCTTTATCTACGTCCCCAATCCAATCGGGAGGAAAGGGGGAAGGGGACGTTTATGAAAGCCGCCGGTCTCAGGGAGGAGGAGGAGACCCGAAGCTTTCTACAGGCACACAACAGGGAGGGTGCGTGTGCCCGATCCAGTATGATTTATGCAGCGTTGCGTGCTGTTTCCAGCGCGATGCCGCGGATTTGCGAGCGGCCCATGCCCAGGTCGTTCAGCTCGCGGTTGGACAAGGAGCTCAGCTCGTTGAAAGTCGAGCGGTATACGCGGCGTTGCTTGCGGCGAGTCTCGAGTGCGGACATCAGCGCGGCAAAGCGGTCTGCCAGGGTCGGTGCGGTTGTAGCGTTCAAGTAGGCCATCGGATACCTCGTCTTGTTTCGTCTGTGTTCGTTATCATTCGTCTTGTGTTGGTTATGTAGTAAAATGCTGCATCTGCACAATAGTCAGATCGTCAATGCTGCTATGCAGAAAATGCATGGGCAAAAGGTGACGTAACGTCTTGATCGGGAACAAAATAACCCTAGCGCAAACGCTTTGGCAGTCAGAAGGAATTGTATGAAAAAAAATGGCGACGATACCAGGGAGGAGGAGGGTATCGCCGCCGAAAACAAACACATCCGGGAGGAGGATGGATGAGTTTGGTCTTATTCTTGGCTCGCAGTGTCTGCGTTCCTGAAACCTTTTTGACCTATTTGCTGCGTTTGCACAATTCTCAAATTGTGCATTGCTGCCATGCAGCGAAAACATAGGGGTTTTGCGTAATTTTTGGGCGCTAAATGTTCGTTTTGCCTTGGTGCTGTGCGGCGTGTGAACGTAGGGTTGCGATTTGGCCAGAAACTGCCATGTCAAAAGCAGTCTCGAAAGGAATATGTCATGCCGCTCTCTAAATCCGACGTCGAATCTGCTCTGGCCCGGGTGATGCTGCCGGATGGGAAATCTATCCTTGATCACGATCTGATCCGCGCTTTGACGGTCGAGGGCGATGTGGTGCGCTTTGTTATAGAAGCCCCCAATGCGCAGGTCGCCGCGCAGATGGCCCCGCTGCGCGACGCGGCAGAGGCCGTGGTGCGCGAGGTTGATGGTGTTGGCAGCGTAACAGTCGCCCTGACGGCCCATGGCCCCGCGCCAAAGCAATCGGCCCCAAGCCTCAAGATTGGCGGGCACCCGAAGGCGCAGGATGGCCCGATGAAACCGGCTGGCGTGCAGCGCATTCTCGCCATTGGGTCGGGCAAGGGGGGCGTGGGCAAATCGACCGTGAGCTCGAACCTCGCCGTGGCGTTGGCGCGGGCAGGTCGCAAGGTTGGTTTGCTGGATGCCGATATATATGGTCCCAGTCAGCCGCGTATGATGGGGGTGAATAAGCGGCCCGCCTCGCCGGATGGTAAAACGATCATCCCGCTGCACGCCCATGGTGTGACCCTGATGTCCATCGGCTTTATGATGGAGGAGGGGAAGGCTGTGGTCTGGCGTGGCCCGATGTTGATGGGCGCGCTGCAGCAAATGCTGGGGCAGGTAGAGTGGGGCGAGCTGGACGTGTTGCTTGTCGATCTGCCGCCGGGCACGGGTGATGTGCAGCTGACACTATGTACCAAATCCGAATTGTCCGGCGCGATCGTGGTGTCAACGCCGCAGGACGTGGCGCTGATCGATGCGCGCAAGGCGATTGATATGTTCAATACGTTGAAGACGCCCGTGTTGGGATTGATCGAGAATATGTCGCTGTTTGTCTGTCCTGATTGTGGGTCCGAACATGAAATCTTTGGCCATGGCGGGGTTGCAGCCGAAGCTGCGAAGATGGACGTGCCTTTGCTCGGCAGTCTACCCATCGATCTTGATACCCGGCTTTCCGGCGATGGTGGCACGCCAGTGGCCGCGGGGGATGGGCCGATGGCTCAGGCCTATGCCCGCATCGCCGAAGGTTTGATCAAGGGTGGGATGGCCTAAGGGGCAACCTCCTTCACCATCCTATCTATACTCAACGCCGCGCAGCCCCCTGCGCGGCGTTTCGCGTTCATCGGCGTCGTGTGGACGTGCCTATGGGATCCCATGGGAAAACCTCATGGGAAAACATGGGAGATCGCCGGCCGGACCCTGCCGGATTGGCAAGGTGATTCGGCGGAAAATGGCTGTCTGAGGCGCGGAATCCTCAGTTTGCGCGATAAAACAGTTGCAATTGGTGTTGCGATCGGGGAACAAGCCGCGAACACAGGTTGTGGATAACTCTGTGGTCTAAAATTGTTGGGAAATTGTGGGAAATTTCTACACGCGTTTTTTATCTCAATATGTTGTGGTCTAATTTAATATTTAACCGACATAGGCTAAAAATCGCTGATATTTCTTCCCCACATGTTGATTTACAACCCTGTGCAAAACCAAATTTGGTGTGTATTTCCCAAAAAACTTATAGACGCCCATCAATTCCCATGGCATCCCTAGTGCATCGGATGAGAACGAGACACGGGGCACCAAACGACCCCAACGACCAAATAAAACTCTAGCAGGTTCATACAGGCACCTCGCTTTCATCAGACCAAGAGATCCGGCGCGCGAGCGAGCAGACATCCCCCCAGGTGGCGCGCGCAGTCGGACTTCCCCGCCAAGGCGGGACGGGCGGCGGGTTGATCAGTGGCAGCAGATCAGCCCGCCGTTTCTACATCTACCGCCGGGGGCATGATTTTAGGGCGCACAAGCGTCGCAGGCAGGGACAAACACGTGAGCCGCAGGTTCAGAGGCGAAAGCCAACACAAGGTCGATACGAAGGGGCGGGTGTCTATCCCAGCCTCTTTTCGTCGTGTGTTGGAAGCCGGTGACCCGAATTGGCAAAACGGTGGCACGCCCGAGCTGGTGATCGTCTATGGCGACAGCCGCCGCAGCTATCTTGAATGCTATACCATGCAGGCCATCGAAGAGGTGGACGACAAGATCGACGCGCTGCCGCGCGGGTCAATGGAACGCAAGATGCTGCAGCGCCTGTTCCACGGTCAGTCCTTTCCCACATCGGTCGATGAAACGGGCCGCCTGGTTCTGCCAGCGAAGCTGCGCAACAAGATCGACCTGGAAAACGAAGCATTCTTTATCGCCGCCGGTGATACCTTCCAGATCTGGAAGCCCGAAACCTACGAGACCGAGGAAAAGGCCCGCGAAGAGGAGTGGCTGGACGATCTGCCAGAAGACTTTGATCCGATGGCCTTCCTGGACGGCAAGCCGGAGGCTTGATCGATATGAGCGGACCCAGCGATACCCCCTCCGCCCCGCACACACCGGTTCTGCTGCGCCCCTTGCTGGCGGCGGTGGCCCCTGTGTCGGGGCGTTGGCTGGATGGCACCTTTGGCGCGGGCGGCTATACCCGTGGCCTGCTGGACGCGGGTGCTGCGCAGGTGGTGGCGGTGGACCGTGACCCGCTTGCGTTTGAAATGGCGCAGGCCTGGGCCGGTGACTATGGCGACCGGATCGTCATGCAGCGCGGCGTCTTTTCCAAGATGGACGATTATGCGCAGGATCTGGACGGGATCGTGCTCGATCTGGGCGTGTCCTCCATGCAGCTTGATCTGGCAGAGCGCGGGTTTTCTTTCATGCGTGACGGGCCGCTTGATATGCGGATGAGCCAGGACGGCCCCTCGGCGGCGAATATCGTCAACGAGGCCGAGGAAGAGGTGATTGCCAATATCCTGTTCCAATACGGTGAAGAACGCGCCAGCCGCCGCATCGCCAAAGCGATCGTACGTGCCCGCGAAGAAGCCCCGATCACCACAACGCTGGCGCTTGCAGGCTTGGTCGAAGGCTGTTTGCCGCGTTCGAAACCCGGCCAGTCGCATCCCGCGACCCGCAGTTTTCAGGCGCTGCGCATTGCGGTGAACAATGAATATGGCGAGCTGTTCAACGGGTTAATGGCGGCGGAACGCGCGTTGAAGCCCGGTGGCCAGCTGGCCGTTGTGACTTTCCACTCGGTCGAAGACCGTATGGTCAAACGCTTCCTGACGGCGCGTGCGGGGGCAGGGGGCAACGCCAATCGCTTTGCGCCCGAAATTGAAGCACCCGAGCCGCAATTCAAGATCCTCAAGCGCAAGGCCATCGGGCCGGACGCGCAAGAGCTGGAAGAGAACCCGCGCAGCCGCTCGGCCAAGCTGCGCGTCGCAATTCGCACTGATGCGCCTGCGGGCAGCATCGATGCCAAGGCACTCGGCATGCCTATGGTCAGGGGATTAACCGTATGAGAACCGTGCTTTACATCCTAACCACCTTTTCGGTGATCGGGCTGGCCTTCTGGGCCTACCGCGAGAATTACGCGACCCAGCAAGCCCTGAGTGATGCCGATGACCTGCGCTATGAAATCCGCGAAGCCTACAGCCGTCTGGCCGTGCTCAAGGCGGAATGGGCCTATCAGAACCGCCCCGACCGTCTGCGCGATCTGGCAGAGCTCAACTTTGACCGGCTGAACCTCTTGCCGCTGCATCCCGACCAGTTCGGATCTATCGATCAGGTGAGCTACCCGCCGCTGCCAGAACTGCCGCTGTTCGAGATCACCGACGGCGTTGACGTATCCTCGATGGAGGCCCCCGAATGATCCGCACCCCGCTGCGCCCGCTGGCCCGTATTCTTGAAGCCCGTCAAAAGGGCGAAAACCCCGATGCGATCGAGCGCGAGAACAAGCGTATCCGCCACGAGCAGATGCGCGACGCCTCTCGGCAGCGCGCCGAGGGGCGTTTGCTGGTTCTGGGGGTCTTCTTCTTCTGCGCCTTCACCGTCGTGGGCGCGCGTATGGGGGTCATGGCGACCACCGACCCGACAGAGCCGCGCGCGGCGGCCCCCGGTTCCGTGATCTCGGCCACCCGCGCCGATATTGTGGATCGCAATGGCAATCTGCTGGCGACCAACTTTGAGACACATGCGCTTTATGCGCAGCCGCACCACATGATCGACCCGCAGGGGGCCGTGAAAAAGCTGATGGCCGTGTTCCCCGACCTGAACGAGGAACGCCTGCTGCGCGACTTTACCGGAAAGCGCAAGTTCTTGTGGATCAAGAAGAAAATCAGCCCCGAGCAGATGCAGGCCGTGCATGATATCGGCGAGCCAGGCTTGCTGTTTGCGCCGCGTGACATGCGCCTTTACCCCAACGGGTCGCTTGCCGCGCATATCATGGGCGGGGCCAGCTATGGCCGCGAGGGCGTTCATGCCGCCGAGGTGATCGGCGTCGCGGGGGCAGAGAAATACTTTGACGATTATCTGCGCGATCCGGCCAATGGGAACAAACCGCTGGAACTGTCGATCGACATGACCGTACAGGCCGCGTCCGAGCGTATTCTTTATGGCGGCATGAAGCTTATGAACGCCAAGGGGGCGACCTCGGTCCTGATGGATGTGCACACGGGCGAAGTGATCAGCGCCGTATCCTTGCCCTCTTTCGACCCCAACGACCGGCCCCATGCCGCCGTCACAGGCGATGCGTCCGACAGCCCGCTGTTCAACCGGTCGGTACAAGGCGTCTACGAGCTTGGCTCTGTCTTCAAGATTTTTACCGCGGCACAGGCGATCGACCTTGGCATTGCCACTGCGGATACGGTGATCGACACCTCTGGCCCGATGAAGGTCGGCGGTTTCCGCATCGGCGAATTCCACGGCAAGAACTATGGCAAGCAGACGGTGACGGGGATCATCGTGCACAGTTCCAACCGCGGGACAGGGCGGCTTGCGCTTGAGATCGGCGCCGAGCGTCAGCAGGAATTCCTGAAAAACCTCGGGTTCTTTGAGCCAACCCCCTTCGAGATCGTCGAAGCCTCTGGCGGCAAGCCCTTGCTGCCGCAGCGCTGGCAAGAGTTGAGCACCGTAACCGTCTCCTATGGCCACGGCCTATCCTCCAGCCCGATGCATCTGGCGGCGGGCTATTCCGCCATCGCCAATGGCGGGCACAAGGTCACCCCGACGTTGCGCAAGCAATCCGGCCCCGTGGTCGGCCCCCGTGTGATGTCTGAACGCGCGGCGGCGGATGCCCGCGCAATGTTGCGCGCGGTGGTGACCGAAGGCACGGCCAGCTTTGCCGAAGTGCCCGGCTACCAGATCGGCGGAAAGACCGGTACGGCGGATAAACCCGGCCCCCGTGGTGGCTATCTTGAGGATACGGTCATCGCGACCTTTGCCAGCATGTTCCCGGCGCATGATCCCAAATACGTGCTGATCGTCACACTGGACGAACCTGTCGAGACCTCGGGCGACAAACCGCGCCGCACGGCCGGTTGGACAGCCGTGCCCGTGGCCGCGGAAATGGTCCGTCGCGTCGCGCCTCTGCTGGGTCTGCGACCGACTGTTGAACCGGACAGCCTCGCTGATATAACGCTCTCCAGCAGCAACTAATATAAAGAGCGTCCCCATGGGCACACAGGCCGTCCCGTTATCCTCCCTTGGTCTGACCGCGAAAGGGGGGGGCAACCCGCCCATTGCAGGTATCAGCGTCGACAGCCGTCAGGTCCAGCCCGGCACCCTCTTCGCCGCCATGCCCGGCAGCAAGGTCCACGGGGCCGAGTTTATCCAATATGCGCTGCGCATGGGCGCGGTGGCGGTGTTGACCGACGCCGAGGGGGCCACGCTGGCCGCTGACGCGCTGGCACAGGCCGAGGTCGCCCTTGTCGTCACCGATGCCCCCCGCGAGGCGCTGTCGCGCGCGGCAGCCCTATGGTACGGCGCGCAGCCGCAGACGATGATTGCCGTCACCGGCACCAATGGCAAAACCTCTGTCAGCACCTTTGTGCGGCAAATCTGGATCGAGATGGGGGTGGCGGCTGTCAACCTTGGCACCACTGGCGTCGAAGGCGCATGGACCGCACCGCTGGCGCATACCACGCCCGAGCCCATCACCCTGCACCGCACCCTTGCCGAGGCCTCTGCCAACGGCATCACCCACGCCGCGATGGAAGCGTCGAGCCACGGGCTGGACCAGCGGCGGCTGGATGGCGTGACGCTCAAGGCGGCGGGGTTCACGAATTTTACCCAAGACCATCTCGACTACCACGAGACCTTCGACGCCTATTTCGACGCCAAGGCCGGACTGTTCTCGCGGGTGCTGCCCGAGGACGGCACGGCGGTGATCAATATCGATGATCCCAAGGGGGTCGATATGGTCGCTATCGCACGCGCCCGTGGCTGCGAGGTGATTACCGTAGGGCGCGACGGGGGCGATCTGCATCTGACCGGCCAGCGCTTTGATGCGACGGGGCAGGACCTGCGGTTCAGCTATCGTGGCAAGACCTACCAGAAACGCCTGAACCTCATTGGCGGGTTTCAGGCGGACAACGTGTTGCTCGCGGCGGGGCTGGTGATTGCCTGCGGGGCGGACCCCGCCCATGTGTTCGACACGCTGCCGCATCTGACCACCGTGCGCGGCCGCATGCAGCTTGCCGCCACACGGGACAATGGCGGGGCGGTGTTTGTGGATTACGCCCATACCCCCGACGCCATCGCCACCGCCCTGCAAGCGATGCGCCCCCATGTCATGGGCCGGTTGGTCGCTATCGTGGGCGCAGGCGGCGACCGTGACCGCGCCAAACGTCCGCTGATGGGGCAGGCGGCGGCGGCCCATGCGGATTTGGTGTTCGTGACCGATGACAACCCGCGCTCCGAAGATCCGGCGACCATCCGTGCCGCCGTCATGGAGGGCGCGCCAGAAGCGACCGAGGTGGGCGACCGTGCCGAGGCGATCCTGCGGGGCATCGACGCCATCGGCACGGGCGACGCGCTGCTGATCGCGGGCAAGGGCCATGAAACCGGACAGACCATCGGTGACGATGTGCTACCCTTTGATGATGTGGAACAGGCCAGCGTCGCCGTCGCGGCGCTGGATGGGAGATTGGCATGAGCTTGTGGACAGCAAAAGAGGCCGAAAGCGCCACCGGCGGCCGCGCCATCGGGGACTGGACCTGTGACGGCGTGTCGATTGACACCCGCACCCTTGCACCGGGGGATCTGTTTGTCGCGCTGAAAGACGTGCGCGACGGGCATGATTTTGTCGCCATGGCGCTGGAAAAAGGGGCAGGGGCCGCGCTGGTCACCCATGTGCCCGAGGGCGTGGCCGAGGATGCACCGCTGCTGATCGTCGAGGATGTGCTGAGGGGCCTTGAGGCGCTTGGTGCCGCCGCGCGGGCCCGAACGCAGGCCAAGGTCGTCGCGGTGACGGGCAGCGTCGGAAAGACCTCGACCAAGGAAATGCTGCTTGCGATCTTTGCCGACCAGGGGCGGGCACATGCCTCTGTCGACAGCTATAACAACCACTGGGGTGTGCCGCTGACACTGGCGCGGATGCCTGCGGATACAGAATATGCCGTGATCGAGATCGGCATGAACCACCCCGGAGAGATCACTCCGCTGGCGCAGATGGCCAAGCCGGATGTCGCGATGGTCACCACCGTCGCCGCCGTGCATCTGGAAGCCTTTGCCAATGTCGCGGAAATCGCGGTCGAGAAAGCCGCCGTTTTTGACGGGCTGCAACCGGGGGGCGTGGCGGTGATCAACGCAGACATGGAACACGCCGCGATCCTGATGGCCAAGGCCGTGGATCGCCGTCTGCGCGAGGTCGAATTTGGCGAGCATGGCTATCAGTACAAACTGCTGGACGTGCAGGTGCAGGGCGACACCACCGTCGTGCGCGCCGACGCGGACGGCACACCACTGCTGTTCAAGATCGGGACGCCGGGGCGGCATTTCGCGATGAACGCCTTAGGAGCCTTGGCCTCTGCACAGGCCATGGGCGCGGATCTGGCGCTGGCTGCGGCCTCGCTGGGACGCTGGACACCGTATAAGGGGCGCGGCGTGCGAGAGGTCATCCATCTCGACGTGGTCGACACCCATCTGACGCTGAACCTGATTGATGATAGCTATAACGCGAACCCCACCTCAATGGCCGCCGCCCTAGAGGTGCTGGCCGCCGCCGAGGCGACCCATGACATCGGCCGCGTCAGCAAGGGGCGGCGCATCGCCTATTTGGGGGACATGAAGGAGCTGGGACCGGACGAGATCGCCCTGCACGCAGGGCTCGCGCATCTCGACGCCACCAAAAAGCTGGATGTGATCCACTGTGTGGGCCCGCTGATGAAGTCGCTTTATGACCTGCTGCCCGCGCATCAACGAGGGGAATGGGCCGAGACCGCCGCCGATCTGCTGCCCGCGCTTTCGTCGCATCTGGACAGTGGCGATGTTGTGCTCGCCAAAGGCTCCTTGTCCATGAAACTAGGGCTGATCGTTGACGCGATCCGCAAAATGGGCCATCCGGTCCCGAATGAACGACAGGGCTAAGCCCACAAGATTTTGAGTTAGGACGCGTACGATGCTCTATTGGTTGACCCTCCTGTCAGATGGCGGCGATTTCTTTAACCTTTTCCGCTACATCACCTTCCGCGCCGGTGGGGCCTTCCTGACAGCGCTGGTGTTTGGCTTTCTGTTCGGCAAGCCGCTGATCGCCGTGCTGCGCAAGCGGCAGGGCAAGGGCCAACCGATCCGGGATGACGGTCCCGAGGGGCATTTTGTCAAGGCGGGGACGCCGACCATGGGCGGGCTGCTGATTGTGGGGGCCTTGCTGACCTCTACCCTGCTGTGGGCGCGGCTGGACAACCCGTTTGTCTGGATGGTGCTGCTGGTGACAATGGCATTTGCCGCCATCGGGTTTGCCGATGACTACGCCAAGGTCAGCAAGCAGACGACCGCTGGTGTTTCCAGCAGAATGCGTCTTTTGCTGGGCTTTATCATCGCGGGCAGCGCGGCCTATTGGGCGGCGCAGTTCCACCCTGCAGAGTTGCAGAACCAACTGGCACTGCCCGTGTTCAAGAACACGCTGATCAACCTTGGATATCTGTTCGTGCCCTTCTCGATCATCGTGATCGTGGGGGCGGCGAATGCGGTGAACCTGACGGACGGGCTGGACGGGCTGGCGATCATGCCCGTGATGATCGCCGCCGGGGCGCTTGGCGTGATCGCCTATGCCGTCGGCCGCGTCGATTTCACCGAATATCTGGACGTGCACTATGTGCCGGGGACGGGCGAGATTCTGGTCTTTACCGCCGGTATCTTTGGCGGTGGTCTGGGCTTTTTGTGGTATAACGCGCCCCCCGCCGCGGTCTTTATGGGCGACACCGGATCGCTGGCCCTTGGCGGCGCATTGGGGGCCATCGCGGTTGCCACCAAGCACGAATTGGTGCTGGCCATCGTCGGCGGCCTGTTTGTGGTCGAGGCGCTGTCGGTGATCATTCAGGTGCTCTATTTCAAACGCACGGGCAAACGGGTCTTCCTGATGGCACCGATCCACCACCATTATGAAAAGAAAGGCTGGGCCGAGCCGCAGATCGTCATCCGCTTCTGGATCATCTCTTTGATCCTTGCGATGATCGGGCTGGCGACGCTGAAGGTCCGCTGAGCCGTTTATCAAAGCGGTAAGACACAAGAGGGCGTGCTGCAGGGATGTGGCGCGCTTTTTTTACGGCGGACGGGGGCCAGCCCCCGCGCGGCCAAGGGGCCGCGTCCCCCGGAGTTTATTTGGCAAAATGAAGGGCGGGGGAGGCAGGAAGAGGTGGTGGCGTCAGAAGATCGACCAGCCCATTTCGCGCGCGAGGCGAGCCATGGCCTGGGTGCCTTTCTTCGAGTTGCCATAGCGGTTCAGGCCAGGGGACCAGACGGCGATGCTGGCGCGGCCGGGGACGATGGCAAGGATACCGCCGCCCACACCGGATTTCGCCGGAAGCCCTACGCGGTAGGCAAAATCGCCCGACCCATCATAATGCCCGCAGGTGAGCATCAGCGCATTGAGGCGCCGGATGCGGGGCGGCAGGATCATGCGGGGCAGCTTGTCGGTTTCGATCAGGAACCGTCCGGCCATGGCCAGTTGCCGCGCGGACATGTCGATGGCGCAGTGGTGGAAATAGGTGCCGAGCGTCTTTTCGGGCGGGTTGTTCAGGTTTCCGCAGGAGGCCAGAAAATGCGCCAGGGCAAAGTTGCGGTGGCCATGGGCGGTTTCAGAGGCCGCGACGGTTTCGTTGATGTGGATGTCGTCGTCACTGGCGGCGGCGCGGACGAATTGCAGGATTTCGGCCAAGGTCTCGCGCGGTTCGCGGCCCGTGAGCACCTCGTCCGTGGTGACAATGGCACCGGCGTTGATGAACGGATTGCGGGGGCGGCCCTGTTCGGCCTCAAGCTGCACAATGGAATTGAATGCGCGCCCCGATGGCTCGCGGCCCACGCGCTTCCACAGCTGGTCGCCAGACCGCCCAAGGGCGATGGCAAGGGTGAAGACCTTGGTGATGGATTGCACCGAAAATGGCGTATCGGCATCCCCGGCGGTAAAGACCTCGCCGTCCGCGGTGGTGATCGCGATACCGAATTGCGCAGGATCGACAGAGGCCAGCTGCGGGATATAGGCTGCCACGTCACCCCAGTCATCCGTGGCGCGCATGTCGGCGTTGAGCTGGGCTAAAATCTCTGGCAGAGGGGGCATAAGGGGCTCCGAAAGTTTCAGGGTCATCGCTAACAGGAGAGCAGGCATGATACCAGTTCAAGGTTTGACCGGCGCAAAGGTCGCCATTCTGGGGCTCGGGCGGTCGGGGCTGTCTGCGGCCCGTGCGCTGGCCGCCGGGGGCGCTGTGCCTATCTGTTGGGATGACAACCCCGCCGCACGCGCCGCCGCGCAGGCCGAAGGGTTCGATTGTGTGGATCTGGGCAAGGCCGACGTCTTTGATGATATCGCGCGGCTGATCGTATCGCCCGGCATCCCGCATCTTTATCCGGCACCGAACCCGGTGATCGTCGCCGCGCAGGACGCAGGTGTGCCGGTGGACAATGACATCGGGCTGTTCTTTCAAAGCTTCGCGACGCTGGCCTGGGATAATTTTGACGTGGTGCCCAAGATCATCGCGATCACCGGGTCGAACGGGAAATCCACCACCTCGGCGTTGGTGCATCACATTCTCAAACACGCGGGTCGTCCGACGCAGCTGGCGGGAAACATCGGTCGCGGTGTGCTGGACATAGAGCCTGCCATTGACGGCGAGGTCGTGGTGCTGGAGCTGTCGAGCTACCAGACCGATCTGGCGCGCAATCTGACGCCGGATGTCGCCGTCTTCACCAACCTTAGCCCCGATCATCTGGATCGCCATGCGGGCATGGGCGGCTATTTCGCGGCCAAACGGCGGCTCTTTGCTGAAGGCGGGCCGGATCGTGCCGTCATTGGCGTGGATGAACCCGAAGGGCGGTTTCTGGCGGGACAGCTTAGCGAAGGGGCGGCCGACGACCGGGTGATCCGCGTGTCGGTGGACCGCAAGCTTACGGGTCTTGGTTGGCAGGTCTTCGCGCGCAAAGGCTTCTTGTCGGAATATCGCGGCGGCAAGCAGATCGGCTCCATCGATCTGCGCAGCATTACCGGCTTGCCCGGGGCGCATAACCACCAGAACGCCTGTGCCGCCTATGCCGCCTGTCGCACGCTGGGGTTCGCGCCCAAGATCATCGAAGCGGCGTTCCATTCCTTTGGCGGCCTGCCGCACCGCAGCCAGACCGTGGGCGAGGCGGACGGCGTGCGCTTCGTCAACGACAGCAAGGCGACCAATGTGGACAGTGCGGTCAAGGCACTGGCGGCGTTCAAGAACATCCGCTGGATCTGCGGCGGGCTGGAGAAAGAGGGCGGTTTGGGCAGTTTGTCAGAACCGCTGGAGACAGTGCGCAAAGCCTATGTGATCGGGCGCGAGGCGGCGCAGTTCGCCATGAAACTGGGGGTCGAGGCCGAGGTCTGTGGCACGATGGACGTCGCGGTCGCACGCGCGATCAACGACGCCGAGGCGGGGGACGTCGTTCTGCTGGCCCCTGCGGCGGCGAGCTTTGACCAATACGACAGTTTCGAGCGCCGCGGAGAGGATTTTGTCGCGCAGGTGCAGAAGCATCTGACGGACGCGTAACTGCGTTTTTGGGGAAGGAGCGCCGCATGGGCAATGATTCTGCCCAGTCTGATCCATCGCATGGAGCGCCATGAATATCTCGGTCCAAACCGGCGAGTTGTCCGCATCCGTATTCCGTGAACCGCTTTCAACAAACTGGTCACCTGTGCTTGGTCATATGCGAGGTGCTCAGCTGCAAAACAGGGGTGGCCGGTAGGGCGCTAATGTATGGGCGGAGTAGAATGACGCGACTGTACCGGCGTTAATCACCACGGGGCAGGGTGAAGAGACACCCTGTTGCGTAAGCCCCTGCCGTTTCCCGGTGCGTACTGTCTTTGTCTCAGCCAGTACGCGCGTTCGCTTAACCCGCCGCCATGTCGGCAACAGTGGGCAGCGGGGCGACGGCGCCGTAGCCCTGGACAGACAGCGCAGAGGCCGCGACGGCGTAGTGGCATGCGGCTTCGGGGGTGTCGCCTTTTGACAGGCGGGTCAGGAAAGCCCCGTCGAAACAGTCTCCGGCACCTGTGGCGTCGACGGCTGTGACCCGAACGCCGGGAATATGCGTTATCGTTCCGGCGTGCCCCAGAAGTGCGCCTTCCTCTCCGAGGGTCAGGGCGACTACATCCGGCCCCATTTTATGAAACGCCCGCACGATGTCTTCGGGGGTGTCCAGACCCGTAATCTGGCGCGCGTCATCCAGACCCGGCAGCGCGATATCCGCCAGCCCGAGCGCTTGGGTAATCACGGAACGGGCTTGCTCAAGGGGCCAGAGCGCCAGCCGCAAGTTCGGATCGAAAGATACCTGCCGTCCGGCCGCCCGTGCGATACGCATCGCCTCCAGACCGGCATCGCGCGCGCTGGCACTGATCGCCAGAGTGATGCCCGACAGATGGGTGAACCGGGCGCTCTCTATGGCCTCAACAGGCAAGCTGTCTGCGGTCATTCTGCTGGCAGCAGACCCTGCGCGACGATATTCGAACCGGTGCCCATCTGACCCGTGTCGCACGAAGTAGAGCCCCGTCGGGGCCGATGCGTCCGTCGCAACGCAGGACGCGTCGACGCCCTCGCGGCCCCAGAGATTGCGAAGCTCTTGCCCGAAACCGTCGTCGCCCAAGCGCGTTGCGATGGCGCTGCGCGCGCCGAGGCGGGCAGCGCCAATGGCGACGTTTGACACGTCACCACCGAATCCCTGGTGCCACTGCGTCCCGTTGATCTGGTTGAACTCGACCAGCGGTTCGCCAATGCAGATGATTTCGAAGTCGCGCATGGGGTCAGTGGTTGTTGCGCGGCAGGCCGCGGCTTGTGATGTCGCGGTATTCGGTAGCACCTTCAAAGACCATGCCTTCGGAGAAGGGGCGTACTTTCTCGCGGAAGATCTCTTGCCAGGGGGATTGGCTTTCTGGCTGCGCATAGCCCCCCGCAGCGTCAAGGCCCGTGCGGCGCGCGGCAAGCTCGGTTTCGTCCAGCAGCACGTCCACGCGGCGCTGTTTCAGGTCAATGCGGATCGGATCGCCGTCTTGCAACAGCGCAAGCCCGCCCCCATCCGCAGCTTCGGGCGACGCGTTAAGGATCGACGCCGAGCCAGAGGTGCCAGACTGCCGCCCGTCGCCGATACACGGCAGGGCGCGGACGCCCTGTTTGATCAGATAGCTTGGCGGGCGCATATTCACCACCTCGGCCCCGCCGGGATAGCCCTTGGGCCCTGCGCCACGCATCACCAGAACACTGTCGTCGGTCAGCCCCAACGCGGGGTCATCGATGCGGGCGTGAAAGTCTTCTGGCCCGTCGAATACCGCGACACGGCCTTCAAAAGCCTCTTGCGCGTTCGAGAAGTAGCGCGCCCGAAAGCCCGCGTCGATGGCAGAGGTTTTCATCAAGGCGCTGTCGAACAGGTTGCCGCGCATGTTCAGGAAACCCGCATTGGGTTTCAACGGTGACGCCGCGCGGCGGATCACATCCTCATCGAGGATCGGCGTGTCGGTGTAGAGTTCGGCGATCGTTTGACCGGTCACAGTCAGCGCATCGGGATGTGGCAAAAGCCCGGCCCGCAACAATTCACCGATCACAGCGGCTGTGCCCCCCGCGCGGTGGAAGTCTTCGCCCAGATAGGTGCCGACCGGCTGCATATTGACGAGGAGTGGCACGGCGTGGCCGAATTCTTCCCAATCTCCGTTGCTCAGCGCGATGCCAAGATGCGCGGCGATGGCATTGAGGTGGATCGGCGCGTTTGTTGAACCGCCAAGCGCGGAGTTGACGACAATGGCATTCTCGAAGGCTTCGCGGGTCATGATCTGGGCCGGGCGCAGGTCTGCATGGACCATATCAACGATACGTTTTCCCGTATGATAGGCCGCTTGCCCGCGTTCGCGGTAAGGTGCGGGGATAGAGGCAACGCCGGGCAGCTGCATGCCCAAAGCCTCTGACAGGGAGTTCATCGTCGACGCGGTGCCCATCGTGTTGCAGAACCCGACCGAGGGGGCGGAAGAGGCCGCGATCTCGAGGAATTCTTCGGCGTCGATTGTGCCGGCCGCCAGCTCTTGCCGCGCCTGCCAGATCACCGACCCCGATCCTGCACGTTCGCCCCGGTGCCAGCCGTTCAGCATCGGCCCGACCGAAAAGGCCAGGGCGGGCATGCCCACCGTCGCCGCTGCCATCAGCAGCGCCGGCGTGGTTTTGTCACAGCCAATGGTCAGCACGACGCCGTCGATCGGATAGCCATACAGGCTTTCGACGAGGCTAAGATAGGCGAGGTTACGGTCCAGCATCGCGGTCGGACGCTTGCCGGTTTCCTGGATAGGATGCACCGGAATTTCCATCGGGATGCCTCCGGCGGCGATGATCCCGTCGCGGGTCCGTTTGGCCAGCTCGATATGGTGGCGGTTGCAAGGGCTCAGGTCGCTGCCGGTCTGCGCGATCCCGATCACCGGCTTGCCTGACCGCAGTTCTTCAAGCGTGAGCCCGTAGTTCAGGTAGCGTTCGATATAGAGCGCGGTCATCTCCGGATCGTCGAGATTGTCGAACCACTTACGGGAGCGCAGAGATTTGGTGTCGGTCATAATTCGTCTTTCAGCGGCCGGTCACGCCCGGGAAGGCAATGAGAATAGCGAGCGCGAGGATTTGAAGGGCAATGAAGGGCAGGAGAGAACGAAAGATCTCTCCCAAAGAGATATCGGGTGGTGTCACCGACTTGAGATAGAAGGCGGCGGGACCAAAGGGTGGCGACAGGAAGCTGACCTGCATGTTCATTGCGAAGACCACACCGAACCACACAGGATCAAGACCAAGATCGCGAATGATCGGGACAAAGATCGGCATGGTCAGCAGCGCAATCCCTACCCAGTCCAGAAACATCCCAAGGACAAAGAGGATCGCCATCATGAACAAGACAATCACGGTTGGATTGTCGGACACGCCGGTGATCAGGTTAGAGACAAAGGTGATGCCGCCCATCAGGTTAAAGACCCCGACCAGTGCCGAGGCACCGATCCCGATCCAGACGATCATCCCGACGGTCGCGAGCGTCCGCTTGGCCGCGCCCACCATCAGCTCTGTGGTGAATTCGCCGCGGATCATCGTGGACAGGGTCACGCCGATTACCCCGATGGCAGAGGCTTCGGTGACCGAGGCAATGCCGCCATAGATCGACCCCAACACAAAGATCACCACCATGATTGGCAAGATCAACCCTTTGAGCAGACGCATCTTCTCGGCTGTCGAGGTCTCGTCCGGTTCCGGGATCGGGGCGATGTCGGGGTTCATATAGGCCCGCACCAGCACGTAGATGATATAGAAGCTAGCCAGCATCAGACCGGGCAGGAAGGACGCGGTGAACAGATCCCCGATAGAGACGGACGCCGTCAGACCATAGATGATCAAGACGATGGACGGGGGCACCATTGTCCCCAAGGCCCCGCCCGCGCAGCATACGCCGATGGCCAGACGCCGGTCATAGCCAAGCCGCAACATCTGGGGTAGCGCCAGCAGGCCTAGCAGCACCACCTCGCCCCCGATGATGCCGGACATGGCGGCCAGTACCACGGCGACCAGCAAAGTCTGGATCGCGATGCCGCCCCGCAGACGGCCACCGACCACGCGCATGGCGTCGAACAGATCGCGTGCAATGCCCGACCGATCCAGGATCGCGGCCATCAATACGAACATCGGTACGGACACGAAGACGAAGGAATTGACGAAGCTGAAGATGCGGCTGGTGATCAACGGCACGGCCATCGGCCCGAACCAGCCAAGCGCAAAAATCAGCGCCACGAGCAGGGTCACGAAAGCCAGTGGCATGCCGGTGATCAGCAGCAGGAACAAGGTGACGAACATCGCCCCTGTCGCCACTTCGATCCCCATGGCCTTAAAGTCGAACAGCGCTGTGAGAAGGTCCATCACCGGTCCTGTTTTGTCATGTAGTTCCAAGCAAGCACAGCGAACTGCACGGCCATGACCACGAGAATTGTAAAGAGAAAGATTTTAAGCATCCCCGGCGTGGGTGGATCCCATGCGCTGCCGCTGCTTTCCAGCCGGATCGCGCCGGTTGGCGTCCAGACCGCCCGCACAAGGCTTTGCCATGCGGCCCAGCCGAAGAAGGCCGTCGCCACGAGGCAGACCAGCGAAATCACCACATTGAAAATGCGCCGCCACGGGGCTGACAGGTAATCATAGATCAGGACCACACGGATATGCGCATCCCGCGATACAACATAGAGCCCCCCATAAACAAAAGCGGTGGCGTTCAGAAAGATCACGGTCTCATGCGCCCAGATCGTCGGGGCGTCAAAGACATAGCGCAAGACCACCTCGATCCCGAGAATCGCGGCAGAGGCGAGGATCGCAAAGGCAAAAAGGATGCCGATCCGGTCGATGCCGCGCCCTAGCAGCCCGGCCTCTGGGATCGCCCCCTTGGGTGCGTCAATATCCACTGGTGCGCTGGCCGCGACCTTGGGATCTGTCCTGTCTTGCATATGCCCCTCCCGAGCGTTCACCCCTCCGGTCTGTCCGGAAGGGTGCTGGTGCTTCGGCGCTTATTGCAGCAACCCGTTTTTTTCGAGATAGGCCGTCAGCGTGTCATAGACCTTGCGCGATGCGTCGGATGCTTCGGCCGCCTTCTCCCATTCGGTCTTGGCGAAGGCGCGGAATTTCGCACGCTCTTCATCGGACCAATTATGCACGGTGATATCGGCGTTGGCTTCGGCTTCTTTCACCGCGGCCATGTCACGTTCAGCCAGTGTCGACACCTGGAGCTGCCGGAAGTCTTTTACGGACTCCACCAATGCGCTTTGGATATCCTCGGGCATCGAATCCCATACACCTTTGTTGATCGACACCTCGACCAGCGGCATGGAGTGGAAGCCGGGATATACAGGATGGTTCGCCACGTCATGCATGCCCTGCGCGTGGTTGGTCGAGAAGACGGTATAATCCGCCGCGTCGATCACGCCCTTGTCAAGCGAGGTGAACACCTCGGAGCCAGGCAGGTTGACCGGAGACGCGCCCGCCGCGGCAAAGACTTTCTGCACCATGCCTTCGGGCGCGCGCATTTTCAGCCCCTTCAGATCGTCCACACCGTCCAGCGGCACCTTCGACAGAAACGCCTCAAGGCCGGGGGTCGTCGCGCCGATGAAATGCAAACCGTAGGGTTCAAGCATTTCGTTCATCAGCTCATTGCCGCCGCCGTTCTCCATAAAGTCGAACATCTGCTGCGGGTCTGACCATGCCCCGACCGGATTGGCAATCAGACCAAACGCCGGCTCTTTCCCTGCGAAATAAGAGGTATCGGTGACGTGGCCATCGATAATGCCAGCCGCCACGGCATCCTGAGATTCAGTATGGGCGACGATTGTTTCAACGGGCAGCAGATCGACCTCGACGCGGCCGTCGGTTTTGGCGGCGACGTCTTTGGCCCATTCTTGCTGAAGCAAGAAGTTGGCGTTGCCTGCCGGATCAGATGACTGGAACTTGAGCGAAAAATCTTGTGCAGCAGCGGCACCGGCCAGCCCGGCGCTGACAAGTGCGGTTGCGGCCAGAAGCCTAGCGGTAAAGCGCATGTGTTTATCCTCCCTAAAAAGTCGTGACCGTAAACGGTGACGATGGGCGGACGCTAATGACAGCGCTGTCATCTGTCAACTATTCACAAGGACCTGCGCACGTGATAGGTTTCATCACATGGAAAAGAACACTAAATACAAGCGGGTTACGTTGAATGAAGTCGCGGCAGAGGCCGGTGTCAGCGCTATCACGGTATCGCGGACGATTCGTGCCCCCGACATGGTCTCGGCTGGTGTGCGAAAGAAGGTTCAGGCTGCGATCGAACTGCTTGGGTATGTACCGGATCAAGCCGCTTCGGCGCTTGCGTCCGAGCGGACAAATGTGGTGGGTCTGCTGGTGCCATCGCTGACCAACGCCGTGTTTTCTGACGTCTTGCGCGGTGTTTACGATGTGATCGAAGGGTCAGGCTTGTCGGTGCAAATCGGTAATTTCCGCTATAGCCCCAGCAAAGAAGAAAACCTTTTGCGTACCTTCCTGCGTCAGCGTCCGGCGGGGCTGATTGTGGCAGGGATCGACCAAACCGACGCAGCACGGACCCTGCTCAAGTCCGCCCCTTGTCCCGTCGTGCAGATTATGGACGTGTCGGACTCTCCGATTGACCTCATGATCGGGTTCTCACACTACGATGGTGCGGTCGAAGGCACGCGGCACTTGATCGATGCGGGGTACAAAAAGCCCGGATTTCTGGGCGCGCGAATGGACCCGCGCTCGCAGGCGCGGCTTGCGGGTTTCACAGCCGAAGCGCAGGCGCGCGGCGTGTATGACCCGACCCGCGTGATCACGACGACTCACCCGTCCTCGGTGGGTATGGGCGGGCAACTGCTGAGCGATCTTCTTGCGCAAGCGCCAGACACCGATGCTGTGTTCTGCAATAACGACGACCTCGCCGCCGGCGCGCTGTTCGAGGCCGAACGCCGTCGCATCAACGTCCCCAACGATCTGGGTATCTGCGGCTTCAACGACCTTGAAATGTCGCGGCACCTGAACCCCGGCATTACCTCTGTCGCGACGCCGCGCTACGAGGTCGGCGCAGGGGCAATGACCCTGCTTCGGGACGCAATCGCTGACCGCGCGGCCATCCAAACGCCGCATATCCGGCTCGGCGTGGAGCTGATAAAGCGTGGGTCGACAAGGCGGGGGTACCCTCGCGAATAGCACGAGATCGGGCATATGCTGGCAGTAAGATATGATGCGAACGCTGCCCATTATTTCGAAACTGCGGGGATTACCCCAGCAACAGGAGCGCTGCCCGCTCGAAATAATAGGTACAGAAGCACTTATAGATTAAAATTTTTTTGGTTCTTTGCCGACCGAAGACGCCACCATATTCATTGCTTTCAGCGGTTGCTGCCCGCGATTGTCGAGTGTTTCCGTATACGTGGGCAGGGGCAGGGGGCGCTGCCCCCGCCGCCTATGGCGGCTCCCCCGGGATTTAGGGCCATTTGGAAATTACTGTTTCTGTGCGATATCTGCGGCGCAGGCCATGGCAGAGGACCAGGCCCATTGGAAGTTATAGCCGCCCAGCCATCCGGTCACGTCGACGGCCTCGCCAATGAAGTAGAGACCGGGGCGTG
Source organism: Sulfitobacter sp. SBS6 (assembly GCF_048285585.1). Taxonomy (NCBI): domain Bacteria; kingdom Pseudomonadati; phylum Pseudomonadota; class Alphaproteobacteria; order Rhodobacterales; family Roseobacteraceae; genus Sulfitobacter; species Sulfitobacter sp. SBS6. Next base: position 182,050 of record NZ_JBLWBA010000006.1, on the reverse strand, counting down.
TCTTGGCCTCCAGTGTTTTGGAGGACAGCGCGTCGGTGTCGATCCCGCCGAGGGTGACTTCGGCGGTGCGGTAGCCTTCGGTGCCAGAAGGGGTCATGACCCAATGCGACAGCCTGTCGATCAGGGTGCCGAGTTTTGCATCCGACCAATCGGCGAGGTTGCCGCCAAGGTCCATGATCCCCGACAGATGATCCACCAGCCGCGCGGGCAGGTGGTGGGAAAGCTCTGTCGTCAGGTTGCGGCGGCCATAGGTCTGGCGTTGGCTACGTAGCTTGGTCAGCAGATCACTGTCTGGCAGCAGGTTCACCGTGATCGGCGCGCCTTCGGTCCAGTAGCTTGAAGCTTGCAGCACGGCAGGGCCCGACAGGCCACGGTGGGTGAACAGCAAGGCTTCGTCAAAGGCGGGGCCTTGGGCAGTCACCCGCGCGGGCGTTGCGGTGCCGGAGATGGGCGCGAAACGGGCGTCGGTAAAGGTGAAGGGCACCAGCCCCGCCCGCGTGTCGGTGACGGGGATGCCCATCTGCGCGGCGATCTCGTAGGCGCGCCCCGTCGCCCCCATCTTGGGGATGGATTTCCCGCCAGAGGCAACGACAAAGTTGCGCGCGGTGATCGGCGTGGTGCCGTCGGGCGTGTGCAAGGTCATGCTATATCCGGCATCGGTCAGGGCGATATCGGTCAGCGTGCTGTGCAGCCGCAGGTCAACACCGGCTTTTTGCATCAGGCCGCGCAGCATGGCGACGATCTCTTTGGCGGAGGTGTCGCAGAAGAGCTGGCCGAGGGTCTTTTCGTGCCACGCGATCCCATGTGCGTCTACCAGTTCGATGAAATCCCACTGGGTATAGCGCGCCAGCGCCGATTTGGCGAAATGGGGGTTGGCGCAGATGAAGGCATCAGGCGTGCAGTGCATATTGGTGAAATTGCAGCGCCCGCCGCCGGAAATGCGGATTTTCTCGCCCGGTGCTTTGGCGTGATCCACGACCAGCACCGATCCGCCCGCGTGGGCCGCGCACATCATGCCTGCGGCCCCTGCGCCTAAAATTACCGTATCATATTGCATGGCCCCGCCATAGCCCCCGCCACGCAAGCCGGTCAAGTGGCCGTGAGCGGGGTGGTAACCCGGCGCATGAAGACTAACTCCGGGAGTGACGAAGCAATTAAAGGAGAGACCCGATGAACGTATTGGACGCAGGTAACGCATTCCCGAAACTGACCGTGGCAGAGCTGCAAGGCGGCATGCTGACCCTTGGCACCCCGCGGGGCGATCATGACTGGCAACTGGTGGTCGTCTATCGCGGTCTGCATTGCCCGATCTGCAAAAAATACCTGTCGACGCTGGACGGGCTGGTCGCGGATTTCAACAAGGCAGGTGTGGACGTTGTTGCCGTATCGGGTGACCCGAAAGACAAGGCGCGCGAGATGGCGCAAGAGCAGGATCTGTCCCTGACGATCGGCTATGACATGAGCATCGCACAGATGCGCGAACTGGGGCTCTATGTCTCTGACCCGCGCAGCCCGCAAGAAACAGATCAGCCTTTCGCAGAGCCCGGCGTTTTCGTGGTGAATGGCGACGGCAATATCCAGATCCTCGACATCTCGAACGCGCCCTTCGCGCGGCCTGATCTGGAGGGGCTGCTGAACGGGATCAAGTTTGTGCGTGACAACGACTATCCGATCCGCGGCACGCACGCGGGGGCATAGGCAGCTTTGCGCGGGGCTGGTTAAAACAGACTAGCCCCGCGTGACCTTTCGCGCTACACTGCAAGCTAGACCCCGAAAAGGGGCGGAACGAGGCAGTGTAAGGCAGGTCCCATGACAGAAATGGTCTATGGTGCGGTTCCCGTTCGGGATGGCGAACCGATTCTTCCCAAATGGTGGCGTACGATCGACAAATGGGCGATGTCCTGCATCCTCCTGCTGTTTGCCGTAGGCATGTTGCTGGGGCTGGCGGCCTCCCCGCCGTTGGCCGCGAAAAACGGCTTTGACTCTTTTCATTATGTGCAGCGACAGGCTGTTTTCGGTGTGCTTGCCGTGATTGCCATGGTGCTGACATCGATGATGACGCCCGTGATGGTGCGGCGTCTGGCGATTGTCGGTTTTCTGGTGTCCTTTGTGGCGCTGGCCTTGCTGCCGTTCTTTGGCACCGACTTTGGCAAAGGTGCTGTGCGCTGGTATTCGATGGGCTTTGCGTCCTTCCAGCCGTCAGAGTTCCTCAAGCCCGGTTTTGTCGTTGTGGCGGCGTGGATGATGGCGGCCGCGCTCGAGATCAACGGCCCTCCGGGCAAAACGTGGTCCTTCGCGCTGTGTATTTCCATCGTGCTGATGCTGGCGTTGCAGCCCGACTTTGGTCAGGCCTGTCTGGTCCTGTTCGGCTGGGGGGTCATGTATTTCGTAGCCGGTGCGCCGTTGGTGCTGCTGGTGGGCATGGCCGGGCTGGTCGTCTTGGCGGGGACTTTTGCCTATTCCAACTCTGAACACTTTGCCCGGCGGATTGATGGGTTCCTGTCGCCCGACATCGATCCGCGCACGCAGCTTGGCTATGCCACCGATGCGATCCGCGAAGGCGGTCTGTTCGGGGTCGGCGTGGGCGAGGGGCAGGTGAAATGGTCGCTGCCCGATGCGCATACCGATTTCATCATCGCCGTTGCTGCCGAAGAATACGGCCTGATCCTGGTGATGTGTGTGATCGCGCTTTACGCCGTGATCGTGGTGCGGTCGCTGCTGCGTCTGGTGCGCGAGCGGGATCCCTTTATCCGTCTGGCGGGCACCGGGCTGGCCTGCATGTTCGGCGTGCAGGCGATGATCAACATGGGCGTGGCTGTGCGGCTGCTGCCCGCCAAGGGGATGACGCTGCCTTTCGTTAGCTACGGCGGGTCGTCGGTGATTGCCTCTGGCATCGCCGTGGGCATGTTGCTGGCGTTTACCCGGACCCGACCACAGGGCCAGATCTCTGATCTATTGGGCCGGAGCCGTGCCCGATGACGGCGCCGCTGCTGGTCATCGCCGCAGGGGGGACAGGGGGGCATATGTTTCCCGCCCAAGCGCTTGCCGAAGTCATGCTGGCGCGGGGCTGGCGGGTAAAGCTGTCCACCGACGCGCGTGGTGCGCGCTATACCGGCGGTTTCCCCGAGGCGGTCGAGATTCAGCAGGTCAGCAGCGCCACTTTCGCGCGCGGCGGTCTGGTGGCCAAGGCCATCGCGCCGTTTCGTATTCTGGGCGGTGTGCTTGGCGGCATTTTCGGTATGCTGCGCGACAAGCCTGATGTGGTTGTCGGCTTTGGCGGGTATCCGTCGATCCCCGCGCTGTCAGCGGCCTGGGTGCTGCGCAAGCCCCGGATGATCCACGAACAGAATGGCGTGCTCGGTCGGGTCAATGATCTGTTTTCCAAACATGTTGATGCCGTGGCTTGCGGCACATGGCCGACCACATTGCCCGATGGTGTCAGCGCCGAACACACCGGCAATCCGGTGCGTGCCGCGGTGCTGGAGCGTGCGGGCGCGGGCTATATCGCGCCGGGTGACTACCCGATGGAGCTGTTGGTGATGGGCGGCAGCCAGGGCGCGCGCATCTTGAGCGAGGTTATCCCTCCCGCCATCGCCGATCTGCCGATGGAACTGCTGCGCAATATCCGTGTCAGCCATCAGGCGCGGGACGAGGATGGCCAACGGGTCGCTACCTTTTACGCCGAGAACGGGATCAATGCCGATGTGCAACCGTTTTTCCATGACGTGCCGCGGCGCATGTCCGAAGCCCAGCTGGTGATCAGCCGCGCTGGCGCGTCCAGCGTTGCCGATATCTCTATCATCGGGCGGCCGTCGATCCTGATCCCCTTTGCGGCGGCGACGGGCGATCATCAGACAGCCAATGCCCGTGGATTGGTGGACGCCGGTGCCGCGATCATGGTGCCCGAAAACATGGCCAATCCCGATAGTCTGCGGGCCCAGATCGAAATGGTGCTGACCCATGCAGAGGGCGCGCAGCAGATGGCGCGCGCCGCCCTGTCTGTCGCCAAGCCGGACGCCGCAGAAGAACTCGCCCAGATGGTGGAAACCCTGGCAACCGAAGGAAAGAAACGATGAACGCAGCCACGAAACTTCCCACCGATGTGGGCCCGATCCATTTCGTGGGTATTGGCGGCATCGGCATGTCCGGCATTGCCGAGGTGTTGTTGAACCACGGCTACCGCGTGCAGGGGTCGGACCTGAAATCGACCAAGATCACTGACCGTCTGGTGGACCTTGGCGCGACGGTGTTCGAAGGGCAGGAGGCCGCGAATATCGAAGGGGCCGCCGTGGTCGTGATCTCTTCGGCGATCAAGCCGGGCAACCCTGAACTGGATGCCGCACGGGTGGCGGGCCTTCCCATCGTGCGCCGCGCCGAGATGCTGGCAGAGCTGATGCGCCTGAAATCCAACATCGCGGTGGCGGGAACCCACGGCAAGACCACCACAACGACGATGGTGGCTGAACTGCTGGTCAACGGCGGGATCGATCCGACGGTGGTGAACGGCGGGATCATCCATGCTTACGGGTCGAACGCGCGGATGGGGCAGGGCGAATGGATGGTGGTCGAGGCGGATGAATCCGACGGCACCTTCAACCGTCTGCCCGCGACCATTGCCATCGTGACCAATATCGACCCCGAGCATATGGAGCATTGGGGCGACTTCGATACCCTGCGCAAAGGGTTTCTGGATTTCGTCTCGAACATTCCTTTCTACGGGCTGGCGGTCTGCTGTATCGACCACCCCGAGGTGCAGGCTTTGGTCGGCAAGATCACCGACCGCCGTGTCATGACCTATGGCTTTAACACCCAAGCCGACGTGCGCGCAGTCAACCTGCACTACAAGGCGGGCGTGGCGCATTTCGATATCATGTTCCAGACCGAAGGCATCACGATCAAGGATTGCAGCCTGCCGATGCCCGGGGATCACAACGTGTCAAACGCGATGGCGGCGGTCGCCGTGTCGCGCCACCTTGGCATGAAAACCGAAGAAATCCGTGCCGCTCTTGCCGGGTTCGGCGGCGTGAACCGTCGCTTTACCAAAGTGGGCGAAGTGGATGGCGTGACGATCATCGACGACTACGGTCACCACCCGGTCGAGATTACCGCCGTGCTGAAAGCCGCACGTCAGGCCACCGAAGGGCGCGTGATCGCGGTCCACCAGCCCCATCGCTACAGCCGTTTGCACCACCATTTCGAGGAATTTTGCGCCTGTTTCAACGATGCCGATGTTGTTGGCATCGCCGAGGTCTATGCCGCGGGCGAGGCCCCGATCGAGGGCGCAGGGCGCGATGATCTGGTCGCAGGGTTGATCCGTCATGGTCACCGCCACGCCCGCGCCGTCCAAAGCGAGGATGATCTGGCGCGACTGGTCCGCGAACAGGCAGGGCCGGGGGATATGGTTGTCTGCCTTGGGGCAGGGACAATCAGCACCTGGGCCAACGCCTTGCCTGCCGCGCTTGAAGCCTTGAAGAAGGAAGCCGTCTGAATGGCGCGGACCCCATCATACGGGGGCCGGTCATGACCTTGCTTTGGGCTTGCATCCTGTGGGTCTTTTGCTCGGCCACGGTGGCGACGCTGCCCATGCGTCTGCAATATATTCCCGGTGTGATCCTGCTGATTGCCGCACCGGTGCTGATCATCCTGATCGGTCTTCAGGTGGGCTGGCTCTATAGCCTGCTTGCTCTTGCTGCCTTTGTGTCCATGTTCCGCAATCCCTTGCGCTTTTTGCTGGCCAAGCTGCGCGGACAAAACCCGGAGGTTCCAAAATGAGTATATCACTGGTTCTTGCCTGTTTTTGGGCGGTCGTTGCCAATGTGTTGGCAATGACTCCCAGTTCTGACCAGCATTGGCGCAGCGCCTATGTGCTGATTGCCGTCGGCATCCCCGTCCTGGGGTTTGTCACCATGCAGCATGGCCCTTGGGTCGGGATGCTGGTGTTCGCGGGCGGGTGTTCGGTGTTGCGCTGGCCGGTGATCTATCTGATGCGCTGGCTGCGCGGTGCCGCTGTGCGGAATGCCGCAAAGTGAACCTGACGCTGGTGATCCTGATCAGCATCCTCGTGGTGTGGATGCTTGCCGCGGGCTGGTGCGGTCTGATGCGCCGGTATGGCGGCTTTGTGCTGGTCCTGCTGGCGGGGCTCGCGCTGAACTGGGCGTGGATGATCTGGGGCCTTGGCGCGAAACCGCTGGAGCGTCCGGTGTTCATGGCGCAAGCCGCTGCCACGGGCTATGCGGTTTGCGCGTTTCTTGCAGGATGGCTGGCCGGACGTATCACGCGCGAGCTGCGGGCGAACCGACCTGATTGATTGGGCGGTTTATGGCGCGCTTCGGGCACATCTGGAAAATTGACCTCCCTCCCAAAGCGGGCTAGGCGATGGGCATGACAGATATTTCCTTTCCCGATATGCGCGGTAAGCTGACGCACAACCGCCCCTTGGCTGATCTGACCTGGCTGCGCGTGGGTGGCCCTGCTGACTATTTCTACCAGCCTGCCGATGCGGATGATCTGGCGGCTTTCATGAAGACGCTGCCCGCCGATGTCGTGGTCATGCCGATGGGGGTCGGGTCGAATGTGATCGTGCGCGACGGCGGCTTGCGCGCTGTGGTGATCCGGCTGGGGCGTGGGTTCAACACCATCAAATGCGAAGACGGAATCGTCACCGCAGGTGCCGCGGCGCTGGACGCCCATGTCGCGCGCAAGGCAGCAGACGCGGGGCTGGACCTGACCTTCCTGCGCACAATCCCGGGTAGCATTGGCGGCGCGGTACGGATGAACGCGGGCTGCTATGGTGCCTATACTGCTGATTATTTCATCAGCGCAGACGCGATCACCCGCACAGGCGAACAGGTCACGCTTGGGCCTGACGATCTGCAATTTGCCTATCGCCAGACCGCTTTGCCAGACGGGTATGTCATCACCGCTGCCCGCTTCGCGCCCCCCAAAGGCGAGGCGCAAGCGCTGCACGCGCGGATGGAGGACCAGCTGCGCAAACGGGACGAAACCCAACCCACCAAGGACCGCAGTGCGGGGTCGACGTTCCGCAATCCGGCGGGGTTTTCCAGCACGGGGCAGGCGGATGACCGCCATGATCTGAAGGCGTGGAAGGTCATTGACGACGCCGGTTTGCGCGGTGCCACCTTGGGTGGCGCGCAGATGAGCCCGAAACACCCCAACTTCCTGATCAATACGGGTTCCGCCACGGCAGCAGACCTTGAAGCATTGGGTGAAATGGTGCGAAAAAAGGTTTACGATTCCAGCGGGATTACGCTAGAGTGGGAAATTATGCGGATCGGCGAAAAATAAACGTTCGAGCGTCATGATTTAGGGCCGCCAAAAGGCTCGGAACAGAATGAATAAGGGTCGCAACAGGCCCGTTTAAAAAGGCAGATTGAGTGGGATTGTCGAGCAGGACACCCCCGAGAGTTGCAGTATTGTTGGGTGGCCCCTCGGCGGAACGCGAGGTGTCTCTGTCAACAGGGCGCGCCTGCGCAGCGGCTTTGCGGGACCGGAGTTTCGAAGTCATCGAGGTCGATTGCGGCCCCGACCTTTGTGCCGATCTGGGCGCTGCTCAACCCGATGTCGTTCTGAATTGTCTGCATGGCCGTTGGGGCGAAGACGGCTGCGTTCAGGGTTTGCTGGAATGGATGGGCCTGCCTTACACACACTCCGGCGTGCTGGCCTCTGCCCTTGCGATGGACAAGCAGCGCAGCAAAGAAGTTTTTCGTGCCGCGGGTTTGCCTGTTGTGGAAAGCTTGATCGTATCGGCGGCGACGGTGCGGGGATCCCATGTGATGGACCCGCCCTATGTGGTCAAGCCGAACAACGAAGGGTCATCCGTCGGTGTTTACCTTGTCGAGATCGAAAACAACGGCCCGCCACAGTTGGATGATGCCATGCCCGCCGAGGTCATGGTCGAGAAATTTATCCCCGGTCGCGAACTGACCACCACCGTGATGGGCGAACGTGCGCTGACCGTGACCGACATCCACACGACGGGTTGGTATGATTACGACGCCAAATACAAGGCGGGCGGGTCGACCCATGTGGTCCCTGCCGATATCCCGCACGAGATTTTTGAACTCTGCATGGATTACGCCCTGCGGGCGCATAACGCGCTTGGCTGTCGCGGTGTCAGCCGCACGGATTTCCGTTGGGATGAAAGCAAGGGAGCAGCGGGGCTGTTCCTGCTGGAAACCAACACCCAGCCCGGCATGACCCCCACGTCGTTGTCGCCCGAACAGGCGCAGGCGGTTGGCATTTCCTTTGGCGAGCTCTGCGCCTGGATGGTCGAGGACGCGTCATGCAATCGTTGATCAAACGCGTCAAACCCGCCAAGCCGGCCAAGGCAGATCCCGCACCGTCACGTTGGGCGTGGCGCATGCAGCGTTTGATGCTGACGCCGACGTTCCGTTTCGGGCTGCGCGTCGGGGTGCCGTTCTGCTTGGCCTTGGCAGCGGGGACAATCTATCTGTCGGACGAAGTACGGCGCGGCCAGTTGGCCGATGTCTATGCCAATGCCCGCACCAGCATCCAGCAGCGCCCCGAATTCATGGTCAAGCTGATGGCGATTGATGGTGTCGAAGGCGTTTTGGCCGCTGACGTGCGTGCCGCTGTGCCTGTCGAATTTCCAACCAGTTCCTTCGATCTTGACCTGCCTGCATTGCGGCAGGCGATCACCGATCTTCCCGGCGTCAAGCAGGCGTCGCTGCGGGTGAAGCCGGGCGGCGTGTTGCAGGTGTCGGTACAGCCACGGGTGCCGGTCGCCGTTTGGCGCAGCCAGGACGGGCTGCTGCTGATCGACGCCGAGGGCAGCCCCATCGGCCAGCTTGCTTCGCGTGGCGATCGCACGGACCTGCCCTTGGTGGTAGGCGAGGCGGCGAACCAGCGTGTGAGCGAAGCGCTTGAATTGATCCGCACGGCGGCTCCGTTGGGGGAAAGGCTGCGCGGTTTGGTACGCATGGGAGAGCGGCGATGGGACGTCGTTCTTGACCGTGAACAGCGTATCTTGCTGCCCGAAACCCAGGCCGTTCAGGCGCTGGAGCGGGTGATCGCGCTGGAAGGCGCACAGGATGTGCTGGCCCGCGACGTTGCGCGGGTAGACATGCGGTTGGCCCAACGGCCCACCGTGCAAATGAACAAGGACGCCACACAAGAATTGTGGCGCATCAGGCAGATTTCGGGACAGTGAAAAGATGATGGACCTATACGATAGTCAGCGATCCATGCGCCACATGCGCAAGCTTGCGATGCAACGCGGCGTGGTGGCTATTCTGGATGTGGGCACGTCAAAGATCGCCTGCCTGGTGCTGCGGTTTGACGGCACGGGCCGCGTCTCTGAAGAGGGCGAGATCGGGTCGCTCGCGGGGCAATCCGGTTTTCGCGTGATCGGGGCTGCGACCACGAGGTCGCGCGGGGTGCGCTTTGGCGAGATCTGCGCCATGCAGGAAACCGAACGGGCTGTGCGTACCGCGCTGCAGGCGGCGCAGAAAATGGCCAACATCCGTGTGGATCACGTTATCGCCTGTTTCTCGGGTGCTGAACCGCGCAGCTACGGTCTGGATGCGGCTCTGGATCTGGAAGGGCAGGTCGTGTCCGAGCAGGATGTCGCGCAGGTTCTGGCCAATTGCGACGTGCCCGAATACGGCGAGGGCCGTGAAGTGCTCCATGCGCAGCCGGTGAACTTTGCGCTGGATAACCGGTCGGGCCTTTCCGATCCCCGCGGCCAATTGGGCAATACCCTGTCGGTCGATATGCATATGCTGACCGTGGACGCGGCGGCGGTCCAACACCTTGCCCATTGCATCAAACGCTGTGACCTCGAACTGGCGGGCGTTGCGTCTTCGGCCTATGTTTCGGGGATTTCGTCGCTGGTCGAGGACGAGCAGGAACTTGGCGCCGCCTGTATTGATCTTGGCGGCGGGTCGACCTCTGTTTCGATCTTCATTCGCAAACACATGATCTATGCCGACAGCGTGCGCATGGGCGGGGATCACATCACCTCTGACATCTCTATGGGATTGCAGGTGCCGACGGCCAATGCTGAACGGATCAAGACCTTCTATGGCGGGGTGCATGCGACAGGCATGGACGACCGCGAGATGATCGATATCGGTGGCGATACCGGGGATTACGAGCACGACCGTCGCACCGTGAGCCGCGCCGAGCTGATCGGCATCATGCGCCCCCGTGTCGAAGAAATTCTGGAAGAAGTCCGCGCCCGTCTGGATGCCGCGGGCTTTGACCACCTGCCAAGCCAGCAGATCGTGCTGACCGGCGGCGGCAGTCAGATTCCGGGCCTTGATGGTCTGGCAAGCAAGATTTTGGGCCAACAGGTCCGTTTGGGCCGCCCGCTGCGCGTGCATGGCCTGCCACAAGCCGCAACCGGTCCGGGTTTCGCCTCTGCTGTCGGGTTGGCGCTGTTTGCCGCGCACCCGCAAGACGAGTGGTGGGACTTTGACATTCCCGCCGACCGCTACCCATCCCGGTCGTTGAAGCGCGCTGTCAAGTGGTTCCGCGACAACTGGTAACCCCCAGATGCGGTGCGCGCGTCGAAATCATGAGAAAACCGGCAAAAAAACGCCCATATAATGTGTCAAAACCGTGTTTTCTAGGTGACGCATGGGCGTTCTCCCTATACAATAAGGGGGATTGCACAAAAAATGCTCCGTAAGCGAGCTAAACAATACAGGCGGATGGCTCATGACCCTTAATCTTTCAATGCCCGGACAGGGCGACCTGAAACCCCGCATCACAGTGTTTGGTGTTGGCGGGGCAGGCGGCAACGCCGTGAACAACATGATCGAGAAAGAGCTCGACGGTGTTGATTTCGTGGTTGCCAACACGGACGCGCAAGCGTTGCAGCAAGCCAAAGCGGAAAGCCGCGTTCAGCTGGGCATCAAAGTGACCGAAGGTCTGGGTGCGGGCGCGCGGGCATCTGTCGGTGCTGCCGCTGCCGAAGAAAGCATTGAACAGATTGTTGACCACCTGGCCGGCGCGCACATGTGCTTTATCACCGCCGGTATGGGCGGGGGTACCGGGACAGGGGCCGCGCCGATCATCGCGCAGGCTGCGCGTGAACTGGGCGTTCTGACCGTTGGTGTCGTGACCAAGCCGTTCCAGTTTGAAGGCATCAAGCGGATGCGTCAGGCTGAAGACGGTATTGAGGCGCTGCAAAAGGTCGTCGATACACTGATCATCATTCCCAACCAGAACCTGTTCCGTCTGGCGAATGAAAAAACCACCTTTACCGAAGCATTCTCCATGGCGGATGACGTGCTGTACCAAGGTGTCAAAGGCGTCACGGATCTGATGGTCCGCCCCGGCCTGATCAACCTCGACTTTGCGGACGTGCGCGCCGTGATGGACGAGATGGGCAAAGCGATGATGGGCACCGGCGAGGCAGAGGGCGAAGATCGCGCCATCCAGGCCGCCGAGAAGGCCATCGCGAACCCGCTGCTGGACGAAATCAGCCTGCGCGGTGCCAAAGGCGTTCTGATCAACATCACCGGCGGTCACGACCTGACCCTGTTCGAATTGGACGAAGCGGCGAACCGTATCCGCGAAGAAGTCGACCCGGACGCGAATATCATCGTGGGGTCCACGCTCGACACCGAACTGGGTGGCGTCATGCGCGTGAGCGTTGTTGCCACTGGGATCGATGCGGTTGACGTCAACACCGAGATGCCCGTGCCGCGCCGTTCCATGTCGCAGCCTTTGCCTGCCAAAGCGCCAGAGGTTGAACAAGCCCCCGCCGCCGAAGCACCTGCACCCGTTGCCGCACAGGCCGAGTACGAAGAAGAGCCACAGCAGCAGCTGTTCAAGGAAGAAGCCGCGGTCAACCACAGCGGTTTCTCTGACACATCCTACGAAGACGAAGCGTCGGACGCAGATGATCTGCCACCCCCCGCTTACCGTCCCGAGGTTGCGTCCTTCCAGCCGCGCCGCGAAGAGGTGAATGTCGACGCGCAAGAGCAAGAGGCGTTTGTCGCGCCACGCGCCCCTGCACCCGGCACCCCATCGCCCGAAGCACTGGCCCGTCTGCGCGCCGCCGCGCAAAAAGCGTCGCCAAGCCAGCAGCAACAGCGTCAGCCGCAAGCGCAGCCGCAGCAGCAGCGTCAACAACCCGCCGCCGAGCAGGGCGAGAAGCGCTTTGGCATCAACTCGTTGATCAACCGCATGACCGGTCACGGTGAGGCGGAAACACAGCAGCAGCGTCCCGCACGTCAGCAGCCGCCGGTTCAGACCCGCGCGACCTCTGCCGCGCCACAGCCGCGCGACGTTCAGGACGAAGATCAAGAGCGGATCGAAATCCCCGCCTTCCTGCGTCGTCAGGCGAACTAAGCTTACCTAAGACGTCCTCGTAAACGTCCGAAAGGCCACCCTTAGGGGTGGTCTTTTTCGCTAGCGCCACAACTTTAAGCGTGCTGCGGTGCAGCAATCGGGGTGTGCGGGTCGATAACATTCGTTGAAATATTGCTGTTATATGTTCACGCTTCGCCGTCATTTCAGGGATGATCGGGAGCCTGAAATATATATATAACAATGGCTTATTGGGGGTATGCGCACGTTAACGCCCAATTGTGACAGTGATGTTTCAGACGGTAGCAATGATTGAATTGAGCATTAGGAACGGCCCCGTTAGGACAGAGTTCAACTTAGACAGATGATCTTTGGACAGTGAGTATTGACCGTGCAGACAACCATTAAGACAGCGATCAGCTTTAGCGGCACCGGCCTTCATTCCGGCCGTCCTGCAACTGTGACGATCCGTCCGGCTGGCGCGCATCACGGTATCTGGTTCTCGCGCAGTGACGTGGATGTTGGCGATCGCCTGATCCCCGCCCGTTGGGACGCGGTGAATCGCTCGCCTCTCTGCACCAAGCTGGAAAATGCGGCGGGTCTGCAAATCTCTACTGTTGAACACCTGATGGCCGCACTGGCCGGTTGTGGCATCCACAACGCGCTGGTCGAAATTGACGGCCCCGAAGTGCCAATCCTCGACGGCTCTGCCGCGCCCTTCGTACGTGGTATCATGCAGCGCGGCGTTCGCGTGCTGGCGGCCCCTGTGCGCGCTTTCGAAGTGCTGAAAACGGTCACCGTGACGGATGGAGAAGCCTCGGCCACTATCGCACCGGCAGACACCCTGAAGATCGACTTTGTCATCGATTTCGCCGATGCCGCCATTGGCCATCAGGAAAAATCGCTTGTCATGAACAACGGCAGCTTCGCCCGCGAACTTTGCGACAGCCGGACCTTCTGCCGTCAGGCGGATGTCGACGCGATGCAGGCGAACGGTCTGGCATTGGGCGGTCACGCTGGTGAAAATGCTGTCGTCTTTGACGGCGACCAAGTGCTGAGCCCCGGTGGTCTGCGCCACGCGGATGAACCCGTACGCCACAAGATGCTGGATGCTTTGGGGGATCTGGCCCTGGCCGGTGCACCGCTGATCGGCCATTACACCGGCGTGCGCGCCGGCCACAGCCTGACCAACACGCTGCTGCGGGCGCTGTTCGCGACCCCCGGTGCCGTGCGCATGGTTGAATGTGACGCGCAAATGGCGTCGCGTCTGCCCGGCTTTGGTCTTGAGTGGGACGAAATCCCCGCCGTTGCCTGAAAGCGGTAACGCGATGTCGCAGGGCAGGGCGTTAACGACGGTTGAAACTCCGGTGGGGCTTGGGTAATCCTTTGTTTACGATTTGGCCCGTCGACAGCCGCCCTTGCAGGGGACTGCCGAATGGTCGTTTTGTTGCGCGAAACCTTGTGCTAGTCACGGGCAAAGGCGTATCGTGAAACGTGACGCAGAGTTTAAAGCGAGGGTGAAACGCATGACGGGTACGATGTCGCGCAAGCGGGTGGTCGGTGCGGTGCTTTTGGCGGGCGTTCTTGGCGCGTGCGGTGGTGCTCAGGACACGGGTCGGACGACCAACAGCTTCTTCAACCCTCAGGAAATTCCGCTTGAAACATACTCGGCCGAGCAGATTTACGAGCGTGGCGAATTTGAACTGAACCGCAAGCGCCCTGCCGAAGCGGCTGAATATTTCTCCGAGATTGAACGCCTGTACCCCTATTCCGAATGGGCCAAGCGGGCGCTGATCATGCAGGCTTTCGCCTATCATCAGGATCAGGATTACCCCAACAGCCGCTCTGCCGCGCAGCGCTATATTGATTTCTTCCCCGATGATGATGACGCGTCCTATGCAAGCTACCTTCTCGCGCTAAGCTACTATGACCAGATCGACGAAGTTGGCCGCGATCAGGGGCTGACCTTTCAGGCGCTGCAAGCGCTGCGTCGCGTGATCGAGGATTATCCAGACAGCGAATATGCGCGGTCTTCCGTGCTGAAATTCGATCTGGCGTTTGACCATCTGGCGGGCAAGGAAATGGAAGTGGGGCGCTATTACCTGCGTCGCAAACACTATACCGCGTCGATCAACCGCTTCCGCGTCGTGGTCGAGGATTTCCAGACAACCACCCACACCGCCGAGGCGCTGCACCGTCTGGTAGAGGCGTATCTGTCGCTGGGTCTCACGGACGAGGCGCAGACCGCAGGTGCCATTCTGGGGCACAACTACCAGTCCACCGAATGGTACGAGGCAAGCTATAAGCTGCTGACCGGTCAGGGGCTTGAAATGAAGTCCTTCGGCGATAACTGGTTGACCGCGATCTACCGCCAAACGATCAAGGGCGAATGGATCTGACCCAAGCGCCTTTTGACGGCCCACACGGATAGTGACCCATGCTACGCGGCCTAGATATTTCGGATATGCTGATCATCGACCGGCTGGAACTTGCGTTTCAGCCGGGTTTGAACGTTCTGACCGGCGAAACCGGGGCGGGTAAATCGATCTTGCTTGATAGTCTCGGGTTCGTGCTGGGCTGGCGCGGGCGCGCCGATCTGGTGCGTCAGGGCGCGTCTCAGGGCGAGGTCACGGCATGGTTCGACCTGCCCGAAGGTCACGCCGCCCACGTGGTGCTGGAAGAGGCTGGCCTGCCCGGCGGGGGCGAGCTGATCTTGCGCCGTATCAACGGGTCTGACGGGCGCAAAACGGCTTGGGTCAATGACCGCCGCTGCTCGGGCGAGGTGCTGCGCGCGCTGTCGGAAACACTGGTCGAATTGCACGGCCAGCATGACGACCGCGGGTTGCTTGACCCCAAGGGCCACCGCGCCATTCTGGATGAATTTGCGGGCACCGCCCCGCTGCGCGACAAGGTACGGCAGGCGTGGTCTGCCTTGGCTGCTGCGCGCAAGGCAGCCAAACAGGCCGCCGCCGAGCGCGAGGCGATTGCCGCCGAAGAAGAATACCTGCGCCACGCCGTGGCAGAGCTGGACAAGCTGGACCCGCAAGCGGGCGAGGAAGAACAGCTCGACGCGCGCCGTCGCCTGATGCAAAGCGCCGAAAAGATCCGCAGCGATGTGGTCAACGCCTACGAGATGATGGGGCAGGGCGGGGCCGAGACACAGCTGGGCGACGCCCTGCGCTGGCTCGACGGGGTGGCCCATAAAGCCGACGGCGCGCTAGAGGCCCCGATGGCGGCGCTTTCGCGTGCGATGGTCGAATTGGACGAGGCGATGGAAGGCGTGGTCGCCGCCATCGACACCATGTCGTTCAACCCGATCGAGCTGGAAGAAACCGAAGAGCGCCTCTTTGCGATCCGCGCCATGGCCCGCAAGCACGAGGTGCTGGCCGACGATCTGGCGGGCTTTGCCGAGACGCTGCGCGGCAAGCTGGACGCGCTGGACGCAGGCGAGGCCGCACAGGCGGGGTTGGAGAAAGCCGTGCGCGACGCCCAAGCCGCCTATGATGCCGCAGCCGACGCCCTGACCGACGCGCGCCGCAAGAAAGCGGGCAAGCTGGACAAGGCCGTCGCGGCAGAGCTTGCCCCGCTCAAGATGGAGCGCGCGGTCTTTGCCACGCAGATCACCGAGGAAACGCCCGGACCGGAAGGCCGCGATGCGGTGTCCTTTACCGTGGCCACCAACCCCGGCGCGCCTGCGGGCCCTCTGGGCAAGATCGCATCGGGCGGGGAGCTAAGCCGCTTTCTGCTCGCGCTTAAGGTCTGTCTGGCCAAGGGGCAAACCGGCCTGACGATGATCTTTGACGAAATCGACCGGGGTGTCGGCGGTGCGACAGCCGATGCGGTGGGGCGTCGTCTGGCGGCGCTGTCGCAGGGCGGGCAGGTGCTTGTTGTCACCCACTCCCCCCAGGTTGCCGCTTTGGGCGCGCATCACTGGCGTGTGTCCAAGGCCGTGTCCAAGGGCATGACCCTGTCGACGGTCACGCCACTGTCAGCGCCGGAACGCGTGGACGAGGTCGCGCGGATGCTGGCAGGGGATACGATTACCGAGGCCGCGCGCGCCGCCGCGCGCGAGCTTTTGGGCGAAGAATTCGCCAGCTAGCGTCACAGTCTTGATTGCAGGGGTTTTAACGCAGGCAGCTCTGTCTTAGACATGGGTAAACCCTGACAGCAAAGCCGCCATGCCTTTGAAACCGCGCCCCTTTCTGAACCAGCAGTATGACACGTTGTGCAACCATGCGCGTTTGGGGTGGGATGTGTTGCGTGAAAAAGGGCCGGGCAAGGTCACCTTCTGGTTCATCGCGCTTGCAATCGGCATCTCGGCAGGCTTTGCCGCGCTTTTTTTTCGTAAAGGGATCAATGCATTACAGGCGTTTCTTTACGGCACCGAAGACGTGCAGCACCTGCATAGTTTTATCGGCAGCCTTGATTGGTATTGGGTTGTTCTGATCCCCACAATCGGCGGGCTGACCGTGGGGCTGATCTTGCATAATTTCACCCGAGACGCCCGTGTGCGCAGCGTCGGCGATGTGATCCTTGGCGCGGCATTGCACGAAGGTCGGGTGGAAACACGGGCCGGTATTGCGTCGGCGCTGGCCTCGCTGATCACGCTGAGCACCGGCGGATCGTCAGGGCGAGAAGGGCCGGTGGTCCACCTCGCGGGCGTGATCTCGACCCTCGTGAGCCGCCGGATCAATGCCAGCGGTATTACCGGTCGTGACCTGCTGGGCTGCGCCGTTGCGGCGGCTGTCTCTGCCAGCTTCAATGCCCCGATCGCAGGCGCGCTTTTCGCGCTCGAGATCGTGTTGCGTCACTTTGCCGTACACGCCTTTGCCCCCATCGTGATCGCGTCGGCCGCCGGCACAGTGATCAACCGGTTGGAATTCGGCGGTCTGACCGAATTTGCCCTGCCCACCGTGGGCGATATGTCCTTCTATGCCGAGCTGCCCGCCTTCCTGCTGCTGGGGCTGACCTGCGGCGTGGTGGCAGTGTTCCTCATGCGCGGTATCTTCTGGGCCGAGGACTTCGGCAACTTCATACAGGCCCGCAGCAAGCTGCCGCGTTACTTGCGCCCTGCCGTGGCAGGGGCAATCCTTGGCGTGATCGCGCTGTGGTTCCCGCATATCATCGGCGTCGGATACGAGACGACGACCCGCGCGTTAAGCGGTGATATGATCCTGCACGAAGCCGTTGTCTTTGCCGTGCTCAAGATCATCGCGGTGTCGATCACTCTCGGCGGGCGGATGGGCGGCGGGGTGTTTTCGCCCTCGCTGATGTTGGGGGCGCTGACGGGGCTGGCCTTCGGGTTGATCGCCACGGGCGTGTTTCCCACGATGTCGGGGGCCACGTCGCTTTACGCGCTGGCAGGCATGGGCGCGGTGGCAGCTGCCGTTCTGGGGGCGCCGATCTCTACCACCTTGATTGTATTCGAACTGACCGGAGACTGGCAGACGGGTCTGGCGGTGATGGTCGCTGTGAGCATGTCGACCGCG
Organism: Sulfitobacter sp. SBS6; assembly: GCF_048285585.1. Taxonomy (NCBI): domain Bacteria; kingdom Pseudomonadati; phylum Pseudomonadota; class Alphaproteobacteria; order Rhodobacterales; family Roseobacteraceae; genus Sulfitobacter; species Sulfitobacter sp. SBS6. Next base: position 164,261 of record NZ_JBLWBA010000006.1, on the reverse strand, counting down.
CTTGCCTCGCGTCTGGTGCACCGCAGCTTTTTCCTGACGCAGATGGAACGCCGCGGTATCCACCTTGCCGCCGGTCCTCAGGCCTATCTGCTGGGCATGTTCATGGTGGGCCGCATCATGCGCCGCCCCGACGACCTGCGCGCTGCGAACGAAGAAACCTGCTGGGATCTGATCGGCGAGGGTACCTATATCGACGGCACCGCCACGCTAGAGGCCGCGATGCCGATTTTCGAGCAGACCGGTGCGGCGTTTATTCCCGTGGTCACGCTCAAGCCCGAATCGCCGCCCGAACTGCTGGGCGCGCTGTTCCATGTGGATGCGCTTAAGGCCTATAACCGCGCCCTGGCCGAGACAGCAGCCGAGGAACACTCCTGATTGTCGCTGTATTCGCGACAGTGGGTGCAGCGGGGTTGAACTGTCCTAAATATTGAAATGTGTCTGAAATGCGGCGGTAATTTGTCTTTCTTGCGTTCCTCAGCGTAAGCTACACTCTGGGTATAGCTTAGGGGGATTTGAACATGCTTGGATTGACTTTACTACCAGCGCTCGCGCTTTTGGGATTTGCGGGATTGATTGGCAACGACAGCGATGACGACGATACCAATGACGACATGCAAGACGTGGCAGAGCCCGAGGTGACGGACCCGCAGATCGCCACGCAGCAGGGCACGAACGGCCCTGATCTGGTCACGGGCACGGGCGCGAATGATGACATCGACGCGTTTGGCGGTGACGACACGGTAAACGGCTTTGGTGGCGATGACACGGTGCAGGGCGGCGCGGGCAATGACCTGCTGAACCTTGGCGGTGGCGACAATCTTGGCAATGGCGAAGAGGGGCGCGATACCGTCAACGGCGGGCCGGGTGCCGACACATTGCTGGGCGGGAACGGCGCGGACAGTCTTTCAGGCTTCGGGGGCACCGATGACCTGTCCGGCGGGCAGGGCAGCGATATGCTGCGCGGTGGTCTGGGTGATGATCTGCTCAATGGGAACAACGGCAGCGATACGCTTGATGGCGGGGCTGATAATGACACCCTGATCGGCGGTAGCGGCGACGATAGCCTTGGCGGCTTTGGCGGCGCGGATTCCCTCGTGGGCGGGCTCGGGTCCGACAATCTGGATGGCGGGGCCGATAATGATACGCTTCTGGGCGGCGGGCTGATGGATACGCTCTTTGGCGGTTCCGGCGACGACGTGCTGCGCGGTGGCACCAACAACGATCTGGTCAACGGCGGGTCCGGCGATGACGACGCCATGGGCAACTTTGGCGCGGATACCGTGCTGGGAGGGCGCGGCAATGACACGCTAAGCGGTGGCGAAGGCTTTGACTACATCGAAGGGAACGACGGCGACGACATCCTGATGGGCAACGAAGGCAACGACGGGCTCAGTGGCGGGCAGGGCAATGACACGCTGATGGGCGGGGTTGGCAGCGATACGCTGAGCGGCTTGGCGGGCGATGATATGCTTGACGGGCAGGGCGGCAACGACCTGCTGAACGGCAACATCGGGAACGACACGTTGATGGGGGGCGGGTTGAACGACACGCTGAATGGCAATGGCGGCGACGATGTGATCAGCGGCGGCACCCAAAGCGATCTGATCAACGGCGGCAGTGGCAATGATGCGCTGTCTGGCGACGCAGGTGCCGATACGATCAACGCGGGCCCCGGCAATGATACGCTGTCCGGCGGCGAGGGGCCGGACAAGCTGGCGGGCAACAGGGGCGACGACCTGATTGATGGCGACGCTGGCAATGACGCGCTGTTCGGCGGCATGGGCGACGACACGTTGAACGGCGGGGCGGGGAATGACTTCCTGATCTCGGGGCTGGGGACCGACAGTATTGACGGCGGTGCCGGTGACGATGTGATCCGCGCGTTCGACTTCAACCTCAACGGCAATGTGTCGGGCGATACCGATACGATGGCAGATGTCGTGCTGGGGGGCGATGGCAGTGACACCATCAGCGCCAACGACGGCGATACCGTGACAGGGGGCGACGGGGCCGATGTGATCAATGCCATCGGCTATGATCAAGTGGGCAAGGCCCCGGTCATCGTGACCGACTTTAATCTCGACGAAGACGGGCTGTACCTGCAGGAAACCCAAGGCTCGCCTGCGCAATTTGCCCCCGGTGACGGGATGTTCGAGATCCGCGCCGCGGCCAATGGCACCGACAGTGAACTTGTGGTCAACGGCAATGTCGTGGTGATCGTGCAAAACACCAGCGCCGCCGATCTCAGCGCGGACACAAGCTGGCTGCTGAACGCATAAGAGGGGCCGCAGCCCCCCTGCTTCAATCCTGAATTTCCAGGGCCCTCTCGGGGGCCCTAGATTTGTTCGACCGCAACCTCGGGCAATTGGTAGAAGGCCAGATGGCCCTTGATCTCGGCGACATCCTCGCTGGGGTCCTCGTAGGACCATGCCACGTTTTCCAACGTCCGGCTTTTGGTCACGACCGAGAAATAATGCGCATCGCCCTTATGCGGGCAGTGGGTGGTCTTGTCGGTCTTGTCCAGAAACGCCATGGCGATATCCGAACGGGGGATATAGATCACCGCGTCGTGGTCGCCTTCGCGCAGCTCAAGCGCATTACGTGTTTCGGCCAGTACCGCGCCCCCTGCGCGCACCGTCCATGTTCCGTTCGACTTCAATATCTTGATATGGTCTGCCATTGCTGACCGTCCTCCCTGAATGAACTGAAATATATCGCGCTCAAACCGGCGCTGTTGCCGCATCCAACCACAGTTTTGCAACCGGTGATAGCCGCGGCCCGATCTTTTCCGCAACGTCGCGATGATAGGCGTTCAGCCAGTCTCGCGCATCTTGGGTCAGCATCTCCGGCACAATCAGCCGCGTGTCGATGGGCGCAAAGCTCAGCGTCTCCCACGACAGCATGGCGCGATGCGCGTCCCCGTCCGGAAGATCAGGCGCAGACCGCACCGCGGCAAGGTTTTCCAGCCGGATGCCAAAGGCCCCCTCGCGGTAATAGCCGGGCTCGATGCTCAGGATCATGCCCTCGGACAGGGGCACCGTGCTGAGCTTGCTGAGGCGTTGCGGCCCTTCGTGCACGCTAAGATAGGCCCCGACGCCATGGCCCAGCCCGTGATCGAAGTCCTGCCCCGCCATCCAGAGCGGCAAACGCCCCACAGCCTCGATATCCCGCCCGGCCAGCCCTTGGGGCCAGCGCAGACGGCTCATGGCGATCAAACCGTTCAGCACACGGGTAAAGGCTTCTTTCGCCTCGACCGGCGGCGTGCCGATGGCGATGGTGCGGGTGATGTCGGTGGTGCCATCCAGATACTGCCCGCCCGAATCCAGCACCAGCAGATGTCCGTCTTGCAAAAGGCTATCGGTGTCCTCGGTCACGCGGTAATGCATGATCGCACCATTGGGGCCGGTCCCGGCAATGGTCTCAAAGCTGATCTCTTGCAAGGCCGGATCACGGCGGCGTGCGGTCTCCAGCTGGGTCACCACTTGCGTCTCCGTCACGCTGCCCGCAGGCTGCGCGTCCAGCCAGGCCAGCACCTCGACCAAGGCCGCCCCGTCGCGCAAATGCGCCGCGACAGAGCCTTCGATCTCCGCCGCGTTCTTGCAAGCTTTGGGCAGGGCGCAGGGGTCGTCGCCCCAGACGATCCGGTCGCCCAAAGCGTCCCAAACAGCCACAGGCACGGTGGCCTTCTCGACCAGCACGGGGCCCGACAGGTCGCCAAGAGCATCCAAAAACGCCTCTGGCGCATGCAGGGTCACATGCGCGCCCAAATGCGCCTCTAGCCCCTCCAGCTTGGATGGGGCGACGAACGCGTCCACGTGACCCGCGCTGTGCAGCACGGCAAAGCCATGCACGACCGGATTTCGCGCGATATCGGACCCGCGGATGTTCAGCAGCCAACACAGGCTGTCGGGCAGGGTGATCACGGCGGCCCCACGGCCCTTGTCGCGCAGCCCTTCGGCCAGCCGCGCGATCTTATCGCCATGGGCCTCGCCCGCATAGTCGATCGGGTGGACCTTGGCGGGGTTCATGGGCGGGGCGGGCTGGTCCTCCCAGATGCGGTCGACCAGATTATCGGTGCGGCGCAGCGTGATGCCGCTGCCGTCCAAGGCGTCCTCAAGCTGGACGATCTGTCCGGCGGCATGCAACCACGGATCAAAGCCGATAACGCCACCCTGAGGCAGCTGCGCGCGCAACCATTCGGCCAGCGAGACTTCGGGCCAGGCCACAGGCGTATAGACATCCGCCACCTGCGCCTTGACCTGCGTGCGGTAGCGCCCATCGATAAACACGCCCGCCACATCGCGCAAAGCGGCACAGAAACCGGCTGATCCGGTGAACCCCGTGAGCCATTTCAACCGGTCGTCACGGGGGGCAACATATTCACCCTGATGCGCGTCGGCGCGGGGCACCAGAAACCCGTCAAGCGCCTCTGCCTGCAGCTCTTGGCGCAGCGCCGCCAGCCGTGGCGGCCCTTGTTCCGGCCGCGAGGTTACCTCGAACGATTGAAACATATCCCCACCCCATTCTTCATTTTGCTCTTAAAACTCCCCGCGGAGCGTCCCTGACCCTCAGCTTGCGCGGCGCATGCCCATGACACGGGCCCGCGCACGGGGATCGGTATCAAACAGCGCAGCCAGCTGTTCGGTCATCGCACCGGCCAGCTGGTCCACATCGGTGATCGTAACGGCGCGGTCATAATAGCGGGTGACGTCGTGGCCGATGCCGATGGCCAGCAGTTCCACCGCCTTGCGTTTCTCGACCATGGCGATCACGTCGCGCAGGTGTTTTTCCAGATAATTCGCTGGGTTCACCGACAGGGTGCTGTCATCCACAGGCGCACCGTCGCTGATCACCATCAGGATCTTGCGCGCCTCGTGGCGGGCGATCATCCGGCGGTGCGCCCATTCCAGCGCCTCCCCGTCGATGTTCTCTTTCAGCAAGCCTTCTTTCATCATCAGACCCAGATTGGGCCGCGTGCGCCGCCAGGGGGCGTCGGCGGATTTATAGATGATATGGCGCAGGTCATTCAGACGACCCGGCTGGACCGGACGGCCGTCGTTCAACCAGGCCTCGCGGGCTTGGCCGCCTTTCCAAGCGCGGGTGGTAAAGCCCAGGATCTCGACCTTAACGTTGCAACGCTCCAGCGTGCGGGCCAGAACATCGGCGCAGATCGCGGCGATGGAAATCGGCCGCCCGCGCATCGAGCCGGAGTTATCCAGCAGCAAGGTCACACAGGTGTCGCGGAATTCGGTGTCCTGTTCGACCTTGAATGACAGCGGCGTTGTGGGGTTGGCCACGACACGGGCCAGACGACCGGCATCCAGCGTGCCTTCCTCCAGATCGAATTCCCACGACCGGTTCTGCTGCGCCTGCAAGCGACGTTGCAGCTTGTTGGCCAGACGGCTGACCGCGCCTTTCAGCGGTTCAAGCTGCTGGTCCAGATAGGCGCGCAGGCGTTCAAGTTCTGCCGGTTCGGCAAGGTCTTCGGCCCCGATCACCTCGTCATGATCGGTCTGGTACACCAGATAATTCGGGTCCGCGTCCGAGGCTTGTGGCGGGGCGGGCGGCTCCATCGGGGCGTCGCCATCGGGCATCTCGGCCTCTTCGCCAAGCTCCTGATCGGCAGTGTCATCCATCGACACCTGCGCCTGGGATTCATCCTGCTGCTGCTCTTGCGACTGCTCGGGTGAGGCTTCTGCCTCGTCGTCGTCCTGATCGTCCTGACCGGTGCTATCGGGCTCTTGCTCTTCTTCGGTGCCTTCTTCCTCGGCGCTGTCTTGGTCGTCGTCGCCTTGGTCGGGGTCATCGCCCAGCTGATCGCCATAGCCAAGATCAACGATCATCTTGCGCGCAAAGCGGGCAAAGGCGGCCTGATCATCCAGCGTGTCGTTCAACGTCTCGAGCGTGCCACCGGCCTGATCCTCGATATAGCCGCGCCACAGTTCCATTGCGTTGGCGGCACCGGCGGGCATGTCACGCCCCGTCGCCAGATGGCGCACCAGATAGCCTGCCGCCGTCGCCAAAGGCACGTCCGAGGGTTGCTTGGCCTGATCATAGCCCTTGCGCAGGGAGTCGTATTTGATCTTCGCGTCGATATTGCCCGCGGTGCCGGGCATGTCGCGGGCACCTACGGCTTCGCAGCGGGCGGTCTCCATCGCTTCATAAAGATCGCGGGCCATGTCACCAGCGGGCATGTATTTCGCGTGGGTCTGGCCGTTGTGATAGCGCCGGTTCAGCGCCAGCGCGTCGGCGGTGCCGCGGGCCAGCAGGACTTCCTCGCGGGTCATGCGACGACTGACCTGAGGCAGGCGCATGGAATCCCCGCTCAGCCCCGACGGGTCAACGGAATAACTGACCGTGAGGTCAGGATCGTTCGACATGACCTTGGTCGCTTCGGCCAAAGCCTTTTTGAACGCGTCGGCGGGGTTATCTGATTGTTTGCTCATGTCATTCTCCCATCCGAGTGCGGCCGACCTGCGGCTTTGGTCACCGCGGCCACACGAAACGGGGCGCTGCGGTCAGACTGTCGCCCACCGATCAAGCTGCCGGTAGACGTCTTGTTCTTCATCCCTGCCAACGCGGGCACGGGGTGGATCGTAGCTTAGCCAAGGCTCAGGCTGGCGGCGGATTCCGGTAGCTCTTCGTCGAACAGACGCTGATAGAATTCGGCCACGGTCTGGCGTTCCAGCTCGTCACATTTGTTGAGGAACGACAGGCGGAAGGCATAGCCCACGTCGCGGAAAATCTCGGCGTTCTGGGCCCAGGCAATCACGGTCCGCGGCGACATAACGGTCGAGAGTTCGCCATTCATGAAGGCGGTGCGCGTCAGGTCGGCGACGGTGACCATCTGTTTGATCGTCTTGCGGCCTTTTTCGGTGTTGTAATGCGGGTTCTTCGACAGAACGATCTGAGTTTCGGCGTCGATGCTCAGATAGTTCAACGTCGCCACCAGCGACCAACGGTCCATCTGGCCCTGGTTGATCTGCTGTGTGCCGTGGTAAAGACCCGTGGTGTCGCCCAGACCCACCGTGTTCGCGGTCGCGAAGATGCGGAAATAGGGGTGGGGTTCGATCACCTGGTTCTGGTCCAGCAACGTCAGCTTGCCGTCGACTTCCAGCACGCGCTGGATCACGAACATCACATCGGCGCGGCCTGCGTCATATTCATCAAACACGATTGCTGTGGGGTTGCGCAGGGCCCAAGGCAGGATGCCTTCCTGAAAATCCGTGACCTGCTTGCCGTCTTTCAGCTTGATCGCGTCTTTCCCGATCAGGTCGATCCGGCTGATGTGACTATCAAGGTTGACGCGGACACAGGGCCAGTTCAGCAGGCTTGCCACCTGTTCGATGTGAGTGGACTTACCCGTCCCGTGGTAGCCCTGAACCATCACGCGGCGGTTATGGTTGAACCCCGCAAGGATCGCCATCGTGGTGTCGGGATCGAATTTATATGTGCTGTCCAGATCGGGAACGCGGCTTGTACGTTCTTCAAAGCCATGCACCACCATGTCGGTGTCGATGCCAAAGACTTCGCGAACGGAGATCTCTTTGGTGGGTTTGGTTGTGAGGTCCAATGAGGTCTCGGCCATATTCTGTACGTCCTTCATGCTTCTGTCTTGCGCACCGCTTGCGGATCAAGGGTGGCGTCCACGGCAACATATCTTTCCTGAGCGCGAGGGAAAGGGGCAATTCGCACCTGCGGCAAAACCGCGAATCCCTGTGTCACATGGAAAAGGGGCGGCGCATTTGTCTGCACCGCCCCATCCCTATGGCTTTTCTGCCCCATCACAGGCGGTTGCCGATGCCCTCGGCCCACCGCAATGCCGCGGCGTCAGTCCTTGAAGTTGCGGCTGCCCTTCAGCTGGTCCCAGGCCCAGACGACGAGCTGAAGCTGCTCTTCCTGGCTGCGGTCCCCGCCGTTCATATCGGGGTGGAGCACCTTGATGAGCGCCTTATAGGCCTTGCGTACTTCGGGTTTGGTCCAGGTGTCCTTGGCTTCCAGAATTTCGAGCGCGCGGCGTTCCGTGGGGGGCAGGCGGCGACCGGCGGCAGGCCCTTTGCCGGGGTTCTGCGTCGCGTTTTTGCCCAGAACCTGATGCGGGTCCTCAATGCCCAAACGCGCCCAGGCCCGCTGTTCGGGGTCGCCAAGGGGCTTGGTCGTACGCTCCCACACTTTGTCCTTTGACTGCTGGGCGTTCAATTCGGCTTCTGTGGTGCCGTCAAAGAAGTTCCACTTGAGGTTATATTCGCGCACGTGTTTCTGGCAGAACCAGAAATAATCATCCAGCACGTCCGGTGCTTTGGGCGCGCGGTACTTGCCCGGTTCTTCGCAGCCTTCGTGCGAACAGACGCGTTGCGATGTCTCGGACGCACCGGACATCCCGCGACGACCACGGGGATTTTTCTTTTTCGAAGACGACACGGACATGTCGAATCCAAAGGGATCACTTTTGGGCATGATATGGACCTTTCCGACTCAGGCCGGTCAGTTTAGACCTTGGGCTGTGAGATTGAAGGGGGGCTGAGCTAAAAAATGTCAGTGACACAAGAAATTGCCGACCGGCTGGAAGAGGCGTTCGCCCCGTCGGAATTAAGCGTCGTTGACGATAGTGAAAGCCATCGCGGCCACGGGGGCTATCGCGAGGGCGGCGAAAGTCATTTTAATGTGAAAATCCGGTCGGCCCATTTCAAGGGGCTGAACCGTGTTGCGCGGCATCGTGCCGTGCATGGCGCGCTTGGCCCCGATCTGATTGGCCGCATTCACGCGCTGGCGCTGGATCTCGACGTTTAAGCCCTGCGTCACGGTTTGCGGCTAGTCTGCCGTCTTATCCGTCTTTGCCGTTTCCGTTTCGGGGGCCGTGGTGTCTGCCTCGGTCTTCGGGGCGGTCTCTGCGGCTGTGGCGATTGGCTTGGCGCGCGTTTTCACGGTGGTTGATTTACGGCGCGACGCCAGCGCGTTCAGCAGGGACGGGGCCACCACGGCGGTCTTGCCGTCGTCTTTCGTTTCGCCATGCTCATCCTCGAAATAGGGCGCGTCGCCTGCGTCCTCTGCTTGGGTGGTTTCAGCTTCGGGCTTGGGCATGTCGGGCGTGTCGGGCTGCGGCGGGGGAAGCAGCTCTGTAGTGACGGCTTCGTCCTCGGGCTCGGCCGCGCGGAGGCGGCGAAACACCAGCACATTGCGCCACTCTGTCGTGCTGCCGGTCAGGCCCGCGCGTTCGATCGACGGCAGGGTCTCGGCCCGTTGATATTCCCATCCATACCCTGAAAGACCGTTCATAAGCTCTTGCAGCGCATGGGAAAAACGCGCTTCCGCCCCTTTGATGTTCTTGGCTTTCAACCCTTTGGTCGGGGCGGGCACAACTTTGTATTCATAGCGTGGCATGACGGCTGGCTTTCAAATCAATACGGGGGTGGGCAACGGGATACACTCAGCGTTTCAGACCAATCTTGCGGCCCGCCTGTTCAGGATAAGGCAAGCTGGCATGGGCCGTTTTCATCGCCTCAAGCCGCGCCATGAGGTCGGCGGGCATGGGGGCCACACGGGGGCCGGACTGGTCAATGTGCAGCGTCAGCGCCTCGCCCGTGGCGGCAAGCCATCCGTCTTCGTGCCAAAGCTGCGTGAAGGAATGGAAACGTTTTTCATCAAAGTCGAGCAGTTGGAAGGTGCAATAGGTCGACGCCCCTTCGTGCAGCTCGCGCAGATAGCAGATGTGGAATTCGGCGACATAGGTGGTGTGGCCGGTCTTCTGATACTCTGGTCCGAACCCGATCTGGTGGTAGGCATCATCGACGGCGTTATCCATAAGTACCGAATAATAGGCCATGTTCAGGTGACCGTTAAAGTCGATCCATTCGGGCTGAACGATGCGCGGCGATGACCGGAAGGGCGTGTCCATAAATGACCTTTCACAGGATGTCGGAGGGGGAGCATGGCAAGAAAAGGGCCGGGGTTTTGGTAAACCCCGGCCCGATGTCTTAGCCGTTCAGTTTTTGCGCGACGATCTGGTTGACCGCTTTGGGGTTCGCCTTGCCGCCCGTGGCCTTCATCGTCTGACCGACGAACCAACCGGCGAGCTTTGGGTTCTCGCGCGCCTTGGCGACCTGATCGGGGTTCGCGGCGATGATCTCGTCCACGGCGGCCTCGATCGCGCTGGTGTCTGTGACCTGCTTCATCCCGCGCTCTTCAACGATCACCGCAGGATCGCCGCCTTCGGTATAGACGATTTCAAACAGATCCTTGGCGATCTTGCCCGAAATCGCGTCAGACGCGATCAGATCAATCACACCGCCAAGCTGAGCAGGGCTGACGGGGCTGTCGGTGATGGCTTTCTCGTCTTTCTTAAGACGGCCAAACAGTTCGTTAATCACCCAGTTCGCCGCCATCTTGCCGTCGCGACCCTGTGCGGTCGCCTCGAAATAGCCTGCGCTGTCCAGATCCGAGGTCAGCACCGAGGCGTCATAGTCGCTTAGGCCGAAGTCGTTGATGAAACGTGCTTTCTTGGCGTCAGGCAATTCCGGCAGGTTGGCACCGATGTCGTCCACCCACGCCTGTTCGATCACCAAAGGCAACAGATCGGGGTCGGGGAAATAGCGATAGTCATGCGCCTCTTCCTTTGAGCGCATGGAGCGGGTTTCCTGCTTGTCCGGATCGAACAGGCGGGTTTCCTGCACCACTTCGCCACCGGCCTCGACGATGGCAATCTGGCGTTTCGCCTCGACCTCGATCGCTTGCTGGATGAACCGCATGGAGTTCATATTCTTGATCTCGCAGCGCGTGCCCAGATGGCTGAAATCCTGCGTTTCCTGATATTTTTCGTACTGACCGGGCAGGCAGATCGACACGTTCACATCCGCGCGCATGGCACCGGATTGCATGTCGCCGTTGCACGTCCCCAGATAGCGCAGGATCTGGCGCAGTTTGGTCAGATAGGCGGCTGCCTCTTCGGGGCCGCGGATGTCGGGGCGGCTCACGATCTCCATCAGCGCAACACCGGTGCGGTTCAGGTCGACGAAGGACATGTTCGGGTCCATGTCGTGGATCGATTTGCCCGCGTCCTGTTCAAGGTGGATGCGTTCAACGCGCACCAGCCGCGCCGTGCCGTCGCCCAGTTCCACCAGCACTTCACCTTCGCCCACAATGGGGTGGTAGAGCTGCGAGATCTGGTAGCCCTGTGGCAGGTCGGGGTAGAAATAGTTCTTGCGGTCAAAGGCGCTGTGCAGGTTGATCTCGGCCTTCAGGCCCAGACCCGTGCGCACGGCCTGTTCGACACAGTATTCGTTGATGGTAGGCAGCATGCCGGGCATGGCCGCGTCAACGAAAGCGACGTTATTGTTCGGCTCGGCCCCGAATTTGGTCGAGGCGGCGGAAAAGAGCTTTGCGTTCGACAGAACCTGCGCGTGCACCTCCATCCCGATGACCAGTTCCCAGTCATGTTTGGCACCCGCAATGGTGCGCACTTTGGGGGTGTCATAGGTCAGGTCAAGCATGGGGGCACCTTTGGCGTCAGAAACAGAACGCCTTGGTCATAAGACAGGGGGCGGGGTGCTGCAAGAGGCAGGCCGCGCCAATGCGCGCACGGACCAGCCAAGAGGTGCTGCCCAAAGGCGATCTTAGGCAGGCGTGGCCTGTGGCCCCTTGCTGGTGAACACGATCCGCTGCCCCGAGGCGAGCTCGGACCGGAACAGGCTGGTCATCACCTGCATCGCATCCTCGCGGCCCGACGCGGCGAATTTATGCGGCGACCGGATGCGCAGGTTGTTGTCAAAGCCGTGGGCGGCATGGGCCCAAATCATCGGATGCAATTCTGTCAGATGTGCACGGATGATCCATTCGGTGCAGGCACCGATACGGGCGCGAATGCTGTCGGCGCGTTCGTTTCCGCCGCCGCCAAAGCTGGTCATATTGGCGCAATAGGCCGCCAGCAGGTTCGCGAAATAGGCGGTGGAGTGATGGGCAAGGATGTCGCGCAAGCCGTCGATGAAATAGTCAACGTCCAGATTGGCGCAGGCCGTATCATCAGAGCAGATCGCGTCAAACATCACCCAGGTATAGCCGCCGGCCCCCCAGACATTCTGTACCCGCGCGGCGGTGCGTCGGGCTTCAAGCTCAAGCTCTGAATAGCCGCCGTGATGGCGCGGCAGCAGGTGGTTGCCCAAGGCGCGCATGGGGCGCGGGTTCAGCGGGTTGAGCATGATCAGCTTTTCGTAGCTTTCGCGCAGCCCGCCTTGGTGGTTGAACGGCCCGCTCGCATGGGCGCAGCAGGTGGCCGCGACAAGCGCGCTGGTGGGATGCTGGGCAATGAAGGGGGTGATGATCTCTCCGGCGCGTTCGAAGTGGGCGATGCAGGCGTCGCGGTTGCGTTGCGGCAGCACGTTGCTTTCGCCTTTGCCGCGCCACGCCCAGCCGATGTCGATATGGGCCTGTGCCACGACGCAGGCGACGACGTAATCGTCTTGGTGCTCGTCCAGCACATGTTCGAAATCCTCGATCCCGCTCAGCAAGGCTTTGGCAAAGCCGCTGTCCACGTCCTCGATCGCGTGCTCTGTCGCCATCACCACATCGGCGCGGGCACCATAGGCGATCAGCTCGGCCACAGGCATGGACCCGGGGGTGAGCGTGCTATCAGCGTCTGCCGCGCGGATCACCTTCGACAGCGCCGCCCAGTTCTCCTGCCGCACCAAGCCTTGGCCCAACTGGTGGTTTTCATCGCAAAGACGGTCCTCGGCAGTGGGATCAGGGCAGTCGATGCTGAGCATTTCATGAGGCGAAGGCGGTACAGCATCAGGGCGCGGCACGGCGGTTTGCGCGGTTTTCTGAGGCTGCGGGCGGGGTTCTTGCTTGCGCGGCGTTTGGCCAAGATCATCAGAATCCAACAGCAGCGTCGGAACGCTTTTGCGTTTGAATAAATTCTTGAGGTGCCGCATCGTTTGTCCAGTCCTATATGAACCCGTCTTCTGCCACTGAAAATGGCGGGATATTTAGGCACCAAGATGGCATCGCGATGGTTAGTCTGGGATTTGCCAAGCGTCTGAACGCGGCTTTAAGGCTGAATAATGCCTGATTGTTCAAAGACCGGCGACGATGGCGCGGAACACGCTATGTTGTGCGCGAATACGACTGGGGGAGTAGGAATGTCAGCAAAGATAACAGCACGCCGCAGCGGCATGCGGCGCGGTGGTCTGGGGCGGGTGATTCTCGCGCCGGTGATGGTCGCGCTACTGTCCGGTGGCGTGGCGCTGCCGTTGGCGGCCGAGACGGTGAATGTCCTGCGCCCGGTGGCCCGCAGCGCGGTGCCTGATCCTGACACCACGCCGCCGACCGCCGCCGCGCCGATCGAACCCGCGCCCGCAGTGCCCGGAGAGGATGGCACAGCGGGCCCCGACCTTGCGACCGCCGCGCCGATCAATCTTTACGAGGTCTCGCCGCCTGCGCGCAACGGGGTGATCCCGCGCACAAGGTGGCAGCACCGGCGCGGGCATGCGGTCTGGACGCGCACGGCGCTGTCTGCGCTCAAGTCCCACGGCAAGCCCCTGGTTGATATGGTGCCCGCCGACATCAACGACTGGTGCCCGGCCTATCCCACCGCCTCGGACGCGGACCGCAGGGCGTTCTGGGTCGGGTTCATGTCGGCGCTGGCGAAACACGAAAGCACCTATAAGGCCCGCGCGGTCGGGGGGGGCGGTCTGTGGTACGGGTTGCTTCAGATCCTGCCTGCCACCGCGCGCGGCTATGGCTGCAACGTCGGCACGGGCGCGGGGTTGCAGAACGGGGCCGCGAACCTGAGCTGTGCGGTGCGGATCATGGCGGTCACCGTGCCCCGTGACGGGGTGATCTATGGTCGCGGCGGGCGTGGTGTCGCGGCGGATTGGGGCCCGTTGCGCAGCCCTGCGAAACGTCGGGACATGTCGCGCTGGCTGAAGCAGCAAGCCTATTGCAAACCACTGGATGCGACGCGCCCCAAGCCGCGCCCCTGAACGCGATCCTGAACGCGCCGCCCGTGGCCGGCCTAGCCGCGCAGGCTAAAGTGGTGCCGCTGCGTGGGGACGCCAGCGGCGTGCAGCGCGTGCTCGAACGGGCGGTGCGGGGGCATGGTATCGGGGGGGATACGCAACCGCTGCCCCGACCGCAGCACCACCGTCGCGCGTACAGAGAGGTCCAGCCGCGTATCAAGGCGGATGTGGTCGATGGTGTCGAGCGGGATCGTGACCTTATCCTTGCGCCGCTGCCAGACCAGCGCTTGCGGGGTGAGGCTCAGCCAAGCGATGGGGTTCGTCGCAAGTTCCCATAGCGCGGGCAGGGTGAAGAGGGCGACGATCGCCAGTATCACCGGGGACGCCTCGATCACGACATAGGCCGTGACCAGCGCCAGCCAGACAGCCGCGACCACCAAAGCCGTCCAAAGGCTGCGACCCGCACGCCGGTGGTGGAAGGTGCCCCGCGACGGGACACCTTCGGCGGCATCATGCACCGCGGATACGTGTCAGCATTTCGGTCGTGTCACGCGACAGGCCGGGTTGCGACAGGATGCGGTCCAGCTCTCCCTTGATCATGTTCTGACGGTCAGTGTCATAGCGTTTCCATGTCTGGAAGGCCGAACACATCCGCGCAGTGGTCTGCGGGTTCACCGGATCAAGCTGGATCAGCCAATCGGCAAGCAGACGATAGCCCGCCCCCGAAGCATGGTGGAAGCCCGCGTGATGCGCAGCAAAGGCCCCCAGCACAGCGCGGAAGCGGTTGGGGTTCTTCCAGTTGAAGTCAGGGTGTTTGGTCAGCGTCTCGACCACCTCGTGGGCGTCTTCGGGGTCGGCTTCCATCACCTGCAGGCCGAACCACTTGTCCATGACCAGACGGTCCGCTTTCCACTGTGCCTCGAAGGCCTCCACAGCCTTGTTGCCGCGACCGGCGCGGACCAGATTGGCCAGCGCGGAAAGCTGCTGGGTCATATTGTCAGCCGCGTCATATTGCTCTTGCGCAAGCACGCCGTCGTCATTGCGCGTCAGCAGTGACAGGGCGGCATTGGACAAGGCGCGCTTGCCCGCCTGTTTCGCGTTTGGCTCGAACGGGGCGTCGACGGTGTGACGGCGATAAAGCGTCGGCAACAGATCGGCAAAGGCGTCGGCCATCGCGGCGCGGGTCGCCTCGGTCGCGGCATAGATGATGTCGGGGTCGGGGGTGTCGCCTGCCTCTGACAGCGCGCGCGCCAGATCGGATTGCGACGGCAGCCCCAGCATCAGCGCGCGATACGCCGGATCAAGGGTTTCATCCCCGATTACCGCGCGGATACCGGCCAGCCAATCCTTGTTCGGGGCCTTGCCCTCTCGGATCATCCCAAGCAGCGACCCATAGGCCAGCATGCGCCCCTGTTCCCAACGGTTGAACGGATCGGTGTCATGAGCCAGTAGATGCGCGCGGTCTGCGTCCGACAGGTCTTGGGTCAGCACCACCGGCGCCGAAAAGCCGCGCAGCACGGATGCCACAGGGCGCGTCCCCAGATCGTCAAAGACAAAGCTTTGTTCGGCCTGCGTCATTTCCAGCACCGTGGTCTCGTGCACCTCGTCCCCGTCCTGACCGATCAGCCCGACAGCGATCGGCAGCACATAGGGCTGCGGGTCGGCGGTGGCCGCGCTGGCGGGGGTGTGCTGCTTGAAATGCAACGTCAATGTACCGTGGTCCCAGCTTTCTGTGACCGACAGCTGCGGCGTGCCCGCTTGGGAATACCAGCGCTTGAACTGCCCCAGATCGCGGCCTGTGGTATCCTCGAACACCTGTAGCCAGTCTTCGATGGTACAAGCCTGCCCGTCGTGGCGATCGAAATAGAGGTCAAGCGCTTTTGAATACGCCGCGTCCCCGACCAGCAGCTTGAGCATGCCAATTACCTCGGCCCCTTTTTCATAGACCGTGGCGGTGTAGAAGTTGTTGATTTCCTGAAAGCTTTCAGGGCGCACGGGGTGGGCCAGCGGGCCTTGGTCCTCGGGGAACTGGCGGGCGCGCAGGTCGATCACATCATCGATCCGTTTCACCGCGGCAGAGCGCATGTCAGAGGTAAACTGGCTGTCGCGATAGACCGTCAGCCCTTCCTTCAGGCACAGCTGAAACCAATCACGGCAGGTGATGCGGTTGCCGGTCCAGTTGTGGAAATACTCATGCGCGATAATCGCCTCGATCCGTTCAAAGTTCATATCGGTCGAGGTTTCGGGCGACGCGAGAACGGCGGAGGAGTTGAAGATGTTCAACCCCTTATTCTCCATCGCGCCCATGTTGAAGTCATCCACGGCAACGATGTTGAACAGATCAAGATCGTATTCACGACCATAAACGTCCTCGTCCCATTTCATACTGTCTTTCAGCGCCTGCATCCCAAAAGCGCATTTGCCTTCGTCACCGGGGCGCACATAGAGGTTCAGGTCAACCTTGCGGCCGGATTTCGTGGTGAAGCTGCCGGGGTGTGCGACCAGATCGCCCGCGACCAGAGCAAACAGGTAGGCAGGCTTGGGCCAGGGATCATGCCATTCGGCGGTATCCTTGCCGCTGCTGACGGGGTTGCCGTTGGATAGCAATACCGGATGTGGTCCGTTGATGGTCACGGTAAACACCGCCATCACATCGGGGCGGTCGGGGTAATAGGTGATCTTGCGAAAGCCTTCCGCCTCGCATTGGGTGCAATACATGCCGTTCGACATATAAAGCCCCTCAAGCGCGGTATTGCCGATCGGGTCGATCTCTACCTCCGCTTCCCAGACGAAGGGCGCGTTTGGCACAGCGCAGGTCAGCCCCTGGGGTGTCACCTCGGGCGAGACGGGCGTGCCATCAATCGTGGCCGAGACAAGCGACAGGTTCTCCCCGTGCAGAAAGAACGTGTGGTCGCTTGCATCGGGGTTGGGGCGAAAGGAGATACGGCTTTTGACACGGGTCTTGCGCGGGTCCAGATCGAAATGCAGCGCGACATCGTCGATGATAAAGCCATAAGGCGTGTAGTCGGCCAGATATATCGTCTGGGGGGCAGCGTCGCGCATGTTTTTTCCTTCTGTTTGGAACCAGATGTCCAGCGCTCAAGTTAGTCTTGCAACACGGCACCTGCAAGGTCGCCACCCGAGAAGATCAACTTTCACCGAACCCATCGGAGGGCATCATGTCTGCACCCGACACAAATATCGACAAACAAGAGAAACAGCACAAACCCGCGCTGCTTGGCGTCAAAGGCGCGATGATTTTCGGCATCGTGATCGTCGCCATTCTTGGCTTCATCCTGATCGACAACGGTCGCGAAGACCGTCAACCCGCTGCCGAAGAAGGCACGCAGGCCATCACCACTGACAGCACCGTCCCCGCGGTGACCGAGGAAGACACAAGCGGCGCAACACAGGCGGACGATACCAACGCAGCGCCTGTTGATCCCGTCGCACCGGGGACAAACGAAAGCAACTGAGTTTTATAAGCGCTTTTAACGATTGAAGATTTAATGATTTGGACGGCAGGCCTTGGCGAGAAGGTCTGCCGTTTTTTATGATGATAGGGATCATCCGGGGGGTAAGGCGCAATGGCGAAAATGCGCAAGAAAACAGATCTGCCGACCAAGATATGCCATAGCTGCGGGCTGCCCTTTAGCTGGCGGCGCAAATGGGCGCGCGATTGGGAGACGGTGAAATACTGCTCTGACCGATGCCGCAGGGCACGGGGGGCAGTTGGCGCTCGGTAGGGGCTGCATTGGTAAGATGTTTTTACCAATACATGTTGCTCCACGGGGGGATACCTTCTAAGTCTTGTCGCAAAGCAAATTCCACGCGAGCGACAGGAGCTATGAGATGACACAGCGTACCGACAAGAACGGCCTTCAGGTTGCCGCCGAACTGGTTGATTTTATCGAGGGTGCAGCACTGCCCAACACCGGCATCGATGCGGGAACGTTCTGGGCGGGGCTCAGCGATTTGGTACATGACCTTGGCCCCAAAAACCGCGCGCTGTTGCAGACCCGTGAAGATATGCAGGCCAAGATCGACAGCTGGCACAAGGAACGGGCCGGCCAGCCTCATGATGCGGACGCCTACACAAGCTTTCTGCGCGAGATCGGGTATCTGGTGCCCGAAGGCCCCGCGTTCGAGATTGATACGAAAGGCGTCGACCCTGAAATCGCTCAGGTGCCTGGCCCGCAGCTGGTGGTGCCGATCACCAACGCCCGTTTTGCCCTGAACGCCGCCAATGCGCGGTGGGGCAGCCTGTATGACGCCTATTACGGCACCGACGCTTTGGGTGATCTGCCGCAGGGCAAGGGATACGATGCGGACCGTGGTGCACGGGTCATGGCGCAGGCCAAGGCGTTTCTGGATGACGCGGCCCCGCTTGGCTCTGGCAGTCACGCGGACGTAACGGGGTATGCCGTGGTTGACGGCGCGCTGACACCTGCGTTGAAAGATCGGGCGCAGTTTGTCGGCTACCGTGGGGACGCAGACACGCCCGAGGCGATCTTGCTGCGCAACAACGGGCTGCACATCGAGATCCGGATCGACGCCGCGCATAACATCGGCAAGACCGATCCGGCAGGCGTGGCGGATGTGCTGCTGGAATCCGCGATGTCCACGATCATGGATTGTGAAGACAGCGTTGCCGCCGTGGACGCCGAGGACAAGGTCGTGGCCTATGGTAACTGGTTGGGGCTGATGAAAGGCGATCTGTCGGAAACCTTCGAGAAGGGCGGCCAGCAGGTCACGCGCGAGATGCACGGGGATCGCGACTATACCGCGCCAGACGGCAGCGCGCTGACGATCAAGGGGCGGTCGCTGATGCTGGTGCGCAATGTCGGCCACCTGATGACCAACCCTGCCATTCTGGACCGCGACGGGCGCGAGATTGGCGAAGGGCTGATGGATGCCATGGTCACCACGCTGATCGCGATGCACGATCTGCAGAAGACCGGGGGCCTGCGCAACTCGGTCGCGGGATCGGTCTATGTGGTAAAGCCCAAGATGCACGGGCCCGAGGAAGTGGCCTTTGCCGATGAGATATTTACCCGCGTGGAAACCGTGCTGGGTCTGCCTGCCAATACGGTCAAGCTGGGCATCATGGATGAAGAGCGCCGCACCTCGGTCAACCTGGCGGAATGTATCCGCGCGGCCAAATCGCGCGTGGCCTTTATCAACACCGGCTTCCTTGATCGTACCGGCGACGAGATCCACACCTCTATGGAGGCAGGGCCGATGGTGCCCAAGGGCGAGATGAAAAACGCCCCCTGGATCAGCGCCTATGAGGATCGCAACGTTGATATCGGTCTGGCCTGCGGCCTGCAGGGACGTGCACAGATCGGCAAGGGCATGTGGGCGATGCCCGATATGATGGAGGCAATGCTGGAGGCCAAGATCGGTCACCCCAAGGCGGGTGCGAACTGCGCTTGGGTGCCATCGCCCACGGCCGCCACACTGCACGCGATGCACTACCACAAAATCGACGTGCTGGCGCGTCAGGACGAGATCAAACAGGGTGGGGCCCGTGGCACACTGGCCGATTTGCTGACCATTCCGGTCCTGGACGGGAGGAACCTGTCGGACGCGGATATCGCGCAGGAGGTTGAGAACAACGCCCAAGGTATCCTTGGCTATGTTGTGCGATGGGTCGATCAGGGTGTGGGGTGCTCGAAGGTGCCAGACATCCATGACGTCGGCCTGATGGAAGACCGCGCGACCTGCCGCATCTCGGCTCAGGCGCTGGCGAACTGGCTGCACCACGGGGTGATCTCGGAAGAGCAGGTCACGGCGGCTCTCAAGAAGATGGCCGCTGTTGTGGATCGGCAGAATGCGGGCGATCCGCTGTATCAGCCTATGGCACCGGGTTTTGACGGCATCGCGTTTCAGGCAGCCAGCGATCTGGTGTTGAAAGGGCGCGCGCAGCCTTCGGGTTATACCGAACCTGTCCTGCATGCCCGCCGGTTGGAGCTGAAAGCCGCGCAGGGCTGAGTTTGAAGTTTCGGAAAGGGCGGGGGGCCAGCCCCTCGCGCTCCCCGGAGTTTAGTTGGCAAAATGAAGGAATAGTGAGGATAGCATGGCAGTCACATTAGAGCAGGCGCGGACGATGATCGCCGAGACGTTCAAGAAGGGGCATGAGCTGGGGCTGAAGCCCTTGTCGGCAGTGGTGCTTGATGCGGGCGGCCACGTGCAAGCCTTCGAGCGGGAAGATGGTGCCGCACCGGGGCGTTTCGGGATCGCCCACGGCAAGGCCTATGGTGCGGTGATGCTGGGGATGGCAGGGCGCGCGCAGATGGCGCGGGCCGAACAGCAGGCCTATTTCATGGCGGCAGTGAACGGTGTGTACGGCGGGGCGGTGGTGCCTGTGCCCGGCGGCTTGCTGCTGCGCGATGACGCCGGCGCGGTGATTGGCGCGCTGGGCGTGACGGGGGATACCTCGGACAACGACGTCAAGGCAGCGCTGGCAGGGATCGAAGCAGCAGGGCTGAAAGGCGAGGAATAACGCCCGCTTTGGGGTGTTGAGGTCGGATTGAGGACGCGGTAGGCTTTGAGCGAAATCAAACTCTGAGGCTGAATATGGCGCGTCCTGTTGTTGGTATTGTCGGAAACACCAGCCTGTTGAACGATCAATATCCGATCCACGCCGCCGGCACGATGAACACCATCGCCGTAGCGCAGGTGTCTGGCTGTTTGCCCCTGATCATCCCGAGCGACCCGTCGCTTGTGTCGGTGGAAGAGCTGTTGGAGACCTGCGACGGCTTTTTGCTGACCGGCGGGCGGCCCAATGTGCACCCCGAGGAATACGGCGAACCCGCGACCGAGGCGCATGGTACCTTTGACCGTGCACGCGACGCTATCGCCCTGGGGCTGGTACGCGCCTGCGTTGAACGCGGGCAGCCGTTCTTTGGCGTCTGCCGGGGGTTCCAAGAGGTGAATGTCGCCATGGGTGGCACGCTTTACCCCGAAATCCGTGAGCTACCCGGCCGTATGAACCACCGTATGCCACCCGATGGCACGATGGAGCAGAAGTTCGAGCTGCGCCACGATGTGACCTTTACCCAAGGGGGCGTCTTCCACGAGGTCTTGGGGGCCCCGAAGGTGCGGACGAATACCTTGCACGGGCAGGGGATCAAGGCAGCGGGTCCGCGTGTGGTGATCGACGGTTTTGCCGAAGACGGCACGCCAGAGGCGATATATATCAAGGACGCGCCGGGGTTCACCCTTGCCGTGCAGTGGCACCCCGAATGGGACGCGGGCAATGATCCGGTGTCGCGTCCCCTGTTCGAACGCTTTGGTGCGGCGGCGCAGGCCTGGGCGGACAGCAAGCATCAGCGGATGTTGAAATCCGCCTGACAGGTTACCCCGACAGCGTGATGCGCGGCAAATGCAGTGGGCCTGATCTTGCTAGATAGCGGGCGGTCAGCGTGTCGATCTTCTGCCAGAGGAAATCCGGCGGCGCGGCAGATCTTGGCTGCGCTGCGCGTGGTTTGCCCGCGTGCTGGGGGCGCCGTTTGCGACAGCTGTGAAAAGCGACGGCATTTGGGGGCGGGGCTATCGGGTATGTGATCTTGTGCATGGGGCGACCTTAGCCGCCCCACAATTAACAAATCATGACCGATGGGCGATTACATCTCGCCGCCGGTGACCTGGATGCATTGGCCATTGATGCTTTGCGACCCCGGACCGGTCAGCCATGCGGCCGCGGCTGTGACCTCGGACACCTCGATCAGACGCTTGTGCGGGTTGGAGTTGACCATGATCGCGCGCGCTTTTTCTTCCGAGATACCAGCACGTTCCGAGATCGACGCCGTATTGCGCGACACGATGGGCGTGTCGACATAGCCGGGGCAGATCGCGTTGAACGTATAGGGTTGCCCCAAATAATCCGCCGCCAGCGATTTGACCAAACCGATCATCCCGTGTTTCGACGCCGAATAGGCCGCCGCCCCGGGCAGCCCCTTCAGGCCCGCCATCGAAGAGATCGCGATGACGCGGCCCCAGTCGGTATCGCGCATGGTTTTCAACGATTCGCGGATGGTCAGAAAAGCACCGTCGAGATTGGTCGACATCATATTGCGCCAGAATTCCATGTCGGTCTTATGCACGGCCTTACCCTCGGCGATGCCGGCGTTGGGGATGCAGATCTGGATCGGACCGTGGGCTTTGACGGCGGCGGCGATCTTGGCGACCACGTCTTCCTCACTGCGCACATCCATTGCCATGCCGGTCATGTTATCGCCTGCGACCTCGTCCAGCACCTCTTGGCGGCGGCCTGTGATGGTCACATGTGCGCCCCGTGCGGCCAGATCCCGCGCGATGTCCAGCCCGATGCCGGTGCCGCCGCCCGTGATCAGCGCGTGTTTTCCCTGTAGGTCCATTCTGCTCTCCCTTATGAAATGGATCATCATTGGCGGCATGCTGTCGGCAGCAGGGGGCAGGCGCAAGGGCGCTCGGGTTTTCACGCAACGTCGTAAACCTAAAAATCGGGCTGTTAGCGCTATTGACGCTGCAAAACGCTGTTCTAATTATGTCCGTCTCTTGTACTATAGGAACCCAAGCGCTATCGCTCTGGGTAATATTATTGCGCCACACTGGGCGTAGAAGCACAAACGGGGGACTCTGGATTGAAGATCGGGACGCCAAAAGAAACATTTGAAGGGGAAAATCGCGTTGCGATGACTCCTGAATCAGCGTTGCAACTGCAAAAGCTTGGTCATAGCTGTATGATCGAAGCTGGCGCAGGCGAGGCGGCTGGTTTTTCCAACGATAAATATGTCGAAGCCGGGGTAGAGGTGATCGACACGGCGGCCGAGCTTTGGGAGACGGCGGATGTCGTGGCCAAGGTCCGCGTCCCCAACACCGAAGAAATGGCGATGCTGCGGTCCGACCAGACGCTGATCTCTTTCTTCAGCCCTGTGGCCGATGAGGCCAAGATGAAAGAGGCGGCCGAGAAAGGTACCACTGTCGTCGCGATGGAGATGATCCCCCGGATCAGCCGCGCGCAGAAAATGGACGCGCTGTCGTCCATGGCGAACATCGCGGGCTACCGTGCGGTGATCGAGGCAGGCAACAACTTTGGCCGCTTCTTTACCGGTCAGATCACGGCGGCGGGCAAGGTGCCTCCGGCGAAGGTTCTGGTTGTCGGTGCCGGTGTTGCCGGTCTGGCCGCGATCGGGACATCCACATCCCTTGGCGCGATCACGCTGGCCTTTGACGTGCGTCCTGAAGTGGCCGAACAGGTTGAATCGATGGGGGCCGAGTTTGTCTACCTCGATTTCGAGGAAGAGCAGCAGGACGGCTCTGCCTCCGGTGGCTATGCCTCTGTTTCCTCGCCTGAATTCCGCGAGGCGCAGCTGGCTAAATTCCGCGAGCTGGCCCCGGAGGTCGATATCGTCATCACCACTGCCCTGATCCCTAACCGCGAAGCGCCTGAGCTGTGGACCGAAGATATGGTCGCAGCGATGAAGCCCGGTTCGGTGATCGTCGATCTGGCGGCGGAAAAGGGCGGCAACTGCAAGCTGACCAAGATGGACGAGAAAATCGTGACCGAGAATGGCGTGACCATCATCGGCTACACCGATTTCCCCAGCCGGATGGCAACGCAGGCCTCGACGCTTTATGCGACCAATATCCGTCACCTGATGACCGATCTGACGCCGGAAAAAGACGGTGTGGTCAACCACAACATGGAAGACGACGTGATCCGTGGGGCGACCATCACCCATGACAAGGAAGTCACCTTCCCACCGCCGCCCCCCAAGGTCGCGGCAATTGCGGCGGCGCCGAAGAAAGACAAGCCGAAAGAGCTGACAGCGGAAGAGAAACGCGCCAACGAAGTGGCCGCGTTCAAGGCACAAACCCGCAATCAGGTCGGCCTGCTGGCCATCGGTGGCGTGCTGCTGTTGGCGGTGGGTCTGGTCGCGCCGGCGAGCTTTATGCAGCACTTTATCGTATTCGTGCTCTCCGTGTTTATCGGCTTCCAGGTGATCTGGGGTGTGGCACACAGCCTGCACACACCGCTGATGGCTGTGACCAACGCGATTTCGTCGATCATCATTCTGGGGGCGGTCATGCAGATCGGGTCCGGGTCGTTCCTGGTGATTATTCTGGCCGCGCTGTCGGTCTTTATGTGCGGGATCAACATCTTTGGTGGCTTCCTCGTGACACGGCGCATGCTTGCCATGTTCCAAAAATCGTAAAGGGTTCAGGTAAATGGATTTTGGTTTTACAACAGCGGCTTACGTAGTCGCCGCCATCCTCTTCATCCTCAGCCTTGGCGGGCTGTCGGGTCAGGAAAGCGCCAAGCGCGCGGTATGGTACGGGATCGTGGGCATGGCTTTGGCCGTGGCTGCGACATTGATCGGGCCGGGGGCCGGCTTCTGGCTGCTGTCGCTGATCCTGATCGCGGGTGGCGGTGCCATCGGCTATCAACTGGCGACAAAAGTGCAGATGACGCAGATGCCCGAACTGGTTGCCGCGATGCACAGCCTTGTGGGTCTGGCGGCGGTGTTCGTCGGCTATAACGCGCATATCGAACTGGGCAACGTGCTGGCGATGGATGACACCGCCCGCAAGGCGACCGAAGGGTTGGCAGCGCTGCTGGCCAAGAAAGACAGCGTCGAGATCGCGATCCTGCGGGTCGAACTGTTCCTTGGTGTGTTCATCGGTGCTATCACCTTTACTGGGTCGGTCATCGCCTATGGTAAGCTGGCGGGGCGCGTGGATACGTCGGCGACAAAACTGCCCGGCGGTCACATCCTGAACGCAGCGGCTGCTGGCTTGTCGTTGCTGTGTCTGGTCTGGTACTTCAACACCGGTGGTTTCCTGCCGCTGTTCATCATGACCCTGGCGGCGCTGTTTATCGGCTACCACCTGATCATGGGTATCGGCGGCGCGGATATGCCCGTGGTTGTGTCGATGCTGAACAGCTACTCTGGCTGGGCTGCGGCGGCGATTGGTTTCAGCCTTGGCAACGATCTTCTGATCGTCGTGGGCGCGCTGGTCGGCTCGTCTGGTGCGATCCTGTCCTACATCATGTGTAAGGCGATGAACCGGTCGTTCGTCAGCGTGATCCTCGGCGGTTTCGGCGGGACATCCGGTCCGCAGATGGAGGTCGAGGGCGAGCAGGTCGCGATCGACACCGACGGTGTGGCCACCCTGCTGAACGAGGCCGACAGCGTCATCATCATCCCCGGTTACGGCATGGCGGTCGCTCAGGCACAGCAAGCAGTCAGCGAGCTGGTCAAAAAGCTGCGGGCAAAAGGCAAGAACGTGCGTTTCGCCATTCACCCCGTTGCGGGGCGTCTGCCGGGTCACATGAACGTGCTGCTGGCCGAGGCCAAAGTGCCCTATGACATCGTGATGGAAATGGACGAGATCAACGATGATTTCCCGTCGACCGACGTGGCGATCGTGATCGGGTCCAATGACATCGTGAACCCTGCCGCACAGGACGACCCCAACAGCCCCATCGCCGGTATGCCGGTTCTGGAATGCTGGAAGGCCAAGAACGTCATCGTGTCCAAACGCGGGCAGGGGACAGGCTATTCCGGCATCGAGAACCCGCTGTTCTTCAAGGAGAACACGCGGATGCTTTACGGCGACGCCAAGGCGAGCCTCGACAAGCTGCTGCCGCTGATCGACTGATCACGCGACAAGCGACAAACCAAGGGGCGGTGCAGCAATGCGCCGCCCCTTTTGCTTTTGGGGCGAAGGCAGTGGAACTCAAGCCGGTGGCACGTGTTGAATTATCATATAGGAGGATTTGAATATGAAGTTTTCACGCACCAGCCCCTCGACCGGCCCCGGTTCCCCTGAAGTGACCGGCTTTTACGATGACGATACCGGCAGCATCCAATATCTGGTGGCTGATCCGGCGACCTCAAAGGCGGCGGTGATCGACGTGGTTCTGGGCTTCAGCCCACAAAGTGCGGCGACTGACACGCAGCATGTCGATACCGTCCTGCGCCACGCGGAAGCCGCGGGCTACGAGATCCAATGGATCCTCGACACGCACCCCCATGCGGACCATCTCATGGCCTCGCACGTATTGAAACAGCGGTTGAACAAGCCCAATGCCATCGGAGCAAAGGTGAGAGAGATCGCAGAGCTCTGGCGTGACTATTACAACATGCCCGACGCCTTTGACCCCGCCGCCGATTTCGACCACCTGTTCGAGGATGGCGATACATTCACCATCGGCGAGCTGCCCGTGCGGGTGATGCTGTCGCCGGGGCACACGTTAGGGTCGATCACCTATGTCGTAGGCTCTGACGCGGCTTTTGTGCATGACAGCTTTATGCAGCCTGACGTGGGCACTGCGCGCGCCGATTTCCCGGGTGGTACCGCGGCTGAACTCTACCAGTCCTTGCAAGATATCCTTGCCCTGCCGGATGCCACGCGCCTGTTCATCGGCCATGACTATGGCACCGAGTATCGCAGCCAACCCATGTGGGAATCCACCGTGGCCGAACAACGCCGGCACAACGCCCATATCGGCGGTGGCGTGTCGCAGCAAAGCTTCGTCGACCAACGCGAGGCGCGGGACAAAACCCTCGCGCTGCCCGACCGGATGCTGCATGTCTTACAGATGAACCTTCGGGCAGGGCGCTTGGCGGAGGCCGAAGACGACGGCCACGCCTACCTCAAGATACCGGTCAACCGGTTCTGAAACGGGTCCGGTATTCCGCGGTATACGGTTAACCCTATGAAAGATATGTGAAATATATCTAGGCGAATGGCGGTGGTCACGATAGACTGCTTTGATTGACCCCTTGTAGAAAGCCCGCATCGTGCCCGCCCTCGACGATCACCCCCTGCGCTATACGCTCAATAGCGAGCTGCACGCCCGCCCGTTCCCCTCGCTCACCGCGCCCCATGTTGCGGCCTATCTGGCCGTGCGCCCATGGGGGGAGGCCGCGCGGCGGGACCGGTCTGTCGATCTGCAACAGCTCCGTGATCTCTTGGCCCATTATGGTGCGCCATTGCCCGCCGAGGACGCGACCCATTATTTCGGCCCGATGGGGAAATATACGCTGAAGTGGGAGCAGCATACCGAGTTCGTGACCTATACGGTGTTTCTGGATCAGCTCGGCCAGCGCTCCTTTGATCCGGCAGAGTTTGATGTCTTCCCGCAGGATTGGCGCGCGGGCCTGAACGCGCAGCGGATCACCTCTATTCTGCTGCGGCTGGTGCCCCGCCCGCAACAGGACGCGCAGATCGCCGAGGCGTTGCAAGACTGGTTCGTCCCCGAAAGCCTCGCCGTGGCATCGGTGCTTGAAGATGCCGCCGTCATCGCCAGCGACTTTCGCATCGATCCCGCGGGTCACATGCGCATGGCGGTCTTTGCGAGCGAAGGCACGGGCAGCCGCCGCTTGGGCCGCATCGTGCAACGTCTGTGCGAGATAGAGACCTATAAATCCATGTCGATGCTCGGCTTTGCCAAGGTGCGCGAATACGCGGGCCAGTTGGACCGTATCGATGCAGAGCTGAACGATCTGATGGCGGGTATGGCAGGCACCTCTGCCATGGCCGAAGACACGCTGCACCGGCTGCTGGATATCTCTGTCGGGCTAGAGGCGCTTTCGGCGGATGCGTCTTACCGTCTGGGCGCGACAGAGGCGTATCAAGCCATCGTCGCACAGCGGATCGGGGCCTTGCGCGAAACACGGTTCATGGCGCGGCAAGGGTTTGATGAATTCATGATGCGCCGCTACGAGCCTGCGATGCGTACGGTCACATCCTCGGAAACACGGCTCAATAAAATGTCCGCCCGCGCCAGCCGCGCGGCCGAATTGTTGCGGACACGGGTTGATGTGGAACGATCCGCGCAAAATCAGGCGATACTGGCAAGCATGGACAAACGCTCTGACCTGCAACTGCGTTTGCAACACACGGTCGAAGGGCTGTCCGTGGTTGCGATCAGCTATTACGCGGTGTCACTGGTGGGCTATATGCTCTACCCGCTGGCCGACCGTATCGGGGTCAGCAAGGGCACGCTCACGGCAGTGGCCGTCCCGGTGGTCGTGCTGCTGGTCTGGGGGCTGCTGCGCCGCCTGCGCCACAAGATCAAATAGGGTCAGTTGCCCGCCGGTGTTGCGCGCAGGAAGGCATGCATCGCCAGCACGCCGACACCGATCATCACAATCGCAAGGATAGCGGCAAGGGACAGCGTGGGCACGCCGGACAATCCGGCCCCCAGCGTGCAACCGCCCGCCAATACACCGCCCACACCCATCAGCGCTGCTCCGGCCAGATAGCGGCCCGTCTGGGCGGGTGTCTCGAAACTTTGCCAGCCAAAGCCGCCAAAGATCAGGCTCGACGCGCAGGCCCCCAAGGCCACGCCCCCCAAAAGCCCGACGCCAAAGCCCGCGGGGATCGAACTGCTGGCCACCACCCAGAACAGCGCATCGGCTGAAGGAGAGGTGAACGACAGGCTTTCCATCGCGATCGGGTCGAATTCGTCAAACAGGATAAACCCCGTCCCGACCCAGGCCAGCGGGACCAGCAGGCCAATCATCGCCGCCATCACCAGATGGGTCCAGCGGTTGCCCGATCGCAGCGCCACGGCAAGGGCCGCCACCACGATCAGACCGCCCCATAGCATCACCCCCCCGGGCAGGGCGGCAAGGCTGACGTAATCGCCAAGCCCAAGCGTCACACTGCCAAGCGCCACGCGCATCGGGGCCAGCACGCCTTTCAACGTGGCATGGGCCACAACCGCAAACACAACCACGACCAAGGCCGCGCGCAAGTTGCCGGAGCCCGCCAGAATGGTCAGCCGAGAGATACAGCCCCGCGTCAACACCATCCCCGCGCCAAAAAGCAGCCCGCCAATGCCAATCGCCAGATAGGGCACATCCGGCACCATAAAGCGGTGTTCGGCAAAGCTGATCCAGCCCATGGCGACAGCGACCTGCGTCCCCAGCACGGCAAAGGCCAGCGCTGTCAGCCAGACCCCTTTTGCGGCGCGCCGGTCCTCGCCAATCAGCGAGCGGCGAAAACAGAATTTGGTGATCTGCCCGAGTATGCCAAAGATCACCCCAACCGCCACCGCGAACCAGACAGCCGCCTGTTGCGGTGTGGTGGTCTCGAAACCGAATTGTTCAAACATCCCCGTGATCCCCTTGACGACAGCACGCCAGTTCCCTGACGCGTAAACCGCCCGAATTCAAGCCTTTTGCGCCCCCACAACAAAGGGAGGCCGCAGCCCCCCTTCACCCTTTCTCAAATACTCAAACCCGACAGAAGCCCCAAAAGGCGACGGTCCGATCGGGATCACCGTCCGCGCAGCCGCGGGTCCAGCGCGTCACGTAGCCCGTCGCCAAGGTAGTTCACGCTCAGCACGGTCAGCGAGATCGCGACGCCGGGCAGGATCACCCGCTCGGGGAATTCCTGCATCCGTGACACGGCATCGGACAAGAGCTTGCCCCATGTCGGATAGTCCGACGGGAAGCCGACGCCCAGAAAGCTCAGCGCGCTTTCGGTGATGATCGCGGTCGCCAGGCCCAACGTGGCCGAGACCATGATCGGAGAGATGACGTTGGGCAGCAGGTGCTTGCGGATGATCTTGCCCGACCGCGTCCCGATGGACCGCGCGGCGAGGATGAACTCGCGCTCTTTCAGCGCCAGAATGTCGCCGCGCACGATCCGCGCGGTCTGCATCCATGAGGTCAGCCCGATGATGCCGACGATCAGGATGAACATCCCGCCTTCGGGGCCAAACCGTGCGTTGAGCGGTTGGCGGAACAGGGTCACCGCCAGCAGCGTCAGCGGCAGGATCGGCAGCGACAGAACCAGATCGGTAAAGCGCATCAGCCAGAAATCGAGCCGTTTGAAATAGCCCGAGATGACGCCGATGGCCGAACCGATGACCAGCGCCAGCCCCATGGCCAGCCAGCCCACCGCCATAGACACGCGCCCGCCGGCGATCATCTGTGCCATGATATCACGGCCCAGTTGGTCGGTGCCAAAGGGATGTGCCCAACCGGCCTTGGCCTCGCTGTCGAACAGCAGTTGATACACGGGGCGCCAGTTCTTGTTGCGGATATCCAACGCCTTGGGGTCGACATCCCAAAGGTAGGGGCCGAACAACACCGCGAGGGTGATGAACAGCAGGAAGCCTCCGCCAAAGACAGCGCCCTTGTGCTTGCGGAACTGCTGCCAGACGTCGATCCACTGGCTGCGCGGCGGCTTTTGCGGCTCTTTATCGACCAGCGCGCCATAGAGTTCGATGTCGGCCTCGATCGGGCTTGCGGGGGTGGCTTGCTCAGTCATAGCGGATCCTTGGGTCAAGCAGGCCGTATAGAACATCGGCAATCAGGTTGAATAGAACGATGAGGATGGCGAAGATAAAGGTCAGCGTCATCACCATCGGCAGGTCGTTGGCAAAAAGCGCGGTCAGCAGCAGCTGCCCGATACCATTCACCTTGAACACATTTTCGGTAATGATCGCGCCGCCAAAGATCGCGGGCATGCCAAGGGCAATCACCGTGACCACTGGGATCATCGAGTTACGCAGCACATGGACCAGAACGACCGATTTCTCGCGCAGCCCCTTGGCGCGGGCGGTGCGCACATAGTCCTGGTTCAGGTTGTCCAGCATCGCGCCGCGCATATAGCGGCTGATCTGCGCGGTGGTTTGCAGCGCCAGCACCATCACGGGCATGATCATCTGCATGAACTGAATTTTGAAACTCTCCCAGTCGGTCACCACATGGGTCGTGTCATAGATCGACGGCAACCACCCCAGCGAGACCGAGAAAATCACGATCAGCAGCGGCCCGGTGAAGAAGGGCGGGATCGAAAAGCCGATCATGGTGACAAAGGTACCCGCTTGATCGAATAGCGAATAGTGGCGGTAGGCCGAATAGATGCCAATCGGGATCGCGATCAGGATGCCCACGATATAGCTCAGCCCAACCACCCAAAGCGTCTGCGGCATCCGCTGGATCACGATATCCATGATCGGGCTGCGTGTCTGCCAGCTGATTGCACGCTGAACGGGACGCACAGCACCGGTGTCGGGGTCAATGAAGGTCGACAGGCTGGTGTCGGGCAGCCAACCCAGCAGGAAGCTGTCGCGGGTGGCCCAGTCGATGAAGACCTGCGGTTCAACCCAGAAGAACTGGATCAGCCATTTATAGTATTGCACATAGATCGGCTGCCCGAGGCCAAGCGCCTCGCGCATTTTCTGTTTTACCTCTGGTGGGACTGTCATCGGCACCTGGGCCATCGGATCGCCGGGGGCCAGTTGCAACAGCAGGAAGATTACCAGGCTGATAAACAAAAGCGTTGGTATCGACAAAAGTAGTCGACGAATGGTGAAGGTCAGCATGCACAGCGCCTTTGCAAGTCGGTCTAGGGGAGGGGAAGCATGTCAAAATCGAAGGGAGGCGCGATTTCGCACACATTCACACAGGCATCAAGTCATGAGGAGCACGCGCTGCGTGCTCCTCTGAGCTTGGGCGTGATTATTCTTTCACGCGGTACCAGTCGGCGGCATTCCACAGTTCGGAATCCCATGTGTTCAGGATCACGCCGCCCAGAGTGTTGGACGCAGCGGAAACCCGACCACGGTCGACCAGCGGAACGATGGTCATCGTGTCACGTGTGATGATGTTGTTCAGCTGCTTGGCGATATCGCCGCGCTTGTCCAACTCGCCCGTGCGCGACAGTTCGTCCAGCAACGCGTCATATTCTTCGTTGCAGAAACGGTTGATGTTCTCACCCTGCCACTGGCTGGACGGCTTTGGCTCGTTGCCACAGCGATAGGCAGACAGGTAGGCCTGCGGATCGGTGCCGTCAAAGTTGTTCGCGTACATTTCAACGTCGGCATAGAACTTCTGGAAGGTATCGGGCGAACCGGGGTCGCCCCCAAAGAAGACCGACGCATCAAGGTTGCGCAGTTCGACTTCGACACCGATCTGGTTCCACCAGTCTTTGATCAGCGCTTGAAAATCCTGACGGACCGCGTTGGTCGAGGTCTGGTACAGCAGGGACAGTTTTTCACCGTCTTTGTCGCGGATGCCGTCGCCATTGGTGTCGGTCCAGCCGGCTTCTTCCAGCAGGGCTTTCGCGCCTTCCAGATCCTGCGTCAGACATTCGGTGTTGTCGGAGGCATACAGTTCGGGCGCGGGCACGAGGTTACAGGTCGCGCGACCTGCCTGGCCATAGCCGACTTCGACCAGCAAAGGACGGTCGATCGCCATGGACAGCGCCTTGCGGACCTTAAAGTCGGACAGGATCGGATGCGGATGCGCCACGGTGGAGCGTTCGCCCTCTGGCAGGTCCGGCGATGGGTCTGTCAGGTTCATCTCGATCCGTTCGACCAATGTCCCGAATGCAGAGATCGCCTGACCCTTGCCGCCTTCGGCCATTTTCGCCAGCACATCAGGGGCCAGCTGCATGTTCCAGGCATAGTCGTATTCGCCGGTTTCCATCACCGCACGACCCGCGGCATTCGCATCACCACCGCCCTTGAGGGTCAGTGTCGCAAACGCAGGTTTGCTGGGGTCACGGTAGTTGGGGTTGGCTTCCATCTGGATCACGTCATTGGGACGGAAATCTGTCACGCGGAACGGGCCGGTGCCGATGGGGTTAAAGTTGGCTTCGGTACATTCGGGGGCTTTCGCGCCCAGGCAGTCCTTGAACTGCGCGGCCTGAATGATCGGTGATTGCGCGCCCATGAACGGGCCATAAGGGTTTGGCTTGGCGTCGGTGAAATGAACGGTAACCGTCAGATCATCCACGATATCGATGCTTTCAACGCCATCGAACTTCGACGCCTGCGCGCAGCCGCCTTCGGGGTGCATACAGTATTCAGCGGTGAATTTCAGATCCGCCGAGGTCACCGGCGTGCCGTCGGACCAAACCAGGCCCTCTTTCAGCTTCCAGGTGATGGATTTCAGGTCTTCGGCCACGCCGCCGTTTTCAACGGTGGGAATCTCGGTCGCCAGATAGGGGACCAACGCGCCGGTTTCGTCATAGCGGCCCATCGGCTCTAGCACGAGGCTCGCCGCCTCGAGGTCTTTTGTGCCGCCCGACAGATAGGGGGTCATGATCGAGGGCGCTTGCCAGTAGATAACTTTCACCTCGCCGTCGCGTCCACGCTCGCCCTCGTGGGCGGCGCCGAATGCGGCGGGGGCAATCGCTACCGAAGCCGCGGCTCCCAGTAACAGGGTTTTCATGTTCATAGCTTACTCCTTGTTGGACACCGTTGGTTTTTTGAGGTGCCTTTTTTTATGGTCTGTCTTTTCTGGCAATGCCAAAAACGTCAATCTTGATCACGGCCGGGGGCAGGGTGCTGCGACAGACAGGGATGCCCGCCAAAACGCCCGTTTTTCCAGCCACGCCAATAACGTCGAAGCATCGAAACAGGTTTGAAAAAAAATGCAAGCCTCCAAAGCAGCGGATGTTAGCGGTCCCTTGGACCGATTTGACACCAGATGACGAAGTGCCTTAGCGTCGTCAAATTGATTAAACGAGAAGCGCTGGAAAATACCATGCTAGACGAGGCAACGCCGACACCAATCGCGCAAATTCAAGAGCTTAGGGTCGAATTTCAAACCCAGGACGGACCCGTTCTAGGTGTGGAGAACGTCAGCTTTGACATCAATGCGGGTGAAACTGTCTGCGTTGTGGGCGAATCCGGGTCGGGTAAATCGGTGTCCTCGCTGTCGCTGATGCGTCTGGTCGAGTTCGGCGGCGGAAAAATTGCGGGTGGGCGCCTATTATTTGAGCGCCAGAACGATCCCGCTGTCGATTTGGCGCGCACAGATCAGGATGTGATGCGCGATATTCGCGGCAATGAGATCGGGATGATCTTTCAGGAACCGATGACAGCGCTGAACCCGGTCTTTACCGTCGGTCGCCAGCTGACCGAAGGGCTACGCCTGCACAAGAACATGTCCAAGGCGCAGGCAGAGGCCCGCGCGCTGGAGCTTCTGACCCAGGTTCGTATCCCCGAACCGGCCCGCCGTCTTGCACAATACCCGCACGAGCTGTCGGGCGGGATGCGCCAGCGTGTGGTGATCGCCATGGCGCTGGCCTGTTCGCCGCGGCTATTGATCGCGGATGAACCCACCACCGCGCTGGATGTGACCATTCAGGCCGAAATCCTCGCGCTGATCGACCGGTTGAAACGCGAGACCGGCACCGCCGTCATGTTCATCACCCATGACATGGCCGTTGTCGCCCAGATGGCCGATCGCGTCGTTGTCATGTTCCGCGGTAACAAGGTCGAAGAAGGCACGGTCGAGGAAATCTTCGAAAACCCTCAACACCCCTATACCAAAGCGTTGTTGGCCGCCGTCCCCAAGCTGGGCGAGATGCGCGGCAAACCCTATCCCGAACCGATGAAACTGCTCGGGACTGCGGATAAAGAGATCAAACCCATCAAGGGCACAGAGGAAACGCTGCTGACGGTCAAGAACCTGACCACGCGCTTTCCGGTGCAGGGCGGCTTCCTGCGCCGCACCGTCGCCAATGTCCATGCGGTCGAGGACCTGTCGTTTACCATCAACAAGGGCCAGACGCTAAGCCTTGTGGGGGAATCCGGCTGCGGGAAATCTACGGCGGGGCGGTCCTTGCTGCGGCTGGTCGACCCCCAGTCGGGCGAGGTCAACCTCGATGGCAAAGACATCATGGCACTGGATTCACGTGGCCTGCACAAGGCGCGACTGGACATGCAGATGATCTTTCAGGACCCGTTTGCCTCGCTCAATCCGCAGATGCAGCTGTCGGATCAGGTGGCCGAACCGATCCACAATTATGGCACGCTCAAAGGGTCCGAGCTGACCAAACGCATCGAGATGCTGTTTGACCGTGTGGAACTGCCGCGCAGCTTCATGCGCCGCTTCCCGCACGAGCTGTCAGGTGGTCAGCGCCAGCGCGTCGCCATCGCGCGGGCCTTGGCGCTGAACCCCAAGCTGATCGTCGCGGATGAAGCCGTGTCGGCGCTGGATGTGTCGGTACAAGCGCAGGTGGTCAATCTGATGCTGGAGCTGCAAGCGGAAATGGGGCTGTCCTTCCTGTTCATCAGCCACGATATGGCTGTGGTCGAACGGGTCAGCCACCACGTCGGCGTGATGTATCTGGGCCGGATCGTAGAAATGGGCACGCGGTCGCAGGTGTTTGAAAACCCGCAGCACCCCTATACGCAAGCCCTGATGAAAGCCGTCCCCATCGCCGATCCTCGGCGTCGCAAAAAGGAAAGCGAGCTGAACTTCAAGCCGATCCCGTCCCCGATCCATCCGACAAGCTATGTCGCGGAACCCTCTGTTTACAAAACCGTATCCCCCGGCCATCAGGTCTTGATCACCGATAGCGGATACTAAAGGACCACATTAATGACTGCGCGCATGACCCCGTTCGAGCTGATGGAAAAACTCGTCAGCTTTCCCACTGTGTCGCGGGATACGAATATCCCGCTGATCGACTGGGTGGCCGATTACCTTGAAAGCCACGGCATCGCGTCCCATCGCTATATCCATCCCGATCAACCCAAACATGCGCTTTTCGCCCATGTGGGCCCGTGGGAAGAGGGCGCGGTGGTTCTGTCGGGGCATACCGATGTGGTGCCGGTGGACGGCCAACCCTGGGACAGCGACCCTTTCACCGTGGTTGAACGGGACGGACGCTATTACGGGCGCGGCTGCTGCGACATGAAGGGCTTTGATGCGCTGGCTATTTGGGCACTGGTAGAGGCACATTACGCCGACGTGCAACGCCCACTCCAGATCGCGCTCAGCTTTGACGAGGAAATCGGCTGCACCGGTGCCCCTCCGATGATCGAGGCGATGCAACCGGTGCTGCCCAAGGGGGCGCTGGTGATCGTGGGGGAACCCTCCACCATGCAGGCCGTTACAGGCCACAAGGGCGGCACGGGCTTCAACACCCATGTGGTCGGCTTCGAGGTGCATTCCTCGCTCCTGCACACAGGCGTCAACGCGATCATGGCGGGGGCCAAGCTGATCGAATGGGCCAATGAGGTGAACACCGAAAACATGGCCCGCAAACCCAGCGAGCTTGCCGCGATGTTCAACCCGCCCTTTACCACCGCCCATGTGGGCGTGATCTCGGGCGGGACAGCGCATAATATCACCGCCAAGGATTGCCACTTCGCCATGGATTTCCGCGTCGTGCCGGGCGAAGACAAAGACGCCTGGGGCACCGCCTATCTGGAAAAGGTGCGCGAGGTCGAAAAGCAGATGCAAGAGGTCGTCCCCGAAACCTATATCGAGGTCACCCCCCGTTTCGACGTCCCCGCACTACAACCCGAAAAAGACGGGCTGGCCGAAACCTTCGTGCGCCAGATCACCGGCGACAATGCCAGCCACAAGGTCTCCTACGGGACCGAGGCCGGACAGTTCCAGGAAGCCGGGTATAGCGCGGTGATCTGCGGCCCTGGCGATATCGCACAGGCGCACCAGCCCAACGAATATATCGAAGTCGCGCAATTCGAGGCCGGCCATAGATTCATGCGCGACCTGCTTGACCGTTTGAAATGACACAGCGCAGCGGCCCCCTTCTTCCAAATGGCATCACATCCCGGGGGAGGGGCCGCAGCGCGGCACCGGGGGCTGGCCCCCGATCCAGGCCTGCTTTGCCCGCGACGCCCACGCAATATAAAGCCTAACCCATGCAGCCTTTCCCGATCCATACGACCACCCCCGTCACCTATCTCGGCCCCCAGCCAGCCACGTCGGATATCGTTGTTATCGGCGGCGGGATCATCGGGGTCTGCACGGCGCTGTTCCTCGCCCGGGAGGGTCACTCGGTCACCTTGCTGGAAAAGGGCCGCATCGCCGCCGAACAATCCAGCCGCAACTGGGGGTGGATCCGGCAGCAGGGGCGCGACCCTGACGAGATGCCGATCATGGCCGAGGCGCAGGCGCTCTGGCGCGAACTTGCAGGTCAAACGAACGTGGATATCGGGCTGCGGCAGGGCGGCATCGCCTATCTGGCGCAAAGGCCCGCACAGCTTGCGGGTTATGAAAACTGGCTGCCCCATGCGCGGGCCAATGGCGCGGACAGCCGTATGATGACGGCGGCCGAGGTCTCCGCCATGTTCCTCGGCCTTGCCACACCTCAGATCGGCGCGCTGATCACCCCGTCGGACATGCGGGCGGAGCCTTGGGTCGCGGTGCCCGCTCTCGCCGGTATCGCCGCGCGAGAGGGCGTTCAGATCATCGAGAATTGCGCCGTGCGCTGCCTGGATATCGCGGCGGGGCGGGTTGCCGGGGTGATCACGGAACAGGGGCGTATCGCGTCTTCGCAGGTGGTGCTGGCAGGTGGCGCTTGGTCGGCGCTGTTCCTGCGCAATCACGGTATCTCTATGCCGCAGCTGTCGGTACGCGAAAATGTGGCGGCGACCGAAAGCTTGCCTGAAATTTACGCAGGGGCGGTGTCGGACGGGCGGGTCGCATTCCGGCGGCGCGAGGATGGCGGCTATACGCTCGCCCCTCCCGGCGCGCCCGAGCTTTTTGTGGGCCCTGACGCCTTTCGCGCCTTGCCCCACTACCTGACCCAGTTGCGCGCCGATCCCTTTGGTCAACGGCTTCACCCTTTTGCGCCCAAGGGCTTTCCCGATGCCTGGACGACCAAGCGGCGCTGGCAGGCCGATACCCCATCCCCATTCGAGGCGATGCGCATCCTTAACCCCACGCCCAATATGGCCAAGATCCGCCGCCTGCTGCGTGATTTTTCAGCAATGTTTCCCGATCTGGGGCCGATAAAGCTGAAATCTGCCTGGGCGGGGATGATCGACACCATGCCTGACATTGTACCTGTCGTGGATACTGTGGCAGCACTGCCGGGGCTGACCATCGGCACGGGCATGTCGGGGCACGGCTTTGGTATCGGGCCGGGCATGGGCCGGGTTCTGGCGCGTCTGGCCACGGGGCAAAGCGCCGGGCACGACCTGACCCGCTTTCGCCTCGCACGTTTCACCGATGGCAGCCCGATGATCCTGGGCCCGAACGTCTAGACACAAAAAGGAACGCACGCGATGCCGATCAAGAACCGCTTTGCCGAAACCCATGCCGACATCACCGCGTGGCGGCGTCACCTGCATACGATCCCCGAACTGCAATTCGATCTGCCGCAGACCGCGGCTTTCGTCGAAGAGAAGCTGCGCAGCTTTGGCATCACCGATATCACCACCGGCGTGGCGCAAAGCGGCATCGTCGCGGTGATCGAGGGCAAGACCAATGCCTCCGGGCGCAGCGTCGGCTTGCGCGCGGATATGGACGCTTTACCCATCACCGAGGCGACGGGGCTTGAGTATGCGTCCAAAACGCCGGGCAAGATGCATGCCTGCGGCCATGACGGGCACACCGCGATCCTGCTCGGGGCCGCGCAATATCTGGCAGAAACGCGCAATTTCGACGGGCGGGCAGTGCTTATCTTCCAACCCGCTGAAGAGGGTGGCGGCGGTGGCAACGTCATGGTCGAGGAAGGCCTGATGGAGCGTTGGTCCATCGACGAGGTCTACGGGCTGCACAATATGCCCGGCCATCCCGTCGGCGCATTCGCGATCCGCAGTGGCCCTTTGCTGGCGGCGGCGGATGAGTTCGACATCATCATCACCGGGCAGGGCGGCCATGCCGCAGCCCCGCACGAGGCGATCGATACCAACCTTGCCGCGGCGCATGTCGTTGTCGCGCTGCAATCCATCGCCGCACGCAACGTTGATCCGATCAAGAATGCTGTCGTGTCGGTCTGTACCCTGCGGTCCGATACCGACAGCCACAACGTCCTGCCGCAAACCGTGCGGCTGCGCGGGACGGTTCGGACGCTGGATGCGGGCATCCGCGATCTGGTGCAGGACCGGCTGGAGGCAGTCGTGACCCACACCTGCGCCGCCCACCAATGCACTGCCGACATCGTTTACGCGCGCGGCTATCCCATCACCGTGAACGCTGACGCGAACACCGCCTACGCCGCCGATGTGGCCGAGAATATCGCCCCCGGTGTGGACCGCGACACGCCTCCGATCATGGCCGGAGAGGATTTCTCGTATATGCTGAACCAGCGCCCCGGTGCCTATATCATGCTGGGCAATGGCGACGGGCCCACCGTCCACCACCCCATGTATAATTTCAACGATGACGCGATCCCCGCAGGTTGTAGCTGGTTCGCGGAAATGATTGAAACAAGATTGCCAGCCTAGCCGCCGGCTTTGCCCGAAAGGGGCGCTGCGCGTTCCCTTTTTTCACAGACTTCAAGGACTTCGAAAAATGCCCGTTAAGAACCGATTTGCCGAATTGCACACCGACATCACCGCATGGCGACGTGATTTGCATGAACACCCCGAGATCCTGTTCGAGACGCATCGCACCTCTGCCACCGTGGCCGAGAAACTGCGCGCTTTCGGCTGTGACGAAGTTGTCGAAGGCATCGGGCGTACCGGTGTTGTCGGCGTGATCAAGGGCAATGCTACCACCTCGGGCAAGGTCATCGGGCTGCGTGCCGATATGGACGCGCTGCCGATCCACGAACAGACGGGGCTGGACTATGCCTCCAAGACGCCCAATGCGATGCATGCCTGCGGCCACGACGGCCACACGGCGATGCTATTGGGCGCGGCGCAGTATCTGGCCGAGACACGGAATTTCGACGGGACTGTTGTGGTGATCTTTCAGCCTGCCGAAGAAGGCGGCGGCGGCGGGCGCGAGATGTGCAAGGACGGCATGATGGAACGCTGGGGCATTCAGGAAGTCTATGGCATGCACAACTGGCCCGGCATTCCCGCCGGACAATTCGGCATCCGCCCCGGCCCGTTCTTTGCAGCCACCGACCTGCTGGAAATCGAAGTCGAGGGTCTGGGCGGCCACGCGGCCAAACCACACGAGACCATCGATACCGGTGTGGTCACCGCACATATCATCACCGCGCTGCAAACCATCGTGAGCCGGAACGCGGACCCCGTGGGCAATATCGTTGTCTCGATCACCTCGATCGAATCCTCGTCCAAGGCGTTCAACGTGATCCCGCAGCGGGTGAATCTGCTGGGTACCGTGCGCACCCTGTCCAATGACCTGCGCGATCTGGCTGAAAAGCGCGTGACAGAGATTTGTGAAGGCATCGCGGCGACCTTTGGCGCGACTGCAAAGGTCAAATACGTGCGCAACTATCCGGTGATGGTGAACCACGACGAACAGACTGAATTCGCGGCGGATGTCGCGCGCGGCATCTCGGGGCAATGCGACGAAGCACCTTTGGTCATGGGGGGCGAGGATTTCGCCTTTATGCTCGAAGAGCGCCCCGGTGCTTATATTCTGGTCGGTAATGGCGACACTGCGATGGTGCACCACCCGATGTATAACTTTAACGACGATATCATTCCCGCGGGCTGCAGCTGGTGGGCGGGGATCGCCGAACAACGCATGCCCATCGGCTGATCACACAGGCATAGGGCGGGGGGAAACCCGCGCCCTATGCCGCCAGCAGCTTGCGATAGATTTTGACCAGCGCCGCCGCTTCGCGCGCGATAGAGAAATCCGACATCACATAGCTGCGCCCGGCCTCTGCCCATGCGGCCAGACGGGTCCGGTCGGACAGAGCATCGCGCGTCGCGACCTCAAGCGCTGGAATGTCATCGGGGTCCACCAGTAGGCCCGTCGTACCTTGCACCACCAGCTTTTCAAAGGCCCCCACACGGGTCGCGACCACGGGTACACCGCAGGCCATCGCCTCGATCGGAGTGAGGCCGAATCCCTCCCACCGTTGGGGGGCGACGTAAAGGTCCAGCACGCGGTAGAAATCCGCCATATCGCCCACAGGCACCTCTGGCAGGAACAGCATCCGGTCCGACAGCCCTTCGGCGCGGGCGCGGTCTTTCAGGCCCTTCTCGAAGCTCTCGTATTTCTCGGTCGCGCGTCCCATCACAAGGGCGACGACATCGGGGTTGTCCCGCAGGATCGGCAGCATCGCCTCGACAAAGGCATCGGTGCCCTTTTGGGCGCGGATACGGCCATAGCAACCCACCAGCGTCGCGTTCACTGGCAGCTTAAGCTCGGCGCGTAGGGCGGCGCGGTCGGGCGAGGGGGCAAAGCCCTCGGTGTCGATCCCGTGCATGATCACATGGCCGGGGTTTTCCAGATAGGCGTTGGTCCGGTCCGAGGTCGCCACAACGGCATCCATCCGCCGGATCAGCCAGCGCGTCAGGCCGGTCTGTTCACGCTGGCTGGCCGAGGTGAACATCAGCTTGAGCCGCTTGCCCAGCAGATAGCGCAGCGCCAGCCCGCCCAGCATCTCGACGTTGCGCCGCGCGTGCCAGACCCGCCAGCCCGACGGTGACGGCCCGCGGCGCGACATGGTCACAAGCGAGGCCAACGGCACCTGCGGCACATCATCAGGCACAACGGGGCCCGTTGCCGCGATAGAGATATCGCGCGATTGCACCGGCACCAGCCGCATCACAGTGGCCGTGACGCCGCTGAGCCTGCGTTTGAAATTCGGCGCGATCACATCGGTGCGGGCAAGGGGGTGCGTCATGGGGTATCCAACTTCAATGTGGTGATCAGACGGCTGGCAATGGCATCAAGCTGGTCATCCTGTGCCGCGATGAAGCGGGCAGCGGCAGCGGTCATCGTCGCCAGCTCGTCCGGTTTGGTCAAGAGCGCGGCAACGCGGGTGGCCAGATCATCGCCATCCGCCACGATCCGCGCAGCGCCTTCAGCCTCAAGCTGGGCATAGGTTTCCGCAAAGGCCGCAACATGGTTGCCCGACAGCACCGCAGCACCCGATTGCGCCACCTCGAACGGGTTATGCCCGCCAATGGGCAGCAGAGATCCGCCCAGAAACACGACATCGGACAGGCTGTACCAGAGGCCCAATTCTCCCAGCGTGTCGGCCAGATAGACCTGACCCCCGGGGGCGTCCCCACGGCTGCGACGCTGCACAGTCAGCCCCGCATCCTGAACCAGCGCCTCTACCGCGTCGCCGCGTTCGGGGTGGCGGGGGGCAAGGATGAGACACAGATCGGGAATCTCGCGCAGCAGCTTCTTATGTGCGTCCAGCACGCTGCGTTCCTCGCCTTCGTGGGTGGAGGAGGCGACCCAGACCGCCCGCCCGCCAAGCGCTGTGCGCGCAGACGCCAACGCCTGTGCATCGACGGGCAGCGGGCCGGCCATGGATTTCAGGTTCACGCCCGGCGACACACGATCGGCGGGGGCATGCATGCGGATCATATTGCGCGCCATCGCGTCATTCTGCGTCACGATCAGCGTGAAGACATCGAACAGGTAGCGGGCAGTGCGGGGC
This sequence comes from Sulfitobacter sp. SBS6, assembly GCF_048285585.1. Classification (NCBI taxonomy): domain Bacteria; kingdom Pseudomonadati; phylum Pseudomonadota; class Alphaproteobacteria; order Rhodobacterales; family Roseobacteraceae; genus Sulfitobacter; species Sulfitobacter sp. SBS6. The sequence goes on along the minus strand of NZ_JBLWBA010000006.1, from coordinate 122,043 downwards.
CATTTCTCCCAGAACTCGACCGTCTTGTCAGACATGCGCGCATTGACCAGCGCCATCGGCGCGCCGGTCGCGTGGGTCCGTCGCAACATCTGCGGCCAAATCTCGCTTTCGACAAATATCGCGGCGTCGGGCTGCCAATGGGTCAGGAACCGCTTTAACGGGCCGGGGGCGTCCAGCGGGGCAAACTGGTGCAGGCTGCGCGGCGGCAGACGTTGATCCACCAGCCTGGCCGAGGTCGCGGTGCCGGACGTAATCAGGAAATGCGCATCGGGCAGCATGTGCCCCATGCGGGTGATCAGCGCCAGCACCGACAGGCTTTCACCCACGGACGCCGCATGCACCCAGACGAGCGCGCCGCTTGGGCGCGGCTGTGTGGCGATGCCGCGTTTCTCTCCCGCGCGGGCGGCGGGCACGTCTTGCGCGTTCAGCTTGCGCGCCTCTGCGCTGGCGGCAAAGGGGATCAGGCAGCGGCTGGCAAGAACCCAGGCGCGGTACAGGAAAGGCGCGGACACGGTCGCGTCAGCCGCCTGTGTGGCTCATGTGGCGGGGCATCTGCCCATCCAGCTTTTGCCGTGAATAATCAAAGTCGTGGCCCTTGGGCTTAAGGTTGATCGCCGCGCGAATTGCGTCTTTCAAGGGTGCGTCATCATCGGGGTGGTTGCGCAAGGGCGCGCGCAGGTCGGCCACATCTTCCTGCCCCAGACACATGTAGATTTCACCGGTGCATGTGATCCGCACGCGGTTGCAACTTTCGCAGAAATTATGGGACAGCGGCGTGATAAAGCCGATCTTCTGGCCGGTCTCTTCCAGCCGGACATATCGGGCAGGGCCGCCCGTATTCTCGGCCAGATCGGTGACGGTGTAATGTTCCTCGTAGGTGCGGCGCACATCCTTGAGCGACCAATACTGGCCCAAGCGGTCCTCGTTGCCCAAGTCGCCCATGGGCATCACCTCGATCCAGGTCAGATCAATCCCGCGATCCGCACACCATGCGGTCATCGACGGCAGTTCTGCCTCGTTGAAGCCTTTCAGCGCGACGGCGTTGATCTTGACCCGCAGCCCGGCATTCTGCGCCGCGTCGATCCCGCGCAGCACCTGCGGCAGACGCCCCCAACGGGTGATGTCGGCGAATTTCTGATCGTCCAGCGTATCAAGCGAGACATTCACACGGCGCACGCCTGCAGCATAAAGATCGGCGGCATAGCGTTCCAACTGGCTGCCATTGGTGGTCAGCGTCAGCTCTTTCAGCGTGCCGGCGTCCAGATGGCGTGTCATGCTGTCGAAGAAGGTCATGATACCCTTGCGAACCAAAGGCTCACCGCCGGTGATGCGCAGCTTTTGCACACCCAGGTCGACAAAGTTGGTGCACAGCCGATCCAGCTCTTCCAAGGTCAGAAGTTCCTTCTTGGGGAGGAAATTCATATTCTCGGACATGCAATAAACACAGCGGAAGTCACAGCGGTCTGTGACAGAGACGCGCAAATAGGTGATAGCGCGGGCGAACGGGTCAATCAAAGGTGCATTCATATCCCATAGGTAAACATCGGCCCATCCCGGGGCAAGTAGCATTTAGGAGATTGAAGCGGCAGGGGGGGAGCGTTAGATTTAACCCATGAAACATTATATTATTCTAGGTGTCGCTGTCGTTGCTCTGGCCGGATGTGCGGGCGTAACGGATCGTTTGGGTTTGGGCAAACGCGGGGCGGACGCTGCCCCCCCCACGGCCGAGGCCGAGGCGCGTGCAGAGGCGTCCCTGTCGTCCGCCACCGCGGCTGCCCGTCCGCCTGCTGGGGCACGCACAGCCGATGCGCTTGACACCACCACGGCCGAACAACGCGCCGAGGCGTCAAAACCTGCTGCGGCAGGGGCCAAATCGCTGGGCACCACCGTCGCCTCGCTTGGTAGCGCGACAGAGCCGGGGCTGTGGATGAAAACACCGCTGGTGAAATCGGAAATGCAGGGCCGCGTGACGAACCCCGCGACGGGCAAATCCTCTACGGTTGAACTGATCCCGCTGGATGGGCCTGCCTCGGGCGGGAGCCGCATGTCGTTGTCGGCGCTGCGTCTGATTGGCGCGTCGCTGACGGATCTGACCAAGGTTGAAGTGTCCACCAACGGTTAAGCCACGCGGTGACGGTGTAAGATACAAAACGGGCGTCCGAGGGGGAACCTTGGACGCCCGTTTTCTGTAGGGATCAGTTGTCTGATGCGGGGGCTTCGTCTTCCGCCGTCACGTCCGCTGCCACCGGGGCTTCCAGCGGGAAATCCGGCATATGGCGCGCGGCTTCCTTGATCGCATAGGGTTTGAGGGTGGCGCGGTTGTCCTCGATAAAGGCGGCGGCGCGCACGGGGTCATGACGGCTGAGGTCGCGGACCCACCACGCGATGGCCTTTTGCAGGATGCCGTTCTTGACCGGCAGATACCCCGCTGCCCACCCAAGGATACGCTCGCGCGCGTCCAGCTCTTCGGGCTTGGGGTTGTTCTGCTTGGTCCAGGGCAGGGTCGCGACAAGCGCCGCCCGCTTCGACCAGAGTTCGCCCGATTGGGTCCAGGTCTCGACCACATCCAGACGTTGAGGGTCTGCCAGCAACCGTTTTTGCGCCGCCATGCAGGCATGATCCGCGATGGCCCAGCTGTCGAAGTCCGGTACCCAGCTTTGGATCAACTGCCACGCGGGTTCGTCATCCGGGCGCAGACGGGCCTGGGTCAGCAGCTTGGCCGCCGCCACCCGCGCCTCGAAGATATCCGTCTGCCACAGGGCATCGGCCAGCGCGATCCGGTCGGTCAGCGACAGCTCGGTCCGCCACGCTTTGGTCAGATCGTTGATCTGCGGATTGGCGATGCCCAGATAGGGGCGATCCACCTTGTGATAGGCCTGCATCTTCTCGACAGCGGCGGGATCAGCCAGTTCGTTCAGCTGCGCCATATAGGGGGCAAGGTTCATTCCACAGTCACCGATTTAGCCAGGTTGCGCGGTTGGTCGACATCGGTGCCTTTGGCAATCGCGGTGTGATAGGCCAGCAACTGCGCCGGGATCGCATAGAGGATGGGGGCGAGCGCATCGGCGACGGGTGGCATCTCGATCTGCCCCCACGTGCCTTCGGCGGCTTCATCCAGCCCCGCACGATCCGAGATCAGGATAACCTTGCCCTTGCGCGCCATGACCTCTTGCATGTTGCTGACGGTCTTGTCGAAAAGCGTGTCGTTGGGGGCCATGACCACCACAGGCACGTTTTCGTCGATCAGCGCGATCGGGCCGTGTTTAAGTTCTCCCGACGCATAAGCTTCGGCGTGTATGTAGCTGATTTCTTTCAGTTTTAATGCGCCTTCAAGAGCAAGCGGGAACATCGCGCCACGCCCCAGGAACAACACGTCACGGGCCGAGGAAAGCTTGTAGGCTTCGTCCCGCAGGGCGGCGTTTTGTTCGAGCGCGGTGTTGATCAGCGACGGCATGGACCGCAGGCCAGAGACATAATCGGCCAGCTTTTCCTTGGTGATCGCGCCACGGTCCACGGCGGCTTTCAGCACCATCAGGAACAAGACGGTCAACTGGCAGGTGAAGGCTTTGGTAGAGGCGACGCCCACTTCGACCCCCGCGTGGATCGGCAACGCCAGATTGCTTTCCCGTGCGATGGAGGATTCAGTCACATTGACCACCGAGGTGATGAGATCGGCCTTGCCCGCGCAATAGCGCAGCGCGGCCAGCGTGTCGGCGGTTTCGCCCGACTGGCTGACAAACAGCGCCATGGTCCGGTCCGAGATGGGCGGTTCGCGATAGCGGAATTCCGACGCGACATCGACCTCGACCGGCATGCGGGCGATCTGTTCGAACCAGTATTTCGCGGTCAGGCAGGCGTAGAAAGCCGTGCCGCAGGCGACCATGGTGATACGGTCGATCTTGGTGAAATCGAGCCCCGGATCGGGCAGCATGATCTCTCCGTCCGCGGTGAGGTAGCGCGACAGGGCCTCGCCAATGACGGCGGGCTGCTCTGCGATCTCTTTCGCCATAAAGTGCTTGTGGCCGGCCTTGTCGATGCGGGTGGTATCCAGGCTGATCTTCTTGATCACACGATCGACAGGGGCATCATCGGCGTCGTAGATCTTGACCGACGTGCGGGTCAGCACGGCGCGGTCGCCTTCCTCGAGATAGGTCACACGGTCCGTCATGGGTGACAGCGCAATCGCGTCGCTGCCCAGATACATCTCGTTGTCGCCATAGCCGACGGCTAGCGGGGCCCCCTTGCGCGCGCCGATCATCAGATCGTCTTCACCGTCAAACAGGAACGCCAGCGCGAAAGCCCCATGCAGCCGCGCAATGGTCTTGGTCGCGGCGTCTACAGGGCCCAGCCCTTCGGCCATGTATTTCTGGGTGAGCAACACGACCGTTTCCGTGTCCGTCTCGGTCACGAATTCAACGCCGTCCTTGGACAGTTCGGCGCGCAGCTCGCGGAAGTTTTCGATGATGCCATTGTGCACAACAGCCACGGGCCCCGCCTGATGCGGGTGCGCATTGGTGACCGATGGCGCGCCATGGGTCGCCCAACGGGTATGCCCGATGCCCGACTTCCCGGCGAGCGGTTCATGCACCAGCAGATCCGACAGGTTCACCAGTTTTCCGACCGCGCGGCGGCGGTCCAGCTTGCCCGCGTTGATTGTCGCAATCCCCGCGCTGTCATAGCCGCGATATTCCAGACGTTTCAGGGCTTCGACAAGGGTAGGCGCAACTTCGTGTTGGCCAAGGATACCGACAATACCACACATGATTAGCTGCCTCTCTGCTGTTTGGCCTTCTTGGCCTTTAACATTTCCAACAATTTCCGCGCCATGCCCGGTTTCTCGACCTGATGTGCACGTGCCAGCGCCAATGCGTCAGCCTCCACATCCGAGGTGATGACCGACCCCGATCCTGTCATGGCTCCGTCGCCGATATGCACGGGGGCCACCAGCATGGTGTTCGACCCGATAAAGGCGTTGGCCCCGATATGGGTGTGGTGCTTCATCACGCCATCATAGTTGCAGGTGATCGTGCCCGCGCCGATATTGGCTTTGGCGCCGATGGTCGCGTCGCCGATATAGCTCAGGTGGTTCACCTTGGCCCCTTCGGCGATCTGCGCGTTCTTGACCTCGACAAAGTTGCCAATGCGCACATCCTCGGACAGCTCTGCACCGGGGCGCAGGCGGGCGTAGGGGCCAATGACCCCGCCGCGTGCGACGTGGCAGCCTTCAAGGTGGCTGAACGCGCGGATGGTGGCACCGGATTCAATCGTCACGCCGGGGCCAAAGACCACATTGGGTTCGATCACCGTGTCGCGGCCGATATAGGTGTCACGGGCGAAATAGACCGTCTCGGGGGCCATCAGCGTGATACCGTCCTCGAGCATGGCTGCACGGGCGCGCGACTGGAACGCGGCGTCGGCAGCGGCCAGATCCGCGCGGGAGTTCACGCCCATCGTCTCGGCCTCGTCACAGGTGACAGCAGTGGCTTTCAGCCCGCGTTCCCGTGCAATGCCGATGATATCGGTGAGGTAATATTCTTCCGATGCGTTGTCGTTGCCGACCGCATCAATCAGGTCAAACAGCAGATCGGATTTGCACGCGACAACGCCGCTATTACAAAGGGTTATAGCGCGCTCTTCATCCGTGGCATCTTTGTATTCAACGATGCGGTCAAGGCTGTCGCCCTGCATCACCAAACGGCCATAGCGGGCAGGATCAGCGGCGTCAAAGCCCAGCACGACGACATCATTCGTCTCAAGCGCTGCGCACATGTTTTCAAGCGTTTCGGTCTGCACGAAAGGCGTATCGCCATAAAGCACGATGGCCGTGCCGTCGAAGCCTGCCAGCGCCTCGCGCGCCTGACCGACGGCGTGGGCGGTACCCAGTTGTTCCTCTTGCACGACGACCTGTGCTTCGTCATCAAAAGCCTGCGCAGCGGCGCGGACCTGATCTGCCCCGTGGCCTGCAACAACGACCGTGCGGGCAGGCGACAGCGCTGCACCTGATGCCATGGCGTGCTCTAACAATGGTGCGTGGGCGACCGCATGCAGAACCTTGGGCAGATCCGATTGCATACGGGTACCTTTGCCTGCGGCCAAAAGGATCAGTGCAACTTCCATGTATAATCTCTTTAATCAATTTTAATGTCTGCTCTCTTTACCTTGTTGGCGATTTTGCGCAAGGCTAGGGGTCATCAAAGAAGATTTCCGCCTGCAACACATTCAGCAAAGGAATGCCGATGAAAACAGTCGTATTCGACCTCGACGGGACGCTCGCGGACACCAGCGGAGACCTGATCGCCGCGGCCAATGCCTGTTTCCGCGACATGGGCGAGGGCGATGTGCTGGATGCCAAAACCGATGCAGGCACGGCGCTGAAAGGCGGCCGGGCGATGCTGCGGTTGGGCATGGAACGCTTGGGGCGCGCCGACGACGCCGAGACCATCGACCGCTACTATCCCATGCTGCTCGAAGCCTATGGCCGCGAGATCGATACCCATACCGTGCTTTACCCCGGCGCGATGGAGGCGGTGGAGGCATTGAAAGCCGCGGGCTACCGCGTGGCGATCTGCACCAACAAACCCGAGGGGCTGGCGCATACGCTGCTGACCAAGCTTGGCGTGCGCGATGCCTTTGGCGCGATGGTGGGGGCCGATACGCTGGCGATCCGCAAGCCCGATCCGGAGCATCTGTTCGAAACCGCGCGGCGTGCCGGGGGCGACCCCGCGCTGTGCTTGCTTGTGGGCGATACCAATACCGACCGCGAGACGGCGCGCGCGGCGGGGGTGCCTTGCGTGTTGGTCTCCTTCGGTCCCTCGGGCGATGATATGGCGGCACTTGGCCCCGAAGCCCTGCTGGACCACTATGACGATCTGCCCGACATCGTCACCCGTCTGATCGGTGCTGTCTGACATGGTATCTGACACGGCAGAGGTGTTCGCCGGCAGCTTCACCCAGCAAGAACCGATCCCCGAGGAAGCCATCGACGCCGCCGTCGCCGTGATGCGCCACGGGCGGCTGCACCGCTATAACACGGCGCCCGGCGAAACCGCCGAGGCCGCGCTGCTCGAGCAGGAGTTCGCCGCGATGGTGGGCGCGCACTACTGCCTTGCCGTGGCCTCGGGCGGCTATGCCATCGCCACCGCCTTGCGGGCTGTTGGCGTCAAGCCGGGGGATCGGGTGCTGTCCAACGCTTTCACGCTGGCCCCCGTGCCCGGCGCGATTGCCGCGGTCGGGGCCACGCCGGTCTTTGTCGATGTCACCCAAGGGCTGGTGATCGATCTGGACGATCTGGCCGGCAAGCTGGATCAGGCGCGGGTGCTGCTGCTAAGCCATATGCGCGGGCATATCTGCGATATGGACCGGTTGATGGCGCTTTGTGATGCCGCCTGTGTCACCGTGGTAGAGGATTGCGCCCATACCATGGGGGCAAGCTGGAACGGCGTGCCCTCGGGGCGGCATGGGGCGGTGGGGTGCTATTCCTGCCAGACCTATAAACACGTCAACGCGGGCGAGGGCGGGCTGCTGGTCACCGATGATGCAGCACTCGCGGCGCGGGCGATCATGCTCTCAGGGTCCTATATGCTTTATGACCGGCATTTGGCGGGGCCGCCGCCCGAAGCCTTCGAGACGGTGAAATACGACACGCCGAATATCTCTGGCCGGATGGATAACCTGCGCGCGGCGATCCTGCGCCCGCAGCTCAAGCGGCTTGAGGCACAGATCGACGGGTGGAATGCGCGGTATCATGTGGTTCAGGACGGCTTGCGCGACACACCCGGCCTGACCCTCATCGACCGCCCCGCGGTGGAACGTTTTGTCGGATCGTCGTTCCAGTTCCTGCTGTCTGGCTGGGCCCCCGAGGCCATCGCATCAGTGCTGACCCGTTGCGCCGCCCGCGGGGTGGAACTGAAGTGGTTCGGCGGGGCGGAGCCTGTGGGCTTTACCAGCCGCTACGATTCATGGCGCTATGCCGAACCCTCTGCGCTGCCCGCCAGCGATGCGGTGCTCGCCAGTATCATCGACATGCGCGTCCCGCTGACATTCTCGTTGGACGACTGCGCGCTGATCGCACGGATCATTCGCGCGGAAGTCTCGGCGGTGTTCCAGCAGGGCTAGGCCGCGCCGGGGGTCGCCATCTGGATCAACTGGATGAGGTTCCCGCAGGTGTCATCCAGTACCGCCATGCGGACGGGGCCGGCATCAATAGGGTCTTGGGTGAAGACGACACCGCTGTCGGTCAGCCGTTTGACTTCGGCATCCAGATCCTCAACCTGAAAGGAATGGGCTGCGATCCCGTCTTCCACCAGCGCCTGTTTGTAGGGGCCAACGGCGCGGTGATCGCTGGGCTCTAGCAAAAGCTCTGTTCCGTCGGGCTGGTCGGGCGATACCAGAGTGAGCCAGCGGTGCGCCCCGAGGGGGATATCGTTCTTCACCTCAAATCCCAGCTTGTCGCAGTAGAACTTCTGGGCTTTGTCTTGGTCGTCAACGAAGATGCTGGTCACATAGATTTTCATATCAATTCATCCGTTCGTGGCTGTATCGGGCCGGGTCTGGTGCAAAGCCCGCGGGTGTTCGGCAGCACCCTAGCATGGCATCGCGAAAAGGGCAGGCACAACGGCCCGCCCTTGCTGCGATTGATGGCGTGTCCGCCGTTCAGAAGCGGATGGTCCCATGTTCGCCCGCATCCGGAACCTGTTTGGTCACATTGGCTTTGGCGATTTCGTAGAGGAAGGACAGGCTGCCGCCGGTCAGCCAGACCTCCGCCTGTTTGAGGTCCATACGCACAAGTTGCACGTCGTCATCCTTGCGTCCGTCCTTGAACCAGGCGGCGGCAAAGGCGTTCCACAACTCGTCCAGTTTGGCAGGGTCGGTCACAGCCTGAACGGTACCGTCGATCCGGGCGTATAGGTGTTCGTCCTTGCTGGTCACCAGATATTCTGCCGCAGCACCGGTCTGGGCGGATTTCGCCAGATCTGTGTCCCGTGCGGTGATGAACCAAAGGCAATTGGCGTCGTGATCGGCATAGTGGCTCATGGGGATGGCGCGGGCGGTATCGGTGGCCAGCATCCCGATGCGGGTGTCGTCTACGCGGTCCCAGAATTCTTTCTTCAATGACGTGCTCATATCGGGGCGTCCTTTCTATCCTGTGTCACGGGGGTAACATCGGCGGCGCGGGTGCAGTTCCGCGCAGCCTGCGACATTTGCTTGACCGAATCCGCGAGAAGTGTAGTGTAATGAACAACTGTTCAATAAACTCGGGGGAGGGGTCTATGTTCAACACCACCATGAAATTCGATCTGGGCGATGACGTGAACGAGATGCGCGATATGGTGCACCGTTGGGCGCAGGAACGGGTCAAACCGATGGCCGCCGAGATCGACACCAAGAACGAATTTCCGCCCGCGCTCTGGGAAGAGATGGGCAGCCTTGGTCTGCTGGGCATGACGGTCGAGGAAGAATTCGGCGGCTCGGGCATGGGCTATGTCGCACACACCGTCGCGGTTGAAGAAATCGCGCGCGCTTCCGCCTCGGTCTCGCTGTCCTACGGGGCGCATTCGAACCTCTGCGTCAACCAGATCCGTCTCAACGGCAGCCCCGAGCAGAAGGCGAAATTCCTGCCGGGCCTGTGCTCGGGTCAACATGTGGGCGCGCTGGCGATGTCCGAACCCTCTGCGGGCAGCGACGTGGTGTCGATGAAACTGCGCGCCGAAAAGCGCAACGATCACTACCGCCTGTCGGGCAACAAATACTGGATCACCAACGGCCCTGACGCCGACACGCTGGTGGTCTATGCCAAGACCGACCCCGATGCCGGATCGAAAGGCATCACCGCCTTCCTGATCGAGAAATCCATGAAAGGCTTCACCACCAGCCCGCATTTCGACAAGCTTGGCATGCGCGGGTCCAACACGGCAGAGCTGATCTTTGACGATGTCGAAGTCCCGTTTGAAAACGTTCTGGGGGAAGAGGGGCGCGGCGTGGCGGTGCTGATGTCGGGGCTTGATTACGAACGCGTGGTGCTGGCGGGGATTGGTCTGGGAATCATGGCCGCCTGTCTGGACGAGATCATGCCCTATATGGTCGAGCGTAAGCAATTCGGGCAGCCCATCGGGAACTTCCAGCTGATGCAGGGCAAGATGGCGGATATGTACACCGCGATGAATTCGGCCCGCGCCTATGTTTACGAGGTCGCCAAGGCCTGTGATCGCGGTGATGTCACCCGTGCGGATGCCGCCGCCTGCTGTCTCTATGCCAGCGAAGAAGCGATGAAACAGGCGCATCAGGCGGTGCAGGCCATGGGCGGGGCGGGCTACCTGTCTGACAACCCCGTGGGCCGCATCTTCCGCGATGCCAAGCTGATGGAGATCGGGGCAGGCACTTCTGAAATTCGCCGGATGCTGGTGGGCCGCGAGATGATGGGAGCGATGGCGTGAAACCTCTGGCCCTTGCCTTGATGCTCTGCGCCTCACCGCTTGCCGCGCAGGATCTGCAATATACCGATCGCGGCACAGAGATTTGCCTCGCCGACGCCGATGGTTTTGCCGCCGAGATGGCCTGCGTCGGTGTCTCTGCGAACCAGTGCATGGAGGATTCTCCGGGCGGGAGCAGCACCTATGGTATGGGCGGGTGTCTGGACCGTGAGCTGCAATTTTGGGACCAGCGGTTGAACGATAAGTACGCCGCGGTGATGGTGCAGGCCAAACGGATGGATGCCGATGCGAGCCCGGGGCCCGAGGGAAGCCCCGGCGTGGCGGATGCCCTGCGCGAGATGCAGCGGGCGTGGATCGTGTTCCGCGACAAGGCGTGCACCTATGAAGCCTCGCTTTGGCCGGGGGGCACGGGGCGCGGACCTGCGGCGATTAACTGTCTGATGCAACAGACCGCGCGGCAGGCTTTGTCGCTGGACGTGTGGGAAGGCTGATGGCTGACGTCCTGCCAGGTCTGGACGGGACGGGCGCGTGGGAGATTCCGGCGCGGCTGAACATGGCGGCGCAATGTCTGTCCCATGACCCCGCGCGGCGCGCGATCATTGATCTGACAGGTGAAGCGCGACGCGATGTCAGCTTAGGCACCCTGTCCGATATGGTCGACGGATTGGCACGCGCCTTGGCGCAGCGGGTGCAGGCAGGTGACCGTGTGGGCGTGCTGCTGGGGCAAAGCCCGTGGTGTGCTGCGGCCCATCTGGCGATCTGGAAAATCGGCGCGATTTCAGTGCCTTTGTTCAAACTCTTCAAGTATGATGCCCTCGCGTCGCGGGTGCGTGATGCAGGCGTGACGCTGGTGCTGACCGATCCCGAAGGGCGCGATCTGCTGGGGGGGCTGGCGACGCCCTTGATGGCAGATAGCGTCGGCGTGGCGGGGGATCCTGTCGCCTTTGCCGACACCGGCCCTGACGATCCGGCGGTGCTGATCTATACCTCGGGCACGACGGGGTCGCCCAAGGGTGCGCTGCATGGCCATCGGGTGCTGACGGGCCATCTGCCCGGCGTCTCGCTCAGCCATGATGTGCTGGGGCAGGACGGCGATTGCCTCTGGACGCCTGCGGATTGGGCGTGGATCGGCGGGCTGTTCGATGTGGCAATGCCCGGGCTGGCGCTTGGTGTGCCTGTTGTCGCGGCACGCTTGGCCAAATTCTCTCCAGACGCCTGTGCGCGCATCATCCGCGAGGGCGATGTGCGCAACGTGTTCTTCCCGCCGACCGCGCTGCGGATGCTCAAGGCCGAGGGCGCTACGATCGCGGGGCTACGCTCTGTCGCATCGGGGGGGGAGCCTTTGGGGGCCGAGATGCTGGCATGGGGGCAACAAGCCTTTGGCCTGAGTATCAACGAATTTTACGGGCAGACCGAATGTAATATGGTCGCCACCAGCGCGGGCAGCCAGTTCCCGCCGCGCCCCGGTTGCATCGGTAAACCTGTGCCGGGTCATGACGTCGCGGTGCTGGATGATGACGGTGCGCCGACGGCAGACGAAGGCGATGTCGCCATCCGCAAGGGATCAGCCGCGATGATGCTGGGCTATTGGCAGCGCCCCGACGAGACCGCACAAAAATTCCGGGGAGACTGGATGCTGACCGGTGATCGCGGCGTGTTCGACAGTGAATACCTGCGCTTTATCGGGCGCGAGGATGATGTGATCACCTCAAGCGGCTATCGCATCGGTCCGGCAGAGATCGAGGATTGTCTGCTGACCCATCCCGATGTGGCAACCTGCGGTGTGGTGGGCAAGCCCGACCCGCTGCGGACAGAGATCGTCAAAGCCTATGTCGTGCGCAAATCCGGTGCGACTGTCGATGAACAGACCCTGCAAGACTGGGTGAAAACCCGCCTTGCCAGCTATTCTTACCCGCGCGAGGTGGCCTTTCTGGATGCCTTGCCGATGACCGTCACAGGCAAGGTGATCCGCCGCGCGCTGAAAGCCCGCGCGGCTGCCGAAGGGGCTGCGTAATGCAATACCCGACTGTGACGTCCCCCCATTCCATCCGATCAAGGAGACCGACATGAAGCTGATTTCGCAAGCCTTGCCCTCGTCCGAAAGCTTCAAGGCGAACGAGGCGGCCCATCTGGCTGCCCTGCAAACCATCCGCGAAGCGGCGGATGCGGCGGAACTGGGCGGCGGCGAGAAATCTCGCGCCCGTCACGTGAGCCGCGGCAAGATGCTGCCCCGCGAACGGGTGGCCAATCTGCTCGACCCCGGATCGCCGTTCCTTGAGGTTGGTGCGCTGGCGGCGCATGGGCTTTATGGCGGGGCGGCCCCCGCGGCGGGTGTGATCGCGGGGGTCGGCAAGGTGCAGGGCATCGACTGCATGATCGTGTGCAACGACGCCACGGTGAAGGGCGGCACCTATTTCCCGATGAGCGTCAAGAAACACTTGCGGGCCCAGGAAATCGCCGAGGAAAACCATCTGCCCTGCATCTATCTGGTCGATAGCGGCGGCGCGAACCTGCCCAATCAGGACGAGGTCTTTCCCGACCGTGACCACTTTGGCCGGATTTTCTATAATCAGGCGCGGATGAGCGGCAAGGGCATCCCCCAGATCGCGGTGGTCATGGGATCGTGCACCGCGGGCGGGGCCTATGTGCCCGCGATGTCGGATGTGTCGATCATCGTGAAAGAGCAGGGCACAATCTTTTTGGCCGGTCCGCCGCTGGTCAAGGCCGCGACGGGCGAGGTGGTCAGCGCCGAGGATCTGGGCGGCGGCGACGTGCATACCCGTCTGTCAGGTGTGGCAGACTATCTGGCCGAGGATGACGCCCACGCGCTGGCGCTCGCCCGGCGTGCCGTGGCCGGGCTGAACCGCGCGGCCCCGATGAATGTGCAATGGCAACCCGCCGAAGACCCTGCCTATGATCCGGCCGAGATGCTGGGCGTTGTTCCCGCCGATTTGCGCACGCCCTATGACATTCGCGAAGTCATCATGCGGCTGGTCGATGGCAGCCGCTTCGACGAATTCAAGGCGCGCTTTGGCGAGACGCTGGTCTGCGGTTTCGCCCATGTCAAAGGCTGCCCCGTCGGTATCATCGCCAACAATGGCGTATTGTTCTCGGAATCCGCCCAGAAAGGCGCGCATTTCGTCGAACTGTGTTCGCAGCGCAAGATCCCGCTGGTCTTCTTGCAAAACATCACCGGTTTCATGGTCGGCCGCAAATACGAGAACGAAGGCATCGCGCGGCACGGGGCCAAGATGGTGACGGCTGTCGCCTCGACCAATGTGCCCAAGATCACCATGCTGGTGGGCGGGTCGTTCGGGGCCGGTAACTATGGTATGGCGGGCCGTGCCTATTCCCCGCGCTTCATGTGGACATGGCCGAACTCGCGCATTTCGGTCATGGGCGGTGCGCAGGCGGCGGGCGTTCTGGCAACGGTAAAACGCGATGCGATCGAACGCGCGGGCGACAGCTGGACCGAGGAAGAAGAGACCGCCTTCAAGCAGCCCACAATTGATATGTTCGAGGAACAGTCACATCCGCTTTATGCGACCGCGCGGCTTTGGGATGACGGCGTGATCGACCCGCGCCACAGCCGCGAGGTGCTGTCGCTGTCGCTACGCGCCAGTTTGAACGCACCGATCGAGGATACAACGTTTGGTGTGTTCCGGATGTAGGCTGCGGTGGGCCTTTATGCGGCCGGGGGCCAGCCCAAGTTTTTAATAAAGCCGGGGGCCAGCCCCCGGGACCCCCGGAGTTTAAGGGGCAAAATGAAGATAAGATGGATGTGAGGGAACTGCGTGATGTTTGATACGATCCTGATTGCGAACCGGGGCGAGATTGCTTGCCGCGTGATGGAGACAGCGCAGGCCATGGGGGTGCGCTGCGTGGCGGTCTATTCCGACGCGGACCGCACGGCAAAACATGTGGCGATGGCGGATACCGCGGTGCATATCGGCGGGTCGGCCCCTGCGGATAGCTATCTGCGCGGCGAGGTGATCATTCAGGCGGCACTGGATACGGGCGCGCAGGCGATCCATCCGGGCTATGGCTTTTTGTCCGAGAACCCCGATTTCGTGGATGCGGTAGAAGCGGCGGGGCTGGTCTTTATCGGCCCGTCGGCCAAGGCCATTCGCGCGATGGGGCTTAAAGACGCCGCCAAGGCATTGATGGTCGAGGCGGGCGTGCCTGTTGTGCCGGGGTATCACGGGGCCGATCAGGATGACGCGCTGCTGGCGGCAGAGGCGGATAAGATCGGCTATCCGGTGCTGATCAAGGCCGTCGCCGGTGGGGGTGGCAAGGGCATGCGGCTGGTAGAGGCGGCGGACGGTTTTCAGGCCGCGCTGGAGAGTGCGCGCTCAGAGGCCAAGACAGCCTTTGGCAACGCCGATGTGCTGGTCGAGAAATTCGTCACCAAACCGCGCCATATCGAAGTGCAGGTCTTTGGCGACGGCAAAAAGGCCGTGCACCTGTTTGAACGCGATTGCTCGCTTCAGCGGCGCCACCAGAAGGTGATCGAGGAGGCTCCGGCCCCCGGCATGACGCCCGAAATGCGCGAAGCGATGGGGCAGGCGGCGGTCACAGCAGCCGAGGCGATCGGCTATGCCGGGGCGGGCACGATTGAATTCATCGTCGACGGCTCTGGCGGGTTGCAGACGGACGGCTTCTTTTTCATGGAGATGAACACCCGTTTGCAGGTGGAACATCCCGTGACCGAGGCGATTACCGGCGTTGATCTGGTGGCCTGGCAGTTGCGCGTGGCGGCTGGCGAGGGGCTGCCCCTGCGCCAGGACGAATTGTCGATCCACGGACATGCGTTTGAGGCGCGGCTTTATGCGGAGGATGTGCCAAAGGGCTTCCTGCCCGCCACCGGCACCTTGACGCATTTGCAGTTCACTCCGGATTGTCGTGCCGATAGCGGTGTGCGCGCCGGCGATACGATCAGCCCTTTCTATGATCCGATGATTGCCAAGGTGATCGTGCATGGCGACACGCGCCAGATCGCCCTGTCGCGCCTGCGCGCCGCGCTGACCGGCTGCGAGGTGGCGGGGACGGTCACAAACCTTGCGTTTCTGGGCGCTTTGGCGGCGCATGAAGGGTTTGCGGCGGGGGATGTGGATACCGGGCTGATCGCCCGTGACATTGATGCTTTGACACAAGCGCCCGAGGTGGAGCCGCGCCATGCGGCGCTTGCCGGGATGGCGGCACTGTCGTTGCTGGATCCGGCCGAGGGCGCGGGATTTACGCTGTGGCAGCCGCTGCGCCGCGCGGTCGGATTGACTTGGGGCGGAGAGGATCATCTGCTGCAGGTGCAGGTCGTCTCGGCGGATCACCAGATCTGGACCGTGGACGGGACAGAGGTGGTGGCACAGCGCATCGGCGGGCGTTGGTCCGTGGGCGGGCAACAGGCGGCGGCAGTATCCGTCGCCGAGGGGCGCGTGACGGTATTTGACGGTTATGGGCTGGTGTTTGACGTTATCGACCCGCTGGCCCGTGCCGCGGGTGGTCACGGCGACGGCAACCTGATCGAGGCCCCGATGCCCGGATTGGTGCGTGTCGTGGATGCCAAGGTCGGCCAGACGGTGACCAAGGGCGACCGCCTTGCGGTGCTGGAAGCCATGAAGATGGAGCACAGCCTGCTTGCCGCGCGCGATGGCGTTGTCGCCGAGGTTCTGGCGCAGGCTGGTGATCAGGTCGAGGCGGGTGTAGCACTGGTGCGGCTAGAGCCCGAGGCATAGGAGACCGCACCATGATTACCCTGCACCACGTCGAACAGACCCGTTCCATGCGCACCCTTTGGTTGCTGCACGAGCTGGAGGTGCCCTTCGAGGTGTCGATCCACGCCTTCGACAAATCCTTGCGTGATCCGGGCTATCTCGCCATTTCGCCGGCGGGGCGCGTGCCCTCGCTCGAGATCGACGGGGAGCGCATGTTCGAGACGGGTGCCATCGCGGAATATCTTTGCGAACGGTTCAGCCCCGACCGTTTGGGGCGGATGCCGGGGGCACCGGATCGCATGGCGTGGTTGGTCTGGATCCACTTTGCCGAGACGGTATCGCAGCATTGTGCCGCGCTGACCCAGCAGCATGTGGCGCTTCGCGATGATTCCATGCGCAGCCCCATCGTGATGAAGCTGGAAGCCGCGCGTTTGATGAAGTGTTACGACGCGATCGAGGCGCGATTGGGCGGCGGGATACTGTCACAGGATTATCTGTTGATGAGCGGTTTCACGGCGGCGGATGTGAACGTGGGGCAGGCGGTCTATATGGCGCAGCATTTCGCCAAGCTCGGCAATCACCCCAATGTGGCGGCCTGGTATGCGCGCATCACCGACCGCGAGGCGTTCCAGCTGTCGCTGCCCAAAGACGTGCCGTTGTTTGACCGGACGTTTTATGACCCGTGGCCGGTCGAGTGATGCTACCGTCGCGCAGGTGAGTTTATTTGGCAAAATGAAGGGGAGGGGGCGTTATGGATAAAGGGGTCTGCGAGATATTCGAGGTCGGTCCACGGGACGGGCTGCAAAACGAGGCGCGCGAAATTCCGGTGTCGGAGAAGATCGCGCTGGTTGACCTGCTGAGCCGTGCGGGGTTTTCCCGGATCGAGGTGGCGAGCTTTGTCAGCCCCAAATGGGTGCCGCAGATGGCCGGATCGGGTGAGGTTCTGGGCGGGATTGCTCGGGTCGAGGGGGTGCGTTATGCCGCGTTGACGCCGAATATGCGGGGCTACGAGGATGCGGTCGCGGCCAAAGCGGGAGAGATCGCGGTGTTCGCCTCGGCCAGCGAGGGGTTCAGCCAGAAGAATATCAACGCCAGCATCGAGGAGGCGTTCGAGCGTTTCGCGCCGATCCTAGAGCAGGCACGCCATGTGGATATGCCGGTGCGGGGCTATGTCTCATGTGTGGTGGAATGCCCCTATGACGGGGCGGTCGCGCCATCCAAGGTGGCGGAAGTGGCGGATCGTCTTTTCTCTATGGGCTGCTATGAGGTTTCGCTTGGCGACACCATCGGGGCGGGCACGCCGGATACGATTGCGCGCATGTTGCTGGCGGTACGCGATGTGGTGCCCGTGGGGCGTTTGGCCGGGCACTATCATGACACCAACGGGCGGGCGATGGACAACATCGATGCATCCCTGTCCATGGGTCTGCGGGTGTTCGATGCCGCCGTAGGCGGTTTGGGGGGGTGCCCCTATGCGCCGGGGGCTGCGGGCAATGTTGCTACGGAAAAGGTGAACGCGCATCTGATGGCGCTTGGCTATGACACCGGGTTGGATCAGGCGGTGATCGAGGAAGCCGCCGAGATGGCGTGGCGGATGAGGGCAGGATGATGTACGAGACACTGAAGCTAGAGACCGACGCGCGCGGGGTCGCGACCTTGACGTTGGCGCGCGAGGAAAAGCACAACGCCATGTCCGCGCAGATGATAGCCGAGTTGACACAGGCCGCCGCCGCCTTGGCCGCTGATGATGCTGTGCGGGTCGTGGTGCTGACCGGCGCGGGCAAAAGCTTTTGCGCGGGCGGTGATCTGGGCTGGATGCAGGCGCAGCGCGATATGGATGGGCCGACACGCTCGGCCGAGGCAGGCAAGCTGGCCACGATGCTGGGCGCGCTGAACACGCTGCCCAAGCCCTTGATCGGGCGGGTGCAGGGGAATGCCTTTGGTGGCGGTGTCGGCATGGCCTCGGTCTGTGACGTGGCGATCGGGGTTGATACGTTGAAGATGGGGTTCACCGAGACGCGGCTGGGGATCATTCCGGCCACCATCGGCCCCTATGTGCTGGCCCGCATGGGCGAGGGGCGCGCGCGGCGGGTGTTCATGTCGGCCCGTCTGTTTGACGCGGCGGAGGCGGTCGATCTGGGGTTGCTGGCCCGTGCCGTGCCGGCGGATGCGCTGGACGCTGCGATCGAGGCCGAGGTCGTGCCCTATCTGTCCTGTGCGCCGGGGGCCGTGGCTGCGGCGAAACAGCTCGCGCGGGATTTGGGGCCGCGGATCGACGCGCAGGTCGTGGACCATACCATCGCCGCATTGGCCGACCGCTGGGAAACCGAAGAGGCGGCCGAGGGAATCGGTGCCTTCTTCGACAAGCGCAAGGCGGCTTGGGTTACGGGTTGAAGCGGGGCAGCAACGCTCTAGGCTTTGCCACGACATCAACGGCGAGAGGGTCCCCCATGCGTATTCTATTCACCGGCGGCAGCGGCAAAGCGGGGCGGCATGTGATCCCCTATCTGATGGATCAGGGGCATCAGGTGTTGAATGTGGACCAGCAGCCGCTGGATCTCCCCGGCGTTGACAACCGCATTGCCGATATCACCGATGCCGGCCAGATGCATGATGTGATGCATAGTCTGATGAATCTGGGCGAACTGGATGAGGGCACCGGCGTGCAGGGGTTTGACGCCGTTGTGCATTTCGCCGCCGTGCCGCGCATCCTGATCACGTCGGATACAGAGGTGTTTCGGGTCAATACGCTTGGCACCTATCATGTCATCGATGCTGCCGTGAAGGCGGGGGTGCCCAAGATCATCTTTGCCTCATCCGAGACGACCTATGGCGTCTGCTTTGCCCAGGGGGAGCGTAAGCCCGACTATATCCCCGTCGATGAAGATCACCCGACCGTGCCCGAAGACAGCTATGCCATGTCCAAGGTCTGTAACGAGGCGACGGCGCGCAGCTTTCAGGCGCGCACGGGGGCGGATATCTACGGGTTGAGAATCAACAACGTGATCGAACCGCATGAATACGCCAGCCTTTTCCCCGGCTTCATTCACGACCCCGATCAACGGCGGCGCAATATCTTCGCCTATATCGATGCCCGCGATCTGGGGCAGATGGTGCAGCGCTGTCTTGATGTGGACGGCTTGGGGTACGAGGTGTTCAATGTGGCCAACGCCGACACCTCTGTCGCCGCACAAACGTCTGACTTGATTGATCGCTACTATAAAGACGTGCGCCAGACCCGCGATATGGGCCAGTTCGAGACATTCTACAGCATCGAAAAGGCGCGTGACCTGTTGGGGTTCGCGCCGCAGCACAGCTGGCGCGAGAGCCGCGATCTGCTGGAAAAATAGCGCCAATCACGCGGGCGCAGGCAGGGCGGGCCGCGCCCTTCGACAGGATGACGCAAATATGGCGGGCTCGGTTGACCCTGACCGGACAGCGGAGTAAACCGACCAAAGCCAATAGTGCCGTTTGGCTGACAGGGCGCGTGGCGCGTCGCATACGCAAAAGGAGCTTCCCCTTGGACGACATGATGCGGGAATACCTGCCGATCCTACTTTTTCTAGCCGTGGCGATTGTCCTTGGCATTGTTTTGATCCTGGCCGCCGTCGTGCTGGCCGTGCGCAACCCGGACCCTGAAAAAGTGTCGGCCTATGAATGCGGGTTCAACGCCTTTGACGACGCCCGGATGAAATTTGACGTGCGGTTCTACCTCGTGTCGATCCTGTTCATCATCTTTGACCTCGAAATCGCTTTCCTCTTCCCCTGGGCCGTGGCCTTTCAGGACGTGAGCATGGCCGGTTTCTGGTCGATGATGGTCTTTCTTGCCGTGCTGACCGCCGGCTTTGCATATGAGTGGAAAAAGGGAGCGCTGGAATGGCAGTAGCAGCCGCCGGGGCCAATGTGGCCGGGATGGACCGCGATGTGGCCACCCAGAACCTGAACAAGGAACTGCAGGACAAGGGCTTCCTGCTGACCTCGACCGAAGACATCATCAACTGGGCGCGTACCGGCTCGCTGCACTGGATGACTTTTGGTCTGGCCTGCTGCGCCGTCGAGATGATGCACACCTCGATGCCGCGCTACGATCTGGAACGTTTCGGCACCGCGCCACGCGCGTCTCCGCGTCAGTCCGACCTTATGATTGTTGCGGGCACGCTGACCAACAAGATGGCACCGGCCCTGCGCAAGGTCTATGACCAGATGCCGGAACCGCGCTATGTGATCTCTATGGGGTCTTGCGCCAATGGCGGCGGCTATTACCACTACAGCTATTCCGTGGTGCGCGGCTGTGACCGTGTCGTGCCTGTCGATGTCTATGTGCCCGGCTGCCCGCCCACGGCAGAGGCGTTGCTGTATGGTATCATGCAGCTGCAGCGCAAAATCCGCCGCACCGGCACAATTGTTCGCTAAGGGGCTGATATGTCAGAACAACTGAACGAACTTGGCGCGTATATCGAAGCGAAACGCCCCGACTGTATCCTCGGCTGGGACATCGCCTTTGACGAGCTGAACATGGATGTCACCCAGGCCAATCTGCCCGGTCTGGTAGAATTTATCAAAAGCGACGCGACCTGCCGTTTCTCCTCGCTGGTGGATATCACCGCGGTGGATTACCCGGGCCGCGCCAAACGCTTTGATGTCGTCTATCATTTTCTGTCGATGTACCAGAATCAGCGCATCCGCTTGCGCGTCGCCGCGCGCGAAGAGGATATGGTCCCCTCGATCGTCGATATCCACCCGTCGGCCAACTGGTTCGAACGCGAGGTCTTTGACATGTTCGGCATCATCTTTGCCGGCCACCCCGACCTGCGTCGCCTGCTGACCGACTACGGGTTCCGCGGCTACCCGCTGCGCAAGGATTTCCCGACTACCGGCTATACCGAAGTCCGCTATGACGAGACGGAAAAGCGCGTGGTCTATGAACCCGTGAGCCTCGTTCAGGAATATCGCCAGTTCGACTTTATGTCGCCTTGGGAAGGGGCTGAATATATTCTGCCGGGCGATGAAAAGCCGGAGGCAAAATAATGGGGGGCATGTGGTGGTTCATACTGTCTGCCCTCACAATCATCCCGATGGTCAAGCTGTTGCCGTTTTTCGGGATCAATAAATACTGGTCTGTTGCCTGTATCGTGCCTTTGGGCACCGTCGCCCTTCTGTGGTGGATGGGCGTCAAACTGACCGAGCTGGAGCGTAAATGATGGACGGCACCAAAGGTTTCGAAGACGCCCTGACCGGCGAGCAGAAGATCCGCAACTTCAACATCAACTTCGGCCCGCAACACCCTGCGGCGCACGGGGTTCTGCGTCTGGTTCTCGAACTCGACGGCGAGATTGTCGAACGCTGCGATCCGCATATCGGCCTGCTGCACCGTGGCACCGAAAAGCTGATGGAAAGCCGCACCTACCTGCAGAACCTGCCGTATTTCGACCGGCTGGATTACGTGGCCCCGATGAACCAGGAACACGCCTGGTGTCTGGCCATCGAAAAGCTGACCGGTGTCGAAGTGCCCCGTCGCGCCTCGCTGATCCGCGTGCTCTATTCCGAAATTGGCCGCATCCTGTCACACCTGCTGAACGTCACCACACAGGCGATGGACGTGGGCGCGCTGACACCGCCGCTCTGGGGCTTTGAAGAACGCGAAGATCTGATGATCTTCTACGAACGCGCCTGCGGTGCCCGTCTGCACGCGGCCTATTTCCGCCCCGGCGGGGTCCACCAGGATCTGCCGCCCGCGCTGCTTGATGATATCGAGGCATGGACCCACAAGTTCCTGTCGGGCTTCATGGTCGATGTGGATCAGCTGCTGACAGAAAACCGGATTTTCAAACAGCGTAACGCTGACATCGGCATCGTGTCTGAACAGGACATTCAGGATTGGGGCTTCTCGGGCGTGATGGTCCGCGGCTCTGGTCTGGCATGGGATTTGCGCCGTGCGCAGCCCTATGAATGCTACGATGAATTCGACTTCCAGATTCCGACCGGTGTAAACGGCGATTGCTATGACCGCTACCTCGTCCGGATGGAAGAAATGCGCCAGTCCACCTACATCATCCAGCAAGCCATCGAAAAGCTGCGCGCGCCCGAAGGGCAGGGCGATGTATTGGCGCGGGGCAAGATCACGCCCCCCAGCCGGACCGCGATGAAAACCGACATGGAAAGCCTGATCCACCACTTCAAGCTCTACACCGAAGGGTTCCACGTCCCCGCCGGCGAAGTCTATTGCGCGGTCGAGGCCCCAAAGGGCGAATTCGGCGTCTACCTTGTGGCGGATGGATCGAACAAACCCTACCGTGCCAAACTGCGCGCGCCCGGCTACCTGCACCTGCAAGCGATGGACTATGTCGCCAAGGGGCATCAGCTGGCGGATGTCGCGGCGATCATCGGCACCATGGACATCGTTTTCGGAGAGGTCGACCGTTGAGCCGGGTCCTCTTCATTTTGCCAAATAAACTCCCGCCGGAGGCGCCCGCCGTTTCCGCAAGAACGAAAGCCTGATCTGATGCTGCGCCGTTTGCACCCTGACCAACCGACAAGCTTTGCCTTCACCCCTGCCAACCAGGCCTGGGCCGAAGCGCAGATCACGAAATACCCCGAAGGCCGTCAGGCCAGCGCGATCATCCCTTTGCTGTGGCGTGCACAGGAACAGGAAGGTTGGTTGAGCCGCCCTGCAATCGAACATGTCTCGGAAATGCTGGGCATGGCCTATATCCGCGGGCTCGAAGTCGCGACATTCTACTTTATGTTTCAGCTTCAGCCTGTGGGCGAGGTCGCGCATTTCCAGATTTGCGGCACGACATCCTGCATGATCTGCGGTGCTGAAGACCTGATCGAGGTCTGCAAGGAACGCATCGCGCCCAAGGCCCATCAAATCAGTGAAGACGGCAAATTCTCGTGGGAAGAAGTCGAATGTCTGGGCGCCTGTTCGAACGCGCCGATGGCGCAGATCGGCAAGGACTATTACGAAGATCTGACCGTCGACGGCTTCCGCGCCATGATCGATGAGATGGCGGCGGGGCAGGTGCCTGTGCCCGGCCCGCAGAACGGGCGCTATGCCTCTGAACCGCTG
Source organism: Sulfitobacter sp. SBS6 (assembly GCF_048285585.1). NCBI lineage: Bacteria > Pseudomonadati > Pseudomonadota > Alphaproteobacteria > Rhodobacterales > Roseobacteraceae > Sulfitobacter > Sulfitobacter sp. SBS6. The sequence goes on along the minus strand of NZ_JBLWBA010000006.1, from coordinate 98,833 downwards.
TCCGGGCTGACCAGCCTGACCGATCACGACAGTGGCAAGACACAATATAACGCCAGCGCGCAGCTGGCCGTGGACATCGGTGATACGCTCAAGCGCATCGATGGTACCGAAGTGCCGCTGACAGCGCCCTGGCAGGGTAAAGATGGTGCAGACAGCGCCGGTTCCGACAAGGAACAGCCTGTTGCGCGCGATGACAATATGCCACCCGAAGGCCCTGACGGTGCCCAAGGCGGTCGTACCGCCGCAGAGGAAGACGCACCACGTGATGTGGGCGATGCCTCGGATCAACGCTCCGAAGCACCGGGGGAGGCTGACGGCACCGAAGCTGTGGGCAAACCCGAAGCAGGCAGCGTCGCACCCGGCGATCCGGCCCCTGCGCCCAAAGCCTCGACCGCGGGCACCAAGAAAGCATCGGTTGCGAAGTCTGCCGAGGCCAATGCGGATGCGGCAGCCACCAAGCCCAAGACGCTGGATGCCCCCGAAGGCGGCGCGGCGGATGACCTCAAGATGATCAAGGGCATCGGTCCCAAGCTCGAAGCGCTGGTGAACAAGATGGGCTTTTACCACTTTAGCCAGATCGCTGACTGGGGCCCGAACGAGGTATCCTGGGTGGATCAGAACCTCGAAGGTTTCAAGGGCCGCGTGACCCGCGACAACTGGGTCGAACAGGCGAAAAAGCTTGCTGCTGGTGAAGAAACAGAATTCTCGTCGCGCGCCACAAAAGATGGTATCTATAACACATAATAGATCATCTTGAATGGCGAACGAAGGGACGGACATGACTGATTTGACGCAAAAAGAGCAATGCAAACGCGGTTGCATGCGGTGGGGGGCCGGGGTCGGCCTTGTCCTCGCGTTGCTATTTTGGCTGGTTTTCGGCTGGGGCTTTATCGCCTCCCTGTTCCTTGGAATCATACTGGGGCTTGTGACCTTTGTGGTCCTGTCCAAACTCATGTGCGGGTCGCTTGGGGATGATCCTATGCAGACGGCCAGCACTCCTGCGGCGGCTGCGGCCCCTGCAACGGCGGCCACAACCCAGGCGGCCAGCGCCGCACCAACCAGCGACGCCGAGGTAGAGCCTGAGCCGGCGCTGGAGGCGGAACCCGCTGCCACCGAAACGGTAGAGGCTCGCCCCGAAGATACGACCGGCGGTCAGGCCGAGGCCGATGTCGGCGGTGCCGCGTCAGAGGCGACAGCGGGCACCTCGCCCGCGGCCAAAGACGAACCCGCCGCTTTCTCGGGGATCAAGCCCACGGCCAAGCTGAAGGGCCAAGAGGAACTCGCTGCGCGCAAAGGCAGCTACAAATACGAAGCCCCCGCAGCGGAGCCTGCACAGGCCAAGGCGGCTCCGGCTCCTGCGCCAGCAACAGAAGCGGCGGAACCTGTCGCCTCTATCCCAGAACCAACGCCGGCTGAAACACCGCAGGCACCGGCCACCGTCAAGGGTGCTACCTCGACCCGTTCGGGGATCGCGGATATTCCGGCGGGTACGGTCGAAAGCAGCCCCGAAACGCTGGAACAGCCGCGCGCTGGCGGTGCCGATAACCTCAAGCTTATCAGTGGGGTAGGGCCGAAACTTGAACAAACGCTGAATGAGCTGGGGATCTATCACTTTGATCAGATCGCCAAATGGACCGCGGCTGAAATCGCTTGGGTTGATGCCCGCGTGCGGTTCAAAGGCCGTATTCAACGTGATGACTGGATGGCGCAGGCCAAAACCCTCGCCTCCGGTGGAGAGACCGAATTCTCCACCCGTAGTAAAAAGACCTGAGCCTGACATGGATGCCGTGTGATGACAGATAAGGAAGAAATCGCCCTGGCCCGTAAGGGCCGGATGGTCGGCCTTGTCATTGCCGGCACAATGTTGCTTTGGATCGCGGCGCAATGGCTTGCGCCGCAGTTCGGCTTGCCCGGACGCTATGCGCTGCTGTTCGACTTTGCCGCGCTGGCAGCCCTGATCTGGGCGATGGTCAATATATATCAGATGAGGCGGGCCCGCGCGGCCAGCCGTGACACATAAAGGTTAGCTTCATGCTTCAGGATCAAGACCGCATCTTTACCAATATCTACGGTATGCACGACCGCACGCTGAAAGGCGCGCAGGCGCGTGGCCATTGGGATGGCACGGCGGGCATCCTCAAGAACGGGCGCGACTGGATCATCGACCAGATGAAAGCGTCGGGGCTGCGGGGCCGTGGCGGTGCGGGCTTCCCCACCGGTCTGAAGTGGTCCTTCATGCCCAAGGAAAGCGACGGACGCCCCAGCTATCTGGTGGTGAACGCCGATGAATCCGAGCCCGGCACCTGCAAGGACCGCGAGATCATGCGCCACGATCCGCACACGCTGATCGAGGGCTGCCTGATCGCGAGCTTCGCGATGAACGCCAACGCTTGCTACATCTACATCCGCGGCGAATACATCCGCGAACGCGAAGCGCTGCAAGCCGCGATTGACGAGGCGTATGACGCGGGGCTTGTGGGCAAGAATGCCTGCAAATCCGGCTATGATTTCGACATCTATCTGCACCACGGGGCAGGTGCCTATATCTGTGGCGAGGAAACCGCGCTGCTGGAAAGCCTTGAAGGCAAAAAAGGCATGCCGCGGATGAAGCCGCCGTTCCCTGCGGGGGCCGGTCTTTATGGCTGCCCGACCACGGTGAACAACGTGGAATCCATCGCGGTGGTCCCAACGATCCTGCGTCGCGGTCCAGAATGGTTTTCAAGCTTTGGCCGTCCGAACAATGCGGGCACCAAGCTGTTTGCGATCTCTGGCCATGTGAATAATCCTTGCGTCGTCGAAGAAGCGATGAGCATCACCTTTGAAGAGCTGATCGAAAAGCATTGCGGCGGTATCCGTGGCGGCTGGGACAACCTCAAGGCTGTGATCCCCGGCGGGTCGTCGGTGCCGATGATCCCCGGTGCGCAGATGCGCGACGCGATCATGGATTTCGACTACCTGCGCGAACAACGCTCGGGCCTGGGGACGGCTGCGGTCATCGTGATGGATAACTCCACCGATGTGATCAAGGCGATCTGGCGTCTGGCGAAGTTCTACAAGCACGAATCCTGTGGTCAGTGTACGCCATGCCGCGAAGGCACGGGCTGGATGATGCGCGTGATGGACCGTTTGGTGCGCGGCGATGCGGAGCCGGAAGAGATCGACATGCTGCTCGACGTGACCAAGCAGGTCGAAGGGCACACGATCTGCGCCCTTGGGGATGCGGCGGCTTGGCCCATTCAGGGTCTGATCCGTCACTTCCGCGACGAGATCGAGGATCGCATCAAGCACAAACGCACCGGCCGCGTCAGCGCCGTCGCGGCGGAGTAAGTTTTGATGGAAAGCTTTGCCGCCTATAGCCACGCGCTGACTGCTTTGGCTTTTTGGGCCATTCTGATCAGTGTCCTTGGCGCGCTCTCTACCATGGGGCGCACGCCAGAGGGGCGCTGCGATTGCGGCAAGCCCAAGCGGAACTACGACGATGTGGTCTATCGCCGCGAACGCGCGTTCATGAACGCGATAGAGGCGTCGGGCCCGTTTCTGGCATCGACGCTTGCGGCGGTGCTGCTTGGCGCGCCTGTGTTCTGGGTGAACCTCTTTGCGGCGCTATTCGTGGTGGTGCGGGTCGCGATGGCCGTAGTGCATATCGGGACAACCAACCAGCCGATGCGGTCGCTGTTCTTTATGCTGGGGCTGGTCTGTATTCTGGCCTTGGCGGTCCTGGCGATTTTCGCAGCCTTCTGAGGCACGACTGAAGAACGATAGCTTTCACCCGTTGATCGGGCAGGGGGCTGCACAAAAAGACGGATCCGGCCACACCGGCAGAGTGAGGGAAGATGAAGCAGATTGTTCTATTTTGTATAACGGCCGCGGTATTGGCCGGCTGTACCGCCCGCGAAGACCGTCTGGCCTTTGATGGTAAATATTTCCGCACCAAGCTAAGCAAAGTCGACGGGCAACGCGATGTCTTTACCCTGCGGGTGCGCAATGCGTCACAGTCGATCAACGGTGCCCGCGAAGCGGCGCGCTATGAAGCGACGGTTTATTGTGTGACCAACTATGGCAGTTCGGATATCAAATGGGACGTGGGGCCGGACACCCCGCCCGAGAATTTGCGCCTTGTGGACGACGCTTTGACGTTTCAGGGGGCTTGCCCTTCCTGACCGTTTGCGCGACATACCGCTGGCAAATGGCTGATCCGGAGATGTTATTGAATAACATCGGGGTCAGTTCCCATGTGTAGCAAGGGGGAGTCCGCCCCGCTACATGAGGAGAGTAAGATGCGTAACGTATTGATCGCCGTAACAACCGTGGCCCTGATGGCCAGCCCTGTCGCCGCAAAGCCGCCGCTGCGTGATGTACCGGCTGTTGATGATGCGCTGCTTGATCTTGGACTGGCCGACCGGATTCGCAAAGAATGCCCCGATATCTCGGCCCGTATGATCCGCGCACTCAGCTATTTGAACAATGTGCACAATACGGCGAAATCTTTGGGCTATACGTCGGACGAAATTGACGCCTACCGTAAAAGCGATGCTGAAAAGGCGCGCATGAAGGCCCGTGGGGCCGCATATTTAAAGGCGAAGGGGGTCGATACTTCGGACCCGCAAAGCTATTGTGCGTTAGGGCGTGCAGAAATCCAAAAATCGAGCCGGATCGGTTCGTTACTGAGAGCGAAATAAGCATATGAGCGATACCCGCAAGATCATCATTGACGGCAAGGAAGTCGAAGTCGAAGGGGCGATGACGCTCATTCAGGCGTGCGAGGAAGCAGGGGTGGAAATTCCGCGTTTCTGTTACCATGAACGTCTGTCGATTGCCGGTAACTGCCGGATGTGTCTTGTGGAGGTCGTGGGCGGCCCACCCAAGCCTGCGGCGTCCTGCGCCATGCAGGTGCGCGACTTGCGTCCTGGTCCAGAGGGCCAGCCGCCTGTCGTCAAAACGAATTCGCCCATGGTTAAAAAGGCCCGCGAGGGGGTCATGGAATTCCTGCTGATCAACCACCCGCTGGATTGCCCGATCTGCGATCAGGGCGGCGAGTGTGATCTTCAGGATCAGGCGATGGCTTACGGCGTCGACTTCAGCCGCTACCGCGAGCCGAAGCGCGCGACCGAAGATCTGGATCTGGGTCCATTGGTCGAAACCCATATGACGCGCTGCATTTCCTGCACCCGTTGTGTGCGCTTCACCACCGAGGTCGCGGGCATTCACCAGATGGGCCAGACCGGCCGCGGTGAAGACGCCGAGATTACAGCCTATCTGGGGCAGACGCTCGATTCGAACCTGCAGGGCAATATCATTGATCTGTGCCCCGTGGGGGCGCTGGTCTCGAAACCCTATGCTTTCACCGCACGGCCGTGGGAACTGTCAAAGACCGAATCGATCGACGTGATGGATGCGCTTGGGTCGAACATCCGTGTGGATACCAAAGGCCGCGAAGTCATGCGCTTCTTGCCGCGCAACCATGATGGCGTGAACGAGGAATGGATTTCCGATAAAACCCGTTTCGTCTGGGACGGTCTGCGCCGCCAGCGTCTGGACACGCCCTATATTCGTGAAAACGGTAAATTGCGCAAAGCTGACTGGCCCGAAGCATTGGCCGCTGCCGCTGCTGCGATGAAGGGTAAGAAAGTCGCCGGTCTGATCGGTGACCTTGCCTCGGTCGAGGCGACATATGCATTGAAACAGCTGATCGAGGGGCAGGGCGGTGTTGTCGAATGCCGGACCGATGGCGCGAAGCTGCCTGCGGGCAACCGGTCGGGCTATGTCGGGACCGCCACGGTCGAAGATCTGGATCAAGCGCAAGCCGTGATGCTGATCGGCGCGAACCCCGCAGTGGAAGCACCGGTGCTGAACGCCCGTATCCGCAAGGCGTGGACCCGCGGCGCGGATGTGGCGCTGATGGGCCCAGCGGTCGATCTGACCTACGATTACGATCATCTGGGCGACAGCCCGTCGCTGCTGAATGACCTGCTGAAAAAGGACCACGCCGACATCGCCGAGAAATCCTCGGTCATCGTTGTGGGCATGGGGGCCTTGGCGCGCGAAGACGGGGCAGAGGTTCTGGCCGCTGCCATGGCGCTGGCCGAGGCGACGCAATCCGGCTTTATGGTCTTGCACACTGCCGCATCCCGTGTGGGTGCGATGGACGTCGGTGCCGTTGCCGAAAATGGCATCAACGATGTGCTGGCCGCCGATGTGATCTATAACCTTGGCGCCGATGAGGGCGACATTCCTGCCGGCCCCTTCGTGATCTATCAAGGCTCGCACGGGGATCGCGGCGCGCACCGTGCCGATATCATCCTGCCCGGTGCCGCCTATACGGAAGAGGGCGGTTTGTTCGTCAATACCGAAGGCCGTCCGCAGCTTGCCGCGCGCGCCAGCTTTGCCCCCGGTCAGGCCAAGGAAAACTGGGCCATCCTGCGCGCGCTGAGTGCCGAGCTGGACGCCAAGCTGCCGTTCGATTCGCTTGCAGCATTGCGCAAGGCGCTGGTCGCTGATGTCCCGCATCTGGGGAATATTGATCAGGTCGCTGAAAACGCATGGCAGCCTGTGGCCACAGGCGATCTGGGCGAAAGCCCGTTGCGCTTTGCGATTGCCGATTTCTACCTGTCCAACCCCATCGCCCGCGCCAGCCAGTTGATGGCAGAGCTTTCGGCCAACGCCAAAGCCCGACGCGAAAAACCACTGGCGGCGGAGTGAGGATTTTGGGGATGATGTTGCCTTTGGTTCTGGGTGCCTGCGAGACGCAAGCGCCCATGGCCGAAGATTTCATTCCCGAGTATCGCGGTGTTGAAACCAAACTGCTGGACGGGGACCTTGTCCAGTTCGACGTGGCGATGACCAAAGCGCAGTCATCCAAGAATGTAGCGGAATACGCGGAATGTGCCGCGGCGCGCTATACTTTGATCCGGGGCTTTGGTTTTGCCCGCCACGTGCGTACAAATGTTGAGATCGAGGGTGGTGTCTGGCACGCAGATGCTGTTTACACCATCTCGCCGAGCCTGCCTGCGGGCTTGAAGACAATAGATGCTGAAGTGACCGTGCAGAACTGCATGGAAAAAGGCATACCGACGGTGTGAGGACCTATGGCTGACTTCTTTTTCAACACCACGCTGGGGACGATCCTGCTGATTATTGGCCAGATTTTCCTTGTTGTGATTCCCCTGCTTCTTGCCCTTGCGTTCCTGATGTACGCCGACCGGAAAATCTGGGCGTCGGTACAGCTGCGCCGCGGCCCGAACGTTGTAGGCATCTATGGTCTGCTGCAATCCTTTGCGGATTTCGCGAAATACATCGTTAAAGAGGTGGTCGTGCCCGCCGGTGCGGACCGCGCCGTTTTCTTTATGGCCCCTATGGTCACATTGGTTATGGCGCTGGTTGCCTGGGCGGTGATCCCGTTCAACGACGGTTGGGTTCTGTCGAACATCAACGTTGCGATCCTTTATGTCTTCGCGATCTCGTCGCTTGAAGTCTATGGCGTGATCATGGGCGGGTGGGCGTCAAACTCCAAATACCCGTTTCTGGGCTCGCTGCGCTCTGCCGCGCAGATGATCTCTTACGAGGTGTCGATCGGTCTGATCATTATCGGCGTCGTCATCAGCTCTGGCTCGTTGAACTTCGGGGACATCGTGCTGTCGCAAAGCGGCGACTACGGTCTGCTGAGCTGGTACTGGCTACCGCACTTCCCGATGCTGATCCTGTTCTTTATCTCGGCGCTGGCCGAAACCAACCGCCCGCCGTTTGACCTTCCCGAAGCGGAATCGGAACTGGTTGCCGGGTATCAGGTCGAATATTCCTCCACGCCCTTCTTGCTGTTCATGATCGGTGAACTGGTCGCCGTGGTGCTGATGTGCGCGCTGATCTCGCTGATGTTCTTTGGCGGTTGGCTGTCGCCGATCCCGGGCCTGCCAGACGGCATCTTCTGGATGGTCGCCAAAATGGGGCTGGTGTTCTTCTTCTTCTCGTTGGTCAAGGCGATCACCCCGCGGTACCGCTATGACCAGTTGATGCGTCTGGGATGGAAAGTGTTCCTGCCATTCAGCCTGTTCTGGGTTGTCTTCGTATCCTTCGCCGCGAAATTCGATTGGTTCTGGGGTATCTATGCCCGTTGGACAGTAGGGGGCTGATATGGCTAACACCGACTATACCCGTCACGCGAAATACTTCCTGCTGCAGGATTTCTATCAAGGCTTGAAGCTGGGCATTAAGTATATGTTCAAGCCCAAGGCGACGATCAACTACCCGCATGAAAAGGGCCCGCTGAGCCCTCGGTTCCGTGGGGAGCACGCCCTGCGCCGCTATCCCAACGGGGAAGAGCGTTGCATCGCGTGCAAACTGTGCGAAGCGGTGTGCCCGGCGCAGGCGATCACCATCGATGCGGAACCGCGCGATGATGGCAGCCGCCGCACCACGCGCTATGACATCGACATGACCAAATGCATCTACTGCGGTTTCTGTCAGGAAGCCTGCCCGGTTGACGCGATTGTCGAGGGGCCGAACTTTGAATTCTCGACCGAGACCCGCGAAGAGCTGTTCTATGACAAGGCCAAGCTGCTGGACAACGGCGAACGCTGGGAAGCTGAAATCGCGCGCAACCTTGAACTGGACGCGCCGTACCGATGACCGACAGCCAGAACCCTTTTGAAGAGATGATGCGTCAGATGCAGGATATGGCCAAAGCCTTTCCTGCAATGGATGCGTTTTCCCCCAAAGGGTTCGAGGCGATGATGGGCAAGATGCCCAAAGACATGATGGAAACGTTTTTTGGCAATACGATGAACCCCAACGGGTTGGATGCCAAAACACGGATGTTGCTGACGATTTCGGGGCTGACCATGCAGGGTGCCCAGAATGACGTGGCGCTGCGTCAGGCCGTGATCCACGCGGTAGAGGCAGGGGCCCACAAGCAGCAAGTGATAGAGACGATCGGGCAGATGGCGGTTTTCGCCGGCATCCCCGCCATGACCCGCGCAATGGAAATCGCGCAGGGTGTTTTGGATGACAAGGAAGGTGACGCATGAGCGTTTTCGCATTTTACCTCTTCGCGATCAGCGTGATCGCTGGCGGGCTGTTCACTGTGATCAGCCGCAACCCCGTGCATTCGGTGCTGTGGTTGATCCTGTCCTTCCTCAGCGCGGCAGGGCTTTTCGTGCTGCTCAACGCCGAATTCGTCGCGATGCTGCTGATCATTGTCTATGTCGGCGCGGTCGCGGTTCTGTTCCTGTTCGTTGTCATGATGCTTGATGTCGATTTCGCCGAGCTCAAGGCCGAAATGGCGCGCTATATGCCGCTGGCCCTGCTGATCGGTCTGGTGATCCTGATGCAATTCGTGATGGCGTTCGGCGCATGGGATGCGAACTCTGCCGCCGAAGGGCTGCGCACGCAGGTGATCACCGACGAGGTGCACAACACCGCCGCATTGGGCCTGATCCTTTATGATCAATACTTCCTGCTGTTCCAGCTGTCGGGTCTGATCCTGCTGGTCGCGATGATCGGGGCGATTGTGCTGACGCTGCGCCACCGTGCGGATGTGAAACGCCAGAACGTGGTCGATCAGATGATGCGCGATCCGAAGCTGGCGATGAAGCTGAATGATGTGAAACCCGGGCAGGGCCTTTAGGCGGCCTACCCAAACAAGGATGTGATCCATGTCACGTAATACAATTGTGGTGCTTGTCGTGGTTTTGATCGTGGTCGTGGGCGGCTACAGCATTTTCTAGATGCGACGGGATCGGGATGGAAACATCTCGCGACAAGAACTAAAGAACGCCTGAAACGGGCAAAAGAACCGAGGGACGACATGATCGGAATTGAACATTACCTGACAGTAGCGGCGACGCTGTTTGTCATTGGCATTTTCGGGCTATTCCTGAACCGCAAGAACATCATCATCATGTTGATGTCGATCGAGCTTATGCTCTTGGCGGTGAACATCAACTTTGTCGCCTTCTCCTATTATCTGGGTGATTTGGTGGGGCAGGTGTTCACGCTGTTCGTCCTGACCGTCGCTGCGGCAGAGGCCGCAATCGGGCTGGCCATTCTGGTCTGCTTCTTCCGCAATCGGGGTACGATCGCGGTTGAAGATGTCAACGTGATGAAGGGCTAAGATCATGGAAACGATCATTCTTTTCGCACCACTTGTCGGTGCATTGATCTGTGGTTTCGGCTGGAAGCTGATCGGGGAGAAGACCGGCCAATATGTGGCAACGGCTCTGCTGTTCCTCGCGGCGCTGCTCAGCTGGATCGTCTTCCTTTCGTTTGACGGTGAAACACAGCACATCCAGATCCTGCGCTGGATCGAAAGCGGCAGCCTGTCGACCGATTGGGCGATCCGCCTCGACCGTCTGACCGCGATCATGCTGATCGTGATCACCACGGTCTCCAGCCTCGTGCACCTGTATTCCTTCGGCTACATGGCCCATGACGAGAATTTCTCGGACGCGGAGCCCTATCGCGCCCGTTTCTTCGCCTATCTGTCGTTCTTCACCTTCGCGATGCTGATGCTGGTGACATCTGACAACCTTGTTCAGATGTTCTTTGGCTGGGAAGGCGTGGGCGTCGCATCCTATCTGCTGATCGGCTTCTACTATAAGAAGCCCTCGGCGAATGCGGCGGCGATCAAGGCGTTTGTGGTCAACCGTGTCGGTGACTTCGGCTTTTCCCTTGGTATCTTTGGCCTGTTCTATCTGACCGACTCGATCAAGTTCGACGATGTCTTCGCCGCAACCCCCGAGCTGGCGGAAACAACCGTTGGTTTCCTTTGGGCCGACTGGAACGCCGCGAACCTGATCGCGATCCTGCTGTTCATCGGTGCGATGGGTAAATCGGCGCAGCTCTTCCTGCACACATGGTTGCCCGACGCGATGGAAGGCCCGACGCCTGTGTCGGCGCTGATCCACGCCGCGACGATGGTGACGGCAGGTGTTTTCCTTGTCTGCCGCATGTCCCCGTTGATGGAGGTCGCCCCCGAGGCAATGACATTCGTGACCTTCCTTGGGGCCACCACCGCCTTTGTCGCCGCGACCATCGGTCTGGTGCAGAACGACATCAAACGCGTCATCGCCTATTCGACCATGTCGCAGCTTGGGTATATGTTCGTGGCCGCTGGCGTTGGCATGTATTCCGCCGCGATGTTCCACCTGTTCACCCACGCGTTCTTTAAGGCGATGTTGTTCTTGGGGGCGGGGTCGGTGATCCACGCCATGCACCACGAGCAGGACATGCGTAACTATGGCGCGCTGCGCAAGAAAATCCCCTATACGTTCTGGGCGATGATGATCGGTACGCTGGCCATTACCGGTGTCGGTATTCCGTTGACGCATTTTGGCTTCGCGGGCTTCCTGTCCAAGGATGCGATCATCGAAAGCGCCTGGGGTGGCGGGTCCATGTATGGCTTCTGGATGCTGGTGATCGCGGCCGCGATGACAAGCTTCTACAGCTGGCGCCTGATGTTCCTGACCTTCTTTGGCAAGGCGCGCGGCGACAAGCATACCCATGACCACGCACATGAAAGCCCGATGGTGATGCTGGTGCCGCTTGGCGTGCTGAGCCTTGGCGCGATCTTTGCGGGTATGATCTGGTACAACAGCTTCTTCGGCCATGCCGAGGATGTGGGCGAGTTCTATGGCATCCCCATGGCCGAGATGGCCGCCGGTGGTGAAACCCATGTTGAAGGGGCGGAAGACAGCCACGCCGACGCAGGTGACCACGCTGAAGACGGCCAAGGTGCCGATGCCGGTCACCACGGTCCCGCCTTCGCCGGTGCCCCTGGCGAGGGGGCATTGTATATCGCACCCGACAACCACGTTCTGGACGACGCCCACGCCGCACCGGCATGGGTCAAGGTCAGCCCGTTTATCGCGATGGTCTTTGGCCTTGTGATGGCCTTGTGGTTCTACATCTGGAACCCGACCCTGCCGTCGCGTCTGGCGGCGAACCAACGGCCGCTTTATCTGTTCTTGCTGAACAAATGGTATTTCGACGAGCTGTATAACGTGATCTTCGTCAAACCCGCGATGGCCATCGGTCGCTTCTTCTGGAAGCGCGGGGACGGCAATGTGATCGACGGCACGCTGAACGGTGTCGCTATGGGGATCATCCCGTTCCTCACCCGACTGGCAGGGCGCGCGCAGTCCGGCTATATCTTTACCTACGCCTTTGCCATGGTGATCGGCATCGCGGTCCTTGTGACCTGGATGACGATGAGCGGGGGGGCACACTAATGGATCATCACTTGCTTTCCATCATTACCTTCATGCCCAGCTTTGCGGCGCTTATTCTGGCTGTGTTCCTGCGGGGCGATGACGCCGCAGCGGGGCGCAATGCAAAGTGGCTCGCTCTGATCACGACGACGGTCACCTTCCTGATCTCGCTGTTCATCCTGTTCGACTTCGACCCGTCCAACACCGGGTTCCAGTTCGTCGACGAGGCGCAGTGGCTGATGGGGCTGAAATATCGCCTCGGCGTTGACGGGATTTCGATCCTCTTCGTGATGTTGACCACCTTTATGATGCCACTGGTCATTTCCGCCAGCTGGAACGTAGAGACGCGGGTCAAGGAATATATGATCGCCTTCCTGCTGCTGGAAACGCTGATGCTGGGCGTGTTCATGGCGCTGGATCTAGTGCTCTTCTACCTCTTCTTCGAAGCAGGTCTGATCCCGATGTTCCTGATCATCGGCATTTGGGGCGGGGCGAACCGCATTTACGCTTCGTTCAAGTTCTTCCTCTACACCTTCCTCGGGTCCGTCCTGATGCTGGTGGCGATGGTGATGATGTACGCGGATGCCGGCACAACCTGTATTGGCGGATGCGAGGTCAGCTTGCTGACCCATACCTTTGCCTCCGACAGCTTCTCGATTGCGGGGATCACCGTGGTCGGCGGTTTGCAGACCATGATGTTCCTGGCGTTCTTTGCCAGCTTCGCGGTGAAAATGCCGATGTGGCCGGTGCACACATGGTTGCCTGACGCACACGTTCAGGCGCCGACAGCCGGTTCCGTGGTGCTGGCGGCGATCCTGCTGAAAATGGGCGGCTACGGCTTCTTGCGCTTCTCGGTGCCAATGTTCCCTGTGGGGGCAGATGTGATGGCCCCGCTGGTGCTGTGGATGTCGGCGATCGCGATTGTCTATACCTCGCTGGTGGCGCTGGTGCAGGAAGACATGAAAAAGCTCATCGCCTATTCCTCGGTCGCGCATATGGGTTTCGTGACCATGGGTATCTTTACCTTTAACCAACAGGGCCTGGATGGCGCGATCTTCCAGATGATCAGCCACGGCTTCATCTCGGCTGCGTTGTTCCTGTGTGTGGGCGTGATCTATGACCGGATGCACACCCGCGAGATTGACGCCTATGGTGGTCTGGTGAACCGGATGCCTGCCTATGCGCTGGTGTTCATGTTCTTCACCATGGCCAACGTCGGTCTGCCGGGGACATCGGGCTTTGTCGGGGAATTCCTGACGCTGATGGGGACGTTCCAGGTGAACACTTGGGTTGCAGCGGTAGCTACCTCCGGGGTGATCTTCTCGGCGGCCTATGCGCTGTGGCTCTATCGCCGCGTGGTGATGGGCGATCTGATCAAGGAAAGCCTGCGCACCATCACGGACATGTCGCGCCGCGAACGCTGGATCTTTGCCCCGCTGGTGGCGATGACGTTGCTGTTGGGTGTCTACCCGGCGCTGGTGCTCGACATGATCGGGCCGTCGGTTGCCGCCCTTGTTGATAGCTATGATACGGCCCTGGAGGCGGCAGGTGCCGCTGTCCAGACGGCCTCAGAATAAAGGACCGCGCGATGATTTCCGCTGATCTGAATGTCATCCTGCCCGAAATCCTGCTGGCGCTTTTCGCGATCCTGGCACTGCTTGGGGCGGTTTACACCAACAAGGACGCCGCCGCGGGGGTGATCGTCTGGGCCACGGCAATCGTGATGACGCTGCTGGCGATCTGGATCGGTATGACCAGCGGTGGCACCACGCGCATCGCCTTTAACGGTCTGTTCGTCGAAGACAGCTTTGCCCGTTTTGCCAAAGTCACCATGCTGCTCAGCGCGGCGGCGGTGCTGGCGATGTCCGAAGCCTATATGAAAAAGCGCGGGCTGCTGCGGTTTGAATATCCAGTGCTGATCGCGCTGAGCGTTGTCGGCATGATGATGATGGTCAGCGCAGGCGACCTGATGACCCTTTACATGGGCCTCGAGCTGCAATCGCTGGCACTTTATGTCGTCGCGTCTTTGCGTCGTGACAGCGTGAAATCGACCGAAGCGGGTCTGAAGTATTTCGTTCTGGGTGCTTTGTCCTCGGGTTTGCTGCTGTACGGTGTGTCGCTGGTCTATGGCTACGCCGGCACCACGCAATTCGCGGGCGTCATGAGCCTTGCGAGCGCAGGGCAGACATCGATTGGCCTGTTGTTCGGGATCGTCTTTGTCGTCTCCGGTCTGGCGTTCAAGGTGTCGGCCGTGCCGTTCCACATGTGGACGCCCGATGTCTACGAGGGCGCACCGACTCCGGTTACAGCTTTCTTCGCCACAGCCCCCAAGGTTGCCGCGATGGCGCTCTTTGCCCGTGTGCTGCATGACGCCTTTGGCAATGCTGTCGCCGACTGGAGCCAGATCGTCGCGCTGCTGTCGGTCCTGTCCATGTTCCTTGGTGCCGTCGCCGCGATTGGTCAGACCAACATCAAACGCCTGATGGCCTATTCCTCGATCGCCCACATGGGCTATGCGCTGATCGGCCTTGCCGCCGGGACCGAGCTGGGTGTCAAATCCATGCTGGTCTATCTGGCGATCTACGTGACCATGAACATCGGCACCTTCGCCTTCATCCTCGGGATGGAGAAAGACGGCCAGCCGGTCACCGATATCTCGGCGTTGAACATGTATTCCAAACGCGCGCCGGGTAAGGCACTGGCGATGCTGGTGCTGCTGTTCTCGCTTGCTGGTGTGCCGCCAATGCTGGGCTTCTTCGCCAAGCTGGGTGTCTGGCAGGCGGGTGTGGATGCGGGGCTGGTCTGGCTGGTTGTCGCCAGTGCCGTCGCCTCGGCCATCGGTGCCTATTATTACCTGCGTATCGTTTTCCTGATGTATTTCGGTGCCGAAGGCGATGACCGCCTGGACGAAGGCAAAAGCAGCCTGCTGTCGGGGTTCGTTGTTGCCTCTGCCGTGATCATGGTCGTGGGTATCCTGAACATGTTTGGCGTCGAAACTGCTGCGATCTCTGCAGCGGCGACGCTGATCAACTGATCTGCCGGTGACATCGGTGAACAATGGCGCTTCCACCGCGGGAGCAACGGGGGCCAAGGCGCAAAACGCGTCTTGGCCCGATGGCTATGGGCGGCAGGTTTTCGATAGCGTCGATTCCACGCTGAGCGAGGCGGCACGCCAAGCGAGCGAGCTGACGGGGTCCACATGGATCCTCGCGCAGGAGCAGACCGCCGCACGCGGTCGGCGCGGGCGGTCCTGGGCCACGCCACGGGGCAATTTTGCCGCAACGCTGATGATGCGCCGGTCCGAAAGCCCCTCGACCGCGGCGCTGCGCAGCTTTGTCGCCTCGCTTGCCCTGCGCCGTGCCTTTGTCGCCACCACGCGGGACGAGGGGGCCTTTACCCTGAAGTGGCCGAACGACGTGCTGCTGAACGGCGGTAAGGTCGCGGGCATCCTGCTGGAAAGCATCGGTGATTTTCTGGCCATCGGGATCGGGGTGAACCTTGCCCATGCGCCCGGTGCCGATCAGGTCGAGGCAGGGGCCCTGCGCCCCGTTTCCGTCGTGGCAGAGACCGGCAAGGTCGTCCCGCCCGAGGTGTTTTTGGATGCGCTGGCGGCGGAATACGCGCAGCTGGAAACCCAGTTCCAGACCTATGGTTTTGCCCCCATCCGTACCGCGTGGTTGTCCCATGCCGCGCGTTTGGGCGAAGAGATCGTCGCGCGCACCATGAAGGACGAAACCCGTGGTGTGTTCGAAGACGTGGACGCGCAAGGCAACCTGATCCTGCGCACCCCTAAAGGCCGTGTGCCCATCACTGCGGCGGATGTATTTTTCTAAGCACGAGCGAAGGGATGTGCCATGCTGTTGGCGATTGACTGCGGAAACACCAATACAGTCTTTTCGATCTGGGACGGGGCGCGGTTCCTCGGGACGTGGCGGACCTCTACCGAATGGCAGCGTACCTCTGACCAATATTACGTCTGGCTCAGCACCTTGATGAAGTTTCAGGGCGTCGAGGCAGATATCACCGATGTCATCATCAGCTCGACCGTGCCGCGGGTGGTGTTCAACCTGCGCGTTCTGGCGGACCGCTATTTTGACACGCGGCCCATTGTGGTGGGCAAACCCGATTGCCTGCTACCGGTGGATGTCCGCGTTGACGAAGGCACCGCCGTGGGGCCTGACCGTCTGGTCAACACGGTGGCGGGGCATGATCTTTATGGCGGTGATCTGATCATTGTCGATTTCGGCACGGCGACGACCTTTGATGTGGTCGATACGGACGGGGCCTATATCGGCGGGGTGATTGCCCCCGGTGTAAACCTGAGCCTTGAGGCATTGCATAACGCCGCAGCGGCCTTACCTCATGTAGACATCTCGAAACCACAGGCGGTGATTGGTACAAATACCGTCTCTTGCATACAATCGGGCATTTTTTGGGGTTATGTTGGCCTCGTCCGTGAGATATGTGCCCGAATAAAGGCTGAGCGCGGCCGCGAAATGCGCGTGATTGCCACAGGCGGGCTGGCCCCGCTCTTTCAACAGACAGTCGATCTGTTTGATGCATACCAAGATGATTTGACGATGCACGGCCTGACCGTGATTTATAACTATAACAAGGATACCGCTTAGTCATATGAGCAGCGAAAGATTGATCTATCTGCCCCTCGGTGGGGCAGGTGAAATTGGCATGAATGCCTATGTTTATGGATACGGGAAACCCGGTAAGGAGCGGCTGATTGTTGTCGACCTTGGCGTGGCCTTCCCCGACATGGACACAAGCCCCGGCGTGGATCTGATCATCCCCGATATCGCCTGGCTTGAAGAACGCCGCGACCAGATCGAGGCGATTTTCATCACCCACGCCCACGAAGACCATATCGGTGCCGTGGCCCATACCTATGACCGCCTGCGCGCGCCGATCTATACGCGGAAATTCACCGCCAATATCGCCAAGCGCAAGATGGACGAATACGGCCACCCCGACGATGCGGTGACCACCGTGGCCCCTTGGCCGCAGCAAACGACTGTAGGGCCGTTCAAAGTGGGCTTCCTGCCCATGTCCCACTCCATCCCTGAATCGTCGTCGCTGGTGATCGACGTGGCCGGCGATCGGCTGATCCACTCGGGCGACTTCAAGATCGACATGACACCCGGCGTTGGTGAACCCTACGACCCCGAACTTTGGGCCGACGTGTCCAAAGACGGCGTCAAGGCGCTGATCTGTGACAGTACCAACGTCTTCTCGCAGCATGCAGGCCGGTCCGAAGCGACCGTCGGGCCAGAGATTGAAAAGCTGCTCGGCACCGCGCAGGGTATGGTCGTCGCGACGACCTTTGCCTCTAACGTCGCGCGTGTGAAAACGCTGGCGGATGCGGGCGAACGGGCAGGGCGGTCGGTTGTGCTGCTGGGACGTGCGATGAAACGCATGGTCGAAGCCTCGCTTGAAACCGGCGTGATGAAGGACTTCCCCCCGGTCGTGAGCCCGGAAGAAGCCCGCGGCATTCCGCGCGAGAACCTGATGCTGCTGGTAACAGGTTCGCAAGGGGAGCGCCGTGCGGCGTCGGCACAGCTGGCACGCGGTAAATACATGGGGTTGGAAATGAAGGAAGGGGACATGTTCCTATTCTCCTCCAAAACCATTCCGGGCAACGAGCGTGGCGTGATCAAGGTGATCAACGCATTCTCGGAGATGGGCGTTGATATCGTCGACGACAGCTCGGGTCTGTATCACGTGTCGGGCCACGCCAACCGTCCCGATCTGGAAACGCTGCATGACGTGGTCAAGCCGCAGATTCTGATCCCGATGCATGGTGAGCACCGCCACCTGCGTGAGCACACCAAAATCGCCAACGCCAAGGGGATGAAGGGTGTTCTGGCCGTTAACGGCATGATGATCGACCTGTCGGGCAACGAGCCCAAGGTCGTTGAATATGTCGACAGCGGGCGGACTTACCTTGATGGCTCTACCCAGATTGGCGCGATGGATGGCGTTGTGCGCGACCGTATCCGCATGGCGCTGAACGGCCACGTCACCGTGACCGTCATCCTGGACGAGAATGACGAAGTCTTGGGCGATCCTTGGGTCGATGCCATGGGTCTGCCAGAGCAAGGGCGATCCAAAGCCTCGCTGGTTGACGTGCTGGAAGCCGATCTGGCCCAGTTCCTTGGCCGTGCTAATGCCAAGACCCTGCGCGACGACGACAAGCTGCACGATGGGTTGAAGCGCACTGTGCGTCAGTCCGCCAACGATGAGATCGGCAAAAAGCCCGAGGTTACCATCGTGGTCAGCCGCCTGAGCTAAAACGCTCTCACGCTAAATAGAAACGCCGCGCAGCCCCCTGCGCGGCGTTTTGCGTTTGTAGGGCAGGGTGTGGCGCGTCGGAGCAGCTGCAAGGCAAAAGGGTAACCATAAAGAAAAAGGCGCAGAAGATGCTCTGCGCCTTTAATCGTTTCTGTCAGTGGTGCGCGGGGTTATTCGCGACGCTCGGCAAAGCTTAGGCCGATGAACTCGGGCGTGTGATCGCCCAGACCGACGACGCGGTTGTCGTTGCGGTTGTTCTGCTGACGGTTGTTGTCATTGCGGTTGTTATCACCACGCCCGCCACGGCCACCGCGACGGTTGTTGGGTTTGTCGTCCTGAGCGGTGTCTGCCTTTTGGGCAGGGGCCTTGTCTGCAGACTCCTTGGCTGGTTTGTCCGACTTTTTGTCTTGCGGCTTTGCATCAGATTTGGCGTCCGCTTTGGCATCGGGTTTGTCAGCTTTGGGGCTGTCCGCCTGCGCCGTCTCTGTCTGTTCAGCGTCAACCTTAGCCGCATCAGGCTTTTTACGGCTGCGCGTGCGGGTGCGTTTGGGCTTCTCAGATTTGGTCGCCTCATCGGATTTCGCAGCGGGGGCATCGGCTGTCTTGGCCTCTGCCGCTGGGGCCACTTTTGCCTCCGAACCGCCCAAGGGGTTGTCGAGGCGTGGGATCTCGCGCTGTACCAGACGTTCAACGTCCTCGAGGTTCTTTTCGTCCCGCGGGACGCAGATCATGATCGCCTTGCCATCACGTCCCGCGCGACCCGTGCGGCCGATCCGGTGCACGTAATCCTCGGCATGGGAGGGCACGTCGTAGTTATACACGTGGCTGACCGACGGCACATCAAGACCGCGCGCCGCCACGTCAGAGGCAACAAGGAAGCGCAGATCGCCGTTGCGGAACCCTTCCAGTGTTTTGGTCCGCTGGCTTTGATCAAGATCCCCATGGATCGGAGCCGCGTCATAGCCGTATTTTTTCAACGACTTAGCGACCGTATCCACATCCATCTTGCGGTTGCAGAAGATGATCGCGTTGGTGCATTTGTCGCCTTCGGCGTCGATCAACGCGCGCAGCACTTTGCGTTTTTCCGTCGCTTCGCGGTCCTTGCGCGAGGCTTTGAACATCAGCACGCCTTGCTCGATATTCTCGCTCGTGGTGGCCTGACGGGCGACTTCGATACGCTCGGGCGCAGAGAGGAAGGTGTTCGTAATCCGCTCGATCTCGGGGGCCATCGTGGCCGAGAAGAACAGCGTCTGACGGGTAAAGGGCGTCATCTGGAAGATGCGTTCGATATCGGGGATGAACCCCATATCCAGCATCCGGTCGGCCTCGTCTACGACCATGATCTTCACGTCGGACAAGATCAGCTTGCCGCGCTCAAAGTGGTCGATCAGACGGCCGGGCGTGGCGATCAAAACGTCAACGCCCTTGTCGATCAGCTTGTCCTGCTCTCCGAACGACACGCCGCCGATCAGCAGCGCTTTGGTCAGTTTCAGGTGCTTGGTATAGGTGTCGAAGTTCTCGGCCACCTGTGCCGCCAGTTCCCGCGTGGGGCACAGCACCAGACTGCGCGGCATCCGGGCGCGGGCGCGGCCACGGGCAAGCAGGGTGATCATGGGCAGGGTAAAGCTGGCAGTTTTGCCGGTGCCTGTTTGGGCGATTCCCAAGACGTCCTTGCCTTCAAGGGCAGGGGGGATCGCGCCGGCCTGAATTGGCGTGGGGGTTTCATACCCGGCCTCATCAATGGCTTTCAGGACTTTAGGATTAAGGTTTAGATCAGAAAATTTTGTCATGTGTGTCCGATGATAGCGGACATACACTTGGCCCGCGGCAGCATTCATGTCGGCCCGCATGGCCCGAGGGGCGGAGGCTCTCCGCGACATGTTCTGCACCCATTAACAAAGACTCCCCGTCGCGTCAAATGGATGCGCTAAAGCCCTGTGAAACGGGGGAAATGTGTTGCCAGTTGGTTGGGCAGCGCCAGATCAACCTCGCGTAGCAGCCCGTGGTCGCGCAGGCGGCTGCGTAATTCCGGTGTATCTGCGCAGACTTCGTCGAAAAACGCGCGCAACCCGTCCTCTCCGCTTTCACTCTCTATCATCGAGAAAAGGTCATTGAGCGACAGACCGCCTTGATCATAGGGGCGGTTGGGGCGCAGTTCGGGGCGGTAGCTGCCCTTGGTGACGCGGTAGCGGTAAGCGGCGATCCAGTCGTCCCATGTTTTCGCATGGGCATGGGCCAGCGTGATCTCGGGCGGAGCGTCGTGACAGTCCAGCATCTCGCCCTTTTGAAAGACGTTGTGGATACGCAGATGCATATTCGGCAGCCCCGTGCGGACAAATACCTTGCCCGCAAGATGGCTGAGAAACCCGCCCTTCAAATAAGCGCCATAGGTCGGATAAAGCTCTGCCACAATGCGCGCGCGGTCGGGGCCCGCGGGGATGAACCCCTTGAACGCCGTCGGATCGCCTGAAAGCTGCTCCATCGGGCGGATGCGGGTGGCGGGCGCAGCTTGCGGGATATCGGCCAGAATGTCAGCGATCGGGCGGTCTGCGACCAGATACTCGTCCGCGTCCATGTGGATCAGCCAGTCCACCTCGCGGCGGCGGTTGTAGGCATGGGTCGCGTTTGCCGTCTGGCGTTGCTGGTGGGCGTCTGGCCGGTCACGTTTGCGCTGCTTCCAATAGCGCGCGTCGCAGGTGATGACGCGGATCTTGGGGTGGGCGTCCAGATGGGCAAAGGCCTCGTCATTGGGCGCATCCAGATAGATGTAAAGCCGCTGCGCGCCCGCCGCCAGATGATAGGCGGCGAACTGCAATATGTCGCGCGTCGGTGCCAGAATGGTAGAGGCGATGCCCCATGTCACATCAGTCATGGGGCCAGTTTGCGGTGCGTCGGTCGGGCTGGCAAGCCCAAGTCAGACCATCATTTCCTTGGTCGCGGTCAGGCGCACATCGGGGTAATCGCGGTCCACACGGTCGATATCCCATTGCAGCCGCGTCAGGTAAACGATGTCGCCATCGTGGTCATGGGCGATATGCTGTTTGTTGGCTTCTGTAAACTTATCAACGGCTTGTCGGTCACCGTTCACCCAGCGAGCCGAGGTGAACTGCGATTGTTCGAACCGCACTGGCAGCCCGTATTCCAGCTCGATCCGGCTGGCGAGCACTTCGAACTGTAGCTGCCCGACGACGCCCACAACAAAGCCCGAGCCGATGGCGGGTTTAAAGACCTTCGCTGCACCTTCTTCGGCGAATTGCATCAGCGCTTTCTCAAGGTGTTTCGATTTCATCGGATCGCCCGCGCGCACGCCCTGCAACAGCTCTGGCGCGAAGGACGGGATGCCACTGACGCGGATCGCCTCGCCCTCGGTCAGGGTGTCACCGATGCGCAGCTGCCCGTGGTTGGGAATGCCGATGATGTCACCGGCCCATGCTTCCTCTGCCAGTTCGCGGTCGGCGGCAAGGAACATCACGGGGTTGGTGACAGACATGGTTTTCTTGGACCGCACATGGGTCAGTTTCATGCCACGGGTAAAATGACCCGACGCCAGACGGACAAAGGCCACGCGGTCGCGGTGCTTGGGGTCCATGTTCGCCTGAACCTTGAAGACAAAGCCGGAAACCTTTGGTTCTTCAGGTAAAATCTGTCTTGGCTCTGCCGATTGAATCTGCGGTTCGGGGCCGTAGGTGGCGATGCCGTCCATCAGTTCCTTGACGCCAAAGCTGTTGATCGCAGAGCCGAACCAGATCGGTGTCAGCGACCCTTCGGCCATCAGCGCCGCATCCAGCGGCGGCATCAGCTCGCGGACCATTTCAAGGTCTTCGCGCAGTTTTTCAAGCAAGGCGGCGGGCACGTGTTCGGCCAGCTTCGGGTCATCCAACCCTTCGATCGCAATGCTTTCGGCGACCTTGTTCCGGTCCGCACGGTCCATCAGTTCAAGCCGGTCGCGCAGGATGTCGTAGCAGCCGATAAAGTCGCGGCCCACGCCGATGGGCCAGCTTGCAGGGGTCACATCAATGGCAAGGTTTTCCTGAATTTCGTCGATGATCTCGAAGACATCGCGGCTTTCGCGGTCCATCTTGTTACAGAATGTCAGGATCGGCAGGTCGCGCATGCGGCAGACCTCGAACAGCTTTTGCGTCTGGCTTTCCACGCCTTTCGCGCCGTCAATCACCATCACGGCCGCGTCAACAGCGGTCAGCGTGCGGTAGGTATCTTCGGAAAAGTCAGAGTGGCCGGGCGTATCCACAAGGTTAAAGCGGAAATTCGTGCCCTTGTTCATGAAATCGAACGACATAGCCGAAGCCGAGACAGAGATACCGCGGTCTTTTTCCATCGCCATAAAGTCAGAGCGGGTGCGACGCGCTTCACCTTTGGCGCGGACCTGACCGGCCATCTGGATCGCCCCGCCGAACAGCAGGAATTTCTCTGTCAGCGTGGTTTTCCCCGCATCGGGGTGGGAAATGATCGCAAAGGTGCGACGCCGAGCGATTTCGGCAGGCAAAGCGGGGCGGTTTGAGGGGGTATCCAACATGGATTGGCATATATCCACGCCCGTACACACGCGCAAGTCTGCTTGGATCAGCCGCGTGCTTGCATTTTCTTGGGGGTCGGCGCGAAACTGCGGTATGATGGGGGTAGATGAAACCAGAGGGGGTGTGACAATGGAACTGAAAGAGATCGCAGATGCGTTGGTAAAAGGCTGCCGCGAGGGCCACGAGGTGGCGAACCTTGATCGGCTTTATGCGCAGGACGCCGTGTCGGTTGAAGGGATGGACCACGGAAACGGGCGCGAGACGCAGGGCCTCGACGGCATCAAGGGCAAGCATGCGTGGTGGGACAGCGCGATGGAGGTGACGCGTCAGAATGTCAGCGACCCGATGCTCCACGGCGATGACCGCTTTGCCGTCATCTTTGATGTTGCGGCGCGCGAAAAGGACAGCGGCACCGAGATGGAGATGAAAGAGGTCGCCA
Organism: Sulfitobacter sp. SBS6; assembly: GCF_048285585.1. Classification (NCBI taxonomy): domain Bacteria; kingdom Pseudomonadati; phylum Pseudomonadota; class Alphaproteobacteria; order Rhodobacterales; family Roseobacteraceae; genus Sulfitobacter; species Sulfitobacter sp. SBS6. Next base: position 75,359 of record NZ_JBLWBA010000006.1, on the reverse strand, counting down.
TCTACCACGTGGCCAATGGCAAGATTGTGCGCGAGGAATTCTTTGGCTGATCAGCGCATGCTGGCGCGGCGCAGCAGTTCAGCTGCGTCGGGGCGGTCCAGCAGGGGTTCCGACACATCCAGCCCCGCATGGGGAAGGTCGGAATGGCCGGGGATGACATCGCCCATGGCGTCCGACAGCTCTTGCGGCAGCACGCCTTTGGTGCGGCTGTCGATCAGCATGGATTCCGCCGCGATGCCTTCGGCATAGATGATCTGGTGACCGTCAAACAGCAGTTGGAAATAGTCGACGAAGCCGCCGTCCTGCACCCGTACCGTATCGCCGTTGACCAGATGGCGGACCTTGACCAGCAGCTCTGACCGGCCGGCGCCCAGACGGTCTTCGCGTTGGTAGATGAACAGGCGGTGATCGGGGCTGACGATCAGGTCATTGTCGTTGTTCAACGTGCCCGCGTTGATGCAGATCGGGGCGAATTCGCCAACCGCGCGCACGGTGCTTTGTCCGATCCAGCGGATCGCCTGCACACCGTCATCGCGGGTCAGGACCTTGTCACCGACGCAGAGTTCCTCGATCGGGCGCTGCTCACCGGTGGCCATGGTGATATGCGTGCCGCGGGTGAAGGACACACAGGCCACTTGTGCGAACTTCTGGCGCATCGTCTCGGTGTCGATGCCAACCAGCCGGTATTCCACTTTCGACGACAGCGCGCTGAGCGGGATGAGATAGATCGCTTCGGCATGGCCGTCATCGGCCACTTCGACCAGCAGGATCGCATCGTTGATCTGCCCGTCAGGCGACATGAAGGTCAGCGCGCAATCCAGATGCAGGGCGGCCCCGCTGGTGCCGGTTTGCGTATCGGGCGCGATCGACAGGCTGCCATCCGGTGCCGTCTGGATCGACAGGCGCACTGGTTCCGCCCCGTAGGACAGCTCGTACACATCATCCAGCAACAGTTCCGAGGCAAAAGACAGCGTGTCGCCCATATTCGCACCATCCGTCGCCGTGAATTGCGTCGCACGAAAGACAGGGACGCTTTGCGGAGGGGAAGGGCGGGGCGAGGTCATGGGGCGGGCCTTTGCGCGCGAACGGTGAATGATATCGGGGCCGGCAGTCACACAACTGCCGGTGGTTCTTGTCTCTTTGCCATAGGATTGTGTCCCATTCGGGTCAAGCCTTTGGCCTTTTGCTGGCATTGTCCGCGAAGACAGTGCTACGACTTGCGCGAACACTAACCGGGAGAGATCGCTATGGATCTGGGAATCAAGGGAAAACGCGCATTGGTTTGCGCATCGTCAAAGGGCCTCGGCCTGGGCTGCGCAGAGGCGCTGGCCGAAGCGGGTGTGGATCTGGTGATGAACGCACGCGGTGCCGCTGATCTGGAAACAGCCGCCGAACGCATCCGTCAGGACTATGGCGTCGAGGTCACCACCATCGCCGCCGATATCGCCACGGATGAAGGCCAGAAGCTGGTGCTGGAGGCCGCGGGCCAGATCGACATTCTGGTCAATAACGCAGGTGGCCCACCCCCCGGCATGTGGAGCGATTGGGACCGCGAGGATTTCATCAAGGCGCTCGATGCGAACATGCTGGCCCCCATCGCGATGATCAAGGCACTGGTGCCTGCGATGATGGACCGTGGCTGGGGCCGCGTCGTCAACATCACCTCGCAATCCGTACGCGCTCCGATCGGCGTTCTGGGGCTCAGCAACTCGGCACGTACCGGTCTGACCGGCTATGTCGCGGGCACCTCGCGTCAGGTCGCGGGCAAGGGTGTCACGATCAACAACCTGCTGCCCGGCATCCACGCCACCGACCGCGCCGATGCACTGGATGGCGGCGTCGTCAAACAAAAGGGCATCACGCTGGAAGAGGCCCGCACCGAGCGCGCATCGACGATTCCCGCAGGGCGCTATGGCACGCGGCATGAATTCGGCGCGGCCTGTGCTTTCCTGTGCTCGCAACACGCGGGATTTATCGTCGGGCAGAACTTGCTGCTGGACGGCGGGGCGACCAATATCACGATGTAAGGGCGAGGGCCGGGCGCTGCGATGCCCGCGCGGCACGCGCGCCCGTCTGACATATTTCATCACGTTTACGACAGACCGCCGCGCAACAGATAGCGCGGCGGTTTTTGCTAGGCTACCCATGGACGTTGCTGTCCCTTTCAAAGGTATTCTCGGATGTCCCCCATTGTTCTGTTTGTTCTCTTCGGTGCCATCATCGCCGCAAGTCTGCTGGCCGCACCGCGCCGCGCCTCGGTCGAGGGGTTCTTTGGCGGGATGACGGCCCAAGGCGGTGCGCCGGGGCTTTGGACGCTGGTGCTCAGCCAGGTCACCACATGGATTTTCGCGCGCAGCCTGATGAACGCGGCGATCCTGGGATATTACTACGGCATCGCGGGCACGCTGGCCTATGCGGCCTATTACGGGTCTTTCCTGACCGGGGGCTTTATCGTCGGGCGTCTGCGCCAGAACGGCGCCATGTCGGTGCAGGATTGGCTGGGCGCGGGCTTTGGCGGGGCGGGCAATGCCTGCTATAATCTGGTCATCGCGCTGCGGCTTTTGTCCGAGGTGTTTGCCAATCTGCTGGTGGTGGGGCTGATCTTTAACGCCGTGCTGGCGGGCAGCGGCACGCCTGCGATCCTGATCGTGGCGCTCGTGGGGCTGGGTTATTCCGCTTGGGGCGGGCTAAGTGCCGCGCTGCGCACCGATGTGGTGCAGATGGTCGTGTTCCTCGTGGTTTTCGGTGTCGCCTTTGTGGCGCTGGTCGTGTCGCCCGGCTTTGATCTGGGGGCGGTTGTCACGGCACCGGGGACCGCAGGGGCCTATAACGGCTGGGTCTTGCTGGCCGTGGCGCTGTTGCAGGTGTTTTCCTACCCCGCGCATGATCCTGTGATGATGGACCGCGGGTTTATCGCCGACCCGGAGGTGACGCGCCGGTCCTTTCTGCATGCCTTCTGGATCTCGACCCTGTGTATCATCGGCTTCGGGTTCTTCGGCATTCAGGCGAGCCTTGTCGGTGCGGCCTACGAGGGCGAGCTGATCGGCACCTGGGCCACGATGTTTCCTGCGTGGGTGTTTGTGGCGCTGATGATTTCGCTGCTGGTTTCAGCGCTGAGCACGCTGGATTCCGCGCTCTCGTCTGCCGCGCGTCTGGTGGTTGAAGAGCTGAAGCTCGCACCGCGTAGCCTGAACGGCGGGCGGATCGTGATGCTGGGCTTTATGGTCGCGGGCACGATGCTGACGCTCTGGGGCAATGCGACGCTGTTCGACGCGGTGGCTGTGTCGGGTACTGCGTCGATGTTCCTGACGCCGGTGCTGGTGGTCGGGCTGGTGATGCAGCGGCAGATCGCCCTATGGGCCTATCTGGCGGCCTTCGGTGCGGCGATGATCGGGGCTTTTGCCTATTTTGCCCGTGCGTGGCCCGCCTTTGCCGCGGTGCTGCCAGAGGGGCATAAATACGAACAGCTTTTGGTGATTTGTGTGGTCGTTCTGGTCGCAGGCTTCGCGGCGGTGCTTGCGGGCGCGCGGCGGGGCTGATAGCGGTCGATCCCGAGCGAATTGATCGGATTAGACTGCGCCCATGACTGAAGTGACTGACGTGCACCCGAGACTGGAAATCAAGAACCTGCAGCGCGCCTATGGCGGGCGGGCCGTCGTGGATGATGTCAGCCTGAAAATCATGCCGGGGCAGGTGACCTGCCTTCTGGGGCCATCGGGCTGTGGCAAGTCGACCACCCTGCGGATGATCGCCGGCGTCGAGATGCAGGACAGCGGTACGATCCACGTTGATGGCAAGCTGATCTGTGACACGGTTTTCCGCGTGCCCCCCGAACGGCGCGAGATCGGGTTGATGTTCCAGGATTTCGCGCTGTTTCCGCATCTTAGCGTGGCCGACAACGTGGGCTTTGGCCTGAAAACCGGCACCAAGGCCGAACGCCGCGCCCGTATCGAGGAACTGCTTGAGCGTGTGGACCTGCTGCGGTTCATCGACGGCTATCCGCATCAACTGTCGGGGGGCGAACAACAGCGCGTGGCGCTGGCGCGTGCCTTGGCCCCGCGGCCCAAGATCATGCTGATGGACGAGCCCTTCTCGGGTCTTGATAACCGGCTGCGCGATGACATCCGGGACGAGACTTTGGGCATCCTGAAAGAGGAAGGTACCGCCGTCTTGCTGGTCACCCACGAGCCCGAGGAAGCCATGCGCATGGCAGACGAGATCGCCTTGATGCGCGATGGCAAGATCGTGCAGCAGGGGGCCCCCTATAACGTGTATACGCGTCCCGTCGACCGCGCGTCGGTGGCGTTTTTCTCGGACGCGAATGTGCTGCGGGCCGAGGTGTCTGGGGCGCTGGCGCATACGGTCTTTGGCCGGTTTCTGGCCCCCGGCGTGCCGGACGGGACACAGGTGGATATCGTGTTCCGCCCCCAGCATTTGCGCATCGACTTTGACCGTGCGGGCAAGGGGCCGTTGCCAACCTCGACCGATGGCACCGCAGCCCGCGCCGTTGTTGCGCGTGCGCGTTTCATGGGGAATGAAAGTCTCGTGGAGTTTGTCATGGACCATGACGGCAGCACCCTGCGCGCCACCGTGCCCAATGTCTTTTTGCCGCAGCCCGGGGCCGTCATGTGGCTGACCGTGCGCCGCGATCGTTGTTTTGTTTTTCCGGTGCATGCGGCAGGGTAGACCGCTGGCGGCTGCCCCTGTGGCACCGCGGGATGCCTTCGGCGAGGATTTAATCCATTTGGAAGACGGGCGGCGCGGTGAATAGCGCGGGCAGCGGGTGTGTCGCCTCGATCAGGTCAAGCCGCAGGGTGGTGTTTTGCCCTTTGATTTCGTCCCAACCTGACAGGGTCCAACTGCGGGCGGCATGGCTGAGCCTGTAGGGGTGGAGCACCAGCGTTTCGAGCGTGCCATCGTCGGCGTTATAGACGATCCTGAGTTTCTGGCGCGCGCGGATTGCGGCGCGCAGCACGGGCAGATGTCCCATCCCCCGCGCGGCATTGGCGAAAGGGTGTTCGATGCGCTGCCAGTCCTGCGTTGCGGGCTGTGCGGTCTCGGGCAAGGCCGCATCGATTTTTTGCGCCAGAGAGGTCGCGGCGGCCTGTAGGTCGGGGTCGGTTGTTTCAAGCACAACGGCGAGGGCGAGTTGCAACGCCTCTATCTCTTCGGGGGAGAGGGATAGCGGCGGCAGTACCGTCGCCGGTGTCAGCCGGTAGCCTGCGCCACGGGTGCCGGTGATCGCAACGCCCGACGCCTGCAGCCGCGCGATGTCGCGGTAGAGCGTGCGCAAGGACACGCCCGCCGCCTGCGCCATATCCTCGGCCCGGTGAAGCTGGTGGTCGCCCAAGAGGGAGAGCAGGGAAAACAATCGATCGCTGCGGCGCATGGTTTCTATGTGCCACACAGGCGGGCAGGGTGCAAGGCAACTGCCAAAAAACTGTCAGGAGTGTTGGGGCGGTCGTCGGAGGGCGTAAATTTTGCGGGGCCGCGCGTCGAGGTCATCGCTTTGGCCCTTCAAGCTGCCAGAGCAGGGGCCTAAAAAGAGACAGAGTTTACCGGCGGGGGCAGTCCCTCTGCCTCACATTCGGAATATGGAGTTGAGACTATGTTGAACAATATCGGCCTTCCGGGTCTTTTGCTGATTGCCGTTGTGGTGCTGGTCCTGTTCGGGCGCGGCAAGATTTCCAGCCTGATGGGCGAAGTCGGCAAGGGCATCACCAGCTTTAAGAAAGGCATCAGCGAAGGCGAAGATGACGTGAAAAACGGCGACAAGGACACTGCCGAGCTGAGCGATGACACCGTTGTTGTCACCGACACGAAGACCGACAAGGACCGGGTGTAATCTCTCATGTTTGATATGGGGTGGTCAGAGCTGTTGGTCGTTGGCGTTGTCGCGCTGATTGTGGTGGGTCCCAAGGACCTGCCCGTGCTGTTTCGCAAGGTCGGCCAGTTTGTGGGCAAGGCCAAGGGGATGGCGCGCGAGTTCAGCAATGCGATGAATGATGCCGCCGATGACACGGGCATGCGCGAGATGTCGTCCAGTTTGAACAAGACGTTGAAAACCGCGACGAACCCGCTGGGATCGGCGATGGACGAAGTGAAGTCAGCGACCAAATCCCTGTCCAAATTCGACCCCGAAAGCGAGACGGGCAAACTGGCCTCGCAGCGGGCCGAGGATGTCAAGAAGATCCAGGCCGCCACCGCCCGTGCCGGTGCCGAGCGCAAGCAGCGTGAAGCTGCCGAAGCGCTGGCACAGGCCGACGCCGCAGAGGCCAAACTGGCGACACCCGCCGCCGCGCCGCAGATCGAGAAGCCGGCGGCGAAAGCTCCTGCCAAGAAAGCGCCAGCCAAGACGGCAGCTGCCGCCAAAACGCCAGCTAAAGCCACGCCCGCGAAGAAGCCTGCCGCCAAGAAACCTGCCGCAACGAAACCTGTGGCCAAGAAAGCCGCGCCCAAAGCGCCAGCGGCCAAAAAGAGTGACACATGAGTGCATCAGACGATATTGACGACAGCGCCGCCCCGCTGATCGAGCATCTGGCCGAGCTGCGCACGCGGCTGATCCATTCGGTGATCGCCTTTATCATCGGCATGGTGATCTGTTTTACCGTTTGGAATCCGATCTTTAACTTCCTGACAAATCCTTTGTGTTCGGCTATGGCCGAGCGCGGGCAGGAAGACTGCGGGTTGATCCTGATCAAGCTGCAAGAGGGCTTTTTCGTCGCCATCTCTATCTCTTTGCTGGGCGGGCTGGTGCTGGGCTTTCCCTATATCAGCTACCAGCTGTGGCGCTTCGTGGCACCGGGGCTTTACAAGAACGAGAAGGGCGCGTTTCTGCCCTTCCTGATCTCGAGCCCGCTGATGTTCTTTTTGGGCGCGTCCTTTGCCTTTTATATCGTGACACCGCTGGCTTTCGATTTCTTTCTTGGTTTCCAGCAGGCGGGCACGCTTGTCGGCGAGGGGACGGATAACGCAGGCGGGATCGCGGCCATCGCGTTCCAGGGGTCGGCTCAGGAGTATCTGAGCCTGACGATCAAGTTCATCGTGGCCTTTGGCCTGTGCTTTCAGCTGCCCGTATTGCTGACCCTGATGGGCAAGGCCGGTCTGGTCAGCGCCGAAGGGCTTGGCAACGTGCGCAAATATGCGGTGGTTGGTATTCTGGTGCTGGCCGCACTTGTCACGCCGCCGGATGTGATCACCCAAGGGATCCTGTTTGTTGTGGTCTACGGGCTTTACGAAATCTCTATCTTTCTTGTAGGGCGGGTTGAACGCAAACGAGAAGAGCAGCTGCGCGCAGACGGGTATTATGACGACGAATATGATGACCCGATCCTCGCAGAGTTCGAAGAGGATGAGGACGACCTGAAGTGAACCGTGACCCGATGGACCGTATTGCAGCGGCGTTGGAGAGGATGTCTCCTCCGCCGCTGAAAACCCCGGATTTTGATGTAGCGGGGGCCTTTGTCTGGCAGACAGGGCCGGACCATCTGGCACCGGTCGAAACGGTCAGCAAGGTTGATCTGTCGCTGCTGGTTGGGGTGGATCGTGCGCGCGACACGTTGCTGGCCAACACGATGCAATTCGCCGCTGGTCTGCCCGCCAACAACGCCCTGCTGTGGGGCGCGCGCGGGATGGGCAAGTCGAGCCTTGTGAAAGCCGTGCACGCCCATGTCCGAGAGACGCACGACCGTCTGCGCATCGTGGAACTGCAACGCGAGGACTTGCCATCGGTGGGCCGTCTGCTGAGCCTGCTGCGCGGTGCACGGCAACGGTTTATCCTGTATTGCGATGATCTGAGCTTTGGTCATGATGACGCGCATTACAAGTCGCTGAAGGCGGTGCTGGATGGCGGGATCGAGGGGCGGCCAGAGAATGTCGTGCTTTATGCCACGTCGAACCGACGGCATCTGATGCCCCGTGACATGATCGAGAACGAACGTGGCTCTGCTATCAACCCCGCCGAGGCGGTGGAAGAGAAAGTATCGCTGTCGGATCGCTTCGGGCTGTGGCTGGGCTTCCATCCCTGCGACCAGAAACAGTATCTGGATATGATCCGCGGCTATTGCGAGGCTTATGGGGTCGAGATTGACGCCAAGACCCTGCACGCCGAGGCGATCGAATGGCAAGCGACCCGTGGCGCGCGGTCGGGCCGTGTGGCCTGGCAGTACTTCGTTGATCTGGCAGGGCGTCGCGGCGTCGCGCTGTAAGCGATAAGCGGCCTGCACAAAAGCAAGCGGCCCCGAAAAGGGGCCGCGTTTTGAAGCTGTTCCGTTTTGCAGTTGGCTTAGTTCAGGTAGGGCGTCGGATCAACGCTATCAAAGCCTTTGCGCACCTCGAAATGTACGAATGAATCATCGCCCGGGCGCAGCTTGGCGATGCTCGTCCCTTTAGAGACGCTATCCCCTTTGGCGACCGACACATTGGCGACATTGGCATATACGGTCAGCAGGTTGTCAGGGTGGCGGATCACGACAATCGGCACGCCCTCGGCGCTCTTGGTGATCGCGGCGACGGTGCCGCTATCGGCGGCTTTGACCGCAGCACCCGGTGTGCCCTTGATGTTGATGCCCTCGTTCTTGCCCTTGGAATAAGCGCGGATGATGCTGCCCTGTACGGGGGGCGACATGCGGCCGGAAGAGGCGGGTTGCGTCGTCTTGCCCACATCGGCGACAGGCTTGGCTGCGGCAGGTTCGGGCTTTGGCACGGCGGGCTTTTCGTCCACGGGCGGTAGCGGTTTCGCGGCGCTTGGCGGGGTCGGCGTTGGCGATCCGGTGCCGGGCAAGCTGGTCGTTGTCGGCGCAGTGGCCGTCGCGGCGGCTGGCACTGCAGCGCTGCGTTTCGGGGCGGCCTGCTGCGCCACGGGGATCAGCAGGAACTGCCCTTCGCGGACAGAGAAATCAGCGCCAAGCCCGTTCCATTCGGCCAGCGTTTCAACCGGCACGGCATAGAGACGCGCGATGGTATAGGCGGTTTCCCCACGTTCCACCTTGTGGCGCACAGGCTCGATCCCGGTCTGTTTCGCGGGGTTCTCGCGGGTGGTGGTCTGCGCCGAGGGCAGGGTGGTGGTCTGCACGCCGGGGGTGGCGGGCGCCCGGTTGATCGCGCCGCCTGCGATGGTCTGGATGTCGACCGCTGCAGTGGTGATCGGACCGGTGCCCGACGCGCCAGTCGCGGGCGAGGGTTCGGCGACGCGGGTCGGTAGGGCGATGATCTCTCCCTTGCGGAGGGGGACAGTGGGGTCGATGCCGTTGTAGCGCGACAGGCTGCCCACATCGGCACCCACGCGGGTGGCCACGTCAGACAGCGTATCGCCACGCCGCGCCACAGCGACCTGATAGTTGGGGTAGGAAATCACACCGCGGTTGTCCGGTGCGGGGCGTTCATCCAGCGGGCCGGTGGCTGCGTGGGCGGTGGTGAAACCGTCGCCAAAGCCGCCGCGCAAATCCATATCAAGGGGCTGTTCACAAGCGGCGAGCAAAAGCGCAGAGCTGCCCGCCAGTACCGTCAGCCTGAGGGTACGGGTCACGTTTGGTTGGGTCATCTGCTCGTCCTCGTCTTCGGTGCCGTCAGCGCCTTGGGGTCCCCGTTCGGGCGGAGTTCCCCTTGCTATACTGCATTTAGCCGTCTTTTCCCAGCCCTTCAAGCAAGGGAACAAAGCGGACCTTGCGCAGCTCGTCATATTCCAGCCCGGTCTCGGTTTTGCGTACACGTATGAGGTGTTGAACCGTGTCCGACTGGCCCACGGGCACGACCATGATGCCGCCCACCTTGAGCTGGGCCAGAAGCGGGCCGGGGGGGTCTTCGGCGGCGGCGGTCACGATGATCCGGTCAAAGGGGGCCTGTTCGGGCAGGCCAAAGCTGCCGTCGCCAATGATCGCGGTGATGTTGGACAGGGCCAGATCCTCGAAGATCTGGCGTGCCTCTACCACCAGCCTGCGGTGGCGGTCGATCGTATAGACGCGCCGCGCCAGTTTGCTGAGGATCGCGGCCTGATAGCCTGATCCGGTCCCCACCTCGAGCACCTTGTCGCGCGACGACACATCCAGCGCCTGCGTCATCAGCGCCACAACTGAAGGCTGGCTGATGGTCTGACCGCAGGCGATCGGCAGGGGCATGTCCTCGTAGGCGCGGGACGCGAAAAGGCCGCGGATGAAGGGACCACGGTCGATCTGCTCCATCGCGTTCAGGACACGGGCATCGGTGACGCCCTTGGAACGGAGTGCGTAAAGAAATTGCATCTTGCGTGTCGCGTCTGTGATGTCTTCTTCGTCGTTCATGTATTGATGGCTTTTAGCGCGTCAAATGTATCATGAGCGGTGAGGTCGGCGCGCATGGGCGTGACCGAGATATAGCCGTCAAGGTTCAGCGCGGCGTCGGTGCCGTCGTCCGTCGGGATCTGCTGGTCCGCGCCCTTGATCCACAAGAACCGCCGCCCCGAGGGCGACAACTGCGGGATCGTGGAAAAGCTGGTATCGCGGCGCATCCCCTGGGGGGCCAAACGGATGCCCTGAACCTCTGCCGCTGCGACGGGCGGGAAATTCACGTTATAGAACAGACGGTAGCCATCCCCATGCGCCGGTGTCGCATCCAGGATACGGCGGATCACATCGGCCCCGTGGCCGGCGGCGGCCTCGAACGGATCATCCAGATCACGGTTGGCAGGGCCGTAATATTGCGACAGGGCCACGGCGGGGATGCCTTGCAGCGCCGCCTCCATCGCGCCACCGATCGTGCCGGAATAGAGCGTGTTTTCAGCCGCGTTGTTGCCGCGGTTCACACCCGACAGCACCAGATCAGGGCGGGCATCCAGCATACAGTCATGCAGTGCCGCCATCACACAATCGGCCGGGCTGCCCTCGACTGAAAAGCGCCGGTCGCTGACCTTTTCGACCATCATCGGCTTGGTGTAGCTGATGCAATGCCCGACGCCGGATTGTTCATAGGCGGGGGCCACGGTCCAGACCTCGCCATCGGGTCCGGCCAGGTCGGTGGCAATGCCCTGCAGGGTCTTCAGACCCGGAGCGTGAATACCGTCGTCGTTGGTGATCAGAATGCGCATAAATTCCCCTTTGCGCCTTGATAGGCGACGGGGCGCGGCGCGGCAAGGCAGGAGCCTTCACCGCATCATGTTTTAAGGCTGGGAAACAGCCAGTTGCGCCAGAATTTCAGCGGCTTGCGACTGTGGCGTGTTCAGCGACTCGCGGTCTTCACCGGGGTGGAAACGCGCGCGTGTCGCGGTTGGCATGGGGGCGGGGGTCATGATGTGGACGCGCGGGCCGATTGCCACGGCTTCGGACTGCCAGCTTTTGGCCAGCGCGATCTGCGCGGCCTTGGTGGCCCCGTAGCTGCCAAAGAACTTGGTCGCCACAACCGGATCGTCAAAGAACACGGCCTGACCCGATTGCCCCAGCAGCGGTGCCACATAGGTGATCAGGGTCGAGGTGGCGGTGACGTTACAGGCGACAGATTTGGCCATGTCTTTGGCGTCGATGTGATCGGTCGGGGCCAAGGGGGCGGCATGGACAGCGGTGTGCAGCCACAGATCAAGGCTGCCCCAGCGGTCATAGATGCCACGGCACAGGGTCGCCATCGCATCGGCATTGGTGATGTCCATCGGGGCCAATGTCGCGCTGCCGCCGCGGGACTGGATGCGGTCGTCCAGCTCTTCCAGGGCACCGGTGGTTTTGGCGACTGCAATGATGTGATGCGTGTCGCAAAGTGCTTCGGCCAGGGCGGCACCAAGACCGCGGGACGCGCCAGTGATAAGAGCTGTTTTTGTCATGGGGTGGCTTTGCCTGAGCCACCGCCCCCCGTCAAGAGGGGCGCGGCACCCGGGGTCATGTCGCGGGGCGTTTCACCCTTTGGGAAGTTTGAGCGTCACCGTGCGCCCGCGCTGCGCCAGAACCACGCTGTCGTCGCCAATGGCGGCGACAGTGCCGTCGCTGATCTTGTCGTTCAAGGTCACGCGGTGGATGCGTCCGCGGCCATCGCGGATCAACGCGCCGGGGTCGGTCAGGCTGCCGAAGGTACCAATCAGGGCGAGCTTGGGCAGGGACGCCTGCTGCGTTGCCAGATTAAGTGTTTTCTGCGGGGTCGGAGTGCCTTTTTCGTCAGTCGACATGGGTGCCTCTTGCTGCGCTTTGGGGGGCAAAGAATGGTTAGACCGAGGGGCTAACAAAGCTGCCTGACAGCCGAAAGAGGGCGCGGGGGAGGCTGGCAAAGACTGGCTTGCACGTCGGCAAAGCTTTGCCAGCGGCACGGGGGCGCGAAACAGCAAAAGGGCGGGCGAGGGGTTGAACCCTGCGCCCGCCCTTGCGGAACTTGTCGCGAAGCGGCGGCTTTATTCGGCGGCTGGCTTCATCTCGAACCCTTGATTGATCTGGTCGGCAGGGGTGACGGGGTAATCGCCCGAGAAGCAGGCATCGCAATATTGCGGGCACTTGTTGTTGCGGCCCTCTGCCTCGCCCACGGCGCGATAAAGCCCGTCGAGCGAAATGAACTTGAGGCTATCCACTTGCAAATGCTCGCGCATTTCCTCTTCGGACATGGTGGCGGCCAGCAGCTTTTCACGTTGCGGCGTGTCCACACCGTAGAAACAGGGCCACGCTGTGGGGGGCGAAGCAATGCGGAAGTGGACCTCTTTCGCGCCGGCATCAAGGATCATCTCTTTGATCTTGCGGCTGGTGGTGCCACGCACAACCGAATCGTCGACCAGAATGACCCGCTTGCCCTTGATCAGCGCGCGGTTCACGTTGAGCTTTAGCCTCACGCCCATGTTGCGGATCTGCTCGGTCGGTTCGATGAAGGTCCGGCCCATGTATTGGTTGCGGATAATCCCCATCGCATAGGGAATACCCGATTCGAGGCTGAAACCGATGGCCGCAGGCGTGCCGCTGTCGGGGACGGGGCAGACAAGATCCGCCTCTACCGGCGATTCCTTTGCCAGCTCGCGCCCGATGGCTTCGCGGGTTTCATAGACCGAACGACCGCCAAGGATGCTGTCGGGGCGGCTGAAATAGACGTGTTCAAAGATACAGAAACGCGATGCGACACGGCGGAAGGGAAAATGGCTTTCGACGCCCGAAGGGGTGATCACGACCATCTCGCCGGGCTCGATCTCTCGGACGAATTCGGCACCGATGATGTCCAGCGCGCAGGTCTCTGAGCTGAGCGCCCAACCGTCGCCAAGCTTGCCCAGAACCAGCGGGCGGACACCCAAAGGATCGCGCACGCCGATCAGCTTGGTGCGGGTCATCGCCACGACCGAAAACGCGCCTTCGACACGGCGCAGCGCGTCTTCCATGCGTTCGGGAATGTTGCGTTGCAGGGACCGCGCCATCAGGTGGATGATACATTCGCTGTCCGACGAGGACTGGAAGATCGACCCGCGTTCAATCAGCTCGCGGCGCAGGGCGTTGGCGTTGGTGATATTGCCATTATGGGCAATCGCGGCACCGCCCATGGCGAATTCACCAAAGAAGGGCTGCACATCGCGGATCGCTGTCGGGCCTTTGTGACCGGAGGTCGAATAGCGCACATGCCCGATAGACAGTTCGCCGGGCAGCGTCTCCATCACCTTTTGCGAGGTGAAGTTGTCGCGCACATAGCCGAAGCGGCGGGCGGACTGGAAACCGGCAGCGGGGTCATAGCTGACGATCCCGCCGGCTTCTTGACCACGGTGCTGCAACGCGTGCAGGCCGAGGGCCACAAAGTTCGAGGCGTCTGCAACGCCGATCACGCCGAACACCCCGCATTCTTCTTTGAGTTTATCCCCGTCATCTGCATCACGCAGATAGGAGGAATCAAACGGGTGTGCGGGGGGCATGATCTTGGACAACGGGGCAACTCCGAATCCGATGAAGGGATAGGGGCTATGTAGGACTTTGGGCGGGCCTTGTCACCCCGCCGTTACATTTTGCCCCCGCATATGCTGCGATGCAACATATGGCAGAAACGCAAACGCCCCCGAAAACGGGGGCGCGTGTTTAACTTTTGGCAGCGTCAGCGGCGATTAGGCACCGCAAGCACCAACCAGTGCCTCGTAGCGGGTGGTGATCCAGCCCAATGCGGCTTCCGGGTTCTGCTCTTCGATCTGGCCGGTAAAGCGCCCGAAGACCTGTGCCGACCGGCTTTCGTCCACCATGGTGAAGGTCTGGCCGGTGATCACGGTGTCGTAGACAAAGAAGGCGATGGCGACCAAAAGAATGCCGCGCGCCACGCCGAAAAGAAACCCGAGCCCCTGATCCAGACCACCCAGAACAGAGCGCTGCACCAGCGACGAAAACAACGGGGTGAACAGCGAGACCACAATCAGCGCAATGGCAAAGACGATGGCAAACGCCCCGATAATCGATAGTTCACAACTGTCGGCAAGGAATTCGCCCACAACAGGGATCTCTGACACCAGCGGTTCAACCTGCGGCGCAAAAAGAAACGCAAGGATCGCGGCGGCAATCCAGCCCACGATCGCCATAAATTCGCGTACAAGCCCGCGGCCATAAGCCAGCAAAGCCGACAGAACGATGACAAGCGCCACAACCCCGTCAATGATGGTAAAACCTTCCATGGTCGTCTTGCCTTCCTTGAAGGGGCGGTTAGCCAGCCCCGAATATTTCGCCTACAAATCCGGTGAGATCGCTCATGGTGTTAAGCGTTATGCCGTTCTTGCCCACCGGTTTTCCGCCCGCGGGCGCGATGGCGCTGGTAAAACCAAGTTTTTGCGCTTCTTTCAACCTATTTTCGGTTTGACTGGCGGGGCGTAGCGCACCGGACAGGCTGATTTCGCCGAAAACAACGGTTTCCGCGGGCAAAGCCACGTCTTCGCGCGCGCTGAGCAAGGCGGCCGCGACCGCCAAATCCGCGGCCGGCTCCGAGATTTTCATGCCGCCCGCCACGTTGAGGTAAACATCAAGCCCCGCAAAGGGGATGCCGCAACGGGCCTCTAGCACGGCGAGGATCATCGCAAGCCGTCCCCCGTCCCAGCCCACAACCGTACGCCGCGCCTGCGAATGAGGCGACGGGGCCACAAGGGCCTGAAGCTCGCATAAAACAGGGCGGGTGCCTTCGATACCCGCGAAAACCACTGACCCTGCGGCGGGTGTGCCGCGTTCGGACAGAAACAGGGCAGAGGGGTTGGTGACCTCTGCCAGCCCTTCGCCGGTCATCTCGAACACGCCGATCTCGTCTGCGGGGCCAAAGCGGTTCTTGACCGCGCGCAGGATACGGAACTGGTGGCCGCGCTCGCCCTCGAAATACAGAACGGTATCGACCATATGCTCGACCACGCGCGGCCCCGCGATCTGCCCGTCCTTGGTGACATGCCCCACAAGAATCACGGAAACGCCGCGCCGTTTGGCAAAGCTTGTCAGCTCGTGCGCGGCGGCGCGGACCTGACTGACGGACCCGGGGGCGGAATCGACGTTATCGGCCCACATGGTCTGTATCGAATCTATGATGACCAGATCGGGCTTCACCTCTTCAAGCGTGGTCAGGATATCGCGCAGATTGGTTTCGGCGGCCAACTCCACCGAGGCGTCAGACAACCCCAAACGCTGCGCCCGCATACGGACCTGCGCCGAGGCTTCCTCTCCGCTGACGTAGATTGTTTTCAAACCACTGCGGGCGAAATGGGCCGCTGCTTGCAGCAAAAGGGTGGATTTCCCGATGCCCGGATCACCGCCGACCAGAATGGCAGAGGACGGGACCAGCCCGCCGCCCAAAACGCGATCCAGCTCGGCAATGCCGGATTGGCTGCGGGGCGGGGGCGTGTCCTTGGTGGTGAGGTCGGTCAGCACCATCGCCGCGCCGCGACGCGTGCCAAGCGATTTGCTGGGCGGGCCGGATGAAATGCCCTTGTCCTGCTGGATCGTATTCCATTCGCCGCAGGCATCACAGCGCCCGGACCATTTGTTATAGGTCGCACCGCAAGCCGTGCACGAAAATGTAACGGGAGATTTAGCCATGCGTCTTTCTGGCCGAACAAAGGGGAAACGTCAAAGCAAAACCTTGGTGCCTGCGCGGGGTTACTCCGCTGCTTTGGGGGGCAGCTCTACCACACGTGAATCGCGGGCCATTTCATCCGCCGATACCGTACGTTCGATTCCCAGTTCGGGCATGATCTCGCGCATTTCAGCGCGCAGGCGGTCCAGCTGTGCCGCGGCCACGCTTTCTTCCAGCTCGACTTCGTGCAGCCAGTGCTTCATCTCGGATGTGATGCCTTTGGCCTGATCCAGACGGCTGTTGAAGAGGTTCACTTCTTCCTGACGCTGCTTGAGGAAATTGCGCGCACGTTCGATTTTCTCGTCGGCATAGACGGTCGCCAGCTCTTTCGAGATGTGGCTCATCTGCGCGGCGACTTCCAGAAGGGCGGGTTCAAGCGTGCTGAGATCAGGGTGATCGCGCAGATAGGCCAGCCGTTCGCGGACCGAGTCGAATTCGGAGGACATGTGAAAAACGTCGCCCCGATCCGCTGCATGCACCGCCCCGTAGGCGCGGGTGATGTCATCCATGTTCAGAGCAAATTTGCGGTGCGACGTTTCAAGCTGCATGATGCGGCGATTGGTGGGGATGAAAAAGCAGATGCCCACGGCCAGAATGGTCAGGCCGATCTGCGCATACATCCCTGCATTCTCAACGGGTTGCCCGTCATAGTTGAGCGGTAGTTCAATCCAGGCCCATTGGCCAAGCGCGGCCATAACGGTACAGACGGTGATCGCCACGGCGGCAACAGCGAAAACCGCGAATGCGAGTCTTTGAAAAAGATACTGAATAAGTGCCGTCAACGCGTTCATCTGTCTCACCTTGTGCTTGAGTTGCTGTTGTAAGCAAGAATATGCCGATGTTGGCAAAAGGCGAAGAAAATCTTGAAATTTCCGTAAATGAATCGATTTTACTTGAGAAATTCCGACCAATTCTACCCAGGCGGGTGGGTTGGTCGCGTGAAAACGCCAGCTTGCTTAGGCGATTTTCTGCGCGCGGTGCCCGATAAACAGCGACGCGAGGATGCAGCCTGTAAACAGGTATAGACCCCAAGCCGTCTCGATCCGCCCGATGCCGATTCCCTTTGATAGGGTCACATAAAGCGCGATCAGAAACACATCCGCCATCGCCAATTTGCCGATTGCCTGCAAGACGGGCAGGGCGCGTGGGCCGATCAGGTGGAACTGTACCAGCGTCAGGCCGACGGTCTTAACATAGGGTGCGATAAGGGCAAAAACCGCGACGATCAGCGCCAGAAACAGGTCGGTGTCCCATAGGGATTTCAGCCCGCTCAGGACAGAGATTTCGGTAAGCCCGAACAGCGGCAGCACGCCCGCCCGCAATAAAGGCGCGGCCCATGCAACGGGGTAGAGGATCAGCAGAGACAGGTTTGCGACGCGCAGCAGCATATCAAAGCGGTCTGCGCGGGGGCGTGCCCCATCACTCCACATAGACCCGGTCATAGCGCGCGCCAAGCGCGGTCAGCACTTCGTAGCCGATGGTGCCCGCAAACCCGGCGACCGTATCCACAGACTGATAGTTCCCGATCAGCTGCAAATGCTCTGGCACCTCTGTCAGGCTGGTCACATCGACGGTGATCAGATCCATAGAGACACGGCCAACAACGGGCAGTTTGCGCCCCTCGTGGGTGAAAGTGGCCCCGTTGCCCAAGGCGCGGATCAACCCGTCGGCATAACCCGCAGCAACGGTGGCGACCAATGTCGGGCGGGGTGCCGTCCAGGCGCAGCCATAGCCGACGGTCTGGCCCGTGGCGACTTCGCGCACCTGAATGACAGGCACATCCAGCGTCACCACCGGCATCGCATCGGCGAAGGGCAATCCGCCGTACACCCCGATGCCCGGGCGGGTCAGGTCAAAGTGGTAGTCACGGCCAAGCATGATACCCCCCGTCGCGGCCAAGGATCGTGGCACGTTCAACCCATCCGTCATTTCGCGGAAGGTCTTGAGCTGGCGGGCATTCATCGGGTGGTTCGGTTCATCCGCGCAGGCCAGATGCGACATGATCAAGGTCGGGTTCTGCGCCAGGGCGATGTCGCGCAGCGCGGCCCATTCCGCGGGGTCCATGCCAAGGCGGTTCATGCCGCTGTTCAGTTGCACCCCGAAACGATGGCCGGGCAAGGCTTCGACATGGGCGATCATCTGGTCGACCGAATTGATCATCGGCGTCAGGGCCGCGCTTCGGATCATATCGGCGTCACCGGGCATATGCCCCGCAAAGACGTTGATCGCAGGGCCGGGCCCCAACACGCGACGCAGGGCCACGCCCTCTTCCGCGACAGCGACAAAGAACTTGCGCGCGCCTTGGGCGGCGAGAACCGGGGCCACGCGGTCAACGCCCAGACCATAGGCGTTTGCCTTGATCACGGCACCGGTGTCGCAGCCGGTCATTTTGTTCAGCGCCTGCCAATTGGCGGCAATCGCATTGAGGTCGATAGAGAGGGTGGCTGTTGTCATGGGATTTGTTTTGACCGTATGCCCGCCAAGGTCAAGCCACGACCAAGGTCACCGGCCAATAATCCCACGCCTTACGGGGAGCGGGACGGAATGTTTGGCCCATTTCCCTAACGTAACGAAACCTTCGCATGATGCTTGCATGGTGGCGCGAACGCGATAGCTTGGTTCCTGACAAAAGACAGGCTGCGCGCAGTAGCCGCATATAAAACGGGAGAGAGTTCAATGCGAGTTTTAACAATGACAACGGGGCCCGTGCTGGCGGTGGTCACGGCGATGGCCGCGCCTATGGCGCTGGCCGAGAACCGGATCGATACCCAGATGCCCACAGCCCCTGATATGGCGGCCTATGGCGACGAAGCGATCGGCGTGCGCCAGCTTGACCTGGTGCATAAGGACCAGATCGATATCCTGTCCATCGATCCCGCAGCGGACAAACCTGAAACCCTGCCGCGCTATGATCGCCCGCTGACGGTCGAGGTCTGGTACCCCGCCGCGGACGGGGCCACCGGCGACACCGCGATCAAGGCGTTCATCCGCGATGGCAAGACCGAGGTCACCTTGCAAGGCAAAGCCATGCGCGACGCGGAACCAGCACAGCCCGACGCGGCCTATCCGCTGGTCATCGTCTCCCACGGGTATCCCGGCAACCGCTTCCTGATGTCCCATCTGGCCGAGAATATCGCGTCGAAGGGCTATGTCGTGGCGTCCATCGATCACCTGGATTCGACCTATCGCACGCAGGCGGCCTTTGGCTCTACGCTGGTGAACCGGTCGCTGGACCAGCTTTTCGTGCTGGATGAAATGGCGCGTCTGTCGCAAGACGAAAGCTCTTTTCTCAATGGCTTGGTGGATGCGGATAACACCGGTTTGATCGGCTATTCCATGGGCGGCTACGGCGCGGTGATCACCGCAGGTGGTGGCGTGACCGAAGCGTCGGTCGGCTATGGCTGGGGCGGGCCGCATGGCACTTTGGGCATCCATCAGGCGGGGTCCGAGACGCATAACAACCTGCCCGACCCAAGGATCAAAACCGCCATCGCGATCGGCCCCTGGGGCATGAACACGGGCTTCTGGGATGCCGAAGGCTTGAAGGGCGTGCAGATCCCCATGCTGTTCATGGCCGGGTCCGAGGATATGGTATCGCTTTACGAAAAAGGCGTGCGCGCCATTTGGGAAAACGCCAGCAGCGTCGACCGCGCCTTGCTGACCTTTGAAAACGGCGGCCATAATGCGGCGGCCCCGATGCCTGCGCCTGCGGAATCCTTTCGCGATGACGCTGATCTGGGGTTCAACGTGTCGGGCCACTATACCGATCCGGTCTGGGACACGGTGCGCATGAACAACATCGCGCAGCATTTCGCCACCGTTTGGATGGCGCAGCATCTCAAGGGCGATGCCGAAATGGGGGCCTATCTTGATCTGGTCGAAAACTCCAACGACGGGGTCTGGTCGATGAACGAGGATGGCACCCCGAAGGAAGATCACAGCTATTGGAAGGGGTTCGACAAGGACACCGCTAAAGGGTTGCGCTATGAAACCCTGTCGCCCGAGTAAGGGGCACCGCTGATGATGCGCTTGCGTATCATGTTCTCGCATGCGGCCGTCGTGGTGATGGCGGTCGCCTGTGGGGCGGGGCTGGTTGGCTTGGCGTTGTTCGCGCCGCTATGGGTCTGGGCGCTGATCCCCTTGGGGGTCGCCGCGCAAATGCTGAATGAATACAACCTGCACCGCTATGTGTTCCACCTATCGCCCCCGCGGGCGCAATGGGCATTCAACCTGCTGTATATGGCGCACTACGGTCATCATGATTTCCCGACCAACACCAAACTGTTTTTCGTGCCGATCTGGGTCGCTTTGCCGATGCTACTGGTGAACGGAGGGCTGCTGTGGGGTGTTCTTGCCCTGTTTGCTGTGCCGCAGGCGGGCTGGATTGCCGTGGCCATCGTGCCAGTGGGCGGGGTGCTGACCTTTCTGGTCTATGAATGGTTCCACATGACCGCCCATGTGAACGTGCCAAAATCGCGGGTAGAGCGTTATGTGACAACGCTGCACAACCAGCATCACTTCCGCGATTTCAGCAAGTGGTTCCACGTCAGCCCCGGCGGGGCGGTGATTGACCGCGCGATGGGGACGGCGATTGACCGCGAGGCGCTAAAGCACCAGCAACGGATTGAATTCATTCGTACTTTGGGGATGCGGCCCAATGACCCGAGGCTGATCGCGGCGCGGGAGCGCTTTGCCGCGAAATACAATCTGTCAGAGGCAGAGATCGCCCGCGCGGCGGTTGTCTGACCTCTGCACAAGGCTTGTGTTCATCGAATTAACGGGGTGTGGCGATCAGAACTCCTGATCGCCGCCGCCATTTTCACTCTGCCACGGTTTCACAAGGTTACCAAAGCGGGTGTAGCGTCCTTCGAAGCTGAGATCGACAGTACCAATCGGGCCGTGACGCTGCTTGCCGATGACCACCTCGGCACGACCGTGCAGACGCTCCATCTCTTCCTGCCAGATCGCCATTTTATCCAGCTCGTGATCGCCGGGCTTTTCGCGTTCCTTATAGTATTCCTCGCGGAACACGAACATCACGACGTCGGCATCCTGTTCGATCGACCCGGATTCACGCAAATCCGACAGCTGCGGGCGTTTATCTTCGCGGTTTTCCACCTGACGCGACAGCTGCGACAGGGCGATCACGGGGATGTTGAGCTCTTTCGCGATGGCCTTGAGGCCCATGGTGATTTCCGAGATTTCATTCACCCGGTTTTCGCCTTTGCCCGTTCCGCGCACCAGCTGGAGGTAGTCGATAATCAACACGTCCAGCCCATGGGTCCGTTTGAGCCGCCGCGCACGGGCGGCCAGCTGGCTGATCGGCAGGGCGGGCGTGTCGTCGATATACAGCGGGCAGGCTTCCAGCGCTTTGGCGGCATCGACGAAACGGCGGAATTCGGTCTCTGTCATATCACCCGACCGGATCTGGTGGGACGGGATTTCGGCCGCTTCGGACAGGATACGCGCGGCCAACTGCTCCGCGCTCATCTCGAGGCTGTAGAACCCGACAACGCCACCGTCTACCGCGCCTTCGGTGCCGTCATGCAAGGTGCCCCGGCGGTAGGCTTTGGCGACGTTGAAGGCGATGTTCGTCGCAAGCGAGGTTTTCCCCATCGACGGACGACCGGCAAGGATCAAAAGGTCAGAGGGGTGCAAACCGCCCAGCTTTTTATCCATATCAATCAGACCGGTAGAGACACCGGATAGGCCACCGTCGCGCTGGTAGGCCGCATTGGCCACGTTGACCGCATCGGTCACGGCTTTCAGAAAGCTCTGGAAACCGCTTTCGGTCTGACCCTGCTCGGCGAGCTTATAGAGTTTCTGTTCGGCCTCGACGATCTGTTCGCGCGGCTCTGACGCGACATCGACCTGTGCGGCTTTGGCCGCGATGTCACGGCCCAGCTGGATCAGGTCGCGGCGCACCGCCAGATCATAGATCATCTGCGCATAGTCGCGCACGGCAAAGGCGCTGATCGCGGCACCGGCAAGGCGCACCAGATAGGCGGGGCCGCCCAGTTCTTTCAGCCCTTCGTCATCCTCCATAAACGCCTTGAGCGTCACGGGGGAGGCAAGGTTGTTCTTGGCGATCCGCGCGGCGGCGATCTCGAAGATACGGGCGTGAACGGGGTCGTAGAAATGCTTGGGACCGATGACAGACGCCACGCGGTCGTAGATATCGTTGTTGGTCAGGATCGCGCCCAACAACTGCTGTTCCGCTTCGATGGAATGCGGCATTGTCTCGGCCGCTTGAACCGTTAGCTGGTTACCGTCGATGCTTGAAATCTCGTTCATGCTACGTGTTGCCCCACTGATTAATGACCCGAGGCTTATCTACCCGAGCCGCCCGTCATCCCGCAATCTTTATAAGCTGTGGATAACCTGATCTCTGCGCTAGCGTAGCATATGTCGCGTGATTTTACACCACGCGACACAATATCATGTGGATTGCTTAGGTTTTTTTCCGCGCATCCTGCCACGCTTCTGGCGCGTTCAGGAAGGCTTCGACTTCGGTCAGGGTTTCTGTGTCAAACGCGTTCTGCGCTTTGGCCTCGGCCAGCACATCCCACCAGGTGCACAGGCTGTGCAACGTAACCCCGTGATCGCCCAAGGTCTTTTCTGTCTGCGGAAAAATACCGTAGTAAAAGATCACTGCCGTATGCGCGCAGGTCGCACCAGTATCGCGAATCGCGTCGACAAAGCTGATCTTTGAGCCGCCATCGGTGGTTAGATCCTCGACCAGCAGAACGCGTTGGCCTTCGGTCATTTCACCTTCGATGCGGGCGTTGCGGCCATAGCCTTTGGGCTTCTTGCGCACATAGGTCATGGGCAGCGCCATGCGCTCGGCCACCATCGCGGCAAAGGGGATGCCCGCGGTTTCACCGC
This sequence comes from Sulfitobacter sp. SBS6, assembly GCF_048285585.1. Taxonomy (NCBI): domain Bacteria; kingdom Pseudomonadati; phylum Pseudomonadota; class Alphaproteobacteria; order Rhodobacterales; family Roseobacteraceae; genus Sulfitobacter; species Sulfitobacter sp. SBS6. The sequence continues at coordinate 52,475 of NZ_JBLWBA010000006.1, read as the reverse complement.
CCGCGATATTGTCAAACGCCTCGAACCCCGCTTCGCGCATCACTGTGACGGTCAGGAAGTCCATCAAGGTGGCGCGGATGCGCGGATAGCTGATCAGCTTGCGGCAATCGATATAGGTCGGGCTCGGCAGACCAGAGGCGAGGGTAAAGGGCTCTGCCGCGTTGAAATGAACGGCCTTGATCTCCAGCAACATCCGCGCGGTCAGACGCGCCATTTCGGTAGAGTCGGGGTAGCTGGTGGGGATCATGTCATGCGTTCCTTTTGGGGCCTTGGCGTTGAGGGCGGTGGTGGCCGGTCTCATCCTGCTGCGACCGGCAAACTGTCTTTGGTAGGGGGGCGTCAGTCGGTGACGGACCAGTTCAGCGGCATCATCGGATCGAACACCGTGACCGGCCCGTCGGGCGTGTCGATGTGATCGGGGTAGGTCGCCGGTGTGCGGGTCAGCGTCATCATCGCCTCGTTCGGGGCCAGCCCGTAGAAATCCGGCCCGTTAAGCGAGGTAAACCGTTCCAATTGATCCAGCGCGTCTTCCTGTTCAAAGACCTCGGCCAGGATCGACATGGTGTTGGGCGCGGTAAAGCAGCCGGCACAGCCGCAGGGCAGCAGCTTGTTCGCGTCCGTGTGAGGCGCGGAATCCGTGCCCAGAAAGAAACGCGCGTCGCCCGAAGTCGCGGCAGCACGCAGGGCCAGACGGTGGCTTTCGCGTTTGGCGACGGGCAGGCAGTAGTAATGCGGTTTGATCCCACCGGCGAGGATATGGTTGCGGTTGATCACCAGATGGTGCGTGGTGATGGTCGCGCCCAGATTACCGGTGCTTTCCGTGACATATTGGGCGGCGTCGGCGGTGGTAATATGCTCCATCACGACTTTCAGCCCCGCATGACGGGTGCGGATCGGGTCAAGCACGCGGTCGATGAACACGGCCTCGCGGTCGAAAATGTCGATCTCGGGGTCGGTGACCTCGCCGTGGGTGCACAGGGGCAGGCCGATCTCGGCCATGCGTTCCAGCACGGGCGCAACATTGTCAAAGTTCGACACGCCGCTGGCTGAATTTGTCGTCGCACCGGCGGGGTAGAGCTTGACCGCGGTGATCAACCCGCTGGCATGGGCGGCGGTCACATCGTCGGGATCGGTATCCTCGGTCAGATACAGGGTCATCAGCGGCTTGAAATCCGCGCCCTCGGGCAGTGCCGCCAGGATACGATCGCGGTAGGCGGCTGCATCGGCACCGCGCACCACCGGGGGCACCAGATTGGGCATGATGATGGCGCGGGCAAAATGCGCGGCGGTATGGGGCAACACGGCGTCCAGCATCGCGCCGTCGCGCAGGTGCAGGTGCCAATCATCGGGGCGTCGAAGCGTGAGGGTCTGTGTCATGGGCTCCCCGCTAGCACAGGGCGTGCGGGCGCGCTAGTCTCGGCACGAGGTTGCGGTCGTGATTTAGGCTTCAGCCAGCGCCTTCGGCAGCGTCAGCGTTTGCCGCGCCCTGATCCGTGTCATCGCCTTTTTCGGCTGCGTTTCTAAGTGCGATTTCTGCCTCGAGCTGCTTTTGGCGTCGGGCAAAACGCGGTGCAGAGGTGCGATCGTTCACAAAGCGGCAAAGCGTGAGGATCAGCGACTCGCGTTGGTCTTGTTCCAACGCATTCAGCAGGCCGCGCAGATAGGGGCGGTGATCGCGGCGGGCGCGGGCGCAGCGGGCAAAGCTGGCAATGTCTAACGCGTCCTCGGCTGCTAGGGTCAGAATCGCTTCGAACTGGTCAAGTTCCAGCAGTTTCGATTGCAGCGCCGTGCCCATGCGCCGCATCCGAAGTTTGGTCACATTGGGGCGGGTAAAGAGGCTGGCATGCATCGCGTCCAGCGGCACAGTCGGGTCATAGATCACAAAAGCGGCCTCGGCCGCATCCAGCATATCGGGGGCATATCCGAACCGGGAGGTGAAATCCGTGCGCCGCATCTCGACAAAGCGATCGTCCCATTCGGTCACGCTGGGGTCCAGCGTCGCTTGCGGCTGGATGGCAACGACCTTTGCACCCGGTGCCGCGACAGAGAATGCCGCAGCCGCATAGCCGCCCGGACCCGCGCCATAAAAGATCACGCGGTCAAAGCCGTCGAAAAAGCCATCGTCGATCAGCCGGTCGAAAAACGCGTAAACGGGCGCGTCCCGGAACCATGTATCCCCTTCTGACGCCAGACAAAGATGCGACCAGCCTTCGCTGCGCACCATTTCCCACCCCAAAGGATGCGCCATAGACGACAAGGCGCGCATCCCGTTGATGGTTTCAAAGCTGACCAGCAGGGTAGAGGATTTTTCCAGAAACATCGCGTGGTGTCGTGACCCGAGCGCTTCATAGAACCCGCCATTCTGCGCGACCTGCTTCACAGCATCCATCCACTCGCTTTTGGAATATTCCTCAAAAGACGTGTCGAGCGTTACGGCGGTATCGATCATGGTAAACTTCCTCAATCGTATCTGGGCACAGGAAACCCCTGGCTTTTGGTCTGAGGTATCGGCGCATTAAGGCGAAAATGCGGAGATTTGAAGCACATTTATAGCACATTCTGTGGTCGCTCCAAGGCATAGAGTCTGTTGAACCCCGTGCAGACCCCTTGACCGCGCGGGATCAGAATGCACCACTCGTCCCAATCACAACCGGAGAATGCCATGCAACTGCCCCCTTCGATCGACGCCGTGCAAGAGCTGCTTGCGGGGCAGGGATATGTCTGCGGGCGGCCTTTGGCCACGGTGGTGTTCCTGAGCCTGACCTTGGGCCGGCCGCTGTTCCTCGAGGGAGAGGCAGGCGTCGGCAAGACAGAGATCGCCAAAGCATTGGCGCTGGCCTTGGACCGGAAGTTGATCCGGTTGCAATGCTATGAAGGGCTGGATGCCGCCACGGCGGTCTACGAATGGAACTTCCCTGCGCAGATGGTGGCAATCCGCACGGCTGAGGCCACCGGCGATCGCTCGCGACACCAGCTCACAACAGAACTCTTTAGCGACGACTTTCTGATCGAACGCCCCTTGCTTGAAGCGATGCGCCCTGACGGACGCGGTGCGCCCATCCTGTTGATCGACGAGCTTGACCGCACGGACGCCCCGTTCGAAGCCTTCCTGCTTGAGGCGCTCAGCGATTTTCAGGTCACGATCCCCGAACTCGGCACGATCAAGGCTCCTGAGCCCCCCATTGTGATCCTGACCTCGAACCGCACGCGCGAGGTGCATGACGCGCTCAAACGCCGCTGTCTTTATCACTGGGTCGATTATCCCGATTTCCCCCGCGAGATGGAGATTCTGGCCGCCCGCGCCCCCGAAGCCTCAGCCGCGCTCAGCCGCGAGGTTGTGGCCTTTGTCCAGCACCTCCGGACCGAGGACTTGTTCAAGAAGCCCGGCGTGGCCGAAACCATTGATTGGGCAAAATGTCTGCTGGCGCTGGATGTGATCAACCTCAGCCCCGAAACCATTGCGGATACGCTTGGGGCGATCCTGAAATACCAGGATGACATCGCCAAACTGCAAGGATCAGAGGCGAAACGCATCCTCGATCAAGCCAAAGCCACGCTGGACGCGACCCCTTGACGGATACTGCCGCTTCCAAATGGTCTAAAATCCTCGGGGGTCCGGGGGCCGACAGCCCCCGGCGGCAGGCGACCTGATGGAACATCTGCCCCTGGATCTGCCCGATAACCCCAAACTCGCCGGCAATATCACCCATTTCGCCCGTGCCCTGCGCCGCGCCGGTTTGCCTATTGGCCCCGGTCGCGTGATTGACGCAATCCGCGCGGTAGAGGTGGCGGGGTTCACCGACAAAACCGATTTCTACTGGACGCTGCACGCCTGCTTTGTGAACCGTCCTGAGCACCGGACCATCTTTGCGCAGCTCTTCCGGCTTTATTGGCGCGACCCGCGGTATCTGGAACATATGATGGCCGCGATGCTGCCCGCGATCCGTGGCGTGCAGGAAGACCGCCCCGCCCAAGCCGCCGAGAAACGCGCGGCAGAGGCGTTGCTGGACGGTGCCGAAGCGCCGGAACGCGACCGCGAAGAACCGCAAGACGAGCGCGAGACAGAGATCGAGGTCGATGCCAGCCTGACCATGTCCTCGCAAGAACGGCTGCGCAGTCTTGATTTCGAACTGATGAGCCTCGCGGAGGTGGCGGAGGCCAAGAAGATGCTGGCGCGGTTGCGCCTGCCGGTCAAACCCATGCCGTCACGCCGTGCCATGACGTCCCCAAGGGGGCGGATCGACGCGGGGCGCAGCCTGCGGGCCGCGCTGCGCCGGGGCGGAGAGATGGACAAGCTGGTGCTGAAAACCCCGCGCCCACGCTATCCCAATCTGGTGGTGCTTTGTGATATCTCCGGTTCCATGAGCCAATATTCCCGCATGGTGCTGCATTTCCTGCACGCGGTGAGCAATGCCAAGGGCGCGGGGTGGGCGCAGGTGCATGCGTTTACCTTTGGCACGCGGCTGACCAATATCACCCGCCATCTGGCGACACGCGACGTGGATGCAGCGCTCAAGGCGGCGGGGGCAGAGGCGCAGGATTGGGAGGGAGGCACGCGCATCGGGGCCTGTATCGAGGCGTTCAACCGCGATTGGTCGCGGCGGGTCATGGGGCAGGGTGCGGTTGTGCTGTTGATCACTGATGGGCTGGACCGCGATGCGCCCGATGATCTGGCGCGACAGATGCAGCGGTTGCATCTGTCCGCACGTCGGCTGATCTGGCTAAATCCGCTGCTGCGGTGGGACGGGTTCGCGCCCAAAGCGGCAGGTATCCGTGCGATGCTGCCCTTCACCGACAGCTTTCGGGCCGGTCACTCGATCGCGTCGTTGCAAGAACTGGCAGAGGTGATCTCCCGCCCCGATGACCGGGGCGAGAAAACGCGATTGATGCAGATGATGGGGGCGACCCCTTAGGCGAAGGTTTCAGCAAAAGCCCCGCGATAGGTCGCTGACAGGTCAGCCAAAGGCGCTTTGACGCCGCCGAAGTTCACTTGATCCCCGCCGAACTTGCCGACGCTTTCCAGATGCAGACCGGCGTTTTGCGCGGCGATCATCAGGGCTTCGGCCTGATCGAAGTTACAGGCGATCAGATAGCGGGCTTGATCCTCGCCAAACAGAACCTGCGTATCGGCAGAATCCAGGCTCACGCCGACGCCGGCCTCGTCCGCCAGTTCAAAGGCTGCCAGTGCCAGACCGCCATCCGACAGGTCGGTGCAGGCTTTGATCAACGCGCGGTTGGCGCGGATGAATTCACCGTGGGCCTTCTCCAGCGCCAGATCGACATGGGGGGCGTCGCCATCGCGGCGGTTGAACACTTCAAGCAGCAGGGCGGATTGTCCGATGTGACCTTCGGTAGCCCCCAGAACCAAAGCGACATGGCCCTCGCGGACCTCTTTGCCGATGATCTCGTCCGTGTGCTTCAGCAGGCCGACCGCGCCAATGGTGGGGGTGGGCAGAATGCCTTTGCCGTCGGTTTCGTTATACAGCGACACGTTGCCGGACACGATGGGCATGTCCAACGCGGCAACCGCTTCGCCGATGCCTTTCAGCGCGCCAACGAACTGGCCCATGATCTCGGGCTTTTCGGGGTTGCCGAAGTTGAGGTTGTCCGTGGTCGCCAGCGGCAGTGCCCCTACGGCACAGAGGTTGCGGTAGGCTTCGGCCACGGCCTGTTTGCCGCCTTCGACAGGGTTCGCCTTGACGTAGCGGGGCGTCACATCCGAGGTAAAGGCGATCGCCTTGTCGGTGCCATGCACGCGCACGATGCCCGATCCCAGACCGGGGGTGCGGGCGCTGTCGCCCATGACCATCGTGTCGTATTGTTCAAACACCCACGCTTTGGACGCGTAGTTCGGGCTGGAGATCAGCGCGCTCAGCCCGTCGATGGGGTCGATGCCGGGAACATCCGACAGCGGTTCGGCTGCGGGTGTCTCGACATAGGGGCGGTCGTATTCGGGCGCGTTGCCCGAGAGCGCTTTAAGCGGCAGGTCGGCTTTGACCTCGCCATTGTGCACGATCAAGAAACGGTCCTCGGCGATTGTTTCGCCTATGATGGCGAAATCGAGGTCCCATTTGTCGAAGACGGCTTTCGCCTCTGCCTCAAGCTCGGGACGCAGGACCATCAGCATCCGTTCCTGGGATTCCGACAGCATCATTTCATAGGCGGTCATGGCGTGTTCGCGGGTCGGGACCTTTTCGAGGTCCAGACGTACACCAAGGTTGCCCTTGTCGCCCATTTCCACGGCCGAACAGGTCAGGCCTGCAGCGCCCATATCCTGAATGGAGATCACGGCACCGGTCGCCATCAGTTCGAGCGTGGCTTCCATCAGGCGCTTTTCGGTGAAGGGGTCGCCGACCTGAACGGTGGGACGTTTGTCTTCGATGGTGTCGTCGAACTCGGCCGATGCCATCGTCGCACCGCCCACACCGTCGCGGCCAGTTTTCGCACCAAGGTAAACGACTGGCATGCCGACGCCGGAAGCGGCGGAATAGAAGATCTTGTCGGTGTCGGCCAGACCGGCGGCAAAGGCGTTCACAAGGCAGTTGCCATCATAGGCGGTGTCAAAACGCACTTCGCCGCCCACCGTGGGCACGCCAAAGCAGTTACCGTAGCCGCCCACACCCGCGACCACGCCATGCACCAGCTGGCGTGTCTTGCGGTGGTCGGGCGACCCGAAGCTAAGAGAGTTCATCGCCGCGATCGGACGCGCGCCCATCGTGAAAACGTCCCGCAGGATGCCGCCCACGCCGGTCGCCGCACCCTGATAGGGTTCGATGTAGGACGGGTGGTTGTGGCTTTCCATCTTGAAGACCAACGCTTGGCCGTCGCCGATATCAACGATGCCCGCATTCTCGCCCGGTCCGCAGATCACCTGAGGGCCTTCGGTCGGCAGGGTGCGCAGCCATTTCTTCGACGATTTGTAGGAACAGTGTTCGTTCCACATGGCCGAAAAGATGCCCAGTTCGGTAAAGGTGGGTTCGCGCCCGATGATATCCAGAATACGCTGATATTCTTCGGCATTGATGCCGTGGCTGGAAATCAGGTCTTGGGTGATGGCTGGTTCGGTCATGGTGCGCGTTTTCCCCTAGCAATATGCCACACCTCTTAGATCAAGCGCAGCGCGGGGAAAAGACCTAAGGCTCGTGAAGCGCCATAGCCAAAAAAAAGGCCGAGCACGAAGCTCGGCCGAGTCCAACAGGGAGGTATGAAGTAGCGGCGCGGAGCCGCCCGTCTTCATACCGCCCAATTAAGTGGCGTTCGTGCACGGTTCAAGGATGGAATCGTTAATCTATGACATGCCCGTTATGCGGTTTTCGCATAGCTAGTGGGACTCTTTCTCGCGCAGCAGTTTGCGGTGGGTAATGATCTCGTCCTGCACGAAGTCTTTAAAGGCCGCGACCCGCTTGGAGGCGCGCAATTCTTCGGGGTAGGCAAGGAATACGGGCACATCCGCCGACTCGGTCTCTGGCAGAACTTGCACCAGATCGGGGAAGTCTTGGATGAGGTAGTCGGGCAGTACGCCGATCCCGAGGTTGTTGATCACCGCTTGCAATACGCCAAAGTAGTTGTTCACCGTCAGCATCGACCGCACGTCATGCATCATAAGTTGCTGGATCAGGTTCAGTCCCGCATGCACCTGGTTGCTGTCGGTGTTCTGGCAGATCAGACGGTGGTCCGACATATCCTCAAGCCGCTGGGGCGTGCCGTTCGCCGCAAGATAGGCGGGCGAGGCATACATGCACATCTTGATCATCATCAGCTTTTTGCGCACCAGATCGGCTTGCGACGGCTCTTTCATGCGGATGGCGACATCGGCTTCGCGCATGGGCAGGTCAAGGACGCGTTCTTCGAGCATCAGGTCGACCTTGAGGTCGGGGTATTTCTCGTAGAGCTTCGGCAGACGCGGGGCCAGCCATAGGGTGCCAAAGCCCGTGGTCGTGGTGACACGCAATTCGCCAAAGACTTCTTCCTCGCTGTCGCGGATGCGCGCAGCGGCGGTATCAAGCCGTTTGGACATGGCGACGGTGGCGTCGAACAGCAGCTCGCCTTGTTCGGTCAGGATCAGGCCGCGTGCGTGGCGGTGGAACAGGTTGGTATTCAGCTGCTCTTCCAGTCCGCGGATCTGGCGGCTGACGGCAGATTGCGACAAATTCAGCTTGTCGCCCGCATGGGTCAAGCTGCCCGCGTCCGCCACGGCGTGAAATATTCTGAGCTTGTCCCAATCCATGAGGACTACCTTTATAATGAGCGCAGTGTTCGCAAGAACGGTCATCTTTGCGCGTTTTACAGTTTAAAAACAACCCTCCGACGCGGCGCATCGGTATATGTGCGGTTATCTTATCACGGATAGATCGGGCGGAGGTGCAAAAGATCAAGCCCCGCGCCTTGGCGCTTTATGACCTAGGGGCAGACACAACGCTAGACAGGTCAGCTTTTGTGACCTAGTGTGATGCCATAGCTATTGATTGCACGTAGGGGAGGACGCGCTATGGGTACGCAAAAAATTTCACTAACTGACCGGTATGACCTCGAGAAATCGCCCGTGTTGCTGAACGGCACACAGGCGTTGGTGCGCCTGACGATGATGCAGGCGGCACGGGACAAGGCGGCAGGGTTGAATACCGCCGGATACGTGACCGGATATCGTGGATCGCCACTGGGGGCCGTTGACCTTCAGATGGACCGCGCCGCCAAGACGCTGGCCGCGCATAACGTCGTGTTCGAACCGGGCCTGAACGAAGATCTTGCCGCTACGGCCCTATGGGGCAGCCAGCAGGCAGAATTGCGCGGTGAGGGGAAGTACGACGGTGTATTTGGCCTGTGGTACGGTAAGGGCCCGGGTGTGGATCGCTCTGGCGATGTGATGCGCCACGCGAATATGGCGGGCTCGTCCGCGAACGGTGGTGTTCTGATGGCCATGGGGGATGACCACACGGGTGAATCCTCTACCGTGTTGCACCAGTCCGAATGGGCGATGGTGGATGCCTATATGCCCGTCGTCAGCCCCGCCGGTGTGCAGGAGATCCTGGACTACGGTATCTATGGCTGGGCGCTAAGCCGTTTCAGCGGGCTATGGGTCGGGCTCAAGACGATGAAAGACACCGTAGAGGCGACATCGGTCGTGAATGGTGACCCGAACCGAATGAAGCTGGTCACCCCGCAGTTCGATATGCCCGACGGTGGGCTGAACATCCGTCTGCAAGACACGCCGCATCTGCAAGAAGCGCGGATGATCGACTATAAGCGCTTTGCCGCAGAGGCGTTTAGCCACGCCAACAAGATGGACAAACGCATGTGGGGCAAGCGCGGGGCCAAGATCGGCATCGCGGCAGCCGGCAAGAACTGGCTGGATGTGATCCACGCCATGAGTTTGCTTAACATCGACGAGAACGAAGCCGAACGTCTGGGGATCACGCTGTATAAGATCGGGCAGACCTTCCCGCTGGATATGAAGGGGTTCCATTCCTGGGCCGAAGGGCTCGATCTGGTGATCGTCGTGGAAGAGAAGCGCAAGCTGATCGAGGTGCAGATCAAAGAGGCGTTGTTCTCGGATACGCATCGCCGCGTCTATGGCTGGCACAAAGGCGGCGGTGCCGGGATGGAGCATGGCGAAGAGCTGTTCCCCACCCGTGGCGCGTTGGACCCGATCTGGATTGCCGAAAAGCTGGGCGGTATCTTTATCGAGGAAGGCCGGACCGCCGATGGCATCAAGGCGGGTATGGAAGCGCTGGATACCGCGCGACGTGCCGATAACGCCGAAGACATCGCCGCGCGTGTGCCCTACTTCTGTTCGGGCTGTCCGCATAACTCATCAACCAAGCTACCAGAGGGGAGCCGCGCCTACGCCGGGATCGGGTGCCACTATATGGTGCAATGGATGGATCGCGAGACAACCGGCTTTACCCATATGGGAGGGGAAGGCGCGAACTGGATCGGTGAATCCAAATTCTCGACACGCGACCATGTGTTCCAGAACCTCGGGGACGGGACATACAACCATTCGGGTAATCTGGCGATCCGTGCGGCCATCGCGGCCAAGACGAACATCACCTACAAGATCCTTTATAACGATGCCGTCGCCATGACCGGTGGCCAGCACAACGAAGGTGATCTGGACGCGCCGCGTATCGTGGCAGAGGTGAAGGCCATGGGCGTCAAGAATATCGCCGTGGTCTATGACGAGAAAGAAGACGTAGACGAAAAAGCCTTTGGCGACGTGCCGATGTACGAGCGTGCAGACCTTCAGACCGTGCAAGAGAATTTCGCCAAACATAAAGGCGTCAGCGTTATCGTCTATATCCAGACCTGTGCTGCCGAAAAACGTCGCCGTCGCAAACGGGGGCTGTTCCCCGATCCCGACAAGCGCGTGTTCATCAATACCGATGTCTGCGAAGGCTGCGGGGATTGTGGTGTGCAGTCCAACTGCGTCTCGATCGTGCCCGAAGAAACAGAATTGGGACGCAAACGGGCTATTGATCAATCCTCGTGCAACAAGGATTTTTCGTGCGTTAAAGGGTTCTGCCCGTCCTTCGTGACGCTGGAAGGGGCCAAGATCCGCAAGGATCCCACGACAGAGGTCAAGATTCCCGACCTGCCCATGCCGACCCTGCCGGCGATCAATGGCACGCATAACGTGGTGATCACCGGTGTTGGTGGGACCGGCGTTGTGACCATCGGTGCCGTGCTGGCGCAAGCCGCGCAGATTGACGGCAAGGGCGCTGGGATGATGGAGATGGCAGGCCTTGCGCAAAAGGGCGGTGCCGTACATATCCATTGCCGTATTGCGAACCGTCCCGAAGATATCAGCGCCATTCGCGTGGCAACGGGTGAGGCGGATGCGTTGATCGGGGGCGATCTTGTTGTCTCTGCCGGGACCAAGACACTTGGCCTGACGCGCGCTGGGCGGACGGGGGCGGTTGTGAACTCGCATCAGATCATCACGGGCGAGTTTACCCGCGATACCGAGTTCCAGATGCCCTACGACCGGCTCACCCTCGCGCTTGAGGCGCGGCTCAAGGATGACGTCGCGCTGTTTGATGCCTCTGATCTGGCGAAGGCGACGCTGGGGGATTCGATCTATTCGAACATGATGATCTTCGGCGCGGCGTGGCAGCAGGGGTTGATCCCGCTGTCGCTGGACAGCTTGCAACAGGCGATCACCTTGAACGGTGCCGCGGTCAAGCGGAACCTGCGTGCGTTTGAACTGGGCCGTTGGGCCGTGCTGCACCCCGAAGATGCCCAGCGCGTGATGACGCCCAATGTCGTCGCCCTGCCGAAAACGCTGGATGAACGGATCGCCTTCCGCAAGGACCACCTGATCGCTTATCAGGGCAAGCGGCTGGCGAAGCGTTATGGCACCATGGTGGACAGCATTACCGACGCGCGCCTGAAAGAGGCCGTGGCCTTGGGCTACCACAAGCTCTTGTCCTATAAGGATGAATACGAGGTCGCGCGCCTGTTGAAATCCACCCGCGCCAAAGTGGCAGAGGCCTTTGAGGGGGATCCCAAGCTCACTTTCAACCTTGCGCCACCGATCCTGTCGAAAACCGGCGCGGATGGCCGTCCGATGAAACGGACCTTTGGCGCGTGGATGGAGGGGCCGTTCAACATGCTGGCGCGGATGAAATTCCTGCGCGGCACGCCGTTCGATCCCTTTGGCCGCACCGAAGAACGCCGGATGGAGCGGTCCTTGATCACGCAATACGAGGCCGACATGAAGGACGTTCTGCCCAAGCTGACTGACGCAACCCACGACGCGATTGTCGCCTTGGCGGAGCTTCCCTTGCAGATCCGGGGCTTTGGTCCGGTGAAACAGTCGAATGAAGCCAAGGCCGCAAAGCGGCGCGAAGAGCTGCTGGCCGTCATCCGGTCAGGGGGCACGCAAACCTCGCGCGCGGCAGAGTAGGCAGAGTAGGCTGAATGGGCTGTCTGTCACGCGACTGTCATGATCCACTGCTAGTGGGCAAGGCAAAGCCCGTGAAAAGGAACCGACCTTGACCCTCTTGCAGCCTGATCTTCGGCCTCTGACAGCGCGTGACATCAGCTATGCCTATTCCGCCAAGTCGCGGCCCGCGCGTGCCTTCATCCGCCTGATGGAGAATAGCACAGGGCGGTTGGGGCTGATGAAACGCGCGACCGGCTATGAAGACGACATGGCGCGCGGGATGGGGTTCTTTGACGTGATGGTGCAGCGCTACGGGCTGACGCTTGATGTCGTGGGCGGCAGTCTGGCGAATATCCCTGAAACGGGGCCTGTCATCGCGCTGGCGAACCATCCTTACGGTATTCTGGACGGGTTGATGCTGGGGCATATGTTGGCGCGCCGCCGGGACGGGTTCAAGATCATGGCGCATTCGGTCTTTAACCGCGCGCCCGACCTGAACCGCCATCTGCTGCCGATCAGTTTTGACGAGGACAAGGCCGCGCTGGCGCTGAACTTGCGCACGCGCAAGACCGCGCTGGAGTATCTGGGGCAGGGGGGCGCGGTTGGTATCTTTCCGGGGGGCACCGTCAGCACCAGCGCACGGCCGTTTTCGCGCCCCATGGACCCGGGCTGGCGCAGCTTTACCGCCCGCATGATCGCGAAATCGGATGCCACCGTCGTGCCGATCTACTTCGACGGCCACACCAGCCGCCTGTTCCAGATTGCCAGCCATCTGCATCACACCCTGCGCATGGGGCTGCTGATCAAGGAATTCCGCAAACGCGTCGACACGCCCGTGCGCGTGGTCATCGGCGACCCCATCGGCAGAAACGTGCTGGACCCCATGGCAAAAGACGCAAAAGCTATGATGGATTTCCTGCGCAAAGCGACGTATGAGTTGTCACCAGACCCGGCAAAATCCTTTGATCTGGGGTTTGAATTTGAAGATCGGCATCGTGCCGACAGGTGACGGCAAGGTGTTATGGCAGTTGGTATTTTCGATTCTGGGCTAGGCGGGCTGACCGTTTGGGATGCCGTGCAGGCGCAGCTTCCGGATGTGGATTTCGTGTATTTGGCCGATAGCGCCCATGCACCCTACGGCGTGCGTAACGCGGATGACATTTATAACCTGACCACTGCTGCAACCCAGCGTCTGTTCGATGCGGGCTGCGATCTGGTGATCCTGGCGTGCAACACGGCCTCTGCCGCGGCGCTACGCCGGATGCAGGAAGGGTGGATCCCGTCGGACAAGCGCGTGTTGGGCGTCTTTGTGCCGCTGATCGAGGCGATGACAGAACGCCAATGGGGCGACAATTCCCCCCCGCGCGAGGTGGATCTCAAGCACGTGGCGCTGTTTGCGACGCCGGCAACGGTGGCAAGCCGTGCGTTCCAGCGTGAACTGGCCTTTCGGGCGATCGGCGTCGATGTCGAAGCGCAGGCCTGTGGGGGTGTCGTGGATGCGATCGAGGACGGTGATTTCATCCTTGCCGAAGCGCTGGTGCGCAGCCATGTGGACGCGCTGAAACGCAAGATGCCCGCGCCCGAAGCTGCCATTCTGGGCTGCACCCATTACCCGCTGATGCAGGAAACCTTTCAGGACGCGCTTGGCCCCGATGTCAAAGTGTTCAGCCAAGCCAATCTGGTCGCCCATAGTCTGAGCGACTATCTAAAGCGTCACCCCAATATGCTGGGCACGGGCGAGGCGGCTTTCCTGACCACGGGCGACCCCAAAAAGGTCAGCAGCCGTGCCACGCAATTCTTGCGACGACCCTTGACCTTTCAAGCGGCCTAACACGTATTTGCTAACACTTTCCGAACGGAACCCGACATGACCCATAATATCGCCATTCTTGGTGCCTCCGGCTATACCGGAGCCGAGCTGATCCGGCTGATCGCTGGCCATTCCTCTATGCAGATCAAAGCTTTGGGGGCAAACTCCAAGGCGGGGCAAACCATCGCGGAGGTGTTTCCACACCTGCGTCATCTCGACCTGCCCGCGTTGGTCACGATTGAAGAGATCGATTTCTCGGAGATTGACCTGTGCTTTTGCGCCTTGCCCCATAAAACCAGTCAAGAGGTCATCGCGAACCTGCCTAAAGACCTGAAGATCGTCGATCTTTCTGCGGATTTCCGGCTGCGTGACCCCGATGCTTACGCCAAGTGGTACGGCAACCCCCATGCCGCGCTGGAGCAGCAGAAAGAGGCGGTCTATGGCCTCACCGAATTCTACCGCGAAGAGATCAAATCCGCGCGTCTTGTGGCCGGTACGGGCTGTAACGCCGCCACCGGCCAGTTCGCCCTGCGCCCCTTGATCGAAAAAGGCGTGATTGATCTGGACGACATCATCCTTGACCTCAAATGCGCCGTGTCCGGTGCGGGGCGGTCGTTGAAGGAAAACCTGCTGCATGCAGAATTGTCCGAGGGGTATCATGCCTATTCCCTTGGCGGGACGCACCGCCATCTGGGTGAGTTTGATCAGGAGTTTTCCGCCATTGCCGGCCGTCCGGTCAAGGTGCAGTTCACCCCTCATCTGGTGCCCGCCAACCGCGGGATTTTGGCGACCGTCTATGTCAAAGGCGACGCCGAGGTGATCCACAAAACCCTTGCCGCGGCCTATGATGCCGAGCCCTTTATCGAGGTGCTGCCCATGGGGGAGGCCCCGAGCACGCGCCATATTCGCGGGTCGAACTTCTGTCATATCGGCGTTGTGGCAGACCGGATCGACGGCCGCGCCATTGTGGTTGCCGCGCTCGATAATTTGACCAAGGGCTCCAGCGGGCAGGCGTTGCAAAACGCCAACCTGATGTTAGGTATTGACGAGGTCGAGGGGCTGATGATGGCTCCGCTATTTCCCTGAGGGCGCATGAAAAGTCTTAAAAAGCAACGGCGTATCCAGATCATCGGCGTCGCGGTCGTGGCGCTGGTGCTGTCCACGGCGCTGATTGGATATGCCATGCGCGACGGGATCAACTTTTTCCGCGCGCCCAGTCAGGTGATCGCCGAACCCCCCGGCCCGACAGAGGTTTTCCGCATCGGTGGCCTGGTCGAAGAAGGCAGCCTTGTGCGCGGGGATGGTCTGACGATCCGCTTTTCCGTGACCGATGGCGGCGCGGCTGTGCCTGTGACCTACAGCGGTGTATTGCCCGATCTGTTCGAGGAAAATCAAGGCATGGTTGGGACAGGGCGTTACATAAACGGCACCTTCGAAGCGACTGAAATCCTTGCCAAACATGACGAGACCTACATGCCGAAAGAGGTTGTCGACGCCCTGAAAGAGCAAGGCGTTTATGTTGCCCCCGAGGGGTGATGCGTACGGGCCTGCCGGGTTTCGTTAACATCTGAGACGTCATTCTTGCAGCAGTGCAACCTGCAAGAAGGGCCAATTTGATGCAAACTGTTGAGGAAATTGCAAAGTCCATCGTCGCGCGTGAGGGGGGCTTTGTGAATGACCCCGATGATCCGGGCGGGGCAACGAACCACGGCGTCACCATTCACACGCTGCGTCGGCTGGGGCTGGATGTGAACCGTGACGGCGCCGTAAATCTCGCCGATGTTCAAGAGCTTACTCAAGATCAAGCGACCGAGATATTCATCACCCATTACTTCCACAAACCCAAGATCGCGCAGCTGCCCCGTCCGCTCCAGCCCTCCGTTTTCGACATGTACGTGAATGCGGGGGCGAATGCGGTGAAGATTCTTCAGCGATTGTTAAGAGATATGGGGTTTGATGTGGCCGTGGACGGGGTGCTTGGACCGCAAACGCTTGGCGCTACGGGGCGCGCTTATGGCGCTGCACCTGCGCAGATGGTGGACGCCTACGCCGTGGCGCGGCGCAACTATTACTTTGGGCTGGCGGATCAGCGCCCCGCAAGTCGCAAATACGCCCGCACAAGGGCCGGAAAGAAGGGAGGATGGATCAAACGGGCAGAGGAATTCATGTCGCCGCGGTACCATCTGAGCATCCGTGACTTTAACGAAAGGGTCGCGGCATGGGGATGATTGATTCCGCGCTCGCGTTGGTCTTTGGTGACGGCCGCAATGTGGTGCGCGACACGGTCGAGGTATTTCGCGCCAATGCGGAAAAGACGGCCGGCCGTGATGCGACCGCGCGGGAACAGGCTATGGTGCAATTTGGGGCGGAATTCGCAGTGCCCCGCAAGGGACGGTTTGACCGTTTCATGGACGGGCTGAACCGGCTTCCGCGTCCAGCGCTGGCGCTTGGGACCTTGGGCTTGTTCATCACGGCGATGGTTGACCCGGTCTGGTTTGCCAGCCGGATGCAGGGCGTGTCGCTGGTGCCAGAGCCGTTATGGTGGCTTCTGGGGGTTGTCGTATCCTTCTACTTTGGCGCGCGGCATCAGGTAAAAACACAAGAGTTCCAACGCTCTATCGCGCGCACCATCGCGCAGACACCAACGGTGATGCGGCATATCCAAGAGCTGGAAACGCTGCGTGTTGATGGTGTTGAAGAAGGGGCCCTGCGGGATCTGGAAGGCGCATCTGACGCAGTGCGCGACAGATCGGACAACGCGGCGCTTGCGGACTGGCGCAGGGTTGCAGGGTAAGGGGGCCTGCGACGCTTTGCTGCGCACAGTCGTGTGATTTCGCGGTGAATCGGCATGGTATGGGGCGGTGCTCCGCTCTATGATCGGGGTATGATTACAGAGCTCGGACATTTCGCCCTTATCCTCGCCTTCGGCGTTGCCATCGTTCAGATGGTCGTGCCCCTGATTGGTGCCCATAAACGCTGGCCCGGTTGGATGGCCGTGGCAGAGCCCGCCGCCGGGGCGCAATTCGCCCTGACATTGCTGGCGTTTGGGGCGTTGATGTGGGCCTTTGTCACCTCTGATTTCTCGCTGCGATTGGTGGTGTTGAACAGCCACTCGATGAAGCCGCTTTTGTATAAAATCAGCGGTACTTGGGGCAATCACGAAGGCTCAATGCTGCTGTGGGTGCTCATTGTCTCGCTATTCGGGGCGATGGCCGCGTGGTTCGGGGGCAATCTGCCGCCGACTTTGCGGGCGCGGGTTCTTTCTGTGCAAGCCGCAATCGGTGTGGCGTTTTTTGCCTTCATCCTGTTCACATCCAACCCGTTCTTGCGGTTGGCGACGCCACCTTTTGACGGGCAGGATCTGAACCCGCTTCTGCAGGACCCCGGGCTCGCCTTCCACCCGCCGTTTTTATATTTAGGGTATGTCGGCCTTTCGATGACCTTCAGCTTTGCCGTTGCCGCCTTGATCGAAGGGCGGATCGATGCTGCTTGGGGCCGGTGGGTGCGCCCTTGGACCTTGGCGGCGTGGGTGTTTTTGACGATCGGCATCGCGCTCGGGTCCTGGTGGGCCTATTACGAACTTGGCTGGGGCGGGTTCTGGTTCTGGGATCCCGTTGAAAACGCTAGCTTTATGCCCTGGCTTCTGGCGGCGGCGCTGCTTCATTCCGCCATCGTTGTGGAGAAACGAGAAAGCCTGAAAAGCTGGACGATCCTGCTTGCGATCCTGGCTTTTGGCTTCTCGCTGATCGGGACGTTTATCGTCAGGTCCGGGTTGCTAACCTCGGTCCACGCCTTTGCGAATGACCCCGAACGCGGCGTGTTTATTCTGATGATCATGGCGTTTTTCATGGGCGGTGCGCTGGTTCTGTTCGCGGCGCGTGCCAGCGCGTTAGAGGCGAAAGGCGTGTTCAGCATGGTCAGCCGAGAGTCGGCTTTGTTGGTAAACAACGTATTGCTCGCCGTTGCCTGTTTCGTCGTGTTCATTGGCACGATGTGGCCGCTGCTGGCCGAAATGTTCTTCGACAGAAAATTGAGCGTTGGCCCCCCGTTTTTTAACGCCGCCTTTACACCTTTCATGATTATGCTGGGGCTGATCCTACCGATCGGGTCGGCGATGCCTTGGAAGCGTGCGGTGATTTCGCGGGCGCTAAAACCGCTACGCTACGCCTTCGTATTGGCGATTGCGATTGGGGGGCTGGCCTACGCGATGCAGTCGGGGCGTAGCCTGTTGGGTCCGCTCGGGTTGTTCTTGGGGGCGTGGATCGTGATGGGCACCATGGTTGACCTGTGGGGGCGCACGGGGCGCGGTAGTAACCGGCTACGCCGGCTTGGGCGGTTGCCGCGCGCGGATTGGGGCAAGATGGTAGCCCACGCCGGCCTTGGGGTGACCATGGCGGGGGTGGCTGGCCTGACGGCGTGGTCGATTGATGACATCCGCGCCGTTCCGCTGGGGGAATCCTACGATGTGGGGCGCTATACCGTGCAGCTGGACGATGTCACCCAGGGCCAGGGTCCGAACTATACGGCGACGACCGGCAGCGTGACATTGTTCCACGACGGGGAAGAGATTGCGCAGTTGCGACCGGAGAAACGCTTCTATCCTGTGGCGCAGATGCCCACGACCGAAGCGGCGATCGACTATAATCTGCTGCGCGATGTCTATGTCGTGATCGGGGATGAACAGGCAAATGGCGGCTGGGTGGTGCGCACTTATGTCAAACCGCTGACCAACTGGATTTGGATCGGCTGCGCGCTGATGGCCCTTGGTGGCGTGCTAAGCCTTTCAGACCGGCGCTACCGCGTTGCGGCAGGGGCGGCGAAATCAAAACCGGTGCCTGCGGAATGAGGGCGCTGATACTCGCCCTGATGTTGCTTGTAGCACCTGTGCTGTCGGTTGCGCCGACCTGGGCCGTGCAGCCGGACGAGGTGCTCTCGGATCCTGCGCTTGAGCAACGCGCGCGCAGCTTGTCGAAAGGGTTACGTTGCCTTGTGTGCCGCAACGAAAGCATCGACGAAAGCAACGCCAGCCTTGCGCGCGACCTGCGTATCCTGCTGCGCGAACGTCTGGTGGCCGGCGATAGCGACGAAGAGGCGGTCGCTTATATCGTCGACCGCTATGGTGAATATGTCCTGCTGAACCCGCCTGCGCGGGGATCGACCTGGGTGTTATGGGCGGCAGGGCCCCTCATGCTATTGATCGCGGCGGGGGTCGGGTTTGGCTACCTGCGCGGTCGTGCGAAAGCACCGTCCGCGGAACAGGCCCCGCTCAGCGCACAAGAACAGGCGCGGCTGGACGACATTCTGAAAGGATAACGCGGGGTTTCACTGGCGGTGGCCTGTCGTATGGGTAAGGTGCGGGGGAAATCTAGATGAGGAACCCGCGCCATGGACTATCAAACCCTGACCTATGAACTGACCGACGGGCTGGCCGTGGTCACCATGAACCGCCCCGACAAGATGAACGCATTGACCACGCAAATGCGGGCAGAGATCGAGCACGCGTTTACCCAAGCGGGCAAAGATGCGCGTTGTGTGGTCATCACCGGTGCCGGGCGTGCGTTTTGCACCGGTCAGGATCTGAGCGACAGCAGCAGCAAGGGCTCGCTGGATCTGGAACGCACCCTGCGCGAGGAATATGGCCCCATGCTGCGGGCGATCACCAACTGCCCTGTGCCAACGATCGCCGCGGTCAATGGTCCTGCGGCAGGGGCAGGGGCGAACCTTGCACTGGCTGCGGATGTGGTCTTTGCGACGGAATCTTCTTATTTCCTGCAAGCATTTACGCGCATTGGTCTGATGCCCGATGCGGGCGGCACCTATACGTTGCCCCGCCAGATGGGCACGGCCAAGGCTATGGGCGCGGCCTTGTTCGCGGATAAAATCTCTGCCCGTCAGGCGGATGATTGGGGAATGATCTGGGAAGCGGTGGCCGATGCCGCGTTTGATGCCCATTGGCGTGCCAAGGCGGCGCATCTCGCGCAAGGTCCGACCGCAGCCTATGCCGCTGCCAAGAACGCCATTCGCGCAAGCTGGGACAATACGCTGGAGGATCAGCTGTCGCTAGAGGCGCAGGAACAAGGCAAATGCGGGCAATCACGTGATTTCAAAGAGGGCGTGATGGCCTTTATGCAGAAACGCCCCGCGAGCTTCGAGGGCCGCTAATTCCGCTAGACCGAGCGTTCGACCAGCAACACATCATCGGGGTTGAGGGTCGGACGCGAGGCGCTGGCAACCACGGCCACCGCTATCCCGTCGGCGAGCACCGTGTGCACGCTGCCTGACACTTGCTTGACCGTGATCCGCGGCGGCGTCTGGCCCTTGTCATAGACCACCGCGATCTGGTCACATTTCTGTTCGATATCATGCACGAACGATCCCTGCGGCGCGGGGTGATGCCGTGCGGTCTTGCAGCTTAGGCTGGTCGCGTTATCCCATTGCAGGCGAGGCCGAGGGTCGTTCATCCGGTCATCCTTTCCGCGCGGGGCAGCGGGCGTATTGGGGTCTGCTGTGCATCGCACAGGGTAAACCTGCGCTGAATTGACGATGAATCTGGGATGATCGGGGCAGTTGGTCAATCAATTTTGACCATTATGCCCAGCTTGGAAACAACAACACAAAACTGCCATATTTCGGACCCTATGGTTTCGAAATGGGGAAAAGTGAGTTGAAACAGTGGGCTGGAAAGAGGCGCTTTGATCACGGGACGCTTTCTGGCGAGCTTTCAGGTGATTCTCTTTGTCCTGGGTTTCAGGCAGCAGCAGCCCGCCCTGAAACGCAAAACGCCCCGCCGTGAGGGCGGGGCATTTTGACTAATGTACTGACATTCAGCGCTTTTCGATGTCCACATAGTCGCGTGGTGTTTCGCCAAGATACAGCTGACGGGGACGCCCGATTTTCAGCTGAGGATCGCTGATCTGCTCTTTCCACTGCGAGATCCAGCCAACGGTCCGTGCCAGCGCAAAGATCGGCGTGAACATCGACGTGGGGAAACCCATCGCTTCGAGAATGATGCCCGAGTAGAAATCGACGTTCGGGAACAGCTTCTTCTCTGCGAAATACGGATCTTCCAGCGCCTGTTTTTCAAGCTCTTTCGCGACCTGCAGGATCGGGTTGTTTTCGACACCCAGCAGCTCAAGCACTTCGTCCGCGCTTTCTTTCATCACGGTCGCGCGTGGGTCGTGGTTCTTGTAGACGCGGTGACCAAAGCCCATCAGGCGGAACGGGTCGTTCTTGTCCTTGGCGCGGGCGATGAATTCAGGGATGCGGTCCGGTGTGCCGATCTGTTTCAGCATTTCAAGACATGCCTGGTTCGCCCCACCATGCGCCGGCCCCCAAAGGCAGGCGATGCCAGCAGCGATACAGGCAAAGGGGTTCGCCCCCGAAGAGGACGCCAGACGCACGGTCGATGTCGATGCGTTCTGTTCGTGGTCCGCGTGCAGGGTAAAGATGCGGTCCATCGCGCGGGCGAGGATGGGGTCGACGACGTAATCCTCGGCAGGGACGGCGAAACACATGCGCAGGAAGTTACCGGCATAGTCTACGTCGTTGCGCGGATAGATGAACGGCTGACCGATGGTGTACTTATAGGCCATCGCGGCAATCGTCGGCATCTTGGCGATCAGACGGATCGTTGCCACTTCGCGCTGGTGCGCGTCGTTGATGTCGGTGCTGTCGTGGTAGAAGGCAGACATCGCGCCCACAACGCCGACCATGATCGCCATCGGGTGTGCATCACGGCGGAAACCACGGAAGAAGTTGATCATCTGCTCGTGGATCATGGTGTGGTTGGTCACCAGATTTTCGAACTCTTCCAACTGCGCGGCAGAGGGCAGTTCGCCATACAGCAGCAGGTAGCACACTTCGAGGTAGTGGGATTCGCTGGCCAGTTGGTCGATCGGATACCCACGGTGAAGCAACACGCCTTCGTCACCGTCAATGAAGGTGATCGTGCTGTCACAGGCCGCTGTCGAGGTGAAGCCAGGGTCATATGTGAACACATTCGCCTGAGAGAACAGCTTGCGGATGTCCATGACATCCGGGCCCGCCGACGGGGAATAGATCGGCAGTTCAAAGCTGTTCCCGTCGATGGTCAACGTTGCGGATTTTGTACTTTCGGCCATGAAGTCCCTTCCTATCGTTTTATCGACGTGCGTTATGCCGTCGACTGGGGAGATACCGAAACGGTCCGCCCCTCAGTTATTGTTGTGCATATCAGGAATATGCTTTTGCATATCTTAGATAGCCGCATCGTTTAAACGGGCAAGGCTTTCGTCACGCCCAAGTACCAGCATCATATCGAAAACTGATGGGGTTGCTGCCCGCCCGGCGAGTGCTGCGCGCAGCGGCCCCGCCAGTTTGCCGAATTTGGTGTCCCGAGCGGCGGCAAAGCCGTTCAGCGCCTCCTCCAGCGTTTCTCTGTCCCAAGTAACATTCTGCAACTGCGGCGTCAATTCAGTCAGCATACCACGGGATACATTGTCCAAGTGCTTGTCTGCCTTCTCGTCCGGTTGGATGGGGCGTTCGGCGAGGATAAATTCAGCTTTTTCAAGAAGATCAGGGAATTTCTTCGCGCGATCCTTTAAGCAATACATCGCCCGCTCCAACCCGTCAGCTTGCGCATTTGTGAGCGCGGGCAGACCGGCAGCGGTCAAATAGGCCTCGATCTCGTGCCGCAATGCAGCATCATCCGCGGCGGCGATGTGCTGCCCGCAGATGTTTTCCAGCTTCTTGAGGTCGAATTGCGCGGGGCTTTTGCGGATACCGTCCAGATCGAACCATTCTTGCGCTTGGGCGTCGGTGAAGAATTCGTCGTCCCCATGGCTCCACCCCAGACGGGCGAGGTAGTTGCGCATACCGGCCGCGGGAAAGCCCATGGCCTGATATTCCTGCGCGCCCAAAGCGCCGTGACGTTTCGACAGTTTCTTGCCATCCGCGCCGTGGATCAGCGGGATATGCGCCCAGACCGGTACGTCCCAGCCCATGGCGTTGTAAATCATCATCTGGCGCGCGGCATTGTTGAGGTGATCATCCCCGCGGATCACATGGGTCACGCCCATGTCATGGTCATCAACAACAACGGCCAGCATATAGACGGGCGTACCATCGGAACGTAACAGCACCATGTCATCAAGCTGGTCGTTCCCGATCACCACGTCGCCCTGCACCGCGTCGAGGATGACGGTTTCGCCCGTCAACGGTGCCTTGATCCGGACGACATAGGGGGCGTCGGGGTGCGTTTCAGGCGCGGCGTCACGCCAAGGTGATTGGTACAGGGTGCTGCGCCCCTCGGCCTTGGCCTGATCCCGGAACGCGGCGATTTCTTCTTGCGAGGCAAAGCACTTATAGGCCTTTCCTTCGGCAAGAAGTTGCAGCGCCACCTCGGCGTGGCGGGGGGCGTTTTCGAACTGGCTGACCACGTCACCGTCGTGATCCAGTCCCAGCCACGCCATGCCCTGCAGAATCGCTTCGGTTGCCTCGGGGGTGTGGCGCTGGCGGTCGGTGTCTTCGATGCGCAGCAGGAATTTACCGCCCCGACCGCGTGCATAAAGCCAGCTGAACAGCGCCGTCCGCGCGCCACCGATATGCAGATAACCGGTAGGAGACGGGGCGAAACGGGTAACGACAGGCGTTGTCATGAGCGGAGGATCCTTTGCAGCAGAAGTTCACGGAAAACGCCCGTTCGGGGTGCCGTTTATCATTTGCTAACTCCTTTGGAGATAGCGTCCCCGACTATCTACCCAGTGCAGAGAACGGGGGCAAGTATGGGGCTGTTGTCCTATATGGCGCACAGCATGCGCGCACAGCGGGGGCATCTGATCGGCTGGGTGCCGGTGTGTCTGGCCGTGGGGATCGGCAGCTATTTTGGGCTGCGGGCCGAGCCTTCGCTGACTGTCCTGCTTTGGGTCGCGGGCGGGGCGGCGCTGCTGGGGGCTGCGGCCTTTCTGGCGGGCGAGGTCGCGGGGCCCGTTTTGTTGGGCGCGGCCTTGGTGTTGGTCGGTTTTGATCTGGCGGCGTGGCGTGCCCATGCTGTCGGCGGGCCGGTGCTGGGGTGGCGCTATTACGGCCCGATCGCGGGGCGCGTCGTGGCGGTGGATCGTAGCCAGTCCGACGCCTTGCGGCTGACGCTGGATCGGGTCGTGCTGGAACGGGTGTCTGCGCCTCGGACGCCGTTGCATGTGCGCGTGTCCTTGCACGGCGACAGACGCTTTGACGCGGATATCACGCCGGGGTTGGGGGTGATGACCACGGGGCATCTGTCGCCGCCAAGCGGCCCGGTAGAGCCTGAGGGGTTTGATTTCCAACGGCATGCATGGTTCGCAGGCCTGGGCGCTGTGGGGTACAGTCGCACCCCCTTACTGGCGGCGACACCGGCTGAGGCGGGGCATAGCGGGCTGGCGGTCTTTCGGGCGCGCATGGCGGCCTCGGCCCGGATTCAGCGGATCTTGCCGGGTGATATCGGCGGGTTTGCCACGGCGATCACCACCGGCGACCGCAGCGCCATCAGCCAGGACGCGCTGCAGGATCTGCGCGCCAGCAACCTTGCGCATCTACTGGCGATCTCGGGTTTGCACATGGGGTTGCTGAGCGCGGTGGTCTTTGGCGCGTTGCGGATCGTGCTGACGTTGGTGCCGTGGATCGCGCTGCGCTGGCCCACGCGCAGTATCGCAGCGGCAGGGGCGCTGGTGGCGGCCAGTGGCTATCTGCTGTTGTCGGGGGGTAATGTCGCAACCGAACGCGCGTTCATCATGGTCGCCGTTGCCCTTGGCGCGTTGATCATCGGGCGGCGGGCGCTGACCCTGCGGGCCGTGGCGATTGCGGCCACGATCGTATTGGTTCTGCGGCCAGAGGCAATGACGGGCCCGGGGTTCCAGATGTCCTTTGCGGCCACCACGGGGTTGGTTGCGATCTTTGGCTGGTTGCGCAACGCCGAGGTCTCGCTTGGGCCGAAGTGGCTGGCGCCAGCTGTGGCGACGGTGATCTCCTCGGCTGTGGCGGGGGGCTTTACCGCGCCCATCGGGGCGGCCCATTTCAACACAATCGCGCAATATGGCTTGGTCGCGAACCTGCTCTCGGTCCCGCTGATGGGGGTCTTGGTGATGCCGGCTGCGGTGGCGGCCTTGGTCATGGCTCCGCTGGGGCTAGAGTGGATCCCCCTGCAGGTCATGGGCGCAGGGTTGCGCTGGATCTTGCTGGTCGCGCAAGGCGTGGCAGAGATCGACGGGGCGCAGGGCCATGTGGCCGCCCCCGGCCTTTGGGTGCTGCCGCTGCTGGCGCTCGGGTTTTTGTGGCTGTTGCTGTGGCAGGGTTGGTTGCGGTTTGCCGGTCTGGGGGCCGTGATTGCGGCGGGGGTATTGTGGTACGGGGCAGAGCGTCCGACGGTACTGATCTCGGACACCGGCAGTCTGGTCGGGGTGATGACCCCCACGGGCCGTGCGCTGAGCAAGGCAAAAGGCGCAGGCTTTGTCGCGCTCAACTGGCTGGAGAATGACGGCGACGGCGCCGATCAGGCCCAAGCCGCAGCGCGTTGGCCCACAAGGTCAAAGATCGTGGGGCGAGAGGTGATCCACCTGTCCGGCAAACGCGCGCGCGCGGCGTTCGGGGCGTGCCGTGCGGATCAGATCATCGTGCTGTCAGTTGTGCCTGAACCGCCGCTGACGGGCAGCTGCGAGGTGTTTGACCCCGACCGGTTGCGATCCTCGGGGGCAGTCGCGCTCACCCTCGACAAGGGGCGGGTCACAATGCAAACGGCCCGCCAAAAGGCGGGCACGCGGTTGTGGACAGCATGGCCCAAGGAAAGGCCGCCGCGGTAGCAAGCATCAGTAGGTGCGGATCAACCCGACCAGACGTCCCTGTACCTTGACCTTATCCGACGGCAGCACCCGCGTTTCATAGGCGGGGTTAGCGGCTTCCAGTGCGATAGAGCTGCCGTGACGGCGGAATTTCTTGAGCGTCGCCTCGTGGTCTTCGACCAGCGCAACCACGATATCCCCATCATCCGCGACAGAGGTTTCGCGGATGATCACCACGTCGCCATCATTGATCCCAGCGTCGATCATGGAATCACCTTGCACCTCAAGCGCGTAATGTTCGCCGCTGCCACTGATCATCCCGCCGGGGACGGCGACGGATTGGGTCATGGTGCTGATCGCCTCGATCGGGACACCGGCGGCGATCCGGCCCATCATCGGCACATCAAAGGACGACGCGCTGACCGGCTGCGCGGCAGAAGGGGGCGGCCCATCGGGGCGGTCGCCGTCAATCACGCGCGGGGTAAAGCCCGCACCGGACAGGCTGCCCAAGCTATCGGGCAGTTTCACCACCTCTATCGCGCGGGCGCGATGCGCCAGGCGGCGGATGAATCCGCGTTCCTCAAGCGCTGTGATCAGACGGTGGATGCCGGATTTGGACCGCAGATCAAGCGCTTCTTTCATCTCGTCAAAGCTGGGCGGCACGCCGTCGCGCTGCACACGTTTGTGAATAAAGGCCAGCAGATCGAGTTGTTTCTTGGTCAGCATCCGGACATTCCCCGTTTCTATTTGGGGTTTGTTCTAGGGATGTTCCTGTTTTGTGTCAACCGTCAGAGGGGAATACAGCCTATGATCTCTCCGGCTGCGCGGGCCCCATCGTGGGGCGGGCGGACCATCAGGACATCGGCGCGCGACAGGATACCCAGCAGCGAACTGTCCTGATTGTCTTCGGGCAGGACGGCACCGTCACGGACCATCGCACGCATATAATGTTCGCGTGGCCCATTGGCGGGCAGATCGACGCCAAGCGGCAGATCGATCCGTGCGGCGGGCGCGGCGGGCAGGTCCAGCATCTTGCGCAGTACCGGCACGACAAAGACCGTCCCGCAGACCATGGCCGACACCGGATTGCCGGGCAGGCCGATCATCGGGACATCACGCAGCCGCCCCGCCATAAGAGGTTTCCCGGGGCGCATCGCGACTTTGTAGAAAGACTGCTCCATCCCCATTTGGGCGGCGACGGGGGCGACCAGATCGTGGTCTCCGACAGAGGCACCGCCGATGGTGATAATCAGATCGGCATCCTGCGCCATGGTGAAGGCTTGGGTCAGCGAGGGCACCGTGTCGCGGGCAATCGGGATCATGCGGCACTGCGCGCCATGCTGTTCGAGCAGGGCGGCCAGACCATAGGTATTGGAGGCGATGATCTGGTCGGGGTTCGGCACCTCGCCGGGTTGCACCAGCTCGTCCCCGGTGGCGATGATTGCGACGCGTGGTTTGGCATAGACCGGCACCGTCGCCACATTCATTGACGCCAGCAGCGCGATATCGGCAGGGCGCAGCAGACGCGGCGCATCCATCGTGTCGCCTGCATGGAAATCCCCACCGGCGGGGCGGATATTGGTCTTGGGGCCGATGTCATGGCCCAGCATGATCAGATCGCCGCGACGGGTCGTATCCTCTTGGATCACAACGAAATCTGCACCTTCGGGGACAGGGGCACCGGTAAAGATGCGCACGGCCTGACCGGCTTTTACCACACCGTCAAACCGATGGCCCGCCGCCGCTTCGCCAATGACCTTGAACATCGCGTCGGGCTCGACCTCTGTCTGGCGCAGGGCATAGCCATCCATAGAGGAGGCCGCGAAAGGCGGCTGGGTGCGGGTGGCAACAACATCGCGCGCCAGCACACGGCCCGCGGCCTGACGCAGCGGGACCGCTTCCACTTCGGTGGCGGTGACGAGATCGAAAAGATGCGACAGGGCGTCGCTGACAGAGATCATTCTGCCTCGTATCGGCCCGATTTGCCGCCGTCTTTCAGCACGACCCGCAGGCCGCCGATCTCCATGCCTTTGTCCACGGCCTTGGCCATGTCATAGACGGTCAGCGCGGTGACAGAGGCGGCGGTCAGCGCCTCCATCTCGACGCCGGTCTGTCCGGTGGTCTTAACGGTCGCGGCGATGCGCAGGCCGGGCAGGTCGGCATCGGGTGTCAGTTCAACTGACACTTTGGTGATCGGCAGAGGGTGGCACAGCGGAATGAGATCGGCGGTGCGTTTTGCAGCCATGATCCCCGCCAGACGGGCCACACCCATGACGTCACCCTTTTTGGCGCGTCCTTCGGTAATGATATCAAAGGTTTCGCGCAACATTTTGATGTGGGTTTCAGCAACGGCCACCCGCGACGTCACGGGTTTGTCCGACACGTCGACCATATGCGCGTCACCCTTACCGTCAAAATGCGTCAGCGCCATTACATGCCCCCCGGCCGCAGCGGTGTGGCTAGCAAGTTGCGGGTTGCGACCTCTACATCGTCCTGACGCATCAGGCTTTCCCCGATCAGGAACACGCGTGATCCGTATTTCGCCATATCGGCCAGATCTTCGGGCGTGTTCAGCCCGCTTTCAGACACGATCATCTTTTCCACATCCACATGTTTCGACAGGCGGCGCGTGGTATCAAGCGTCGTCTCGAAGGTTTTTAGGTTGCGGTTGTTGATCCCCATCATGCGGCTTTTCAGCACGGCGGCGCGGTCCAGCTCTTCCTTGTCATGCACCTCGATCAGCGCGTCCATGCCCCATTGGGCGGCGGCGTCCTCAAGCTCGATCGCTTGGGCATCGCTGACAGAGGCCATGATGATCAGGATACAATCGGCCCCAAGCGCGCGGGCTTCGGCGACCTGATAGGGGTCGTACATGAAATCCTTGCGCAGCACGGGCAGGGTGCAGGCCTCGCGGGCCGCGACAAGATATTCCTTGGCCCCCTGAAAGCTGGGCGTGTCTGTCAGCACCGACAGACAGGTCGCGCCACCGGCGGCATAGGCAGCGGCCAGTTTGGCGGGGTCAAAATCGGCGCGGATCAACCCTTTTGACGGGCTTGCCTTCTTGACCTCGGCAATCAGCCCGTACCCCTCGCGCGAGGCGTCGAACAATGCGTCGGCAAAGGGGCGCACGGGCGAGGCGGCGCGCGCCTCTGCCTCTACGGCCTCGAGCGGTTTGGCGGCCTTGTCGGCGGCGATCTCTTCCAGCTTGTAGGCTTTGATCTTGTCTAGGATGGTGCCAGTGTTGGTATCGGTCATGATGTCTCCGGTGTTACCCAGTTTATGGCCGCTTGGCCTTGGGCGTGCAACCAGTCATTGCAGCGCGAGAAGGGGCGTGACCCGAAAAACCCACGCCGCGCGGACAGGGGCGACGGGTGCGCGGTTTCGAGTTTGAAGTTCGGTCCCCCGTCCACATCCCGCGCGACTTTCTGGGCATGCGCACCCCACAGCAAATAGGCGCGGGGACGGTCGGCCAAGCGGCCAAGAATTTGCGTGGTCAGCTGCTGCCAGCCCAGTTTCCCATGGCCGCCTGCGTCCCCCGCAGGCACGGTCAATGTGGTATTTAACAACAGCACGCCCTGATCCGCCCAGAACCGCAGATCGGCATCCGGTGGGCAGGTGCCGATGTCATCCACCATTTCCTTATAGATATTGGACAGAGAACGGGGCAGCGGTTTGGTATCGGCGCGCGCGGAAAAGGCAAAGCCGTGGGCATGGCCGGGGGTGGGATAGGGATCTTGCCCCAGGATCACCACGCGCACCGCGTCGGGCTGGGTATGTTCCAGCGCGGCGAAAACCTGCGGTCGGGGCGGCAGCGTCTCGCGCGGTTCCGCAGCCAGCGCGGCGGCGATGCCGGGCAGGGTATCGTCAAAGAACGCAAGGTCGCGCCAGGCCCCGAGGCGCGACAGGTCAAAACGGCTCATGCGGTCTGGGTGATCCGCGCGACTTGGGTGATCTTGTCACGGGCCGCACCGCTGTCGATGCTGTGGCGCGCCATCTCTACCCCCGCTTTCAGATCGGGCGCGGCATCGGCCACGACCAGCGCCGCCGCCGAATTGAGCAAGACCGCATCGCGGTAGGCCGATGGGGTTCCGTCCAGCAGCGCGTTGAAATCACGCGCGTTTTCTTCGGGTGTGCCGCCGACAATATCCTCGAACGGATGGACCGGCAGGCCCGCGTCTTCGGGCGTGATCTCGAATTCGGAAATGGTGCCATCAGGGTTCAGCGCGGCGATCCAGCTGGTGCCGGTGATCGTCAGCTCGTCCGTCCCGTCGGAGCCATGCACAAGCCACGCTTTTTCAGAGCCAAGCGCGCCAAGTGTTTCGGCCATCGGGCGGATGAGATCGCGGCGATAGGCCCCGGTCAACTGCCGTTTGACGCCCGCAGGGTTTGTCAGCGGGCCGAGGATGTTGAAGATCGTGCGCGTGCCCAGTTCGGACCGTGTGGGCATGACATGGGCAATCGCGGGATGGTGCATCGGGGCCATCATAAAGCCGATGCCCGCATCGCGCAGGG
This sequence comes from Sulfitobacter sp. SBS6, assembly GCF_048285585.1. Classification (NCBI taxonomy): domain Bacteria; kingdom Pseudomonadati; phylum Pseudomonadota; class Alphaproteobacteria; order Rhodobacterales; family Roseobacteraceae; genus Sulfitobacter; species Sulfitobacter sp. SBS6. The sequence goes on along the minus strand of NZ_JBLWBA010000006.1, from coordinate 22,480 downwards.
CGGCCTCGACCACCTTTGGTCCGACCATCACCTTGAGCCCCATCTGCGTCAGCGCATCCGCCGCGCCGGATTTGGACGACAGGTTGCGGTTGCCATGTTTCGCCACCACGACGCCCGCGCCGGCCACGACAAAGGCCGTCGCGGTAGAGATATTCAGCGTGCCCTTGCCATCACCGCCGGTGCCCACGATGTCCATCGCGCCCTCGGGGGCGGTGACGGGGTTGCATTTGGCGCGCATGACATGGGCGGCGGCGGCATATTCATCCACCGTCTCGCCACGGGTGCGCAGGGCCATCAGGAAACCACCGATCTGGCTGGGGGTCGCTTCGCCCTCAAACAGGATCTGGAACGCGGTCTCGGCCTGATCCCGGGTCAGCGGGCCATTGGCGGCCGCATCGATCAGAGGTTTCAGAGCATCGCTCATGCGGGCACCTTTACGTTGTTCAGGAAGTTTTGCAGCATCTGGTGACCGTGATCCGAACGGATCGATTCCGGGTGGAACTGCACGCCATGCAGCGGCAGGTCACGGTGCTGCAGGCCCATGATCGTGCCGTCCTCAAGCTCTGCCGTGATCTCAAGACAGTCGGGCAGGGTGGCGCGGTCAACGATCAGCGAATGATAGCGTGTCGCGGCAAAGGGCGATGGCAGCCCCGCAAAGACGCCCTGACCCTTGTGGTGCATCATGCCCATCTTGCCGTGCACGATCTCGCCCGCGCGCACGACCTTGCCGCCGAACGCCTGACCCAGCGTCTGATGGCCAAGGCACACACCCAACAGCGGCGTGCTTGTCTCGGCGGCGGCTGCGGTCAGCGCAAGGCAGATGCCCGCTTGATCCGGGTCGCAGGGGCCGGGCGACAGGATGATCCCCGCGGGGTTCATCGCCATCGCGGCCTGCACGTCGATCTGGTCGTTGCGGCGGATTTCGACTTCGGCCCCGAGGTCACCCAGATAGTGTACGAGGTTGTAGGTGAAGCTATCGTAGTTATCTATCAAGAGCAGCATGCGGCAATTCTTTGTATTGGGGCAGGGTTTAGGGCTAGAGGAACCGCGCAAAACCACGGTATAATGTCCGCTGATACATGTTCAGGGTTAAGACCTATCGTCAAGGGCAGCAGGCCGGAGAGCCGCGCGAACCGGAACAAAAACAGGAGCGATCATCTATGTCACGCGGGTTTATTGGCGGCATCCTTATTGGTGCGGTATTCAGTGTCGGCGTCGCCGGTGTCGCGTCCTTCATGGTGCCTATGGGGCCCGCGCCCTTGCAAGACACGCCTGTGCCAAGTGACGCGCCTGACGACGAGCGCGCGACCAACGCGCCCGAAATGGCGGAACCCCCGGTGGTAGCGGCTGATGAAACGCCCCTGACGGCGGCTGAGGACACTAACGAGGATGTGATCACGCCAGAGCCGGAGCCAGTTGTCGAAGAGCCTGTCGTCGAGGAGCCTGTCGTTGAACCAGAGCCCGAGACTGTGCCGCGAGCCGAGGTCACACCAGAAGTAGAAGCACCGGTCACGCAAGAGGCTGTGCAAGACATTCCTTCAGAGGACGCGCCGGACGTCGCGGCAGCGCCTGAGACGGTAGAGCCTGAACCACAGCCCGAGCCAGAGGTCGCCCCAACGCCGCAACCCGCGCCGCAGATCGCGCAGGATATCGACGCGACAGCTCCCGTGACCGTGCCCGATGCGGCTGCACCGAAGATCACGCTTGATGATCCTGTCTTGCCCAATCCGATGGCGCTCGCACCGATGGAACCGACCGAGCCGGATGCGCTTGGCATCGAGACCCGGACAGCACCGCCCGTCACCGCCGATGAAAGCGTCGACGCCCCCGTGTCGCCCACGCCGGACACCGATGTCGCCACCGCGCCAAGCGCGCCCGACGCGCAACCCGAAGAAGCCCCTGCCGATGTTGTTTTTGGCGCGCCCGAGCAGCGCACAGACGGGCGGCCCACAATCGGCACCCCTGCGGCGATCACCTCTGAGCGGGATACGGGCGTGACGATCAACCGCCTGCCGACCGCCCAATCGGGCGAACAGACCGCCCCCGAGGCGCAAGCCACCGCACAAAGCCCCGCCATCACCCGGTATGGCCAGCCTTTCGCGAATCCTGATGACAAACCGCTGATGAGCGTCCTGTTGATGGACGTGGGCAGTGATCTGCAAGGGGGCGAGGTCGGTATCGCCGCGCTGCGCAGCTTTCCCTATCCGCTGAGCTTTGCCGTCGACGTCAGCCTGCCCGACGCGGCAGAGCGCATGCAGACCTACCGCAACGAAGGGTTCGAGGTGCTGGCGATGGTCGACCTGCCCCAAGGCGCGCAGCCAAGCGATGCAGAGACCACGCTGGCGGTTGCCTTCTCGCGCATGCCCGAAGTGATCGGCGTGCTTGAAGGGCAGGGTGCCGGGCTGCAACCCGACCGCGCGACAGCAGATCAGGTGACTGCGATCCTTGGGCAGGGGGGCTATGGCCTTGTGACTCAGGACAAGGGGCTGAACACGATGCCCAAGCTTGCAGTGAAAGAGGGCGTGCCCGCAGCACCCGTGTTCCGCGACTTTGATAGCAAGGGGCAGACGCCCACCGTGATCCGACGGTTCCTTGATCAGGCCGCGTTCAAGGCGGGGATCGAAGGGTCGGTGATCATGATGGGGCGGATGCGGCCCGAGACGATCTCGGCGCTGTTGGTCTGGGGGTTGCAGGACCGTGCCAGCCAAGTCGCACTTGCCCCTGTCTCAGCCGTGCTGAAAAACGCGACGCCTGAATGATCTACCGGTAAAGCCATCGAAACCTGCGCGTTGCGCGGGCTTCGACGTGCTTGGATGTGATCTGCCTAGATAATCTCGTCTTCGTCGAACAGTGGGTCGCTTTCGAGCTGCGTGATCATATCCTCGACCGTGTCTGCCACGGCCTTGGGCAGCAGCTTTGCCAAGTGGAAGACAGCGTCGCCCTCGTTCACCACGGGCAGGATCGCGCGGCCGATCAGGATACCGTCATGGGGGGCGATAATATCCTCTTCGGTCTTGCCGAACGGGTCAGAGACTGTCGCCAGCGCGTCGCCCTGTTTCACGGTCTCCCCCTCGGCCCTGAAGGTACGCAGCAGCCCACCCACGGGCGCGCGCAGCCAGGTCGAGCTTGAGCAGACATGGGACTGCCTGCGCGAGGGGGCGATGCCCTTGGCCGGCAGCATGTCTTCGGCATGCATGACCCGCAAGATACCCGCAACGCCCGCGCGCACCGCCATTTCGTCAAAGCGCAGCCCTTCGCCCGCCTCATACAGCAGCACCGGCGTGCCCTTGGCGGCGGCGACCGCGCGCAGCGATCCGTCGCGCAGGGGCGAGGTCAGCACCACCGGTGCGGCAAAGCTGGCGGCCATGCGCCGCGTCACCGCATCTGAAGGAGAGATACGCACCTGCGGCAGGTTGGTCCGGTGGATCGCGGCCGAATGTAGATCGATTCCGAAATCACAGCGCAGCACCACGTCGTTCAGAAAGATATGCGCCAGCCGTGACCCCAAAGACCCAGACGGGTGCCCCGGAAAACAGCGGTTCAGATCGCGCCGGTCCGGCAGATAGCGTGACCGGTTCAGGAAACCGAAAGAGTTCACCACCGGAATCACCAGCAGTGTCCCCCGCAGGGATTTCAACTGCGGTGCGCGAAGCAGACGGCGCACGATCTCGACCCCGATCAGCTCGTCCCCGTGAACAGCGGCGCTGACAAACATAGTGGGGCCAGGGCGCTTTCCGTGGATCACTTCAAGCGAGAGCCCGACAGGCGTGTGGTCCGGCAGGATCGAGATCGGCAAGTCGATCTGTGCCCGAGAGCCGGGTGCCACTTTGTGACCCGCAATCTCGAACGGGGCTTGGGTCGGCATCCTCAGCTGTTCCCTTGACCTGCGAAGCGTGCTGCATCGGCCGCCGCACGGCGGATCGCGTCGGATTTATGCACCGTCTCCATATACTCTGCCTCTGCGTCGCTGTCATAGACGACACCGCCACCGGCCTGAATATACAGGGTCTTGTCCTTGATGACGGCCGTGCGCAGGGCGATGCACATGTCCATGTCGCCGCCCGCGCTAAAGTAGCCAACACCGCCGCCGTAGAGCCCGCGTTTCTCGGGCTCCAACTCGTCGATAATTTCCATCGCGCGGACCTTGGGTGCACCTGACACTGTGCCCGCAGGCATCCCCGCAAAGAAGGCATCCAGCGCATCGCGGTCTTCGCGCAGCTCGCCCACGACATTGGACACGATGTGCATCACGTGGCTGTAGCGTTCGACGATGAATTCCTCGGTCGGGCGCACGGTGCCGATCTTGGCGACCCGGCCCACGTCATTGCGGCCCAGATCAAGCAGCATCAGATGTTCAGCCAGCTCTTTCTGGTCGGCCAGCAGATCAGCCTCCAGCGCGCGGTCTTCTTCCGGCGTGGCCCCGCGACGACGGGTACCTGCAACGGGGCGGATCGTGATCTCGTTGCCGAAGACGCGCACAAGGATCTCGGGCGAGGCCCCGACGACGTGGAAATCACCGAAGTTGAAATAGAACATGAAGGGCGACGGGTTGGTCCGGCGCAAACTGCGATACAGCGCAAAGGGCGGCTGAGAGAAGCCCTGCGCCCACCGTTGCGACGGCACCACCTGAAAGATGTCGCCCGCCACGATATATTCCCGCGCTTTTTCAACGGCGGATTTATAGCCTTCGCGGGTGAAATTGCTGACGGGGGCGGATTCTTCGTGGGCGTCGCCCAGATCACGGCTGGTGCCGGGCATCGACCGTTCCAGATCACGCACCGCATCCATCACGCGTTCGGCGGCTTGGGCATAAGCGGCCTTGGCCGATTGCCCGTCAGACACCCAAGCTGGCGACACGATCGTGACCTCGCCCTTGACCCCGTCAAGCACGGCAATCACCGAGGGGCGCACCATCATCGCATCGGGCAGCCCCATGGGATCGGGGTTCACATTCGGCAGATGCTCCACCAGCCGTATCATGTCATACCCCAGATAGCCGAACAGCCCGGCGGCGGCTTGCGGCAGGTCATCGGGCAGGTCGATCTTCGACTCCGCGATCACCGCTCGCAAAGTATCCAGCGGATCCCCCGCGACATCGTCGAAGGCATCCACGTCATAGCGTGCCGAACGGTTGATGGCCGACGTGGTGCCCTGACAGCGCCAGATCAGATCGGGCTTCATCCCGATAATCGAATAGCGCCCGCGGACCTCGCCGCCGGTCACAGATTCCAGCACAAAGGCGTTCTGTGCCGCACCGGTGAGCTTGAGCATCAGCGAAACAGGCGTGTCCAGATCGGCAGCCAGACGGGTGTAAACGATCTGGTTCTTGCCCGCCGCATAGCCTGCGGCAAAGCTGTCATAATCGGGTGTCAACGACATGGGAGACCTACCTTAGGGGAAGTTCACGTGGACGGCGTTGATCGCCTGCTGATCGACACGCGGTGCCGTGCGGCGGATCACGTCGTCAGAGAAAGCGGCGAAAAGCGCTTGCGACAGCTGGTCGTCCAGCTGGGTCGCGATCTGGGTTTTGACCTGCGTCATCCGGTCATTTTCGCCCGCGTCCTTGATGCTATCAAGACGGACTAGCGCGACCTCATCGGCACCTTCCAGCAGTTCCACCTCGCCGGGGGCTGCGTCAAACACAGCGGCGATGAACCCCTGCGGTGCGGCGCTGACCACGGCGTCGCGGGTCTGGTCGGTCCCGGTCTTGGGCTCCAGCCCCAGCTCGGCAAAATCAGCGCCATCGGCAAGCTCGGCCTGCAGGGTCTCGGCCTTGGCACGCAGGGCGGTGATCAATTGTTCGTTCTGCCACGCCTCGGCCACGTCTGCACGGGCGGCGTCAAACGGGTTGGGGCGTTCCTCTTTGGTGCCATCAAGACGCATGGCAAAAACGCTACCGTCATCCAGCTGTTGGATCTGGGGGAAGTCGCCTTCGGTCAGACGTGTCGCAGCCTCGCGGAAACCGGCATAGGCGGCGATGCCTTCGCTGCTGTCCTGCGTCCATTCGATGGTGCTGAGGGTCATTTTGCTTTCCTCTGCGATCTGTTCCAGCGTGGCACCACCGGCCAATTGGTCGTCCAGATCCTGGGCGCGGACCTCTACCAGACGGGCCGCGCGGTCCGCGGCAAGGTCTTGCACCAGCGTCGGACGGGCTTCTTCGAAGGTGGTATTCAGCGACGGCAGCACACCGTTCACACGGAACAATGCAGGCCCGAGGTTGCTGGGCAGCGGGCCGACAATATCACCCACTTCGGCAGCAAACACGGCGTCCCCTGCGGCACCAAGCTGTTGCTGGCTCAGATCGCCAAGATCCACATCCGACAGGGAAAGCCCACGGTCCGCGACCAGCCCCTCAAATGTGTTGCCATCCACCTCGAGCGCGGCGGCAGCTTGATCGGCGGCCTCCTGATCGCGGAAGACCAGACGTTCGACCAAGCGGCGTTCGGGCTGGATGTATTCATCCGCGCGGTCGTCATAGGCGGCCTGCAGCTCTTCGTCGGTCAGCTCTACCTCGTCCAGCAGATCCTGCGGGCCCATGGTGATATAGCTGATGGTCTTGCTGGCGGGCAGAATGAACTGATCGGCGTTCTCGTCGTAATAGGCCTGCAGCTGCGCATCGGTGGCGTCGGGCAGGGGCGCGTCCAGATCATCTTGCGTCAGTTTGGCCCAGGTAAAGCTGCGCTGCTCGCCCACATAGGAGACAAGCGTGTCGGCATAGGCGTCGGGCATCGCAACCCCGCCGGTGATCGCTTCCTGCAATAGGGTGCGGCCCGCTTCCTCGCGCAGGGACTGTTCGAATTCATTCTCGTTCAGACCGGCCTGCTGTAGGGCAAAGCGATAGCCCTCGCGGTCAAAATTCCCGTCAACGCCTTGAAACGACGGGATTTCCACAACGCGTTCACGCAGGTTCGCGTCGCCGATGGACAGGCCCATCTCGTCGGCCTCATTGTCGAGCGCGCGCAAACGGACCAGACGTTGCAGCACGGCACGGTCCAGCCCGATGGCTTGGGCTTCTTGAAAGCTAAGCTGTTCGCCGGACTGGCTTTCGATGGCGCGGATCTGCTGCTGCAGCTCGCGGGCGTAATCGTCAACCGAGATTGACTTGTCGCCCACTTCGCCGACAGTGCGTGCGCTGCCGTTCAGATTGACCGCGCCAAAACCGCCCAGACCCAGGATCAAAAGACCCATCAGCCCCCATACTGCGGTTTTCGTAAAGCTGTTGCCTTTGGCTTTCATGGTGTCATCCCTTAAACGCACGTTTTGCCCTGTCTATGCGGTGCGCGGCAGGGGGGCAAGAGCCGCGTTAGACCTGTGTCAGACGGTCAAACAGCACCTCGATGCCTGCGACATCCAGATTGGCAAAAGCGAGGCGCAGATGCCGCCCGCCGGTGATATCCTCTGCCGGATGGAACATGGTGCCGGGCAAGGTCAGCACGGCCGCCTCGCGCACCAGCCTCGGGGCCAATGTGGCAGAGCTTTCGTCAAAGGGATGCGAGAGATAGGCGAAATATCCGCCAAGCCCCAAAAGCTTCCAGCCTTTCGCGTCCAAACGATGCATACTGTCGGCAATCGCCTGTCGCCGCGCCAGGATCTCGCGCCGCTCGCCGGCTAGCCATGTGTCAAGGTTCTGCATCCCCCAAAGGGCGGCATGCTGGCCGATCTGGCCGGGGCAAATGGCGACGGTATCCAGGAACTTCTCAACCTCGGCAAGACGCGTCTGGGAGGCGACAATCGCGCCCACTCGGTGACCAGTCAGACGGTAGGCCTTTGAAAAAGAATATAAATGGATCAACGTATCGTGCCAGTCGGGGTCCTGAAACAGACGGTGCGGCGGGCCGGACCGACTGTCAAAGTCGCGATAGGTCTCGTCCAGGATCAGGGCGATACCGCGCGCACGGGCCAGATCGAAAAACGCCTGCACCAGCTCTTCGGGGTATTCAACGCCGCCGGGGTTGTTGGGCGTGACCAAGGCGATGGCACGGGTGCGGTCGGTGATCAGGGCGGCAGCCTGTTCCGGGTCGGGCAAGAGCGTATCGCCCACCGGCAGCGGCACGGCGGCGACACCCGACATATCCAGCCACATCTTGTGGTTAAAGTACCACGGCACCGGCAGGATCACCTCGTCCCCCTCGGCACAGAGCGTGGCAATCGCAGCGGCAAAGGCCTGGTTGCAGCCCGATGTAATCGCCGCTTGCGCGGGCTCTACCGCGCCAGCGTAATGGGCGCTGACCTGCGCGGCCAGTTCGTCGCGCAATTCGGGCAGACCCAGCACCGGCCCGTAAAGATGCGCATCATCGTTGTTCAGCGCGACATCAGCCATGGCCTGACGCATCGCCTGCGGGGGCGGATCGACAGGGGCGGCTTGGCTCACGTTGATCAGGGGCCGGTCGGCGTCAAAGTGGACGCCCGTCAACCAGCGGCGCGCCTCCATCACCGGAGGAGAGAAAGTCGCGGCGGTACGCGGGGTCATGGTCAATGCTCCTGACTGGGCGAGGGAGGGGGCGCTTCGGCAAGCGGACCAGCGCAAAGTCTGACACGGCGCGGGGCCGCTGCTTCCAAATGGTCCTAAATCCTCGCCGAAGGCAGGTATCTGCGGGGGTGCCGCTTAGTCTTTGCCGCGGTAGGGCTCTACATATTGCAGCGCCATATCCCAGGGGAAGAAAATCCAGGTATCCTGGCTGACTTCGGTAATGAAGGTATCCACCTGCGGGCGGCCCTTGGGCTTGGCATAGACGGTGGCCAGATGCGCATTGGGGTAAAGCTGGCGCACGACTTCAAGGGTCTTACCGGAATCCACCAGATCGTCGATGATCAGGATACCGGTGCCGTCGCCCATCAGCTCTGCGTCGGGGGCCTTGAGCACGACCGCGTCCGATTGATCCTGATGGTCATAGGACTTGATCGAAATCGTGTCGACGGTGCGGATATCCAGCTCGCGGGCGGCGATCATCGCGGGGGCCATCCCGCCACGGGTGATCGCAACCACAGCACGCCAGCCGCCGTCATCGGGGCCCATGCCGTCCAGACGCCACGCCAGCGCACGGCTGTCACGGTGGATCTGGTCCCAGCTGATGTGAAACCCTTTTTCATGGGGCAGGCGCGAGGCATCCTTGCTCATGTCGTTATTCCTTTGCCATGTCTGGGGCGTCGACGGCTTTCATGCCCACCACGTGATAGCCCGCATCCACATGCAGGTTCTCGCCCGTCGTGCCCGAGCCAAGATCGCTCAGCAGGAACAGCGCGGATTTACCCACATCGTCGATGGTCACGTTGCGACGCAGGGGCGAGTTATACTCGTTCCACTTCATGATATAGCGGAAGTCGCCGATGCCGGATGCGGCCAATGTTTTGATCGGGCCGGCGCTGATCGCGTTAACGCGGATGCCGTCCTTGCCCAGATCCTCGGCCAGATATTTGACTGATGCTTCCAGAGCGGCCTTGGCGACGCCCATCACATTATAATGCGGCATCACTTTTTCGGCACCGTAATAGGTGAGCGTGACCGCGCTGCCGCCGGACTTCATCATCTTTTCCGCGCGCTGCATCACAGCGGTGAAGGAGTAGACAGAGATATCCATCGACATCGCGAAATTGGCGCGGCTGGTGTCGACATAACGCCCGCGCAATTCGTTCTTGTCAGAGAACCCGATCGCGTGGACGATAAAGTCGATCCCGTCCCAGCGTTCGCCCAAAGCGGTAAACAGCGCGTCAATCGACTCTTCCGACCCCACATCGCAGGGCAGGACCAGATCGCTGCCCAGTTGTGCTGCCAGCGGATCGACCCGCTTTTTCAGCGCGTCGCCTTGATACGAGAATGCCAGCTCTGCACCGGCATCCGCGAGGGTGCGTGCGATGCCCCAGGCAATCGACTTGTCATTGGCGAGGCCCATGATAAGCCCACGTTTGCCTGCCATCAGGTCATTTGCCATTGTACTTCCTTCGACTATGTCACTGAACTTTTATCCGGTTTATGCTATTGATAGTTTGGCATCAAGGCTGCACGGTGATCGCGGCACTTGAGAGGACGCCGAGATAGACCGCCCTGGCGGTTTTTAGGCGCGACAGTGTGTTTAGTTGTTCTAGTATGTCATTTGATGTAAGGCATTGTCGCAAGATTGCGTCGATGCGCAAGGAAGGGGATCATGATCATGGAAGTGCGCAAAGGCATTTTTGCCGGTGACGATCCCTTTGTGATTGCGCGCCGCTGGCTGGATGAGGCAACGCAGACAGAGGTCAACGACCCAAATGCCATCGCGCTATCGACCGTGGATGCCGACGGTTTGCCCAATGCGCGCATGGTGTTGCTAAAAGAAATCGAAGACGCGGCATTCGTCTTTTACACAAACTACACCAGCGCCAAGGCGCAAGAGCTGGATCACGCGGGCAAGGCTGCTTTCGTGATGCATTGGAAATCCCTGCGCCGCCAGATACGGGTGCGCGGCGTGGTTTCCAAAGAAGAAGGCCCGCAGGCGGACGCATATTACAAGTCGCGTTCGCTCAAAAGCCGGTTGGGGGCTTGGGCCTCTGACCAATCGTCCCCTTTAGCCAGCCGTGCGTCATTGGTCGCCGAAGTGGCAAAAGTCACCGCCAAAAAGGGGCCAAACCCAGACCGTCCACCTTTTTGGGGGGGCTACCGGATCACCCCGGTCGAAATCGAGTTCTGGGCCGACGGAGAGTATAGATTGCATGACCGTTTTGTCTGGCGACGTGCCGACCAAAACGGTGATTGGAGCGTAACGAGATTGAACCCATAAGGCGGCTTTTGCCGCTGATATTTTGTACGCGGGCACGCTGTTGCCTGACCTAGAGAAGACCAAAGGACATTTGTGTCAGAAGTATCCAGCAATAGCTCTGCCATTTCCGGCGTGGTGAAATGGTTTGACCCCGCAAAGGGGTTCGGTTTCGTTGTCTCAGACGCTGGCGGGCCTGATATCCTGTTGCACGTCAATGTGTTACGTAATTACGGTCAAAGCTCTGTCGCGGACGGTGCGCGCATTGATCTGACGGTGCAAAAGACCGAACGCGGGGTGCAGGCGACCCAGGTCCATGCGGTACACCCGCCCGCTGCTGCTCAGGCGATGGCGTTGTCGGATATTGTGGGCATTGATCCCGCGCTGGTGGCCGCCGCACCGCTGGAACCCGCGCGTGTCAAATGGTTCGATAAATCCAAAGGCTTCGGTTTCGCGAATGTGTTTGGCAAAAGCGATGACATCTTTCTACATATAGAAGTGTTGCGCCAGTCGGGCCTGTCGGATTTGCAACCGGGCGAGGCATTGGCGCTGCGGGTCATTAACGGGGAACGCGGCCAGATGGCGGCAGAGGTACATGCATGGGAAACGGTACGACTCGATTCATCTGGCACCGCGCAAAGCTGATCCGCGCGGGTCTTTTGGCCTTTGCCACTCTGGCGATGGCGGGGGCAGCCGCTGCCAAATGCAGTGACACCAGCGTGACGTTGCGCGGCGACTGGGGGCAGGCGCGCTTTAGCGTCGAGATTGCCGATGACGCCGGTGAACGTACCCAAGGATTGATGCACCGCACCTCGCTGGCGGGCAGCGCGGGTATGCTCTTTATCTATGAAGAACCGCAGCCTCTCAGCTTTTGGATGCGTAACACATTGATTCCCCTCGACCTATTGTTCATCGATTCCCACGGTGTGGTGCAGCACATCCACCATAATGCGGTTCCGCTCGACGAATCTCCGCTTGAGGGGGGCAGTAATGCGCTGCTGGCGGTGTTGGAAATCAACGGCGGATTAAGCGCGCGGATGGGCATCACACCGGGGACAGAGCTGCGCCATCCCGCGTTTGCAGGGCGCAATCCGGCATGGCCCTGTTAGTTCGTCAGAAACTATCATTTTCTGTGAACTTAGGGCTTTTCAATCCGATTGCTTGGGGCTAAGTAGGCCGCAGTCGGGGCGTGGCGCAGCCTGGTAGCGCACCTGTTTTGGGTACAGGGGGTCGGAAGTTCGAATCTTCTCGCCCCGACCACTTTAAGAACCACCACATATAGTGTTCCTGATCTGCTTTATGCAGATCAGAACGCTGTATTTGTGTGCAGTCGTTCTTTTTTGCCACAGAAGCACGCTCTAAATCTGGTGAGATAGCCGGGTTTGCGAACCTATATCTGGTGGCTGCATAAATTTTTATCATCCACAGTTCCGCCATGTTTATCCCCAGCCCGCTGTCGGGGATTTTGTGGATAACTCAAGCGATACATGAGCCAGCCACGCTAAACCTTAGCGTTTATTAACTTTATCCGCGGTGTGAAAAAGCCCCCTCGTGATCCGCTGTCTGTGCATATCATTTCGCTGAATCACCGCGCCGACCGAAGCTTCAAAAAATGCCGATCCGGTCAAGACGCAACTTCCCTTATTTCGATAATAAAGCCGTTGACCCAATAGGGCTGCATACGCCAGTTTGTGTAAATCGACGGGCGGGCCACTACATCTGGTGATTGATCGGGGTGGCCTGCTGATCGGGTGAAATTGGGTTTCGCACATTTGCGCCGGTTAAACGGCTTGATCCAAGACCAACCTGATGCGGGTGCGGGGGACGATGCACACCGGCGATAGGTTTGGCGGCCCGATCATGCCGCTGGTTGAGAGTTTGAAAATTTGGGGCAGCACTTATGAAAATCGAGAGAAAATTCACGCGATCCGGTCAGGATGCCTACGCAGAACTGGACTTTGTGAGCACAGCCTCCGAAATCCGCAATCCTGACGGGTCGGTGGTCTTTCGCCTCGATAACGTCGAAGTGCCCTCCAGCTGGAGCCAGGTCGCCTCTGATGTGATCGCCCAGAAATATTTCCGCAAGGCAGGCGTCCCGTCCGAGACCAAGAAGGTCAAGGAAAAGGGCGTGCCAGAATTTCTCTGGCGCTCGGTGCCGACCGATGACGCGACCATGGGCGGCGAGACGTCGTCGAAGCAAGTGTTCGACCGTCTGGCAGGCGCTTGGGCCTATTGGGGTTGGAAAGGTGGCTATTTCACCACCGAAGAAGACGCCCAAGCCTATTATGACGAGATGCGCCACATCCTAGCCAGCCAACGTGGCGCACCCAACAGCCCGCAATGGTTCAACACCGGTCTGCATTGGGCCTACGGCATCGATGGTCCCGCGCAGGGGCATTACTATGTCGATTATAAATCCGGCAAGCTGACGCGGTCGACATCGTCTTACGAGCATCCGCAGCCCCACGCTTGTTTCATCCAGTCTGTCGCTGACGATCTGGTAGGCGACGGCGGCATTATGGACCTGTGGGTCCGCGAGGCGCGCCTGTTCAAATACGGTTCCGGCACCGGCACCAACTTCTCGAGCCTGCGGGCGGCGGGCGAGAAACTGTCGGGCGGGGGGAAATCCTCTGGCTTGATGGGCTTTTTGAAAATCGGTGACCGTGCGGCAGGCGCGATCAAATCAGGTGGCACCACACGGCGCGCGGCCAAGATGGTGATCGTTGATGCAGACCACCCCGATATCGAGGATTTCATCAACTGGAAGGTCATCGAAGAGCAAAAGGTGGCGAGCATCGTCGCTGGCTCGAAGATGCATGAACGCGAGCTGAACAAGCTGTTTGCCGCGATCAAAGCATGGGACGGCGCAGAGGCCGACGCCTATGACCCCGCCAAGAACGACCAGCTGAAGGCCGCGATCCGCGGCGCGAAAAAATGCGCGATCCCAGAGACATACGTCAAGCGCGTGCTGGATTATGCCAAGCAGGGTCATACCTCGATCGAATTCCCGACCTATGACACCGACTGGGATTCCGAAGCCTATTCCTCCGTCTCGGGCCAGAACTCCAACAACTCGATCCGGGTGACCAACGCCTTCCTGCACGCCGTCGAAAAAGACGCCGATTGGGAGCTGCTGGACCGCACCACGGGGCGCGTGTCGAAAACCATCCGCGCCCGTGACCTGTGGGAGCAAGTCGGCCACGCCGCATGGGCCTGCGCCGATCCCGGTATCCAGTATCACGACACGGTAAACGACTGGCACACATGCCCCGAAGACGGCGCGATCCGCGGGTCGAACCCGTGCTCCGAATATATGTTCCTCGACGACACGGCCTGTAACCTCGCGTCGATGAACCTGCTGACCTTCCTGCAAGACGGGGAGTTCATGGTCGAAGACTATATGCACGCCTCGCGTCTGTGGACCGTTACGCTCGAAATCTCGGTGATGATGGCGCAGTTCCCGTCCAAGGAAATCGCGCAGCGGTCCTATGATTTCCGCACGCTGGGTCTGGGCTATGCCAACATCGGCGGTCTGCTGATGAACATGGGCTTTAGCTACGACAGCGACGAGGGCCGTGCGCTTTGCGGGGCGCTGACCGCGATCATGACAGGCGTTTCCTATGCCACCTCCGCCGAGATGGCGGGCGAGCTGGGGGCCTTCCCCGGTCACGCCAAGAACGCCGACCACATGCTGCGCGTCATCCGCAACCACCGCAATGCGGCCCACGGCAAAACCGATGGCTACGAGGCGCTCTCGGTCAAGCCCGTGCCACTGGATCACGCAAACTGCCCGCAAGCCAACCTGATCGACATCGCCACCGCAACCTGGGACGAAGCCCTGCGGCTTGGTGAAAAGCACGGGTACCGCAACGCGCAAACCTCTGTGATTGCGCCGACGGGCACCATCGGTCTGGTGATGGATTGCGACACCACCGGGATCGAGCCTGACTTTGCGCTGGTGAAATTCAAGAAGCTCGCGGGGGGTGGCTATTTCAAGATCATCAACCAGTCGGTGCCCGCAGCGCTTGAAAAGCTTGGCTACGGCTCCGCCCAGATCGAAGAGATCGTCGGCTATGCTGTCGGTCACGGCACCATCGGCAACGCGCCTGCGATCAACCACACCACGCTGGTCGGACACGGTTTTGGCCCCAACGAGCTGGCCAAGATCGACGCGGCGCTGGCACAGGCCTTCGACATCCGCTTTGTCTTCAACCAATGGACATTGGGCGAGGAGTTCTGCACGCAAGTCCTTGGCATCCCTGCCGAAAAGCTGAACGACCCGACGTTTGACCTGCTGAAATCCCTAGGCTTTTCCAAGAAAGACATCGAAGCGGCCAACGACCATGTTTGCGGTACGATGACGCTGGAAGGCGCGCCGCACCTCAAGCCCGAACACTACGGCATCTTCGACTGCGCCAACCCCTGCGGCAAGAAGGGCAAGCGCTACCTGTCCGTCAACAGCCACATCTACATGATGGCGGCGGCGCAAAGCTTCATTTCTGGCGCGATCTCGAAGACGATCAACATGCCGAATGACGCCACCATCGAGGATTGCCAGAACGCATACGAGCTGTCGTGGTCGCTTGGCGTCAAAGCCAACGCGCTGTACCGCGACGGATCAAAACTGTCGCAGCCTCTGGCTTCTGCGCTGGTCGAGGATGATGACGAGGCCGCCGAAACGCTGGAAAGTGGCACCACCCACGAGAAAGCCACCGTGTTGGCCGAAAAGATTGTCGAGAAGGTCATCGTCAAAGAGATCATCAAATCGCACCGCGAAAAGATGCCTCAGCGCCGCAAGGGGTATACCCAAAAGGCCAATGTAGGCGGGCACAAGGTCTATTTGCGCACCGGTGAATACGAAGACGGCTCCTTGGGCGAGATCTTTATCGACATGCACAAGGAAGGCGCGGGCTTCCGTGCGATGATGAACAATTTTGCCATCGCCGTGTCCGTGGGTCTGCAATACGGCGTCCCGCTTGAGGAATTCGTCGACGCCTTCACCTTCACCAAGTTCGAACCCGCTGGTATGGTGCAGGGCAACGACAGCATCAAGAACGCGACGTCGATCCTTGACTATGTGTTCCGCGAGCTCGCCGTGTCCTATCTGGACCGTACCGATCTGGCGCATGTGCAACCCGAAGGGGCCAGCTTTGACAGCCTCGGCCGCGGCGATCAGGAAAGCGTCGCCAATGTGGCGGAAATCTCCGAAACCGCCGCCAACCGCTCGCTCGAGGTGCTCAAGCAGATCAGCTCCACCGGGTATCTGCGCAACCGTCTGCCGCAGGACCTGGTGCTGCTGCAAGGCGGGCAGGGGCACGGCGACACGCAGACGCTTGACCGTGTGATGCCACAGGCAGGGCAAGCCTCGGTCGCGGCCAGCATGGGGTCGACCACAGCGGTGTCCAGCGGCGCGGTCAGCATGGACGCCCGTACCAAGGCAAAGATGCAGGGCTACGAGGGCGAAGCCTGCGGGGAATGCGGCAACTACACGCTGGTCCGCAACGGCACCTGCATGAAGTGCAATACCTGCGGCGGAACGTCGGGCTGCAGCTAATACAAACGCCCAGTTCGCGCAAGTTGTTGATTTTATTGACGCGGGCTGGGGGCAGATCCTTTATGGAGTTTGATGGTCTAGTTCGGCAATAACGGAGAAGAAACGAGGCAACTATCGGACGTGAGCTACCAAAAGGCATGACGTTACATCTCATTACGTTGTCAAATTGCTAGCAGTTTCGGAATGAGAAAGGAGATAGTTTCTTTTCTCATTTCATCGAACAGGGGGCCGGTGCGCTAGCCCCTAACGACGGCCAAGCCGCAGGCATAAAACAAACGAGCGGTAAACGATGAGCTTGGCTATGCGAAACTTAGGGTGCCTTCCGGGCACCCTTTTTTTCCATTCCTATACCAACTAGCAATAGCGCCATGGAATTCGCAATGTGGTGTTAGAACAAACTTTGATGGCTAACTTTGAGTAGTAAGGTCCGCATCGTACTCGAAAACCACGTCGCTGCTCAGCGAACGCCGGTGCCGACGACTTGAATTTTGGAGCTACTCCAAGGGGGGAAAGTTTATCCACTTTTGAAAGTGGCTGTAAAATACAGAATCATCAAACACTTTTCGGAATTACCTAAAATTTCGGCCCTCGGACAATGATGTTAGTTCCACATCTTGTCCTAGGTTTGGTATCTTTCGAGAGAGAGGGGTTATTCAAATATATGATAATAAAGAAGTTTTAACGATATAATGAGTATACTTGATAAATGATCCGTCCCAGTGCATCATTTTTTTGTCAGATATCTGAGTCTGGCGAGGGGAGTGCTTTAGCCCAAGCAGCTAAAGCTAGGAGGAGGAAAGTGATGCAGAAAAATAGTCTATTAAAGGTGGCAGCTGCGCTGAGTTTAATGTCAGCCGCTGGGGTTGCTCAAGCCGATACAATGCGGATCGCCCACGGGTTCCCGGCTCAATCAATTGTAGATGATACCTTTAAAACGCTCGCGCAACATGTCGAAGAAAATACTGATCTTGATACCGAAGTTTTCGCGCTAACGGTGCTGGATCTCAAGCAAGCTTCACCAGGGTTAACATCTGGCGTGGCGGATTCTACTATGCTGTTAACCGCCTATTTTCCAAGCGAGTTTTCTGAACAGAATTTCGTCGCAGATCTGACAATGGTTGCCAATTTGGGAGAACGGCCAACCAGCATCGGTGCGACGGTGGGGGGGGCGTTGATGGAATATGTCACAATGCAATGCCCAGAGTGCGTAGGGCAGAATTTGGCTCAAAACCAGATTGGGCTAGCCTTCGCACCAGGTTCTCAATTCTCGTTGCTGTGCAAGGAGCCCATATCATCGGTCGCTGACGTCAGGGGCCGTGCGATACGTGGTCCAGTGAGTGTGTTTCGACGTTGGGCTGAAACCATGGGGGCCTCGCCAATAACGATTTCTGCGAATGAAGTTTTCGATGGTCTAAATCAGGGCCTTGTCGACTGCACTATCAACGCAGTGGGCGAAATGAGTAACCTAAGCCTTTTTGATGTTGTCGGTGGAATTACTCCGGGCATGCCAGGCGGGACATTTGGCGGTTCGGGTATCGGGCAATTGAACCTAGATTTTTGGCTGAGCCTTTCGCTCGAGGATCGCAAGGCAGTGGCGCGTGGTATGTCTAAAGCCACCGCTTTCATGGTAACCGGATACATGAAGCAAGAAGTGCTAGACCTTCAAACCGCCCGGGACCAAGGAATTGCGATAGTTGAGGCTGATCCCGGTCTTCAATCTGCAACTAAAGCATTCATCAAGGATGATATTGAGACAATCAAAGCGATCTATCGCGATGATTTCGGCTTGGAAAACGTTGATGAAAAAGTCGAAACTTTCATAGGCTTATTGGAAAAATGGAAAGCTTTGACCGACCCACTTGATCCGACTGACACTGAAGCTTTAACCGAGCTGTACTGGACCGAGATACATTCGAAGTTGAACCTTGAAACCTACGGCCTGAATTAGGCTGTTGGATAATGGGGTTCCAATCATGATCAAAAACAATCTTCGCTCAGGGTCAATTAGACCTTGGGCGGCGGTCGACAAGATTGTCGATCTACTCATGGTGGCTGCTGTAATCGCTGTCCTGCTTATGATGTCACATGTGACGGCTGACGTTATCAGCCGCTTGATTCTCGGTCGGTCTCTTCCTGGGACAATCGTAATCGTATCTGAATACTATATGGTTGCCTGCGCATTTTTACCTTTGGCGTATACCGAGCGACTGGGACATCACATATCCATGGATGCAATTTCTGGACTGTTGCCTCGGCGATGGGGACAGTTTCAAGTTGCTTGCGGACATTTGGTTACGCTGGTCGTGTTCAGCTTGCTTACCTACAGCGCTTGGTTAACAGCGTTAAAAAAATATAAACTCGGAGCCTTCGACATGGAATCCGGCCTGCGTTTGTATGTATGGCCGTCCTACTGGCTATTGCCGGTAGGGTGCGGTGTTTTGTGCCTATTCGTAGCCATGCGCTTTTTGCAGTTTTTAATTGGTAGAATGCCCGATAGCGAACAGCTACGCGGAGATAGTCAACTATGAGCAACCTTGAAATAGGCCTGATTTGCATAGGTGTCCTTGTTTTTTTGGTGGCGAATAGGGTCCCGATTGGATTTGCTCTTATTGGCGTGTCCTTTGTAGGAATTTACTGGATCAGTGGACCAAGAGCCGCTTGGGGAACCATCAGTCTAGTGCCGCAGACATTTGCAGCCACATGGACACTGAGCTCGATTCCGATGTTTCTTATGATGGGCTATGTCAGCTACCGGGCGGGGCTAACGCGCGGTCTGTTCAAGTGCGCTCGTCTATGGCTATCGGCGTTGCCGGGAGGCTTGGCGGTAGCTTCTGTATTTGGGGCCGCTGGTTTCGCAGCTGTGGCAGGCTCCTCCATCGCATGCTCGGCCGCGATGGGTAGGATCGCTTTCCCAGAAATGGTCAAATATAACTATGATCCAAAGCTTGCGGCTGGCACGCTCGCCGTGGCCGGGACGCTTGGGGCGCTTATTCCCCCGTCAATCCTGATGATCCTATATGGTATTATAGCGCAGGTCCCAATTGCGTCACTTTTTGTGGGTGGGATATCTGTCGGTCTGATCACAGCGCTTGGGTACATCGGATTGATTATTGTGCGGGTGAAGTTGAAGCCTGAACTTGCGCCGGCGGTAAACGAAGAGATCACTTGGGGAATGCGTTTCAGGGCGCTAAGGGAGACAATACCGATCTTAGTATTGGTCCTGGGGGTGTTCGGAGGTCTTCTCGCGGGCTACTTTACGCCCACAGAGGCGGGAGCGGTGGGGTCGGTGCTCTCGATACTTATTTCGATTGCGTCTCGTTCTTTAAGCTTCGAAGACCTCTGGGAAGCAGCGGTCGAAACCTTAACCACCACGTCTGGCCTTTTTATAATCGGTTGTGGCGCAGCTTTACTTATACGTTTCCTCGCGCTCAGCGGTTCAGGAGAATTCATAACAAATCTAGTTATCGGTTTTGGTTCGGATCCGATATTCCTGATCCTCGGGATCGCAGTAATATACCTTGTTTTGGGTATGTTTCTCGAACCCATCGGCGCAATGCTGCTAACACTTCCAATCGTGCTACCTATTGTTGAGACGGCTGGATTTGACCTCATTTGGTTTGGCGTCTTCCTAACCAAACTTCTTGAGATCGGAATGATTTCGCCTCCAATGGGAATGAATGTCTTTGTCATCAAAGGGGTTGTTGGCGACAAAGTATCTCTAGGTGGTATTTTTCAGGGAATTCTGTGGTTTCTAATGATTGACTTGGTCATCGGCAGCATACTTGTCGCCTTCCCAGAGTTGGTATTGATACCGGTCTCATGGTTGAATTAGAGGTTAGGCCGGTAAAATTTTTATCGGCCTAACGCCCATACGTTTCTACGTTTCGACAAGTATGGTGGAAACCAGCTCAGAAGATAACGAGTTTAAGCTGAATCGAAAGTTTGATGGACAAAAAATCGTGGGAAAGAATTCGAACGCCGGGGTACCAAATTCGGCGTTTACACCAGTTATCAGTCGCCGTTTTTCTGGATTGCTTGCAGCACGTTAACTTGACGCCAATCCAATATACGATCCTTGTGATAATCGATATGGAGCCCGGAGTTGAGCAAACGAGCATTGCATCGCGAGCTGGATTAGATGCCTCGACTGTCGCCGACGTAGTGAAGCGGCTAGTAAAGCACGGTATGATCAAAAGAGAAGTTGGGATCAGAGATAAACGATCTCGTGTAGCGTTTATAACTTCGTCCGGCAAAGCAGCTATCACGGACGCCGCGCCCCTTATTGAAGATGCTATTCAGAATATGCTCTCGCCGTTGGCCAGTGATGAGCAACAGAACTTCCTAAGTATGATAGATCGAATCCTTACACACAATACGTCTGAGAAGTTGGTATCGACTGACGGAAGGCCTTGGCAACGTGAATTGAGGTCGTGAAGCAAAGAAGTGATATGCGAAAATGATTTAGGGTTTAATGCCGCACAGTTTGATCGGTTTTCCGTCTCGGGATTACTGGGGGTCGTGCCTGGCATATTAATAAACGGCGTGTGGAGTTTCTCTATGAAGATAACAGCGTAGTACTCGCATACCCGTTAATTGTCTGAGTTTATTACCTGTTATTAAATGCAAAAACTTGTAAAAAGGTCGATTTAATATGAAGCTTACTAAAGTTTGCGAGGGTCTAGACTTTCCCGAAGGACCAATAGCTATGGCTGACGGCACGGTCATTTTAGTCGAAATCCGTGGTCAGACACTATCTCGCGTAGACCCCGAGGGTAAGATCGATGTTATCGCAAAGCTCGGGGGAGGGCCAAACGGTGCTGCCGTCGGTCCTGACGGTATGATATATGTCTGCAATAACGGCGGCTTTGTTTGGACCGAGACAGATGGCATCAGGCGTCCGATTGGAACTCCAGATGACTATAAAGGAGGGTCAATCCAACGAGTGGATCCTAGTAACGGCTCTGTCGAAACGATTTATGAAAGCTGTGAAGGTCAGCCGCTCAGAGGGCCAAATGATATCGTCTTCGATACGAATGGAGGCTTCTACTTCACGGATCTTGGCAAGTCGACATCGACCTATGTGCACCACGGTGCATTTTACTATGCCAAGACTGATGGCAGGCATATAGCTCGGGTTCATTCTCCGATGATCACACCTAATGGAATTGGGCTTTCCCCAGACAACAGCACGGTTTACGTCGCTGAAACGAGGACCAGTCGAATATGGAGCTTTGACCTTGTCGCGCCAGGAGAAATTGGACCGCTATCATTCGACATGCCCGGTAGACTGGTTGCAACGCTGCCTGACTACCAACTGCTCGATAGCTTGGCTGTTCAGGCGGATGGTAAGATATGCGTCGCAACGCTGATGCGCGGCGGTATCAGCATAGTGTGCCCCGAAAGCGGCGAAGTCGAGTTCGTCGAGGTGGAGGGGGACCCCTATACCACAAACATTTGCTTTGGCGGGGAGGACATGAGCGATGCATGGATTACGGCTTCAGGAACCGGATGTCTTTATCATGCGAGATGGAAGTCACCAGGCCTCCGTTTGAATTATAACGGGTGAAAGGGAGCTATCTTGATTTCACTGCGAGATGGTATTGTGTCGCAAACCGGCCCAAACCGGACTCTCAACACGCAATACATATGCTGCGGTGCGGGCATTCAAAAGAGGCATTCGCTGCGACTGTGAGTACCAAGGGCTTTGAGTGTATCGCGAGGGCAATGCCTGCATCAGAAACAGCCAATTTGTCGCAGAAGCCTTTGAGCACCCTCCGTGGGATCGGCCAGCGCATTGGCGCTACCACCAGAACGCAACCGTTATCTGAGAATTAAGTTGAAGCTTTAAGGTCACGCTACATCGTCACATGAAACTTCCCCTATTCCGAGTAAATACGCGATATTTATTGCAGTGACGAATAGGACGTATTGCCCTCGAAATGTGCTCTGAATACCCAACACACCGGAACTGCAATTTCACCGAAACACCTGCGAGTTTGAACATTGGAGCCATGCCTCCAAGGGCCTTGGTATCACATCGACCAGCCAGATCGGTTTCCCAACCGTTTGATCAGGAAATCAATGAATATCCTTGTTTTGGGAGTCAAAACATTGGAGCGGGGATAGACCAGCCAAAGGACCGTCGCTTCGTTCAAGGACCATTCCGGAAGCACACGGTGTTGATTGTCACTGAGAA
>NZ_JBLWBA010000005.1:646-1160955 GCF_048285585.1 Sulfitobacter sp. SBS6 | reverse complement strand
AGCTATCTCCAAGATAGTCCAACTTTTCGTCCGCACCCCCGCCGGGTCAGTTCTCAGTGACAATCAACAAGAGTAGTCCGCACATATCCGCTTTGACGTCATGCCGGCTTTGTCAAAGCAGCTGCCGCGTTCACCACAGCTAGAACTGAGCGTTGATCCGTTCTTTGATTGCCTTTTCGCGTTCACGAACGAACTCTGGCAGCATCTCTACAGTCCAAAGCGATTGATCTGCCGGTATCATATGCCGTTCCGCGAACGCCGCGTCGCGGGATATAATCCAGTGGTTAAAAGGCGTATCGCTCTTCTCCAGATTTTCTCGCCCTAGAAGGAGCTGCAAATTCCCAAGGCGATCAACGCTTGAGAGAATCTCGACGATCCTATCTTCCGGCAGGTTCATAGCCATGAGCTTCTCTCGATTAGCCAGCGAACGCGGAATGATATGATCTATATGGTAGCCCGAAGCACCCCAGCGTTGTCCCTCATACAGAAGGCTCAAGGCGAGAAAACAATTGCGCTTACCATATGTGATTTCAAACAGGCCATGAATGTTATCATCGTTGAATGTTGCCAACCGACCGCGTCGCGCCAGCCCAGATACTAGATCAGCAGTGGGGAAGTCTGCCTTTGAGCGAAGCGACTCCTTGATCAGGCCCCGAGATATTGAGATCGCCTGATCTGATGTGCCGCTAAAGGCCCCATTCAGGAGGCTTCCAAGTAAGAATTTTTGGACGAGAACTGCGTTCCTCGCTTCGAAGGAAGTTGTGCCATCGAGACCTTCGTCGACGTTGTGTAGATAGTATGCGATCGGCATCAGCGCATTTGTTGAGGTCAACGTCTCTTTGTCAATTCCAAGCGAGTTCACAAGCCTAAGGGTCATTTCTAAGGTCTTTTTGATCTTTGCCCAGTTATCTTCAATAATGGCGAGGTTCGAATTTGTGAAGTTGTTGACTTTGTAAGTTACGTCTAGGTCGCTCAGCACGAGCGAAGCTTTCATCAGGAAGTCCTTGCTCAGGTCATTCCGTGCATCCAAACCGTCATTCAAATAATCAACAAGATCGAAGATTTCCTGTCGCGCACTGACGCCTTTCCATTTCGAGGTAATCATGGACAGCAGTAGGTCGGATTTCGATAGCTTGGTCCCGCCATCGTTGGCTCTGATGAAAATATCCAGCACTCGATCTAATGACTGATCCTTCTCGGTGTAGAAAGCAATCACGTCGTCTTTCCAGATCACTCTGTATAGGCGGTCCAGATTTTGCTCGATAGTGCGTTTTTCAAAGCGCGTCAGCTCACTTGGCAGCTTATCGATAATGCCATCGACAAGAGCGTAGTAAGCGTCATCTGACGTGCAATCTAGAATAGACCCTACTTTGAACCACAGGTGATCTGAACTGTTCCTCGGCGTGTGCTCAAAAAACTTGAGGCCATATGTTATTCCGATGTCTGCCTCACCTTCTTCAAGATCAGATTTTGGCGATTTTAGCAGGTCGAGGTATAGCCGCTGCTTTGTCCAAGCGTCTGGATTTTCCTTGCGCGCGTATTTCTTGCGCGTGGTGTAGGTTCCACGAAGGCCAATGAGTAGCGAGGTGAGCCGCTGCTGGCCGTCCAAAACCAATGTGACGTCTCTTCCGTCTGTTTCAGCCAACTCGTTGTGCATGCCTCCCTGACGAAAATTGTCGATGAACTTGTATATCTCCCAATCCCCGCGTCTGCTCGAGTCGAGTTCCCAAAATAGAAAAGAGCTGATCGGATAACCCTTTAAGAGTGAATCGAAGAGGGCGGTAATCTGGGACGTTTCCCAGACATAGGGGCGCTGAATGGCAGGTAGGAAAAGTGAACTGTTTATCTGATCAACGACACGGGCAATATTGGTGGATGCATATGACATTTAGTATAACCTTAATGAAAATTCTCACGCTTTGTTAAGCATGTAGAGCATATCCGCTTTGCAGATAACAACCATAAATTGTGCTCTCAGTCCTTAGTATTCTTGAGTGGGCTTTGTTTTGGTGGGCAGGAATTTCTGCACTTTCCTAACAATGACCAATACATATGTCTGCCAGACCAGCGCACCTTTTTCGCGATGCCAGGCTTGCTAATCAGCTCAGATCCTCAAGGTGTGTCAAATACCGAAAGAAGCCGCACAACACGGGCATAGGCATCGCCGATTATCAGCGAGTTTATGTTCAGGGCTTCAGGCAGTTGGCCTCTACTGCTTCAGTTGTTGACTAAGTCATGCAGTAGCTTTTGAAAGGTCGGGCTGTGCCCAGCTTTGCTAGTAGCGTTCAGGCGCGCTTTCGCCGGCACGACCCGAATAGGGTCAGCGATACGAGACAGGCCGCCGCGTAGAGCCGCTGGGCAATGCTCCTTAAAACGTTCATGCCGACCGGGGGCGGGTGCATCCAGAACATTGCGAAAGGCGTCAAACCGGTCAGGCTGAAACTCGTGATCTCTGTCTCGCCAAACATTTTGCCAGGGATGGATATGATCGGTCCAAGGTAGCGATCGGCTCCTCGGGTAGCACACTTCGTCTCTTCGCGTTTTAGTGGGACAATTATTCCGAAAAATCTAGTAAAACAATGGAAGGATTGTGTGTCCCACTTATGCCTAACTACTTGTTCAAAAAGCGTTAGTATTCCCCGCCCCTGGGTGCCGTTTAAACCCTCCGTTGAAAACTTCCCCGCCGTAGACGCCGACGTTGGCTCCTTCCGCTTCCGATGACCCTCCGGCTTGCAGTTTCCGCTTCTTGGCGCGAGGCTGCGATCGGGGGCGTTCGCTTTGGGAGAGGCGGCGTGGACAGCATATTTGGGGGAGGACAGGCCGATGGCGGTTGATGCGGGGCGGTTGACGGATTTTGCGACGGCTATTTTGGCGCATGCAGGGAAGGATGCAGGGCGGGCGGCGAAGGTTGCGGCGCGGTTGGTGGGGGCTAATCTGGCAGGGCATGACAGCCACGGGGTGGGGATGATACCCGCCTATGTGGACGGTATTCTTGCAGGGCAGTTGGACCCTGCGGCCGATATCGAGCTGGTGCAGGACAAGGGGCCGTTCGTCTTGGTCGATGGCCGCCGTGGCTTTGGCCATATCGTGGCAGAGCAGGCGATGACGCTGGCGATTGATCGTGCGCAGACCCACCATTTCGCGATGCTGTCCTTGCGCAACAGCTTCCACCTTGGGCGGTTGGGCGACTGGGGCATCATGGCGGCGGAGGCGGGGTTTATCTGCATCCTTTACGCGAATGTTCAGTCCGCGCGCCCCCTCGTGGCACCGTTCGGCGGCAGTGATGCGCGGTTTGTCACGAATCCTTACTGCACGGCGATACCGGCGACCGAAAAGCATCCGATGTTTGTGCTGGATATGGCGACCAGTACCATCGCCATGGGCAAGGCGCGTGTGGCTCAGCTTAGCGGCAATCCTGCGCCCGAAGGGGCGTTGATTGATGCGCAGGGTAATGCCACGCGCGATCCGTCGGTGGTATTTGACGGTGCGGGCGGGGCGTTGACGGCCTTCGGGCAGCATAAAGGGTTCGGGCTCGCCTTGCTGGGGGATATCTTAGGTGGATCGTTCAGCGGGGGCGGGGCCTATGCGCCCGAGCGCGAGGTGCCCGACCGGATCGTGAACAACATGATGGCGATCTTGATCGATCCGAATGTCTTTGGTCTTGCGCAAAGCTTTGGTGTGGATGTGGACAGCTATACAGATTGGGTCAAGGCATCCCCCGCAGCGCCCGGAACGGCGGGGGTGCAATTCCCCGGCGACCCCGAAAGGCGCAGTACGGCGGAGCGATCGGCCAAGGGTATTCCGCTGGATGCAGGCACATTGGCGCAACTGACGGCGGCGGCGCGGAAAGCAGGTGTTCCCGCGTCAGAACATCTTTGCTCTACCTCTGATTGACGCCACCCTGCGCAATCGCGCCTCTCGCGGTCTTTTGTTGACTCACGGAAAGGCGCGCTCTTATCCTTTTCCACAGGGCGGAACCACGTTTCACAAGAAAACGGGCCGCTAACCTTGCCGCAAACGCGAATGTTTTGCGCCGCAGGAATTTCTGGGAGGAAAGATATGAACGTATTGAAGACGACGGTCGTGGCATTTGGGTTCACGGCTTCCATGGCGTTCGCGCAGGATCTGGACCTGCCGCGTCAATTGAGCTGGACAGCCTATGACACCGGGTCGGCGGGATATAATCAGGCCGTGGCAATCGGTGCTGCGTTGCAAGATGCGGCGGGGGTGAACTTGCGCGTGCTGCCGGGCAAGAACGACGTGTCGCGCACAGAGCCATTGCGCCAGGGGCGGGTTGAATTCTCGGCCACGGGTGTGGGCGGTAGTTTTATGGCGCAGGAAGGTGTGTTTGATTTCGGGGCCGAAAACTGGGGCCCGCAGCCGATCCGCGTGCTGCTGGCGAACAACGGCGGCGCGATCAACCTTGCGGTCGGTGTCGCGGGCGATCTGGGGATCGAGACCTATGCCGACCTCAAGGGGAAGCGTGTGTCCTATATCGTGGGTGCCCCTGCGTTGAACGTGAACACCGAAGCCTATCTGGCCTATGGCGGCTTGACCTGGGACGATGTGGAGCGGGTTGATTTCGGCGGGTTCGGGGCCAGCTGGACCGGCCTGATCGAAGGGCAGGTCGATGCGGCTTTTGCGTCGACGAACTCGGGCAAGGCATATGAGGCCGAAGCGGGGCCGCGCGGGCTGTTCTGGCCGCCGATTGATCCCGACGACACCGAGGGTTTCGCCCGCATGCAGGAAATTGCCCCCTTCTTCACGCTGAACAAAGCCAAGGTCGGGGCCACCATCGACGGGACCGACGGCTATCAGGGCGCGGGCTATGCCTATCCGGTGCTGACCTCGATTGCGGCCACGGACGAAGCGTTGGTCTATAATATGACCAAGGCGATGGTAGAGCTGTTCCCGAAATATGACGGCAATTCCCCCGGCATCGGTGGCTGGGCGCTGGACAAGCAGAACATGGAATGGGTGGTGCCCTACCACGAAGGGGCGATCCGCTATTTCGAGGAAGTGGGCGCTTGGTCCGACACCGCGCAGGCGCATAACGACAAACTTGTGAAACGCCAACAAGCGCTGGCCGCGGCATGGGAAGCGACGAAAGCATCCAACCCTTCTGACTGGGAAGCCGCCTGGTCCGAGGCGCGCCGCAAGGCCTTGGCAGACGGCGGGTTCTCTGTCGTTTTCTGAACCTTTCCAAAGTTCGGGGCGGGCTGGTCATGGTGCCGGCCCGTTCCTGCTGTGCCTCTTACCGGCCCGTACCCCTAATATGAAAGCGTTTTTATGACCGATCCCGATACATCGCGCGCCCCGCAGCCGAAGTTCGAGGAGGTGGCGATTGACGGTGCCACCCCGGCAGAGCGGATCTCGGGGGTGGCACGTTGGGTCGTGGTGATCACCACGCTGCTGTCGCTGGTGCTGGTGGTGAACCAGCTGTTCAACCTTCAGCTTTTCGGGATTGTGCTGATCGACGGGCGGTATCTGTATATCCTCGGGGGGATGTTCCTTGCGCTGACTTTCCTTATCTTTCAGGCCCGCGGCGGCAAGGGGGGGGAGCCAACGCTGCTGGACTGGGTGTTGTTTGCCGCTTCGGTCGGGACCACGGGCTATCTGGCGCAGACCGCGCAGCAGAACCTGTCGCAGGGGTGGGAATATGCAGCCCCTGAAACGGCGCAATATGTCTCGGTCATATTCTTCTTCCTGATCCTGGAGGCAACGCGACGGGCAGGGGGGCTGGTGTTGTTCCTGATTGTCACGCTCTTTGCGTTCTATCCAACCTTCGCGGGCCACGTGCCGGACCCGTTTTCGGGCTTTCAAAGCACGTTTCTGCAAACGGTACCCTACCATATCTATTCCGCCGAAAGCTCTTTCGGCATTCCTATGAAGGCGTTTGGCGGCGTCGTGATCGGCTTCATCCTGTTCGGCGCGGTGCTGCAACGGACAGGCGGCGGGCAGTTTTTCAATGATCTGGCGCTTGGGCTTGTGGGCGGCTACCGCGGGGGCGCGGCGAAGGTCTCTATCTTTGCCAGCGGCTTTATGGGGTCGATGTCTGGCTCTGTCATCTCGAATGTCTTGACCACGGGGGCGGTGTCGATCCCCGCGATGCGCAAGACCGGGTTCTCGGCCAAGACCGCCGCCGCGACCGAGGCCTGCGCCTCGACTGGCGGGGTATTGATGCCGCCGATCATGGGGGCGACGGCCTTTGTCATGGCGTCCTTCCTGTCACGCCCCTATGTCGAAATCGCGCTGGCCGCCGCCATTCCGAGCATTCTGTTCTACTGGGGGCTGTTTGCCCAGATCGACGCCTACTCCGCGAAACGCGGGCTGCGTGGTTTGCCCAAGCCTGACCTTCCGCGCCTGCGTCAGGTGATGATCGAAGGCTGGCCCTATATCTTCGTTTTTGCGCTGCTGCTGTATATGATGATCGGGCTGCGGCAGGAATCCTCTGCGCCCTTCTATGCAACGGCACTGCTGTTGGTTGTGAACCAGTTCCGCGCCAGCCATCGTCTGAACCTGAGCCGCCTTGGCAATATGATCGTCGGTGTCGGCATGGGGCTGTCAGAACTGACCGCGATCCTGCTGGGCGTCGGGCTGATCGTGGGGTCGTTCTCGGCCACGGGGCTGGCGGGCACATTGGTGAACGAGCTGGTGTTTCTGGCCGGCGACAGCACGTTGATCCTGTTGCTGATGGGGGCGATCACCGCCTTTATCTTCGGCATGGGGATGACGGTGACCGCCTGCTATATCTTCCTTGCGGTGGTGCTGGCCCCCGCGCTTGAGGCCGGCGGGCTGAACCAGCTGGCAGTGCATCTGTTCATTCTCTACTGGGGCATGGTCAGCTATATCACACCTCCGGTCGCGCTTGGCGCTTTTGCGGCCTCTACCATGGCGGGGTCCAACCCGATTGCCACGGGGTTCGAGGCGATGCGCCTTGGCGGTGTCATCTATATCGCGCCCTTCTTCTTTGTGCTGAACCCTGCGTTGATTGGTCAGGCCCCCGCGTGGGAGGTCGTCGTCGCGCTGAGCTGTGCGATGATCGGGGTGACCCTGATCTCGGCGGCGCTGCAGGGTTACATCAGCCTTGTCGGCCCGATTGAAGGCCGTGGGGCGCTACCGATGCGGGTGGCGCTGTTCTTTGGCGGCGTTCTGATCGCCATGCCGCAGAACGATCTGGCCGGTTTGGGCTACAGCCTGTCCTTTCTCATCGGGGTCGCCCTTTGTGCGCTGCCGATGTTGCGGGCGTGGCAGGCGACCTCCGCCGCGCGCGTCACCCCCTAAGGGGAAGGTGCTGGCGCGCGCTTGTCGCGCGCCTTTCCCCGCAGCCGTGTGCTTGCCGGTTACATTTTAAGCGATCCCGATCTTTGGTGCCAAAAAATGAGGCGCGGCTAGGGGCGTGTCCTGTGACATGCCATTTTTTCTAGCGACTCCGCCACTGCCCTAGGCATCTTGGCCTTGTGCCGACACAGGCAACACCGTCGCACGGCAAGCGATCCTGGCAGATGTAACAAGCCATGCGACGATCACAACAATATGCTGCGCCTCCTGTCTAACGTGCTTGGGGGCCCCGGAAAAGTGCGTTCTGACGCGCGGGGTAGCAGCGCCAACAGGGGATAGAAGATGACAACATTCACCAAACTCGCCGCCTGCGCGACCGCCGCATTGATGGGCTCCACCTCGCTGGTGATGGCGCAGGACTGTGCCGATCCGGTCAAGGTCGGCGTGCTGCACTCGCTGTCGGGGACCATGGCGATTTCCGAGACGACGCTGAAAGACACCATGCTGATGTTGATCGACGCGCAGAACGAAAAGGGTGGCGTATTGGGCTGCGAAATTGAGGCGGTCGTGGTCGACCCTGCCTCCGACTGGCCTTTGTTCGCAGAGAAGGCGCGGGAACTGCTGACCGTGAACGAGGTCGACGTGATCTTTGGCAACTGGACCTCTGTGTCGCGCAAATCCGTGCTGCCCGTGATCGAAGAGCTGAACGGCCTGCTGTTCTACCCCGTGCAATACGAGGGCGAGGAATCGTCCAAGAACGTGTTCTACACGGGTGCCGCGCCCAACCAGCAGGCGATCCCTGCGGTTGATTACTACCTCGAAGAGCTGGGGGTCGAGAAATTCGCCCTGCTCGGGACCGACTATGTCTACCCGCGTACCACCAATAACATTCTGAAATCCTATCTGATGTCCAAGGGCATTGCCGAAGAAGACATCTTTGTGAACTACACCCCGTTTGGCCATTCCGATTGGGCCACGATCGTGGGCGATGTCGTGGCACTGGGCCAGGACGGCAAGCAGGTGGGCGTTGTGTCGACCATCAATGGGGACGCGAACATCGGTTTTTACAAAGAGCTCGCCGCGGCGGATGTGTCGGCGGATGATATCCCCGTCGTTGCCTTCTCGGTGGGCGAGGAAGAGCTGTCGGGGCTCGATACATCGAACCTTGTCGGGCATCTGGCGGCGTGGAACTACTTTATGTCCGCAGACACCCCTGCAAACGCTGAATTCATCGAACAGTGGAAAACATCCATCGGCGACGACAAACGCGTGACCAATGACCCGATGGAGGCGCATTACATCGGCTTCAACATGTGGGTGAATGCGGTTGAACAGGCTGGCACCACCGATGTCGATGCCGTGCGCAGCGCGATGTACGGGCAGACCTTCCCGAACCTGACCGGCGGCACCGCCGAGATGCTGGTGAACCACCACCTGTCCAAACCCGTGCTGATCGGCGAGATCACGGCAGACGGTCAGTTCGACATCATCAGCCAGACCGATCCGGTGCCCGGCGATGCCTGGACAGACTTCCTGCCCGAAAGCGCTGTGCTGACCTCCGATTGGAAGGATCTGGAATGCGGCATGTACAACACCGAAACGGAAACCTGCGTTCAGCTGACCTCTAACTACTGATCCTGAACGCCGGGGCGGGCAGGCTGACTGGCCGCCCCATCACCTTATTTCCCAGACTTACCACAAGGGTTCCCTATGTTCCGCCACCTGTTAATGCTCCTCTGTTGGGTGGGCATCGTGGGAACGGCACAGGCGCAAGATTTGCAGCCCGTGCTTCAAGCTCATGCCGATGAAATTGCCAAACCCTCGCGCAGCTCTGTCTCTGTCGCGCTGGATGATCTGGTTGCCTCCGGTGCGCCGCAGGTCAGCGCGTTTCTTGAACGCTGGCAGGACAAAGGGGTCTGGCAACGCGACGCGGATGGTGTGTTCTTTTTCGGCACCGAGACAGGCGACACGCTGGCCTTGCGCGATATCGACAGCGATGCGGAAAGCACGGCACCGGCAAGCGGGTTTTCGCAGCTAAAACCCAATGGCGGTGTGCGCCGCCTGATCGGCACCGCGCTTGTGCAGTTCCAACTGACCGACCCTGATCTTGCACGCCGTCAAAGTGCCGTCGATTCCATCGCCCGCCGTCCAGAGGCGGACCAACTGGCCCCCCTGCGCGCCTCGATCGAGGCAGAGACAGACGCGGCGCTGAAGGCCCGCAAGATCCAGCTGACCAACTTCCTCTCTGCCAGCTTTGGCGACACAGCCGCCGACCGTATCGCGGCGATCACGTCAATGGCCAGCGATACCTCGATCGAGGCGCGGGCGGTAATGAACCAGATTCTGTCGACCAAAACAGCGACGCCGTCTGAAGCACCCAGCGGCAACGTCGCGCGGGTGCTGTCACCGGGGGAGGATATTTCACCCGATGCGGCCTATGCGCAGCTTGTGGCGGCTGATCTGGCCCCGGCGCCTGTGCCCCCTGCCGCGATCCGCGACGCTTTGGCGGCGAACGTTGTCAACGGGCGTGTGGGTGGTATCCCGACAGCGCGGCTGAATACCGATGCGGCGCGTGCGACGGCCTATGCCGCTCTCGCCGCTGCGGGCACCGTGCCGCCGCTGGAGACTGCGCGGGACCAGCAAGATGCCATCGCGGGCATGACGTTCTACGAGGTGTATGACGAGCCCGACAGCGCCGTCACAGACGCCGCGCGGGCCGCGCTCGACAGTATCGAGACCCGCGTCGCTGCCGCGCAAACCGTTGACCTGACGCTGGATGCGCTGTCGCTCGCGTCGATCTATTTCCTTGCCGCTATCGGCCTTGCCATCACCTTTGGCGTCATGGGGGTCATCAACATGGCCCATGGCGAGTTTATCATGATGGGGGCCTATACCGGCTATGTCGTGCAGCTGTTCGTGCCCGATTACACGCTGTCGATCATCATCGCCCTGCCGCTGGCCTTTGCGGTCACATTCGCCGCCGGTGTGGTGATGGAGCGGTTGGTGATCCGGCACCTCTACCACCGTCCGCTAGAGACGTTGCTGGCGACTTTCGGGATCTCTATCGCTTTGCAGCAACTGGCCAAGAACATCTTTGGCACGCAGGCCCGACCGCTGACCTCTCCGGCTTGGCTGGACGGGGCGTGGGTGATCTCGGATGTGATTCAGGTCAGCTATATCCGCATCGCGATCTTCGTGTTGGCGCTGCTGTTCCTGGGGCTGATCCTGTTTGTGCTGAAACGCACGCGACTGGGGCTAGAGGTGCGCGCCGTGACGCAGAACCCCGGTATGGCGGCCAGTATGGGTATCAACCCCGACCGTATCAACATGATGACCTTTGGCCTTGGCTCGGGCATCGCGGGGATCGCGGGGGTAGCCATCGGGCTTTATGCCAAGGTCACGTCCGAGATGGGGGCCGATTACATCGTGCAATCCTTCATGACCGTGGTTGTGGGCGGCGTTGGTAACGTCTGGGGCACGCTGGCCGGGGCCTCGCTCATCGGGTTCCTGCAAAAGGGGATCGAATGGTTCAACCCGTCCAATACCCTCGCGGCCCAGACCTATATGGTGCTGTTCATCATCCTGTTCATTCAATTCCGTCCCAAGGGCATCGTTGCCCAAAAGGGTCGGGCAGCAGCGGATTGATCCATGCGTAAAACATTCCTTTCCGAAAACCCTTCCGTCCTGTGGTTCATCGCGCTGTTGGGGCTGTTTACCCTCGCGGTCGCCATCGGGTCAGAGGCGACAGGCACGGGCCTTATCTCTACCTCTATGGTCAAGACATTGGGCAAGACGCTGTGCCTGTGTCTGATCGCCATCGCGATGGATGTGGTCTGGGGCTACTGCGGTATCCTGAGCCTCGGGCATTTCGCCTTCTTCGGCATCGGCGGTTATGCCATCGGCATGTGGCTGATGTATGCACGCACCGAAGGCATCGTATTAGCAAGCCTTGAAGGTCAGGTGATCCCGCCCACACCGCAAGAGGTGCAGGACGCCATCGGCAACCAGATCTTCGGCGTCGTTGGCAGCTCTGACTTTCCGTGGCTCTGGGCCTTTTCCGACAGTCTGTTCCTGCAATTGCTGATGGTGGTGATTGTGCCGGGGCTGCTGGCGCTGGTCTTTGGCTGGCTGGCATTCCGCAGCCGTGTCACGGGCGTTTACCTGTCGATCCTGACTCAGGCGATGACGCTGGCGCTGTCGCTGTGGCTGTTCCAGAACGACAGTGGTCTGCGCGGCAACAACGGGCTTTCCGGTTTGCAGAATATTCCGGGGTACGAAGACACCTCGCAGGCGACCATCAGCCTTGTGTTCTTTATGGGGTCGGCGCTGGCGCTGGCGCTTGGGTATATCCTGTTTGCTTGGGTGGTATCGGGCAAGATGGGCAGCGTGGTGCAAGGCATCCGCGATAACGAGGCCCGCGTCCGCTTCCTTGGCTACCGTGTGGAACGCTACAAGCTGTTCATCTTTACCCTGACCGCCGTGATCGCCGGTATCGCCGGGGCGCTTTATTACCCGCAGGCCGGCATCATCAACCCGGCAGAGATCGCGCCGATTGCATCGATCTATCTGGCGGTCTGGGTCGCGATTGGCGGGCGCGGGCGGCTTTACGGCGCGGTGATCGGGGCGGCATTCGTATCCTTGCTGTCCAGCTGGTTCACAGGGGGCGGTGCCCCTGCCATCGATCTAGGGTTCTATACGATCCTATGGACCGACTGGTGGCTGGTGCTGCTTGGCGTATCCTTTGTTTGCGTCACCTTGTTCTTCCCCAAGGGGATCGGCGGCCTGTTTGATTATCTGGTGAGGAAACCGTCATGAACGATACCCTGTTAGAAGTCTCCGGCGTGTCGAAATCTTTTGACGGGTTCAAGGCGATCAACAACCTGTCGATCCAGATCGCAGAGCCTGAGCTGCGCGCTGTGATCGGGCCGAACGGGGCGGGCAAGACCACCTTTATGGACATCATCACCGGCAAGACGCGCCCCGACAGCGGCCATGTCGTCTGGGGGGAGCGGAATATATCGCTGCTAGGTATGTCAGAGGCGGATATCGCGAACGAAGGGGTGGGGCGCAAGTTTCAGAAACCCACCGTGTTCGAGGCGCAGACCGTGCGGCAGAACCTTGCGATGGCGCTGAAGAACCCGCGTGGGCCGCTGGCCGTCCTGCTGCACCGCAAGACCCCGTCCAACGCTGCGCGGATCGAAGGCATCGCGGCAGAGATCGGCCTGACCGAGAGCCTGACCCGCATCGCCGGAGAGTTGAGCCACGGGCAGAAGCAATGGCTTGAGATCGGCATGCTACTGGCGCAGGAGCCGCGCCTGCTGCTGGTCGACGAACCCGCCGCCGGCATGACGGTTGAGGAACGCGAAAAGACCACCGATATTCTGAAACGTGCCGCCAAGACCCGCGCCGTGGTAGTGGTCGAACATGACATGGAATTCGTGCGCAGGCTCGACTGCAAGGTCACGGTGCTGCACGAAGGATCGGTGCTGGCCGAAGGCAGTCTTGACCACGTGACATCCAACCCGAAAGTGATCGAAGTTTATCTGGGGCGCGGCCATGCTTGAAGTTGAAAATCTGGACCTGCACTATGGTCAAAGCCGCATTCTTTACGAGGTGTCCTTTCAGGCCCCCAAGGGGCAGATCACGACCTTGATCGGCAACAACGGGGTCGGCAAGACCTCCACCCTCAAGGCGATTGCCGGGCGGCATCCAGCGTCGGCGGGCACGATCACCGTTGACGGGACACCTGTGCGTTTGACCACGGCCTTTCAGGCGGCGAATGCGGGCATTGCCTATGTGCCGCAGGGGCGCGAGGTTTTCCCGATGATGACGGTGGAGGAGAACCTAGAGACGGGGTTTGCCTGCCTGCCCAAGACCGACCACCACATTCCCGATCACATTTACGACCTGTTCCCTGTCTTGCGGGAGATGAAAGCGCGGCGCGGGGGGGATCTGTCGGGCGGGCAGCAGCAGCAGCTTGCCATCGCACGGGCGCTGATCACGCGACCGAGGGTCTTGTTGCTGGACGAACCGACTGAAGGTATCCAGCCCAATGTGATCCAGCAGATCGGGGATGCGCTGCGGTTGCTGCGCACCCAAGGCGAGATGGCAATTGTATTGGTCGAACAGAATGCCGATTTCGCCTATGCGCTGGGCGACAGCTTTATCGTGGTCGAAGGCGGGCGCAACGGGCCGCGCAAGCTGAAGGCCGATTACACCAAGGACATGTTGATCGCCGATCTGGCGCTTTAGGCCACCATCGCCACGTCGGGGTCTTCGGTCGAGGGGCAGGTGAACCAGAATACGGTTTCCTCCCCCGGCACACTGTCGAACCCGATCTCCCCGCCCATGGCCTCTACCAGATGGCGCGAGATATTGAGCCCAAGCCCGGTGCCACCGCGCTGTCGCGTGTTCGATGCCTCGGCCTGCGAGAACGGCTGGAAGATACGTTCGCGGAACTCCTCTGAAATGCCGTTGCCCAGATTGGTGACAGAGATTTTGGTCATGTCGCCCACCGGCGCTGTGGTCACGGTCACGGCGGTTTCGGGGTAGGCGAACTTGCAGGCGTTGGACAAGAGGTTGGTCAGCACCTGCATGATGCGGTTCTTGTCGGTCAGCACATGGTGATCGGGATCGGGCGTGTCTACGTCGATCTCGACCTTCCACTCGCTGGCATAAGGCTCTACCTGCTCGGCGGCGAGGGTGACGATATCGCCCAGCTTTTCCGGTTTCGGCACAACGGTCATGCTGCCTGCGTTGATCTTTTCCATGTCCAGAATGTCATTTACCAGCGCGACAAGCCGGTCGCAGTTGGCCGTGGCGATCTGCACCAGACGCACCGCGCCGGCATCCGGATCGTCCTGTGTCTGGGCCTCAAGCAGCCCCAACGCCCCCTTAATAGAGGTCAGCGGCGTGCGCAGTTCGTGGCTGACGGTGGCGACAAAGTCGTGCTTCATCTGTTCAAGCTTGTTGCTTTCGGTGATGTCGATCTGGATACCCAGCATCCGCAGGGCGCGCCCGTTCTTCGCCCGCTCTACCACGACCGCATCCGATTTGATCCAGCGCCAGTTGTCCTGACCGACGCGGATGCGAAAGCGGGCCTCGGCGCGGTCGGTCATCCCGTTCAGACAGGCGAGTTCGATCTTCTTGACCACCGCCGCATCATCGGGATGCACATGCTGCATCTTATCGTAATAGGGGTTCTGACAGGCGGGATCAGCGGGGTGGTGCATGATGTCGCGCCATGTGTCCGACACCACAGATGTGCCATTTTCCAGATCAATGTCGAAGACCCCGATATGTGCACTGCTGAGCGCGAGGCTCCACCGTTGTTCGGTTTCCGCGATCTTGAGCGTGCGGCGTTCGCTGTCGGTGATATCGCGCAGCATCAAGGTGATACGGGTCTCTGCGTCGGCGGTAAGCCAGGTGTTCTTCTCGACCTCAAGTGTGCGGGGTTCTGTCGTACCATTGTGGGGCGGAACGACGACCTTCGCCCCGCCGTCGGCACGGTGGATGTCGACCTCGGGCAGCAGGTCTTGCACGAAGTCGCCCGTCGCGTCCTTGCGGTGCCCGGCCGCGATCAGATGCTGTCGCGCGGCATCGTTCAGATGCAGTATTTCACCCGATTGCCGGACCGAGATAATCGGCAGCATCGCGTTTTCGAGGATTGATCGTTTCTCTTGGTGCTGGGTCTCAAGCTCGCGGGTTTTGTCGGCCACCGTCTGGTTGATTGTCAGATTACGTTTCAGGATCACCGACTGGATAATCAGGATCAGCGCCGTGATGGTCAGCGACAGCGCCAGCACGATCCATTTGGCGTTGTTCGGTTGCGCGGCCTCGAACGCGGGGGTGCTGGCCCAGTGCAGGGTCATGCGTTGGCCATAGCCCGTATGGTCACGCGAAAATTCAAACGCCGGTGGGGGGGCATCGCTGGCGACGGTTGGATCGTGCTGGAACGGGGTGCCATTCTCATCATAGAAGGACACATCCAGCGTGATGAGGTCATTTTGCGCGGCGAAGAGATCGCTAAAGATTTCGTCCACATCGACCATCGCAAAGGCGACGCCCAGAAACGCCGCATCAGGATCGCGGGTGCCGTCAGAAGCGGCGGCAGGGCGGAAAATCGGTTTGATCAGCAGGGCATGGCAGTTTTCACCGTGGAGCGCAGGGGTTGTCGAAAGCGTCTCGCCGCTTGCATAGGTGGCGAGGGCCGTGGCCAGAAGATCTGCGTTGCTTGAAAACTCTGTCCCGACCATGCCGGCGAAGTTTTCCGTCGGTGTGGCGCGCTGGATCACGAAGTCCTTCAGCGTGCCGTCGGTTTCGTCATACACAGGCACGGCGAAGCCGATGGCGTCCAGCACGTAGGAACCGTCGGCAATATGGACCGACGTCGCGTAGGTCTCCATATCCTGCGCCGTCACCTCGTCAGAGGCAGCGACAAAGCCCGCGACACCGTCGAGCGTCCTGCCGTATTCGTCGGCGCGCCGCCCCATTGACGACAGCCCTTGGCTGACCAACGCGTGAAACCTGTCCTGCGCTTGGACCTCCACAGTATTGCCCGCCACAAAGAAGAACAAAAAGGAAAGCCCGATGCAGACGCAAAGGGTAAAAAGTTGAAAGTAGGCTAGCTTGCGCGGAATTGTCATCGTTGCCCTGTAACTCAGTCCTGCACAGAGGGTTGTACGCTCTGCATCACTTGAATTTCTCTGCCATCGTTAATGGTTTCTGAAACTGGCGGAATTATGGCGCTGTTGCTCATTTCACACAAAGCGCTTGCGGCCTTGGACGTGTTTGCAGCGCATATACCAAGGGTGTTTCGGGAACCTGCCGCTGTTTCGGGTCGTTTGTCTTGGGGATGTGATCAAATAGCGACGTGAGAACGGGCCTTTTTTGCTCCCGCTGATTCAGTAATGAGTAAGGAAGAACCCATGGAAGAAGTCGACGCCAACCCCGGCCTGATTTTCGATAAACTTGACGGCTGGTTGGACGGCTTTTTCAGATTGCTCCCGAATATCGGCGTCGCGCTGGTTGTGGCCGTGGTGTTCTGGTTTCTGGGAATGGGCATCGGCGCGCTGATCCGCAAATCCGCCGGGCGCCGCGGACGCGAGAATTTGGGCGACGTGGGCGGGGCGCTGATGCGGTGGGCCGTGACGATCATCGGCTTCATGCTGGCGGTGACCATCGTCGCCCCGACGGTCACACCGGGGGATCTGATTGCCGGGTTGGGCGTCAGCTCTGTCGCGATCGGCTTCGCGTTCAAGGACATTTTGCAGAACATGCTGGCAGGTATCCTGATCCTGCTGCGTCAGCCCTTTGAAGTCGGCGACCAGATCGTGTCGGGCGGGCATGAGGGCACGGTCGAAAAGATCGAGACCCGCGCCACGATGATCAAGACCTATGACGGTCGCCGCGTGGTGATCCCGAATTCGGACATCTATACAGACAGCGTGGTGGTCAATACCGCCTTTGACACGCGCCGGTCGGAATATGACATCGGCATCGGCTGCAGCGACGATTGGGATACCGCGCGCAAGGTCATGCAGGATGCCTGCGCCAGCGTTGAGGGTGTAGAGGCCGACCCAGCCCCTGAAACGATACCGGTCGAACTGGGCGATTCCGCCAATATTGTCCGCTTGCGGTGGTGGACGAAATCGGACCGTGCGTCGCAGATCCATACCTTCGGGGCGGTGCTGCAGGCCGTCTATAAGGCGCTGGACGAAAAAGGCATCGATATGCCCTATCCGACGCAGGTGCATCTGTTCCACGACCAGACCGAAGCGACCGACGGCGACCGCCGCGCGCAGCGCGAAGGGTGGCCCGCGGGCGAGGGCGACGTGCCGAAATCGCGTGCTCAACAACGCGACGAGAAAGAAGAAAAAGCGCGTCAATCCGACGCCTGATCAATCCAGAAAAGAAGGAATTATATGTTTTTCGACAATACGGTACTGGATGTTCTGGCCCGTGGCTTCGTGCTGAGCGGTGTGGCGCTGATCTGGATCATCCTCATGGTGCGGATCGTCGGGCTCAATTCCTTCTCCAAAATGACGAACTTCGACTTTGTGACCACCATCGCCTTCGGCTCTTTGCTGGCGGGGGCGGCGCAAGCGGCGGATTGGAAGGCGTTCTTCCAGACATTGGTCGCGACGGCCTGCCTGTTTCTTTTCCAGTTCGGCCTATCCTATCTGCGCCGTCGGTCTGAAACCGCTTTGCATACCATCCAGAACGCGCCGGTCTATCTGATGGAGAATGGCAAGATCTGCGAAGAGGCGATGCGGGTCAATCGCGTGTCACGCAGTGACCTGATGGAGAAGCTGCGCGAATCCAATGTCATGCGGCTGAGCGATGTGCGTGCCGCCGTCTTCGAGACGACGGGCGAAGTCTCTGTTCTATGTGGGGACGAGGTTGATGACGCGATGCTGGAATACGTCCAACGCGTCTAAACGATATACCTGAGTATTTAAGTCGCTTGTGGCGGCGGGCGTTTTGCGCGATCTGTTGGGTATGCCTGTGACCTTATCAGATTTCGAAGCCTCCGCCCACGCGACCCTTGCCGCTGATGTGTTTGCCTACCTTGAAGGCGGCGCAGAAGGGGAGCTGTCGCTGCGCCAGAACCGCGCCAGCTTTGGCCGGATAGGATTGTTGCCGCGCCTGTTGGCTGACTGTGCAGGCGGCCATACGCGCACGACGATATTGGGGCAGCCCGCGGCGCATCCGATCATGGTCGCGCCGATGGCGTTCCAACGGCTGTTCCACACGGATGGCGAAACTGCGACTGCAATGGCCGCTGCCGCTCAAGACGCGGTGATGGTGGTCAGCTGCCAGACCAGCACCGCGCCCGAAGACATCACCACCATCCCCGGGCGACGCTGGTTCCAGCTTTATATGCAGGCGGATCACGATAGCACGATGACTTTGGTCAACCGCGCGGTGGACTGCGGGGCAGAGGCGCTGGTGGTGACGCTTGACGCGCCGATCAACGGGCTGCGCGACCGCGAGGTTGCCGCGGGCTTTGCGCTGCCGGATGGCGTGCGCCCCGTGATGCTGGACCCGCTGCCGCAACCGCCGCGACCGCAGTTGCAAGACGGGCAGAGCGTGGTGTTCGACGGGATGATGGTCTTTGCCCCCACATGGGCAGACCTGACGCGGCTGATTGCGGACAGCCCCGTTCCGGTGATCATCAAAGGCTGTCTGCGTGCCACGGATGCGCAGCGGTTTGTCGATGCCGGTGTTGCGGGGATCATCGTGTCAAACCACGGGGGCAGGGTGCTGGATACTGTTCCGGCCCCCGTCACGCAGTTGGCTGCCGTGGTGCAGGCTGTGGGACAGGATGTGCCGGTCTATCTGGATGGCAGCATCCGGCGCGGGAGCGATGTGTTTAAGGCGCTGGCACTTGGGGCTGAAGCTGTGCTGGTCGGTCGCCCCGTGATGCACGGGTTGATCGTCGACGGGGCACGCGGGGCCAGTCAGGTGTTGCGTCGCTTACGGGACGAGCTGGAAGTGACGATGGCCCTATGCGGCTGCGCAACAGTCGCGGACATCACCCCCGATATGGTCACAGCCTTCGGCGGCGACCCGATCAGCGAAAGCGATAGCTGATCGGGATTGCCAGATTGAACGGGCCGGCACCCATGGCTGAGGGCGGGCGCGGCAGTGTTTGTAGCCGGTCAAAGATATCCAACGCGGCCTGATCCAGCACGGGCCAGCCGGAGGATTTGGAAACCTCGCGCGCCTTGATCTGACCGTATTGATCCAGCGTGAAGGCCACGGTTGTGGTCCCCTCTGCGCGGGCTTCGCGGGCGCGGCGGGGGTAATCCTTGGCCGCGTTCAACGCCAGAACCAGCGATTTTTGCCAATCCGTGATCTCTGCGCGTTCGGCATCTGTCAGCCCCTGTTCCTTGGCCGCGCTTTGGTCCTGTTCGTCTTGGCCCGCGCTTGCCTTGGGGGCGGCAGCCGTGCTTTGCGCGGCGTTCTCGTTTTCGGTCTCTTCCTGCAACTCGGTCGGCGTTTCGGTCGCCTCCTTGTCGGTGTCGACTTCCTGATCGGGGTTGGCGATCTTGAACTGCAGTTCGGGGTCGTCCGGCGTGTGCGGTATCTGTGCCAGCAGCGGATCGTTTGACGCTTTGGCTTCCTCGCGTTCGGCCGGGCTTTCGAGCGTGGCTTGGCTATCCTCGGCGGGTGGCCCGTCGGGGAGGTCGGTTTCAGGCGCGGCCATGATCATCTCGACCTCGGCCAGATCGATCAGCTCGCGGCCCTGAATGCCCGCTTCTTCCGGTGGCTCGAAGGCCGCGGCCTGTGTCAGCCAAAGTGCGACCAGCGCGCCATGCACGCCGATGCTCAGCCCGGCCCCCAGCATCAACCCGGCACCATATCGCGGGGCGTAGGCAAAGCTCATTCCGCGGTGTCCTGTGCAGCGGGGGCAGGGGGAGCGGTTGCAACGTCACCTGCCGCCGAAGGGGCGGCCCCGCCCTCGTCCTCAAGCCCGACGAGGCCGATCTTCAGATAGCCTTCGCTGCGCATACGGTTCATCACGGCCATCACCTCGCCATAGGGAACCGAACGATCGGCGTTGATATAGATGCGCGTGCCCAGATCCAGACGGGTCAGGATGCCAAGCCGCATGTTCAGATCCCCCAAGGATACCTCTTCTTCGCCCACGCTCAGGCTGAGGTCCTGATGGATGGTGACAAAGACCGGATCATCGGGGCGCGGCGCGGGTTTGCCGGTGGCGACCGGCAGCTCTACGTTGACGTCCACGGTAGACAGCGGGGCCGCCACCATAAAGATGATCAGCAGGACCAGCATCACGTCGATAAACGGTGTGATGTTGATATCCGCATTGGGGGCAAGATCGTCGCCGCCGTCAGAAAGTCGCACGCCCATCGGGGTTACTCCGCTGCCAGTTTGGTGGCGATATCAGGGGTGGTATGGGGCACGTCGGCGGTACGCTCTGCACGGTCCAGATCACGCGACAGACAGCGCTCCACCAGCGCCGCGGCATCCCCCACACGCGCACGGTAGCCGGTGACGACGCGGGTGATGTGGTTATAAAGCAGCACGGCGGGGATCGCGGCGACCAGACCGATGGCGGTGGCCAGCAGCGCTTCGGCGATACCGGGGGCGACGACCGTCAGGCTGGTGCTGCCGCTTTCAGCGATGCCGATAAAGCTGTTCATGATGCCCCAGACCGTGCCGAAAAGCCCGATGAACGGTGCTGTCGACCCGATGGAGCCCAAGATCATCGCACCAGACTGCATCGCGCGCGCGGCCCCTGCCTCGATCCGCGAAAGTTCGGAGGCGACGCGTTCCTTGATGCCCGCCTTGTTCAACCCGTCAGAGATGTCGATCTCGGCCAAAGCGGCGCGGATCATGGCGCGCATGGGGCCGGAGAAGGATTTCGCCTGCGCGCCTTTGATAGCACCCGCCTTGGCAAGCTTGCGGTAGGACCGGCGCAGCCGTGCGTTGGCCCAGCTGACCTGCAGGATCTTGCCCGCCCATACGGCCCAGCCCAGAACCGAGGCGATGGCCAGCCCGAACATCACCGCTTTCACGACGATATCGGCCCCCATGAACATCGCCAGCGGCGAATGGCCGCCCTGTTGCGCGGCCACGCGCATCGGCTCGGACAGGGCAGGGCCGATCCATTCGTCAGCCCATGTGATCAGCGCGATATTGACCGACGCAGTGTCGGCTGCGGCCAGTTGCGGCGTCGCGACAAGGACGGCCGCCAGAAGGATGCTTGGAAATTTCATATCAGGTCTCTGCCCATTGTCGGATGAGGTTGTGGTAGATGCCGGTCAGGCGCACAGCGGTCGGGTCGTTCAGACCCGCGCTGGCCGACAGCTCTTGGATGGATTGATCCAGATCGAAGAGAATCTCGCGCTGGCCGCCGTCGCGGATCATCGACTGCACCCAGAAGAAGGACGCAACACGCGCACCACGGGTGACAGGCGTGACCTGATGCAGCGAGGTTGACGGATAAAGCACGCAGTGCCCC
This sequence comes from Sulfitobacter sp. SBS6, assembly GCF_048285585.1. Classification (NCBI taxonomy): domain Bacteria; kingdom Pseudomonadati; phylum Pseudomonadota; class Alphaproteobacteria; order Rhodobacterales; family Roseobacteraceae; genus Sulfitobacter; species Sulfitobacter sp. SBS6. The sequence goes on along the minus strand of NZ_JBLWBA010000005.1, from coordinate 1,139,681 downwards.
GCCGGCAGTTTGACCGACTGGGTGCCGTAGTTGTCTTCGATGACCAGCTCGCCACCGTCATAGTCGTCGGGATCATTCAGGAACAGCGTGCACGACAGGTCGGTCCGCAGCCGCTGGCCGGTTTGCGGGTTCACGCGGATGGCGTTGTCGACATGCACGCCGAAGGTCTCTGCCTCTTCGTAGCGGTTGAACATCGGGGGCAGGACATGCAGCGGGAGGGCAGCGGAAACCCACGTGGGGTTGCCCATCAACCGCTGGAGCACCAGCGTCTGCAAATCAGGCAGAACGGGGCTGTCGAGGGGAATTTGCTGATTGCGCTTGGTTTGCGCCGATTGCGCGCCGGCGGTGTTGCGGCCGTCGTCCCATTGGGCCGTGTCGATCACAGATCGGATATGGGCAACTTCCTGCGGTGACAGGATATTTTCGACGCAAAGCAACATGGTGTATCCTTTCGAGGGGATCGGCTGGCGGCGCGGGTCTGCGCCGCCAGCCTTGGGTGTGTGGTTTAGAACTTCATGCTGACAGAGATGGACGCAGAGCGACCCGGTGCCACGTAGACGAATGGCGTGCCTGAGCGGTACAGCGCGTCATAGTAGGTTTCGTCCAGCACGTTATCGATGCGGAAGTTGACCGAGGCATCATCCGTGATGTGGTAATCCGCCATCAGGTCAAAGCGCCAGTAGCTTGGCAGCTCGTTGCCGTTGGTGGCCGCGAATGTGCCGCCCTGAACGCTGCCGCGCCATGTGGCTTGGCCGCCAAAGCTCCACTGGTCGTTATAGTCGTAACGGGCCAGTACGTTGAACTGCTCGTGCGCGATATTCGCGAACTCTTCGCCAACGTTGTCGGGGTTGCTGCTTTTCAGCACTTCGCTGTCCATCAGGGTCGCACCGCCGAACAGGCTCAGCTTTTCGGTGATGTTGCCGCCAAAGCCCAGCTCGATCCCGCGGACGCGGTATTCGCCGGTCGCGGTGGTCACAACAGGTGCGCCGCGGCCGCCTGTGCTTTCACGGGCATTGTCCTTGGTGGTCTGGAACAATGCTGCGGTGGCGGTCAGGTTGCCGAACTGCCATTTGGTGCCCAGTTCAATCGCGGTGTTTTCTTCAGGCTCCAGCAGCAGGTTCGAGGAATCGATCCCGTTGTAGCTGCCGCCGCCTGCGTCCAGTTCATCCCCGACAGGATTGGTGGAGGTGGCATAGGACAGGTAGATCGACCCGTTGTCGCGGGGTTTCCAGACAACACCGGCATTCCAGTTGAACATGGTGTCATCGCGCGACAGCGTATCGGCACCGGCTTGCGTGGTGGTCCGGCTGACGCTGTAGTCATCCAGACGGGCACCAAGGTTCAACTGCCACTGCGGATTAAAGGTGATCGTGTCGTTCAGATACAGCGACCGTGTGGTGACATCGGTCAGCGTCGCATCGGCGCTGCGGACAGGTGTCGCTGTGGAACAGCCGCTGGTGTCGGGGTTGTAGATCGCGACGGAGCACCCTTCGAGACGGTCCTCGGCAGTGCCGCCCCCCACTTCGGAGGATAGGCCGACATAGCCGCGCTGGCTGATTTCTTCACGCGACAGCGCGAAGCCCGCGATCATGTCATGGCGCGCCGACCCGGTGTTGAAACCAAAGGAAAGCTCGCTGGTGTTCGACGCCACTTCGTTGACCTGATACCGGCTTTTGGGGGAAGCCGTCAGCGTCCAGTTCTGCGGATCGGCATCCGAGGTGTCAGGGCGTTCAGGTGCCGACACGATATAGTCGTTCTCGGTCCGGCTGAGACGGGAGCGGTTGGTGAATGTCATGCCCGGTGTGATTTCAAAGGTCGCGCCGAAGGTGGCAACGCTTTGTGTCGCATCGTGGAAATCGCGGTCTGGGTTGCCGTAGAAGGTATCACGGTCCAGCGTTGGACGGCCTGCAGCGGATTCGGTGAAGGGCACGCCGTTGGTGCCATCCCATGGCACACCCCAGTCCGGCATCTGTTTCATCTGCAGCTGGTAGGCTTCGAAATCCAGTGTCAGACGGTCGGTCGCTTCGTATTCGGCAGCGATGGACAGACCCAGACGGTCGTCTTTGCTCCCGTCGCGGCCGGCAACGTCGCTGACTTGGGCGACGGCACCGATGCGGGTCTTGAAGCGGTCGTTCCAGACCTTGTTCCAGTCGACTTCCTGACGCGCCAGATCGGCGGTGCCAAAGGTCGTGGTGGTTTTGACGAAGTCCGTATCCTGCGCCTTTTTGGTCACCAGATTGACCGCGCCGCCGGTGGTCGAGCGCCCACCGATGGAGCCAGACGGGCCTTTGGTGATCTCGACCTGTTCGGCCATAAATGTTTCGCGCACGGCAACGCCGGAATCACGCACGCCGTCGATGAAGACGTCGTTGGAGGACCGGAAGCCGCGGATGAACAGAACGTCGCCGAATGCGTTGCCGCCTTCGCCAGTGCCCAATGTGATGCCGGGGGTGGTGCGGGCGAGCTCACGCACCGATGTCGCGTTCTTGTCGCGCAGCACTTCCTGGGTGACGGCGGTAACCGTGCGCGGTGTATCGACCAGCGGTTGCGTCAGCAGCGAGTTGCCCGATTGAACGGCCTGATATCCGGCTTCGGGGTTGGCGTAGGGCGACAGACCGTTCTCGCCAGCGACGGGCGCGGCGGGGGCGGCAGCAACGGGGGCCTCGGCCACGACGGGTGCAGGGGCGGGTGCCGGTGTCGCGCGGGGGGCAGGGGTCGCCGCGGCGCGTTTCTTGGCGGGTTGTGGTTTGGGCTTGGCGGCCTGCGGCTCTGAGGTTTCTACCTCGATCCCGGGAAGCAGCAGCGGCTCGTCGCTGGATTGCGCATAAAGTGCTGCAGGAGACGTCGCGCCGATGGCGGCGGCCGTCATCATGCCGATGCTGCGGCTGGCCGTGTGGCCACGCAAGCTGTGTGGTGTTTTCGTCTGAGTCATATCGCCCTCGTCATTGCCCATTCGGGCTGTTTTTAGGGGGCTGGTCTGGACGATTGGCTACCTATTCACGGGCGGGTTACTAAGACTGATAAAAACAATCAAGTATTAAACTTCGGCAACCTTACAAAAATTTCAATGGGTTGTGGCGTTGCACGTAAGGCGTTGATCGGGCGCGCGAAGCGCCCGCTAATGCAGCGTCGGTGCTGCTTCCATTTGCGCGACCTCGCTTGGCGCGCTCAGGCGCATCCGTTTGAGCGCCAGCCCGAAATCCGCAGCAAGCGATGCCACCAGCGGGGCCATATCGGCGCGGACCAGCAGGGTCGCGATCAGCATCGCGTCTTCGCGCTGTCCGTCCGTGGCTGTCGCGATGAAGTTCGCAAAGCAGGATTCGTCCGATCCCAGACATTTGCACGTGACCGAATGGCGCATCAAAGGCCGCCGCCCGAACCGTGCACAAAGCGAGCATAGCTGTTCAAACGTAGCGAGCGCCTTGCTCCCGTTGGTGTGGCCGAGGACGCTGGCAAAATCACTGCTGACTTTTTCCTGTGCATCAGGCCCGTCACACCACATCCGCAAATAGATGACCGACGCGGCCTGAAGGCTGTCCAGCTCTGTGATGAACCCTACCGGGGCACCGCCGGGGTGCTGATGTGCGTCATTCATTTGGTCAGGATCAATTTGCCAGCGCGTGTGATTCGCAAGGTGTAGGTCTGGGTATCCAGCACGATTTGGGCCAGATCTCCGCCTTCGGTCAGGTCGCGGGCAGAGTAGGTCGGCAGCGCGTTCATCGGGGCTTGGGTCTTTGGGGGGGCATGAAATGTCATAGGGCTGCTCTATCAATGGTCATGGAAAAGGAACGTTGCACGCGGCACCGATCATCAGGCAGCCCTGCGGCTTGGTCCTGACGGTGAACGGCAGTCTGCGTTCTGGGGAATGGTCTCATCGTGGGACTCCTCACATCATATGTGTCGGGCGTCCCCGTGATCACAGGCGGGGTGGCTAGACGTTTCCATAAACCTGATTGAAATTATAGGGTATGTCAATCCGACAGTTTTAGTCGGAATACTTTGGGCGCCTTTTTGTTTGTCTGAGTCGTGCAAAAGAATACCCCCCGCAGCACGGGGCGGCGGGGGGTATAAGGCGCTTTGACCGGCAAAGCACAAACGTCGGTTCGGGTTGCGTTATTGCGTCTTCATCTCGGCGCGCAGGCCGCGGAAGATTGCGTAGCACAGGAACAGCAGCACCACAGTAAAGGGCAATCCGGTCGAGATAACCATCGACTGAAGCGACTTTAGCCCGCCTGCAGACAGCAGCAATACGATCGCTACGGCACCTTCGAAGATGCACCAGAACACGCGCTGTGGCGCAGGTGCGTCGACCTTGCCGCCTGCCGTGATCGTATCGATCACCAGCGAGCCGGAGTCAGACGAGGTCACGAAGAACACGATGACCAAGACGATCCCGATCAGCGATGTGATCCCGGCGAGCGGAAGCGCATCCAGCATGGCGAACAGCTGGCGTGGCAGCTCTGCCTCTTGCGCGGCGGTGTAGCCGTCGCTGATCACCTGATCGATTGCCATGCCACCAAAGACGCTCATCCACAGGACGCAAACGAGGCTCGGGATCAGCAGGACGCAGGTCAGGAACTCACGTACGGAACGGCCACGGCTGACGCGGGCGATGAACATGCCGACGAAAGGGGACCAGCTGATCCACCATGCCCAGTAGAACGATGTCCAGCCCTGCATAAAGTTGACGTCTTCACGGCCGATCGGATTGGACAGACCTGGCAGATATTCCACATAGGCCAGCAGCGATGACCCGAAGGTCGACAGGATCGCCAGCGTCGGTCCGACCAACAGCACGAAGGCCAGCAGCAAGAACGCCAGACCCATGTTGATCTCTGACAGGACTTTGACCCCGCCATCAAGGCCGCGCAGCACGGATACGGTCGCAATCGCGGTGATGCCGGTGATCAGCAGAACCTGAGTTGTTGGACCAACCGCCAGACCAAAGAGCTCGTTCAAGCCCGCGTTGGCTTGCGTGGCACCCAGACCAAGCGATGTCGCCAGACCAAAGAGCGTTGCAAATACGGCGAGAATGTCGATCACGTGACCGGGCCAGCCCCAGACGCGTTCCCCCAGGATCGGGTAAAAGGCAGAGCGGATGGTCAGGGGAAGACCCTTGTTATAGCTGAACAGCGCCAGCGCCAGACCAACAACGGCATAGATCGCCCAAGGGTGCAGGCCCCAGTGGTAGATCGTGGCCGCCATACCCAAACGCACCGCTTCGGCCTGATCGCCCGCTGCCGCGCCCAAAGGTGCCCAATCGGTGCGCAGGCCGTCTTCGCCAACAGCTGTGCCACCCATGGAGCTCGAGAAATGCGATAGCGGTTCAGAGACGCCATAGAACATCAGACCGATGCCCATGCCCGCCGCGAACAGCATCGAGAACCATCCAAGGTAGGTATAGTCGGGGCTTGCTTCGGCCCCGCCAAGACGCACACGGCCCAAAGGCGTGACGATCAGGAACAGGCAGAACAGCACAAAAATGTTGCCGGCAGAGATAAAGAACCAGTCAAAGCCCTTTGTCACCGACGAAAACAGCCATGTGAACAGCGCGCCAGACTGTTCGGGCAGCGCGAGTGTATAGAATACAAAGGCAACAATACACACACCCGAGATCGCGAAGACCGGGTTGTGAATGTCGAAGCCGAAGGGCCCCACGCTGCCTTCTTTGTTGTCTTGGCCGATCTCGTAATCCGTGTCGATTACGGCAGCGGCCCCGTCGGGTGTCGGGATACCCGGCGACGTTTCATCTGTCATTAGATGCTCTCCATTTTATGTATTTGCGACTAATCATAGCGCAACTCCGACAAAACGACCACCGCTGCGCGGGAATTAAGTAAATGAATATCATGGCTTAGCCCCCGGATGCGGGCTTGACGCCCCGTTTGCGGGTCGCGGGCTATGCGTTTTTTCCGTGGTTTACCGCGAATCCCCTCTTTGGATTCGGGTGAAACACCGGGGCGGATCCGCGTGCCTCAACGCCCAAGCCCGTCTGAACGGAGGGGGCAACCGCACCGCGGGATAGCGCCCTATCCCAAAAGATATGCCGTCCTATCCGTCCATGGCCCCGACCCACCTGCTTGCGCAAATGAAAGCGCGGGCGTCTGCGGTCACCATGGTCCCATGACAAATTTTTTCATCATGGGGGATGATATGAAAGTTACTTGCACACTACCAATTATCGCAACCGCGGCACTTCTGGCCGCTACCACTGTCAGCGCCGAAGGGTTCAGCCTGTCCGGTGCGCGCTCTGCCATGCAAAGCGACATCTCGTTCAACGTCATGCAATCCGCAGGGCAGGGTCAGATCAAGCTGCGCCATAAGGTCCAGCCCAAAGCGCAGGTCCGGTCCAAAACCGTGAGCAGCCGCAGCCGGTCTTTCCAAGAGCTCAGCGGGGTCAGCACGGCCGCGGACCTCAAAAGCCTCATCGCTTGGGCCGAGGCGGGTCCGAAGGGCTATGACGCCGTGCAATACGGGGCCAAACGGCTGCCGCCACAGCGTCCGACGCAAATGACCATCGGCGAAATCTACCGCTGGATCGACCGCACGCCGGGCCAACCGCATGCCATCGGTCGATACCAGTTCATTCCATCCACGCTGCGCAGTCTGGTGCGGCAGGCGGGGCTAAGCAAGAATGACCGCTTTACCTCGGCGGTTCAGGACGGGCTGGCGGATATCCTTTTGGTCGACGCGGGGTTTAACGCCTTCAAGAAGGGCAAGATCAGCCGCCACCGCTTTATGGAAAACCTCGCACGTATCTGGGCCGGTTTCCCGACCTCTAACGGGCGGTCCTATTATCACGGCTATGCAGGCAACAAGGCCGTCATCTCGTGGAACGAGTTCGACGCCGTGATGAAGAAGATTTTCGCAACCAAACGCGGCTGACCCCCGCGTTAGGGCTTGTTCCGGGCGGACAGCCGTGGCCCAATGGCCGGGTCTGGTGTCCGCCTCGCGGAAGAATCGGGAAGCTGGTGAAACTCCGGCACGTGCCCAACGCTGTAATGGGGATGGTTTGCGCATAGGCCACTGGAATATTCCGGGAAGGCGCGCGGACCAGACGACCCTAAGTCAGAAGACCGGCCAGACAGTACAGCTTGCCCCGCATGGACAGCGGGATTGGCGCTTAAACGTATTGTTGGGGACTGAACAATGCCGATACCCTCTGCGCTGGCACCCGCCGCGCCTTTTTCAGATGCTGAACGCGACGCCGTCTACAAGGCGATCTTTACCCGCCGCGATGTACGCGATCAGTTTTTACCCGATCCACTGGCCGAGGATGTGTTGCACCGCATACTGACCGCCGCGCATCACGCACCGTCCGTCGGGTTGTCACAGCCGTGGAATTTCATCGTCATCCGCGATCAGGCCGCACGCGATCAGGTCTGGCAAGCCTTCAACCGCGCCAACGAGGAAGCCGCCCAGATGTTCGAGGGCGACCGCCAGACAAGCTACAGGTCGCTGAAGCTCGAAGGTATCCGCAAGGCGCCGGTCAATATCTGCGTGACCTGTGACCGCAGCCGTGGCGGCAAGGTCGTGCTGGGGCGCACCCATAATCAAAGCATGGATCTTTACAGCACCGTCTGCGCGATCCAGAACCTCTGGCTTGCCGCCCGCGCCGAGGGCATCGGGATGGGCTGGGTCAGCGTGTTCCGCGATGCCGATCTGCGTGACCTGCTGAATATCCCCGACCGGATAGAGATCGTCGGCTACCTCTGTCTGGGCCACGTGGACGAGCTTTACCAGACGCCCGAACTTGAGGTGAAAGGCTGGAGCAAACGGCTCCCCGTGGACGAGATGATCTTTGATGGTACGTGGCAGGGCGACCCTTAGTCACTGCCCGTCCCGCTCACGTTGCCACCTCCCGCAATGCGAGTATTTTGCGCGGTCAGCGGAACTATGCCGGTTCCCTGACGTTGCCTTTGTGAAGCCAGTGCATCCCGCGTCTGGCACGCAAAGAGGAAGTATTCAAAATGGGCGGTATCATTTATCTCGTTGGTCTTGTGGTCGTGGTTATGGCGGTGCTGTCGCTGGTCGGCTTGGCGTAATCAAACGCCGGGGAGGCATTTACATGAACACGACACTTACTGAAAAAACTGCCGATGGATCCTATGTCGACTGGCCCGCAATTTTCGCGGGCACTGTTGTCGCTGTGGCGATCGGCCTCTTGCTGACCACCTTCGGCGCGGCACTTGGCCTGTCGTCGATCACGCTGGACGGAACTGACAATTCATCGACGCTTGAACTGGTGCTGACCGCGCTGTGGATGGTGATCACGCTCGTCGCCTCCTATCTGGCCGGTGGTTATATCGCGGGCCGCATGCGCCGCCGCGTCGAAAGCGCTACGGATGATGAAGTCACTGCACGTGACGGGATCAACGGTCTGGTTGTTTGGGGCCTCGGCTCTGTGATCTCCGCCGTGATGCTATCAAGCGCGTTGAGCTTTGCAGCCAATACCGCGGGCAATGTTGCTGCGGGTGCAGGCAAAGCGGCTGGTACGGTCGTCGAAGCTGCGGGCTCTGCCGTGGGAGGTGCTGCCTCCGGGCTGGCCGATGCGGCGGGTGCTGCAATCCCGGATGAGGCCAAGAATGATCCGACAGATTACCTGTCGAACCAGCTTTTGCGCCCCAATCAGGTCGACCCGCTTACAGCCGATCCCGAGCAATTGGCAGAGCAGACCGCCAGCATCGTCGCGAATATCTACCGCACGGGTGAGGTGAGCGAGGAAGACCGGACCTATCTTGCCGGCGCTGTTGCCGCACGCACCGATCTGACCCAGGCTCAGGCGAAAGAGCGTGTGGACCAGATCGTGACCCAGGCACAGGAAGCGCGTCAGGAAGTCGAAGACGCTGTAGCCGCTGCCAAGGCCGAGGCTGAACAAGCCGCAGCAGAGGCGAAAGAAGCAGCGGTTGAGGCTGCGCAAACCGCGCGTAACGCCGGTATCCTGACCGCCTTTGTGCTGGCCGCCGCGTCGCTGATTGCCGGTGTGGCATCTGTTGCAGGGTCGGTCCATGGGGGCCGCCACCGCGATCAGGGCCGTCTGTTTGCCGGTCTGACATATCGCGGCTAAATTGCTTCACGTGAAAATCGAAACCCCGGCGGCGCAAGCGGTCGGGGTTTTCTTCTGCCATCGTGATTCGGGATGTTCCGGGGCAGGGGGCGCTGCGACGACTTCAGGCGCAGCCATGGCACATGCAAAAACCGCGACGCTAAATAAATAAGGCATCAGGGCAAAGCGATATGTTTAAAGGGGGGATCTGGTGCTGAAGGGGAGGATTGAACTCCCGACCTCGTCATTACCAATGACGCGCTCTACCACTGAGCTACTCCAGCACTGTGGGCGGGTGATTAGACCCATTCGCAATATGGTGCAAGCGTAATCTGGACCATATCGGTCCGCTGCGCTAGACAATCGACATGTCAAAGGATACCGCCCCACAAAAGCCGCCAAAACCCAATGTATTGCGGGAAGACAGGCTGAAAGCCGCGCTGAAAGCCAATATGGGCCGACGCAAGGCGCAAGCGCGTGCGCGCAGCGACAAAAGCCAAAGCGACGACACGCAAAATAATAACGCGCAGACAGATAACGGGCCGACCGGCCAAACCAAGGAAGGCTGAAGGATGGATTCGATTGTGGTCAAAGGCGGCGGTGCGCTGTCGGGACAAATTCCGATTGCGGGGGCCAAGAACGCCTGTCTGACGCTTATGCCCGCGACCCTGCTGTCCGAAGAGCCGCTGACGCTGACCAACGCGCCGCGCCTGTCCGACATCCGCACCATGACCGAATTGCTGCGGTCCCTGGGGGCGGAGGTGACATCGATGCAGGACGGTCAGGTTCTGGCGATGTCGTGTCATGGCGAGATCAACACGCGCGCCGAATATGACATCGTGCGCAAGATGCGCGCGTCGAACCTTGTGCTGGGGCCGCTGCTGGCCCGCGAAGGGCACGCGCAGGTATCATTGCCGGGCGGCTGCGCGATTGGTGCGCGTCCGATGGATATTCACACCGACGGTCTGGCCCTGATGGGCGCAGAGATCGACTTGCGTGACGGTTATCTGCACGCCAAGGCGCAAGGCGGGGCATTGAAAGGTGCGGTCATCGATTTCCCCTTTGCCTCCGTCGGCGCGACCGAGAACATCATGATGGCTGCGACCTTGGCCAAGGGCACGACGGTGATCAACAACGCCGCACGCGAGCCCGAGATCGTGGATCTCGCGGATTGTTTGCGTGCTATGGGCGCGCAGATTGAAGGCGACGGCACCAGCCGGATCGAGATTCAGGGCGTGGACCGCCTGCATGGGGCGACCCACCGTGTTGTGACCGACCGGATCGAACTGGGCACCTATATGCTCGCCCCGGCGATGTGTGGTGGCGAGGTTGAATTGCTGGGCGGGCGCATCGACCTGCTGTCGGCTTTCTGCGAGAAGCTTGACGCAGCAGGGATCGACGTGACCGAGACGGATAAAGGTCTGAAAGTCGCGCGGCGCAATGGCGTGATCAACGCGGTGAATGTCACGACTGAACCTTTCCCCGGTTTCCCCACCGACCTGCAAGCCCAGATGATGGCGCTGCTGTGTACGGCGGACGGTACCTCGGTGCTGGAAGAGAAAATCTTCGAGAACCGCTTTATGCACGCGCCCGAGCTGATCCGCATGGGGGCCGATATCGAGGTCCACGGCGGCACCGCGACGGTTCACGGCGTCAAAAAGCTGAAAGGTGCGCCGGTGATGGCGACCGATCTGCGCGCGTCGATTTCTCTGATCCTTGCCGGTATGGCCGCCGAAGGCGAAACGCGCGTCAGCCGTGTCTACCATCTGGATCGCGGGTACGAACATGTGGTGGCTAAACTGCGCGGCGTGGGCGCAAATATTGAACGGATCAAAGACCAATGACCGAAGATGCACGTTTCGAAGACGGGCGCGAAGCCCCGCTGAACCTCGGCGCGCTGGATGCCGATGACCTCAAGGTGATCTCCTCGCTGGCGCAGGATGCTGTGTTTCCGGGGTCGGAAATGCGCTGGCTGCAAAAAGAAGGGCGCTTTGCCCTGCTGCTGAACCGCGTGCGGTGGGAAGACGCGGGCAAATCGCGCCACGCCCCGGAACGCGTGCAAACAATCTTGATGTTCAGCAACGTGCAGCGCGTGTCCAGCCAGGGCGTGAACAAGGGGGATGCGGATACCATCCTGTCGCTGTTGCAGATCGAATTTACCGAAACCGATGCGCCCTCGGGCGACGTGCTGCTGACCCTCGCGGGGGACGGTGTGATCCGGCTGACGGTCGAAGCGCTGGATGTGACCTTGAAGGATGTGACGCGCCCCTATGTGGCCCCATCGCGCAAGCTGCCGGAACATCCGGCCTAAGCGTTCTTCCACATTCTGTGCCGTGCGGGTCGCCCGCGTGGCATCCCTTCAAAGCCCATTGCACGTTGCAAAGGACATCCGATGCCCCAATTCCTAGACTTCGATCAGCCCGATTTCGAACAGGCGTTCACCGCGCTGCTTTCTGCCAAACGTGAAGACAGCCCCGACGTGGACGACACAGTGGCCGAGATCATCGCGCAGGTGCGGTCCAAAGGCGATGCCGCTGTGATCGAGCTGACCCAGAAGTTCGACCGCATCGCGCTGACCCCCGACACCCTGCGCATCACCGCGGCTGAAGTCGACACCGCGGTTGCCCAAGTCTCGGACGCGGATCGCTCAGCGCTTGAGCTGGCTGCGGCGCGTATCCGTGCCTATCACGAACGGCAGCTGCCCGAGGATGCGCAGTGGCAGGACGACGCCGGTGCCACGCTCGGCTGGCGGTGGAGCGCGGTATCCGCCGCAGGGCTTTATGTGCCCGGTGGTCTGGCAAGCTACCCTTCCTCTGTCTTGATGAACGCGATCCCGGCCAAGGTCGCGGGGGTTGAGCGGCTTGCGATGGTCGTGCCCACGCCGGACGGGGTGCTGAACCCGCTGGTGTTGCTGGCTGCGCGGCTGGCGGGGGTTGATGAGATTTACCGCATCGGTGGGGCGCAGGCAGTGGCGGCGCTGGCCTATGGCACCAACACGATCCCCCCCGTCGACAAGATCACCGGCCCCGGCAATGCCTATGTCGCTGCCGCGAAACGGCGGGTGTTTGGCAAGGTGGGCATCGACATGATCGCGGGCCCGTCCGAAATTCTCGTGATCGCGGATGGGGACAACGATGCTGACTGGATCGCGCTTGATCTGCTCAGCCAGGCCGAACACGACGAAAGCGCTCAATCGATCCTGATCACCACGGACAAGGCGTTTGGCCGCGCGGTGTCGGATGCTGTGGATGCGCGGTTGGAAACGCTGGAACGGCGCGCGATTGCGGGCACCAGCTGGCGCGAGAACGGGGCGATCATTACCGTGCCGGATCTGGCGACAGCCGCCAAGTTGAGCAACCGTATCGCGCCTGAGCACCTTGAACTTTGCGTCGCGGATGTGGATGCGCTAAGCGCGCAGATCACCCACGCGGGCGCGATCTTCCTTGGTCAATGGACGCCCGAAGCGATTGGCGATTACGTGGGCGGGCCGAACCACGTGCTGCCCACGGCGCGCTCTGCGCGGTTTTCTAGCGGGCTGTCGGTGCTGGACTTTATGAAGCGCACGACACTGGCACGGATGACGCCGAACGCGCTGCGCGCGATCGGCCCGTCGGCGGAACGTCTGGCGCGATCCGAAAGCCTTGAGGCGCACGGTCTGTCGGTCACCGCACGGCTGCGCAAACTGAACGACTGACGCAACGGCCCTTTGCCCGGCCCGCCGATGTCAATTGTAGAACCCCGCCGCCCGGTCTAAGGTCGGCGGGATAGACACTAAATGAGACGTCCCCATGTCCCGGATCACGCATATCGCGCTTGACGACGCGAACCTGCCCCCGCCCACGCCCGAGATAGAGCAAGAGCGCAAGGTCGCCATGTTTGATCTGCTGGAGGACAACGTCTTTACCCTGCCGTCGCGCGATGATCGCCCGGTGCCACAAGGGCCGTACCATCTGGGCCTGTCGATCCGTGACAAACGGCTGGTGTTTGATGTGAACACCGAAAGCGCTGAAAAGGCGGCGGAATTCCATCTGTCGCTGGGGCCGTTCCGGCAGGTTGTCAAAGACTATTTCCAGATTTGCGAATCCTATTTCGAGGCGGTCAAGAAATCCGCCCCCTCGCAGATAGAGACCATCGATATGGCACGGCGCGGGATTCACAACGAAGGGTCTCGGGTGTTGCAAGAGCGGCTTGAAGGCAAGGCCGAGATCGATACAGATACGGCCCGCCGCCTGTTCACCCTCATCTGCGTTCTGCACTACGGCGGCTAGATGACCCAGAAACTGCCCCAATCGGTGCTGTTTTGCTGCGATCACAACGCGGTGCGGTCGCCTATGGCCGAAGGGTTGATGAAAAAGTTCTACGGCACGGGCACCTATGTGCAATCCGTCGGCGTGATGAACGATCTGGAAATCGACGGTTTCTCTATCGCGGTGTGCCAAGAGCTGGACGTGGAACTATCCCGCCACCGGTCCCGCAGTTTCGACGAGATGGAGAATTGGGGCGATGATCTAAGCTCTTTCGATCTGATCATCGCGCTGAGCCCCGCCAGCCAACGCCGCGCGCTGGAACTGACGCGGTTCTATCATCTGACTGTGGAATATTGGCCGATCCTCGACCCGACAGGGCTGGGGGAAACGCGCGATGCCAAGATCGCGCAATACCGCGCCGCCCGTGATCAGATCAAAGACCGTCTGATTGACCGTTTCGGCCCGCCTTCGCGGCCACAGATCTAGGGCAGGGGCGTGCCCCTGCCGCCGGTGTCACGGTCTTAGGTGGCGCTGCACAGGGTCGATGCTGTCTGGCCATAGGCTTTCCATACAGCCCAGAAATCATTGTCGCTTTTGCGGTCGGACTGGCGCGCCTCTTGCAGGCTGTGAGGGTCCGAGAAAACGCGTACGCCACGGCGCTGTTCTGACGAAGAAAGCTCTTTGTCGGCAACGGCCTGGATACAGCCGCAGCGCGCCGCGCTCGCCTGTTTGCGCCCCGATTTCATGCAGGCGTTGTGGATCGGCCCGGTGGCGAACAAGACAGCGCCCCGGCCAAAGCCGCCGCTGGGGTTATAGCCGCGCGGTCCGCCGCAAGCGGCCAGCGTGCCAACAACACAGATCATCGTGAAAAGTCGTACCATCGTTTTGCCTCATCTCTCGGACGCCGGGTTGATCCCGAGGCTGCCCTAACTGCTGCTGGCATTTATGCCGGAAAACTGCAGATTGAGCAATTCACGATTGAGGGCGCAAAACGGAAATGCCTTTGCCCGAACAGATCGGGCAAAGGCGTGTGTTGCTTAGAACTTCCAGCGCGCACCAACGAAGGTCACGTCCAGATCCTGATAGGATGCCGACGGATCGTCGAAGTCATAGGTGCGGTGTGTTGCGTAAAGCTCGGTGTTGTATGCGTCGAGGCGCTGAACAACGGCGACACCCACGGAAGAGGTGCTGGACCCTGCGACAACAAAGTCGTTCCCGTCGTAGTAATCAACGGAGAAGGATGTCGAACCGGCTGCGATGTAATCACGGGTGATGCCCGCTTTGATGTAGGCGTAGTCTGCGTCACCCGCAACGCGGCGACCTGCGGAAACCGCGAGGTTCAGACCGGTTGGTTGGTGCAGAACAGCGGCGGAGCCCATGACCAGATCGTTGCTGGTGTCGCGGAACGAATAGCCCAAGCGCGCGTCGACCGAATAGTCGCCGTAGTCTTGAACGTAGCGTGTGCCGACATCGGTGTAGTCGTTGTCATCGCCCGAGCTCAGGACTTCCTGACCATAGGAAACCGATGCGGAGAAGCCGTTGAACACAGGTGTGTCATAGCGCACGCGGAAGCGGCGGCTGCCGTCGAAAGAGCTGTTGGTGCCCCCGATTGTAACGCTCGACAGCGTGCCGTCTGCGAAACGCAGTTGCTGGCTGCCCGCGATGTCGCTGATGCCCACATAGGCGGCAACACCGGTGCCCGAGAAGTCAGCTTCGGCCGAGCCATCTGTCGACGTGCTGCCTTGACCAAACGAGAAGATACCCGCGTTTGGCGTGCGGTATGTCAGGTCCAGTTTGCGCAGTTCGGTGCGGTGGTAGTCGAAATCCAGGCTGTCGTCGTCGCCATTGATGGCAGAGGACCCGGTCAGGCCAAGGCCAGCTTCGAAGGTCAGACGCAGTTCGGACCCGTTTTGCAGCGCTTGGGTCATGGTCAGACCAACACGGCTGTTGGAGTTGTCGTTGTCGATAAACGTGGTGTTTGTGTCTTCACCATCGTCAACGCTCAGAACGCCAAAGTTCAGTTGGCCGTAAACGTCCCAGACGGGGCCTTCTTGGGCCTGTGCCAGCGCGGGAAGCGACGCCAGACCAAGGGCTGCAACGGTCACTGTGCCAAGCGAGTGTTTCATCTTCATCTCAAAATTCCTTATTCGCCCGATCTGCAAGGGTGCAGACCATTTGAGAAGGCCGATCTAACGCCGCCGCCCGCGGGATAAAACCATAAGGCAGCCATACGAAATGCCGGTGTTGCAACATTGCTAAAGGGGGCGGTACCGCGCAGTACTGCCAAGCGCCTTGATATATTGGCGTTGGCGGCGGTATGCGGTTTCTGCATGGCAGGTGACCGCGAAAAAATCGCATCCCCCCTTTGACGTTTGCGATCAGAATGCAGGTAAATCCGCCGACGCGCGTCAAATGCCCTAAGGATCAAGGGGAACAGGCGATCCAGCCCATTGACCAGCGCTTGAATCCGCACCATATCCTTGCCTCATGACACCACTTTCACATATCCGCAATTTCTCCATCGTCGCGCACATCGATCATGGTAAATCCACGCTCGCCGATCGCCTGATCCAAGAGACGAACACCGTTTCCCTGCGCGATATGAAAGCGCAGATGCTCGACTCGATGGATATCGAGCGCGAGCGCGGGATCACGATCAAGGCCCAGACGGTGCGGATCAACTATACCGCCCAGAACGGCGAGGAATATATCCTCAATCTGATCGACACCCCCGGTCACGTCGACTTTGCCTACGAGGTCTCTCGCTCCATGCGCGCGGTCGAAGGATCGCTGCTGGTCGTGGACAGCACCCAAGGCGTAGAGGCGCAGACGCTCGCCAACGTGTATCACGCGATTGATGCGGATCACGAGATCGTGCCGGTTCTCAACAAGATCGACCTGCCTGCGTCCGACTGCGACCGCGTGGCGGAACAGATCGAGGATGTGATCGGGATCGATGCTTCCGAAGCGATCCGTGTTTCGGCCAAGACAGGTCAGGGCATTGTCGAAACGCTTGAAGCCATCGTGCATAAGCTGCCCGCACCAAAGGGCACGCAGGACGCGCCGTTGAAGGCGATGCTGGTCGATTCATGGTACGACAGCTATCTGGGCGTCATCGTTCTGGTGCGGATCATGGATGGTCAGCTGAAAAAAGGCGACCGTATCCGCATGATGCAGAACGGGTCGGTGCACCACGTCGACCGTATCGGCGTTTTCCGTCCCGCCATGACCGAGATCGACAGCCTCAACCCCGGCGAGATCGGGTTTCTGACCGCATCGATCAAACAGGTCCGCGACACACGGGTCGGGGATACAATCACGCACGAGAAAAAGGGCACCGAAACCCCGCTGCCGGGCTTTAAGCCAGCGCAGCCCGTGGTGTTCTGTGGTCTGTTCCCAGTGGACGCAGCCGAGTTCGAAGACCTGCGCGACAGTATCGAAAAGCTGGCGCTGAACGACGCGTCTTTCAGCTTCGAGATGGAAACATCCGCCGCCCTGGGTTTCGGTTTCCGCTGCGGCTTCCTTGGCCTGCTGCACCTTGAAGTCATTCGTGACCGGATCGAGCGCGAGTATGACATCGACCTGATCACCACCGCGCCGTCGGTTATCTATGACATCCACATGAAAGACGGCACGGTCGAGCAGTTGCACAATCCCGCCGACATGCCCGACCTGACCTTCGTGGACCACATCGAAGAACCACGCATCAAGGCGACCATCCTTGTGCCGGATGAATATCTTGGTGACGTGCTCAAGCTGTGTCAGGACCGTCGCGGCATCCAGATGGACCTGACCTATGCGGGCAGCCGCGCGATGGTTGTTTATGATCTGCCGTTGAACGAAGTGGTTTTCGACTTCTATGACCGGTTGAAGTCGGTGACCAAGGGCTATGCCTCGTTCGACTATCAGATGATCGGCTACCGTCAGGATGCGCTGGTCAAGATGTCTATTCTGGTCAACGACGAACCTGTGGATGCGCTCAGCACTATGGTGCACCGCGACCGCGCCGAAATGCGCGGCCGTGCCATGGTTGAAAAGCTCAAGGATCTGATCCCGCGGCACATGTTCAAGATCCCGATTCAGGCGGCCATCGGCGGCAAGGTGATCGCGCGCGAAACCCTATCGGCGATGCGCAAGGATGTGACCGCGAAATGCTACGGCGGCGACGCCTCGCGGAAACGCAAGCTGTTGGATAAACAGAAGGCGGGTAAGAAGAAAATGCGCCAGTTCGGCAAGGTCGACATCCCGCAAGAGGCATTTATCTCTGCCTTGAAGATGGACAGCTAAGACGATTGTTGAAAGGGGCGCTTCATGCGCCCCTTTTTCGTTGGAACGACACCAAAGGTCAGGGCAGCTCTGTCATCTGTGCCGGCACCGCAACACCGTCCAGCAGCCGCGCCAGACAAGCGTGGGTGAACCCCCAGATATCTTCGTCATGTACCAGGTGGTGGGTCAGAAATCCCAAGGGTTCCTGCGGGTCCGTCAGCCCTTTGCGGCGGTCCTGCAGCAGTTTGGTGATATCCGTAATCAGCGTGTCCGGCGGCACAAGGCTGCGGGTGCCGCGCCAGAAAATCGGATCGATATGGGTGTTGATCTGCACCAGCCCCGGGGCGGCAATCCGGTTATCCCGCGGCAGATAGGTCGACACCCCGACATAGCCTGCGTCTGCCAGCACCGGCAGCAACCCATCGTCCAACCGGTTCCACGGCGGCACAAAGATCGGCAGCAGGTCGTCGCCGAAAAGCTGTTGCATCCGGTTCAGCGCTTGGGCGAGCTCGTGGGCCGCATCGGGGCGCGGGTGTCCGAACTCTGCCTTTTTCGCCCCGTCGGGCGCGTGGCTAATATGCTGCCAGCCATGCACCAGCGGACGGATCAGCGGACGGTCCTTGCTATAGGCGGCAAGCGCGGGGTCTGCATGTTTAGGGATCACGGCGATATGCACGGGCAGGGACAGATCCTCGGCCAGTGCGGCAAGGCGATCCAGCGCGGGGGTTGGGGCGATGGCATCATCATCGCGCCACCAGATCGACAGGTGCAATCCCTCTGTGCGCCATATTGCAAGCTCGGCGTCAAGATTGGCCCAATCCACGGTCATCGCGTGCCCTTTCGCATCGCCTCGGTCAGGGTGACCGTCCTCGCGGCCCCGTCAAACCCGTCTGTCTGCGCAGGCCGGGTCGGGGCGGCGTGCAGAGTTGCCAAGGCGGATAGCAACCTGTCCGGTGTCAGATCGGCGCTGCGCAGCACCTCGATCCCCGGTAGCGCGGACAGCGCATCGGCGCGCAGCCCTTGTTCCACCTCGTTGCCGGCGTCAAAGGGGACAAACAGCGCGCGCACCCCGCTTTGCAGCACATCCAGCGCGGTATTGTAGCCGCACAAAGAGACAGAGGCGGCGGCGTGATACAGCATCTGGCGGAATTCGGGGCGCGCCGGTTCGATCACCACATTCGCGGGGGCATTCTGCATCAGCGCGGCGCTGCGTGCGGCCGCATCCTGCCCCCCTAGCAGCAAGCGCCAGACCCGCCCCGCATCACGCGCGGCCGCGGCGCGGCAGGTGTCGAACACATGCGCGCCCACATCGCCGCCCCCTGTGCTGACGATAATCTCGCCCGCGCCAAGCCGGTCGGGATGGGGGCTGGCGGGGGGCGGTGCAACGAAACCGGTATAGCGCAGCTTGCCCTGCATCGCGCCGGACACCGGCCAGCTGAGCGAGAGCGGCGTCACGGCCTCGTCCGCATGGACCAGCACCGCATCGTAATACTGCGCAACCAGATCATCGGCCAGCTGCGCCTTGGCGGGTTTGGATGGCGGCGCGAGGATATCGCGCACCGATGCGCAGATCAGTGGGCGCGTGGGCAGGGCATCTGCGGCGTCAAGCAGGGCCATGAACTCTGCCTTGAGGGTGCGGCGCCCAAAGGGGAACAGTTCGGTGATCAGCAGATCGGGGGCGCGGGTCTGGATGTGGGCGATCAGCATCTCGCGCCGCGCGGCCTTCAACGCTTCAGAGGCAAGCGTGCCGTGTTCATCCAGCAGCCGTGCGAAATCCACACCGTCAGAGCGCAGCGGCGGCAGCTGCACCACGTCAACGCCGTCGCTGTTCAACTGCGGTGCGGGCATCCCGCCCGAGACGACCTGCACATCATGCCCCGCCGCCCCATAGGCGCGGCCAAGGGTCAAGGCGCGGGCCAGATGGCCGGTGCCCAGCAGATGTGTGACGACGATGCTGACCTTCATAAGCGCGGCTCCAGTCGGATGGGATCAGGGTGGGCGGCCCAGCCCGTGGGTGAAATATCCAGCAGATATAAGCGGTTGCGCTTGATCTGAAAGGGGGCGGGGCCAGCGAAACCCCAGCCGGTCGCATGGGCCAGCAAAACACGCATCACGCCGATATGGCAGACGGCGACAGTGTCGCGCGTCAAGCTGTTGGCCCAAGGGATCAGCCGTTCGCGCAGGCTGTCGGGGCTTTCGCCGCCGGGTGGCGTGTAGCCCCAGCCCCAATCCTCGATATCGCGGAACCCGCTGTCGGGGTCTGCCTTAAGATCCACGCCGTGCAGCCCTTCCCACTTGCCCCAGTCCATCTCCATCAGCGCGGGCGCGGTTTTCGGCTCGCGGTCTGCGACCAGTCGGGCGGTTTCAGCGGCGCGAGACAGGGGGCTCGACACAAGATCGGCACGGTCCCAAGGTGCCGGCAATGTCAGCGCCGCCAGACCGGCGCGGGCGTCATCATCCAGCGGGATATCCGTGCGCCCCTGAATGCGGCCCGCACGGTTCCAGCTTGTATGCCCGTGGCGGAGCAGGGCAAGCCGGATCACGGGCGCACCCCGCAGCTTTCCAACCCCGCCAGCAAGGTCGCGGTGGCAGTGGGAAGCAGATGATGTTGCGCGACAAAATCGCGGGCGGCTTGGGCGCGTGTGTGGCGTAGGGTTGTATCCGACAGCAGCGCTGTGATCTGTGCGACAAGCGGGGCAGTGCCGCTTTCCGGCGCGGGATAGGAGGCAGGGGCCAGCACATCGCGCACGCCGGGGCGGTCTTGGGCCACGACGGGCAGGCCCGCGGCCTGCGCCTCCAGATAGGCGAGGCCAAAGGCTTCGTTCACCCCGGGCCAGAACAGCAGCGACGCATGGCGATAGGCGGCGGCCATGGCGGTCGCATCAAGCTCCCCGAGAAACCGAACCGCGTCGCCAAAGGGGGCCATCATCGTCTCTATCTCGGTGCGGGCGGGGCCGTCACCCGCGATATCCAACCGCCAGCTGTCTGTCGGCAGCAGCGCCAGCGTCTCCGCGATGATCTGATACGAGGCGCGTTTGTCCCCGTCGCGCAGCATGCCGACAGCCAGCATCGGGCCATCCAGCGCGGACGGCAGAGGCAAAGCGTCCTGTGCGAGAAACGGCGGCAGATGCACCAGCCGCTGCCCCGCGGTCTGGTCGCGGCGCAGCGTTTCGGCATCGCGGTGCGTGAGGTAAAAGATCACATCCGCCGCGTCGCTTGCGGCCTCGGCAGCTTGGGCGAAACCGGCCCACGGGCCTGTCAGCCGTTTGCGCGCGCGGCTGGATTCGACCAGCAGATAGGGGATGCCAAGGGCGCGGGCAACGGCGGGGCCGATCAGGTCGGGGGCCTTGTAATAGTTATGATAGGTGATCCATGCCTGCCAGCCTTCGGTACGTCCGCGGGCGGTGGCTTGGGTCACTTCGGCCTCGGCAGCATTGAACAGCATGGCCTGCGCCGCGCTGTCGCCCGCCCCGTCGCGGCTGCGCAGGGTGCTGGCGACTGTAACCGTCGCGCCCCCCCGTTGCAGCGCGGCCATCAATCCACGCGCAATCGCCCGATCCCCCGAGGGTACCGGATGATCAGGCGACTTTAACGGAGCGTAGAACGCAAGCCGCATCAGCCGCCCTGTGCCAGCATGGCCGTCAGCCGCTTGTGGAGCTGGCGAATGCCGGGGGCCATGGTGAACTCTGCATGCAGGCGGTCGTGGGCGGCTTCGGCCAGCCGGGGGCCAAGCGATGGATCCTCCGCAAAACGCTGCATCGCCTCGGCAAGGGCGGCGGGGGCATCGTCGCTTAGCACGCCGGTGGTGCCGCTGGTGATGAACTCGGGGATGGCGGATACGGGCGTGCTGAGCAGCGGAAGCTTCTGGCTTGCCGCTTCCATCAGCACATTGGGCAGCCCGTCGCGGTCACCGTCCTTGGCAATGCGCGAGGGCAGCACGAACAGATCGGCGGCGCGCATGGCGGCGATCACCTCTGGCTGGTCGCAGGCCCCGCGCCATGTGATCCGGTCGTTGATCCCGTGCGTTTCAGCGCGTGCTTTCATCGGTTCCGACAGGTCTCCGCCGCCGATATGGGTCCAGTGCCAGTCAAACTCATTCGGCAGCAGCGCCAGCGCGTCGATCAGGTTATCAAAGCCCTTCTTCTCGACCATGCGCCCGACAGACATCATCTGGAACGGATCGCTTTTGGCGCGTTGGACCCGGGTTGGCGGTTCGGGGAAACGCGCCAGATCCAGCCCGTGATAGACCAGATCAATCCGGTCCGGGGCGGTGCTAAGACTGCGCAGATGTTGCGCGTTAAAGTCCGTGCAGGTGGCACCAAAGGCGGCACCGTGGCTGGCGGGGTCCAGCTTCTCGCGCAACTCCCATTCGGGCGAGGTCCAGATGTCCTTGGCGTGGGCAGAAAAGCTCCACGGCAGTCCGCGCAGGATCGCGGCATAGCGCGCGACCGAGGACGGGGTGTGCAGGAAATGCGCATAGATGCCGCGGGTCTCGGCGGGGAGCTCATGTGCCATGACGCAGGCCTGACCAAAGCGGCGACGGCGGTTAGGGGTGTCATCGCGGGCAAGGTCTTGTTGGAAAACCTCCCATGCCGCGTCGTAACCGGGCATGGCTTTCGCGGCCTCTTGTGCTGCGGTCACACGTTCGGGATCGTCGCGCAGGTATTCCGGCAAATAGCGCACGCGCGCTTGCAGTCGGTCGTGCAACGGGTGGGTTTTCGTATCGGTCGGGTGGCGCAGCGACCAGATGTCGAACCGCAGGCCGGCTTCTTCAAGGGCGACAAGTTCTTGTGCGATGAAGGTCTCGGACAGGCGCGGCCAGCCTTTGACCACAATGGCGAGGGGGGCGGGGGCGAGGGCGGCAGGGGTGTCGGTCATGCGCCACCGCCCATCAGGGCGCGGCCCCGTTTAACCACCACGTCAAGCCCGTCCAGCAGCCCGTCTGCACCGGCTTGCGAGGGTTTGTTCTGATGCGGCAGGTTGCGGATTGCGGCGATCATCGCCTCCGGCGTCATGCCATCACGGGTTTCTTCCAGCATGCGGACAAGCCCAAGCTCTTCGGCGCGGCTGGCACGGATCCATTGTTCCAACCGGGGCACGGTGCGCGGCACGATGACGGCGCGTTTGTCAAAAGACAGCACCTCGCAGAAGGTGTTGTAGCCGCCCATGCAAACCACGCCCTCAGCCCCGACATAAAGCTGTTCGATCCGGCTATCAAAGCCAAGCGCGGTCACCCGCCCGCCCAGCTTGGCCACCCGCGCGTCAAAGGCGTCGCGGACGTCGCCGGACAGGAAGGGGCCGTAGATCAGCTTGGCATTTGGCGTCAGGTCGGGGTCTTGCTCGTAGGCGTCCAGCACCAGCGACACCATCGCGGCACCGTCCCCGCCGCCGCCGGGGGTAATCAGCACATAGGGTTCTTCGGCGGGGGGCACCTCGTCCGGGGCCTCGCGGCGCAGGTAGCCGGTCCAATGCATCCGGTCGTGGGTCGCCTGCGACAGGGGCAGCCCCTTGGTCGGGTCATACACATCTCGCATGCCGTAGACCCAAATCTCGTCATAGTATGTCTCGGTCGCTTCAACCGCGCCCTTGCGTTCCCATTCGGCGGCCAGCACCTCGGGTTCGTCCAGCACGTCGCGCAGGCCCAGCACGACTTTGGTGGTGCCATTCTCGCGCAGCCAGTCAAGGCTGGGCAGCAGTTCCCCGCGAAAGCCCGTCGGCTCTTTATCCACGATCAGCAGATCGGGGGTGTATTCCTCGATCGCGGTGCGGATCAGACCGGCCCGCAGGGAGGTGACCTCGTCGATATCAAGGCCAAGCGTTTGCGCCACATAGCTGCCGTCGGCCAGCTTCGTCACGCCGGGTAGGCGGATGTGGTCGACGCCTTTGGGAAAGGTGAAACGCCCCGCGACGGGGGATCCGGTCAGGATGATGGCCGAGGCATCTTCGTCCCCGTCCATCAAGGCGGCAGCCAGTGCGCGCGACCGCCGTAAGTGGCCCAATCCAAAGGTGTCGTGGCTATAGAAAAGCACCCGCCGCGCTGGTTTGCCATTGCGGGCGTTGTTCGAGACCGTTTGGCGCATGGGCCGATCCTAACTTAGTCAAATATCCTTGGCCGCAGCTATCAGTCTGGCGGCTAGAAAGCGTTTATTGTCGAAGGCAGGTGAACCCGTCCCGCCCGATGCACCCAGAAACCGAATACACTCACATCACCTTGGTCTGCCGGTCGAACAGCCCAATAATAATACCTTAGGCATCTATGGCGAACATGTCATGCATTTCAGCACCTTCCGCCGTCGCCGCCCCTGAATGGGCTGCGAAAACCGGCGTTTGAGGGGGCCAAGCCCGTGGGAAGATGCGGCGCGTGTCATATTCGGCGTCCTTCGCGGTTCATCGTCAGGAGGAGTAGGTGGGGCCGGGGGGTAAAGATTGCAATGGCACGGGGGGTGGCTTAGCGTCTCAAGACTGCTCCCCAAGGCCATGAGCGAGGACATATGCGGCATTTCATCTTCACCCTTCTTTTGTCGCTGTGGGTCTTGCCCTTTGCCAACGCCGCGACGGCTCAAGGGGTTCTGTCCCTTTTGCCAACAGCGCAGGAAACTGCCGTCAGCGATGCAGAAGGCGACGCCGCGCGACTGCAAGAGGTCATCAGACAAGCCGCTGAAAGCGGGGTGAGCGTGGTGGTGGTCGATAGCGCGGGCCAGTTGTTGAACCAGCCCGCATCTGCCCAACCGGCCGAGGGCGACCAGCAAGAGGCGGCGCTGGCCAAGGAAACCTCTGCGCTGATGCACCTGCAAGAACGGGGCAACCAGTTCCGCACTGCCTTGATCGAACGCATCGTGCAGTTGCCCGACGCGATCAACGAGGTGATCTATATCCTGCGGGCCGCCAGCCCGGACGGCACGCTTTGGGCCTTTGGTGAGACGCTGCTGGTGGCGCTCGCGCTGTTTGCTGTCGGGGCCGTGGTCGAGGTAGAGCTGTTCGGCAAGCGAATGGCACGCGGCTTCGTCACCGCCAAAGTGCAGGCGAACCCCGTTGGCTATACCGAAAAGATGCCGTTTCTGGTGTTTCGGTTTTTCATGGGGGTCATCGGCGTTCTGGTGTCGATGGTGGTGGCCTATATTCTGGGCACGCTGCTGTTTGGACCGCTTGAAGACACGGCGATCCAGTTCACTGTCACGCTGATCAACATCGGCTATTTCGTCTGTCGCGTGGCCGCGGGCCTGTGGCGGATGATCCTGTCACCCTTCCTGTCGCAATACCGCATCCCCGTGTTTAGCGACCGCGACGCCAAACGGCTGCACCGCTGGCTGTGGATGATGGCAAGCCTTGATACCGTCGCGATCCTGTTCGGCATCTGGATCGCTGAACTGGGGCTGAACTATGATGTCTATGCTTTCATCGCCTCCCTGATGTCGGCGGCGATCGTCGTGGCGAATATTCTGATGATCTGGGTCAACCGCCGCCCCATTTCAAACGCGCTTCGGCAGGGCAAGCCCGCGTCGGAATGCAGCGCCGTGGGGCGATTTATATCGCGGGCCTGGGCACCGCTGGTGGTGGGATACGCGATTTTTGCCTGGTTCGAACTGACCTATGATCTGGTGCTCGAGAACCCAAGCTCCGTGCCTCTGATCGCGGGGGCCTATGGTATTCTGGTGTCGATCATCGTGGTCTACGGCGTGATCAACTATGCTATTGAACGCGGCTTTGCCCGCGCGCGCATGATGCGCCGCCTGAACGAGCTGCGCCTCGAGAAGCGCGCTGATGCCGCCCTGGACGAGGATGCGCCCGAGGCCGCCGGCACAGCGCAAGCGGATGATACCATGTCGCTGGACGAGGCTGACAGACAGGCGGCAATGGTGCCACGCCAAAGTCTCACCAGCTTTGAAGGTCTGGCGCGGCGCGTGGCCGGTATCCTCGCCTTTGTTACGGGGGCCTATGCGTTCTTCTATATCTGGGACACAGAAGCAACGTTGATGGTCGAAAGCCACGCGGACAAGCTGTTGGACGTGATGGTGATCCTGTTTATCGGCTACGTCGTCTATCACGCCTTCCGCATCTGGATCGACAGCAAGATCGAGGCCGAAACCGCCGACCAGCCCGAGGCGGAACTGGGCGACGAAGGCAGCGGCGCGTCCTCTGCCAGCCGATTGGCAACGCTGCTGCCGCTGTTTCGCAACTTTGTCCTGATCGTTCTGATCGTGACCATCGCCCTCATTGTGTTGATGGAATTCGGGATCAATGTCGGCCCGCTGTTCGCCGGTGCGGGGATCGTCGGTGTTGCCGTCGGCTTTGGCAGTCAGGCGCTGGTGCGCGATATCTTTGCCGGCGCGTTCTTTCTGTTCGACGATGCTTTCCGCAAGGGGGAATACCTTGATGTGGGCGGCGTGAAGGGCACGGTCGAGAAAATCTCGGTCCGGTCGTTCCAGCTGCGCCACCATCTGGGCGCGCTGCACACCATTCCCTTTGGCGAGCTGCAGGTGATGACCAACTACAGCCGCGACTGGGTGATCATGAAGCTGCCGTTGCGGGTGACCTATGACACCGATGTCGAACGCGTTCGCAAGCTGATCAAAAAGCTCGGCATCGCGCTGCTGGATGATCCGGTGATCGGCGACAACTTTATCCAGCCGCTGAAATCGCAGGGCGTGATTGAAATGCAGGATTCCGCAATGATCATCCGGGTCAAGTTCATGACCAAACCGGGGGATCAATGGCTGGTGCGCAAGAAGGTCTATGAGGAAATCCGAGCCTTGTTCGAGCGCGAAGGAATCCGTTTTGCCCATCGGGAGGTCACTGTGCGTCTGGCCGACGGTAAGGTCAAAGACCTGAGCGACGAGGAACGCGATGCGGTGACCGCAGCGGCGCAGGCATCGCTGGAAGAAGAGGCACAAACCGGCCCGGAGCCGGGCGGCGACGACCGATAGCCGCGTCTCGCGCAGTTGTGACATTGAAACGACGGCGGCGGGCGCTAGCATCATCTCCACCTGCAACAGGAGAATTCCCATGAAACAGTCCAGACGCCAATTCCTGACGACCACCGTCGCCACTGCCGGGGTTGTGACGCTACTGCCTTATGCCGCTCAAGCCGCGGCGCACGGCGGTAATATGTTCCCCATTACCGGCGGCGAGGTCAAAGTGCACCCCATCGACCACGCGTCCTTTGTGATGGAGACGCCAGCCGGCGTGATCTATTGCGATCCCGTGGGCGAGGTCGCCAACTACAGCGATTTTGCCACCCCCGATCTGATCCTGATCACCCACGAGCACGGCGATCACTATAACGCCGAAACACTGGCCGGTGTGGTGGGCGAAAACACGCAGATCCTTACCAATCCTGCGGTCTACGACATGCTGCCCGAAGCACTGAAGGCCAAGGCGAATGCGCTGGCCAATGGCGAGCAGGCGATGTTCAACGAGGTCTCGATCGAGGCGATCCCCGCCTATAACACCACCGAAGAACGCAAGCAGTTCCACCCGCAGGGGCGTGACAACGGCTATATCGTGAACCTCAGCGATTTCCGCGTGTATATCTCGGGCGATACCGAAGCGACGCCGGAGATGCAGGCGCTAGAGAATATCGATCTGGCGTTTGTCTGTATGAACCTGCCGTTTACCATGGACGCGACCTCGGCCGCGGCTGCGGTGTCGACGTTCAAACCCTCCTTCGTCTACCCCTACCATTACCGTGGGCGCGACGACGGCACGCAAGACCCCGCCGCCTTTGCGGCCATGGTCGGCGAGGGGATCGAAGTCAAAATGGGCGACTGGTACTAACCCGGCGCAGCGGGGGCCAGCCCCCCGCACCCCCCGGGATTTAGACCATTTGGAACTGAAGGCCCCAGCGGGTCAGGATTTATACGGATCAAGACTTGCGCGCAGACCATCGCCCAAAAAGTTGAACGCCAGCACCACGACGATGATCGGCAGCATGGGAATGGCGGTCCACCAGTAGATCTCGATGCTCGCCAGATTTTGCGCGTCATTCAGCATGACGCCCCAGCTGACGGCGGGCGCGCGTAGGCCCAACCCGAGGAAACTAAGCGCGGTTTCCCCAAGGATCATCGCCGGGATCGATAGGGTCGCGCTGGCGATCAGATGCGACATGAAATTCGGCAGCAAGTGTTTGCGGATCACCCGTGCGGGCGACGCGCCCATCATCTCGGCCGCTTTGACGTATTCCTCTTCACGCAGGCTCAGGAATTTTGACCGTACCGCCCGCGCCAGGCCGGGCCAGTCCAGAATGCCGAGGATGATCGAGATGATAAAGAACACCGACACCGGCCCCCAGTTCGACGGCACCGCCGCCGAAAGCGCCAGCCAGAGCGGAAGCTCTGGCAAGGACCGCAAAATCTCGATCGCGCGGTTGACCAGCCAGTCGGTCTTGCCGCCGAAGTAACCGGCCAGCGATCCAAAGAAGATCCCCAGCACAAAGCTGACCGTGATGCCGATCAACCCCACCGTCAAGGACAGCTGCGCGCCATAGAGGATGCGGCTGAACACATCGCGCCCCAACCGATCCGATCCCCAGAGGAACACCGTCGCCCCGTCAGGCGCGCAGAACAGGTGGGTGTCGCTGGGGATGACAGCAAAGAGGTGGTAGGTTTCACCCTTACAAAAATACTCAATCTTGCGCGGGTTGCTGGTATCGGTGTCGTATTCCCAGCGGAAATTCACCAGATCCGCAGTGCCCGTCGTCTCGTAGACAAAGGGGCCGATGAAACTGCCCTCGTGCCAAAGGTTGATGCTTTGGGGTGGCGCGTAGATGTGTTCGGCATTGCGCTCGTTTGGTGTGTAGGGCGCGATGAACCCCGCCACTGGCAGGATCAGATAGCAGAAGGCCAGAAACAGCCCGGATACCAGCGCCAGCTTGTGCCGCCGGAACTTGCGCCACATGAGCCGCGCGACAGAGGCGTCCATCTCGGCCCGCTCAAGCGCGGAAAGATCAGCGTCGTCGGTCCAGGGGGCGGTGTCGACAAAGCGGTTGTCCGGCTGGATGCTCATGAGCTGCGTGCCCCGTAACGGATGCGCGGATCAAGCAGGACCAGCAGCATGTCAGAGATCATCGTGCCGATCAGCGTCAGCAGGGCCACGAACATCAGGATGAACGCCGCGAGGAACTGGTCTTGGGACTTCAGCGCCACCAGCAGATAGGGCCCGATGGTTTGCAGGCCCAGCACCACCGATACCAGCACAGAGCCCGAGACCATCGCAGGCAGCAGGTTCCCGATATCCGCGACAAAGGGGTTGAAGGCCACGCGCAGCGGGTATTTCGACAGCAGTCGTGCGGGGCCCATCCCCTTGGCCTTGGCGGTTTCCACATAGGGTTTATCAAGCTCGTCGAGCATATTCGCCCGCAACCGCTGCATCATCGCGGCGGCTCCGGCGGTGCC
The DNA here is from genome assembly GCF_048285585.1 of Sulfitobacter sp. SBS6. Classification (NCBI taxonomy): domain Bacteria; kingdom Pseudomonadati; phylum Pseudomonadota; class Alphaproteobacteria; order Rhodobacterales; family Roseobacteraceae; genus Sulfitobacter; species Sulfitobacter sp. SBS6. The sequence continues at coordinate 1,110,732 of NZ_JBLWBA010000005.1, read as the reverse complement.
GATCACAAAGGTCGGGACGATCAGGTGCAGCAGGACGGAGCGTACTTTTTCCCAGGACATGGGCTGGCCCTCAAGCTCGGGGGCCATAAGCCCGCCAATCGGCAGGTCAAAGTATTTATGGCCATAGTAAAACAGGATCAGTGCCAGCAGGAAGTTCGGTGTCGCGAGCCCGAGGTAGCCCAGAAAGCCAGCGGTATAATCGACCCAGGTCTCGGATTTGGCGGCGGCGAGCACGCCAAGCGGCAAGGCAATAAGATAAACGAATAATACGGCGGCGAGATTGACCAGCACCGTCATCCAAAGCGCATCGCCGACGATTTCGCCCACGGGGCGGTCAAACTCGAACGACCAGCCGAAATTGCCTTGGATCAACCCGGCAAACCCCTGCGGCCCCGGCACCATGCCGACCCAGATCAGGTATTGCTTCCAGATCGGTTCATCCAGCGCGTATTCGTGGCGCAGAAACTCGGCCTTGGCGACGCCTTCGGCCTGACCCGTGGCGCGCAACTCGGCGATCTGGTTCGACAGATAGTCGCCGGGTGGCAGGTTGATGATGACGAAGACCAGAAGCGAGACCACCCAGAGGGTCAGTAGCATGGTGATGAAACGCCACACGGCGTATCGGAGGAAGATCATCGGCTTACCTGCACATGGGGGTCTTGGAAGTAGAATTCGTCGATGCGGTGAATGCCGAAATGCGCGCCGGGATCAAAGGCCCAGATTCCATGCTCCGGTACATTCATCAGATCGTTTGAGACGACGACGGGTTGCGGGGCCTCGGCCAGCACGCCGATGGCGAATTGCTGTTCGGCGTGGATGGCGAGCATCCGCTTCCAGATGTCTTCGCGCACCTGTGGGTCGTCGGTGTGGTTCCAGTCATTCGCCAGCAGCATCAGCCGTTTCGCGGGCTGCATATCGGGGGGCGACCCGGCCTGTCCGACTGTTTGGTAGTATTGTCCCCACATCGGCCAGGCAAAGAATTCCTGATTGGTCGGCGCCAGATAAGAAGGAGAGGTCGACGGCCCCGGAAGCCCGTTGTCCCAGCCGAACCAGACCGAGGCCATGGTCCGCCCCGCATAGATCCGGTTGCGCAGGATATCGCGGTCCAGCGGGCGCATGATCAGGCGGATGCCCAGATCACGCCATGTGTCCGCGATGATCGCCAGCGCGTTTTCTTCCTCGCTGCGTTCGCCGGCGGTTTCGATCACGAATTCCATCGGGCGGCCATCGGGAAGCTTGCGGAGCCCTGCGGGGGTGCGGTCGGTCAGACCCATATCATCCAGCAGCGCGTTGGCGTGGGCGAGGTTCATCATGGACCACGCATGTGTGTTGTCGTCGTTGTAAAGCGCGCTTTGCGACAGGGCGGACATGCCGCCTTCGCTGGCGAGGCCGAAATAGAGCGCGCGGTTGATCATGCGTCGATCAATGCCGAGGCTCAGGGCGCGGCGAAAACGCACGTCGCGCATGACCTCGCGCCACACGGGGTCGGCGAAGTTCAGATTGGGATAGATGGCGATCTGGCTGGCGGCGCCGTTGGCCCAAAGCAGGGTGCGGTATTTGCCGCCGTCCGCCTCGCCTTTCTTGAGGATCGCGACATCGGGGAAATCGAGCCCGCGCGCCTGCAGGTCGACCTCGCCCGCGTTGGCCTTGGCCGCGATCAGCCCACCGCCGACCACGGTCATCTGCACCACGTCGATATAGGGCAGCTGCACGCCGCGGCTGTCGATACGGTGGAAATAGGGGTTACGCACAAAGAGCTTGCGCGAACTGTCCTTGTCCGAGGAGTTGATCCACGGCTGCAGGGTCGGCAGCGCGGGGTTGTCGAACTTGTACATATTGTCGCGCTTGTTGTGTAGCGCGGCCCAGCTTTTGACCCGCGCGGCTTTGACCTTTTCGACCAGCGCATCGGGATCGGCGAACTTCTTGTGGAACTGCGACAGGTAGTGGGCGGGGCGATAGATGAACGGTGGGCTTGCTTGCGCCAACAGCGGCAGGAAGTTCGGATTGGGAATCTGCCATTCGAACACGACCGTATGTTCATCGGGGAAGGTGACCTTTCCCAGGCGGTTGTCCACGATCATGAAGTCCGGCGGCCCGCTGGGGGTGATGTCCGGGTCGTTGGCAACATTTTCCCACCAGTAGCGGAAATCATCCGAGGTAAAGGGCATGCCGTCCGACCAGCGGTGACCGGGGCGCAGGTGTAGCGTGAATTTGCGCCCTTCTTCCACGTCCACCGCGGCGAGGATATCGGGGGCAAGCGTGTAGTCAGGCTGATACCCCACCAGCCGCGCGTAGCCGTAAACCACCATTTGCCGCACGTCCTTGGTGCGCGAGATCAACGTGCGTAGCGTACCGCCCTGACGCCCAAAGCTGCGGCCCTTGGCTTCGAGGTCGACGACCAGAGGCTCTGACGGGATGCGGTCCTGCACGTGGGGCAGGCTGCCGGCGTTGACCTCTTGCGCCCAAAAGCTGCTTTCTTGCAGCACGGGGCCGTCGCTATGCGCGGCAAGGGGCGCAAAGCCGAGGGTCGCGGCGAGGGCAAGGAAGAACTTACGCATGACAACGTACCTTATGGCCGGGCTCAAGCTCGCGCAGGGCGGGGGCGTGATGGCCTTCAAAGCGGAACTGTTCGGGCCAGAGCGTGGGAGAACCCGCGCCCTTGGCGACCAGATCAAGATCGATGGGCCGGCTGATGTCGGGTTCGGGCTGTGCCGCGATCAAGGCGCGGGTGTAGGGGTGTTGCGGATTGTAGAACAACGTGTCGGGCGGGGCCTGTTCGACGATCACGCCAGCGCGCATAACCGCGACCTCGTCCGCGATGCGGGCAACGACCGCCAGATCGTGGCTGATGAACAGGTAACTCAGGTTGGCGCGGTCGCGGATGTCTTCGAGCAGGGTCAGAATTTGCTCTTGGACCGAGACATCCAGCGCGGAGGTGGGTTCATCGCAGATCAGCAGCTTCGGGTCGAGCGTCAGCGCGCGGGCAATGGACAGCCGTTGGCGCTGGCCGCCTGAAAACGCATGCGGGAAACGGCCAAGCATATCAGGGTTCAATCCGACCCACCGCAGCATTTCGGCCGCCTTTTCGTGGCGGTCGCGGGCGGTGCCGATGTTGTGCACCTCCATCGGTTCGGTCAGGGCTTGCTGCACGCGCATCCGCGGGCTGAGCGAGGAATACGGGTCTTGAAACACCATCTGCGCTTGCCGTTGAAATGCGGTGCGTTCAGTGGGCGACAGATCATGCACGGCCAGCGGTGCGGCGGCGGGGTCGGGGCGAAACAACACTTCGCCGGCGGCATCGGGACGTTCGGCCCCCATGGCGATACGGGCGCAGGTGGTCTTGCCCGATCCGCTTTCGCCAACAATCGCCAGCGTCTTGCCGCGGGGCAGTTGCAGGTCAACGTGCTGGCAGGCGGAGACGGACACCGGCTTGCGCCAGCCGCCCGCCCGCATGGTGTAGGTCTTGGACACGTCGCGCAGATCAAGGATCACATCGTCTGCGGGCTTCGTGGAAGCGGGGGCAGGGGCGGCCACGGCGGGGATCATCGGGGCGGCGGCGAAAAGCTTGGCGGTGTAGGGGTGGGCAGGGCTGCCCAACACCTCTTGCGCATCGCCCCGTTCCATCACGCGGCCCTTGTTCATCACCACGACGCGCTGCGCCATATTCGCCACGACGCCCAGATCATGGGTCACAAGGATTACGCCCATACCGGTTTCTGCCTGAAGCGACCGGATCAGCCCGAGCACCTGCGCCTGTGTCGTCACATCCAAGGCGGTCGTCGGTTCGTCCGCGATCAACAGCTCGGGCTTGGCGACCATGGCCATAGCGATCATCGCGCGCTGGCGCATCCCGCCGGACATCTCGAACGGATAGCTTTTCCAGGCGCGCAGGGGATCGACAAAGCCGACCTTCTCAAACTGTTCGAGCACGGCACGTTTGGCCGCCCTTCGTCCCATATTGCGGTGCAAGCGCAGCACTTCGGCGACCTGATCGCCAAGCCGGTGCAGCGGCGATAGCGACCGCATCGGCTCTTGAAAGATCATCGAGATGCGATCCCCCCGAATGGCGCGCATCTTCTTTTCGGGGAGGGACAGCAGGTTGACGGCACCCTCGGCCCCGTTGAACCGGATCGACCCGCCGCGCATCTGTGCCGCCTCGGGCAGCAGGCGCAAAACCGACCGGCAGGACAGCGTTTTGCCAGACCCGCTTTCGCCCACCAGCGCGAGGGTCTCGCCCGCGTTCAACGCAAAGCTGACGCCGTCCACGACCGACGGGCCGTTGCCGAAACCGATCGATAGGTCATTTACTTCAAGAAGGGGGGCCATTGTTATCCCAAGCGGGTCAGAGCGATCATTACCTATCGAGTGAAGCCGATAAACACCCAAGCGTCTAGGGGGCAGCGCAAAAACCAAGCGTCAGCGGTACACAAAGGGGGGCGGCGTCCCCATGTTGCATCAGTACGACCCAACCCGAAGGAGAACCGCGATGAGCCGCCTGGACATTTTTATCAACCGTATGGTGTCACAGCGTGCGTGTATCGACCATGCCGCCGCCCTGACGCAGACAATGACGGGGCCGGTGTTCGAGCTGGGATTGGGCAATGGCCGTACCTTTCACCACATCCGTGAAACGATGCCCGACCGCGATATCTTTGTGTTTGAGCGCGCGGTTGCATCGAATCCCGATAGCACGCCCGAGGACCATCAACTGATCCTGGGCGATGTGCACGAAACCCTGCCTGCGGCACTGACGCGCTTTGGCGCGAATGCGGCTCTGATTCACGCGGATCTTGGCGGGCATAACCTTGCAAAAAACGATGCTTTCGCGCGTGAAATCTCGCCCTTGGTCGAACCGTTATTGGCCGTCGGGGGCATCATGGTGTCCAGTGACCGGATGTATTTCGACAATTTGATCGAAATCCCCTTACCACCTGAAGCTGTGGAGGGGCGCTGCTTCATGTACCGCCGCGAGAAGTCGTGATCTGAATTAAGTATTTGATAAGTATTGGTTAAATGGTGAGCGGCGTCGGTATTCCGGCGCCGCTTTAAGTTTCGCTTGCACGTTCCAAATCCCCTCCCTAGTGTGCGCCCGAGACATAGTGAAACGATGTTTCGCATGGTAAAACAATTCTTGGGAGGGAATTACATGTCCTTTTTGAAAAACCTATCTTTCGCTGCTGCAATGACTGTGGCGGCTTCCGTTGCCGGTGCTGAAACCGTGCTTATCCACGGCGAAGCAGGCCCGAATCGCGGTGCCCGTGCAGATGCGTTGCAGTGGTTCGCCGATCAGGTTGCAGAGCGGTCGGAAAACGATCTGCGCCTCGACATCCAGTGGGGCGGCGCGCTGTTCAAGGCGAATGCGGCTGTACAGTCCATCGGTGACGGTGTGGCGGATATGGGGTCGGTGATCGCGGTGTATTACCCGCAGGAAATGGCCGCCTATGGCATCGCTGACCTGCCCGTAAACAACCCAGACGCCTGGGTCGGTATGCGCGCCACGGACGAGCTGATGCGGTCGAACCCCGCGATTGCGGAAAACCTGGCTGAAAAGAACCTCGTGTACATCGGGACATGGACCACCAGCCAGGTGAACATCGGCTGTAAGGGGGACGCGATCCGTTCGGTTGCCGATATCGCCGGCAAGAAAGTACGCGGCACAGGGGCCTATGGTAAGGTCTTTGGTGACGAAGGCGCGAACATGGTCAACATGTCGATCTATGACGCGTACCAAGGGCTCGACACCGGTCTGATCGATTGTAGCCAAGGGTATTCCTACGCTGTTGCCGCGCTGAAGCAGGCCGAAGTCATGGACAACTACACCCTGCTGAACTGGGGCCAGGTTGGCGGCGTCGGCATCTTCATGAACAAAGACATGTTCGATGCGCTGTCCGAAGATCAGCAAGCTGTGCTGCTGGAAACCGGTGCGGATCTGTCCGATGAATTCGGCCGCATGATCACAACCGCGAACGACAACGCCATTGCCGCGATGAAAGAGCAAGGTGTCGAAGTGTTCGAACTGCCCGCGGAAGAGCGCGCCAAGCTGGTCGAAGGCGGCGAGAAGTATCTGGCCGAGTGGGTCGAGACAGCCAACCGCACCGGTCTGCCGGGCGAGCAACTGCTGGAAGACTACAAAGCGCTGATCGCCAAATACACGCAAGAGCGCGACGAGAACGGTTACCCTTGGGCAGCTGACAACAACTAAACACAAGCTTTGGGAGGAGCAGGGACCATGTTGGTACCACTTGAGAAAATCCTGTTGGGGTTGGGCGCGGCTGCGGTCATCCTTTTGGGGATCTTGATCACGTCCAACGTGGTCGCACGCGCCGTCTTCGCATCTAGCGTACCCGATAGCGTCACTTTGGTGCGGGAGCTGATGGTTGCGGCCATCCTCCTGCCCCTTGCGGCAGCGACCGCAAACCGCGCTCACGTTAGTGTGGCTTTTGTGTCCGACCGGTTCGGGCCCAAACTCCGGTCCTGGCTTATTGTGCTGGGGTCGGTCATGGGGATGATCGCCTTGGGCGGTCTGATCTATTCCGGCGGCCGCGAATTCCTGAGCGTTTGGGAAAAGGGCAGCTTTTTCTACGGTGACCTGAACCTGCCCAAATGGCCCGGACGTCTGTTGTTTGTGGTCGGTATCGCCGCCTGCTGGCTGCGTCTGGCGGAACTGGCGATCCGCGATGTGCGGATCATCCTGTCCGGGGGCATCGTCTCGGACGAAGAAAACCACACAATCGAGCTCGTTGCCGAAAAAGAGGTGCTGTAATGGATGCGTCGACCATCGGGCTGATTGCCTTTGCTGCCGTTCTGATCCTGTTGGCGCTACGTGTGCCGATTGCCTTTGCGCTGGCCAGCGTCGCGACGATTGCGACCTTCTTTATTTTTGCCTTCCGCACTGGCACTTTCATGCCCGAACGTGCCATCCGTGCCACAACGTCGATGGTGTTCTCGAACTCCTTTGACCTGATACACTCCTACGATCTATCGATGATACCGCTGTTTGTCGCCCTTGGGCACATTGCCTATCGCGCGGATATCACGACCAAGATCTACCACGCGGCCAAGGTTTGGCTGACGCGTCTGCCCGGCGGTGTTGCCATGGCAAGTGTCATGGGCTGTGGCGGATTTTCGGCCATTACCGGCAGCTCTATCGCCTGTGCCTCGACCATGGGGAAAATCTGTACGCCCGAGATGCTGCGCATGGGATATGACCCGCGTCTGGCAACAGCGTCGGTCGCGGCAGGGGGCACGCTGGGCTCGCTGATCCCGCCGTCTGTTTTGTTCATCATCTACGGTATCTTCACCGAAACCTCGATTTCGTCACTGTTCCTCGCGGGTGTTTTGCCGGGGCTGCTGACGCTGGCGGGCTTTATCCTCGTGATCGCCGTCTGGGTCTGGCGTTCGCCCGAAATCGCCCCTTCGACAGCGACACGCTACTCCGCCAAAGAACGCTTTGCGGCGGCGGCTGAAAGCTGGCCTGCGGTCATGCTGTTCGTGTTGATCATCGGCGGTATCTACGGCGGTATCTTTACGGCGACCGAAGCGGCGGCTGTCTGCGTGGTCGCGGCGACGCTGATCGGTTTTGCGCAGCGCAAGCTGACCTTGCAGGGCCTGTGGGACGCGGTGAAAGAGACGTGCATCCAGACCGCGGCGATCTTCTTTATCGCGGCAGGGGCCAAGATCTTTGTGGCCTTTATCGCCCTGACCAACGTTGCCCCGATGATTGTGAACGTCGTGGCCGAGGCAGAGCTGTCCGTCGTGGTCCTGCTGCTGGCGATTGCCGCGATCTATCTGCTGCTTGGCATGTTCCTTGATCCGATCGGCATCATGGTTCTGACCCTGCCGCTGATGATCCCGCTGGTGGAAAGCTATGACATGAACCTGATCTGGTTCGGTGTTGTGGTGATTAAGCTGCTGGAAATCGGGCTGATCACGCCGCCTGTCGGGTTGAACGTCTTTGTCATCGCCAATGTGGTGGGCAAAGAGGCTCCGATCGACAAGATCTTTGCCGGTATCACGCGCTTCCTTAGCGTTGACGTGATCGTGCTGGTGCTGATCATGTCCTTCCCGATGATCTCGCTGCTTATTCCTATGGCGGCGCGATGAGTGGGGACACCACAGACAGGAAGTTTGCCAACACTCTGGCGCGGGGGCTTGCTGTATTGCGGGCCTTTCGCGCCAGTGACAGCGGGCTGACCCACGCGCAGATTGCCGACCGGACGGGGCTGCCCAAGCCTACGGTGTCGCGGCTGACCTATACGCTGTGCGAACTCGGCTACCTCAGCCACGGCGGGCGCAATGACCGCTTTCGGCTTGGGCCGTCGGCTATCGCGCTTGGCTCTGTCGCGTCGGTGGCGGTGAACTTTCTGGATTTGGTGTCCGACGCCATGCAAGAGCTGGCCGATAAAACGGGCACGCTATTGCTGGTCGCCGTGCGCGACGACGAGAAAATGATGCTGGTGCGCACATGGCGGCCACAGAATGCTTCGACCATCTGGCTGGAGCCGGGGCACCGGATTCCCGTGTTCGGATCGTCGTCAGGCATGGCCGTCGTGGCGTCACTTGGCGAAGAGCGCTTTGAGCAGTTGACGCCCGAAGCGGATATGCGAAGGTTCCGGGCGGAGGGATATTCGCAATTGATAGAACAAGGGTTCGCCTACGCGTCGGAGGGCACACGATATGCCAGTACGATCAACGCCGTAAGTGTCCCCTATTTTGCCGAAGAGTTCGGCGAACCGGTATCGTTCACCGCCGGGGCCATGCCACATGATTTGCCCGATTCCCGTATCGTGCAAGAGGTCGGCCCCGCGTTGCGTGAACTGGTGCGCGCGCTTGAACAGCGCACCGGGCGCACCCCCGCGCTCAGCCGCCGGGATTGAAACAAGACTAGACCAAGGAATATGCTAAATGACTGACAAGATTGGATATACCCGCAAAGGCGACGTGGCCGTACTGCGGATCAAGAACCCCCCGGTCAATGCGTTGTCCCATGCTGTTCGTGAAGGTCTGGTTGCCGGTATGGCGCAGGCCGAGGCCGATGACGGCGTCAAGGCCGTGGTTATCGTCGGCGAGGGCCGCGCCTTTATCGCCGGTGCGGATATCACCGAATTCGGCAAAACGCCGCTGGAACCTTTCCTGCCCGATGTGTGCAAACGGATCGAGGATTCTTCGCTGATCGTTGTCGCCTCCATGCATGGTGTGTCCTTGGGCGGCGGGCTCGAGATCGCGCTGTCGGCGCATTACCGCGTGGCGCAGCCGTCGGCCAAAGTGGGCCTGCCCGAAGTGCATCTGGGCCTGATCCCCGGTGCCGGTGCGACCCAGCGTTTGCCGCGTCTGATCGGCGTGGACCCCTCGCTTGATCTGATCACCTCTGGCCGTCAGGTCAAAGCGGCCGAAGCCGAAAGCCTTGGCATCGTCGATCAGGTCACCGAGGGCGACCCCGAGGATGTGGGCGTCGCCTATGCCGAGAACCTGATCGCCACCAACGCACCGCGCCGCCCCGTCAGCGAGATGGCGGCACCCGCGCCGATCGACTGGGATGCCGCTTATGACGGGACGCTGAAAAAGGGGCGGGGGCAAATCTCTCCGGCGCAGGCGGTCCGCGCGGTTCAGGCCGCGGCAGAGCTGCCCTTTGACGAAGGCATGCTGGCCGAGCGCAAGATTTTCATGGAGTTGATGGAGACAGACCAGCGTCAGGGCATGATCCACGCGTTCTTCTCTGAGCGTGCGGTAGGCAACCTGCCGGAACTGAAAGGCGTCGAACCCCGCGCGCTGCAATCCATCGGCATCATCGGCGGCGGCACCATGGGCGCAGGCATCGCCACGGCTGCGCTGTTGGCAGGCTTCAACGTCGTGCTGATCGAGATGAAGGAAGACGCCGCAGAGGCCGCGCGCGGACGCATCGCGGGCAATCTTTCCGGCGCGCTTAAGCGTGGCAAGATCACGCAGATGAAATACGACGCGATGACCAACACAGCACTTGAGGTGTCGATCAACTATGACAGCCTCGCCTCGGTCGATCTGGTGATCGAAGCGGTGTTCGAGGACATGGGTGTCAAGAAAGAGGTGTTCGGCAAGCTTGATGCCGTGTGCAAACCCGGTGCTATTCTGGCGTCCAACACATCCTATCTGGATGTGGACGAGATCGCGGCCAGCACCTCGCGCCCTGCGGATGTGATCGGGCTGCACTTCTTCTCGCCCGCGCATATCATGAAGCTGCTCGAAGTGGTCGTCGCCGAAAAGACCGCCCCCGATGTGGTCGCCACGGGCTTTGCTCTTGGCAAGGCGCTGAACAAGATTTCTGTGCGCGCCGGTGTCTGCGACGGGTTTATCGGCAACCGTATTCTGGCAACTTACCGCACCGCTGCCGATCACATGGTGCTTGATGGTGCATCGCCGTTCCAGATCGATAAGGCGCTGGTGGATTTCGGTTTTGCCATGGGCCCCTTTGCCGTGGGCGATCTGGCCGGACTCGATATCGGCTGGGCCACACGCAAGCGCAAGGCGGCGACGCGCCACCCTGCCGAACGCGTGCCGACATACCCCGACAAGATCTGCGAAGCCGGTAACTTTGGTCAGAAGACCGGCAAAGGCTACTATATCTATGAGGCCGGATCGCGCGGCGGCGTGCCGAACCCCGAAGTGTCCGAGCTGATCGCCGCCGAACGCGCCGAGCGTGGCATCACCCCGCGTGACTTTACCGACGCAGAGATCGTCCGCCGCTATATGGCCGCGATGGTCAACGAGGCGGCAAAGGTCGTGGGCGAGGGTATCGCGAAGCGGCCCTTGGACGTGGATATGGTTCTGCTCTTTGGCTACGGCTTCCCGCGCTACTGGGGTGGCCCGATGAAATGGGCCGACCTGCAGGGGCTGCCTGCACTGCTGGCCGACATCGAAAGCTACGCCAAGGAAGACGCCTGGTTCTGGGAACCCGCGCCGCTGCTGAAACAGCTGGTGGCCGAAGGGCGCAACTTTGACGACCTGAACAAACAAGCCGCTAAGTAAATGAACAAGGGCGCAATGCCCGACAGTATAAACCGGAGGAAGACAAATGGATCTGAGCTATAGCGACGAAGAAAAGGCTTTCCGCGCCGAAGTGCGGGCCTTTCTTGAGGAAAAGCTCCCCAAGGAAATGAGCGACAAAATCCGCAAGGGTGAAGAGCTGGGTAAAGACGGTCAGGAACAGTGGCATGCTATCCTGAACGCCCAAGGCTGGCTGGCCCCGAACTGGCCCAAGAAATTTGGCGGTGCGGAATGGAACGCGGTGCAGCGTCACATTTTCGAAGAAGAAGCTGCTGCCGCCTATGCGCCACGCATTGTGCCTTTTGGCCTGTCGATGCTCGCGCCCGTGCTGCAAAAATTCGGCTCGCAAGAGCAGAACGACTACTGGCTGCCCCGCATCCTGTCGGGCGAAGACTGGTGGTGTCAGGGCTATTCCGAGCCGGGTGCCGGTTCCGACCTTGCCTCGCTCAAGACCGAAGCGGTTCTGAACGACGAAGGCACGCACTACATCGTCAACGGCCAGAAGACCTGGACCACGCTGGGTCAGCACGCGAACATGATCTTCTGCCTTGTGCGCACCGACAAGACGGTGAAGCAGCAAGAGGGTATTTCCTTTCTGCTGATCGACATGGACACCCCCGGCGTCGAAGTGCGCCCGATCATCCTGCTCGACGGCACCCACGAGGTGAACGAGGTCTGGTTCTCGGATGTGAAAGTGCCGGTCGAAAACCTTGTCGGCAAAGAGAACGAAGGCTGGACCTACGCCAAGTACCTGCTGACCCACGAACGCACCAACATCGCGGGCGTCGGGTTCTCGCAAGCGGGTCTGACTGCGGTCAAACGTATCGCCAAGGCTGAGATGTCCGGCGGCAAGCCGTTGATGCAGAACCCGCATTTCGCGGCACGTGTGGCACAGGTTGAAATCGACCTGATGGCGATGAGCACCACAAACCTGCGCATCGTCTCCAAGGCGGCCGCGGGTGCGGCACCGGGTGTTGAATCGTCCATGCTGAAGGTCAAAGGCACGATTATCCGTCAGGAGATCAACGACCTCGCACGTCGTGCGGCGGGTGCCTATGCGATGCCATTCGCATCCGAAGCGATCGAAGGGTCGAACCTGGCCCTGCCTGATCCGTTGAATGCCGGCCCCGTCGCCGCGCAATATTTCAACAACCGTAAACTGTCGATCTTTGGCGGCTCGAACGAAATCCAGCGCCAGATCATTGCCAAAACAACGATGGGAGGTGGAGCATGAACTTCGACCTGACAGAAGAACGCCAAATGCTGCAAGACAGTCTGCGCCGTTTCCTGCGCGACAAATACGATACAGCAGCCCGCAACAAGATCCTTGAAAGCGACACCGGCTTTTCCGCCGATATCTGGAACGGTCTGGCCGAACTGGGCGTCATCGGCGCGCTGTTCACCGAAGATCAGGGCGGCTTTGGCGGTGCCGGATTCGACATCGCCGTCGTGTTCGAGGAACTGGGCCGCGCTGGCGTGGTCGAACCCTTCCTTGATACCGCCATTCTGGGCGGCGGTCTGATTGCCGACCTGGGCAATGAAGAACAGCAGGCTCACGTCGAAGAGCTGATCGGTGGCGCGTTGCAGGTGGCTTTTGCCCACGGCGAACCCACCAGCCGCTATGACCTGAACCAGTTGACTTCTACAGCCAAGGTCGATGGCGACAACGTGGTGCTGAACGGCCGCAAGGCCGTTGTGGTCAACGCTGAAAACGCCGACATGCTGATCGTTTCTGCCCGCGAAAGCGGTGAGGCAGGCGACGAAAACGGGATCTCGCTGTTCCTCGTGCCGGCAGACACCAAGGGCATCACGCTGCAAGGCTATGCGCTGCTGGCCGGTGGCCGTGCCGCCGAAGTCACGCTGGATGATGTGTCCGTCCCTGCCTCTGCCCGTCTGGGTGAAGCGGGCAAGGCGTTCAAGGCGATCGAGGCGCGCGTCGCTGCGGCCAATGTCGCGATCTGTGCGGAAACACTTGGTGCGATGGAAACGGCAACCCGCCTGACCCGCGAATACCTGATGACCCGCAAGCAGTTCGGCAAGCCCATCGGCACGTTCCAGGCGCTTGCGCACCGCATGTCCGACCTGTTGATCGAGATGGAGCAGGCGCGCTCTGCCGTGATCGTAGCCGCGGGCAACCTCGAAGCGGAGTATAAAGCGCGCGAGACGCATATCTCTGCCGCCAAGAACCTGCTGGGTCGCGCGGGCCGTCTGGTTGCCGAAGACAGCATCCAGATGCACGGCGGTATCGCCATGACGCAAGAATACGAACTGGCCCATATCGCCAAGCGTATCATCATGGCAGACCACCGCTTTGGTGACACAGACCACCATCTGGAGCGTTTCATTGCCCTTGCAGCAGCCTGACGAAAGCCAGCTGATCCGGGACGAGACCGGCACCCAAACCCTGGTCGGATATGTCGTCGACATATCCGATCCGGCCCACGGGCGCTGCTTTCTTGATCTGGGTCCGCAACACTTCAACCGCCATGGGGTTCTTCATGGCGGTATTGCCGCCACATTGCTGGATAACGCCTGTGGCATGACCGGATCGCTGAGCGTGGATCCCACCGGCCAGCACCCGTTCCTCACGATCTCGTTGACGACGCAGTTTCTGGCCGCGGGGCAGCCCGGGCGCGTGACCGCGACCGGCACCATCAAGGGCGGTGGCCGCAGCCTGCTGTATATCGATGCTGAACTCGTCCACGAAGACGGCACGGTCATTGCGACATCCACCGGCGTGTTCAAGCGCGTCCCACAGGAGAAACTGAAATGAGCGCTCGGATCGAAGACAAGGGTGACCGGATCGTCATCTGGAACGGAAACGCGCATAAGCGGGGGGCCCTGTCGCCCGAGCTTTACGCCTGCATCGGCCAAGCGATTGAAATGGCCGCCGAGCCGCGTATCCGTGCCGTGATCCTCACCTCCGAAGGGGATTTCTTTTGCGCGGGCGGCGATCTGAATGTCCTGATCGCCCGTCGCGAAATGCCCAAAGATGAACGTCGGGGCAAGATTAACGAATTGCACAGCCTGATCCGCGCGATCCGGTCCTGTCCGGTGCCGGTGATCGCCGCCGTCGAAGGCGGTGCCGCGGGCGCGGGGCTGTCTTTCGCGCTGGCCTGCGATCTGATCGTTGCCGCCGCCGGTGCCAAGTTCACCGCCGCTTACGTCAAGGCGGGGCTGGTGCCTGATGGCGGGCTGACCGCCTCGCTCGCGCGTGCGCTGCCGCGGCAGCTCGCGATGGAGATGTGCTTGCTGGCGCAGCCCGTCACCGTCGAACGCATGCATGATCTGGGCGTGGTAAATGCCGTCACCGACAAGGGCGGCGCGTTCGAGGCCGCAATGGCGCTTGCCGACCGCTTGGCCGCAGGCCCCCGCGAAGCCCAAGGGGTGATCCGCGGGCTGGTCGCACAGGGCTATGACGTGTCCGAGGCCGACCAGCTTGAAGCGGAATGTGACGCCATGGCCCATGCCACCGGCGCAGATGAAGCCGCCGAAGGCATCGCCGCTTTCCTCGAGAAGCGCACACCGAATTACGGCGGCTGACCCTCGGCCACCGATCTATTGACCCAACCCGCAGCCAGACGCGCTGACCGGGTTCTGAAAGACTGCGGGGAGGCAGAGAATATAATGGTACGTGTAGAGCAATTTCTGGCGGATCAAGTGGCCGCACGCGGGGACGCGCCCGCGCTGAGCGACAGCACAGGGGTACGCTGGACGTACAAGATGTTCGACAAGGCAAGCGACGACATCGCGCAGGCGCTCAAGGATGCCGGTGTGCAGCCCAACGACCGCGTGCTGATGCTGTCGGAAAACTGTGCCGCCGCCGTGGCCACTGTGTTTGGCACGTGGAAAGCCGGCGCCGTCATCATCCCCGTCAATGCACGCCAAAGCGCGGGCGAAATCCAGCGGATCATTGACCACGCGGCACCTGCTGCTGTGCTGATGACCTGCCACGCCTCACCGGATGCGACAGCCCATGCGGAACGGCTGGGTGCCGCAGAGATCACCGGTGCCTTCGGCGCGATGCATCTGGCCACGCCGATCGCCAGCAACCCCGATGGGGATCTGAGCGATGTGGCGGTGCTGCTGTATACCACCGGCACAACGGGCGACCCCAAGGGCGTCATGCTGACCCATGCCAACGTGCGCTTTGGCGGCAACGCCTCGGCGACGCTGCGGGGGATCAATGCGGGCGATGTGGTCTATGGCGTGTTGCCCCTGACCCATGTTTTCGGGCTGTGTTCTGTCATGACCGCCTCCTGCTGCGCCGGTGCCGAAATCCGGCTGGAGGCGCGTTTCTCGGCTGAAAAGCTCTATACCGCGCTGACCACGGGGGTGAACTTCCTGTCGGCCGTGCCGCAGATGCACGCGCTGCTGATGCAATACACGAAAGAGCAGGGGCTGACGCAGCTCAACTCCGAAACGCTGCGCTATGTATCTTCGGGGGCGGCGCCGCTGGACCCCACGTGGAAGCGCAAGGCCGAAGCCTTTTACGGCGTCGCGATCCAGAACGGCTATGGCATGACGGAATCCACCGCCGGTATCTCGGCCACCAGCAACCCGCTGGGATCGCCCGATATCTCGGTCGGTCCGTCCTTGCCCGGTGTCGAGACCAAGATTGATGATACCGTCGAAGGCGGCAGCAATGGCAAGGGCGAGGTCCTGACCCGTGGGGCCCACGTCATGAAGGGCTACTACAAGAACCCCGAGGAAACCGCCAAAGTCCTCGGCCAGGATGGCTGGCTGCGCACCGGCGATCTGGGGACGTTCGACGAACACGGTCATCTGCATATTCTGGGCCGCTCGAAAGAGCTGATCATCCACGGCGGATTCAATGTCTACCCGCCCGAGGTAGAGGCCGCGATCAACGATCACCCGCAAGTCATTCAGGCCGCCGTGGTGGGCCGGTCCACCGGCAATGACGAAGAGGTGCTGGCCTTCGTCCAGATCGCCGAGGGCGATACGCTGGACCCGCAAGACCTGAAGGCCTTCGTCAAGGAACGGCTGACTGGCTATAAGCGCCCCAGCCAGTTTATTATCGGAACGG
The DNA here is from genome assembly GCF_048285585.1 of Sulfitobacter sp. SBS6. Taxonomy (NCBI): domain Bacteria; kingdom Pseudomonadati; phylum Pseudomonadota; class Alphaproteobacteria; order Rhodobacterales; family Roseobacteraceae; genus Sulfitobacter; species Sulfitobacter sp. SBS6. The sequence goes on along the minus strand of NZ_JBLWBA010000005.1, from coordinate 1,094,666 downwards.
CCCTGCCTGCGGCCCCCACGGGCAAGATCCTCAAGCACAAGCTGATCGAGACATTCAAGGATCAGCTGGCCTGATTGGATCCTGATTGCTCCCTGTGCGGAGTTAACGAAAAGGCCGGTCCCCCGTGGTGGGGGCCGGCCTTTTCCTTTGTCGCTGGTGTGCGGCTGGCGCTTAGACGTAGACGCCTTCGGCAGCGGCGCGGATAGCGCGGATGTTTTCGCCGTAGGTGGCGGGGTTGCTGACCGACCCGCCACGGAACACCGCGGAGCCTGCGACCAGCACATCCGCCCCCGCCTGCGCCACGCTGGAAGCGGTGTTGACGTCCACACCGCCGTCGATTTCGATATGCACCGGGCGGTCGCCGATCATCGCGCGCAGGGTGCGGATCTTGTCGCTCATGTCGATGAACTTCTGCCCGCCGAAACCGGGGTTCACGGTCATCACACAGACCAGATCGGCAACGTCCAGCAGATGCTCTACCGCTGCGGCAGGCGTGCCGGGGTTCAGCGCGACACCGGCCTTGGCACCGGCACCGCGGATCGCTTGCAGCGTGCGGTGGATATGGGGGCCTGCTTCGACATGGGCCGTGATCACATCGGCACCGGCTTTGGCGAAGGCATCAATGTAGGGATCCACGGGTGCGATCATCAGATGCACGTCCATCACGCCCTTGATATGGGGGCGGATCGCGGCGCAGGTGGTCGGGCCAAAGCTGATATTCGGTACGAAATGCCCGTCCATTACATCGACATGTACCCAGTCCGCACCCTGTGCTTCGATGGCTTCGCACTCTGCCCCGAAATTGGCAAAGTCGGCAGCAAGGATGGAGGGGGCGATTTTGATCGAACGGTCGAAGGTCATGGGATCGGGCCTTTTGTGCAAGGGAGGGGGCTGATGCAGCGGTGACGCCCATATAGGCAATGTCGCGCGCGCTGGCAATCTGGGGAGCCTTCGGCGAGGATTTAAGGCCATTTGGAAGCGGGCGAGGCTTGGTGCCACAGGCCGTGACGCTTCGTTCGTGAGGGTGGTTTTCGGGGGGCGTGCGCTTGACACTACGTCATGCCACGACCCATTGTGCGCGCAAATTCAAGGGGAGGATATCATGACCACATTCAACCGCCGCCAGACATTGGCGACCATGGGGGCCGCTGCCGCGGTCGGGCTTGCTGCACCGGCTGTTGCGCAGGGCAAAAAGATCACTCTGGGCGCGCTGCGTTTCACCAGCCACTCCGGTACATTCGTGGCCTATCAGCGCGAGTATTTCAAGCAGGCCGGTCTGGATGTCGAGCTCAAGTTCTTTCAGGCCGCCCAACCGATGGCCGTGGCGATTGCCAGCGGGGATGTCGACTATGCCGTGACCGCGATCTCGGGCGGGCTGGTGTCGCTGGCGGATAAGGGTGCGATCAAGGTGATCGGCGGTGCCTTGTCTGAAGAGAAGGGCATTGACGGGCAGAAGTTTCTGGCCTCGGACGCGGCCTATCAGGCGGGTGTGACCGCGCCTGCGATGCTGGACGGGAAGAGCTTTGGCATGACCACGGCGGGATCGTCGTTCCATTATATGGGGTCAAAGATGGCGCAGGCCGAGGGGATCGATCTGTCGTTCAAGCCGTTGCAGAAGGTGGGTGCCATCATCGGCGCGCTGAAGACCGGCCAGATTGATGCCTGGTCCATCGTGCCCCATATCGCCAAGCCACTGGCGGGCTCGGGTGCCGTGCATATTATCGGGAACGTGTCCGATTATCTGCCCGACTATCAGGTCACCACGGTCTTTACCTCGACCAAGAACGCGACCGACGAAAAGCAGCAGACGCAGGATTACCTTGCGGCCTACGCCAAGGGGGCGGCTGACTACAACGCGGCGATGATCGAACAGACCGCCGGTGCGGAAGGCGTGGCCGAGATGGTCAAGCTGATCCACAACTACGTCTACACCGACAAAACGCTCGAGGCCGCGACGCCGGGGATTGTCAACGGGACCATGCGTCTGAACAAGGGGGCCGCGTTGAACGTCGCCTCTGTGCGTGACCAGCTGAGCTGGTTCCAGTCCGAGGGGCTGGTGAATGCGGATATCACGCTTGAGACGTTGATCGACACGTCTTTCGTCGACACCATCGGCGCCTGATCGCGCCATCTATACCAACGACAGGTCGGGCAGGCTTTGCCCGGCCTTTGATATTTCAGGACGTTTCTCATGGATCTTAGGTTAGCGGGGGTCAGCCACACTTATGGCGAGACCGAAGTGCTGCGCGATATCAACCTTGATATCCCGTCAGGGCAGATTGTCTGCATCGTCGGGCCTTCGGGCTGTGGCAAGTCGACCCTGCTGCGGATGCTGGGCGGGCTGGAGCAGCCGACTTCGGGCGAGGTGCTGCAACTGGGCACGCCCCCAGCCGGCTGTCTGAACCCGCTCACCTACGTATTTCAGGATTTCGCCTTGCTGCCCTGGCGCAGCGTGCGCGGCAATGTGGCGCTGGTGCTGGAGGATCACGGTCTGGACGCCGCCGCGCGGGCGCGGATCATCGACGACGTGCTGGCCCGTACCAAGCTGACCGAATTTGCCGATGCCCTGCCCAAACAACTTTCTGGCGGGATGAAACAGCGGGTCGCCATTGCACGCGCCTTGGCGGTGAACCCTGCGGTGATGTTGATGGACGAACCGCTGAGCGCGCTGGACAGCCAGACGCGCGAGCTGTTAATGGACGATCTGATCAGCCTGTGGACCCGCCAGCCCTTTACCGCCGTCTATGTCACCCACAATCTGGCAGAGGCCGTGCGGCTGGGCCACAGAATCGTGGTGCTATCTCGCCGCCCCGGGCAGATCCGCGAGGTGGTTGAACTGACGACACCGTTGGCAGAGCGTGCCTATGGCGATGCCGCCCTCGAGGCGCAACAACAACATTTGTGGGGGCTGATGCGCGAAGAAGCCGCCGCCGCCGATGCGGAGTTGATCCATGTCTGATGCAGCACATACAAACAGCCGCCCCGTCGCCTTTCGTGGCGGCGGTTTCGCCCCCAAGCAACGACGGGGCATGGGGGTCTTGGTCTTTGTCCTGCTGATCCTGCTGGCCGAATGGGGCACGCGCAGCGGCTTTATCTCTAACCTGACATTGCCGCGCCCCTCGGATGTGGCGATGACCTTTGTCGAGCTGTGGCAATCGGGGATGCTGTTCAAACATTTGGCCCCCTCGCTCAGCCGCTTGGCTGTTGGGGCGACGCTCGGGGCTTTGGTTGGTGTCGGCGTCGGGGTGATGATCGGGCTGTTCAGCTATGTGCGCGCCGGGCTGGTGCCCCTGGTTGCGGCGCTGTTCCCGATCCCCAAGATTGCGCTTTTGCCGTTGTTTGTGATCTGGTTCGGCATTGACGAGGGCAGTAAATACGCGCTGATCGCCTTTGGGACATTCACGCCGACGGTCGTGGCGACCTATGCTGCGGTGGACAATGTGGACCGCGGATTGATCCGTATGGGGCAGAGCTTTGGTCTGTCGTGGTGGTCGATTGTGCGCAAGATCGTACTGCCGGGGGCGATGCCGGGCATCCTGTCGGGGCTACGCATCTCTTTGGCGATTGCGATCATCCTGTTGGTGGCAGCTGAAATGCTGGGCGCGGAATATGGCATCGGGGCTTATATCCTTGAGGCCGGCAGTCTTTATGATCTTGAACGTCTGTTTGCGGGTGTCGTGATCCTGTCGGTGCTTGGGGTTTGCGTGAGCGCCGTGATTGCCGCCATCGAAACCCGCGTGCTGCGCTGGCGGGTCTGACCGGAGGGAACCCGTTTCGGGCATAGATCGTTATCCTTTCACACCAAACAGTGCAGAGGGGACGACGATGTCAGGCATATCCAAGGGCACCAAGGTCAAATGGGAATGGGGGCAGGGCACTGCCAGTGGCAAGGTGACAGAACGCTTTACCAAAAGTGTGACCCGTACGTTGAAGGGCTCCGAGGTCACGCGCAACGGGTCCGATGATGATCCGGCGCTGTTGATCGAGCAAGACGACGGGGATGAGGTGCTCAAGCTGTTGTCGGAAGTCGAGGCCGCCTGACATATGGGCGGCGCGGGGCTTACCTATTATGGCGATGACCGCCCCGGTATTTCGCGTCAGCGGCGCGGGCGCGGGTTTACCTATAAGGCACCGGACGGCACTACCATCGCCCGCGGAAAAGAGCGCGCGCGGCTGGAAGCGATGGCGGTGCCGCCTGCTTATGAAGACGTGTGGATGACGCCTTTGGTGAACGGGCATTTGCTGGCCACGGGGCGCGACACCCGCAATCGCAAACAATATCGCTATCACGAAAAATGGTCAGAGGCGCAGGCAGAGACGAAATTCGCAAGCTTGGTGGATTTTGCGCATGCTTTGCCGCGCCTGCGCCGCTTTGTCGCCCGCGATCTGGATCAGCAGGCAGGCGAGCGCAGCTTTGCCTTGGCCAGCGCCGTCACGCTGATCGACCGCGCGTCGCTGCGGGTGGGGAATCCGGACTACACGCGCGAGAATGGCAGCTATGGCACGCTGACCCTGCGGTCGAAACATGTCAAACTCGACGGGAATGTAATCCGGCTGCGCTATACGGCCAAGGGGGGCAAGAAGGTGCGGCGGCAGATCAATGACCGGACGCTGGCGAAAACGCTGGAGAAAATTAACGACCTGCCGGGGGCGGAGCTGCTGACATGGGCCGATGCGCAGGGCGAGGTGCATCAGTTGAACTCAGCCGGACTGAACGCCTATATCGCCGAAGCATCGGGGTGCGACGACTTTACCGCCAAGACCTTTCGCACATGGGCGGGCACCGTTGCCGCCTTCGAGGCCGCCGAGAAGGGGCGGGCCACCATCAAGCAATTGGCCGAAGCCGCTGCCGCACAGTTGAGCAATACGCCGACCGTGGCGCGCAACAGCTATATCCATCCGGCGGTGATTGATCTGGCGGGCGAAGCGCCGCCCGAGATCAAGGTCGGGCGCAAGACCGGGCTATTCGCCTCGGAAGCGCGGCTGCTGACGTATCTGGAGCAGGTCTGAGCCGCGTTTACCCGTCGCTGTCCGGTGTGCAGAACATATCATAGACGACTTCCATGATCTTTTGCGGACGGTCATCGGCCAGCCTGTAATAGATCGTCTTGCCGTCGCGGCGTGGCGTTACCAAGCCTTCAAGCCGCAAGCGTGACAGCTGTTGGGATACCGCCGCCTGACGGGCGGACAGTAGCTCTTCCAGCTCGGTGACGGATTTTTCGCCTGCAGAGAGGTGACACAGGATCATCAACCGCCCCTCGTGGCTGATCGCCTTGAGGAAGTTAGAGGCACGTGCGGCGTTTTCGGCCATACGGTCCCGATCGGCTTGGCTCATTTCTGTGTCGGAACCGGGGTTACCCACTGGTTAACATCCTTGGCTGAATAAAAGGGGATTGGCGTGCGCATATCGCAGGGGGCGCTAGCTTTTGGCGGGGTCTGGCATCAATTGGGCGTCGGATAGCATTTTTTCCAGCACGCCCCAAAAGAAATCTTCGCCCGGGTAGCCTTCGATGCGCGACACCTCATGGCCGTCGACCATCAACACGAACGTCGGCGTGTAATGCAGGCTGCGGGCAAAATGCAGATCGGCGGGTTTGTCATCGTTGATATCAACGCGGCGCAATGGGGCTGCCTTGCCCGCTTGGGTCTTGGGATAGATCGGGGCGATCTGGTCATCCCAACGGGCACACCACACGCAGCCCTGTTCCTCGACCATGATCAGCGCGGTCTGGGCCGCTGCGATCACAGGGGAAACCGCAAGGCCTGCGGCCACTGAGAGAGACAAGAAAGCAGTGCGCAACCGCATAGGGAATTCACCTGTTGATTTCAAAATACTTAATGTGAATATGTGAATGGCACAAGATAAAGGCAACCTGCATGCTTGAAATCACCTTTCTGGGCGCGGCATTTGCCGGGCTTTTGTCCTTTTTGTCGCCCTGCATCCTGCCGATCGTGCCCTTTTATCTGAGCTATCTGGCGGGCGTCGGCATGAACCAGATCACGGCAGACGGGCCGGTGGATGCCGCCGTGCGCCGGCTCGCGGTGATTGCGGCGCTGTTCTTTGCGGCGGGGGTGATCACGATCTTTGTCGGGCTGGGGGCGGTGGCCACGACCTTTGGCCAGATCGTGCGGGACTATTTTGATATTTTGCGATGGGTCGCTGCGGCTGTTATCATTGCGATGGGCCTGCATTTTCTGGGCGTGATCCGTATCGGGTTTCTATATCGCCAGTTTCGTGCGGATGCGGGGAACACGACCGCGACCAGTTTTCTGGGGGCCTATGTGATCGGGCTGGCCTTTGCCTTTGGCTGGACCCCTTGCGTCGGGCCTGTGCTTGCGGCCATCCTGTTCACCGCCGCGGGGGCCGAGACGGCGGGCTCGGGCGCGCTGTTGCTGCTGACCTACGGCGTGGGCATGACCGCGCCTTTCGTACTGGCGGCGCTGTTCATCGGGCCGTTCATGCGCTGGATGGCGGGGTTCCGGCAACATCTGGGCACGGTAGAAAAGGCGATGGGGGTTCTGCTGATTGTCTTTGGCCTGCTGATCGCCACCAACTCGATCAACTATATTGCGCAGTGGATGCTTGAAACCTTCCCTGTTTTCAGCGCCATTGGCTAACAACCGGAGGGACTTTTGATGAAGATGATCCGAAACGCTTTGGCCGCGCTGGCGGCTGTCGCTTATATGGTGACTGCGGGCAGTGCCGCGACCCTGGGGGATGACGGTTTGCACAAGACCGCCTGGATGCGCGAGACCTTCAAAGATCTGCGCGACGATCTGGCCGAGGCGACGGACGAGGGCAAGCGGCTGATGGTTATCATCGAACAGCGCGGCTGCATCTACTGCAACAAGATGCACGAAGAGGTTTTCCCCCTGCCCAAAATCGATGCCTACCTGCGCGAGAACTTCTTTGTCGTGCAGATCAACATGTTCGGCGATGTCGAGGTCACCGACTTTGACGGAGAGACATTGCCCGAGAAGGAGATGGTACGCAAATGGCGTCAGATGTTCACGCCGACGCTGATGTATTTCCCCCAGACCGTAGAGGAAGGGCAGACGGCCGTTGAAGCGGCAGTCGCGACGGTGCCCGGTGCCTTTGGTCCGGCGACGACCTTTCACATGATGAACTGGGTCGTCGACAAGGGATATGAGGGGGACGAGACGTTCCAGAAATATCACGCGCGTATGCTCATTGAAGAGCAGGAATAACGGCGGTAGGATCCGCTAAATGCTGTGCTGCTATAAGAAATTCAATAAATTGAATTTATAGTTGCGTCATTTTGGCGCGGGCAGTAGGGTTTTCAAAATGAATGTCTGTGGGAGGACGCATGAAAGTTTCCGTATTTGCCCTGGTGGCCTCTGTCGGCTTTGCCGCGGCGGCGCATGCGGCCGACGTGGCCCCCGGTGACGTGGTCTATGATGAGTATGGCGCGGTTGAACAATCGCTGACCGGCACTCCCGGTAACCCCGAAGAGGGGGCCAAGATCGTGGGCAGCAAAAAGCTTGGCAACTGCATCGCCTGCCATCAGGTCAGCGCTTTGCCCGATATCCCGTTCCAGGGCGAAATCGGCCCGATGCTGGATGGCGCGGGGGACCGCTGGACCGAGGCTGAATTGCGCGGGATTGTCGCCAACGCGAAGATGCTGTTCGAGGGAACGATGATGCCTGCGTTCTACAAGGACAGCGGATATATCCGTCCGGGCAAGGGCTATACCGGCAAGGCGGCTGATGACACGCTGGGGCCTATTCTGGCCGCCCAGCAGATCGAGGATGTCGTGGCCTATCTTGCCACGTTGAAAGACTAAGAACCCCACCCAGCGGGATCTGATCAGGAGTGATGATAATGGAATTTACACGACGTAGTGCGATTGCGATGGGGGCAGGTGCCTTTGCCGCACTGTCCCTGCCCAAGCTGGCCGTGGCCGCCGCCGGGGATGACGCGATTGCTGCCTTCACCGGCGGTGCAGAGATGGCTGATACCGGCGTGACCCTGACCGCCCCCGAGATTGCGGAGAACGGCAATACCGTCCCGATCGAGGTCGACGCCCCCGGTGCCACTGAAATCATGGTGCTGGCGCTTGGCAACCCCACGCCGCCTGTGGCGAACTTCAAGTTCGGCCCGCTGGCAGCAACGCAGCATGCCTCCACCCGCATCCGCTTGGCGGGCACGCAGGATGTGGTGGCGATCGCCAAGCTGGCCGACGGCTCTTTCGCCAAGGCGACCAGCACAATCAAAGTAACAATCGGCGGCTGCGGCGGCTAAGGCGAGAGGAAGAAAAACATGGCATCTGGTGTAAAACCCCGCGTCAAAGTCCCCAAGTCAGCAGCGGCTGGCGAAACCATCACGATCAAGACCCTGATCAGCCACAAGATGGAATCCGGCCAGCGCAAGGACGGCGACGGCAACACGATCCCGCGGTCGATCATCAACCGTTTCACCTGCGATTTTAACGGCGAGAATGTGATCGATGTCGCGATGGAGCCCGCGATCTCGACCAACCCGTATTTCGAATTCGACGCCACCGTGCCCGAAGCGGGGACATTCACCTTCACGTGGTATGACGATGACGGCGATGTCTACGAGGAAACCAAAGACATCGCGATCAGCTAAGCGTCTGCATCCTTGGGAGGAACAGGAATGAGCAATTTCACAAAAGGTCTGGGCGCGTGCCTTGCTGCGGCGCTGATGTCGACGGGGGCCTTCGCCGATCCCGTGGATGATACGCTGGTGATCAACGAAGAGATCGACATCGTGACCCGCACTGCCGCCCCCGCGCATATGGCGGACGCGGTAGACGAGGTCATGTCGGGCTGGCTGTTCCGCGGCGCCGAGACCCGCGCGATGCAGGCCGATGATTTTGACAACGCCGGCATGATCTTTGTGGAACAGGCCGAGGACGTCTGGAACACCGCCGACGGATCAGAGGGTAAATCCTGCGCGGATTGTCACGGGGCCTCGGCCGAGATGGCGGGCGTGCGTCCGGTCTATCCCAAGTATGTTGAATCTGCGGGCGAGGTGCGCACGCTGGAAATGCAGATCAACGATTGCCGCGAGAACCGCATGGGGGCGGAAAAGTGGAAATACACTGGCGGCGACATGGTGAACATGACGGCGCTGATCTCCTCTGTCTCGCGGGGGATGCCGGTGAACATCGCCATCGACGGTCCGGCCCAATCCACATGGGAGCAGGGCAAAGAGATCTACTATACCCGTTTCGGCCAGCTTGAACTGTCCTGTGCCAATTGCCACGAGGACAATTATGGCAACATGATCCGTGCCGACCACCTGAGCCAAGGCCAGATCAACGGCTTCCCGACTTACCGTCTGAAAAACACCAAGCTGAACGCGGTGCAGGCCCGTTTTAAAGGCTGTGTTCGCGACACCCGTGCCGAGACCTTTGACCCCGGCAGCCCCGAGTTTGTCGCGCTTGAGCTGTACGTCGGCTCGCGCGGGAACGGGTTGTCGGTCGAAGGGCCCTCTGTCCGGAACTAACCTGAAAAGACCCGTTTCGCCGATGCGAGGCGGGTCTTTTTATTATATTATTATTCAAATATGCGCATATGAATTGCGCGTCGAAAAGGCCAACCTATGATCTCTCGTCGTGATTTCCTTCAGGCCAGCATGGCTGCAACGGCTTTGTATGGTGCGTCGTCCTTTGGCAACTGGGGCAAGCTCGCCGCGCAGCAGGCGTTGACGCAGGATAAATTGCTTGAATTCGACGCCTTCGGCAACGTCAGCCTGATCCACGTGACCGACATCCACGCGCAGTTGAAACCGATCTATTTCCGCGAACCTTCGGTCAACATCGGTGTGGGCGAGAACCGCGGGAAGGTGCCGCATCTGACCGGCGCGGATTTCCGCAAGCTTTACGGGATCGCGGACGGCGGCGCCTCGGCCTATGCGCTGACCTATAACGATTTTTCCGCTCTGGCGCAGGGCTATGGCAGGATGGGCGGTCTGGACCGTGTGGCGAGTGTGATCAACCAGATCCGCGCGGACCGGCCCGATGCGCTGCTGCTGGATGGCGGCGACACCTGGCACGGCAGCTACACCTGCTACCACACGCAGGGTCAGGACATGGTCAACGTGATGAATGCGCTCAAGCCTGACGCGATGACCTTTCACTGGGAATTCACGCTCGGCTCTGACCGCGTGGCAGAGATCGTCGAGGGGCTGCCCTTTGCCGCCCTGGGGCAGAACATCTTTGACGCCGAATGGGACGAACCGACAGAGCTTTTTCCGCCCTACAAGTTCTACGAGACAGGCGGCGTTAAAGTCGCGGTGATCGGGCAGGCTTTCCCCTATATGCCGATCGCCAACCCCGGCTGGATGTTCCCCGAATATTCGTTCGGTATCCGCGATGAACGGATGCAGGAAATGGTGGACGAGGTCCGCGCCAAAGGGGCCGAACTGGTCGTCTGCCTAAGCCACAACGGCTTTGATGTGGACAAGCAGATGGCAGGCGTGGTGACGGGGATCGACGTGATCCTGTCGGGTCACACCCATGACGCGCTGCCCGAACCTGTGCTGGTGGGCGAGACGATCATCGTGGCCTCGGGGTCGAACGGCAAATTCGTCAGCCGCGTCGATCTGGACGTGCGCAACGGCCGCATGATGGGCTTCCGACACAAGCTGATCCCGATCTTCTCTGACGTGATTGCGCCTGATCCGGCGATGACCGCGCTGATCGACGCACAACGCGCCCCCTATCTTGACCAACTGACCGAAGTCATCGGCACCACCGCCGAAGACACGCTGCTGTACCGGCGCGGTAATTTCAACGGCACCTGGGATGACCTGATCTGCGACGCGCTGCTTTCCGAGCGCGAGGCCGATATCGCGCTGAGCCCGGGTGTGCGTTGGGGGCCGTCGATCCTGCCGGGGCAGGACATCACGCGCGAGGATATCTGGAACGTCACCTCCATGACCTACCCCGAAGCCTACCGGACCGAGATGACGGGTGAATTCCTGCATGTCGTGCTGGAAGATGTGGCCGACAACCTGTTCAACCCTAACCCCTATTACCAGCAGGGCGGTGACATGGTGCGCACAGGCGGGCTTGGCTACCGCATTGACGTGACCCAGCCCCAAGGCAGCCGCATCACTGAACTGACCTTGCTGAAAACCGGGGAACGTATCGATCCGGCCAAGACGTATCAGGTTGCAGGCTGGGCCAGCGTGAACGAAGGCACCGAGGGCCCCGCGATCTGGGACGTGGTCGAAAGCCACATCCGCAAGCAGAGCAGCGTGTCGCTGGACCCCAACACCAGCGTCATCGTCAAGGGCGCGTAACAGGGCAGCATGAAAGGCAAGGCCATGGCACCACGGAAGACAGCGAACAGACGCGCCTTCTTGCGTGGCGCGGCGACTGCTGGACTAGGGGCGATGGCGGCCCGTAGCGCCGCCGCGCAATCGCCCGATCCTTTGATCGTTGAACCGCAACCCTGGGCGCAGGGCTTGGGCGATGGGGTCGATGTCACGCCCTACGGTCTGCCAATCCGGTTCGAGCAGGACGTGGTGCGGCGCAATGTGCCTTGGCTGACGGCGGATACCGTCAGTTCGATCAACTTCACCCCGATCCACGCGCTGGACGGTACGATCACCCCGCAGGGCTGCGCCTTTGAGCGGCATCACTCGGGCGCGATCGAACTGTCGAAACAGGATTACCGCCTGATGGTGAACGGGCTGGTGGACCGTCCGCTGGTGTTCACCTACGCCGATCTGGAGCGCTTCCCGCGCGAAAATCACGTATATTTCTGCGAATGTGCGGCCAATTCGGGCATGGAATGGGCGGGCGCGCAGTTGAACGGGGCACAGTTCACCCATGGCATGATCCATAATATGGAATACACCGGCGTGCCCCTGCGGTTGCTGCTAGAGGAAGCCGGTTGTGACCCTGCGGGCAAATGGGTGTATGTCGAGGGGGCGGATGCGTCGTCGAACGGGCGGTCGATCCCGATGGATAAGGCGCTCGACGATGTGCTTGTCGCGTTCAAAGCGAATGGCGAGGCGCTGCGCAAGGAACACGGCTACCCCGTGCGGCTTGTCGTGCCGGGGTGGGAGGGCAACCTCTGGGTCAAATGGCTCCGCCGGATAGAGGTCGTGGACGCGCCCGTCGAAAGCCGCGAGGAAACGTCGAAATACACCGATACGCTGGCCGATGGCACCAGCCGCAAATGGACGTGGGCGATGGACGCAAAATCCGTCATCACCGCACCAAGCCCGCAAGCGCCGGTGCCCCATGGGGCGGGGCCTTTGGTGATCACCGGGCTGGCATGGTCGGGGCGCGGTGCGATCACCCGCGTGGATGTGTCTACCGATGGTGGCGCAAGCTGGCAAACCGCGCGACTGGTCCAAAAGGGCACGCCGATGGCGCTCAGCCGCTTTTATCTCGATGTGCAGTGGGACGGCACAGAGATGCTGCTGCAATCGCGTGCGATGGATGACACGGGCTATGTCCAGCCGACGAAAACGCAACTGCGCGCGGTGCGGGGGCTGAACTCTGTCTACCATAACAATGGCATCCAGACATGGTGGCTGCACGCGGACGGGAGCGTTGAAAATGTCGAAGTTTCTTAACACCATTGCTGCATGCGTCATCGCCACGGCCACGGCTTTGCCCTTGGCGGCGGCCCCCTTCGGTCTGGGCCGCGCCGCACTGCCGGAAGAGATCGCCGCCTGGGATGTGGACGTGCTGCCCGATGGGCGCGGTCTGCCCGAGGGGCAGGGCGATGTGCTGACGGGCGAAACGATCTTTACCGACAAATGCGCAGCCTGCCACGGGGACTTTGCCGAAGGCCGCGGGAACTGGCCTGCGCTCGCGGGCGGTCAGGACACGCTGGCGGATGCCGATCCGGTCAAGACGGTCGGGTCCTATTGGCCGCATCTGTCGACAAGCTTCGACTATATCCGCCGATCCATGCCCTATGGCGATGCGGGAACGCTGACGGCGGATGAGGTCTATGCCATCGTGGCGTATATCCTGTATTCCAACGATCTGGTGGCAGAGGAATTTACCCTGTCCAAAGACAACTTCGCCACGGTCCGGATGCCCAATGCCGACGGTTTCCTTCGCGATGATCGCAACACCACCGAAGTGCCGGGCTGGCAGATCGATCCGTGTATGGAGGACTGCAAGGAAAGCGTGAAAGTCACCATGCGTGCGCTGTCGCTGGATGTGACACCCAAGGACGCCGCCCCCGCGACTGTGCCGCAACAAACGCCCGTTGCCGATGTCGAGCCAGCGTCAGAGCCTGCTGCCGACCCCGCCTTGCTCGCCGATGGAGAGTTGGTGTTCCGCAAATGCAAAGCCTGCCATCAGCTGGGCAAACGCGCCAAAAACCGCGCGGGCCCGGTCCTGAACGGGATCGTCGGTGCGCCTGCCGGTGGGGTCGAGGGGTTCAAATACTCGCGCGCCCTGATGGCGCAGGCAGAGGATGGGCTGATCTGGACACCCCAGACGCTGGACGCCTTTCTGGCAGCACCGCGCAGCTTTATGAAGGGCACCAAGATGGGGTTTTCCGGCTTGAAAAGCGATGCCGAGATCAAGGCGGTGATCGCGTATCTCAACAGCTTTCCCGCCCCGTGACGGTGCGCATGATTGGCGACGTACGGCGAGGGTGATAGGATAGGCCTGCGCCCGTTTGTGAAAGGACCAAGGATGAGACCGTTACAGATTGCCGCAGCACTTTGCCTTTGTGCCGCGCCGCTCGCTGCTCAGGATCAGGCCGTGACCTACGCCTATGACGGTAGCTTTGACGATGCGACCTTCGCGGTCGAGAACGCGATTGTCGGCAAGGGGCTGGTGATCGACCACGTCAGCCACACGGGCGAGATGCTGGCCCGTACCGCCAGCGACGTCGGCAGCGATGTCGAGATCTTTCGCGCGGCAGATGTGTTTCTGTTCTGCTCTGCCGTGGTGTCGCGCAAGGTGATGGAGGCGGACCCGATGAACATCGCCCATTGTCCCTACAGCATCTTTGTCACCGACATCGACGGCGCGGTCTCTGTCGGGTATCCGACCTACCCGGACGGCCCCATGCAAGAGGTGCAGGCCCTGCTGGACGAGATCACGCAAAGCGCGCTGGACGGGTTCTGAATGCTGCCGCTGTTGCGTAGAGCAGGCGGCAGGCACAGGACGCTTTGTCGCGGCGGCTGTGGCGGTCGGGCAGCACAATCCGCTTCCTTGATAAAAAATTCCATAGTATGAATATGTTCGACTCGACGACGGGGCGCAGCCTTCAGATGTCGGGCGAAAAAGCGCAAACGGAGCAGGTGACCATGACTGAATACCCCGTGAATATGGATGTCATCCCCGATGTCTCGGGCCATTTTGATCCGGTGACCAATACAATCAGCTATATCGTGCGGGATCCGAACTCCAACGCCTGTGCGATCATCGATTCCGTGATGGATATCGACTATGCCGCCGGACGGATCACCTATGACCACGCGGACAAGCTCATCGCCGAGGTCGAAGCGCAGGGGCTCGCGCTGGAGTGGATCATCGAGACCCACGTCCATGCCGACCACCTGTCTGCCGCGCCCTATATCCAGCAAAAGCTGGGCGGCAAGATCGGCGTCGGAGAGCAGATCATGACCGTGCAGGACACTTTTGGGAAAGTGTTCAACGAGGGGACGGAATTCCAGCGCGACGGCTCGCAGTTCGACGCCTTGTTCAAGGATGGCGACCGCTACCGCGTCGGGGGCATGGAATGTTTTGCTATCTACACCCCCGGTCACACGCCCGCCTGCATGGTGCATGTCATGGGCAACGCCGCCTTCACGGGCGATACGCTGTTCATGCCCGACGGCGGCTCTGCACGCGCGGATTTCCCCGGTGGCGACGCCGGAGAGCTGTATGACAGCATCCAGAAGGTCTTGTCCCTGCCGGACGACATGCGTCTGTTCATGTGCCACGACTACGGGCCCAATGGGCGCGATATCCAGTGGGAAACCACCGTGGGCGAAGAGAAGGCGCATAACATCCATGTGGGCGGCGGCAAAACGCGCGAGGAATTCATCGCCTTTCGCACCGAACGCGACGCGCAGCTGTCGATGCCGAAACTGATCATCCCGTCGCTTCAGGTCAACATGCGCGCCGGGCATATGCCGCGTGACAAGGACGGGAACCTGATGCTCAAGGTGCCGGTGAACGGGTTGTAATCGGGTGCGTATCCCCGCCGCTGCCCGCCGCTATCTGCCTGTCCTCGACTGGGGGCGCGACTATGACAAGGCGGCTTTGTCCAATGATCTGATCGCGGCGGTGATCGTCACGATCATGTTGATCCCGCAATCGCTGGCCTATGCGCTGCTGGCAGGGCTGCCGCCCGAAGCGGGGCTCTATGCATCTATCGCGCCGATCCTGCTTTATGCCGTCTTTGGCACCAGCCGCGCGTTGGCGGTGGGGCCGGTGGCGGTGGTGTCGCTGATGACAGCCGCCGCCTTGGGCAATATCGCTGATCAGGGCACGATGGGCTATGCCGTCGCCGCGCTGACGCTGGCCTTGCTGTCTGGGGTGATGCTGCTGGTGATGGGCGTTTTCAAACTGGGGTTTCTGGCGAATTTTCTGTCTCACCCCGTGATCTCGGGCTTTATCACCGCCTCTGGTGTGATCATCGCCGCCAGCCAGATCAAGCATATTCTGGGCATTGATGCCTCTGGCGGCAATCTGGCAGAGCTGCTGATGTCGATCTGGGCCAATCTGGGCACGGTGAACGGGACGACGGTGGGGATTGGTGTGTCCGCGACGCTGTTTCTGTTCTGGGTGCGCAAGGGGCTGAAACCTTTCCTGCGCGCGCGTGGCGTGGGCCCACGGGCGGCGGATGTGGCGACCAAGGCGGGGCCCGTGGCGGCGGTGGTTGTCACCACATTGGCGGTCTGGGCCTTTGATCTCGCGGGGCAGGGCGTCAAGATCGTGGGGGCCGTGCCGCAAAGCCTGCCGCCGCTGACGCTGCCGGACCTGTCGTTCGAACTGATGGGCAGCCTGCTGCTGCCGGCTTTTCTGATCTCTGTCATCGGGTTTGTTGAATCCATCTCTGTCGCGCAAACGCTTGCCGCGAAACGGCGTCAGCGGATCAATCCGGATCAAGAGCTGATTGGTCTGGGGGCGGCCAATATCGGCGCGGCCTTTACGGGGGGCTATCCGGTCACGGGCGGGTTTGCGCGGTCTGTGGTGAACTTTGACGCAGGGGCGCAGACACCGGCGGCGGGGGCCTATACCGCCGTGGGGCTGGCCGTGGCCGCACTGGCGCTGACGCCGCTGGTCTTCTTTCTGCCGCAAGCGACCCTGGCCGCGACAATCATCGTGGCCGTGCTGACGCTGGTGGATTTCTCCATCCTGAAAAAGGCATGGGGCTATTCCAAATCCGATTTCGCTGCCGTGCTGTCGACCATGTTGATCACCTTGGGCAGCGGGGTCGAATTGGGGGTGACCTGCGGGGTGGTGCTGTCGATCTTTCTGCATCTCTATAAAACCACCAAACCGCATATTGCCGAAGTCGGGCTGGTCCCGGGCACCGAACACTTCCGCAATATCAACCGCCACGAGGTAGAGACCTGCCCAACGGTGCTGACCCTGCGCATCGACGAGAGCCTGTATTTCGCCAATGCGCGGTTCCTGGAGGATTGCATCTACGACCGGCTGGCGGGCAACACCTGTCTGCGCCATGTCGTGCTGATGTGCTCTGCCATCAACGAGATCGACTTTAGCGCGCTGGAATCGCTTGAAGCGATCAACGCACGGCTGCGCGACATGGGGATCAAACTGCACCTGTCCGAGGTCAAAGGCCCTGTCATGGACCGTCTGAAAAAGCAGCATTTCATCTCGGATTTGACAGGCAGCGTGTTCCTGTCCCAGCATGCAGCCTATGTCGCCTTGGGAAAAGCTGCCGCATAGTCACCCATCGTTTGCAAGTTTCTGTTTGATCGTTACAACTGCTGTCAGGGGCTGCGGAACGGCGTTCCGCAGCGGGGAGAGAACTATTTCAGGACAGTGATATGATACCGATCAATCCGCCGGCACCGGCGACGACACCCACGAAAACCATCGTCGAGGTCGTGCGCGACAACGCCAAAGCACATCCGGAAAAACTTGCGCTGGTCTGTGGCGGGCAAACCGTCAGCTGGGGGGCATTCGACCAGCGCATCAACAAGATCGCCAATCTGCTGCTGTCGATGGGGGTGAGCAAGGGCGACAACATCGCGATCATCTCGCCCAATTCCATTCCTTATGCAGAACTGTTTATGGGCATCCTGCGGGCAGGGGCCTGCGTGACGCCGCTGTCGACGATGGCCTCGCCCGACGCGCTGCAAAAGATGCTGACCGACTGCGGCGCACGCGCGATCTTTGTCGCGGCGCAATACCTTGAACTGGTCGATGGCTTTATCGCTGATCTGGATCTGGCGCGCTTTGCCATTGATTTCGACCATCCCGCATTTCAGCCTTATGGCGCTGCGGTTGACGGGGCTTCGGACTCCGACCCCGAAATCCAGATCGAGATGTCGGATGCGTTCAACCTGATCTATTCCTCGGGCACGACCGGCACGCCCAAGGGCATCTTGCACAATCACTGGATGCGGTCGGCGCAGATGGACCGCGTGTCGCCCAACGGATATGACGATAACGCCCGCACGCTGCTGTCGACGCCGCTGTATTCCAACACAACGATCGTGTCCTTCCTGCCGACGCTCTATGGCGGCTCGACCGTCTATCTGATGCCGAAGTTTGACGCCCGCGGATACCTCGAGATCGTGCAGCGTGAAAAGATCACCCACACGATGCTGGTGCCGGTACAGTACAAACGCATCATGGACGTGCCAGACTTTGACGCCTTCGACCTGTCATCGATGCAGGTGAAATTCTCCACCTCCGCGCCGCTGAGGGCCGAGGTCAAGGCGGATGTGCTGGCGCGCTTTCCCGGCAAGCTGCTGGAATACTATGGTCTGACCGAAGGCGGCGGGGTCACGGTACTGAACTCTGCCGAACATCCCGACAAGCTGCACACGGTGGGCCAGCCTGCGCCGGGCAATGAAATCCGCCTGATCGACGAGACCGGTGCAGAGGTTCCCAAGGGCTCCGTGGGCGAAATTTGCGGCCGCGGGCCGACGATGATGGCAGGGTATTTCGGGCGCGATGACCTGACCGCTGACTACATCTGGCGCGACGCAGCGGGCAACGTCTTCTTCCGCTCGGGCGATATGGGCCGTTTCGACGAGGACGGCTTTTTGATCCTGTCGGACCGCAAGAAAGATATGATCATCTCGGGCGGGTTGAACATCTATGCCGACGATCTTGAACTGGTGCTGCTGGCCGACCCCGATGTGACGGATGCCGCCGTGATCGGCGTGCCCTCTGACGCTTGGGGCGAAACGCCTTACGGGTTGGTGGTGCTGCGCGAGGGGGCGACGCGTTCGGGCGATGATATCTGCGCTGACGCCAATGCCAAGCTGGGTAAAAGCCAGCGTCTGTCGGCGGTGGAACTGCGCGAAGAGCTGCCGCGCAGCTCTATCGGGAAGATCCTCAAGAAAGAATTGCGCGCGCCCTTCTGGGCGGCGGTTTCTGCGTGAACAAGGAAGATGACATGAGCGACCAAGACGATACAGACCAGATGAACGGGGCCGATAGCCTTGTGCAGACGCTGCTCGATAGTGGGCTTGATACCTGTTTCACTAATCCCGGCACGTCGGAAATGCACTTTGTTGCCGCGCTGGATCACGTGCCCGGCATGCGGTCGATCCTTGTCCTGCAAGAGGGCGTGGCGACGGGGGCGGCGGATGGGTACTACCGTATGGCCGGCAAGCCCGCCTGCACCCTGCTGCACCTTGGGCCAGGGCTCGCCAACGGGTTGTCGAACCTGCATAACGCGAAAAAGGCAGGCTCGGGCGTGGTGAATATTGTCGGCGAACATGCGGTCACCCATATCGAGCTGGACGCGCCGCTGACCTCTGACATCGAAGGGATCGCGCGGCCCGTGTCCCATTGGGTGCATACATCCATGTCGGCGGCGGATGTGGGCGCGGATGCCGCCCGTGCGGTGCAGGCGGCAAATGTGGCACCGGGGCAGGTGGCGACGCTGATGCTGCCCAGTGACACCGCCTGGAACGAAGGCGGCGCTGTCGCGCCCGCGCTAGAGCCTGCACAGCGCCCTGCCTTCGACGCGGCGGCGTTGGAGGAAGCCGTCGCCGCGCTGTCCGGCCCCGACAGCCTGCTGCTGTTGGGCGGTGCCGCGCTGAGCGCCGAGATGCTTGAGATTGCGGGGCGGATCGCGGCCAAGACGGGCTGCAAACTGCTAAGCGAATGGGCCAATGCGCGGCAGGAACGCGGAGCAGGGCGTGTGGTGGTCAACCGCGTGCCCTATCCCATCGATCAGGCGCTGGAGACGCTTGCCCCGTTCAAGCGCATCGTTCTGCTGGGCGCACGCGCACCCATCGGCTTTTTCGCCTATCCGAACAAGCCCGCGATTCTGACCGCCGAGGGCACGCAGATCACCAACCTGTGCACCACCGCGCAGGATATCGCAGGGGCGCTGGAGGCGCTGTGCAGCGGTGTGGGTGCGGCGGACACTCCACCCGCCCATGTGGCCGAAGCCGCCACCTCCGACAAACCCAGCGGCCCGCTGGAGCCGGGCGGCATCGCGCAAGCCCTAGCGCGCACCATCCCCGAGGATGCGATTGTCATCGACGAGGCGATCACCACAGGCCGCGCGTTCTTCCCCGCAACAGCAGGGGCCCCGAAGCACACTTGGGTGAATAACTGCGGCGGGTCCATCGGCTATGGCATGCCTGTGGCGATCGGGGCGGCCGTGGCCTGCCCTGACCGCAAGGTGATGGCGCTGATCGGGGATGGCAGCGCGATGTACACGGTGCAAGCGCTTTGGACGATGGCGCGCGAGGGGCTGGACATCACCATCGTGATCTTCGCCAACCGCGTCTACAAGATCCTGCGCGGCGAGCTGACCAATGTCGGCGTCAGCAATGCGGGGCCCAAGGCGATGGATATGCTGTCGTTGGACCAGCCGACACTTGAATTTGCACAGATGGCAAAGTCGATGGGGGTAGAGGCAACACAGGTCACAGATTGCGAAGCGCTTGAGCTCGCGATCGAGACAGGGTTGGCGCATAAAGGTCCGTATCTGATCGAAGCGGTGATGTAGCGCCTGCGCCAACTACCCGACACGAAAAGGCCCCCGATCAGCACTGATCGGGGGCCTTTTTCTATTTCAGTCATCCGCGTCTGTTAGCGGTCTGCACCACCATCGCCGTCGGCATCATCGCTGTCCGGCACATCGTCTGCCTCGATCGGCTTGGACACGGTTTTGGTCGGCGGCAGGCCTGTGTCCTGCGCGGCGGGGCCTTCGATCTTGAACGGCTGGGTGGTGCCGTCCTTGTTCTCGCCCAGCCAGATGGTCTGCTGTGGGAAGGGGATCTCGATCCCACGCTCGTCAAAGACCGTCTTGAGGTAGCCGTTGTACATACGCCCGATGCCCCATTGCTTGCCGGGATCGGTCTTGATCCGCACGCGCAGCACCACGGCGCTGTCACCAAGGGATTGCACGCCGAACCATTCCAGCTCTCCCATGATGCTATTGGCGATCTCTGGCTCGTTCTCCATCATGCGGTCGAAGGCGTCGAACATGGCCTGCTTGGCCTCTTCGACATTCTCGCGGTAGGCGATGCCCATGTCACAGACCGTGTAGGAGAAGCCGCGCATATAGTTGCTGACCACATCAACGGTAGAGAAGGGGATCATGTGGAATGCGCCTTGCACATCGCGCAGCGAGACAGAGCGCACCGACAGCTTTTCGACGGTGCCAGTGGTGCCGCCCACGGTGATCACATCGCCCACGTTGATGACGTTCTCGAACTGGATGAACACACCGGTGATGATGTCTTGCACCATCTTCTGCGCGCCGAAACCAATCGCCAGACCCAAGACCCCGGCAGAAGCGAGCAGTGGCCCGATATCCAGCCCGATCTCGCTCAGCACGAACATCAGCGTGAGGATGATCAGCGTAATGGTCGCCGCATTGCGCAGCAAGGTGAGCAGGGTGGTTTCCCGCGAGGTTGGCACAGCCCCGTATTCTGGGTTCAGCTTGTAGTCGACAAAGGATGTCAGCGCGAGCCAGATGCCGAAGGCCACCGTCAGGATCAACCCGACAGAGATCAGCGCCTTGGTCACCGCCAGCCCGACCTGCCCCTCAAGCCAGCTGCGCATGTCGATCGTGCCGATCACGTCCAACGTAAAGAACAGCACGCAGACCAGCAGGAACAGCCGCAAGGCGCTGAAGGCGCGGGGGACAAAGGTGTTGATGCGACGTTCCAGCAGCGGCAGCTTGGCGTTCACGTCCTCGGGCAGTGAAATGCCGCGGTGCACGGCCTGTGCCAACCATCCCGACAGCAGGGCGGCGATGATGATCGCGGCAAGGATCTTGCCCGACCCGACAATCGCGTTCAGCGTGACCTCGGCGGGCTGGGTCATGACCACGATGAACATCACCGCGATATAGGCCAGCGCGAACCAGTGCCAGATGCCTGCCAACCCGTGCAGCGTGCGCGCGATAAAGCCGCGGCGCGCCTTTGCGATGGTGGCCGGATCGACACCCTCGGCGGCTTGCGCCTCGCTGGGGTCGGCCTCGCTTTGCAGCCAGCGGGTGACGGCCTTGCGACGGCGCAGCACGATGTAGACAAAATACAGCAGTACGAGAACCGACAGAAGGGCCGACACGCCAGCGCCCGCGGCCGTGTTGACGCTTTGGTTGACGATTGGCACGACCAGCAGTTGCCCGTACCCCAGAACACTGACCACGATGCTCAGATAGCGGGTCAGCGCCGCGGCGGCCTTGTCACCGACGGGCACCAGACGCAGACCCGACGCAACCGGCGACAGGAACGACCGGATGACGACTTTGGTCATTTCGACCAGCAGGAAGGCGTTCAGATACATCGATTGGCGGATGCCGATCTGCCCGACTTCGCCAACGGCGAGGATGGTGATCAGATAACCAGCGGCCCAAGCTACGACAACGATAAAGGCGTCCAGCAGGTTCGACCCCAGAAACAGCCCGATAGAGCGGAAGAGGCCCACATGCTCGGCCGTGCGCCCCATGCGCGCATATAGCCCCCGCGCAAGGTAGCGCAGCACCACAAAGAGCGCGACGGTGATCGCAATGACCGCAAGCAGACCGGGGATCGCTTCCAGCAATACGGTCAGTTCCGCACCGCTGAGGCCAGAGAAGACCTTGCCGCCGCGTTCGAACCCGTTCCAGAAAGAGGTGAGCGTGCTGACCGTGTCTTGGCCGATCTGCTGGGTGATCAGGGCGATTTGTCGCCCGACCGATACCCCTTCGGCATCCGCGGCTTCGGTGATCGTTTCAATCGCGGGGTTTTCATCACCCGCGGGGTCGCCCGAGGCATCCAGCGACTTTTCAAGGTCCGCGATCAGCGCCGCGCGGGCGTCATCGTCCTTAAGCACTTCCAGCAGGGTATCCAGCGGTGCCTTCGCCTCTGCCTCGGGTGTCGTTTCGGTTGTTTCCGTGTCGGAAGACCCGCCACCGGTGAACAGCGATTGCGCCTGCGCCGCGAAAGGGGCGAGCGTCAGGAAGAGTGCCACCACAAGCCCCGTCAGTACGTAGAGCCACCCTTGGGTTGGCATCGCGATCTTTCCGGTTTTTGACATGGGGGCCTCTTTCAACACACTAAATTACACTACGAGATAGGGGAACATTCCCTATTTCCACTGTTTTTCGCTTATGGGCGGTCTTGGACGTAAAGAAAACCCGATGGCAGGGCAAGTCTGCGCATCGGGCGGTCTTTCGGTCATGGCACTAACGGGCTTGTTTACGCTGTGGAACTGCCGGTGATCACCTCGGCGCGCGGGGCCTCGGCTTTGGTCGGGGCGGGCTGCTTTGGCTGGGGCTGTTTGCGGGCGGCTTCGGCCAGCAGGGCGGCGGCATAGCACACAGCGATGGCGGCCAGCGGCAGGGTCCACGGCAGGGCGGTGACCGTAGGTTCGACATCCATCATGATCTGTCCGGCCAGTGCAAGGATCGTCCCTAGCCCAAAGACCAGCAGGCCGTGGCTGCCCATCAGACGCAAGGGGGCGGCATAGCGATGTGCGCAGATGCGGGTCACCACGGGAAGGCACGAAAGCACATAGACCAGCGCGAGGATATGCACCAAGCGCGGCAGCGCGAGCATCGACTTGTTGTGCGTCGTGATGTTGCTGGGCACGCCAAGCCCGCCAAGTTGCGCCATCTTGTGATTCATGAACGACCCCAGACCGGGCACGTAGCGCCAGGCAAAGATGAACAGCAGCAGACCGAGCGCCAGCTTGAACAGGATCGGAGAGGTGCGGACCAACCGTTCGTCCTTGCGATGACGCACGCCAATGGCAAGGCCGATGACAAAGATGAACTGCCAGGTGAGCGGGTTGAAGAACCAGCCGCCGCCACCGGGGTGGTTCGGGATGGTCAGTCGGGTGGCTCCTGCATAAAGCCAGAACGCCCCCGCAACGGCCAAGGTCGTGCGTGGCGCGTAAAGCACAGCGGCGATCAGCGCAGGGCCTGCCAGCAGCAAGACAGTATAGGACGGCAGAATGTTCACATAGCCGATCTGGTATCCCAGCGTGACCAGCCCCGCCATCGCGGCACCGGTCTGGTCATACAAAAGGGCGAGGTTGTGCATTACGCGAAATTCCGAGCGCACAAATGTATCTGCCGCCCAGGCATAAAGACCGATGGCCGCGACCGTCAGCACGATATGCACGATATAAAGCTGCCACGCCCGCCGCCACAGCGGGGCCATCGCATCCCAAAGACGCAGCTCGCCCGACATCCAGCGGCCAATGGCGGGGGAATAGGCGATGCCCGCCGCGATGCCCGACATGATAAAGAACGCCTCTGCCGCGTCGGAGAACCCGATGTTGCGGATGGTCAGATGCTCCCACGGGTTGCCGGGCATGTGGTCGATGATGATCATGATCAGCGCCAGCCCGCGAAACGCATCAATGCGCGGATCACGCGCGCGGCGCGGCAGGTCGACGCCGCGCCGGATGGGAATAAGCTGGGCGTCAGGCCGGTTGGACGATTGTGTCATGCGACGATCCTTCTGGGGCGGCACCCGATCTCAGGTTGTCGCGATATGCTGCAATGACGGCGGGCGTGGCCCGTTCTTGCGGCGTGGTAAAAACTTGGCCGGTGCTCTCGTGCGAGGTCACGGCGATCAACAGCGGCGCAATGGACATGGGCAGCGTCACCGGCAAGAGCCAGAAGATCAGGTTCGGCACCCAAAGATAGACGGCAACAGTCACCGCGACCCCGAACAGCGATACCCAACGGCTGGCACGCCAGCTTTCGGCGAGGGTAAGCCGCCCTTCGCCGCGTGCGGTCGCTGGCCAGCCGCCATCCTTGCCCGCAAAGACCTCGGCGACGGCGCGGCTTTGATACATCAGCATGACGGGCGCAATCAGCGCGGTCAGCAAGATTTCAGACAGGACAGAGCCAAGCGCGCGCAGCGCCCCGCCAAACCCCTTGGCGCGGCCTGTTGCAGCCGCTTCGCCAAAGATCGCGAGCTTGGGCAGCAACAGCAGCCCACCGATCCCAAAGGCAAGCGCCACGATCTGGAAGGTCTTGTCGTCGGGGAAAACGGGGAAAAGCTGATAGGCGTTGGGGAAATAATCAGGGCTGGCATTGGTCGCAGCGGCCAGCAGCGACACGATCAGGAAGGCCCCCCAAGCGACCGATACCAGATAGGCCATGATCCCCTGGACAAAGACGAACCGGCTCCATCCGTGTAGCCCGGGGGCGCCGACCAGACGCATGTGTTGCAGGTTGCCCTGACACCAGCGGCGATCACGGCGCGCAAAGGCGAGCAGATTGTCGGGGCCTTCTTCGAAGGAACCGGCGATGCGGGGGTCCATCTCGACGCGCCAGCCGCCGCGTACCAGCAGGGCGGCTTCGACATAGTCATGGCTTAGGATGGTGCCGCCGAAAGGGGCGGGACCGCTGAGTTCTGGCAGGCCGCAGCATTGCGACAGGGCGCGCACACGGGCGATGGCATTATGCCCCCAGAACGGGCCCGTGCGCCCCTGCATACGGGCCAGACCGCGTGCAAAAACCGGCGAATGAAAGCTGGCAGAGAATTGCATCGCACGGCCAAACAGCGACCCCGCGCCAAAGATCTTGGGCAGGGTTTGCAGCAGGCCAAGGCTCGGGTCTGCCTCCATCCGTGCGACAAGATGGCGGATCGTGTCGCCCTCCATCAGGCTGTCGGCGTCAAGGATCACGACGTATTCATAGGCCCCGCCGGATTTGCGGATGAAATCCTCGACGTTGCCCGCCTTGCGGCCATATCGGTCGGTACGGTTGCGGTAGTAGACCGGGTTCGCAGCGCTTTCATTGCCCAACAGCGGGGCCAGCGCCGCGCGTTCTGCGATCAGGGCGTCGGGGTCAAAAGTATCGGACAGAATGGCGAAATCGACGGGTACGTGCGCGGCCTGCATGGATTGGCGCATTGCCATAATGCGCGCGCAAACCTCTGTCGGGTTTTCGTTGCAGATCGGCACAAGGATCGCCGTCGGGGGGAAATCCGCGTTGCTCAGGTCCATATCAGGGAGGGGATCGAAAGAAGGCACGCCCAAAAACGCCTGCCCCGCCCCCCAGGCCAACCAGGCGGTCGTCAGCGCGATAAGCGCCACGGCGAAGCCGTCCCAGATATCAAATCCGGTATTAAGCCCTGCCTGCGCCAGCGTCGCGGCTGCCGCTGTTGCGCATAGCAGGGCAAAGCAAATGGCACCAACGCGGCTGACCCGCGTGGCACCATCGCGTAAATAAGAGGGCATGTCAGGCATTACGCATGAAGATGCGGCTCACCACCTCGAACAGGGAGGGGCGGGCATCATGCTCTAGCACCTGCCGCGGCATATCCAGCGGGGCAGGGCGAGGCACATAACGGTCAAAGTCGGTCATTTGTTCGGTGGTCGCAGTTGATGTCACAGACGTATTCATTCTTTCAGCCATTGGTATACCCAAGTCTCGGTCAAGCTACGGTCGCCCGCGACCAGATTGGCGCGCAGTTCGACCGTTGCATCAGTTTCGGCGACGACCTCTAGAACCAGTCGCCACATGTGATCGTGGCCGTCGATCTGCTGCAGTACTTGTCCTGCAACTGTGCCGCCGGCGATGTTTACATTGGCTTCAACAACGTTCTCGGCGTTTGGTTCCCCTAAAGTTGCACCTTCGAAGTCGATGACAAACTTTCGGCGATCATTGCGCGGTTTTACGCCCGCGATGCCCCCATTTCCGGCAAGAGTGCGCGATACTTGGGCAAGTGTCGAAGACGCGCCGGGCGGGTTCATCCCCCAGTTCAGACGGTAGGAAATGCTTTTGCTATCCCCCGCCGCGAACCCGTTCTTGTAGGTCCAGAAGGCGACGATGTTGTCGTTCCCCTCCAGATCCGACGGGATCTCGATCAAGCGGACCATGCCTTCGCCCCAGTCCCCTTTTGGTTCGACCATCAGCGTCGGGCGCAGCTCGTAGTGGGCTTCGGCGTCCAGATAGTCGTCAAAGGCACGGTGGCGCTGCACGAGGCCAAAGGATTTCGGCGATTGCGCGCCAAAGTATGAATTGGCGAGCTTGGGCGGGTTGTTCAGCACGCGGAACAGCGTGTCTTGGCCGGTGTTGACCACCAGCGCCTCGCTGTCGTGGACGCGGGCACGGTAATCGTCAAAGCCACCCTGATCGTTCAGCCCGAACAGATACATCGATGTCAGCGGCGCGACGCCCAGTTGCTGCACGTCCTGGCGGAAGAACAGTTCGGTGGTCACATCCATCGTGGTGGTGGCACCGGGTGTCACGGTGAACTTGTAGGCCCCCACGACCGACTGGCTTTCCAGCAGGGCGAAAAAGGTCATCTTCGTCTCGCCGGGTGCGGGACGCTGCAGCCAGAAGGCGCTGAAGCGGGGGAATTCCTCGGGTTCGGAGGTGGCAGTATTCACCGCAAGCCCGCGCGCGCTCAGGCCATAGCGGTTGCCCGACCCCAAGGCACGGAAGTAGCTCGCCCCGAGGAAGGACACGATCTCGTCGAACTGCTGCGGATCGTTCAGCGGCGCATTCATTCGGAAGCCCGCGACGCCGGGCAGTTCGGTACCGGTCGGGATCTTTTCAAGCGCTTTGGACTGGTAGATGAAATCATCCGAGGTAAAGCCAAGCGGCTGCGCCTTGTCATTGACGATCTCGTAAAGCGACACGGTGCCGTCAAACAGCCAGCCGGGGTGATAGGCATGTACCACCGCCTGCGCCGCAGGGCCTTTCCAGATCGCGCTGTCCTCGCGGAAGCGGATGTTGCGGTAATCGTCATAGTCCAGCGTGGTGAAAGGCTCGCCCAGTTGCGTCGGCGCGGTGTACTCTTCACCCGCGAGGCTGCGTGCCCGTTCGATCAGAATATCAAAGGAAAAAGGCTCCGCCGTATCACTGGCCTGCGCCCAGGCAGCAGTGTCTTGCAAACCGGTTGCAGCGGCGAAAGCCAAAGTTGCCCCCCCTGCGCGCAATAGTGACCGGCGAGACATCGGGCGGGAGCGAGACAAATGATGCATCAAAAATGATTCCTGTTCGTTGCTGCATTGCAGAATTCATATAATTACGCGGGAAGTTCAATAACATGAAGCATGATGCGCAAAATTTTGCTGCACAGTGCGGGGTTTACGCGAAAATCGCGAAATCAGCGCGGCATCATCCGGCAATATTTGCAAAGACATAGCGCCCCTGAGTGCAGGTTTTGTCTAGCCTCTTTGAAATACAGCGGAAAATTGCCGGAAATTACGTTCAATCGCCCTAGAATAAGATTGGTTGGCATCACAGGCCCGCAATGCCACCCTAAAGGGAATCTGTGTGTGTATCAGTAAACAAGAATACAAAAACGAGGACAAAATGGACAATAAAGACCTTCCATCGCTCCCGCTGGCGCTGCTGCCCGTCGTTCTGACGCTTGGCCTTCTGGCGCTGCAACTTTTCTACTATGGCGACTTCACGCCGCATATTCCCCTTATCCTCGGATTGGCCATCACGTCCCTGCTGGGTGTGTTTCGCGGTCAGACGTGGATGGACATCCGCGAAGGCGTATTCCACGTGATCCACGTGTCGATGCCGTCATTGGCGGTGTTGATCGTGGTCGGCATGATCGTCGGCGTCTGGATCGCGTCGGGCACAGTGCCTACGCTGATCTATTACGGGCTTACCTTGCTGACCCCGTCGATCTTTCTGGCAGCCGCGATGATCCTTTGTGCTGTGGTTTCCCTGTCGTTGGGGACCAGCTGGGGCACAGTCGGCACCATTGGTCTGGCGCTGATGGGGATCGGTGCGGGTTTCGGTATCCCGGCCTATTGGACCGCCGGTGCGGTCGTGTCGGGCGCGTTCTTTGGCGATAAGGTATCGCCGCTGTCGGACACCACGAACCTCGCGCCCGCGGTGACGGGCACGAATGTATTCGACCACATCAAGAACATGCTGCCCACGACCGTCCCTGCGATGATCATCGCGCTGGTGATTTATGTGGTCGTCGGCTTTATGCTGATCGAAGAGGGTGCAGGCGACGTCAGCAGCATCAATCAGATCACAACCGGTCTGGAGGAACGCTTTAGCCTCGGGATCATCCCGCTGACGCCTGCCTTGATCGTGATCGTGCTGGCGCTGATGAAAAAGCCGCCGCTGCCGTCGCTGTTTGCCGGTGTGCTGGCCGGTGGACTGGTGGCGATCTTCTGGCAGGGCGCGGGGCTGCATGACGTGTTCGCCTTTGCGCAGTCGGGCTATTCCATCGACACGGGCATCGCCGACATCGACAGCCTGCTGAACGCGGGCGGCATCCAGTCGATGATGTGGACCATTTCGCTGATGTTGATTGCCTTGGGCTTTGGCGGCGCGCTGGAGCGCACCGGCTGTCTGGAAGCGATCATTCTGGCGATCGTCAGCCGCGTGAAAAGCTTTGGCGCGGTACAAAGCTCGGCCATCGGGACGGCATTTGCGACCAATATGGTTGCGGGTGATCCTTATATCTCTATCGCGCTGCCGGGCCGTATGTACGCGCCCTTGTACCGCGGGATGGGCTATTCGACCCTGAACCTCAGCCGCGCGGTGGAAGAGGGCGGCACGCTGATGAGCCCGCTGATCCCGTGGAACGCCGGTGGTGCCTTTGTCATCTCGGCTTTGGGGCTGGGGGTCATGGACGGTAACCTGACCAACCTGCTGTATATCCCGCTGGCCTTTGCCTGCTGGACGGCACCGCTGATCGGTGTGTTCTATGCGGTGACCGGTCTGTTCTCGCCCAAAGCGACGGACGAAGATCGCGCCGAATGGGACAAATCCGGCGAAGACATCATGGACCTTGGCGACCATGAGCTCGCCTACGAGCAACCGGCCGCGACCTGATCGCGCCTGAACCGACACAGATGAAAGCCGCAGCGCCTATGAGCGCTGCGGCTTTTTTCATGCCCTCAGGCCTGCGCCTTCAGCCTGTCGCGAAGCGTGTTCTTGACGATCTTCCCATTGGCGTTGCGCGGCAGGGGATCGGGTTCGAACGTCGCAAAATCCGGCGCTTTGTAGTCCGCCATCTTTGTGCGTGCGAAAGCCTTGATCGCATCAAGATCCAGCGCGGTATCGGTGGTGTGGATGAAAACATGCATCTTCTCCCCCAGCACCGGATCAGGGCAGCCGATGGCGGCACATTCGATCACGGAGGGGTGGGCGGTCAGGGCGTTTTCGACCTCGGCGCTGTAGATGTTATAGCCGCCGCGAATGATCATATCCTTGCGGCGGTCGTGCAGACAGATGAACCCTTCGGCATCGCGTGACCCCATATCGCCGCTTTTCCAGTAGCCGTCGTGAAACTCGGAGGCGGTGCGGTCGGGGTTGTCCCAATAGCCGGGCACGGTCATCGCGCCCTTGATCCAAAGCTCCCCATGGGTGCCGTCGGGCACGTCGTTGCCCTGAGGATCGACAATGCGGATGTCGGCGCAGGGCACGGCGATGCCGATGCTATCCGCGCGTTTGGTTCCGAACCCCATCGGCAGGATCGTCACGGCAGAGGTAAGCTCCGTCGCGCCATAGGCGTTCATCAGGCAGAGGTTCGGCAGCTTTTCCGACAGTTCGGTGATGGTGGATTGCGGCATCGGCGCGCCGCCGTAGCCCCCGATCCGCCAGTGTTGCAGGTCGTAGTCCTCGACATTGCAGCGCAGCAGGAACAGGTTGTACATCGCTGGCACCATCAGCGTCTGCGTGACCTTTTCGTCGGCGGTCAGCGACAGGAATTCATGGGCACCGAAGACCTCCATCATCACGGTGCAGCCTGCGGTTTGCAGCATAGTAAAGACGGTGGCGACCAGCCCGGTCACATGGCTTGCGGGCACGCACAGCAGCGACCGTTCACCGGCCCCCAGCTCCATGCAAAGCTCGAAATGCATCGCGGAATGGACGATGTTCAGATGGGTCAGCGTCGCCCCTTTGGGCTGGCCTGTGGTGCCCGAGGTATAGAGGATCACCGCGATGCCATCCTCGCGCAGCGGCACGGCGTCGGTCAGCGGGGTCTGCGCGGGCAGCGTGTCAAACGCGTCGGACCCCGCCACTGTGCCGCCAACGCAAAAGCGGTGGGTCAGCCCGGGCAGATCGGCGGGTGCGGGCAGGCGGTCGGCGACATCCATGCCATGCACAGCGATCTTGGCACCGCATTGACGCAGGATAAACGCCAGCTCTGGCGTGCCTTCGCGGATGTTGATGGGCACGGCAATCGCGCCAAGCCGCAGACAGCCCATCATGGTCGCGATGAATTCCCAGCGGTTCGACAGCAGCAGCGCAACGCGGTCGCCCTTTTCGACCCCACGGGCGCGCAGCCCTGCGGCGATGCGGCCCACGTGCAGGTCAAGCTCGGTATAGGTCAGTCTGGTCTCGCCGCTGACCACGGCCTCTTGATCGGGGGCGCGGGCAAGGGCCGCGGCGAGCATGGCGTTCAGGTCGGCGGGGCGATCCTTGAAGCATTTGATCTCGCGACCGTCAAAATGGGTTTCTGTTTGTATGCGATCCGTGATCGCCTGTGACCAATGTGGCATCTGCGCTCCTCCCGTAGCTTGGGGTAGTCATTGCGCAAACAATCAGGGGCTGCAACGCCCAAGCGCCGTGTTAGCGCCCGCAGTATGCCCCACCTGTGGGGTCCGGTTCGCCCTGCGAAACAAGGCGAACCGGGGCGTTTATCCCAGCACGGTTTTTACCGCATCCGCGGTCGCGGCGACGACGGTATCGACCTCTGCGCGGGTGATGCAGAAGGGCGGGGCAAAGCCGGTGATGTCGCCTTGGGGCATGGCACGGGCGATCACGCCGCGTTCCAGCATCGCGGCAGAGATCGCGGCCCCCACCTTGGCAGCAGGATCAAGCGGGGTGGCGTCTGCCTTGTCGGCCACATACTCAACCGCGCAAAGCAGCCCTTCGCCACGGATGTCCCCCACATTCGGATGATCGCCAAGCGCCTCTTTCATCGAGGCGTTCAGATATCCGCCTACCTCGGCCGCGTTGCTAACAAGGTTCAGGTCGTCGATGAGCTTGAGGTTCGCGACACCCGCCGCGGCACAGATCGGATGCGCCGAGTAGGTCCAGCCGTGACCGATGGGGCCGTTCTCGTCCGTGCCCTGTTCCAGCACTTTCCACATCCGGTCCGATACGATCGACCCCGACAGCGGCGCATAGGCCGAGGTCAGACCCTTGGCAATGGTGATCAGATCGGGTTTCAGCCCATAGTGTTCCGACCCGAACATCGTCCCCAGACGGCCAAAGCCGGTCACGACCTCATCCGCGATCAGCAGGATGTCGTGGCGGTTCAGCACCTCTTGGATCGCGTCCCAATATCCGGCGGGCGGGGGCACGATGCCGCCGGTCCCCAATACGGGTTCCCCGATAAAGGCTGCGATGGTGTCCGGCCCTTCGGCTTGGATCAGCGCCTCAAGCGCGTTGGCGCATTGCGCGGTGAATTCGGCTTCGGACTGGGTGCGGTCCTTGCGGCGGTAGTAATAGGGCGCGTCCGTGTGGATCACGGGGTTCATCGGCAGGTCGAATTTATCGTGGAACAGCGACAGGCCGGTCAGCGATCCGGTCATCAGCCCCGACCCGTGGTAGCCGCGCCAGCGCGAGATGATTTTCTTTTTCTGCGGGCGACCAAGGATGTTGTTGTAGTACCAGACGAGCTTGATGTTCGTCTCGTTCGCGTCCGAGCCGGACAGACCGAAATAGACCTTGGACATATGCGCCGGTGCGCGGTCCATGATCATCTTTGCCAGCGTGATAGACGTTTCTGTGCCGTGGCCCACATAGGAGTGGTAATAGGCCAGTTGATGCGCCTGTTCGGCGATGGCGTCGGCGACTTCGGTCCGGCCATAGCCTGCGTTCACGCAATAGAGCCCGGCAAAGGCGTCCAGCATCCGGTTGCCATCGCGGTCCTCGATATGGACGCCCGACGCCCCTGTGATCACCCGCGTCGCGGATTCACCCCGCGCATGCTGTGATAAATGCGTAGAGGGATGGAAAAAGTTTTCGCGGTCCCATGTGGCGAGTTGATCATCATTGCGAAGCATAGGTCAGGCTTTCTGTTTAGGAGAGTTTCAGGTGAGTTCGGTGGCCAGCACGGCAAGGCAATCGCCCGGCTGTGCCAGTCCGGGGTGATGGCGGGCGATCACGATGCCCCCCATCTGGGCGCGGATTTCACGCGGGGGCAGGCCGGTATGCTGGCTGTCCCATAGACGCGCGATCAGGTCGCCTTCGGCCACTGTGTCGCCAAGGGTGACGTTGAAATCGACCAGCCCACCGTGGTTGGTGACGTGAAAACAACGGTCGTCGTCTTGCGACAGCATGCGCGATGGCGCAGTGACGGGCTGGCCTTGCAGGATACCAGCGTGGATCAGCAGGTTGCGCACGCCTTTGCGGGCGATCTGCGCGGTTTCAGGCGTGGCAGTGCCGCCGCCGCCCAATTCGGTGGTAACGAATGTCTTGCCCATCGTCTCTGCCGCGTCGTCATACATGCCAAGCGCGTCGATCTCGCGCATCTCTACACTGAAAGGCGCGTTGAACGCATCGCGCGCGGCGCGGCAGCGGGCCTGTTGGTCAGGGTCGTCCAGCGTGTGACAGGCGGCGAAGGGCAGAAAATCCAGCGTCTTGCCACCCGAATGGAAATCAAGCACGACATCCGCCAGCGGCAGCAGCACCCGTTGAAAGTAGTCCGCGATCTTCTGGGTGGGGGTGTCATCGGGGCGGCCGGGGAAGCTGCGGTTCATGTTCACCCCGTCCAGCGGAGACACCCGCGTCCCCGCCATAAAGGCGGGGTGGTTCATGAAGGGGAGGATGATCACGCGCCCCGTGACATCCTTGGCCTGCAAGGTCTGGGCAAGCTCGACCAAGGCCAGCGGCCCTTCGTATTCGTCGCCGTGGTTGCCGCCGGTCAGCAAGGCAGAGGGGCCGTCGCCGTTTTTCACTTGGGTCACCGGAATCTGGATCGCCCCCCAAGCGCTGTCATTGCGGCTGTAGGGCAGGCGCAGATAGCCGTGCTGCACGCCGTCGCACTCGAAATCGATGGTGGCCGAGATAGGATTGTCCCGCATGGCGCTATTCCTTGATCACAAGCGCACGCGGGGTGGTGCACAGGCATTCGACACCGGTTTGCGTGATGACAATCGGCTCTGTGATCTCGATCCCGCCGTCGTCAAGCCAAAGGGCGGGCATGAAGTGAAAGGTCATTCCGGGTTCGAGCACGGTGGTATCTCCTGCGCGGAACGACATGGTGCGTTCGCCCCAGTCCGGAGGGTAGGACAGGCCGATGGCATACCCGCAGCGGCTGTCTTTCTCGAACCCGCGATTGCGCAGGGTGGTGTTGAAGGCGCGGGCGATGTCTTCGCAGCGGTTGCCGGGTTTGGCCTGCTCTAGCCCGGCATCAATCGCTTCGAGCACGGCATTCTCTGCATGCAGATACTTCTGCGGAGGTTTGCCCAAGAACAAGGTACGCGACTGCGGACATTGATAGCGTCGGTGCGCGCCCGCGATTTCAAAGAATGTGCCTTCGTTGTTGCGCAGGGGGGCATCGTCCCATGTGATATGCGGCGCGGTGGCATCCAGACCCGAGGGCGTCATGGGCACGCAGGCGGGGTAGTCGCCCCAATGCCCTTCGGCCCCGCTGACGGAGGCGTGATAGATATCCGCGATCAGATCGTTCTTGCGCATCCCGACCTCGGCCTTTTCGCGGATCACCTCGTGCATCCGTTCCACGATCCGCGCGGCGCGGCGCATATATTCAAGCTCGGTCGGGGATTTCACCGCACGTTGCCAGTTCACCAGCGCCGTGGCGTTCTGGATATTGACGCCCGGCAGCCGCGTTTGCAGCGTCAGAAACGCCGAAGCGGTAAAGTAATAGTTGTCCAGCTCGAACCCGATGCGTGCATTCTCTAGACCGCGGTCCGCGATGAGACGGGCGAGATCCTCCATCGGGTGTTTGTCGGGGTTCTGGACGTAGGTGTCATCGTAGCCGACGATATTGTCATCATCCAGATAGGTGGTGCGCTGGGCACCGGCGCTGTCCATGGCGCGGCCCCACCAGACGGGCTGGCCTTCGTGGGTCAACAGCACGCCTTGATGCACGTAAAACGACCACCCGTCATAGCCCGCCAACCACGCCATATTGGACGGATCGGTGACAAACAGCGCGTCCAGCCCGCGGTTTGCCATTTCGGCGCGTGTTTTCGCCAGACGTGCTGCATATTCGTGCTGTGTAAAAGAATGGTCGATCATGTGGGGATTCCTGCCAGGGTATTGTGCGAGTTTAGCTTTTTCGCGCTGTGCATTTATGCGAATAATGCGGCTACGCGGGTAAAAGCTGCAAACTTTTGTAAGATATGGGGAATTTAGGATGATTGACGCGATAGACCGGAAAATCCTGCATCACGTGCAGCGCGACAATCTGCTCACCAGCGCGCGCCTTTCCGAACTGGTCGGGCTGTCGCAAACCTCGGTCCAGCGGCGCCTTGCGCGGCTGCGTGCGACCAAGGCGATCGAGGCCGATATCGCCGTCGTCTCGCCCGAGGCCGTGGGCCGCCCGCTTACCATGCTGATCGCGGTGGAACTGGCGCGGGAACGGTCCGATATCATCGACCGTTTCAAGCGAGCGGTGCGGGAACGGGCAGAAGTGATGAGCGCCTACTACGTGACCGGAGAGACCGACTTTATGCTGATCGTCAGCGCCAAGGACATGCAGGATTACGAGGCGTTCACCCGCGATTTTTTCTACAACAATCCCGATATCAAAGGGTTCAAAACCACCGTGGTGATGGACCGGATCAAGGCGTCATTCACCTTGCCGGTCTGATCACCACAATGGGTTGATGAGCTAGGCGCTTTCTGCCTGCTTTTGCGACCATTCGGGTAGCGGAAAAAGCGTGTCGTAGATCAGGTTAAACACGTAGGAATAAACGAGGTAGAATGCCGCCAGTGCGATATCCAGCACGAAGGCATCCCACAGGCTGATCCCCAGATACCACGCGATGAAGGGCAGCAGAACCATCAGCAGCCCCGCCTCGAACGCCAGTGCGTGCAGCACCCGGACGATGCGCGATTTCAGGGTGGTTCCAGTCAGCCGTTGTAAGGCCAAGTCGAAAAGCACGTTATAGCCAAGGTTCCAAAGCGTCGCGAGCGTGGCGCTGACAATGCCCACGACACCAAAGTCATGTAGGGGCACGTTAAACAGGATCGCGCCAGCGGGGATCACAAGGATCAGCGCGATAACTTCAAAACTGATGGCGTGGCGAAGACGGTCAAATGCAGAGCGCATGTTATACCTCATTGAAGGGCCGGGTCGTCCCGACAGTTTTCCATTCAGGGGAGGTCGTCCTCACACTGCCATAGGTGGCAAAGCCGCGCGGCTTTTTCAAGAGGCATAGAAGACAGGACGCGCGGAAAGCTGCTTGGCTTTGCGGGCAAACCTGCGAAGCTGCGCGAAGACATCGAAGCTTGGTCGTTTGTCTGCTTGGCGAAAGCTTTGATACAGGGAAAGGGAATGTGACGATGACTAGTTCAGTATACAATCAGCCTCTTAGCGGCAATGCGATGCCACGGACCGGCGGGCCTGCCACCATGATGCGCCTCCCCGCGGCCGAGACCGCGGCGGGCTTGGATGCGTGTTTTCTGGGCATCCCGATGGATATAGGCACCTCCAACCGCCCCGGTACGCGGTTAGGCCCCCGGCAGATACGCGACGAAAGCCGCATGATCCGGCCCTATAACATGGCCACCGGAGCCGCCCCGTTCGAGCATCTTCAGGTGGCAGACATCGGCGACGTGCCGATCAACCTATTCGATCTCAAGAAATCGGTATCCATCATCTCAGACCACTACCGCGAGGTGCTATCGCATGGGGCCATCCCGCTGACCTTGGGGGGGGACCACACGCTGAGTTGGCCGATCTTGCGGGCGATTGCAGAAAAGCACGGTCCTGTCGCGTTGATCCATGTGGATGCCCATTCGGATACCAACGACGAGATGTTCGGCGAGAAAGAAGCGCATGGTTGCC
Source organism: Sulfitobacter sp. SBS6 (assembly GCF_048285585.1). Classification (NCBI taxonomy): domain Bacteria; kingdom Pseudomonadati; phylum Pseudomonadota; class Alphaproteobacteria; order Rhodobacterales; family Roseobacteraceae; genus Sulfitobacter; species Sulfitobacter sp. SBS6. The sequence goes on along the minus strand of NZ_JBLWBA010000005.1, from coordinate 1,058,089 downwards.
CGTTTCGCCGCGCATGGGAGGAAGGCTGCCTGCAAAACGACAAAGTGTTCCAGATAGGCCTTCGCGGGACAGGCTATAGCAAGGGCGACTTTGACTGGGGGCGGCAGCAGGGCTGGACGTGCATTCAGGCCGAAGAATGCTGGCACAAATCGCTGACCCCTTTGATGGCGGATATCCGTGCCAAGATTGGGGATGCGCCGGTTTATCTGACCTATGACATTGATAGTCTTGACCCCGCTTTTGCGCCAGGAACCGGCACGGTCGAGGTTGGCGGACTGACAACCATGCAAGGTCTGGAAATCATTCGCGGAACGGCGGGGTTGAACCTTGTTGGGGGTGATCTCGTCGAGGTATCTCCGCCTTATGATCCTGCGGGCAATACCGCGATGATCGCAGCCAGCTACCTATACGAAATGCTATGTGCCTTGCCCGGTGTGCCGCAAGGGCGATAGCGCGTCGTCTGGTGGCAAGCGCCTGTATGAAGCGCGTCGTGTGCAACCGGCGCAGCCTCTGGCCTGCCGGTTGCGTCTTGAACGGGGTTTGCCAGCTATACGTCTGGCAAACCTGACAGGATCTTGTCCATCGTCGCGGGCAGGTCACGCACCCGCACACCGCAGGCGTCGTAGATCGCGTTGATGATGGATGCGCCTGCGCCGCAGATACCCAGCTCTCCGATGCCTTTGGCCTGCATGGGGTTCGCCCAAGGGTCACGTTCCTGCACGAAGTTCACGGTCAGCTGTGGCACATCAAGGTTTACCGGCACGTGGTATTCAGCCAGATCGTTGTTCACCAGATGGCCGTCGCGTTTGTCGAACATCAGCTCTTCGGTCAGCGCCATGCCGATGCCAAAGGTCATGCCGCCCAGACATTGCGAGCGCGCTGTCTTGGCGTTCAGGATGCGACCGGCGGCGAAGCTGCCGTGCATCCGGCGCACGCGCGTCTCGCCGGTGACGCTGTTCACGCCGACCTCGGCAAAGAAGGCACCGAAGGTGGCCTGGCGGCGGTCGGTCTGGGTGTCACCCTTCCTGATCGTGCCCTTGACCGTGAGCGGGCCATCCTTGGTGAATTCCGGCAGATCGGCGCGACGGTTGTTGGCGGTGGCGACCCCATCTTGCAGGGTCAGGTCGCGTTCATCTACGCCCATAGCCTCGGCGATCTTTTTGCGCAGGGCTTCGCAGGCGACAAAAACCGACCCGCCCGAGGACGCAGCCCCCCAGCTGCCACCGGAACCGGCGGCTTTGGGCAGGCTGCTGTCGCCCAAACGCACGGTCACACGGTCCGAAGGAACGCCCAGCATCTCGCCCGCAATCTGGGTGAGGATCGCATAGGTGCCCGTGCCGATGTCGGTCATATCGGTTTCAACGAGCAGGCTACCGTCCTGGTTCAGGGTCACGCGGGCGTGGCTTTCGCCCAGCATATTGACGCGGGTGGCAGAAGCCATGCCGTAGCCGATCAGCCATTCACCATCCGTCTTGCCGACCTCGCGGCTGTCCCAGCCAAAGGTCTTGGCCCCATCATCCAACGCCTCGGCAAGTTTGTGGGACGAGAATGCGCGCCCGTCTGACGGGTCAACATCCGGAATGTTGCGTTTGCGCAATTCGACAGGGTCGATGCCACTTGCGACCGCCAGTTCGTCCATCGCGATTTCAAGCGCGGTGATCCCGACCGCTTCCCCCGGCGCGCGGACAGAGCCTGCACACATGCGGTTGATCCGCTTGATGTGCATCCCGATCTCGCGGTTCTCTCCGCGGTAAAGAAATGGCGTGGCCTGGGCTACCGGCTCTGCAAAGCTTTCGTCCATCAGTTGCGACACGGTGGAATCGTGCCCGATGCCGGTCATGCGCCCGTCGGCATCCGCGGCGAGCTTGATGTGCTGCACGGTCTCGGATCGACGCATTGTCGCTTCTAGCACCTGCTGGCGCGTCAATACGACAGCCACCGGTGCCCCCAACTCGCGCGCGGCGAGCGCCGCGGCCACAGCCTCGTGGCTGATCCCCAGTTTGGAGCCGAAGCCACCCCCCACGAACGGTGCCAGAAGATGCACATTCTCTGGGTCGATCCCAAGGGCGTCGGCCAGTTCATTCACATTGTATTTGAGCATCTGGTACGACCCGCGCAGGGTCAGCTTTTCGCCGTCCCATTGCGCGATTGCGGCGTGGGGTTCCATCGCCGACGAACTATGCCCGCCGGTGCGATAGGTTTCGTCCACGGTATAGGCGGCTTGCGACAGGGCGGCGTCCAGATCACCTTGGGAGGATTGTTTTTCCTTCGGTGTCTCGATCTCTGCCGTTTCCAGGTCAGTGACCGCATCGTCGGGCGTGATCTCAAGCTCGACCATATGGGCCGCATGGCGGGCCTGCTCGAACGTATCGGCGACTACCAAGCCCACGGGCTGACCGACATAGGAGATCTTGCCGTCCGGCTGCACCGGTGCTTCGTTCGCGGTGCCTTGTGCGGGATTACGCAGGAAGGTCTTACCGTGGAACACACCGCGCACCCCATCCAGCTTGCGGATCGCCTCGGCGTTCAGGCCGGTGACCTGACCGCCCGCGACAGGGGCGCGCACCAAGACGCCGGTCATCATGCCCGTGGGCTGATCCTCATGCGCATAGGTGGCGCGGCCTGATACTTTCAGCGGGCCGTCAGGGCGGTCCATGCCGGTGTGGATCAACCCCTGAACCGTGGCATCCAGCCGGTTGCGGTCATCGGGTTCATCCATCGTCAGTTCGGCGGTCGAAATATTGCTACCGTCGGTCATTGCTGTACCCCCGTGAGTTCCTTGAGTGTGGCGATGAGCGTGCGTCGGGCCAGCGGCACCTTGAATGCATTGCCCTCTTTCGGTGCGGCCTCCGCGACCAGAATATCGGCGGCTTTGCCGAACACCTCGCGCGCGGGTTCTTGCCCGATCAACGCGTCCTCGACCGCCGGATCGCGCCAAGGCATTGATCCGATACCGCCGCAGGCAATTGCGGCTTGGGTGATCTTGCCATCCGTCACCTTGATCCGCGCCGCGACCGATACCATCGCAAAGGCGTAGGACGCGCGATCACGTACCTTGCGATAGGTCTGGCGACCCTCGGCGGGGGCGGGGAGGATCACGGCGGTGATCAACTCGCCGGGTTGCAAGACGGTTTCGACGGCGGGGTCGGTGGGGATCAGATAAAAGTCGGACAGCGGCACAGTGCGGGTCACACCATCGGTGGTCTCGATCTCGACCTCGGCCCCTAACATCTGCATGGCCACCGCCATATCGCTGGGGTGGCTGGCGATACATTCGTCGGTCACACCAAGGATCGCGTGCAGACGGTTCGCCCCCTCCATCGCACTACAGCCGGAGCCGGGGTCGCGTTTGTTACAGGGCTGATCGGTGTCGTAGAAATAGTAGCAGCGGGTGCGTTGCAGCAGGTTGCCCCCCGTGGTCGCCTTGTTGCGCAGCTGACCGGACGCGCCCGCCAGCAGGGCGGAGGAGAGTGCGGCATAATCCGACCGTACGGTCATATCCGCCGCCAGATCAGAGTTGGTGACCAAGGCACCGATGCGTAGCCCGCCGTCGCGGGTTGGGGTGATCTGTTTGAGGTCCAAACGCGAGATGTCGACCAGCCGGTCGGGCGTCATCACCTCTAGCTTCATAAGGTCCAGTAGATTGGTGCCCCCGGCGATGATCGTGGCATCTGGGGTGCCGGTGACATCGCTATTGGCGCCGGCGCGGATGTAATCGAACTGTTTCATGACTGCCCCTTTGCCGTTTCGCGGATCGCATCGACAATGTTGGGGTAGGCGGCGCAGCGACAGATATTGCCGGACATCCGCTCTGATATCTCGTCGTCGGTCAGCTCGGGCGAGGCAGTCAGGCTGCCGGATACGTTAGAGGGCCAGCCGGCTTTGAACTCTTCGAGCATGGCGGTGGCTGAGCAGATCTGACCCGGTGTGCAATAGCCGCACTGGAAACCGTCGTGTTTGACAAAGTTCTGCTGCATGTCGGACAGGTTGCGTTCGTCGCCCAGACCCTCGATCGTGGTGATCTCGTCGCCGTCGTGCATACAGGCGAGCGTCAGGCAGGAATTGATGCGGCGGCCGTTGACCATGACGGTGCAGGCACCGCATTGGCCGTGGTCGCAGCCCTTTTTGGCGCCGGTGAGGTTCAGGTGATTGCGCAGCGCATCCAGCAGCGACGTGCGGGTGTCGGCGTCAAGACTATGGTCTTCGCCGTTAACGGTCAGTGTCGTCTTCATGAGAAGGGGGCCCTTTGTCTTGTGACATCTATGAAGAAGAACCCCCGCCAGCGGGTCAGGGTTCCGCTATGGGAAGGTTGCTTTCGTCGTTTGGCGTTAGGGCGGCCTCTGCCACGTCGTCGCGGGCGCGGCCCAGTAGCCAGTCGCGGACATGGGCGGCACCGCTTGGGGAGCCTTGCCGTGGGGACAAAAGGTAAAACCCGCTACCACCGCTCAATGCGCCTTCGATCGGTTGCACCAGCCGTTTCGCACGTAGATCACGCTGGACAAGAAACCGGTTGGCAAGGGCGATCCCCTGACCGGCAAGCGCCGCATCAAGGCTAAGCGTCGTCTGGTTGAACCGCAGACCGCGCGCCGTCGGGACATCGCGCCCAAACACCGTTTTGATGAACTGCGGCCAAAGATCGTGCGTGTCATGCAGCAGTGTCGCCTCTGCGATACCTGCCGCGTCCATCGGCGTGTTCAGCGCTTCTGCCAAATGGGGGGCGCAGACGGCGACGATCTGCTGCTCGAACAACAGATCAGCGCGCAGGCTCGCCCCGAATGGCGGATTGCCCTGCCGCACGGCAAGGTCGATCCCATCCGCGTGAAAGCTGGACACTCTTTCGGTCGCGGTGATGCGCAGATCAATGCCGGGGTGGGCTTGGGTAAACGCTGCCAGTCGGGGGATGAGCCATTTCGACGCAAAGGTGGGGGTGACACTGATCGTGACGTGGGACGGGGCCGTGCGCAGCGCATCTGTTGCATCGGCCATTTGATCGAAGGCGCGGGAAATCGCGATGTGATAGGCGCGCCCCTCTTCGGTAAAGGCCAATCCGCGGGGTTCTCTGAGGAAGAGACGCAGGTTCAGGTGGTCTTCTAGCCCGCGCACCTGTTGGGCCACGGCACCTTGGGTCACGCCCAATTCATCAGCTGCGGCGCGAAAGGTAAGATGGCGGCCCGCCGCTGCAAAGGCGCGCAGCCCGTTCAGAGGGGGGAGGTCGTTCGAGGTCGGCACAGTAGAAATCCTATCGTCATGCAGCAGTATGTCTGGCTGGTCGAAGCGTTGCAAAGCGCTTACCTGCGGTGAAGCAGACGCGTTAGCGCTGTCTAACACATAAAGGAGGCAAACGTCATGAGTGTAGAAAAAGTAGCGTTAATCACAGCGGGCGGCAGCGGCATGGGGGCAGGGGTTGCCAAAAAGCTTGCCGCCGATGGGTTCAAGGTCGCGATCCTGTCGTCCTCTGGCAAAGGCGAAGCGCTGGCCAAAGAGCTTGGCGGCTTCGGTGTCACCGGCACCAACCAGTCGGTTGATGATCTGGCGCAATTGGTCGATGGCGCTATGGAACGATGGGGGCGCGTGGATGTGCTGGTGAACTCGGCCGGTCACGGACCCAAGGGCGACATCTTGGAGATGACGGATGACGACTGGCATCAGGGCATGGACGTGTACCTGATGAACGTGATCCGACCCACGCGACTGGTGACCCCGATCATGGCAGCACAGGGCGGCGGCGCGATCATCAACATCTCTACCTTCGCGGCGTTCGAGCCCGACCCGCTGTTCCCCACATCAGGGATTTTCCGCGCGGGGCTTGCTGGGTTCGCCAAGCTTTACGCCGATCAATACGCAGACAAGAACATCCGCATGAACAATGTCTTGCCGGGGTTCATCGACAGCCTGCCCGAAACAGACGACCGCCGCGCGCGCATTCCCATGGGGCGGTATGGCACCGAGGCAGAGGTCTCCTCCCTCATCGGGTGGTTGGCGTCCGACCAAGGCGGCTATGTCACCGGTCAGAACTGGCGCATCGACGGAGGGCTGACCCGTGCCGTCTGATCTGATCGCCTTGCGCAGCAGCACCCGACTTGCGTTCTGGATCAAATGGGCCGCGTCGGTCGTGCAGATCCTCGGCTACGCCGCGACGGGATTCGGCTGGACGCCGTGGAACCTCTATCTGTTCATCGTCGGCGTCATCGGTTGGTTCATCGTAGGCACCCTGTGGAACGACAGGGCGATCATGTTGATCCACCTTGTCGCACTGGGATCGATGATGGTTGGCATGGCCAGCCAATAGCGCGTTTGGCCCCTGAAACAGCGATGCCCGCCGCATTGTCGGGCGTCGTTGTTGCACGGTGGACCCACTGCGCGGCCGCCGCGCTTGCGGGGGTATTCGTAGAAACTACTGTGGTAACTATGCCAAAACACACGTTAATACAGAGTGCTCCCGCCTGCCGTGTGGTTCATCCGCAACAAGGTTTCGCAAATCTCGGCGCGGTTCACGAAATGGTTAACGGAGGTCTTGAAGCCTGCCCGCGACTTCGTACAGTTACCGATGTTGATGTCCAAAATGCAGTGGTAATTTGCAGAAGGGCAGAAGAGGCCGTGTTCGCGGTTGAGTAGTTAAGGGTTTAGTGAGTGACAGTGGTAACTGCGGCGAGATGCCTGCACCTTGGTTGGGTGCGGGGTGCTTTCTTGCGAGAAAAATTTTCCGTAAATCTTTCGATTCGTGCGGGGGGTCATGCCGTTAGGGCATTGATGTTCCGCGTGTTCTTCAGCTTGCTTTTTGCGGCTGTGCTTTATGCTGCGCCTGCCTATGCGCAATCTTTGGTCATCAACACCGTAGGCAACCCGACCCAAGCCGGTGAGAACGAGACCCGCCGTGCCATTTGGTCAAACGCGGGAACGGTTGGCGGGGTTTCGGTGGATATCGTCGCCGAGATGATCCAGGCAACACTGAACCACAACTTCGTTACTGTTGGGGGACGACCGACTATTTCATCTGTGGGTCAAGATGAGGTTTTTATTCGATGGTCGCTTTACCGCACGGGGACGCATAATATCGGCACGAATACCGGTGGTGTGCCCGTTACGGCTGATATATTTGTTCAATTCAACGACGTGGACGGTCCGAACAATGAACGGGTATTTGTGCCCGTCTGTTCGGGCGCGGTCGATTTTATCCGTATTGACTCTACAGCAACCACTGGCCGTGACTTTGGCACCGTGTCCGGCCGCGACGAAACTTTCACGCTTATTGGTGACACAAGTTATAACAACGAGCCAGAGTCGGGGCTCGAGATTCGCTATAGCAACCAGTCCAGCTTTGTTATGGGCCGGACTGCCAACAACCGTTTTGTCGTGCGTCTGGACAATCCGAGCTACAGTGCCTTTGAGACATTCGACTATGAATGTGCGGATTTTGTGCCGCCGGTTGCAGAGCCCGACAGCGACACGGGTGAGCCCGACCAGCCGCTGACCTTCTCAATTTTGGACAACGACAGCGTCGCGACGGCGAATGATAACGGTCCAAACAACGCGAGCCTTGCGGCGTCGGAGTTTGGTCGTCAATCGGTGAGCCTCGTTCCCCCAGCGGGCGCGACAGGTATCACGCAGGATGGTGCAGGCGACACGGTGTCCTTCACCGTTCCAGGCGAGGGCGAATGGAGCCAGAACGACACCACAGGCGAGCTAACTTTTACCCCTGTTGCCGGTTTTGCGGGTTCGGTCACTCCGGTCAACTACTCGTATCGAAATGCGCTTGGCCAGCGCTCTACGTCGGCTCGGGTGTCTGCAACTTTTCCCGGAATCGGAGTAGTGAAATCCTCTGTCTTCAATGATGAAGTTGTCGACGACGACAATGGCCAGATTAACGAAACCATCAGCTATACTTACCAGGTGTCCAACCTCTCGTCCTTGGCGCTGGAAACCGTTTCACTGACTGAAACAACCTTCGACGGCGCGGGCGATGCCCCGACGCCGGTGTATCAATCGGGGGACGACGGTGATGGAGTGCTCCAAGAAGGTGAAACTTGGATTTATACGGCCACATACACGCTACTGCTCGCGGATTTAGGCGACAACACGATCCAAAACCAAGCCACGGCACGCGCGACAGCGCCGGACAATACGCCGGTCTCTGACTTGTCCGACAGTGACAATGCAGGCGACGGCGATGGAACCGGAACACCGGGGCGAGGCGGTGACAATGATGACGTGACTACAACGTCTTTCGGACAGGCTGAGATTATCGCGCGCAATGACCGCTCTGTTGATGTGAATGGCACCGACGGCGCGGATGATCTGCTGAATGTACTGGACGATAATGGGAATGGCATCGATACGTTAGGTGGTGCGCAGGCAAGCCTTGAAAACGTCATTCTCACGGTAGAGACGGCGGCAACGCCTATCAATGACGGTCCGGTTCCGGTGCTTGATCCCGGGACAGGATTGGTCGATGTGCCCCAAGGCACACCTGCCGGGACCTACACGATCAGATACCAAATTTGCGAAACGAACAATGCGAACAACTGCGATACCGCGACGGTTACGGTGCCGGTTATCGCAGCACCCATCGAAGCGTTCGATGATTCAGCAAGTAATATAAACGGCTTTGAGGGTGCGAATGACGTACTTGATGTGCTGGTCGATAACGGTCTTGGCGCGGATACACTGAACGATGCCCCTGCAACTCTGGAGACCGTCACTATTTCGGTTGAAGCGGCGGCGACACCTATTAACGGTGGCCCCGTGCCGGTTCTTGATCCACAGGACGGAACCATCGATGTGCCCGCTGGCACACCAGCTGGCGTCTACCAGATCACCTATGAGATCTGCGAAAACCTGAACCCGGAAAACTGCGCGACTGCGGTGGCTTCCGTCACTGTGGATGCCGCAGAAATTCTGGCACAGGACGACGCTGTGCAAGACGTAGACGGTTATGCCGGTGCGGCGGATGTGCTGAATGTCCTCAACGATAATGGCAACGGCCCCGACACGCTGAATGATGCCCCGGCGACCCTCGACAATGTCACGCTACGCGTCGATACGGCGGCCACACCAATAACCGACGGGCGGCCTGTTCCGGCTTTGGATATTACAGACGGTTCCGTAGATGTGCCTGCCGGCACACCCGCCGGCACCTATCAGATCACCTATGCCCTGTGCGAAGATATCAACCCCGAAAACTGTGAAACCGCGACGATCACAGTGGAGGTGGATGCACCAAGCGTAGAGCCCGCCAATGACAGTATCGCTGACGTAGACGGTCTGGTCGGGGCCGAAGGCGTGTTGGATGTGCTTGCGGACAACGGCAACGGCCCTGACACGGTCAATGGCGAAGCCGTTGTGATCGGCGACGTCACCCTGAGCGTGACAACCACTGCCACACCAATCAACGATGGCCCCGTGCCTGTGCTGAACCCTGCTACGGGCCTTGTGGATGTTCCCGCGAATACACCGGCAGGCACCTACGAGATTACCTACCAACTGTGCGAGAACGTCAACGCGACCAACTGCGAAACGGCGACGGTCTCTGTCACCGTTGTGCCCGCCGAAATCGAAGCGTTTGACGATGCCGCGACCGGTGTGGACGGCCGTGCTGGTGCCCCCGATCTGCTGAACGTGCTGGGTGACAACGGCAATGGCCCAGACACCATCGGCGGGGTGGTTGCTGACATCGATGATGTGACCATCATTGTCAGCGCTGCTGCAAGCTCCATCAACGGCGGTCCGGTGCCCGTGCTCGATCCTGCTACCGGCGCGGTCAATGTGCCCGCTGGGACGCCGGCAGGCCGCTATCAGATTGGCTATGAGGTCTGCGAAGATTTGAACCCCACCAACTGCGCCACGGCCGTTGTGCAGATCGATGTCGATCCGGCTGCGATTACTGCGGTAGACGATGTGGCTGTCGGCGTGAATGGTGTCGACGGCGCCGATGATCTGTTGAATGTCCTTGGTGACAACGGCAACGGAGCGGACACGCTTGGCGCGGAGCCTGCGGACATCGGTGATGTTACGCTTAGCGTGAACACCCCTGCGACAGCGATCCGCGGCGGTCCTGTTCCGGTGCTCGATGCCGCCACAGGTCTGGTGGATGTACCAGCTGGCACGCCCGCTGGAACCTACACCATCAGCTACGAGGTCTGCGAAAACTTGAACCCGTCCAACTGCGGCGTTGCGACGGTAACCCTCACGGTTGATGCGGCTGATCTTGTGGCGCATGCGGACCAGATCACGAATATTGATGGTCTGAACGGCGCACCCGGCGCGCTGGACGTTCTTGCCGATAACGGTTCGGGGCCGGATACGCTGAATGGCGAGCCTGCTTCTTTGGCGGACACAATTCTGTCGGTGGTGACACCAGCAACGCCGGTCGATGGCGGTCCGGTTCCGGTGCTTGATACAGCGACTGGTTTGGTTGATGTGCCTGCGGGCACGCCGGCGGGCAGCTATGAAATCCGCTATGAATTGTGCGAAGCGCTGAACCCGACCAACTGTTCGGAAACATCGGTGAACATTGCGGTAGATGCGGCACCAGTGATCGCACAAGACGACGTGGCAGGCGACATTGACGGTTTGAATGGCGTCACTGACCTGCTGAACGTGCTTGAGGATAACGGCAACGGCCCGGATACTATTGGTGGTGTCGATGCTGACATCAACGCACTGACCATCGCCGTGCAATCGCCAGCAACCCCAATCAACGGTGGCCCCGTGCCGGAGTTGAACTTGGCAAGCGGGACCGTTGATGTTCCTGCTGGCACGCCAGCGGGCCGCTATGACATCACCTATCAGATTTGCGAGGATCTGAACCCGACCAACTGTAATACTGCGACAGTTACCCTCGTGGTCGCTGCGGCAGAGCTTGTTGCGCAGGATGATGCGGTTTCGGGCGTAGACGGTATTGCGGGCGCGTCAGATGTGATGAACGTATTGGCCGACAATGCAAATGGCACCGACACCTTGGGTGGTGCCGCAGCCACAATCGAGGATGTGACACTGGCGGTAAACCGTGCCGCCACGCCGATCAATGGCGGCCCTGTGCCGGTTCTTGATCCCGCGGACGGCACGATTGACGTTGCGCCGAACACACCGGCAGGCACCTACGAAATACTGTACCAGCTGTGCGAGAACCTGAACCCCACCAACTGTGACACGGCCACCGCGCGCGTGACTGTTGATGCGGCGGTGCTGGATTTGCAGGATGATCAGGTCTCTGACGTGGATGGTCTTGTCGGGGCAGCGGATGTGCTGAACGTGCTGGATGACAACGGCAACGGGGCGGACACGCTTGATGGTGCACCTGTCGATTTGGCCGATGTGACGCTGACGGTAGCCAGCCCTGCGACGTCGATCGACGGTGGGCCAGTGCCGGTGCTTGATCCGACAGATGGCACGGTGGATGTCGCGCCGAGCACGCCAGCCGGTCGCCATGACATTACCTATCAGTTGTGCGAGAACCTCAACCCCAGCAATTGCGAAACCGCTACGGTGACTATCGTCGTGGATGCGGCAGAAATCGTTGCGCAAGATGATACGATTGTTGGGATAGGCGGCAGGGCCGGGGCCACGAATGCTCTGAACATCCTTCAGGATAATGGTGCGGGTGCTGATACAATCGGTGATGCGCCTGCTGGGATCGAAGACGTGTCAGTCTCCGTGCAGACACCAGCCACATCGGTTAACGGGGGCCCTGTGCCGACGCTCGACCCTGCGACCGGCGCTCTCGACGTGCCCGACGGCACGCCTGCAGGCACATACGAGATTGTATACCAACTCTGCGAGGCGTTGAACCCGGCCAATTGCGATACCGCGCGACTTGCGGTGACGGTGGACGCGGGGGCGCTTGAAACTCAACCCGATGACTATACGGGCACGCCTATCGATGCTGCTAACGGTGGCACACTGACCAGTGTTCTTGGTGACAATGGGAACGGCCCGGACACGCTGAACGGCGAACCCGTGGCACCGCAGGACGTGACGCTTCGTCTGACGGACAATGGCCGGCTGGAAGGGGTTGTGATCAACCCTGACGGCACAGTCGATGTGCCTGCAGGCGCACCCGGTGGTACGTATACTGTAACCTATCAGCTGTGCGAGGCGCTGAACCCAACCAATTGCCAGACCGCCGAACTCGAAGTCGTGGTAGCCGCCTTGGTCGCTGTGGCGGAAGACTTTGCACCGCTTGACGGCATTGCAGGGGCCACAACGGCGCAGAGCATTCTGGCATCCGATACGTTCGATGGCGAAACGGTCACGCCCGAGGATGTGATCCTGACAGTCGATGCCATCGACGCCAAGCTGACCCTGAACGAGGACTATACCGTCAGCATCAACGAAGGAACGGCACCGGGTGACTATGCGCTGATCTATACAATCTGCGACGCCGCGACCGGTACGGTTTGCAGCACAGTGACAGAGACCGTCACCGTAGGCACCATCACGGCGGAGCCGGAAGACTTTGCTGAGCTCACCACAGATGGGGGCACGACCGCGTCTATTTTGGGGTCTGATATCGTTAATGGTGCAGCAGCAAGCGTGGACACCGTCACCATCACGGTTGACGAAATCGCCGAGGAGCTGACGCTCAACGCCGACGGCACGTTGACGCTGGCACCGGGAAATCCCGCCGGTATCTACGAGATGACCTATACCATCTGTCAAACGGATGCGCCCGATATCTGCGCCACCGCGATAGAGCGCGTAGTGCAGGCTCCGGTCGGTGACATTGACATCGTGAACGAGGTAGAGGTCCGCGAAGACAGTGCCGGTCCGGCGGGGACGTTGGTCTATACGTTCACAGTCACCAATACCTCAAATGCGCCGGTCGAACGCGTGGCGCTTGGTAACCTTCGTCTCTTCAACGCGGATGGTGCCCAGTTGCGCTATGCCACGGGGCCGAGTTTCAGACGCACTAGTAGCGGCTCTCCCGAGGGGCGTTTGCAGCCGGGGGAAACCGCGACCTATCAGGCGACATATGTGCCCACTTCACGCGACGTTGCCTCTTCGACGGTGATGTCACAGGCAAGCGTCACAGCGATCACCACCCAGGTGGAGGGCGTACAAACGGAGCCCTTGCAGCTTTCGGATGTGTCGGATGACAACAATGACTCGGACGGCGAGACGCAAGAGGAGACCACCGATTATGTCTTCCCGACAAGCGAGTTCCCCGTGGAAGGCATTAGCATCACCAAAACCGCAGCCTTGCGGAATGTGAACCGCGGCCAAACCGTGCCCTATACAATCACCGTGACCAACAACAACCCAAGGTTCAGCGTCACGGCGAATGTGGTGGATACGCTGCCCCGCGACTTCGTGTTCGTGCCCGGCTCGGCGCAAGTGGATGGCTCCGATGTCGAACCTCAAGTGACCAACAACAGGGTTTCATTCGCTGATTTGCGGATTGGGCCGCAATCCTCGATGACGCTGAACCTGTCGGGCCGTATTCTGGAATCGGCCAGCGCAGGTGATCATGTGAACACGGCTGACGTTTTCGATGATCTGTCCGGTGAACGGCTTGCCCCCAGTGCGACAGCCACAGTGACCGTCGCGGTAGAGCCCGTCTTTGATTGCGGCGACGTGATCGGGAAGGTGTTCAAGGATGATAACCACAACGGCTATCAGGATCAGGGAGAGGAAGGTATTCCTGCCGCGCGTGTTGCCGGTGTTGATGGCACCATCATCACCACAGATGAGTTTGGTCGCTACCACGTGCCTTGCGCTATCTTGCCAGCGGATCGCGGCAGCAACTTCATTCTGAAGCTGGACACCCGAAGCCTGCCGACGGGCTACAGGGTCACGACGGAAAATCCCCGTGTCATGCGTATGACGCCGGGCAAGATGTCAGAGATCAACTTTGGTGTCTCCATGAGCCGTATCGTCCGTGTGGACCTGAATGCCCGCGGGTTTATTCGGGATCCGCAGACCGGCCAGACCGTCGCGCATCCCCAGCTTCAAAAAGGGGTCACGGAAATGTTGCGCAAAATCGCGCAGACCCCGTCGATGATCCGGCTGACGTTCCACCTGCCACGCGACAGTGGAGTGGTCGAGCAAACCCGCGCGCGGGCGCTAACAAGGCTAGTCGAACAACAGATCCAACGCGATTGGCGCAGGATCGGTGACTACAAAATGACCATCGAAAAAACCTATGTACGCAAGAATTGAGGGCGGAATGATGAGCAAGAAATTTATTCTCCCCGGTGTGCGTCGCTCCGTTTACGCGGCGTTGTTTGCGACCACTGCAATTGTGCCCATTGGAAGCGGAGCGTGGGGGCAAGACAGCGGCGCAGGTGCGCCGTCTGTGCCTGCCGAATTCACCGACACGGCACCGGCAGGCGCATTCTCTGACGTGGGTTTTGCCATCTCGATCGACGACGCGCCGGTGGCCGGTGCAAAGCGCGCACCAGTGACGGAGCGTAGACAAGAACGTGCTGTCACTAGCCCGCAGGTACAGGTGAAGTTCGACGGGTTGGACGCCAAGCCGATCCTGAACATCACAACGGCCGATCTTGGCGCAAGCTACCGCGCGGGCGAAACACTGCGCTTCCGAGCCTCCACGAACTACCCCGCTTACATCACACGCGGTGAAGTCCGCATCATGGACCTGACCCGCCCGACAAAACCTTTGGTGGCGAAACTGCCAATTGCGCCCAATGGCGTGGCGGCATGGACGATGCCGTCAAACGGGGAAGGCGAATACGGCTATGTGCTGCGGGTCTATGATGCGCAGGGGCGTTATGACGAGACAATAGAGCTACCGCTCCTGCGCACCGCGCGCGCTGATCTGGGGCAGCCGCTGCTAAACGGGCCGATTGCCGCGGCAGGCGAGGGCGAAGACCGCACCGCTCGGCGGCGCATTCAGGTTCAAGGTGGGGCGGTGACGGCATTTGGCGATCATGTCCGTCGCGGGCAATCCGTCATGGTCATGGGAGAGACGGTGCCTGTCGACGCCAACGGCAAATTCGTAATGCAGCGTATCTTGCCGCCCGGCGAACACGACGTACGCGTCGAGGTGCGACAGGGAAACCGCACCCTGCGCGACATCACCCGTGAGATCGATATCCCGAAAAGCGAATGGTTCTATGTCGGGATCGTTGACGCGACCCTGTCCAAGCGGATCGAAGACACGTTGGAGCAAACCGACGACGTGCAAGCCGACGGGCGCATGGCTGTCTATGCCAAAGGGCGTATCAAAGGGTCGACGTTGATCACGCTGTCGGTCGATACGGGGGAAGGCGAGCTTGACGACCTTTTTGGCCGTCTGAACGACAAGGACCCGCGTCGTGTGCTGGATCGGTTGGACCCTGAAGACTACTATCTTGTCTACGGGGACGACTCCACATCCTACGATGATGCGCCGACCTCTGGCCGTATCTACCTGCGGGTAGAGCGCAAACAGGGCTATGCCGTTTGGGGCGACTTCAAAGCGGACATTGCGGGCAATACGATGCTGCGCAATGATCGCAGCCTTTACGGGGGCAAACTGGCGTATCAGTCGGACGAGGTCACAACATCAGGCAATGCGCGTCTAGAGGCGCAAGCCTATGCCGCACAGCCAGACACTTTGCCACAGCGCGATGTTCTGCGCGGCACTGGCGGCTCCGCTTATTTCCTGTCGCGTCAGGATATCAATGGTTATTCCGAAACCCTGATGGTCGAGGTGCGCGACCCGGACACAGGTCGCATCATAGAACGTCGCACCCTTGAGCGGGATGTAGATTACGACATCGACTACCTGCAGGGCGTGGTGATCTTACGCAGACCGCTTAGCTCCTCGGCACCGGATAACACGGTGGTGCGCGACGGCGGGCTTGGCAGCAACGAGGTCAACCTCGTCGCGACGTACGAATATACACCCACCTTCGAAGATGTCGGCGGCAACGCTGTTGGGGGTAGGGTGCAGGGCTGGGCCAATGACCGTCTGCGTTTTGGCGTCACGGCCATGCGCGAAACGACAGGTGCAGCCGATCAGGACATGCAAGGGGTCGATGCCCGCTATGAGGTGTCAGATAACAGCTGGCTTGAAGCCGAAGTTGCGCAGACCAAAGGGCCTGGTTTTGGGAACACGTTTAGCACCGATGGCGGTTTCACGCTATCGTCTGAGGGAACAAGCGGCACCGCGCGCACGGCGTTGGCCTATCGTCTTGCGGGGCGGATGGATTTGATCGATGCGGGCTTTGACCGCGAAGGCTTTGTGGGCTTCTACCACGAGCACAAAGAAGGAGGGTTTTCTACCCTTGATGATGAAATCAGTCAGGATCAGAAACTGTATGGCGTCTACGGCGAGGTAGACACCTCAGACCGTATCACCTTGCGTTTCTCGGGCGAACAGTTCGACCGTGCAGGCGGGGACCGGCGCAGCGAAGTCGATGTCAGCCTCGCATACGCGCTGGACGATGTCTGGACCGTAGAGACGGGCCTTGCTTTCGACGAAGAGCGCTTCCAAGGCCGCCCCGGCGATGGCGGTGCGCGTCTGGATCTGGGCGTGCGTGTCACCTACAAGCCGAATGAGGACCGCGAGGTCTATGTCTTTGGACAGGGCACCGTGATGAATGACGGCGGCCTGGACGACAATAATCGTATGGGTGTCGGTGGGTCTGTCCGTTTGGGCGAACACGTCAGGCTGGGCGGCGAGGTTTCAGGCGGCGACGGCGGTGTCGGTGGCCTGTTGAAGTTGGGATATGCGCCGACAGCGGGGAACGAAGTTTATCTGGGCTATACTCTGGACCCGACGCGTGAAGTCTTGGGGCGCGAGCTTTCGGGCGACGACGGGGGGACCTTTGTTGTTGGTGGGCGACGGACCTACAGCGAACAGCTGACGACCTATGGCGAAAACAAATACGATATGTTCGGCAACCGGCGTTCGCTTACGAATAACTACGGTGTCAACTATTCGCCGAACCAGAAATGGACGTTCTCGGGCGCGATGGAGGCGGGTAAGATCGCTGACGATGTCGATGGCGATTTCACCCGACGGGCGATATCTTTGGGTGCGACGTATGCTGAACAAGAGGGCCTCGAAGCACGTCTGCGTCTCGAGCGCCGCCATGAAAACGGAGAGGGCACAACCCGCGACCGCGACACCTGGCTGCTGAGCGGTGGCACGTCCTATCAGACCAGCGATGATTGGCGGGTTCTGACCAAATTTGACGCGTTTGTTTCCGATTCCGATCAGTCCTCCTTCCTAGATGGGGAATTCATCGAGGCATCTGTCGGCTACGCCTACCGCCCCGTCGAAAATAACCGCTTCAACGGATTGATGAAACTGTCCTATCTGCGCGACCTACCCGCATCCGAGCAGTTGACCGTAGATGACTCCGACGAAGGCCCCAGCCAGAAAAGTGTGATCGCGAGCGTTGACGTGAACTACAACATCTCGCCCAAGCTTACGTTGGGTGGGAAATACGGCTACCGCTTTGGTGAAGTGGCCCCACGGGGTACGGATGATTTTGTTCAATCCTCCGCCCATCTAGGTGTGCTGCGCGCTGACTGGCACGTGGTGCACAAATGGGACGTCATGGCCGAGGGCCGCGTTTTATGGAGTCCTGAAACCGGCACGCGCGACACCGGTGGCTTGGTGGGCGTCTACCGTCATTTGGGCAGCAATGCGAAGGTGGGACTTGGCTATGAATATGGCAACGTCTCCGACGATTTGGCCGATATCGACTACGAACACAAAGGCGTCTTCTTGAATGTCATCGGTAAGTTTTAAATCTGCCGACTGAGCTTCAATCGCTCTCAGTACATTTAGCGAAAGCACCTGCCCCTTCGTGAAAGGGCCGGGTGTTTTTTTATGTTTAGAGATCGGAGGATATCTGTCGCTGCCGCGGTTAGATCAGCAAGCGCTGCGCTGCGACGCGAGTAGGACACGCTCGGCTTTCGGCCCGAAGGCCTGATCTTAATAATGTCTAAAGTGAAGTGGCTGGGATGGTAGGATTCGAACCTACGGTACACTGTACCAAAAACAGTTGCCTTACCACTTGGCTACATCCCAACGTGTGGGCGTAATTAGTCCGGAGTGCGGGGGGGTGCAATACCTTTCTGGAGAAAAAGTGGGGAGAATCTCGGAATTTATTCTTGAGCCGTGGTTGGGGCAGAGCAGGCTGTGTTCTATTGGGGAGGATCAGCGGGGTCGCTCGGCCGCAGGGGGCCTATTGCCGCCGTATGTCTTGCTGCTGATATCCTGCGGCCGAGCGAACACGTGATCGCGCGTAAGGGGGGCGTGGGGGCGCACCGCCGCCGTCCCCCTCGCTTCAAGGGTGCAGTATATGTCGCGTGCTAGGACTGTCAGCCTTCGCAGTTGATCAAGATCGCACCGGCGCGGGCACCGGCTTCGACGGCTTCGTGGGCTTTGACCGTGTCTGACAGCGCGAATGTCTGCTCGACCGGGCAGTGCAGCGCCCCTTCGGCCAAGGCTTGATGGGTTTTCTTGATCGCGAGGGCACGTTCGGCCTCGGTCAGCAGGTAGACGAGGATGATGTCGATGGTCACCGCCTTAAAGAGCAGGGGCAGGAAGGGGAGCGTCGGCTCCATCACCTTGGCAGAGCCATAGGCCGCGATGCGCCCGTTGGGTTTGATCACTTCGGCATCCAGCGCGATATTGGCCCCGAATTCGACCTCGATGATCTGGTCGACGGGGGCACCACCGTTGGCATCAAGCACCTGTTGCGCCAGATCGGGGGCGCTATAGTCCAGCACGACCTGTGCGCCTGCGGATTTTGCGCGCTCGGCCCCACTGGCTCCGGTGGTGGCGATAACGCGCGCCCCTGCCCAGGCGGCGAATTGCACGGCGAGATAGCCGACGGTGCCCGCGCCCCCCTGGATCAGCAGCGTTTGCCCCGCGACATCACCGCCGTTGAACACGGCGTGGGCCGCGGTCAACCCGGGGATGCCAAGGCTGGCGGCAGTGTCAAAGCTCACGTCATCGGGCAGCGGGACGGCCTGCGCTTGCGGCAGGGCGATATGGGTCGCGGCAGTGCCGAAGGGGCGCTGCCATTGCCCGTTCCAGATCCAGACGCGCTGTCCCACGCGGGCTTGGTCCACACCGTCGCCCACGGCCTCGATCACGCCGGCACCATCGCTATGCGGGATCACAGTCTCGAAGGGCGGATGGGTCATGCCGGGGCGCCCGCGTCGGGATTTCACATCGGACGGGTTGACGCCCGACACGGCCAGCCGCACCAGCACCTCGCCCGCAGCGGGGGCAGGGGTTGGCATCTCGGTCAGGGTTAGCACGTCGCGTGCTTCGCCAAGGGTGGAATAGGTGACTGCGCGCATGAGAGCTCCTGATCATGGGGACGGTTTTTGTCACCTAAGCCCAAGACCGCGGCATGTGCAATTGCGCGGTCAGTCGCGTAGCTCTTTCGGGCCCACGCCCCAGAGCCGCGCTTTGGGGGCCCAGCCTTTATAGCCGCCGACCCTCAGGAAACACCATTCAAGGTCGCAGGCTCCGAGCCGCGCGATCACGCCCAGTTCAAGTTCTGCCTCGACGGGGGCCTTGGGGTCGGGGCGGACAAGCAGCTGCAGACGGTCCTGTTCGACCAGAACGGTGCGCGTGCCCGACAAAAGCGAATAATGCACCCAGCCGCCCATACCGTCGCGGTCTTCGACGCGGCGCCAATGGCCATGCTCTGCCGTGATGCGCAGGGGCAGGTCGCGATGTTTGAACACCCAATCGATCCGGTGCGTCAGCGACGGCCCGCGCCGCACGTTCCCCTCGCTCGCTTTCATGGACACGAAACGGGGCACCGGCAGGTTGGTCACTTGGCCGACCTCTTGCGCGAAAACCGGGGTGGTGCACAGGTGAACGGCTGCAAGGGCGCCCAAAAGGACGGAACGTAACATCGGTTTCATGACTGCCTGTCTGGTCTGTTGCCGTTGATTTAATGCAGTTTTGCCCTGCGAGGTTCTTGTGCCTCGTCTCTGCTTGGGACACCATGCCACCAAGCACAGTGCAAAGCCATATTTGGGAGGCCCACAATGTCAAAGCAACCGCTAAGTGTTGTAGTCACGCGACGGTTGCCGGAAGTCGTCGAAAAGCGATTGACGGAACTGTTTCATGTGACGTTGCGCGCGGATGACACGCCGATGACCCGCTCTGAACTGGGCGAGGCGATGAAAACTGCGGATATCTTGGTGCCCACCGTGACCGATGAAATCGACGCAGCACTGATCGGGCAGGCGGGGGACCGGCTGAAACTGATCGCGAACTACGGGGCGGGGGTCGATCATATTGACGTGATGACAGCGCGGCAGCGCGGGATTCTGGTGTCCAATACCCCCGGCGTGCTGACGGAAGACACCGCCGATATGACCATGGCGCTGATTCTCGCGGTCACACGGCGCATGTCCGAAGGCATGGCACAGATGCAAAAAGGCGATTGGCAGGGCTGGGCCCCGACTGCGCTGCTTGGCGGGCGCGTCAGCGGCCGCCGTTTGGGTATTCTGGGGATGGGCCGCATTGGTCAGGCCGTCGCACGGCGCGCGGCTGCCTTTGGCATGCAGGTCCACTACCACAACCGCCGCCGTCTGCGCCCCGAGATCGAAGAGAGCCTTGGCGCGACCTATTGGGAAAGCCTTGACCAGATGGTGGCCCGCATGGACGTGATGAGCATCAACTGCCCGCACACCCCCAGCACCTTCCATCTGATGAACGCCCGCCGCCTGAAGCTGATGAAGCCCGACGCGGTGATCGTAAACACCTCCCGGGGGGAGGTGATCGACGAAAACGCCCTGACGCGGATGCTGCGCGCGGGCGAGCTGCAAGGCGCAGGGCTGGACGTGTATGAACACGGCACCGACATCAACCCGCGCTTGCGCGAGCTGAGCAATGTCGTGCTCTTGCCGCATATGGGGTCTGCGACGCTCGAAGGGCGGGTGGAGATGGGCGAGAAGGTCATCATCAACATCAAGACCTTCGAAGACGGGCACCGTCCGCCCGATCAGGTCGTCCCCTCGATGCTTTAGGCGCAGCGCCTGTGCGGTTCAATTTGCGCTGGCGCTAAAAACAAGTAGGTTGACCCCGAGCACCGGAACGGGGAGGGGACCATGCTTGCACATCACATTGTAAAATACATCGGGCGGACCTGCACAGCCATCGCCATAGGTGGTTTTGTAAGCGGGGCCGCTTTCGCGCAACAGGCCGCCGATAGCGTTGCGCCCGAAGGTGCCAGCCAAGGCAGCTTTACCGGCATGTCGCCGCAGATCACCGCCGCCTTCGAGGCTAAGGATGCGGGCAAACCCGTCATCGCCCGGAACTGGATGGTCGCCGCTGCCAACCCTCATGCGGTTCAGGCAGGGGCGGATGTGCTGGCACGGGGGGGCACCGCTGCCGACGCGCTGGTCGCCGTCCAAGCGATGCTGGGGCTGGTGGAGCCGCAAAGCTCTGGCCTGGGTGGCGGGGCGTTTCTGGTCTGGTATGACGCCGCATCGGGCAGGCTGACCACGCTGGACGGGCGCGAGACTGCGCCGCTGGCGGTCACGCCGCAATTGTTTCAGGACGATCAGGGGGTCCCGCTGGGGTTCTTTGACGCCGTCGTTGGCGGGCGGTCGGTCGGTACGCCGGGCACACCTGCGTTGATGGCCGCAGCGCATGAGAAATGGGGCAACCAGCCCTGGGCCGATTTGCTGGCCCCCTCTGTCGCACTGGCCGAGAAGGGCTTTGCCGTGTCCCCACGTCTTGCGGGGCTGGTGGCTGATGACGCCGAACGGCTGGCAACGTCGGAAACGACAGCATCCTATTTCATGCCGAACGGCACGCCGGTGCAGGCAGGCGATACGCTCAAGAATCCCGATTATGCCCGCACGGTCGCGGCGATGGCTGAACGCGGGGTGGAGGCTTTCTATACCGGCGACATTGCGCGCGACATCGTGGGGGCTGTCCAAGGGGCCACCAACCCCGGTGTGCTGTCAGAGGTCGATCTTTCGATCTATCGGGTCAAGGAACGCGACGCCCTTTGCGCGCCCTATCACGGGCATGAGGTCTGCGGCATGGGGCCGCCGTCCTCTGGTGCGCTGGCCGTAGGGCAAATACTGGGGCTGCTGGAAAATGCGGACCTGAGCGCCGGACCGGCGGACGCGGATGTGCTGCGACTGATCGGCGATGCCTCGCGGCTCGCCTTTGCGGATCGGGGGCGCTATGTGGCCGATACCGATTATGTGCCGGTGCCGGTGACCGGTATGCTCGACCCATCCTATCTGGCGGAACGCGCCAAGCTGTTGCAGGGCGACGATGCGCTGCCCGAAGTCACCGCAGGCGCGCCCGCTTTCGACCATGCCCTAAATTTTGCCGATGATATCTCTATCGAGCTGCCGTCGACCTCGCATGTGTCGATCGTGGACAGCATGGGTAACGTCGCAAGCATGACCACCACCATCGAAAACGGCTTTGGGAGCCGCCTGATGGTGCGCGGGTTTTTGTTGAACAACGAGCTGACGGATTTCTCTTTCCGGTCGCATACCGATGGTGTGCCGATTGCCAATCGGGTCGAGCCGGGAAAACGCCCGCGCTCGTCGATGGCACCGACGATTGTGATGAAAGATGGCGCGCCGGTTCTGGCCGTGGGCAGCCCCGGTGGCAGCCGCATCATCGGCTATGTCGCGGGCGCGATCATCGCGCATCTGGATTGGGGGATGGATGTGCAACAGGCCGCAGCACTGCCCCATGCGATCAACCGGTTCGGCCCCTACGACCTTGAGGAAGGCACCGACGCCGCCGTGATGGCCGATGCGCTGATGGGCCTTGGCTACGAGGTGAACACCCGCGCGCTGACCTCGGGGCTGCATATGATTTCGATTGGCGATGATCTGCGCGGCGGGGCTGACCCGCGCCGCGAAGGCATTGCCCTTGGCGAGTGATCGCCCATTCTGAACCAAAGGAAAGACCACATGGCACAGGCCACCGACATGCCCCGCAACGAGACCGGGATCGACACCGCTTTGGGTATCCTCAAGCAGCAATTCGGCGAACGCTTCCAGACGGGGGACGCGATCCGCGAACAGCACGGGCATACGACGACCTGGATCAGAAATCAGGCCCCCGATGCAGTGGTTTTTGCCCGCTCGACCGACGATGTCGCGGCTGTGGTCAAGGTCTGCGCCGCGCATAAGGTGCCGGTCATCGCCTTCGGCACCGGCACCTCGCTTGAAGGGCATGTGAATGCGCCCGCGGGGGGCGTGTCGATCGACGTCACGCAGATGGACGCGGTGGTCGAGGTCAACGCCGGCGATCTGGATTGCCGCGTGCAACCCGGCGTCACCCGCGAGGCATTGAACACTCATTTGCGCGATCAGGGGCTGTTCTTTCCCATTGATCCCGGGGCCAATGCCTCGCTTGGCGGGATGACGGCGACGCGGGCCTCGGGCACCAATGCGGTGCGCTATGGCACGATGAAGGACAACGTGCTGGCGGTCGAGGCGGTGATGGCCGATGGCACGGTGATCCGCACCGGCGCACGGGCGCGCAAATCATCCGCCGGATACGATCTGACGCGTCTGATGGTGGGCTCTGAAGGGACATTGGGCGTGATCACCGAAATCACGTTGAAGCTACAAGGCATCCCCGAGGCAATCAGCTCTGCCCGCTGTTCCTTCCCCTCGGTCGAGGCGGCCTGTGAAACGGTGCAAAGCGTGATCCAATACGGGCTGCCCGTCGCACGGATAGAGCTGCTGGACGCGATGGTCGTGCGCGCGGTGAATGCCTATGCCAAACTGTCGCTGCCCGAAACGCCGATGTTGCTACTGGAGTTTCATGGCTCCGACGCCGGTGTAGTCGAACAGACCGAGACATTCGCAGCGCTTGCCGATGAAAACGGCGGCACCGACTATCAGGCGACCACCACGATGGAGGAACGCAACAAGCTGTGGCAAGCGCGCCATGATGCCTATTGGGCGATGCTGGCCCTGCGCCCCGGCTGCAAGGCGGTGGCGACCGACGTTTGTGTGCCGATCTCAAGGCTGGCCGAAGCGGTCGGGCGCGCGAACGCCAAAGCGGCGGAGCTGGACCTGATCGCGCCCATCGTCGGCCACGCAGGCGATGGCAATTTCCACGCCTCGCTGCTGCTGGATATGGACGACGCGGATGAAGTCGCCCGCGCCGAGGCGTTCATTAGCTGGCTCAACGAGCTCGCGATCTCGATGGAGGGGACATGCACCGGAGAGCATGGCATCGGACAGGGCAAACGCCCCTATCTGGTCAAGGAACTGGGAGCGGCAGTGGGCGTCATGGGCGCGATCAAACAGGCGCTCGACCCCGATAACATTATGAACCCGGGCAAGATTCTTCCCGAATCCCTGGCGTAGTCGGGACGGCGCGGGCTGTATATCGATCCCTGCCACCGGCAGGGATGCGATGCCTCCGGCGGGGATTTTAACCATTTGGAAGCGGCCTGCGCGCGAGTTTTTCGACGTTGGTCGCATTTGTGCTGTCTTTGGTCGGCTGGGTTCTGCGTTTTGCGCGGGGACTGCTAAATGTCGCTAAGACCTATTCTGGCGGAGCATTGGATTCATGAAAACTCAAGTCAAAGCACTGGTTGTGGGCGGCGGCGCCGTTGGCACGTCGATTGCCTATCATCTGGCCCGCGCCGGATGGGATGATGTGATGTTGCTTGAGCGGGACGAGCTGACCTCGGGGTCTACATGGCACGCGGCAGGGTTGCTGCCCTATTTCAACATGTCCTATGCGACGACCCACATCCACGACTATTCGATCAAGTTCTACAAGACGCTTGAGGAAGAGACCGGCCTGAACGCGGGCTTTGCCGTGGTGGGCAACCTGCGCATGGCGCAGACGGACGAACGCATGGATGAATACATGCTCTATGCCTCGACCGCCGAGACCTGCGGCGTGCCCTATACCTTCATGACGCCGGACGAGATCAAGGCAAAATGGCCGCTCATCAAGACCGACGATCTGAAAGGCGCGCTGTACCACCAGACGGACGGCTACATTAACCCCGCCGATGTCACCATGGCGATGGCCAAGGGCGCGCGGCAGCGGGGCGTGGCGATCGAGCGCAAGTGGCAGGCGGATGCCTTTCACTGGAATGGCGCGGCGTGGGAGGTTACCGTCACCAAGATGGTCGAGAAGGGCGGGAACCTTGTCCCCTCGGACGAGCAGGTCGTGATCACCGCCGAGCATGTCGTTACCGCCAGCGGCAACCACGCGCAGCGCACCGCCAAGATGCTGGGCATCAAGATGCCTGCCATTCCGGTCGAACATACGTTTATCGTGATGGATCAGGACCCCGAGCTGGTCAAATGGCGCGCCGATGGCAATCCGGAGCATCCGGTTGTGCGGGACGCCGATAATGAATCCTACGCCCGCGAAGAGCGGGGCGGCTGGATTTTGGGCATTTATGAACGCGGCGCGCCTGCGCGGTTCGAATATGGGGTGCCGGACAGCTTCCGGGCCGATCTATTTCCGCTGGATCTGGACCGGATCGCGGATCAGTATATGGCGATGGCCGACCGCGTCCCGTCTTGTGCGGACTCCGGCCTCAAGGACGATTTCAACGGACCGATCTGCTATACGCCCGACGGCAACCCGCTGGTTGGTCCGGCACCCGGGTTGCGCAATATGTGGCTGGCCGAAGGGTTTTCCTTCGGGATCACAGCTGCGGGGGGCACGGGCTACTATCTGGCGCAGATGATGGTCGACGGCGAGGCCGAGATCGACATGGCGTCGCTGGACCCCAAACGCTATGGCGACTGGATGACCACCGAATATGCCGCGCGCAAGAACGAAGAGGCCTATGAGCACGTCTATATCCTGCACCACCCGGATGAGGAGCGCCCCGCGTGTCGGCCCTTGCGTACCTCGCCTGCCTATGACCGTCAGGCGGCCCGTGGCGCACAGTTCGGCCATGTGAACGGGTGGGAACGCCCGAACTACTTTGCGCCGCTGGGGTTCAATGATCACGACAGCCGGTCCTTCCGGCGCGGCGGCTGGTGGCAGCATGCGGTCGATGAGGCCAAGGCGATCCGCGAGGGCGTGGGCCTGATCGATGCGACCGCCTTTACCAAACATCTGGTCAAGGGGCCGGGGGCCACTGCCTTTCTGGATTGGTTCACCTGCAACAAGCTGCCTTCTGTCGGGCGGATCAACCTGACCTATGCGCTGACGATCAACGGCACCACGCGCACTGAATATACCATCGTGCGGCTCGCTCAGGATGAATACTACCTTGTGTCCGCCGGGGCCTGGACGGCCTATGACAGTGATTTCCTGCGCAAGGCCATCGCCGATAAAGCACCCGAATTCGGGTATATCGAATGTCATGACGTGACCACGCAATGGGGTGTCTTTGCCATCGCGGGCCCCAAATCGCGCGATGTCCTGAAAGAGGTCATCAAGGACGCGGACCCCGAGACGGTGCTGAGCAACAAGCGGTTCCCCTGGCTGACCATGCGCAATATCGAGCTGGGGATGGTCCCCGTCCGCGCCATCCGCGTCGCCTATACCGGAGAGCTCGGCTGGGAGCTGCACCACCCGATCGAGATGCAGAACCACCTGTTCGATCTGCTGGAGAAGGCGGGCGAGAAACACGGGATGAAACTGGTCGGCGCGCGGGCACAGAACTGGCTGCGGCAAGAGAAATCCTACCGCGCTTTCGGCAATGAACTGGGCCGCGATGCCACCCCGCTAGAGGCTGATCTGCCGCGCTTTGTCGACCTGTCCAAGGACTTCCACGGCAAGGACGCAATGCAGGCCCATGGTATCCGCAGCAAATGTGTGACCTTGCTGATCGACGGGCCCGACGACGCCGACCCTTGGGGCCGCGAAGTGCTGTACCACGGCGACACCCGCGTCGGGCGTCTGACCTCGGGCGGGTATTCGGTGGCCTTCGGTAAATCCATCGGCATGGGCTACGTCAAACCCGACATCGCGGAGGTCGGCACGAAGCTGAAGGTCAAGATGTTCGACCAGCTGTGGGACGCCGAAGTGGTGGAGGACAGCCCCTACGACCCGAAAAACGCAACGATCCGTGTGGATGGGTGAGGCTTGAACCTAGTCGAGCGGCGGCATGCTCTGCCGCTCGGCCATGCGCTGCCGGTGATGTTGAAGATACGCAGGGTCGGGCAGGAACCGTTCTGGTAACTGTAACCTTTCGGAGGCACCGACAGCTAGTTTGCGTTTAGATTCGGCGGGCAAATCATCGGCCATGATCATGCGGTAATCATCGTCAAAACTGATCAGATGTCGGTCAAAGGCGCGATCATGAAGGGCGTTCAGGCAAATGCCATTTTCGGGGTAGAACCGTTGAGCATCGTCCTCTTGCCACCCGACGATATGATTTGCGGTCAGCAGGCGCGTATCGTCGATACCCGTTAGGGCACAGCGAGAGCGATAGTTGCTCAGGATCATCTCGCGAAAGAAGCTTTGTCCGCGCCGCTGCACAACCGTACGTTCGGTGACTTCGGATTGCTTTGCGATCCAGTTTGCCTGTCGCTGCTCGGAAAAACCGGGTGTCTGCTGGGGTGACGGCAATATCTGCGCTTCATAGGCATTAAATACGATAGAGGGGTCTTGCCGGAACCGCGCCCAGACTTACCGGTCCATCTCAGAAAGGTTGCCGAGCCCCCTTTGCGGCAGTGTGTCATCCAGCGCGGCAAGATTGGACAGTTTCATTGCCACGGCCGATGGCGTGCGTCCGATCCGTTCTGCCATGCGGATGATCTGCGGTGTGCCGGAATGGAACTTGCCAAAAGGAAGCCGCAGATACAGTGACAAAGCCTCAGTGACCTCGCCTTCGGTCCAATTTCGACGTGTCGTCATATACCTGCCGTTTTCGCTCGGAAAATCCTGCCAGGTTCAATTTATAATTGCAATGTCAAAGGTCTTGCCTTGCTAGATTGTAGCGGCGATCTACCGCACCTGACGCCGCGAAAGCCAGTTGTCCCAACTGCTGGGGCTACCGGCATAGACGTTGATGTCGATGTCGCCGGCGGCTCCGGGGACGCGGCCGGTGCTGGTGTATTGCCAGAAGGTCCAGCGCTCGTCGGGGTATTTCTCGGACGGGTGGGCGGCGGTGGAGCGGAGCCAGAATTCAACACCGCGCAGACGCCCCATGTCATTCTGGGCATAGAACTCCGGCGTGGTGTAGACGACGGGCTGCTGCCCGTAATGCGCGCGCAGGATGCTTAGAAAGGTCTGCGCGTTGCGGCGGACGGTATCGGCGGGCGGGCGCAGGGTACAGGTGGGGGAAAAGGGGTTCCACTCCAGATCCAGCACGGGGGGCAGCATGCCCGGCACTTTGGGCACGTTTTCGATGAACCAGCGGGCCTGTTTCTCGGGCGTCGTGCAGAAATAGTAGAAGTGGTAGGCCCCGCGGGCGACACCGGCGCGGCCGGCACCCTCCCAGTGGTTCTGGAACATCGGGTCCAGCAGATCGCCGCCTTCGGTGGCTTTGATGAAGGCGAAGTTCACGCCGGAGACGCGGGCCTCGCCCCAGTTCAGCGGTTGCTGGAAGCGCGCCACATCGATGCCGTGCACCGCATAGCGGTCGGGGCTTTGGCCGGGCCAGTCGAACGGCTTGCGGTCGCCGAAATTGGCCGCCGTCACATCCCCCACAGGGACAGAGAGTTGCGGCGCACCACAGGCCGAAAGGGCAAGGGCAGAGAGGAGGGCAAGAACGCGAAGTCGGGGCATAGGGTCACGGCTTTCGTGCGATAAAGGCCAGATTATTGGCGGGCATGTCGATCCTGTCGATCGGGCTTAGTGCAGCATCGCTGAGCCAACGCGTGATGTCGACCGTATCCTTGTACCCGATCGCAGGATCGGCGGTGCGCAGCTCGGCGTCGAATTTCGCATCTCCGTCGGAGGTGAGCACACCCTCGCGGCGGAACGGACCATAGAGGATCAACGTGCCACCGGCGGCGAGCGCAAGCGCGGCTTCGGCGATGACCTGCTGCGCGGCCTCTGTCGGGATCAGATGCAGCAGGTTGGCGAGGAAGATCAGGTCTTGCGGTGGCAGTGGCTTGTGCCAACCCGTCGCCGTGGCATCCAGCGGGGCGGCGGGGGCGACGTTGGTCAGCCCGGCTTCGGCGATATAGGCGTCGATGCTGTCGCGGCGGTCAGGGGCAGGCTCGGTCGGCTGCCAGTAAAGATCGGGTAGGGCGCGGGCGAAGGCGGCGATATGCTGCCCCGTCCCGCTGGCAATCTCGAGCGCGCGACCTGTCTGAGGTGCATGGTCACGCAGCAGGTCACATAGGGCGTCTTTGTTCCGGTCGGCGGCGGGGGCGTGCAGCATGGCACCGCGGGTGGGCAGAGCGACGCTGGCGCTTGGGGGAAGCTTGGCTGTCATGCGCGCAGCCTATCGGGGCGCAGTGCCTCGTCCACCGGATCGGGCAGCGAGGGGGCGTTGCCAAGGGTCAGATCTGCCACCAGTTGCGAGGCGGCGGCGCTGGTCTGGAAGCCGTAGCCGCCTTGTCCCGCGCTCCAGATGAAGTCGGGCTGGGCGGGATCGGGGCCCAGCACCAGCGTGCGGTCCACGGCAAAGCTGCGCAGCCCCGCCCATGTCGCGATGGGTTTCGTCAGCGGCACGGCGACCATATTCTGATACCGCTCCAGCCCCTCGGCCAGCACCATGTCGTCGGCCCATGCGTCCTGCGGTTCGGTCGCGTCCTCATCGGCGGGCGAGATCAGCAGCGCACCCGCGTCGGGCTTGGCGTACCATCTTTCGCCCACGCCAAAGAACATCGGCCAGCGCGACAGGTCATGCCCGCCCGGTGCCGCAATGCGGGCCATGGACCGGCGGTAGGGGGTGATGCCGATGGGGGGCAGACCGGCCAGAATGGCGATCTGGTCGGCCCAGGCTCCGGCGGCGTTAACCAGTTTTGCGGCGTGATGGATGTGCGGGCCTGCGGTGACCTTCCACGTATTGCCCGTGCGGGTGATGGATGTGACGGGATGCCCGGTTTCAATCCGTCCGCCATTGCCGCGCAGCTCTTTGGCGAAATCCTGCAGCAGACGGTCGGTATCAATATCATGGGCGTCAGCGTGGTAGCCGGCAAAGGCGATGCGCTCGGCGGCCAGGATAGGCACAAGGCGCAGCGCATCATCGGGGGTGATCTGTTCGACCCCCATATGGGCGAGATCGCTGTGAAACGCCTCTTCCTCGTGGCGGTCGGCGATGATCATCAGGCCGCGCGGGGACAGGTAGCCGCCGTCGTGCAGGTAGCCGATGGTGGCCTTGTTCAGCGCCTGCACGGAGGGGGCACCGTAGTTTTCTTCGATCAGCGCGGCCGACCGGCCCGAGGCGTGATAGCCAAGCGCTTTTTCCCCTTCGATCACCGTGACTTTTGCATCACCGGACAGGCGCGCCGCGGCAGAGATGCCCGCGATGCCGCCGCCGATCACAAGGATATCGGATGTGTTTTCTGTCATAGCTGCCCCCTGTCCCTTGCACTGGTTTCACGCAGGCCTGTCCCGCCGGCCCCAAGCTCTTTGCTTATGGGTGACATGGGCAGGTGGGACGTGCAACCGCGCGGTTAGGCATCAGTCTTGCCGCGCGCGGTGGCGCGACCATAGGCGGGGCGCGCGTGGATCATCTCGACAAAGCCAGCGAGCGCGGGATAATCCTTGGCGCGGCCCTGCTGCATCGCGATCTCTGCCGGAAAGCTGAGCATGATATCCGCCGCCGACAGCGTATCTTGCACAAAATGCCCCGAGGCCCGCACGCGGCTGTTCATGTAGCTGTAGTGGTTCTCCAGTTCAGACGCGATGCGCGGATGCAGCGGTGCACCGGCGTCGCCCAAACGGCTGACATAGAGGTTCAGCAGGATCGGCGTCATCGCGGACCCTTCGGCGAAATGCATCAGTTCAAGGTGCTGCAAATAGGCGGCGCTGTCACGATCGGGGATCATCTGCGGCGCGAAACGGGTGCAAAGCACCTCGGTGATGGCCGCGCTCTCGGCGATCAGCGTCCCGTCGATCTCGACCATGGGGGATTTGCCCAAGGGGTGCACGAGCTTTAGTTCGGGCGGGGCGAGGTTGGTCTTGGCATCGCGGGTATAGGGGATGACATCATAAGGCGCGCCGATTTCTTCGAGCAGCCACAAAATGCGATGAGAGCGGGACCGGTTCAGGTGGTGGATTTTGATCATGACGCTGATGATAGCGTGTTGCAGGCGGATGGGTAGTGGGCATGCATCCCCCGCGCCGTATTTGACAAACGGCGCGGGGGCTTCAGGTCAGGTCAGACGGTGGCGCAGCGCGGGCAGGCGCGACAGGATCAACACATCGACCGCCAGCACGCTCAGCAGCACGGCCCCGGCCATGGGGAAGGCCATCGACACGAACAGCCCGACCAGCACGGCACCCTGCCACAACGGCAGCTCTGACGGCATGGGCGGGGCGGACAGGCGGCCAGCGGCGGTAGGGCGACGCTTCCACCAAAGCACCAGCGCACTGACGCAGAGGAACAGCACCGACAGGCAGACCAGCGTATTGGCCAGCACGCTCAGCAGCCCCAACGTGCCCATGTGCAGCGCAATCCCCAGCGCCATGGCTTTGCCCGCAAGAGAATAATCGGCATAGCGCACATCGGCGAGGATATTGCCGCTGTGCTGGTCGATATGCACGGTGCGGTCCGACATCGGGTCGGTGCTGTCGGTGTTCATGGAATCGCGGCTCAGCGTCCAGACGCCGGTATCGTCCTGCGGCAGGTTCATCTGATAGCGCGCGTCAAAGCCGATCTCGCGCGCCAATGCATCGATGCTGTCAATCGTGACGGCCCCTTCAATGCCCGCCTCCCCAGCCGCGCTACCAGAGGCAGGCATCGGCGTTTGTTCCAGCGCCCAAGGCACCTCGCGGCGGTGGTGGTTCATGCTGGCGTGGATGTCGTCCGAGAGGGGCACGGCATCCCATTTCTCGGCGGGGAACTGGCTCCAGGCTTGCACCATCTTGCCGCCCCAGATGCCCGCCCAGGACAGGCCCGAGATCAGGAACAGCACCAGAAAGGCCGATACCCAGATGCCCACAACACCATGCAGCGATTTCCACATCGCACGGCCCTTGGTGAAACGTGGCACCAGCGTCCCGCGCCAGCCTGCACCACGCGGCCACCACATATAAAGCCCCGTGGCAATCAGCACCAAAGCGATCGAGGCCGCGGCTTCTATCATGCGATCACCGGTCACCCCCAGCATCAGATCACTGTGGATGCCATCCGCGAAATCGTACCAGCCGGACCGACGCGGAAAGCTCTCGATTACCTTGGCCGTATAGGGATCAACCGCAACCATCACCGCATCCCCATCGTGGTCCACGCGGAACAGGGCCGCCAGATCAGGCGCGCGCGGCGCCACATATTGCACCAGCGTGCCGCCGGGCACGGCCTCGACCGCGGCTTGCGACTGTGCCGAGACCGACAGGGCGGTTTCCTGCACGGTCACCGGGGTAAATTCACCGTCGCGCCCGTCAATCCAGGCGATCCACAGCATCGCCATGCCGGTTATGGCGAGAACCGACAGAAAGGGCAGCACGAACAGCCCCGCATAGAAATGCCAGCGCCATGCAGCAAAGTAGAGTTTGTTCACGCCGCCGTCGGGCTGCGCGGTTTGGGTAGGGGTCGTCATATGAGGGCTCCAAGCCTAAGGGCCTGCATCATCGGCAGGCGGAAAGAATGAACAGATGGGATAGATGTTCAGACTTGGGGCGGGGCGCGGGTCAGCCGGCTGGGGTCAGGCTTGCGCGTGTGCAGCAGCCGTTTCGCGACAAAGCGCAGGGTTTGCGTTTTCTCAAGCACGGGAACGGGCAGGCCGGTGACCGCTTCGGGCAGCGCCATGGCACCGATCAGGCGGCAGGTCTTGCAATCGGCCATAGTGCCTGAGTGCGGGCTATCACCAGTGCCGCATAGGTCCGCCAGCGCGCCGCCATTGGCAACATAGGCTTGCAGCTCGGGCGACAGGTCTACGGGCGCGAAACGATGCGCAAACCCCGATGTCGCAAGCGACAGCAGCACCAGAACGGTGGCAAGAAGTTGGCAGGGGAAGGCGGGCAGAAAGCGCATGTACCTTCTGTAGGCAGCTTGGTCGCCCCGCACCAGATGCGTTTTGTCGCAAGACGGGACACCGCGGTGATTTCGCAACAAAAAAGGCCCCGCAGATGCGAGGCCTTTGATCGTGACAGGTCAGTGTCCGGCTTAGTTCGGAATGTCGCCCTTGATGCCTTCGACATAGAAGTTCATGCCCGCCAGCGTGCCGTCATCGGCGGTTTCGCCTTCCGCCAGGAAATCGGAACCGTCCTGCTTTTTCAGCGGGCCGGTGAACGGGTGGTAGGACCCATCCGCGATCGATGCTTTCAGCGCCAGCGCTTCTTCTTTTACGTCAGCAGGCACGGCGTCCGTAATCTCGCCGATACCAACCATGCCGGCACCGATGCCGTCCCATGTGTCTTTGCTTTCCCAGGTGCCATCCATGACCGCTTTGGTGCGGGCGATGTAATAGGGGGCCCAATCGTCAATGATCGACGAGACGCGCGGCTTGGGCGCGTATTGCGCCATGTCGGACGCCTGACCAAAGGTGATCACGTCACCCGCTTCTTGCGCCGCCGCCTGAGGTGCTGTGGAATCGGTGTGCTGCAGGACAACATCCGCACCCTGTTCGATCAGAACCTTGGCCGCATCTGCTTCTTTGGCGGGGTCAAACCATGTGTAGGCCCAGACGATCTTGAACTCGACATCGGGGTTCACCTTCTTGGCGTGAATATAGGCCGAGTTGATGCCCCGGATCACTTCGGGGATCGGGAAGGACCCGATATAGCCGATGATGTTCGATTTAGTCATCTTGCCCGCGATGTGACCCTGAATGGCGCGACCTTCGTAGAAACGCGCGGAATAGGTCGACACGTTGTCGGCACGCTTGTAGCCGGTGGCGTGTTCGAATTTCACATCCGGGAATTTGCCCGCGACATTGATGGTCGGGTCCATATAGCCAAATGACGTGGTAAAGATCAGGTCCGCGCCGTCCAGCGCCATCTGCGTCATCACACGCTCGGAATCGGGGCCCTCGGCCACGTTTTCAACAAAGACGGTTTCGACAGCGTCGCCGAATTCTTTCTCGACTGCGAGACGGCCCTGGTTGTGTTCATAGGTCCAGCCGCCATCGCCGACGGGGCCAACAAAGACAAAGCCGACTTTGGTCTTGTCTTGGGCATATGCGCCGCCCGCAAGCCCAAGCGCCAGTGCCGCGCTGGCCATAAGTGTGGTGAATTTCATAACGTAGTCCCCTGAGTAACGCGCCTTTTATCCGGCGCTTGAAGATAGGCCCCTAGTGAGAGGCGTGGAAAGTGCGGCCCAGCGATGCCGGAGCAGCGCTTTTATCCGCGGAAAGGATCACCAGCACAAGGATGGTGATGAGGTAGGGCGACATTGCCAGATACTCGACCGGAATGGCAACGCCCGCGCCTTGCAGATTCAGCTGAAGCTGCGTGATACCGCCAAAAAGATAGGCACCCAGCAACAGCCGCCAGGGCTTCCAGCTGGCAAAAACCACCAGCGCAAGGGCGATCCAGCCCACACCTGCGGTCATGCCTTCTGTCCATTGGGGCACACGGATCAGGCTGATGTAGGCCCCGCCCAGACCGGCACAGGCCCCGCCGAACATGATCGCCAGCGTGCGGATGCGCACCACCTTGTAGCCAAGGGCATGGGCCGCCTCGTGGCTTTCGCCGACAGCGCGCAGGATCAGCCCCATGCGGGTGAATTTCAGCACTGCCCAAACGGCGACGACCAGCGCAAAGCCCAAGTACAGAATAATGTCATGGGAAAAGAAGATCGGCCCGATGACGGGGATGTCATGCAGCGGGCCAAAGTTCACATCCGGCAGGCGCGGTGGTTTGATCCCGACATAGCTTTGCCCCAGCAACGCCGAAAACCCCAGCCCGAACAGCGTCAGCGCCAAGCCCGATGCGACCTGATTGGCCAGCGTGATCTGCGTCAGGAAGGCGAACAGCAGGCTCAGCAACGCGCCCCCCACGGCCGCGGCGGCAAAGCCCAACAGGGGCGATCCGGTTTCAACGGCGGTCGCAAAGCCGCAGATCGCGCCGATGATCATCATCCCTTCGACCCCAAGGTTCAGCACGCCGGATTTCTCGACCACCAACTCGCCCAAAGCGGCAAAGATCAGCGGTGTCGCCGCCACCAGAAAGCCCG
Organism: Sulfitobacter sp. SBS6; assembly: GCF_048285585.1. Taxonomy (NCBI): domain Bacteria; kingdom Pseudomonadati; phylum Pseudomonadota; class Alphaproteobacteria; order Rhodobacterales; family Roseobacteraceae; genus Sulfitobacter; species Sulfitobacter sp. SBS6. The sequence continues at coordinate 1,022,945 of NZ_JBLWBA010000005.1, read as the reverse complement.
CGACAAAGAGCACCGGATTGATTGCAGACAGATCCATTACGCGACCTCCGTCCGGCCAAAGCGTAGCCGGTAATGGGTGAAAAGATCAAAGGCGAGCAGGAAGAACAGCAACATCCCCTGAAACACCTGGATGGCAGCGGCGGGCAATCCCAACTGGCTTTGCGCGATGTCACCCCCGATATAGGTCAGCGCCATCAGACCACCGGCCAGCAGGATACCCACCGGATGCAACCGCCCCAGAAAGGCGACGATGATCGCGGTGAACCCGTAGCCCACGTTGAAATCGATGGTGATCTGCCCCGCAGGACCCGCGACCTCGAACATCCCTGCCAGACCGGCCAGCAAACCCGACATGCCCATGCAGAACAAAACCAGCCGTGTCGGGTTCACGCCGGAAAACCGCGCCGCCCGCGGTGCCTCCCCGGTCACGCGGATGGCAAAGCCCAACCGGTGCCGCGCCAATAAGACATAGGCAAAGATCACCGCGATCAGCGCGGCAACCACCCCCCAATGCATCCCCGATCCCGCGATTAACTCACCATTATGGGCCGATGCATATTGTTGCAGGTTGCGGCTGCCCGGAAAGCCGAAGCCTTCGGGGTTTTTCAGCAAACCAAGGCTGACAGAGGCGAGGAATTGTTCCGCAACATAGACCAGCATCAATGACACGAGAATCTCGTTCGTCCCGAATTTGACCTTGAGCACGGCAGGGATCATGGCCCAGACCCATCCGCCAAGCGCGCCTGCAAGCACCATCACCGGAAAGATAAAAACACTCTCTGCGGGGTAGAAGGCCAGACCTGCACCGGCACCGCAAATGGCCCCCATGATGTACTGGCCCTCGGCCCCGATGTTCCAGATCCCCGCCTTGAACCCCAGCGACAGGCCAATGGCGATCAAGACCAGGGGTGCTCCTTTCACCAGCAGTTGCGGGCGATAGTAAAAGGCGAAATCGCCGAACAGCGGCTCCCAGAAAATCGTCATGATCGACGCCACAGGGTCTTTGCCAAGCACCGAGAACAGCGCGCCGCCAAAAACCATCGTGGCAATCACCGCCAGAACCGGCGTTGCATAAGAAAACGCCCGGCTGGCCTGCGGCCGTTTCTCAAGCCGCATCATGCCGCGCCCCAGTTCTTGTCATCTGCTTCATTTTGCAAGGAAAACTCCACGGGGGTGTGGGGGTGTGAAACCCCCGCAAGCGACGCGTCAAACATGCGCCACCTCCATCCCGTGGGCCCCGCCCATCATCAATCCGATCTCGTCCACCGTCAGCCCTGCCGCGGCGCGCGGCTCCGACAGGCGGCCCTCGTTCAGCGCGGCGAAGCGGTCCGAGATTTCCATCAGCTCGTCCAGATCTTGACTGATCACGATCACCGCTGTGCCATTCTCGGCCAGATCCAGCAACGCCTGTCGGATCGCCGCCGCGGCAGAGGCATCGACCCCCCATGTGGGTTGGTTGACCACCAGCACCTGCGGATTTTGCAACACCTCGCGGCCGATGACGAATTTTTGCAGGTTCCCGCCCGACAGCGACCGCGCGGCATTGCCGGGGCCGGGGGTGCGCACGTCGAAATCCGCGATGATACGTTCGGCAAACCGTTTGGCGGCGGGCCAGTTCAACATGCCGCGCCGCTCCAGCTTTTCGCGCACGGCACCGGTCAGCATCGCATTCTCGGTCAGGGACATATCAGGGGCGGCGGCATGGCCAAGCCGTTCCTCTGGCGCGGTCAGGATACCCAGACGGCGGCGCGCGGTGGGACCAAGCTGGCCCACGTCCTGACCCTCGAACCCGATCATGCCAGCGGCGGTCGGCAGCTCGCCCGACAGGGCCGACAGCAATTCATCCTGCCCGTTGCCCGCCACGCCACCGATGCCCAGAATCTCGCCTGCGCGGACTTGCACGGTGATGTCACGCAGCGGCATGCCAAAGGAACTGGGCGAGGGCGCGGACAGCCCCCTCAGGTCCAGCTTGACCGCGCCGGGGGTCTTGCCTGCGCGGGTCGGTGTCTTGAGCGTGCTGCCCACCATCATTTCTGCCATATCCCGTGCCGTCGTCCCTGACGGGGTGCAATGGCCTACCACCTTGCCCAATCGCAGGATCGTGGCGCTGTCACACAGGCTGCGGATCTCTTCGAGCTTGTGCGAGATATACAAGATCGCGGTGCCCTCGGCGCTGAGCTTGCGCAGGGTTTTGAACAGGATTTCAACCTCTTGCGGGGTCAGAACGCTGGTGGGTTCATCCATGATCAACAGTTTGGGGTCTTGCAGCAGGCAGCGGATGATCTCGACCCGCTGGCGTTCACCGGCAGAAAGGTCGCCGACGATGCGGTCGGGGGCCAGCGGCAGGCCGTAGGCCTCGGACACATCGCGGATCTGCTTGCTGAGGGTGCGCAGCTTGGGCGCGTTCTCCATCCCGAGGGCGATGTTCTCGGCCACGCTCAGCGCGTCGAACAGCGAGAAATGCTGGAACACCATGCCCACACCGGCGGCGCGAGCGGCGCGGGGCTCGTGCGGGGCGAAACTGGCTCCGTGCATCTGCATTGTGCCGCTATCGGGTTTGACCAGCCCATAGATCATCTTGACCAGCGTCGACTTGCCCGCGCCGTTTTCCCCCAGCAGCGCATGGACCTCGCCCGGCGCGATCCGCAGTGACACGTCATCATTGGCGACAACACCGGGGTAGGCTTTGGTCAGCCCGGAAAGCGCCAGAAGGGGCGTGTCGGTCATGCGCAGCGTTCCTTTTGTGTCAAACGAACCTGTTTATTCGTGCGGGCGGGGTCAAATTGCAAGAGTTGCGTGGCCACCCCAAGCGCAATCGCTTGAGGATGCTTGCCAAATTGCCGCGCGCCGATGGGGCAGGTGATGCGGGCGATCTGTTCGGGGGCATGGCCAAGGGCCGCCAGACGGCTGCGAAACCGCGCCCATTTCGTGTCTGACCCGATCAACCCGCCAAAGGCGAAATCGCGTTGCAGCAAGCGGTGGCACAGGTCCAGATCGTCGTCATGGGCCGGTGTCATGATGAAATGTGCAGCGTCATCTTCGGCGCTGTGCAGTGCGGCACCCCAAGGGGCATCGACGCCGCTGACGCCCTCTGGCAGATCGTCGAGATACCCGGGGCGCGGGTCGGCGAGTGTGACGCGAAACTGCGGCAGCGGGGCCAGAATACGCGCCAGCGCGCTGCCGACATGGCCCGCGCCGTGAATGACCACTTGCCGCGAGGGCTGCCACAGCGGCTCTGCCAACCAGCCGCCGTGCAGGGTAATGGCGAGCGGTGTCGCGCCGCCACTGGCACGGTCGATCTTGGCGCGAAAGCTGTCGGCAAGGGGCGGGGCCGCCGGATCAACAGCGCGCAGGTAGATGTCGGGGTAGATGTCGGGCAGGGTTTTGACTGTGGCGGCGTCGAAACGCTCTGTCACGACTGTCACCGCCCCGCCGCAGCATTGGTTCATCGCGGGGCCAAGGGCGGCGCGGGTCAGCTTGCTGCGCGGGCCACCTGCGAGCATGGCCGCGGCATCGCGCATCGATTGTAGCTCAAGCTGGCCGCCGCCGATTGTGCCGGAAGCACCGCCCGCCCAGACCAGCATCGACGTTCCCGCCGGACGCGGGGCAGAGCCTTTGACCTGCACCAGAACGATGCGCGCCACCGTGCCATGCGCGGCAACGGCCTGCGCCAGGGCTGCGCGGTCAAAGGGCATTGCGGGCCTTCCCGATGGCGGTCAGCACTGCTTCGGCCGTGGCGGGTGTTTGCAGGTCGCCAAACCCGTCGCCACAGGCGCTTACCGCATCCGACAACGCCATGAAGGCCGAGATGCCCAGCATCAGCGGCGGCTCCCCCACCGCTTTTGACCGGTAGATCGTCTGCGCGGGGTTGGGTTCGTCCCAAAGCGCCACGTTGAACACTTCGGGCCGGTCCGAGATGGCGGGGATCTTGTAGGTCGACGGCGCATGGGTTTTCAGCGTGCCTTTGGCATCCCAGACGAGCTCTTCGGTCGTGAGCCAGCCCGCGCCCTGCACATAGCCGCCTTCGATCTGGCCAATGTCCAGCGCGGGGTTCAGCGATGCGCCCGCGTCATGCAAGATGTCCGCGCGCAAAATGCGGTTTTCGCCCGTCAGCGTGTCGATCACCACTTCGGTGACGGCTGCGCCATAGGCAAAGTAGAAGAACGGGCGGCCGCGACCCTTGATGCGGTCCCATTCGATTTCGGGTGTTTTGTAGTAACCGGTTGACGACAGCGACACGCGGTTTTCATAGGCAGAGGCGGCAGCTTGGGCAAAGCTGATCACCTCTTCCCCGATATGAACCTGGCCTTGGGCAAAGCGTATCTGGTCTGCGGTGGTCTGATAACGCTCGGCCAGATGGTCGGCGATGCGGTCGCGGATCGTGTCGCAGGCCGCTTGCACCGCCATGCCGTTCAGGTCCGTCCCCGAAGACGCCGCCGTGGCCGAGGTATTGGGCACCTTGCCGGTATCCGTCGCGGTGATCTTGACGACCGAGAGGTCAACGCCAAAGCGACTGGCGGCGACCTGTGCGACCTTCTGGAACAGGCCTTGTCCCATTTCCGTGCCGCCGTGGTTCAGGTGGATCGACCCGTCCTGATAGACATGCACCAACGCCCCCGCCTGATTAAGGTGGGTGAGGGTGAAAGAGATGCCGAACTTGACCGGCGTCAGCGCGATGCCGCGTTTCAGAACCGGCTGCGTCGCGTTCCAGTCGGCAATGGCGGCACGGCGGGCGGCGTAGTCTGATGTTTGGGCCAGCCGGTCGGTCAGCGCGTTGATGATACAGTCCTGCACCGGTTGGTGGTAGGGTGTGGTTTGCAGACCCGTGGGCTGGGGTGGCGTGCTTTCCTGTGGTGCGGGCGGTGCCCCGCGAGAGGCAAGATCCGCCTCGGTATCATGGGGCAGGGCGCGGTGGTCATGGGCCTGTCCGGTAGCGTCAGGCTGCATCACATCGGCGTAGAAATTGGCGCGCCGCACCGCCAGCGGATCAAACCCGAGTGACTGCGCGATATGGTCCATAACCCGTTCGATGCCCACGATCCCCTGTGGCCCGCCAAACCCGCGAAACGCCGTGGCGCTTTGCGTGTTGGTGCGCAAGCGGTGCGAGGTGATGCGGATGTTATCGAGGTGATAGGCATTATCCGCATGCAGCATCGCGCGGTCGGCCACGGGCAGGGACAGGTCCATCGCCCAGCCACAGCGGGTGTAATGGGTGAAATCCAGCGCCGAGATGCGGCCAGTGGCGTCAAAGCCTACGGTATAGTCGATGCGGAAATCATGGCGTTTGCCTGTGACGATCATATCGTCATCGCGGTCATATCGCATTTTGCAGGGGCGTCCCGTGCGCGCGGCCGCGACGGCACAGGCCACGGCGAGCGCATTGCCCTGACTTTCCTTGCCGCCGAAACCCCCGCCCATGCGCCGCGTCTCTACCCGCACGGCGTGCATCGGCGTGCCAAGGGCCTCTGCCACCTTATGCTGGATCTCGGTCGGGTGCTGGGTCGAGGAATGGACGACCATGTCGCCATTATCTTGCGGCAGGGCGAGGGCGGCCTGACCTTCGAGGTAGAAATGCTCTTGCCCGCCGATATTGATCGTCCCGCTCAGAGTTTGGGGGGCGGTGGTCAGCGCGGCGGCAGCGTCCCCCTTCTGGTAGATGCGGGGGCCATCCTCGAACCGTGCATCGGCGGCCAGCGCCTCTTCGATGGTCAGGATCGGGGTGGTCGGGGTGATGTCCACCGCCCCAAGCCGTGCGGCGTGGCGGGCGGCAAGGTGGGTTGTCGCGATGACCATGAAGACGGGCTGGCCCGCATAATGTACCGCGTCGGTGGCCAGCAGGGGTTCGTCATGGTTTGACGGCGATACATCATTGTCAAACGGCAGATCTGCCGCCGTCAGCACCGCCACCACCCCGGGGGCAGCAGCGACATCGCGCAGGTCCATGCCGTTGAGCGTGCCCGCGGCCACCGTGCTCAGTCCAAAGGCGATATGCAGCGTTGTGGCCGGTGTCGGGATGTCGTCAACGTAACGCGCAGCCCCGGTTACATGGAGCTTGGCTGCATCATGGGGGAGGGGTTTGGCAACGCTCATGCTGTCACCTCGTGCAGGTTCGTGGGCAGGCCGTTCACGTCATGCAGATAGCGCAGCAGCAGGTTCTGGGCGGTCAGCAGGCGATACTGCGCCGAGGCGCGCATGTCGGTCATTGGCTGATAATCCAGCGCCAAGGCATCCATCGCGCGGCGGATCGTCGCCTCGTCAAAAGGTTGGTTGATCAACAGGGCTTCGGTCTGGCTTGCCCGTTTCGGCGTGCCTGCCATGCCGCCAAAGGCGATGCGTGCGTCAGTGATCACATCGCCCGCGCGGGTGATATTGATACAGCCGCACAGGGCCGAGATGTCCTGATCGAAACGTTTGCTGATCTTGTAGCAGCGCAGGCTGTCATCCCTGCCAGTGGGGAGTTTCGGGACGGTGATCGCCTCGACAAATTCGCCGGGGGCGCGGTCCTGTTTGCCGTAGTCGATAAAGAAGTCTTCAAGCGGCAGGCTCCGGCGGGTATCGCCGTGACGCAGGTGCAATGTTGCCCCCATCGCGATCAGCGCCGGAGGGCCGTCCCCGATGGGCGAGCCATTGGCGATGTTGCCCCCGATGGTGGCCGCATTGCGCACCTGCGCGGATCCGTACCGCCGCAGCATCGCGCCCAAGCTGGGGTAGAGCGGGGCAAAATGCGCGGTAAGCGTGGCAAGGGTGGTGGCTGCGCCGATGCGCCAGTGATCCCCGCCATCGGTGATGCCGCGCAGGTCGGGGATCTGGTTGAGAAACACGACCGGCCCCAGATCGCGGAATTGTTTGGTGACCCAGAGGCCGACATCCGTTGCCCCCGCAATCAGGGTCGCATCGGGGTGATCGACGTACCAGCGGGCCAGTTCATCCGTGGTCGTAGGGCGCGAGGTCGCAGGGGGCTGTCCGCCCCCGTCCGGCTGCGCCGGCCCCCCCGAGGATTTAGGGCCATCTGGAAGTTTGAGGTTGCGCAGGTGGGCGGGCACGGGGGCGGCCTCGGCGGCTTTGGCGGCGCGGATGATTGGGGCGTAACCGGTGCAGCGGCACAGGTTGCCGGCGAGCTGCGTGTCGTGATCCGTGGCCCCGTTCAGATGGTCTGTGGCCATGGTGACAACGAAGCCCGGCGTGCAAAAGCCGCATTGGCTGCCGTGGTGGTCGACCATGCTTTGCTGCACAGGATGCAGGCTGCCATCAGGTGCCGAGAGCCCTTCGACGGTGGTGACGGATTTGCCGTTGATCTGGGGCAGGAACAGGATGCAGCCGTTCAGGGCGCGGTGGCCCTGATCGTCGCTGATCATGACGGAGCAGGCACCGCAATCGCCTTCGTTGCAGCCTTCCTTAGTGCCGGTCAGATGTCGGGTTTCGCGTAGCCAATCCAGCAGCGTCAGGGTGGGGGAGACGCCGGTCAGTGACACGACTTCCCCGTTGAGGAGAAAAGTGATGTCCATAGGGTTCGTTCCGCCGCGGTACCTCAGCCCGTGATCTGCGCGGCGTTCGATGCGACGTAGAACGCGGCGCGGGCAAATGTTGAACGAGGCTAGGCGGGGGCAAGGGGGCTTGGCAAGAGATTTTGTGGCGTCCTGCGCTCCAGGACCTGTCGTGTTGCTGGAAAAACGGGCGCGGGGTGCCGGTGGGACTGGTGACTGCGGGTGGGCTTGGGTAAGTTGGCCCCATGGCACAAGCACCCCGATTCATTCACCTGCGCACGCACTCCGAGTATTCGTTGTTGGAAGGGGCGTTGCGGCTGAAAAAGCTGCCTGATCTGTGCAAGGGGGCCGATATGCCGGCGCTGGCCCTGACGGATACCAACAACATGTTCGCCGCGTTGGAATTCTCGGTCGCCATGGCGGGGGCCGGTGTGCAACCGATCATCGGCTGTCAGGTGGATCTGACCTATGTGAAGGTGCAACCGGGGGAAAAACCGCGCGATCCGGCCCCTGTGGTTTTGCTGGCCCAATCCGAGGCCGGGTATGAAAACCTGATGAAGCTGAACTCCTGCCTTTATATCGACAAGGGTGGGGCGCTGCCGCAGGTCACCTTGGAGGAGCTGGAGGCGCTGAACGGTGGGTTGATCTGTCTGACGGGCGGGGCGGGCGGCCCCGTGGGGCAGCTGTTGCAGGGCGGTCAACGCCCCGCGGCAGAGGCATTGATGGCACGGCTGCACGGGGCCTTTGCCGACCGGCTTTACGTCGAGTTGCAGCGCCACCCCGGCGAGGATGGCCAGCCCGTAGCCGAACAGCTGACCGAGCGGGGCTTTGTCGAGATGGCCTATGACATGGGCATCCCTTTGGTCGCGACGAATGACGTCTATTTCCCCAAGGCCGATATGTACGAGGCCCATGACGCGCTGATCTGTATCGCGGATGGGGCCTATGTCGATCAGCAGCACGAACGCCGCCGGCTGACCGCGCAGCATTACTTCAAATCGCAGGCCGAGATGGTGACGCTGTTTGCCGATCTGCCCGAAGCCATCGAGAACACGGTCGAGATCGCCAAGCGCTGTGCGTTTATGGCGTATCGCCGTGATCCGATCCTGCCGAAGTTTGCGGATGACGAGATCGAAGAGCTCAAGCGGCAGGCGCATGAGGGGCTGAAAAACCGGCTGAAGGTGATCCCCCATGCCACCACCGTCGAAGAATATGAAAAGCGGCTGGATTTCGAGCTGGGCATCATCGAGGGCATGGGGTTCCCCGGGTACTTTCTGATCGTTGCCGATTTTATCAAATGGGCGAAAGACAATAATATTCCTGTCGGGCCGGGGCGGGGCTCGGGGGCGGGTAGTCTGGTGGCCTATGCGCTGACGATTACCGATCTGGACCCGCTGCGCTATCAACTGCTGTTTGAACGGTTCCTGAACCCCGAACGGGTATCGATGCCCGACTTTGACATCGACTTTTGCATGGATCGCCGGGAAGAGGTGATCCAGTATGTGCAGCGCAAATACGGGCGTGACAAGGTGGGGCAGATCATCACCTTCGGGGCGCTTTTGTCCAAGGCGGCGGTGCGCGACATCGGGCGGGTCTTGCAGATGCCTTACGGGCAGGTGGATCGTCTATCCAAGATGATCCCCGTCGAGGGCGTGAAACCTGTCAGCATCGAAAAGGCACTGGCGGATGAACCACGCCTGCGCGAGGAGGCCAAGAACGAGGAAGTCGTCGCGCGGCTGTTGAACTATGGCCAGCAGGTCGAGGGGCTGTTGCGCAACGCATCGACCCACGCGGCGGGGGTTGTGATCGGGGATAGGCCGCTGGACGCGCTGGTGCCGCTTTATCAAGACCCTCGGTCCGATATGCCCGCGACGCAGTTCAACATGAAATGGGTCGAACAGGCTGGTCTGGTCAAGTTCGACTTTCTGGGCCTCAAGACCCTGACCGTCATCCAGAACGCGGTAGATCAGATCAAATCTTCGGGCCGTCACCTGCATGTGGCCGCCGACGGGACAGAGCTGTTCGAGCCGCCCGAGGGGCTGATCGACGATATCGCCACCATCCCGCTGGACGACGAGGCCTCTTACAAGCTTTATGCCAGTGCCAAGACGGTGGCGGTGTTCCAGGTGGAATCCAGCGGCATGATGGATGCGCTCAAACGGATGAAGCCGACCTGTATCGAAGACATCGTCGCCTTGGTCGCGCTTTACCGGCCCGGCCCGATGGAGAATATTCCGGTCTATTGCGAGGTCAAGAACGGCCAGCGCGAACGGGAATCCGTGCATCCGTCGATTGACCATATCCTCGAGGAAACGCAGGGCATCATCGTCTACCAGGAACAGGTTATGCAGATCGCGCAGGTCATGGCGGGCTATAGCCTTGGCGGCGCTGACCTGCTGCGCCGTGCGATGGGTAAAAAGATCGCCGAGGAAATGGCCAAGGAACGCCCCAAGTTCGAAAAAGGCGCGATGGCCAACGGGGTCGACAAGAAAAAGGCGTCTGAGGTTTTCGACCTTCTGGAAAAATTCGCCAACTACGGTTTCAACAAATCCCACGCCGCCGCCTATGCGGTGGTCAGCTATCAGACCGCATGGCTCAAGGCGAACCATCCGGTCGAATTCATGGCTGGCGTGATGAACTGCGATATCCATCTGACCGACAAGCTGGCGGTCTATTTCGAAGAGGTCCGCAAACGGCTGGAACTGCCCTGGGTGCCGCCTTGTGTGAACCGCAGTGATGCGACGTTCAAGGTGGTCGAGGGCGCGTTGGTCTATGCTTTGGGCGCGCTGAAAAACGTCGGGGTGGAAGCCATGAAGCTGATCACCGAAGGCCGCAAGGTGGACGGTGTGGACAAGCCCTTTGCCACGCTTTTTGATCTGGCGCGGCGGGTTGATCTGAAACGGGTGGGGAAACGTCCGCTGGAAATGCTGGCCCGCTCCGGTGCGTTCGACCAGCTGGACAACAACCGCCGCCGCGTCTGGCAGTCGCTGGACGGGTTGGTCAGCTATTCCGCCGCGATCCACGAGCAGAAAGCCTCTAATCAGGTGTCGCTGTTTGGCGAGGCGGGGGATGACTTGCCAGAGCCGCGCATCGTGCCTTGCGACGATTGGGAGGCCGCCGAGCGCCTGACCGAAGAGTTCAAGGCCGTGGGCTTCTATCTGTCGGGCCACCCGCTGGACGATTACATGGGGCCGATGAAACGCAAATCCGCAACAGGCGGTGTGCCGTTCCTGACGCTGGACGAGTTGACCGAGAAAGTCTCGGTCAAAGGAGCGATGAACGCCCGTCTGGCAGGGATCGTCGCCGGACGGCAGGAACGTAAATCAGCGCGCGGCAACCGCTTTGCTTTTGCGCAACTGTCGGACCCGACGGGCGCTTACGAGGTGACGCTGTTCTCGGATACGCTGGAACTGGCGCGCGACCACCTTGAAACAGGATCTAAGGTCGTGGTCATGGTCGAGGCGACGATGGAAAGCGACCAGTTGAAACTGCTGGGCCGGTCGGTGGTGCCGATCGACACGGTGGTCGAGGATGCGGGCAACATGGGGCTGCGGATCTTTGTGGATGATGCGGGGGCTATTCAGGCGGTCGCCGATGTGTTGGCCGGTGCCCGATCCGCGGCGCGCAGCGCGGGCAAGGGGCCGGTGCAACTGTGCCTGATGGACCCGACCCTGCCCGGCGAGGTGGAGGTCGATCTTTGCGCCGAATACCCTGTCACCCCCAAGATCAAGGGTGCCATCCGGTCCCTGACCGGCGTGATGGAGGTAGAGGAAATCTGACGCGCCCCACTGGGGCGACGGCAGCTTCCTGGATGGGGCATCCGATCAATAGTGCGGCGGGCGTTCGTTGCCGATGACAACCCCGTCGGAGCCCGCTGCCTCGCGTTCGCCCTCGCGCTGCATCAGCATATGAACCCGCCGTGTCAGGGTCGCGATCTCTGTCTCCTGACGGGCGACGACATCGGACAGGTCATCCACCGTACGGATCAGATGGGCCATTTGTTCTTCGAGCTTATCCATGAGGGCACCTTGCAGCTTGCGCGTTTGCCGTCCTCCTAACAGGTTGTATGCCGTTCGATAAGGGGGGATGCGTGCCGCGGCGGGGCCGCGTCGCTTGCCCTTGGCGGGGGGTTGGGCTAGACGCGAAGCGCGATATTCAGCCCACAGGATGTGATCCAATGGCCAAGCCAAAAAAGACCCCCCGCCCCAAGGCCGAAACGCCAAAGGGGTTTCGTGACTATTTCGGTGCAGAAGTAACACAGCGTGCCGAGATGCTGCATAAGATTGCGCAGGTCTATCATCGCTATGGCTTTGACGCACTGGAAAGCTCCGGGGTCGAGACGGTGCAGGCTTTGGGCAAGTTCCTTCCCGATGTGGATCGCCCCAATGAGGGCGTCTTCGCGTGGCAAGAGGATGCAGAGGCGGACAAGCCCGGCGACTGGCTGGCCCTGCGCTATGACCTGACCGCACCGCTGGCACGCGTCTATGCTCAACACCGCAACGATCTGCCCACGCCCTATCGGCGCTATGCGATGGGGCCGGTCTGGCGCAACGAAAAGCCGGGGCCAGGCCGCTTCCGCCAGTTCTATCAATGCGATGCCGATACGGTCGGCGCACCGTCGGTCGCGGCGGATGCAGAGATCTGCGCGATGCTGGCCGATTGTCTGGAAGAAGTCGGGATCGACCGCGGGGACTACATCGTGCGGGTGAACAACCGCAAGGTGCTCAACGGTGTGATGGAGGTCGCAGGCGTTCTCGACCCTGCCAACCCAGACAATTTCGCCCACGAGCGCGGCATCGTGCTGCGTGCGATTGACAAGCTCGACCGGCTGGGACTGGACGGCGTACGCGCATTGCTGGGCGCGGGCCGCAAGGATGACAGCGGCGACTTTACCGATGGCGCAGGGCTGAGCGATGCTCAGGCCGATGTGGTCATGGGCTTTATGCAAGCTAAACGCGACAGCGGTGCAGAAACTGTCGCGCGGCTGCGTGAACTGGTCGCGGGTTCCGAAACAGGCGCGCAGGGCGTGGACGAGCTGGAAACCATCGCCGATCTGATGGCGGCCGGCGGCTACGGCGCTGACCGCGTAGAGATCGACCCCTCCGTCGTGCGGGGTCTTGGCTATTACACCGGTCCGGTGTTCGAGGCGGAACTGACCTTCGAAATCCAGGACGAAAAAGGCCGGCCCCGCAACTTTGGCTCTGTCGCAGGGGGCGGGCGCTACGACGATCTGGTCAAGCGCTTCACCGGTCAGGAAGTTCCTGCAACGGGTGTCTCTATCGGCGTCGACCGGCTGCTTGCAGCACTGCAGGCCAAGGGCCGGATGTCGGCGCAGGCCGAAGGGCCCGTGGTGGTGACCGTGATGGATAAGGCGCGCATGTCCGACTATCAGGCGATGGTTGCCGAATTGCGTCAGGCAGGCATCCGGGCCGAGGTTTATTTGGGCAACCCAAAGAACTTTGGCAACCAGCTGAAATATGCAGACCGCCGCGCCAGCCCGGTGGCGGTGATCGCGGGCGGGGATGAATTCGACAAGGGTATGATCCAGATCAAGGACCTGATCCTTGGCGCGAAAATCGCTGAAAGCGCCACGCTGGAGGAATGGAAAGACCGCCCCAGCCAATATGAAGTGGCGCGTGGGGATCTTGTCTTTAAAGTGCGCGAGATACTGGAGCTGAACCGCTGATGGCTACACGATCCGACATCCTCGCCAAGGCCGCAAGCCTGCGCGCCTTGTTCGAGGCGCAGGGGGCCGCCGTGGTGGAACCGCCGATCCTGCAACCCGCCGAGACCCTGCTGGACCTTTATGGCGAAGACATCCGGGCGCGCGCCTATGTCACCTCGGATGCGATGCGGGGCGAACAAATGCTGCGCCCCGATTATACCTTGCCCGTGGTGCAGATGCATATGGCCCATGGGGCGGACCCGGCACGCTACACCTACGCGGGCGAAGTGTTTCGCCGTCAGGAACGTGACCCCAACCGCGCCAATGAGTATATTCAGGCGGGCTACGAAGTCTTTGACCGTGGCGATCCCGCGGCAGCCGATGCCGAAGTCTTTGCCCTGATCCAGGGCGCGTTGGAGGGGCTTCCGGTCACTGCCGTGACGGGGGATATCGGTATCTTGATGGCTGCGGTTGCGGGGCTGGATACATCGGCGTCGCGCAAGGCGGCATTGATGCGCCACATCTGGCGGCCCCGCCGGTTCCGTGCGTTGCTCGACCGCTATGCTGGCAAAACGCCGATGCCCGCGACCCGCGCGGCGCTCTTGGCCAGTGACGGTGCGATTACCGCACCACTGATCGGCCTGCGCAGTCTGGACGAGATTGAAACACGCATCGCCGCCCTGCGCGCCGACGCCACCGAGCCGGCCCTGTCGCGCACGCAGGTGTCCTTGCTGCTGGCGCTGCTGGATGTGCGTGAAACCATGCCCAATGCGATCAGCCAGTTGCATGACCTTGCCGTCGATATGCCCGCGATCTCTGATGCGGTGGACCGTGTCGCGGCGCGGGAAAAGGCGCTTGCCGCCCGCGGTGTCGACACCGGTAACCTGATGTTCGAAGCCAGCTTTGGCCGCGTGTCGATGGAATATTATGACGGGTTCGTCTTCGGCTTCCGCGCGGCGACACGGCCCGACCTGCCCACCATCGCCACAGGCGGACGCTATGACGCGCTGACACGGCGGCTAGGGCAGGGCGGGGAAATTCCCGCGGTGGGGGGCGTCATGCGCCCCGGGCTGATGCTGGAACTGGAGGCAGGCCAATGACGATCAAACTCGGTGTGCCCTCCAAAGGGCGTCTGATGGAGAAAACCTTTGAATGGTTTGCCGCGCGCGGGATCACCTTGCAGCGCACGGGCTCCGAACGTGAATACGCGGGGGCCGTCGAAGGCATTGAGGGCGTGTCGTTGATCCTGCTCTCTGCGGGCGAAATCCCCCGCGAGCTGGCCGCTGGCCGTATCCATCTGGGCGTCACCGGCACCGATCTGGTGCAAGAGAAACTGGCGCTGTGGGATCAGCTTGTCGCCCCGGTAGAAGAGCTCGCCTTCGGGCATGCCGATCTGATCATTGCGGTGCCTCAGGCCTGGATCGATGTTGATACGCTCGATGATCTGGATGCCGCCGCCTCGGCCTTCCGCGACAAACACGGGTTCCGCCTGCGCATCGCGACGAAATACCACCGGCTGGTGCGGGAATTCCTGCGCAGCACCGGTGTCGCGGATTATGCGCTGGTCGACAGCCAGGGGGCGACCGAAGGCACGATCAAGAATGAAACGGCAGAGGCCATCGCCGACATCACCTCGAGCGGGGAGACATTGCGCGCCAACCACCTCAAGATCCTCTCCGACGGGCTGATCCTGCGGTCACAGGCGACGCTTTGGCGCAGCCGGATGGCAGAGATGGATGATGTGGATCGCGCGACGATGACGGCCCTGCTGGCGCGACTGTCCTGACGCGCATGCGCGCGGCATCTTGCGGATGCGCCTCCGGCGGGAGTTTAAGGGCAAAATGAAGAGGCACGCGCGGCCCTGCTTCATTTTGCCAAATAAACTCAACTTCCGCGGGGGATGCGCGCGCAGGGGCTGCTGCTAGAGCACGCCGATCTCGGCCAGCGCGCGGTTCAACTCGATGGGGAGGGGCTCTTCGTGGTCGCGGCCTTCGGGCAGATCGGCAGGGGCATCCTGCGGCGCAAGGTAACGCCACCCCTGAAACGGGCGTTTGAGGCTGCCTTGCACGCGGATGATCTTGGGGTCCAGCACGATCGCGCAGCGGCGCACGCCGTCCGCGCCCGACGTCTCGTCCAGACGCAGGATTTTCTGACGACACTGGATCACACCTTTGATTACCCAGAAGATCGACCCGCCGTTCAGAATCTCGGGTTCGCGTTTGGGCCACATGCGGGTCACGTGGCGGGGAAAACCGTCCTCGGTTTGCACGCGTTTTTTTTCCTGCCATGCGGCCAGGTCATCGACGGTTTCCGTGCCGACGGACAACTTGATGAGATGTATATGATTTTTCACAGAATCCTCCTGCGTCCGCCTGCGTCGGACACGACATAATGTAGACGTAAGTGCCGCAGCTTCAACCTGTTGTGCTTGCGCTTTGATTTGGGGTATGGTGAACACCTTCCCAAACAGCCCTCAAGGAATCGAATATGTCACGATTTGCCGCCCCCATTGCCGAACAGATTTGGGACATGAAATACCGTTTTAAAGATGCCGACGGCACGCCGCGCGATGTGACGGTAGAAGACAGCTGGCGGCGAATCGCCCGTGATCTGGCACAGGTCGAAAAAGCACCGGAAAAATGGGAAGAGGCATTTTACGAAGCGCTGGAGGATTTCAAATTCCTCCCCGCGGGCCGCATCACTGCCGGGGCAGGTACTGCGCGCCGTGTGACATTGTTCAACTGTTTCGTCATGGGCACCGTGCCTGACAGCATGGCCGGCATCTTCGACATGCTCAAGGAAGCCGCTGTGACCATGCAGCAGGGGGGCGGGATCGGCTATGACTTTTCCACCATCCGGCCCCGTGGCGCGGATGTGCTGGGGGTCTCTGCTGACGCCTCCGGCCCGCTGAGCTTTATGGATGTCTGGGATGCGATGTGTCGGACGATCATGTCCGCCGGTTCGCGCCGTGGCGCGATGATGGCCACAATGCGCTGTGACCACCCTGATGTCGAAGACTTCATCGCCGCGAAATCCGACCCCGCGCGGCTGCGGATGTTCAACATGTCCGTGTTGATCACAGACCCTTTCATGGATGCGGTCAAGGCCGATGCCAGCTGGGATCTGCAGTTCAACGGCAAGGTCTACCGCACCGTTCAGGCCCGTGATCTGTGGAACCGGATCATGAAAGCCACGTATGAGTTCGCCGAGCCCGGTGTGATCTTTATCGATCGCATCAACGAGGCCAACAACCTGAGCTATTGCGAAACCATCGCCGCCACAAACCCCTGTGGGGAACAGCCGCTGCCGCCCTATGGTGCCTGTTTGCTGGGGTCGATCAATATGGCGCGGATGGTATCCGATCCGTTTGGCGACAACCCTCAGCTGGATGTCGAGGCGCTGAACAAGCTGGTCGCGACCGCTGTGCGCATGATGGACAACGTCGTTGACGTGTCGAAATTCCCGCTTGATGAACAGCAGGCAGAGGCGAAAGCCAAGCGCCGCATCGGTCTGGGTGTCACCGGTCTGGCGGATGCCTTGTTGATGGTCGGGCTGCGCTATGGCTCGGACGCGGCGGCAGAGCAGACCGAGGCATGGCTCAAGGCGATTGCACGGGCGGCCTATCTGGCCTCCGTCGATCTGGCGAAGGAAAAGGGTGCCTTCCCGCTGTTCGAAGCGGACGCCTATCTGGCTTCCGGCACCATGCAGCAGATGGATGAGGACGTGCGCGACGCCATTGCCGAAAACGGCATTCGCAACGCGCTTTTGACCTCGATTGCGCCCACAGGCACCATCAGCCTTTATGCAGGCAACGTCAGCTCGGGGATCGAGCCGGTCTTTGCCTATGCCTACACCCGCAAGGTTCTGCAAAAGGATGGCAGCCGTACCGAGGAAGAAGTCGTCGATTACGCCGTACAGATGTGGCGCGATCTGAAGGGCGACGCGCCTTTGCCAGACTATTTCGTTAATGCACAGACGCTGGCCCCTCTGGATCACGTCAAGATGCAGGCCGCGGCACAGAAATGGGTCGATAGCAGCATCTCGAAAACCATCAACTGCCCCGAAGACATCAGCTTTGACGCGTTCAAGGATGTTTACATGGCCGCTTGGGATCAGGGCTGCAAAGGCTGCACGACCTATCGTCCCAATGACGTGACCGGATCGGTTCTGTCGGTGTCGGAAAGCGCCGATACAGCCCCGGGCGAGGTCGCGGCCCAAGCCACCGCTGAGGAAGGCGGCGAGGTCGTTTATATGTCCGATCCGCTGGACCGTCCGGAAGAGCTTGAGGGCTCTACCTACAAGATCAAATGGCCCGACAGCGAGCATGCGCTGTATATCACCATCAACGATGTGGTGATCGGTGGGCACCGTCGTCCGTTCGAGGTCTTTATCAACTCCAAGAACATGGAGCATTTTGCCTGGACGGTCGCGCTTACCCGTATGATCTCTGCCGTGTTCCGTCGCGGGGGCGATGTGTCCTTTGTCGTCGAAGAGCTGAAGGCCGTCTTTGACCCGCGCGGCGGCGCCTGGATGCGCGGCAAATACATCCCGTCGATGCTGGCCGCCATCGGGGGCGTGATCGAACAACACCTGATCGCCACCGGTTTTATCGCGGGCGAAGGGCAGGGGCTGAAATCCGACCCGCAAGCCAAGGTCGTCGGCCTGGACGCCCCCCGCGGCAAAGCCTGCAGCAGCTGCGGCCAATACGACCTGCGCATGGTCGAAGGCTGCATGACCTGCGGCAGCTGCGGCCATAGTAAGTGTGGCTGATTGGAGTTGGGGTGAGGTTTCTGTCGGACCCATGAAATAATGTCCATTCTTGGGTTTTTTTGACCTCTTGACACAGATCAAATGACCACCGGAAGCGTTGCTTTCGGTGGTTTTCTTTTGCGATCAGTGACTTAGGGGGCTTAATAGGTTCTGCATCTGACCGATGTTGAGACGAGACAGACTTTCGTCACCGGCTTGATCTGCCGGGCTTTTTGTTCCCTATGTGTTTCCAAGGTTCCGGAGCTTTTCATCCCCGTCTTTCAGGCCCGGCCGGCCCGAGAGCACCGCCGCGGTCTCTGCGCCGCGCCTTGAAAGGACTCCGCCATGATACGTGCAACAGCCACGATCCCGTTCAGCAACATCAGAATTATCGACAAGATTCCGCGTCTGTCAGATCTGACCGAACGCCTCACGCACAAGCTGCGGCAGATCCGCATGGAGCTGAATAGTCGTGAACCCCACAGGATGGCCAACGGGACACCACAGAGCTCTCACGCCCTGATCACCGACGCCGATACGGCCAGGATCAGGCGGCGGGCGATGCGGTATCTCGAGCAGCTGCACAATGCGACCGGGACCCAGCATCTGCCTCAGCGTGACGAGGCCCTGCTGACGCCGTTGCAAGGTGGTCTGCCGGTTGCCCGGATTCTGACCGAGCACGAGGCGGACGAAATCGCGGCTGCGCTTCACGCAGAAAAGCCCTGGATTGCCCCGGCGACGGAAGTCGTCTGGCATGGCCTGAGAGCTTCCGTCCGCAACGGGCTGTCCGGCCTGCGGTTCGATCCGCTGGTGCTGGTCGGCTCTCCTGGGATCAGCAAGAGCTTCTGGGCGCGCCGCCTTGCGCACCATCTTGAGGTGCCCACCACGTCCATTGATGCCACCGGTGAGCCAGCAGCCTTCTCCCTGGTCGGCGCGCGACGCGGCTGGGGCAGCGCGCGCCCCGGCAAGCTGATGCAGACCGCTCTGCGCGAGTGGCATGCCGGGTCATGTGATTAAGCGGTTCAGGCACCGCATGAAGGATGGTACGTGGTTGAGCAGCCATTGTGATCTCCTATCGATCATTGTGGTTAGCGTCGGCGTTGGAGTTGCAGCTCCGATGCCGACGTGTTTATATATGATACTAAGAAATCATGACGTAAATAGGTAATATTATGAAATCACGCGGGCGACCCAAAGTCGACACACAGCCGATTATGGTTCGGATGCCGTCTGAACTGATAGCGGCCCTGGATGAAGCGCGCCGAGGTGAAGAAGACCTCCCCAGTCGACCAGAGCTGATACGGCGTATCGTAGAGGCGTGGGCCGACGGCAGGCGCGGTCAGTAACGGTGGTCCATACCGTCAGCGCTGACATGAGCGCTCAGCTCAGCGCTGATGTTGATTGGCCTGCGGATGTGCCCGTTCATGTCATTCAATGCACCGCGCATGGGCGGTAGAGCGATTGGCGGCGCGGCGTTTGATTACGCTTGAAGCAAGCACAAGGTAAAAAGATCTGAAGGAGCTGGCAAAAATGGGCAGAGTAGAAAAACCCGAAGACAACGCCAGTGGGCGGAAACAGAGCGGGCCACCAACGGTTTTAAAGCTTCATGCCAGTCATACTGTGCTCAAAAAGATATCAACCGCGTTACGGGTCCGTATCGAGCTGAGCATGGATAAACTTGGTCCGTATGTTGTCATTGACGGCGTGACGTCAGCAGAAGTGTTGGTTATCTCGCAGATATTAGAGGCAGAGCAGGGTTAGGTTCTGGCAGTCCGGGGCGGATTGCGGACATTCGCCGCGGTTTCGACATATGCCCATCGATGGCGAAATCGACATTCTCATTCGCTATGCTTTGACATTCTCAACTTTGGGCAGGCGCACGACGGCTGCGAAACCGCGGGGATTGTCCGGACGGGGGCCATAGATCTCGAATTGGCAGCCAGACTGATTGCACAGATCCTGAACGATCGACAGTCCAAGACCGTATCCGTCTGAAACTGTTCCGCGTCGGATAAATCGCTGTTTCATAGCTTCAAAATCGGTAGCGGATAGCGGGGGGCAGTCGTTTGATACCAACAAATCCCCCGGCTGACTGGCATCCACGACCGTGGGAGCAGTGCCACAGGCATGTTTCAGGGCGTTGTCGAATATGTTGGTCAGGATGATACCCAATGCGTCCGGATCGACGCGGCTTAAACAGCGGCCTGTGGGGAATTTCAGCACCAGCTTGTCGGGATCCGGGCATTGGTTGCGCAATTCGTTCATCAGGAGCGTGATCACTGGATTTAGGTCTGTCACAGACGCATTCAGGCCCAACCCGGACTGCGCCCGGGACAATTGCAGCAGGCGTTCGATCAAGCGTTCCAGACGTTTCAGACCCGTCTCGATTTCGACAAGGTTGCCGGTTTGGACCGGGTCATTGATCTTTGCCCGAAGCCTTTGCGCCTGGGCCAGGCAAATCGCGACGGGTGTGCGCAATTCGTGGGCGGCATTGGTGGCAAAGGCACGTTCCGCATGCAACGCGCGGTCGAGCCGCGACATCAGCCCGTCGAGCGTGTCAATCGCCGGCGTGATCTCGGCGAATGTATTGTCACGATCAATAGGGGACAGGTTGTGTTCGTTCTTTTCGGCGATGTTTCGGCTGAGCTCTGCAATCATCGAAACTGAACGGCGAACCGCCCAGAATGACGCAAGGGCAAAGAGCAGTCCCAGCAGTGCTAAACCGACAACGACCCCAATGATCACGTCGGTTATCGCTTCGCTGCGTTCGATCATCGGCTCGGCCACCACCACGCTTCCCATCCCAGGCTGATCCGACGGCAGAACAATGACACGATGCCCGCGCGTGGTGCTCAGACCCGGAAGCAATGGTACAGGCAGCGCGAAAGTTCCTACTGTCATGGATCGCGCAATGACATCCCCGTTCACACCGACATACCACAGCAAAGCCCGCTCATTCGGCTTGCGCAGATCGCTTTCGTAGTCCAGCAGATCGCCCGCACCGGTGCCGATGCTTCCCGTGGTCCTTTGGGAGGTTTCGATGATATCGCGCAGCAGATGGGCCTTGCCAGTGAGGCTGGCATCGAGCAGTTCGTCATATTCGTCCATGAATACATGGAGGACGATGAAAACGCTCACCACCATGACGACCAGTCCGGGCAAAAGCAACGAACCCAGAAGCGACTGAAACAGGCTTTTGCGGCGGTTAATCATTTTGTCAGTGCGTACCCCATACCCCGGTGCGTTACGATCAGGTCTTTGCCCAATTTTGTGCGGAGGCGGCTGATATGTGCTTCGAGAGCGTTGCTTTCTATCTCTTCACCGTAAGCATAGATAGAGGCCTCAAGGCTATCCTTTGGCACGATCTGTGACTTCCGGCGCAGCAGCGTTTCAAACACACCCCATTCCTTTGCGGTCAGCCGGACCGGTTGCCCAGCACGGATGACACTGTGATCCGACAGGTTGATCACCAGATCGCGCAGCTGGACAGTTTGCGCAATCTGGTTTGCGCTCCGCCGACATACGGTGTGAACGCGCGCTTTTACCTCATCGAGATCGAAGGGCTTTATCACATAGTCATCGGCACCACGGTTCAATCCGTCAATCCGGTCCGAGACCTTGTCGCGCGCAGTCAGAATGATGATCGGCGTTCGCAGCATCCGCGCCCGCAATGCACTGAGAAAGATGAGCCCGTCTCCATCAGGCAGTTTCAGGTCCAAAAGAACCAGATCATAGTCCAAGGCGCGCAGCGCGGCATCGGCCTCGTCCAGCGTGTCAAACCATTCGACGATGTTCTGATCAGCCTCCAGATGCTCTTTGAGCGGCCGCGCAAGTGCAGCCTCGTCTTCAATCAGGAGGATGCGCATTTTGGTCCAGTCCGATCCGATGACAAGCTTGCCACAGTTCGCCCAACGCTTGATTTCGACTGCCGTTTGCGCATGAGAAACGTCTCCTTTCTCGACCTATCCATCGGATGCCTTTCAGCCTATGCCGTAAGAACGCAAAACCACAGCACACAGAAAAACGCCATTCGCAAACAACAGGCACATCGTTGCAAGTGATCCCAGATCCTTTGCGTCGCGCGCGAACACCTCCCACTGCGGTGTCAGGTGGTCGACGATACATTCGATCGCCGTGTTCAGCGCTTCCACTGCGATCAGGCCGGAGAACAGGATCAAAAGGATCAGGTAGTCGAAGAGTTCCGCATCCATGACGTACAACAGCACACCACAGAGCGGCAAAGCCACGACGATATGCCGGAACGCAGTTTCCAACCATAGCCTGCGGATGCCCCCGATCGAATACCCTGCTGCGGCAAAGACATGGGCAACCCCGGTGACCCGCGCAGGTTTCTGAGGCCGGATTGCCTTATCAAACTTCATATCTTGGCCAACTCTACTCTGGTTTTGCAGGAAGAAAAGATATCCAGATCGGCATTTCGCTCTGCTGTGTCGATATTAAGCAAACCAAGTAACGAGTGGAACAGGTTGTCATGCGAAAGCGGGTTGTTCTCCTGTGCGGCGACGCAGCTTTCGTCAATGCCAAAGCGGGACTTGAAGGCATCAGACAGCCACAGGATCATCGGCACATGGGTCTGCGTTTCCGGAGCCATGAAATAGGGTGCGCCGTGCAGATAGAGCCCATGCTCACCCAGAGATTCACCGTGATCCGACATATAGATCAGCGATGTGGCCAGGCGGTCATCTGCGGACAGCATGCCAATGATCCGGGCGAGGATATGATCGGTATAGGCAATGGTATTATCGTAGGCGTTGGTAATCTCCTGTGGCGTGCATTTTTTGAATTCTGAGGAGCGGCAGGCCGGTTTGAAACGTTCGAAGTCTTCTGGGTAACGCTGGTAGTAGGTCGGTCCGTGGCTTCCAATCTGGTGGAGGACCAGAACGGTATCTTCGGTGATCGACGCGATGTAGTCTTTGAGGGGCTCAATGAATATTCCGTCCATACATTCACCCGTCGAACAGAATTCCGAATTGTTCACGTCGGTAAATTTGCGCATCTTGAACCGCGCGGCAATCCCTTTGTCACCGGTGTTGTTATCCCACCATTCAACATGCAGCCCTGCGTGGCCCAGCACATCCAGCACGTTCTCGGTCGAGATCCCGTTCTCATACGAATAGGTGTCGCGGCTGAATTTCGAGAACATGCAGGGCAGCGATACGGCTGTGGCGGTTCCGCAGGACTGCACATTGCTGAAAGTGATGATCGGCAACTGTGCCAACTCGGGATTTGTGTCGACATCATAGCCGTTCAGGCTGAAATTCTGGGCGCGCGCTGTTTCACCGGCAACAACAATCGTCAGCATGGGCTTTTGCGGCGCCTCATACGCAGCGCCGGTCTGTGCGTCCGTTCCGGTGCTGACGAGGTCCAGCTTGGCTGAACGCGACTTCATTTTAGCATATCGGATCGCGGCCACGAGCGGCGCACCTGGCTGATAGCTGCTCATGAAATCTTTCCGTTCGCGCAGGATGGAAGAATAGGATTTCAGGTCGGCCATCAACAAGCCCGCCGCAAACGCAAAGCTTAGAACGCATGTCAGTATCGGTGTCACGGCTGCCCTGACGGCTCGATACGGTCGAATGCGGACACAGATCACCACGAGCGAGGGTAAAATGCCGAAGATGACACCATGGGTGACGTAGCCAGCCGTTATCAGGTGTCTGGATTCACTGACGGTCGTGACCATGATATTCTGTATCATGTCACGGTCTATGATGATCCCCAGCGTATCAACGTAATACGATGTCATAGCAGCCAAGATCAGCATCGAGATCAGAAAAGGTTTAACTGTCCACGGGAAGGCAAACAGGCTGAATGCCGCGAGCGTCAGAAGGAACAATGCAGCCATATATCCGATCAGGGAAATCAGATGGCCCGAGAAGACATCCGCAGCGATCACCCAGAACGTGCCATTGTCGATGCAAAACATGAATGCGATGGTCAGAACGGTCAGCAAGAGTGGCGAAATAGCTAACCGCTCACGCAGTTCTGCCGTTCGGCATCTAAGGGAGTGAAAAGTTGGCATTGTAAAGCTCTCGCAAGGTTAATTGCGTGCTCATGATCATTGGAAGCTTACGAGAAGCTTACGAATGGAAACCATTAGAGTTCGAACGCTGCCTTTTCTTTGAAGTGGCAGGTTCGGCCAGAATAAGATTGCGGTGGGGTCAAGGCTCACATGGTCCCATTATCCTGCCGCAGCGCAGCATTGCAGCAGCTAATGAATGTCCGCTTAGGGCCGATCCTTGCTGTGTCGGATGCCCCTGTTAATGCCGATGCCACGCGACACCGTGCCTGAAGCGGGCAAACGACCCATACACCAATCAAGCTGATGCAGCATTTTGTGATTGCGATTCCAATGCGCCAGGGAGGACGGTCATGGGCCCAACCAGCAGCTACGGTTGCGATACGTCTGCATAACTGTCAGTTGGTTCCTAAAAGGGAGGTTTTCTATGGACAACAAACTCACACGCTCAACGGATGTTGAGCGCGTTGCCAGAATTTCTGGGACTACCTGAAGAAATCTGGGATTCCGCCTCGCTGGAAATCAATGTCGAAGGTGGTCTTCCCACTTCATCCTTTGAAAAAATTTTAGCAGTGATGCATTCACGGCCAGTATTGGACCTAATTCCCGAGCGGGCCTTTCGCAGGGCTAAGTCTGAAAAGATTCCCCTCAGCCCAACAAAAAGCCAGATACTCTATGATTTTTCGCGAGCTTATGTGGTCGTAGACAGAGTTCATTAAGGCAACGGAGCTCTCGTGATGCGGTTTCTGGAAAAACCCAATCCTGACCTTGGAGGCGCAGTTCCGATGGCTTTGGCGATATCGAGCCCGGCAGGGGCGGACGCAGTAATCGAACTGCTCACCAGATAAGGCAACCTGACCACTGTCGTAGTGCAACCTTTGCAGGGGCAGTGAATTACAGATTTCCTCTCGTCTTCCAATTGCTTTGATGGACGCCCGAGAAACTGGGCATCCTACCGAATGGTAGGTTCGTCTAAATATCGTGATTTCTTCATTCAACGAACTTTGTGGTCGCAGAGAACGGCAGGAATGACAGGCCGAGCCGCAGCATCAGGACCGCCGATGAAAGTCGGCTCAGGGCCGTCTCTGAAGACGGCCCTAACGTTCAAATTTCGATGGCTTCCGCGATAGCGTGGGCGTCTTCCAACTCAACGCCAAGATAGCGCACCGTGCTATCCATCTTGGTATGTCCCAACAGCAGTTGGACCGCGCGCAAGTTGCCGGTCTTCTTGTAGATCTGTGTGACTTTTGTGCGCGGCATAGAGTGGGTGCCGTAAGCAGTCACTTCCAGTCCAATCGATGAAACCCAGTCCCGCACAATCCGGGCATATTGGCGGGTTGAGATGTGTAACCGCTCGTGAAAACGACCCGGCCAGAGGAACTCAGACCCAACCATCAGTGGATCTTCCATCCATTTCGCGAGTGAGGCTCTCGTCCCTTCGGAAATCTCGAAGCGCACGGGTTTCTGGGTTTTGCTTTGCAACACCGACGCCCGCTCTTTGATCTGACTGGACGCCATGACATTGATCACTTTCATTTTCACGAGATCACAGCCGCGCAGCTTGCTGTCGATGGCAAGGTTGAACAGCGCCAGATCGCGGTGGTGCTCGGCAAGCTCAAGTCGAACCCTGATCGCCCAGACATGCTTTGGCTTTAATGGGCGTTTCTGACCGACAATGCGGCCCTTGTTCCAGGCGGGGCGAAGCGCGCGAATGGCAGGTAAGTTTGGTGTTTCCATGACTGATCCTCCGATCCGCCAATCCCCCCCACATCGACAACCCGACGTTGACCGAACCAGCATATCACAGGATGCTGCAACGCATCCGAGGTCCGCTTCGAGCCCAATGTGTCAGATGCTGCATTTACCACGAATGGCTGCTTCGACGCTCCGGGTGCAGTTCGTTGTAAGGACAGACATCATTTTCGAACGGCACATGCCGACGGCGAAAGCTTGTAGTCGGAACCGCTTCCGGGTTGCTGATCCTGTCCATACGGAAATGTCGGAAGTCGTGGCGAGCAGGATCCCAGCCGACGAGATACCATAGGGGGGGCAGGATCAGCATGGCTTGCGGTTCCACCTGCCGCTCGGTCTTGCGCCCTTTTGCATCGCTATAGTCGAACCGGATGAAGTGCCGGCCCAGAAACACCGTTTCGAAGGCCCCAAGCAAGTCGGGGTCCATTTTCCCCATGTCCGACAAATCCTGCAAAGGCGATATCTGACCGATGTGCGGATCGGCTGCGGCCATCAGCCGTACGCATCTCGATGGACGGCGAAAGTCGCTTTCTCGACAATATCTTTGTCGAACGACTGTGGCGGTCTCTGAAATACGAGTGCGTCTATCTGCATGCTTGGGAGACCGGGTCAGAAGCTAAAACAGGCGTCAGAAAGTGGATCGAGTTCTACAATCACAAGAGACCGCATTCTGCTCTTGGCGGGCAACCGCCTGCCGTGGACTATTGGCAGGGAAACGAAACAACCAACCCCGATCAGCAGGTGCAAAGAGTAGCTTAAATCACGCCAGATCCTGTCCAAGGATTGGGGAGTAGCTCAATGAATGGCCAGCAGTAGTCACAAGAAACTTCGTAAAAGCGCTTATAGCGGGGCGAAAACGTAACCCCCCGAAAAATAGAACCTAAGCTCGCCATAAGATTGCAATCATCATATTCTGAGTTGCTCAGTAGAAGATTCCCGCCCCCACAGCTTCTATGTACTCGACGACTTGCTCTGCTTTGCCTGCCTGAACGAGTTGCATCGCAGTTTGGCCATCAAAGCCCGTCAGTGATTCGGACCTATACCACTGATAAGCCATGACCGGTGTAGCGAACCGGGGTCCCACTTTGTTCAGTACATCCACAAGGTTGTTTAATCGGTTCTGCGTCTCATCCGACATCATCTGCGGGCCTTGCAATTCCTCCAGGTCGACCCCGGCTGCTACGGCTAATTCAGTGACGGAGGTCCGCAGGATGAACGCGACTTTTCGTGCATCAGCTTGTCCGTGGTGGTTGAAACAATCAATTGGGTGCATCGCAATCTACCTTCCGACTAGGACGTTTCTACAGCTGCGTCCTTTCTTTCTTCGTCTTCGACTTGGGCAGCGTCCTGGTTCTCAGGCGTCTGAATTGCGGCAAGTCGTTCCAAGGGGGCCGACTCGACGAACCGCCTCACGAGGTCCATGTCCGGGCCAGTGCTTTTTGCCGATAGGTGGTAGGCGCGCCAGGATACAAATAGAGCTGCGCCGCAGCCGATTATAGCTGTGATTGAAAAAATTGCCTGGGGGCTCAGGAAGGTGTGGGTCTGATCTGCGCTGTAAACCAGACAGTTTTCGATGTGACCTTTCAAGTATCTTCTAAGGCTAAGCATCACTGAGCCCTGCGGAAACTTGGTCTGCTTTGATGTAAGCTTGGACCTCGGACGGGGTAAGCATAAGGGCGTCTGCGAGACCAACCCTGCCATAGAGTATTGAGCCCAGTTCTTGCTGGTTTGCACGATCACCCAAACGGTACCATCGGGTCGACGTGCGGGCCCACGCACCCTCTGTGTCCAACCTACAAAGCCGAGACGTATTAATGAATTTACCCCGCAGTGTCGGGTGTCCAACCTGCGCTCCGATTAGGATCGCGCCTCCGTATTTTGGATCAAGGATGGAAGACCATGGGGAGAGGGTTGGCGCTAGATCAAGTTCGGCAGTTGACGGCCCCAACTTGCTGAGTTCGAGGGACCGCCGCGTCATGCGTGTCATAAGCTCGACTATCAGCTTCTCCCTGCACGACATCCAATTCGCTACTGGGAAACAGGGCCTGTCGCCCACGTCGACTCTTGTCACCGTCAAGTTGAGCTGTCCGACCGCTTCATGAATCTCGGGCGGGATGGTGTCGGCTACGGCATAGGCAGCGTCATCAGTATCAGTGATTACAAGTGGGGCGCATCGCCTTATAGTCTCAAGAAACTTGAGGTCAGCCCAATTAGGATCCATCGTGGCTCACCCAAAGACCTGCTTCGAACAGATATTCACTCTCTGGCCGAGGGAACTCCCGACGATATCCCACGCTCACGTTCCGAACGTCGGTTGGTCCAACCATGGCCCGTAGCCGGCGATGTGAATGGCCAAAGAACCATGCTGATGGGGCAAACCCTTCAATTAGGTCTGTTAAATCAGAGTGGAATGCAGGTGTAAGGCCATCCACTGGCCCTGCGACCGACAGATGGGGCCCATGATGGGTCACAACAACCGTGCGACCTGCCTTCCCCCAAGGGTGGGGGGACATCAACTTGTCCTCAAGCCATGTGCGATGGTCGCGGTGAACTGCAAGCGTGTCCGCGGGCTCAATATCGGTCGCTGAAGGTTGCCACGTGATCCTGTCTCCCTCATCTGGAATTGCAGGGGGGGCTACCCATATATGGAAGTAGTCCCGCATGACGCTTCCCGCGATGCCCATCGCTGTTTCAGCATCTCCCAACAGATCGAAATCCGTCCAGAGCGTACAACATAGGAACCGTGTGTCGCCGTGGTGCAAGTCTTCTTTCTGCACGGAATGTGCGCCGACGGAACGTGTGTATCTAGCAAGGAGATAGTCATCCGAAAGAGTACCGCCGTAATAGTCATGGTTTCCGGGCATCACGTAGATGCGTTGCGGCGCTATATGCGGTGTCAGTTGAGCGAGCCCCTGGACCCACCTCGGCGCAGGTCCATCCGTAAGGTCCCCGGCGACGATAAGCGCATCGAGTGTGTCGTTCACGACGGCATGGAGGTCCAATGACGTAATAGGATCAGTCCCCCTGTACTCGTATGTATTGGCATGCAGGTCCGAGAGGATCGCGATGCGGCCACTGTGGTATGGGATTGTCAGTGGCATGCCGGAAGCCTCTATCCTTGGGAAGCTGATTTGTCTCCCATGTGGCCGTCAGTTGATGATTCGAGTCAAGCTTTTGTTTTAAAACGATTTCTTTGATAGTCTTGCGCAGTTTTCATTATTCGCAACTCCCCAAACCGAGAATTTACCGTCCCATATGCAAATCCAGAGGAGGTTTCTGCTGGTTTGTTCAGTTCTGGCATTCTTGAATAGCGTTGTGTGTAGTTAATTCGCAAAAAGGGTAGATACTGGTAAGCGTGGATCGAGGGGCGGACGCTCGAGCGGCTCAAGCTTTTACTTTTGGCTCCAGACGTCATCCGCAGCTTCGAACTGGACCTGTCGCGCTTTCGTGCCGACCCAAGTGCTCGTTTAAGCCATCTGCCGTTCGAATGCACGTCAGGCCAGCACAATGCAAACCTTATGCCGTGCGACCGCATTCATGTGGCCATCTCTCGCCTATGAGACGACCTTAACGCCTTTTTCCAAGCGCTTCCTTAAGCAGGCCGTATTACATGCCCATCTTGGCATACATGCGCTGAAGGTGACGATTTTCTTCCGCAATATCCTTCATCTCTGAAGTCAATGACGCATCCGTGCAGCCGAACTTCGGCCACTATTTTTTAATACTTGAGCTTCTCAATCCATGCTCCCGACAAAGCTGGGAAACCGGAACACCGCGCTCTGCCTGCTTCAACACCGCCATCAGCTACGCGTCGCTGTATCGTTTGTTCTTAATCGTAAATCTCTTCAGATATCTTGCCGAGAAATTTTGCTTTTGAACACTACTTATTTCAGGGGGGATTACCCTATCGCCCCGATTTTCAGCGTGCAGAGAACGACAAAGCGGGCTTAGGTCTAGGCGTCTGAACGTTTAGAACCAAGCCAGCTTCTCGCCCAAGAAGAATAAAAAATGTGACATACATGTAAGGCGAAACTGGTTAAGCGCCGCAAATTTGCCCCATTTTTCGACAAAGATAATTCCGACTAACCGAGTAGAAGGAGATATTTATGCTTAACTACAAAGTTTTTGGCGCTACGATCGCTGCTTACCTATCAATGATGCCCAATTTAGCTTTTTCTCAAGTTATTCTGACAGTCACAAACCAGGAAGCGTCTGCCAAATTTACACACGAGGAGCTGAGCTCGCTTCCTCAAGTAGTGTTGCTTACAGCAAACGATTACGTTGACCAACCGACGTCGTTCCAAGGCCCACTGTTGCGTTCAGTTTTAGAAGCATCTGGAATAGGTCGGGATGCTAAACTTAATATGATTGCTCTAAACGATTTCACATCAACGGTGCCTGCATCGGACGCCTTCGATTATGACGTTATATTGGCAATTCTACGAGAAGGCAAAACAATGCCTGTGCGTGAAAAGGGGCCAGTTTGGGTCATATATCCTATGGATGACAATCCGGAGCTTCGCAACGACCTATATAATGATCGTTTGGTTTGGCAGCTCAAAGAGATTTCCGTCGAGTGAGAAGAGCAAAATTAGTCCGATCCACTCTTCTTGCATTATTTGTTGGAGCGGTTGCTTTCGGAATTGGCGTAATTTTGAACCTTAGTGAAAGGGTTGAAAATATTCAAACTGCAGAACAAAGCGACCCCCTATGGGTAGGATCTCAACTTCAGTTTGAAATGCTTCGTCTTGAGAGAGAACTTAGCCATGCCGCGTTGGGGATAAAGCCTACGAGCGATGTCGCGTTGCGGTTCAACATCGCGTGGAGCCGGATTTATGTCCTCCAACAAGGTAAACTAGCAAAAATAGTCGAACAGTTTGATGTTGATAAAAGCGTGCTTCACGCACTTGATCGCAGGTTCCAAGAACTAGAAAGCCATATAATAGAATTTTCTACTCAATACATGACCGATGTAGTGAGAAGGAGAAAAGCCGAGATGATAGTACATCAGCTCGAAGGCTATGATTTTTCTCTTAGGAGCTTTTTACTAGACCTAGCACAAGCGAAAACCAGTTCTCTGTCAAACTTTCGAAGTGGCTTGCTCTCTCTTTCGCACACGATCGCCTACCTCGGCATGACCATTCTAGCTATTTTCGGTATCTTTATGTCTTTGTTAATGGTCGAGTTGCGGCTATCTGGGAAGAGGGAGCGCGAAATGGAAATACTTGTAGAGGAAGCGAATTCTGTATCACGCATGAAATCGAATTTCATGAGCGTAGTCAGTCACGAATTACGCACGCCACTTACGTCCATTATTGGTGGCCTAGCGCTACTCCAAGCCAAAGTCGACACTATAATTGACGACAAAACGGTTCACCAATTGCTAGATGTTGCGCGGCGAAATGGTGATCGCCTTCTCACGCTTGTAAACGATATCTTGGATGCTCAAGCGTTGAACGAAGGAAAAGTCTCTATCAACAAAGTGACTACTGACCTTAATCAAGTTGTGAGGGACACCGTGGAAAGTTGCCAACCCTACGCTGTCTCACGGGGGGTGTGTTACGATGTGCTTATTCCGCCTGACGAAACTTTAGCAAATACGGACGGTCCGCGTGTATCTCAAGTTTTAAATAACTTTCTTTCTAACGCTGCAAAATTTACTCAGTCCGGAGATGTGGTTGAGGTGAGGCTAAGGCGACTGGGTGATAAAGCGCGTGTTGAAGTGTCAGACAATGGTATCGGAATTCCGGTGAAAGCACAGAACGATATTTTTAACGCCTTCCAGCAAGTCAATCCCGGCACTACGGGCCCAAAAAAAAGTAGCGGTCTCGGGTTGAGTATCGCAAAGCAACTGATGGAGCTACTCGATGGCAATGTCGGGTTTCGATCTATTGAAGGAGAGGGATCAACTTTCTGGTTGGAAATTGATCTTGTTCCTTAGCAAAACGATTTTCCTGCTATGTTGAAATGGTTGGGATTCTACGGTTAGGTTCTAAGCTTTACGTCGTAATGTTCAATGCAATCAAGGTTGTTCTGCAGGTCGTGCAGCTGATGTGAAAATGTCTATAAGTTTACGGGGGTGAGTTAATTGCATGAGTAGATATTGCGAGTATCCAATATATTTCCAAACTATACTTTTGCATATTTGTTTGCTTCGAGTTTCTGCCTTACAAAATTCATACCGCTAGTTTCAGAAGGAATTTAGTATGCCAACTGCATCAAAGCTACCGATTAACACAAGCGCTACGGCGAATGATATGGCGGAAGCAATGTTTGGGAACGGGATTACTGTCGTTTCCGCGAGCTATACTGGTGCTGCTGGCGCATCAGGTATCTATTCAGATGGGGATTCAACCTCACCAGAGCTGACTCCTTCCGACACCGGAGTGATCTTATCTACTGGGAATGCCGTCAATGTAACTAACGCCAGCGGTGATGTTAATGCCTTACCTTGGACGTCTACTAACCACGGTACAAGTGGCGATAGTGATTTAAGTTCTGTCTCAGGACAGGCAACATTTGACGCTGCTGTTTTTGAAGCGGAGTTTGTGCCCCAAGGTAGTATTTTGACAATGCAAATTGTGTTTTCGTCAGAGGAATACTTAGAATATGTTAATTCAGGATTTAATGACGCAGTCGGTATATGGGTGAACGGTGTTCAGGCGGAATTGACGGTTGGCACTGGTGATATCTCAATTGACAATATTAACACTGGGTCGAACGAAAACCTCTATTTAGATAATGCCAGATCAGACGATACCTACAACACTGAGATGGATGGATTCACAGTAACCCTTACCCTGAAGGCCCCGGTGAATGCAGGAGCCACCAACACAATTAAAATCGGCATCGCCGATGGCGGGGACGGTGTTTACGACAGTAATTTGTTAATTGCAGGTGACTCTGTGCAAACGGCGCTTGTTGCAGGTGATGATGACATTTCAGTTCGTGTCGGCCAAGAAGTCGACGTCGACGTGCTTGCAAACGACCAAAGCGCAAGCGGTGGGCTGTTGACAATTACGCACATCAACGGGCAACCTGTTGTAGTAGGTGATACTATCACACTCCCCACGGGAGAAATGATTGAATTATCAGAGAACGGCATTGTTATTGCAACGGCGAATAACGAAGCCGCTGAGAACGTATTCACTTACACTGTGCAGGATGAGAATGGCAATTCGGACATTGGCTTTGTTACGGTTACGACTACGCCATGTTTCACTCCGGGTACGTATATTTCTACCCCAGAAGGCGACCGTCTGATTGATACATTATCCCCGGGTGATTTGGTGCAAACATTGGATAACGGCCCTAAAGCACTTCTCTGGGTAGGGCGATCAGAACGCTATGTCGGAGTTAATGAGGCTCCAATCAAAATCAGTAAGGGTACACTTGGCGCGAAAAAGGACACGTCTGTTTCCCCGTTGCATCGTATCCTTATCCGAGATGTCAACGCAATGTTGCTCTACGGTTCCGATGAAGTCTTTGTTGCGGCTAAGAACTTGGTGAATGGAGATACAATTTGCCGTTCCAAATCTGCTCAGAAGATCACGTACTTTCATTTATTATTTGAAAACCATGAGATTATATTGGGTGACGGGGTTCTGAGTGAAAGCTTCCATCCTGGTAAGGAAACTCGAGAAAGTTTCGACCCTGCGCTGAATAGTGCGTTGGAGTATGTAGTTGAGCAATATAATTTAAAAGGAATGCGGTCGGCACGACCAACCCTAAAGGGATATGAAGCTGGGCTTTTGAAGGCGACACCGAAGGAGGATAGGTTCGTGCGAGTGTAACCGGTTTGACCTGCCTCAGAAACCTCACTCGTTGTGATGTAGAGTTTGTTTGGCCGCTCGGAAGAGCAAACAGATGCGAAAGGGCCATTTCATCGTATGATCAAGCAGAAGCAAACCAAAAATGACTACCTTGCAGGTGTGCCCCAAGCAAGGCCTGAACCGAAGACATTCTGAATTTCCAAACGAACCACGGCGATATGCGAGTGTCCCACGCCTGCAATCGGATGGCCATGAGAATGCAATGCCCTAACGCCTGCTGAATAGCGGTATCTTGGACATTGTCTTGCAAAAATAGCTTACTGGACTGACCTGATGGTTAACCATTGATGCAGCATTGGTTCGAGCGCAATGTCTGACGAATATCAGGCGAGAGGTAGTACTGATTGCAAACCGGGGTCATGACACCTCACAGCATCGAGCCTGCCCACTTGTCGATGCCGGTCTATAGACGATTATACGTAAACGTTCATCGGATAACTCAGAGACGAGCCAGGGGATGAATGCATCCACACCCGGCGTTCTTGCCCAAGTCGACGATCAGAATCGGTAAGCGCGGCCCGAAGTCTCTCGTTATGAACGTGGGAGCCCCGGGGGAGGGCAGGTCAAAGGTACTGCAAGAAATTTCGCTAATAGAGCTCAATCAGTTCAAAGGTCAAATTATCGTCAACATTAAGCTATAGCATTGCTTTGGATGGAGGATGATATGCGCTTATTATTTGTTCACGAGAGCCGTCTTACAAGAGACGCAATCGCAATGATCATGGGCGTTAATGGAACAGTGGATGTCATAACGACCGGTCACCCCAATGAGGCATATAGCTTAATTCAGAAGGATAACAGTTTCGATCTCGTCTTATTGGGATGTACATCTTCAGGTTTCTCTGTGGTGAATGACTTTGCGAATTTACGGAAGATCTCTAACATGTCTGGAGGGCAACGCGTAGTAGTGTTGTTGGAGAAAAGTAGTGATGCTCTTTTGAAGCGCGTTCAAGCTCACGGAGCGATAGGATCAGTTTCATATGAGATGTCTAGTGCCATCCTTTATCGAAGCCTGATAGATATGGCATCAGAGGAACTTGAGCCTAATATACAAAAAGGAGTGAATGATACCTTTTCGCTGGTTAGAACCCGTTTGAACATGTTGACGACGCGTGAGATAGAAATGCTGGAAGGGCTTTGTCTAGGACAATCCAATAAGGTAATTGCGAGCCGGCTATCAATCAGTGTCCCTACGGTTAAGTTCCATATGAAATCTCTTTATCGGAAGCTTGAAGTTAAAAACCGTACCCAGGCAGCTTTGTACGCATTTGAAAGCTGCCTGTTTTAGCTAGGTTTGCCCGCAATCAAATTTGATTTAAAATTTAAGTTGTCAAAATATCGTTTCCGACATAGCTGCCAAATTAAAACCTGCTTTTAATAGAGGGTGCGTTTGTTTCTCAGCGGGTCGTTGTCGGAGTACTCTGCTCAGCCATTTCTGACCTTAAGTATTTCAATAAATCATCGCGCAGCTCTTCACGTGCCAGCCCGAAGGACACGGTCGCCTGCAGGAAACCGGATTTGGAACCGCAGTCGAAACGCTGGCCCTTGAAGCGGTAACCATAGACATCATTGCCTTGGGTCAGCTCTGCTGCGATGGCGTCGGTCAGCTGGATCTCCCCGCCCGAGCCGGACTTCAGCTGGTTCAGGTTCTTCAGCACGTTTGGCGACAGGATATAGCGGCCGATTACGGCAAGGTTCGACGGCGCGTCTTCAGCTTTGGGCTTTTCGACCATGCCCTTCACCTTGACCAGTTCGCCATCGGTTTGGCCGTCGTCGATGTCCAGCATCCCGTAGGAGGAGGATTTCTCAGGGTTCACTTCCATCGCCGCAACCATGTTGCCGCCCGTCTCGTTATAGGCTTCGATCATCTGCTGCAGGCAGGGTTTGTCGGCAGCGATCACGTCATCGGGCAGCATCACCGCAAAGGGTTCATTGCCAATCAGACGACGGGCGCACCATACCGCGTGGCCCAGACCAAGCGCTTTGTGTTGGCGGATATAGGCAATCGCACCGCTGTCCATATTGGTGCTTTTCAGAATCTCCATCAGCTCTGTCTTGCCCTTGGAGCGTAGTTCCTGTTCCAGCACGGGAGAGTGATCAAAGTAATCCTCCAGCGCGCCTTTGCCGCGGGAGGTGACAAAGATGAATTCCTTGATGCCCGCCGCGCGGGCCTCGTCGATGGCGTATTGCACCAGCGGGCGATCGACCAGGGTCATGATCTCTTTGGGGACAGATTTCGTCGCGGGCAAAAACCGAGTTCCCAAACCAGCCACCGGAAAAATCGCTTTTGTTACTTTCTTAACCATTGAGCGTCCTTATCTGGTTTTGTTAGATCACATTTTTGGGCCTGAACCTTGTGCCGGAATTTAGCAAAGTCCTTCCTGAAAGGATGGTGTGCGAGTTAGGCTTTTTTAAGGCAGGAGCCAATACGTTCTAACCGCAACACTAGGCGATAGGTTTGCGAAAACTAATTCAGCCAACAATAGCGGCTTACATCTTGCCGCATTGTATTCTTCTACAGATAATTTCTTTAGGTTAGATACTACGAAATACTTGTCCAATTATTGTTCTAAGATCGTTTTTATGGGCGCTATCGATAGAAGAGTTCTCATATGAAATTTTTGAAGTGTTGACTTCATATGCGTCCGTTCTGATCTTGAATAGCATACCTAATTCGGAAGATTGTCGCTGAGCCATTGGTTGACTGCACCAGGACCTTGCCCCCAACAGGGCTTGCTCACGCTGATAACATAGAAGTTATCATCAGCGTCTAAGTTTTTCGATAGGTTATCGTAAACTTCTGTAACCTCCGCATCTGTTGAGATTATATATGCTGAATCTCCGATTTTTGCCCAACTTCCGTATGCCTTGATATCGTTTGAAATACTAAACCGCGCGTTTTCGACCGCTGCATTGTAAGCCACGAGATAGCAAGCCATGCTTAGTTCTCCTTCAGTACAGTATTCACCTTACAATAGTGCAAATTCGATCATACTGAATGCGAGTTCTATTGTAGGATGTATTGACTTCGACAATATGTATCGTATGACATATTTACATTTTGACAACTGGTAACGTGTTATCTAAAACCTTCGATGCAATTGACTTGCTTTAGTGCATTGATGGCTTGGGCCAAATTCATTTCAACTGCAGAATTTCCGAGTACTTCTATAAGAGCTTTTCGTGTTAGTTTGCCGACACTGCCATCTATCGGCCCTGGGTCAGAACCAGCCTCCACAAGTAAACGTTGCAGTTGAAAACCGTCTACATCGTGCCGGTCATCATTAAGTAAGCACTTTTCTTGATCGTCAGCCGAAGCTTCCTTGATGGGTTCGTTAATACTTTCATGGGATGCGATAGATTTCCGTTCCGAGATACCTTTACTTGGGGATGCTTTTCCCAAAACGCAGGAGGTCAACTCTGCTAGCTGCTCCACGGCTTCTTTGGGGGGGGTGCCAACCAAGGTTGTAGTGCAAGAATCCCTCCCACAGGAAAAACTCATGTGCCAGTCTTCCGATGAAAAACTGGGTTTTAGATAGCCTTCGCCGTTCGAAAATATCGCATAGGGTAGACCATTAATTAAGCCTTCTTGCCATACGCTAGGGAAAAGGGGGGACGGGACGTCGGCGTAGTTCATTATAACGTTAACAGCGCCTGGGAGTGGCACATCGAACGTCGAAGAAATACAGGGAGCCGCTAAGGTTTCGCGCCCATAGATCACGACACTGAAAAGTATAAGAATTACGAAGTCCGTTCTCATGGAGATACGCGAATTAACGGACCATGACGTCTAAATGCAAGCGCTGCGAGTACAGTCGCATTGGTATTAGCCGTAATTGATGTGTTTGTTGATCCGTCTACTTCGTAAATGCCTTCCGGCCATCCACGTTCATAGTTCGCGGTGGGGGCGATTGTAGAAACCAGTTTGCGCGTATATTCGGTGCCAAACAACGCGTCCATTGCGAAAGAAACTTTCGTAGTAACAGTGCGTTTGCTGTCTAAGCGGTCCCCTTTAAACGTCATTACAGCCCAAGGCGCACCTCCGCCCCATATTGATGAATATACAAAATAAGGTGCTTCATCTAGGTGGGACTCACTTACGGCGGTCAGAATGCCGGTCTCCGTGAAGCGGGCCTCTTGTGCATGGTATATCGCCGTTGCAAATCGATGGGACCGATCATCAAAGCCGAACTCTAGACCATCGAAAATGTACGGCTCGCTGACGGTAAAGGCAGGGGTGACGTTGCGGTGCAAGCGAGTATCAACGGGTACGGGGTGGCCTAGTACGTCTTTCACCATCAAATGATCTTCTACACCGTACGCGTTTACCATATCGTAACCGAAGAGCATCATGGCTTTAGCGGCATATTGTTCATAGCCGACGCGTCCCTCCTGATCGCGACGCAGTTTATCGTTCGCAATATTGCCGCCGATCAGTTGCCCACCTTCGACCATCTGAGTGAGGTGCCATTTGTCGAGCAGAGCAGTTACCTGCGGCGCTAGCTCGGGATAGCGACTTTCAACCTGAGCCAAGGCACCGACCATACGTGCAATGTCCAAAGCCGACCAGCCTAGGCCACGTTCGACTGGTCGATTGCCGTAGTCTACAAGTTCGGCTGTCTGCACGTTATAGGCTTTGTTGGGTAAGAGGTCGTCGAACAAACGCAAATTGCTGAGCGTTTCTAAAGCCAACAATAGTCGAGATTGTGCTTCGTCTGGGTCAATTATTTCGAGTAATTCAGCAGATATTACGGCAATAAAGTATGATCCCGTTTCCCACATCGTTGTCGATGGGTACTTGTCTGCAGAATTCACCAGCCCCGTAGTCTTATGCGTGTTATTCTCGAAGTAGCGCCAAGCGATCCGCGCATAATCAAGGTCGCTTTCGCTACTTTCGCCCGTCATCGCTAGTGGCAATGGCGTGACGGCCTCAAAGGCGGCGAGGGGGGAGCGCTGTTCCACGGCGGAGGACAC
This sequence comes from Sulfitobacter sp. SBS6, assembly GCF_048285585.1. Classification (NCBI taxonomy): domain Bacteria; kingdom Pseudomonadati; phylum Pseudomonadota; class Alphaproteobacteria; order Rhodobacterales; family Roseobacteraceae; genus Sulfitobacter; species Sulfitobacter sp. SBS6. Next base: position 984,449 of record NZ_JBLWBA010000005.1, on the reverse strand, counting down.
CATCAGTTCTGGGTCACGTGTTGCGCGTTTATCGATGGTGTTTTCTAAAAACACAACCAAGGCCAGGCCAAAGCCCAATGCCACGAGGAATGTAATATGGCTGCGGGCCTTTATCAGATTAGAACGAAAGCTCATGCGTTCAGCTCCTCTTGCGATTGTTCGGGTTGCCATAGGGCGGCGCGGATCATTCCGGCCATGGCGAGGCAATTGTTAAGTCCCCACAGAATATTCGCCACGACACCGCCCGCTGAATGCCCGGAGCCGCCATAAATCAGTGCCCCGATGCCCCAGAGTGCCCCAAGGACGGTAAACAGGATCACGGCCATCTGCGGGCGGACAAGCTCAAGGAAATTGCCTGTCTGTCGAGTTTTAGGGGTGACCTTGAAAGAAATCCTCTCGCCCTTGGCGACGGCCAGCAGGGCTTTCATGCCCAATGGGAAAAAGGCGAGGTAGCTGCTTTTAGCGGCATATCCCGCAATCCCCCAAGTGCCGATCATTATTGCCAGCTCCAGCGTGACGAGAAAGGGGATCAGACGGAAAAAAAACTCATTCGAATATGCGGAAACGGGCGAAGCGCCGGTAAAAAGATACACGACAGGGGCAAAGAGAAAGATGATGTTCCACAACGGTGCCAGATAGGAATAAAACGTGGTGCCATACATAAGCCGTTGGCCGATCGACAAGCCCCGGCGAAACAGAGGATTGTCGTTCTTGAGAATATCCAAGCTACCGCCAGCATATTTGAAGCGTTGCACGGTCCATGTCAGCAGATCTTGAGGTGATAGCATTTTGCTTTCAACCATCGGATGCTGCTTTGACTTCCAGCCGCGCTCGCTATCCGAATGCAGGACGATTGAAGTATAGATGTCTTCGGAGACGTGGAATCGATATGGCGTCAACACCTCTGTCGCGGCGGATTCCGTGCGGATGGCTGCCATCAGATCGGGGGCAATCTCGCGCTCTTTGCTGGAGACGGTAATATTTTCTTCGACCGCGAAAGACCGTTGTTCGACCTTTTCGCCGAAGCTGCGCAGCGCAGCCTCCATCACCGCCTCTCGGCGATGGATAGAACCAGCGCCACAACAGAATGCGGCATTTACCCAGTTCCGACGGCGTAGGATGATATCGTAGAACATCTTGGGGTCGTTCACGAAGGGATCCGCGCCGTAAACCACAGGCCCAATCGTCCGCTCGGCCGCTCGGCCGATCTTGCCGCCAAACTGACCGAAACGGCGTTGCAACTTGTCAGTCAGATGCTCTCCGGCGGGCAGGTCGTAGAACCACTGGGGCGTTTGGACCCAGGCCATCTTCTTGTCTCTAAAATAGCCCATTGTGTGTTCAAGAAACGTTGGGAAAGGGCGGGTGTCTGCGTCGCAGATCACCATGAAGTCGCCCGAGGTCTGCTCCATCGCGTTGCGGAGATTGCCGGCTTTGAAACCTTCGTTCGTGCTGCGGGTGATGTAGTTTACCCCTTCCGCTTCGGTAACTGCGCGCATTTCGGGGCGACGACCATCGTCGAGAATATGGATGCGTATGTCGATCGGGTGGGGGTAGGTCATTTGCTTCGCATCGAGGATCCCGAGCCTCACCAGTTCGGGGTCTTCGTCATAGGTGGCAAACATCACATCGACAGAAATTGGCCGATCCCCCTCGGGATGGCCATCAACGACATCTGAAAGAACCGCCGGGGGGCTCTCGATCTTGAGCGGATCGTCTTTCCACAGATTGAAAACGAACAGCAACATGCCGAAATAGGCACAGGTTTCGGCCACCACCAAGGGTAGCGCAAACCACATGGCGTCAGGGTTCAGCGAGTGGGCCCATCGCCACCAGATGTACCAGCCCCCGACAACCAAGGCGATTGTCGCAAGGAATTGCCACAGCATTTCACGCAGTGGCGAGTAGGGTAGAGGCGGCTCCGGCAGGCGGTCTTCGAACTTGAGAAAATAATCGTCCATTCTATGCACCAGCCAACGGTTTGGCCTTGCCCCGTTCCCAAGGCAGCGGCCCAAGGCCGATCGTCCAAGCCACCAAGGCCCCCTTGGAAAGCGCGTAGGCTACGGCGAAAGACAGCGGCAGCGCGAAGGCGTAGCGGGACAGGACAAGCATCCACGGTTGCATCATCTGGGACAGGCCCGTTTTGAACACGAAGATATCGAAGAGGTCGATCACAAAAGGATGAACTAGATAGACGCCGAAACTGAACCTCGCAAAGAGCGACCACTGCTTTGACCACGGTAAGAACTGCCCGCCAAGAAAGACAAAGAACACGAAGACCGGCATCAGAAAATGCCCGTAATAATCCCAATTGTTTCGGATGCCCCAGCCGCCGGTTTCATAGGCGATGGCGAAGAAGGGTAAGGTGGCAATATAGGCGAGGGCCACGAAATAGAACGCGGCGCGTCGGATCAGGCGAGACTCGCCTCTGGGAATGCCGTCCTTCCACAAGCCATAAATCGCGAAGGCCGCCAGCCCGTATCCGACATAGCCGAATATTTTCAGCGCGCGAACGATGTAGTCGCGGTAGAAGGGGTCGATCCCTGTGCTCCATACAAATGCCTGCGCGCTGTTCATGACGCCTATGGTCACTAATACGGCAAATCCGAACATGGGATAGCGCATCGCGACGCGCATCACCGGATAGAACAGGAAGAGGGCAAATAGCGTGGGCAAAAAGTGCATGTGGTACTGGGACTTGCCCAAGATGAGATAGCCCGCCCAGTTCTTCAAGTCGGCGATCTGATCCCAGATATAGGGCGTGTAGCCAAACGCCTCTGCCTTCGCCAAACGGAAGAACACATAGAAGAGCGTCCAAAAAGCAAAAGGCACCAGCAGCCGTTTGGCTTGTTGTCCGATCGCCGTTCCGTAGCCTGGCATCTTCCTGTCGACCCGCATCGCCATCAGGAAAAGCGAAAACATAAAGAACATTTCGGAGCCCGAAAATTCGCCGATTGATCGCAAGAACACCGGAATAAGACGCGCTGCAGGTTCCGCATCGGCAAATGGCTGCCCCGAAAAATCCGTGGTGGAGTGGATCAGCACAACGCCCATCGCCGCAAAAACCCGGTTTGCGTCAAACCACAACAGTCTTGTTTTGCTGCTCTGGTTCATGGGTTAGCAGCGGGGATCGGGCAGGATTTCGGTAGCACTTTACGCACTTTGGGTGGCGGCATCTTATGTTCGGTCGGCTGGCATTCGGTCGCCCCGATTTCCCCGCCTGTCAGAACGGGGCGGCAATAGGTGAACTCCTCCACAGGTATCACGGGATCGACGCGGTTGGGGTTCGCGCAGGCACAGCAAGGCACCTCTTTGATCATCTTGTTCGGGTGGCATTTGTTGTCGCGCAAATCAGTCCCGATATTTGCCATATCCCAGGTCTGCGTATTGTTGTTTACCTTTTTCAGGATCGGCCCTTGGACCTTGTACAAAAGAGCCGCGAGGATGATGCCGTTGTTGTTCGACGATTGAAGCGGGATATAGCCATTGCCGTTCTCATAGAGCCCTTCGTAGAATCCTAATTCGGGCTCGGACAGATCGGCAACGCTTTCGAACAGAAGGTCCGTATAGTCCGTCTCCCACAGCGCCCACATGCCGATTGCGGCTTTGGCGGCGATGGCGGCGCGGTCGGGTTGGTATTCTCCCGTAGGATCAAGCGTATTCCAAGGATAACCATCGGCAAAGATCGTGTCATACACAAAGTAAGGCTTGCCGTTGACCTGATGCTCGGATCGCGCGGTCACGATGCCTGTCTGTTCGAACCGGCGCTGTTGCACCAGATAAATGCGGTTGGCGAATTCCGCCCGCCAACCGTGGCTGGCAGTTTCGCCGTCACCGTCTGTGTCGGAGGGAATGTCCCACCCTAGTTCCAGACCGTCCAGAATGTAGCCTTCGGTTAGTACGTAGTTCTGGTTCTTGAAAATGCGGGGATCGCGACCGTCGAAAGGCACTTTGACGTCATAGATCGTGGTATAGGACAGCGGTTCCGGCGATAGGGCGCGGTCGACATCGAAACCCCAAAGCGCAAAGCCTTTTGCGGCGTATTCTTCATAGCCTAAACGCCCCTCCTGTACATAGCGTGTGGACCCGTCACCACGTTTGAATGACCCGAACATCCGGCCATCCTCATTGATAAGATTGCAGAAGTTCCACCGCATCGGAACGTTGTCGACACTGTTTGCCAGGTGCGGGTGGCGTTCTTTCAAAATGCGAAGCCACACGAGCATCCGGCCGATATCAAGCGCAGACATGCCGACTTCGCCAGATTCATTTGCATAGTTCACTTTCTCGCCGGTCTTGGCATTGTAAACCTTGTTGGGGGCTTCACCTTGGTACAGGTCAAGATTGCGCAACGTATTGAGCAGTTTGGTTGCGCGGGTGTCGAAATCCCGTTTGTCGATTACGCAAAGCTCATAGGCTGAAACCAAAGCGCTGATATAAGAGGCCGTGTCCCATAGGGTGGTGGAAGGATAGGCACCCACGGCATTGACCAGTCCCGTATCCGGTTGAAAACGCTTCTCAAAATAAGACCAAGCGGTCTGCGCCATCGCGTACTCGCGGTCTGTCAACTGGCCGTTGCGGCCAAAGTGTCTTTCCTTGTCAAATCTCGCCCCGCGATTGCATTCATTTCGAGCACTTCCATCACCGTTGAAATCGATGATCAAAGGCGCTGTTGAGCGGATGGTCATACTGTCGTAAGGCGTTCCTTCGACAATGATATTGCCGATCGTGACCTTTTCGGCCTTAGCTTCTGCCTTGGCCTTAGCTTCTGCCTTGGGCTTGGCTTCTGACGTGTCTTGGGCCTGAACCAGCGGCGCGGTGGCCAAGGCGACAAAAGCTGCTGCAATGCAATTTACGAATTTTAATGACATAGGGTGCCTCATTCGCACGCTCCTTCTGCGGGGGGCATGGTGGTACTATCGGGTTCAATATCCCGAAATGCTAACAATAGCCTGCGGCCGTTGCCGGATGGGCCGTATTCGACCTCATTCGCGAATTCCATAATAAGGCCAAGCCCACGGCCGCCTTCGGACATTTCGTCAATTTGCGACAGATCGGTTGCCTTTTCGCGCAGATCGAATGGCTCTGCGCCGGCGGGGTCGAATATCTCTATCGATATGGCTGCGGGCTGGACTGTAAGTTCAATATTGATCTCTGCCGCGGATGGTATTGGACGGGCGTGGATCACGATGTTGTTCAGCGCCTCCGAGATGCAAAGCTCAAATTTGAACCGTGTCGTATCAGATAATGATTGCCCGACCGCAGCGCTTAAACGCTGGACCATCGGATCCACAGCCTCAAGGGCGTTGGACATCGTGTAGCATTGGCTCTTCACTGGCGCTCTCGCAGCGACTGGAGCGCTGCATCGACGTTTCGGTGAATGGGAAGCACCCGATCCATGCGGCAGATACGGAACATCTGTTCCACGTCGCTGTTAAGATCAGCAACCAGCAAGTCGCCACGATGCCCAATTTTTTTCAAAACCCCGACCAGTGCCCCCAAACCAGAGGAATCCAGAAAAGAAACCTGCGAAAAATCGACAATGATTTGGCTGTTGCCCTGATCAATCAGTTCGACGACTTCGTTTTTGAACCCGGTCGCGTTCTGCGCTGTCAGCCGCTCTACGCCGGGGCGAACGACAGTTATGGAATCGTCATGTTGTGTCGTATAGATCATTCTCAGTTCCTATTAAGAGCGACAACGGTCAGGTCGTCTTCCAGTGTGTTCCCGCCGCGCCAATCGGTCAATGACTGGACGATCGTCTCAGGCATTTGCTTTGCGCCGACGAATGGCATTGTGGCGACCATGCGTTTGAGACGATCAAGTCCGAAGGAGGTGCCCATCTCGTTCTCGGCCTCAGTCACCGCGTCGGAGCAAACGACCAATGTGCATCCTTTGGCAAGGTGGATCGTGTTGTTTTCGTAGGTCAGGCTCGGCAGCATCGCGACGGGAAAGCCGCCGTCGCCCACCATGTCAACGGCACCGGATTCATCAACGTAACAGGGCGATGGGTAGGCGGCCTGACAATAGGTCAACTCGCCGCTTGCCGTGTCGATAACGCCGCAGAACATGGTGAAATATTCGTCGTTCTCCGGGCTGAAGAAGCGGTCGTTCAGATTGGCGACCAATGCTGCCGGATCAGGGGGCTGGCCTTCTCGCAGCGCAAATGTTCGAAAAAACTCTGGCGTGATGAGATAACCCAGTGCAACCGAAAGAAGCGATGCGTGAACGCCGTGGCCGGATACGTCTATCATGTAGAAACCGAGCGTATCGTCGTTTAAAGGAAAGCAGCCAAACATATCGCCCGAAACAAAGGATGAGGGGACGAAAGCCGAGGAAATGTCGAAGCCAGACATCTCTTCCTTAAAATCAGGTAAAAGCCGGCGCTGCGCTGCGGCGGCGGCGCGCAGGTCTGCCTGAATACGGTCGTTGGATTCCTTAAGAATCCTTGTCCGTTCGGCAAGCTCATCCGCGTGTTGAATCAGTCGCGTCGCCGCACGGATACGGGCATTCAGCCTCATGGGGCTGCGTGTTTTAGCAAGAAAATCATCGACCCCGGCGTCTAGCGCCTTGGATCGAAGTTCTTCGTTCTCGCTACCGGTAATCATAATAATGTAAACGTAATGGTCCAATTCAAGCGCGCGCACTGCTTGGGTCAGCTGAATGCCGTCCATATTGGGCATCTGATAATCGCTGATGACAATTTGTATTTTCGCTTCAACTAGTTGCTGGATCGCAGCACGACCATCGTCGACGGGAATTGCCTCATACCCTAAACTCTCGATCAGTTTTGAGAGGTATAGCCGTTGAACTGCATTATCCTCTGCAACGATGATTTTCAGCCGTTCTACCATCCCGCGTTTGCTAACCTCAGTTTATAACGTCCACCTGCTGATTCCTACTTAATAGCCGAACTTTGTCATTTGATTGGCGGGATATTGTGAAAAATTGTGAAAATACCTTGATTTTGACAATTTTCAGGTGGGCTCCTCTGATAGGTAAACAAAGGGTATAGGTTAACAGGCTCGGGTCCCAAGAGACTGACACTGTCTTCTGGAAGGGTGGAAATGAATGGTCTGATATATGTGGGTTCCGCCATAACCATCTTGTTGAAGAGGGAAGGTTAACATTTATGAAAGTGGGGCGATATGAAGGGTACTATTTTTGTTGAACTAATCAAAATGGCCGAAGATGCGTTTGGCGAGGATGTCGTAGATATTGCGTTAGATAACGCAAATCTCGACAACGGCGGCGCGTTTACCACGGTAGGAAATTATCCTTGCTCAGAACTTATCAAAATTGTGACTGCATTCAGCGAGTTATCGGGTATTAGCTCGGAAAAGCTACAGCGCATGTTTGGGCACTGGATGATGAAACACTTCGTCGAAAACTTCGGCGGATCGTTTGAGGGCAAGGCCGATAGCTTCTCGCTTCTTGAAGCTGTCGACGGCCAAATTCACGTCGAGGTTAAAAAATTATACCCTAGTGCCGAGCTTCCGGCGTTCTCCACGGATCGCATAAGCGATGACCGCCTAGTGCTTACCTATTCTTCTCCACGTCCATTGGTCGAATTTTGCCATGGTATGGTCGAAGCTTGCTTGGAACTTTACGGCCAAACGGCAGAGATTGCACGTAGCCCCGCCCCGCATCCAGCAAATGCTACGAACTTCGATATTCGTTTGAATGGATAACCATTGGTATCGTTTGAGGTAAGTTTTGAAATGCCTAATGAAGTCTCATCTATCAATACTACAGTTTCTCGGCGGCGCTATCAGCGCGAGCAGGCGGCCCGAGCTGAAGCGGAAAACCTGTTGGAGCAGAAAAGTCGTGAACTATTTTTGGCGAATGAAAAGCTTAGTGCCTATTCATCGGAGTTAGAAGAAGCGGTGCGGGTGCGCACTGAAGAGTTGGAAGAAGCGCTGAAACAGGCCGAACTTGCAGGAAAAGCAAAAAGCAGATTTCTAGCCACGATGAGCCATGAGATACGGACGCCGCTTGGCGGTATGCTGGGCATGATTGATCTGTTGGAGATGGACGAAACAGATCCTGAAAAGAAAGAACTCCTTAGGCTTGCGTCCACGGCGGGCATCAGTTTGGGAAGGATCGTGAATGATGTTCTCGATTTTTCAAAGATGGAAGCTGGTGTATTTATTCTTGAGAGAGAAAACGTTGATATTCGTGCGTTGATTGAGAGCGTATGCGTGCTTGCGGGGAGCAATGAAACGACCCGACACCGCAACCTGAAGATCGAGGTTACCCACGACGTACCCAAGATATTTTTCGGGGACGCAACGCGCATCCGGCAAGTCATCTCAAACTTGGTTTCTAACGCTTTGCGGTATTCCACCGAAGGGCCAATCCATATTCGTGCCTCGGCATCAAAGCATCCGAAAGGATGTCTACTTCGAGTTGAAGTTGAAGATTCGGGTATTGGCATTTCGGATGCTGCCAAACTCGATTTGTTTAAGGACTTTTCACAGGTATCCAACTCTTTGACCGCCGCGGCTCAGGGTACGGGCCTCGGCCTAGCCATCTGTAAACGAATTATTGAGGGCTCAGGTGGTGCGGTTGGTTTGAATAGCGAGGTCGGCGTTGGATCTACGTTTTGGTTCGAGCTTCCTGTCGAAACCGGTGAAATTACCAATGTCGCTTCTGACACGGAGAGGCGGGATCAGCCCAATGGTAACGCTCTCGACGGGAAGCGGGTGCTTATTGCCGAAGATAACATAGTCAATCAAAAACTTTTGCTAGCCTACGCTGATCGTTTAAACCTTGTAAGTGACCTTGCAGAAAATGGTCGTGTTGCAGTGAAAATGTTTGATCCCAAAAAGTACGATCTAGTACTAATGGACGTCGCCATGCCTGAAATGGACGGACTAGAGGCCACGCAGCGTATTCGTGAGAAATGGGGCGCGTTCAGTTATCCTCCAATCATCGCACTCACAGCGCACCTGATGGATGCTATTGAAGAAGAAGCCAAAGTAGTGGGAATCGAGACTATCTTATCTAAGCCTATTCCGTTCCTAGAACTTAAATTCGCGCTAGAGATCGCGTTATGCGGGCAAACACCTAGCTCAGACGAACAAGCAAGTTTGGTGGCGGAGGGAGCTTTGGGTACTAACGTGCAAAGTGCTTCGATACTTGACCGGATGTCCGATCGCAGCTTGAGTGACATTCGAGAGCTTTTTACCGAAGAGAAATTGATCCAGCTCGCCCACAAGTATGTGGACGATTGTTCCAGGCGTTTCGAGCGTTTGGAAACTGCGTTTGAAGAGGGCGATGCAAATACGGTGAAAGCTGAAGCTCACTCAATCAAGGGTTCTTCGCTGATGCTGGGATTCAACAACATCGCCGAGTGGGCAAAACTTCTTGAGGAAACGCCTTTGGGTAACGGAAATCCGCGAGATTGCGTTAATAATATTCGAAATGAACTCGCGGATCTTCGGACGCTCGCATGATACATTACACAGTAGAGGTTAAAAGTTAAATTTGTAGGCTACAGAGATAGTTCCGCCCCAAATACCCTCACCGGAATTTTGACTTTGGTTCCAGAAAAAGCGATTGTTTGCATAATTGCTGTAGGTCACACTCCAATCATCGCTGATCTTGTAGCTTATCCCGTAAGCAAAGTCCGGATCCCAGGGGTCTTGTTTTCCGGGCAGATAGGCGTAGGCCGTCCCGCTGATGCGCAGCCGGTCTGTTACGGCGTAGCTGCAGAACAAGTTCAGGGAGCCATACTCAAGGTCCAGCAAGTTGACGCTTGTGGAACAGCCTATGACCTTCTCATTCGGCAGTTTAATTTTTGGCAAGCTATAACTGGCGCGAAGCGCTCCAGATATGAGTGAGTCAAAAAATGAGGCGTTGGTGCCGTCGAAGCGGCCAGAATAATTTGAGTAACTCAGCGTGATATTTTTAGTGGCCTTATAAGATAAAGCATAGGTGAACTCTGCATCGGATGGCGACTTCTCCTTGGTGTCAGCATACCCGATCACGGACGCACGTAGCGAGAGTTTTTCGGACAATCGCGCCCCACAAGACAAACTAGCGCGTGGTTTGCCAAACCGCTTCGCGCCTGTGTCGTGGTGCTTGTAGCGGAGTGTCACACTTCCGGTAATAGAACAGGCAAGGTTGATCCGTTTGAAGAAAGTTTCCTCTCCCGACGGCGCGAGGGACGGATCTGACCCTCGAGTGACAACATTGGCCCTCCGAGGCGAGGTCTGTCTTGCCACGGATGAAGATGCCGTTTTGACCTGCTTTGTCGTGGTTTGAACCGCTTTTATCGCATTCAATTTCTCCAGCTGCGGCTCGCTGCAATCCACATCCGGATCCTCGATTGTACACGGTAGATGAGCGGGTTGCTCTAACGGTACGAGGAATTGGGTATCCGCCTCGTCTGTAATCCCCGCCGGAGCGACCGGCGCGGCTTCTGTCTCTGACACCGCCGTTCCAAGGGCGTTCTGGTCGCGCGGTACTGCAGTCACTGCCGCCGTTTCTTTCCCAGCATCAGCGGTGCCGTCGGCGGAGTTTGTGGATTGAGGGCTTTGCACCTGGGCTACGCGTCTTTCATCGATCCGCTGCGGGGGGGGCGCGATAGGCTCTGAGATAGGAGTCCCGGTTCCGGACAGGATCCACTCGGATAGGTACTGTGCTAACGCTTTCCCCGAGGGAGCCGGAGGCATGACAGGCCGCGGGCCACCGACGGCGGGAACCACAAACGTATCGCCATCCGCGCCATAGACGGTGCAAGCGACGCCCTTCTTACACGACAACCGAAACAGGGCACTGCTCAGTTGCTTTGCGTGCATAACCTTTCCGCTTCCATCTGGAAAAAGGACGTAGCGCAGTCCGTTGATCTCGCCCCGTTGGTGGCGCGATAAATGCAGCGCGCTTGGCAGGTCTTGAACGACTTCCCGTGCCGAAGGAATGGCAGGATCCGTGGTGTTAATAGTGGTGACACTAGTTACGGGGCCGGTCGATAGTTCGGAAACGGAGCTTTCAGCCAGTGGCTGCGCCTGAATCATCGTTGCACATCCCAAAGAGATTGAGCACACGAATGCACCGCCATTGCAGAGGCTCGAGATCGATACTCGATGGAACAAGCTTTGACGGCGTTGCGATGCACCGGACGTTACGGTTTCTGACTGATCGACTGGCATGCTACTTTGCCTTTAACAGTATTCGAGGTTTTCCCTATCGCACGGGTATTTCTGTTTTGGAGGATGGTGGGCGGCGGACACCAATGCAACTTACCAAAGTACAATAATGGCTCAAAGACGTGTTTAGCCAGAGTTGCTAGTATAGCTAATAGATCACGTTACTTGAGGCGATGCGTTTTTATTTGTCTCATGTCCATCATGCTGCCACTTTTCCATAGAGAATTTAGCGAGGCTGATGGCAGAGAAATAATTTGCCATACTGAATAGGATGACCTGATAGGATGTCGCACGCATGAATGTACAAAAGGCTGCCAGTTTGATCTGTCACAGTATCCTTCTCTTGCTAATGGCAACTGTTGCGATACCTGAAGTGCGATTTGAGAACGCGGTAGGGAGTGATAATTTTGCACGGCCTGTAAATTACTCGCTGTATCTTCCTCCGGGGTACGAAACGGACAACCGCTCCTACCCTGTGCTTTACCTTTTACACGGGGGTGGAAGCGGCCGGCCAAGTGACTGGTTCACGCTCGCCGGTCTGGATCAGCTATTAGATCGGTTGATTTCTGAGGGAGCTATCCGGCCATTCATTGCGGTGGCACCCGACGGTCGTAGAAACGAATCCAACAATGTCGCGACATATTTCCTAAACGATCATGATGGCGGGTTGAATTGGGAGACGATGTTCTTCGAGGATTTTATCCCTGCGGTCGAGAAGCGACATCGAGCCCTGGGTACCGGAGATGCGCGCGCGGTCCTTGGTATCTCCATGGGCGGCGTAGCAGCCACTCTATATAATTTAAAAAAACCCTATGACTTTGCTGGAAGCGCGGCCCTGAGTGTTGCGTTTCGAACGAAGGATCAGGTTCTTGCGCTGTCTCCTGAAGCCTATGAAAGCCGGTACGCGGGAGTGTTGGGGCCTAGTCTAAGCGGCGAAGATCGGCTGAATTCGAGTTGGCAAGCTATCTCCCCCTCAGTGCTCGTGTCTGCCGTGGACAAAAGCAACTTTGGTCGTATCCCGCGCTTGTATTTTAATATGGGCGCAGATGATCCGTTTTTTCAGGGCGCGGCCGAATTGCACATCACTTTGCTAGACGCTGGCATCAAACACAGATTTTTGGTTAGCGAAGGCAGTCACGATTGGATTTTCTGGAGACAATCACTTGAAGAGGCAATTTTTCACATCGATGCTGTTTTTACGCGGGGCTATGGTGAGTAGCCCACGCGCTTAACGTTGATCTCAATATAGCGATTTCAACAAAATCCTGAATGGCCGGCTTACAGATGAGTGTCTTACTTGAACGCCGTTTGGCACATTAAGAAACGTCCGTGAAACGCTGGAAGATTGGCAAGTGGGATGAAGCGCGTTTAGAATCTGGCAGCCTAACTCCAGATTCTTTCAAAGGAATATGTCTGTGAGCGGTACATGAGGTGTGAACCGCCCCGGTTTTACCGGAGACTGTTTAGTTCTTCTCAAGCGACTTTATCGAGTGTGTTTATGTTTGCATAGAACACCTCCTCAGCTTCAGTTGGCGTGATGTATCCGATGGGTTCGAGCAGGCGACGATTGTTAAACCAATCGACCCATTTAAGGGTTTCCCACTCGACGGCATCCGCTGATTTCCACGGGCCCAATCTGTGAATGACTTCGGCTTTGAACAGGCCAATCATTGTTTCGGCGAGTGCATTGTCATACGAACAACCGACGGTGCCGACACTGGGTTCCAGCCCAGCATCAGCCAGGCGTTCTGTGTATTTTATCGACAGGTATTGGCTGCCCCTGTCGCTGTGATGGATAAGGCTGTCGGCAGGTTTCCGTTCGTAGAGCGCCTGCTCTAAAGCATCTAATACAAACTCCGTTTGTTGTGACTTGGATGCTCGCCAGCCAACGATCTTGTTGGCGAAGGTGTCGATCACAAAGGCGACGTAGACAAACCCCTGCCAGGTTGAGACATAGGTGAAGTCTGATACCCAAAGTTGGTTGGGCATCGTTGCACGGAACTGCCTGTTCACTCGATCCAGAGGGCTGGCCAGAGCTTTGTCCGGCCAAGTCGTTTTGACCTTCTTGCCGCGTCGAACACCTTTAATACGGATGTCGCGCATTAGACGTTCAACGGTGCAGCGGGCGACATCAAACTTCTTTCGCTTCATTGCGCGCCACAGCTTACGTGCGCCATACACCTCAAGGTTTTCCTCCCAGACACGCTTCATTTCTGGGCGGAGTTCAGCGTCCCGTTTGGCCCGATCTGACGCTTTGTCAGGGTCATTCTCCACGGCCAGATGCGCGTAGAACGTCGAGGGGGCAATCTGCAAAACACGGCAGATTGGCTCGACCCCGCACATCTCTCGATGCTCTTTGATAAAGGTAATCATTTCCGAAACGGGCGGTCGAGCTCCGCCTGAGCAAAATACGCTGATGCCTTTTTCAGGATCTCATTGGCTTGCCGAAGCTGGCGGTTCTCACGCTCCAAGGCTTTGATCCGATCACGTTCGGCTGTCGTTACGCCATCACGTCGACCGCTGTCCGTCTCAGCACGCCGAACCCAAGCACGAAGTGTATCAGGCCCACAACCAATCTTGGGTGCAATCGACTTGATAGCCGCTAACTGGCTGTCAAATTCGCCCTGATGTTCGAACACCATCCGCACAGCACGTTCGCGCACTTCAGGTGAATATCTGTTTCCACATTTGTTCTTTTCCATAACCCAGTATCCTTACTTCTGGGTCTCCGGCAAACAAGGGGCGGTTCATTGTTGGTTTGTGTGTCGCTCAATGCCTTAGTCCTTCTTGCCCTGACGGGCTGACTTGTCTTCTGCCTCGAAATGCTCTTTCATCAACCTGAACGCCAGCCGGAAGCCGTTCACCTGGCTCATCCGGTGGCTGACGCAGAACTCCTTGAAGTCCCACCGCTCGTCCTCGGTGATCTTCAGGTTCAGGTTGGCCGGTTTCGATTGCTTATCAGGCATTTCTCGTGTCCTTTGCCACAGACTAGGGTGCTTTCTTCCATCCTGCAAAGGAAGAAGATATGAGAAGCCGACAAAGATGTGGATTTCGGGCGAGATCGCGACGACGCGGAGGTCTGCTACCGAGAGAACGGGTCTGCCGAGAAGCCATGAGATGATCAGGATCGACACCAAAGAAGGGCCGATATTCGCAGAGGCGGAGATCCAGGGGATCCCGATAAATCCACTGCAGCCGCCGTTCATGGGCCACATTGACCCGATCCGGCGCTGGGAGAGCCAGGCCCAACGCGTTTGGGTGAGACAGCCTTGGATTGCCGAAACAGGAGAGAGTCGCGAGATATTTTACATCGGACCAACGGATACCCGCCCTAAGTCTTGGGGCGAGTTTGCAACGCGTGAGGGCGCGGTTGAGTATGTGCTGAACCCGCCTTTGCAGACGGCTCAAGATAAATTATCCGATGACGAGTTGAACTTCTAAGGGGATGAGAACAAACGTATGTTTGCCGAAAACTCAAATTGGTCTCTCCAGAAGCGCAACCACCGGATTTGCAAGCCTCAAAGCCTTGCCGAAATCACCCGCTCCTTAGGCCCGCTGCGGCATATGCCTCTGTCTTTCGTGACTTTTGCGGGGAAAACACTGTAATGCTTCGGATCAGTGATGATGAAGTTGATATCCAGCACTGGCGTGGCCTAAGCGCAAATCTCCAACCGGGCAAAGTTGCCGATCGATACTTGACGGAAGAAGACTGTGAGGAAGTCCTATTCCAAACGATCTGGAAGCTTGGGTATCGATGCCCGAAGTGTGATTTCGAAGGTGACATCTGGATCATAAAGACGCGACGTAAATATGAGTGTCCGAATTGTCGACACCAATACACAGGCAGATCTGTCAGCCAGATGTACGGGAAGCGGGCGTCCTTACTTGGTTGCTTCAAGGGCGCCGAGTTTATTATTGAAACCATGGCGGGCAACAAACCACACATCCAAACGATCAGTCGGTTCGCAAAGCTTGTTGGCCTCAGTTATCGGCCCGCCCGCACGCTGCGTTTGGAAATGTTCGAGGAGCTGAAAAAACCGATGGGTGGCTTTTGGGGAAGCTTGCTTTGCAATGAAGACTTCGACGAATACCTGTACAACGGCGACCGTCTGGAGGATCTCCTGAACTACTATGATTTCGAGGATCTTAAGGACAGCTCGCTAAAATTTGGTAAGTAAGCATGATGCTGAATTTCCCTCCGCATCAAGCGGGCGCTCAACTTAGCCTGAGAAGATCCCGTGTTCTCACATGTCTCGCCGCCAGTTTCGCACGCCGATCATTTCAGTGCGTGGGCTACAACGAACTAGTCGGTCGCAGCACTACTGGCAGGCTGGCGTATCGACCTGTTTCAAGTGCATAAAAACCTACCGCCCAACCTGACTCAAGTGAACAAAAACAAGCCCGGCAGCACTTCCAAACTCGATTGAGCACTTCTAGCTTTATCGAAACGCACCAAGCCAAAAACAAATGGCTTGCCTCGTAGAAAGGAAGACAATGCCAGGGAACGGAACACATAGGCGGAAAGCTGAACGATCGCTACCTTTCTGCTGTCCACTGAAAAAGCTGAACCATCGGTTGGTGGTTACCTGCGAATCAGAGCCAGATCAGCGTACCTCCAGAGCTTCGTTTTCAAACATTGATGACCGCTCATGTCGCGGAAAAAATTTCTGACTGAAAAAGTCAGAATTATTTTCGCATGGTTGGATGGAATGGGCGAAGAACGATATGACGCAGCATTTCGCAAATCCATCTTCGAACGGCACAAACCTGGTTACTGTGCCATATGCGAAAAATGGACTTATAAGCGTTGTTTAAGGCGCTGATTTAAAACAGAAAAAAGTATTCGCAAGCCACAGTTTGAGATACCGTTAAGCCCAGCCAACGACGAAAACCAAACACCTGAAAGGAACAACAATGACTTGGCCCTAAAATTAAAATCGCGGCCTGCGCCAACAGACCGCGACTTACCTCGAAAGACCGAAGTCCTCCTGTTTTCATCGTGAACGTACCACCTACGGTCGGTCGTTTCAAGGACATCGGTTTTTCGACGCATGACGGATCCCACCCAAATGATTTTCGGATCGGAACGGGAGAGGCATGTCTTCATCCGTGTCGTAGTCGGCGCTTCGCGCGTTCGGTCGACCTGATGAGCGGCAGCTGGGATCAACCGCCTTCCGGCTTCTCCGGGGGAGCGCTCCCTTTTCCATGTTCGAAAGAAAGAGACGATCATGTCCTATCACTTCTCCTCTGGCGGTATCCGCCTTCCCGAATTCAGCCGCGGCAACAGGAAGACGCAAGTTGGCTCAACCAAGCATTTCACCGGTGGCCTCGTCTTTGGTGAAAACGAAGGCGTGCGCCTTGGCACTGAAAGCCATCTTGAGACCAACGCAGCGCTGCTGCTCAGCTATCGACCGACAACGCTCGACCTCGTCGAACAGGTGCGGTTCTCCTGGTATGATGAGCATGGCGAGTATTTTGACCACTTCATCGACCTCGTCGTCACACGGGTTGATGGCGCCGTCGTCGGTTACGCCGTTCGCCCTACGAGCCGGGTTAGCCATGCTTATCAGTGTAAGCTTGCGCGTATCAAAGAGCAGGCCATTGCCCAGTGCTTTTTGGACGATTTCCGCCTGTTCACTGAAGAGAACGTATGCCCGATCGAGTTGCACAATGCGAAGCTGTTTCACTCGGTCCGTCGTCCAGATGACTTCGCCGATCCGGTTGTTCTGGATGCGTTGGCCGATGCTGCCATCGTCACAACAGTTGGTGATCTGGTAGATCGAACCCGCCTCGAAGGGATGGGTTTTCGGGCGGTCGTTCGCCTGATCCGTTCCGGGCACCTCCAGATGCTGCGCCATGAGCGCATTGAGCGCAGCACGGAAGTCATCCGGACACGCATGATCTGATCGTTCTCTCGGAAGGTCGGCTAGCGCTAAGCGAATTGGCGTAGCCGATCTTCACCCCCCCCTTTTCCTGAATCCACCGAGGCGACCTTCGCCTGGGTTTGACCTCTCTATGCCTGATGAAAGGACACAGCATGACCTGCATTTTGTATGATGCCCCTTGCGCCATTGAGCCGATTGGCGACCAGACGCCTGATTTTGCCAGCGGTTTCTACCGCGCGCGCCATCCGCTGGAGCGCGTGGAGTTCGACGCATGGTTCGAGGATTTGTCCGAGACCCTTCCGACAACGCTCTGAGGTCTCAAACCTACCTACGAGTTCATTCGCTTGCCTGCGCAGGCAGCTTCCCTGCGGCCTCATGCCGTCCGATCCCTTGAAAGGAAATTCCCATGGATCTCTCGTTCACTAACGAAAACGCCCGTTACGCCTTTGGCAAATTCGATCGCGTCACCATCGAAGGTGTCGGTTATCGGCTTCATCAAGAAACGGAAGTCGGCTTCGTATTCGTCCGCGATGACGAAACGCAACTCGCACAGCAGTTCACGCATCAGAAAATGCAGCAGCTCGGAAATGCGCATGCAATTCGGGTAGAGCGTGGGTATTTTGATCCGAACTTCGCGTTCAAGCGTCAGCTTAGTATGACTACAGCGCATGGTGGGCTTGTTGGCGACATCAAGACGCGAGTCAGCAAGAGAGAGGCTTACTGTCAAGCTGCGCTGGAAATGTATCAGGAGAAGCGTCTGAAATTTACAGACGATTCCATCAAGGCCAACATTCGTGAGTTGGCTGGACTTGCAATGGAGTTAGCGGAAAACCTCAACCCCTCAGGTAAGGTGAAGCTGACCAAGGCGGAGGATTTTAGCGCCCGCCCATCCCCAAGAACTCTGCGACGGTGGCTCGCATCGATGGGTCAAATGGGTCGAGGAGGTCTTGTCGATCGGATCGACAGCCGCGGCAACCGATCAAACCGGATGGGCCCGGAAGCGATCGGGCTGATGATGAAGGAGGTACGCACGTATCTCTCTCCCGAAAAGCCGACGATCAAGCATATCCATGAGCAGGTGCAAATCAGCTTCCATGATCGGAACGAACATCGCATCGCCAACGGGCAAACACCGCTTAACATCCCCAGCCGTGAAACCGTGCGCCGCGCCATTCGGGCGCTTGATCCATATCAGGTTGAATTGGCCCGCAACGGCGAAGCCGCTGCACGCAAGAAGTTCCGGCCGGTTCTGAACGGCATCTCGGTGACGCGGCCTTTGGAGCGCGTAGAGATCGACGAATGGACCGTCGATGTTATGACGCTGATGAAGAGCAGTGGGATGTACGATCTTCTGGAGGATGACGAAAAGCGTTCTCTGGGCTTGCATGTCGAGGGAGAGGAAGACGAGTCCGGGAAGAAGAAGCGCAAAAAGGCCGCACGCTGGACCCTTACGGCTGCAATCTGTTGTGCCACGCGCTGCATCGTCGGCATGGTGCTGAGCCGCAATCCAGGGGAGGAAGCGGCCGTTCAGCTTCTCCAAATGATCACGACCAACAAAGGCGCGTGGACGGATGCTGTAGGTGGCATGACGCCTTGGGACATGCATGGCACGCCTGAACTGATCGTTTTCGACGGCGGCGCAGCCTTCAAGTCGCAGCGGTTTCGCATGTCGGCTAGCGATCTCGGCGTCGCGTGGGAAATGGCGATGAACGGTGTGCCGGAGAACCGGGGTATGATTGAGCGGGTGTTTGGCACAGTCGCCAGCGATTTCGCACCGCGATTGGCCGGCCACACCTTCAGCAGCATTCTGGAAAAAGGTGATGCCGATCCGGAAAAGCGGGCTGTTCTTACCCTGGATGATTTCACCTTCGCTCTGATCCGCTGGGTGACAGACATCTATCACAACACGCCCCACGGTGGACTGGGCGGTGAGACCCCGGTCAAGGCATGGCGTCGATTGAGCAAGGAATACGGGGTTCTGCCTCCGCCGGACATGGAGATGATGCGCCTGTGTTTCGGGCAGCAGCGTCAGTATCGCCTCGACAAGACCGGAATCACGATCCTCGGGGTCCGCTACCAGGCTGAACACCTACAGACCTATATGCGCCGCAAGGATCCGCACATGGTTGATGTGCGGTGGCACCCTAAAGATATGGGCGCGATTTCGGTCCGGTTGGGCAAGGAATGGTTCGAGGTTCCGGCCCTGGATACTTCCCTTAAGGGGGTAGCTGCACAGACCTGGCTGACGGCCATTCGGCGCACACGTTCCGCGAACCCGACCTCGAACCGGTTGGACAACGTGGCGGTGCGCGAAGCCATCAAGGCCATCAACGACCGCAATGAGCAAGCCAAGCAGGCATCCAGCCTGAACCTTGAAGATTGGTCTGAGGAGCGCATGGAGCGCGCCGAGCGGGATCTGTTGGCGGGGGTCGAGTTCTTCGAGCGCAAGGCGCCTTCGCAGCAGAAGGGCGAACTGGGCCATCACATTCCGTCCACGGAAGAATTGACGGGTGTTCCCATGGATCACAACGCGCCGAAGAAGCCGTCTGGCGGTGCGACAATGACCGGAGACCTGCCCGCCAAGCCAACCAACATCACGATCGAGGAGGACTGATCATGAAGGATTTCGTCAACAAGGACGCCGCTCTGGACGCGGTCCGCAAACTGCACATCGGGTTGGATTGGGATGCTGAGGCTGCCCTGCATGTCAAGCGGCTCCTCGCACGGGACGGGGAGGGCCATCTCCTCCCCACAGCCCGCTTTTTCACCAAGACTGGGGAGACCCGTGGAATGATGTTGGTAGGGGATCCCGGCAGTGGGAAGTCGCACCTGATGGACCGTACGCTGAAGAAGATCCCGGAACTGGCTCCGGCCGAAGATGGGGTGCCGCGTGTCATTGCATGTCCTGTGCCCAGTCCTGCAACCTTCAAGAGCATGACCCTCGCGCTGCTGGAACGGTCCGGATATCCCGATGCAAATCCGCGGCAAGAGGCATGGTCTCTCTGGCAGCTCTTTCGCCATCGACTGAGCAAGCTGGGCGTCGCTGTACTTTGGATCGATGAGGCCCAGGATCTGTTTTGCGCGGATCGAAAGGCCATTCTGCGGGCCCTCAAGTCGCTGATGCAGGGCGATGATGCTGTCGCCGTCATTCTGTCTGGCACCGAAGATCTTGCACAGGTCATTCGGACCGACCCCCAGGTGAAACGTCGGTTCACCGCGATGGTTTTGCCGGAGCTCACCGAGGCGGCGCACGGAAACATGTTCCGCACGGTGTTGGCGGACTACTGTGCGCGGGTCGATCTTGAGCCGCCGGTGGAAGCCGACCTTGTTGCACGCGTTTTCCATGGCGCACGGTATCGCTTTGGCCGCGCTGTCGAGCTCTTGCTGGTTGCCATGGAGTTTGCGATTGCCCGCAATGCGGAGCATTTGACGATCGACGACTTTGCCTCCGCCTATGCGATGAACGAGGCATGTGTCGCATCGCAGAATGTCTTCTATGCGGACCACTACCTGCTTCTCAAGCCGGACGCGGATGATGAGGCTGTTGCCTTTCCCAAGCGCCGTTCAGGCAAGGGGCGCACTTGATGAGTGCGCTGTTTCCGAAGATCGCGTTCCGTATCGGTGAAACGCCGATGTCATGGGCATCGCGGCAGGCGGCCTTCCATACGGGAGGCCGTGTTGTACCGTTCCTGAACGATCTGGGGATCCCGGTTGCCGATCTTGCGCGTGGCAAGCGGGACGCAGTGGAGAGGCTCTGTGCGAAGGCTGGCGCAGATCCTGCAGAGGTTATCCGCGACAGTATCGTCGCGGTCGGACATCGTCGCTTCGAACTTTGTGACGAGGAATTCTCAGCAGAGTTCACCACGGGGCCGGTCACTCGGTTTTGTCCGCTCTGCATTGCTGAGGACGTCGACGGCCATCAACATCCCGGTGAAGCGATGCGTCACCGGGTTCAGTGGCGGCTTGCGCCATATCGGACCTGTCCGAAACACAATCTGCCAATGAGCGACATCCGCATGGGAAAGTGGAGCGACATGCTCCACGAGCTTCAGGCCGTGCCGGAAGCACTCGCGGAGCAGCTGGAGGTTGCGAAGAAACGTGCCCGGAGAGAGCCGTCTCCTTTGCAGACATATGTGGAACGCCGGTTCGCGGGTGAGACTGGCCCTGCCTTTCTGGACGGTCAGAGGGTCGACCAAGTTTGCCGTGCCGGTGAAATGCTGGGTGGCCTATTGCATTACGGGCCCGCCACAAAGGCCGCCGAGATGACGGAAGACATGTGGGACGCTGCGGGCCGCACCGGTTGGTCATTGTTGGAGAATGGTCCTGAGGCAATTCGGACGGTTCTGGCTGAAACCCTCACAGGCTGTCTCCGTCAGAACGGGCATCCGAGCCCACGCAGCGCATTCGGCATGCTCTACGGGTGGCTGTTTGCCAGCCGATTGACCAAAGATCCGGGGCCAATCCGCGACATCGTTCGAGACGTCATCGTCGAACATGTTCCCCTGGTCCCGGGCCAGATCTTGCTCGGCAAGGCAGTGGAACATCCGCGGTTGTCGAGCATCACGTCGATCGCGAAGGCTGAGGGATTGCATTCGAAAACACTGGCCAATGTCCTACGCGTCGCCGGGGTGATTGAGGTTGGAGAGGAGCAGAAAAGCGCTCGGAATGTGGTTGCCGACTATGCCAAGGCGAAGGTCCTGATCGACAGGGCAAAGCGCGCGGTACCGGTGACACAGGTGCCTGATATGCTCTCCGCGTCCCGCCCGATCGTGGCTGAGTTGATTTCACTAGGACAGCTGACGAGAATACAGGACCACGGTCAGCTGCAAAGCAAGCTGGGGAAGTCGATCGACGGAATGTCGGTTCAACGGACGCTCAAGTTCATCGAAGGTTTCGGCCCGCTTGTAGAGGAGCCTCCCGAAACTCACGTCCACCTAGCCAAAGCTGCTGAGAAATCCCGGGTCACATTACGGGCAATTCTCGAAATGCTATTTGGCCAATTCCTGCAAACGGTCTATCGGCTACAGGGTTGCCACGGGTTCGAAGCAGTCTTGGTTTCACCGGATGAGATCATGGTATGCATCGAAGACCCGCCGCCCGATGCGTCTGACGAGATTCGGTTCTGGATGGGGTGAGCGGGCTTCAGTGGCTTGAAAGCCACACGCTTCTCCAAAATGCCGCCTGCGGGCGGCATTTTTTCGGACTTTTGATGGCCATTTGATCTGTGCAAAAGGTCATCTTGGCCGCCGGTGGACAAAAATTATCCAATGAAATCAGCGCCCGAGAATGATAGAATGGTCACGTTTTGCTATGTCGCCACAGTTTCAAAACCTCACCCGTATTCCTCAAACCACTGCGTCCAATTTTCGGATCCCCAAGATCTGCAGTTGAATGCACAATCAAGGCCGCGGGCCTGTGTGTGGTGTTGCTTCGAGTCAGCGTTCAAGACCCTCACCGAACCCGCTGGATTTGCGTTTCACGATAACGGTCACGCAAATCCAGCGCGCTTGGCCTTTGTTACCAGTTCGGTGACCCTCTCGGCATTGTTTGCCGCGACTTGTCCGTCTGCGTTCAAGCGGTTGTTCTCGAACCCTATCCGGGTCTTGCCGCCGTGGCGCATGGCCTCGATCAGGCAGGCGGTTTCTTGTGGCCCGAAGGCGCAGGCGGCCCAGTCTGTGTCCGGCAAGGCCGATTTTAGCCTTTGTGCCAGTGCTGCAACTTGCGTGGGTGTGCTGGTCTGGCCGTTGGTATAACGCCCCAGAACGATCAGGGTCTTCAGCCCGTCGCAGGGGACATCGCCTTGTGCGACAAGCCGGGCAAGATGGGCAATATCCGCGGCGTCATAGAGAATGTGTTGAACGTCGATCTTCGCTTCGGCGCACATGGCAAAGAACCGTCGGGTGACGGCATTGTCTTGATTGGCCGTGATCTCGCGCAGCGCGACCGACACGGCGCGAGGTTTCAGGGTTTCGACCAGATGGCGTTGTTCTGCGGGGGTAAAGCGGCCCGCGGCCTCGCTGGTGATCTGAATATAGAGGTCAGGGGCGCGCTGGCCGAGCTCGCTCAGAAGCTCGGCATAAAGCCCGACGTCCAGAACATGCCGTTGCTCGGTATCGCGCACATGCGCATGAAGGCCATCGGCACCCGCAGCATGGCAGGCCAGCGCGCAGGCGACCATCTCTTCTATGGTGACGGGGAGGGCGGGGTGATCCGCCTTGGTCAGCCGCGCCCCATTCGGCGCGACCATAAATCTGGGCAATGCGGTCATGCGGCAAGCGCCTTGTCGATGGCCGTTGATAGCTTGCCCACTAGCTCATCAATCTGTGCGTCCTCGATGATAAACGGCGGCGCGAGCAGCACGTGGTCGCCATGTTGGCCATCGATTGTGCCGGACATCGGATAGCAGATCAGACCGGCGGCAAAGGCCTCCTTCTTGATCCGCGCGGCGAGGCCACGGGACGGATCGAACGGTGCTTTGGTGCTGCGGTCTGCAACCAGTTCGATCCCGCGGAACAACCCGCGCCCGCGTATATCGCCAATGTTGTCATGATCGCCGAACTGCGCCTTTAGTGCTGCGTCAAGCTTGTCGCCCTGGGTGGTGACATGGGCCAGCAGACCGCGGTCCAGAATTTCGCCGAGCACGGCATTGGCCGCCGTGGCCGCTAAGGCGTGCCCCATATAGGTGTGGCCATGCTGGAAGAAACCGGTGCCCGCTGCAATCGCATCATAGATGGCAGCCGAAGTCAGCAGCGCGCCGATCGGTTGATAGCCCGCCCCAAGTCCTTTGGCGATGGTGATCATGTCCGGGGCGATGCCATCCTCGGTGCAGGCGAACAGTTTACCGGTCCGGCCCATGCCACACATCACCTCGTCTAGGATCAGCAGCACGCCGTATTGGTCGCAAATCTCGCGGATACGCTTGAGATACCCCGGCACGGCAGGAACCGCGCCCGAGGTCGCACCCACGACAGGCTCCGCGAGGAAGGCCATCACCGTATCAGGGCCGAGCCGCAGGATTTCGGTTTCCAGCTCATTCGCCACGCGCTGGCCGTAGGCCTCTTGCGTTTCGCCGTCCTGCCGGTCGCGGTACTCATAGCAGGGGCTGATATGGGTGGTGTCGGCAAGCAGGGGCGCGAACTGGGTACGACGCCACGCATTCCCCCCTGCTGCCAAAGCGCCCAATGTATTCCCGTGATAGCTTTGGCGCCGGGCAATGACGCGGTGGCGCTTGGGCTGCCCGATTTCCAGAAAATACTGCCGCGCGAGCTTGATCGATGCCTCGACCGCTTCGGAGCCGCCAGAGACGAGATATACCCGATCAATGCCCGCCGGCGCGTTCTCGATCAGGCGATCGGCCAAACGCTCTGCCGGATCGGACGTGAAAAATCCGGTGTGCGCGAAGGCAAGCTGGTCAATCTGGGCGTGCAGGGCAGCGCGGACGGCCTGATTTGAATGCCCCAGACAGGAAACAGCAGCGCCGCCCGAGCCATCAAGATATCTACGTCCATCCGCATCGATCAGATAGCAGCCGTCCCCCTTGGTGGCGACCGGCAGCGCGCCTTTGGTGGATCTGCCGAAGATATGACTTTTCATGACTGTAGTCCTTGCTTGAAGACGCGCTTTGGGTGACGTGACATCAGCACTTGCCTGCGCGATGATGCGTTTGTATTATTTTATTGTGCTGGATTAAGCAAATGTATTTTTACTGTGCATTGGGTGTGACAGGGGCGTGAACCCTGGCACACATAAACAAAAGGTAAGGGTTTGATGAGCAACGATGAAACGCTGAAAGACCGCTTGTCACAGGTAAGTGCGCAAGGTACGCCCGCGCTTCGGTCCTTTGCGCGGTGGCTTCTGGATAACCTTTCTCTCGTGGCCTTTAGCTCGATTCGCGGGCTGGCAAAGCAGGCAGGGGTCAATCCGAATACCGTGACCCGTATGGCGAAGGAGCTTGGCTATACCAGCTTTGACGCCTTCCGCACGGATGTGCAGGCAACGATCCAGACACCTGCGCCAAACTACGGCGCGCGTGCCCAGACACTAAGACACGAACATCGCGACAGCGCGTTTGCCGCGCTCATGGAAGCGCATGGTAAAAACACGGCGATGCTTTTCTCGGCAGATATTCTGGACACGTTGAATGCGTGCATCGACCCGTTGCTCGGGGCGCGCAAAGTCTATGTGGTCGGCGTGCGCAGTTGCTATGCGATCGCGCATTATTTCTCGTATGTGGGCGGCATGGCGTTTTCGAATTTCGTAGACGTGCCGACCCTGCCGGGGGGCATTGTCGATGTTATGTCTCAGGCCACGTCCGAGGATATTATCGTGGGGATCACCTATGAACATTACGCGGCAGAGGTGGTTCAGGCCTGCCAGATCGCTCAGTCCCGCGGCGCGCGGGTTCTGGCGCTGACGGACAGTCATGCCTCCCCAATCGCGGTTGGCGCTTGGAAAGTGGTACCGCTGCCCATGGCCGGACCCCATTTCCTGCCGTCGCTCAATTCGGCGTTTCTAGCGGTGGAGATGCTGCTGGTCGGAATGGCCGCGCGTTCGGATGACGCGGCAGAGCGGGTATCGAGCTTCGAGGACCGTATCCGGCAGTATGGCGGCTACAACGTGTGAGTTGTCTTGCGCGGGTGAAAATCATCCGGCAGGCCCAATGCCACGGCAGAGCCACCGGTGATCAACCCCGTGGACCGCAGGTCGCTTTCGTCCAGCGCGACGATGACCGCATAGGATAGGCGTTGTGCCAGTCCGCGGCATAAGTGACGGTTATACCGATAACGGGCGTGTTGTGGGCGCGGGTCTGGCTGCTACGCGCCCCATTCTGCATGTGACCCAAGATGCGCGATGAGAAAGTCGATCAGGATGCGCGTCTTGGGGGTAAGCACGTTTGAGCGCGGGTACATCAACCACAAGACCGAACTGTCGTTCAGCTTCCATTCCGGCAGGACACGGATCAACCGGCCCGAGCGCAGCTCGTCCGAGACGCTCCAGAGAGAATTGATCGACAGACCGGCCCCCGCAAGCGTGGCCTCACGTTGAGCGTCACCATCGTCAACGATAGTCCGGCAGATCATCTGGGCTGGGTCAAGCGGTGCGGTTTCGCCCTCTGGGCCGATCAATTCGCGCGGCTCAAGGTCGATCCATGCCAGAAACCGATGCCCCCGAAGCTCTGCCGGTGACGGCGGTACGCCGTGTTCCTCAAGATATGCAGGAGAGGCGCAAAGGACGCGGGTATCATCCGCCAGCTTGCGCCCCTTGAGGCTGCTGTCGGTCAGGGGGGCCGCGCGCAACGCAAGGTCAAAACTGCCCTCGATCGGGTCAAACCGTGCGTCAGACAGGCGAAGTTCGAGCGTAAGGTCGGGGAACGCCGCGTGAAACTGCGGCAGAAGCGGCATGATGTGGCGCTGCGCGAAACTGCTTGGCGCGGCAAATCGGATGGTGCCTTTGGGGCTGGTTTCATGGCTGCCAAGAACGGCCTTCGCGGCCTCTGCCTGCGCCAGAATCTCCCGCGCGTAGGGAAGGAAGTCGGACCCTTCGAGCGACAGCGACACTTTGCGGGTGGTCCGTCGCAGCAGCTCTACGCCAAGCTCCTGTTCCAGTTTGGCAAGGCGGGCGCTGGCGACCGCAGGGGCAAGACCCAGATTCCGTCCGGCAGCAGAGATGTTCAGCCGGTCGGCGGCCATCACAAAAAGGCGCAGGTTGTCAGTATCCACCGCTATTATCTCCGTTATCCGAATAATCAAATCGGAAAAATGCCGGTTTTCTACCGTTTCACAAGACCTATTTTTCAGCGACACAATGAAGGAAGAAAGAAATGAAAGCCATTGGCTATAGCGCGGCGGGCCCTGCGGACACGCTCGATATGATTGAAATCGACCGGCCCGCGGTGGGACCGCGTGATCTGCTGGTCGCGGTGAAAGGCATCTCGGTCAATCCGGTCGACGTGAAGCTGCGCGCAGCCGCTCAACCCGAGGGCGGGGCGCGCGTCCTGGGCTTTGACGCGGCAGGTGTCGTGGCCGAGGTGGGCGCGTCGGTCACCGGTTATACGATCGGCGACGAGGTCTTCTATGCGGGCGACGTCACGCGCGCGGGCACCAATGCGGAATTCCATGCCGTCGATGAACGGATCGTCGGGCGCAAGCCGGCCAGCCTCGACTTTACCGAAGCGGCGGGGCTGCCGCTGACCTCGATCACCGCGTGGGAGATGTTGTTTGACGCATTCCGCCTGACCGAAGGGGGCGGCGCGGGGCAAAGCTTGCTGGTGATCGGTGGCGCTGGCGGCGTCGGCTCTATCCTCATCCAGTTGGCCAAAGCGCTGACCGGGCTTACCGTCATTGCGACGGCCTCTCGGCCCGAGACCGAGGATTGGGTGCGCAAGATGGGGGCGGATCACGTGATTGACCATCGCGGTGACCTAGCCGCGCAGCTGGCAGAGCTGGGCCAGACCCCAAGCTATGTCGCCGCGTTGACGGCGACGGATCAGCATTGGCCCGCAATCATCGACTTGATCGCGCCACGCGGCCAGATCGCGCTGATCGACGACCCCGAGGCGCTGGATATCAAGGCGGCCAAACCCAAGGCGTTGAGCATCCATTGGGAATTCATGTTCACCCGTTCGATGTTCGCGACCGACGATATGGATGCGCAGCAAGACCTGCTGAACCGCGTCGCAGCGATGATCGACGCAGGCACATTGCAGTCGACAGTTACCGAGCGCGGCGAGGCGCTGACCGTCGAGGCGCTGCGCGCGGCGCATCTGCGGCAGGAAAGCGGTCGTGTGATTGGCAAACAGGTGCTTGGCGGACTTTAAGTCATAGAGATCACGCGGGGGCGTGGTGCCATGTTCGCGCCACGCCCCCGCGTCCCTTGCGCCTTTGAAGGGGCGCGTGGATTGCCCATAGTTTCGCGCAAGCGCAACGGGTTGCTCATCAGGGCTTGACCTGCGTCTAATGAATCAATAATTCCCGATATATGGATAAGAATAACGCTCTCGACGCTTTTGCGGCGCTCAGTCAGGTCACCCGCCTTGATGTCTTCCGTCTTCTCATCACAGCCGGAGAAGGGGGGATGTCGGCAGGCGATATCGGCGACACTTTGGGGGTGCGGCAGAATACGATGTCGACCAACCTCGCGATTTTGGCGCGTTCGGGCCTTATTCGCAGCAAGCGCGAAGGGCGAAGCATTCGTTACTTTGCCGATATGGAGGGGCTGCGCGGTTTGCTCGCCTTTCTGATGCAGGATTGCTGCGGCGGGCGCCCTGAACTCTGCCAGCCCATCATAAACGAGCTCGCTTGCCCCTGTTAGGCGCGCATGGGGGAGGTGCCGCATTGGTCCTGTAACATTCCTGTGCTGACATCGGGCAACTACATATTCACGGCCAAGGGGCTGCAATTTTTGAAGGTTCGACATGACTGATACGACACTTCCCGCGGCGGCGGGACTGGGCACGTTTGAAAAATGGCTGTCCGTCTGGGTGGCGCTGGCGATTGGCGCGGGGCTGCTGCTTGGCAATCTGTTCCCGACGGCGTTTGGTATGCTTGCCGGGCTTGAGGTGGCGTCGGTGAACCTGCCCGTTGCGGTGCTGATCTGGGCGATGGTGTTCCCGATGATGGTCGGGGTGGATTTCGGAGCCTTGCGTCAGGTGGGGGACAAGCCGAAAGGGTTGGTAGTCACGGTGGTGGTGAACTGGCTGGTCAAACCCTTCACCATGGCCGCCCTTGGCGTGTTGTTCTTTAACTATTTTTTCGCAGGCCTGATC
Source organism: Sulfitobacter sp. SBS6 (assembly GCF_048285585.1). Lineage (NCBI taxonomy): Bacteria > Pseudomonadati > Pseudomonadota > Alphaproteobacteria > Rhodobacterales > Roseobacteraceae > Sulfitobacter > Sulfitobacter sp. SBS6. Next base: position 955,650 of record NZ_JBLWBA010000005.1, on the reverse strand, counting down.
CCGCCGGATGACGCGCAGGCCTATCTTGCGGGCGTTATCCTGCTGGGGGCCGCGCCCTGTACCGCGATGGTGTTCGTCTGGTCGAACCTGACGCGGGGGGATGCGACCTATACGCTGGTGCAGGTGAGCGTGAACGACGTCATCATGGTGTTCGCCTTCGCGCCCATCGTTGCCTTCTTGCTGGGGGCCACGGATATCGTTGTGCCTTGGGATACGCTGCTGTTGTCCGTGGGCCTTTACGTGATGCTGCCGCTTTTTGTGGGGTATCTGACGCGCCAGCGGCTGATTGCGCAAGGCGGCGAGGCGGCGGTGGATCGGTTCAAGGCGGGTGTGCAGCCGTTCTCGATCATCGGTCTGCTTGTGACGGTGGTCTTGCTTTTCGCGTTTCAGGGCGAGGTGATCCTGGACCGGCCGCTGGTGATTGCCCTGATCGCTGTGCCGCTTCTGATCCAGTCCTACGGGATATTCTTTCTGGCCTATGGGGTCGCGCGGGCCTGGGGTATCCCCTTCAACGTCGCGGCACCCTGCGCCTTGATCGGCACCTCCAACTTTTTCGAGCTGGCGGTCGCGGTTGCGATCAGCCTTTTCGGGCTCGGATCCGGTGCGGCATTGGCGACGGTGGTCGGTGTCTTGGTCGAAGTGCCTGTCATGCTGTCGCTTGTCGCTTTTGCAAACAGAACCCGGCACTGGTTCCCTGCCTCGGAGGGGTCAGCGTGAGTGTTGTCATTCATCATAACCCCGACTGCGGCACGTCCCGCAATGTGCTGGCCATCATAAAAGCATCGGGCGTGGAGCCGGTGGTGATCCCCTATCTTGATACCGGCTGGACGCGCGAACAGCTTCTGGGGCTTTTCGCGGCGGCGGGTCTGACACCGCGCAGCGCTTTGCGGGTAAAGCGATCTCCGGCAGAGGCATTGGGGCTGCTGGATCCTGACGTGGGGGACGAAGCCCTTCTGGCCGCCATGCTGGAACACCCCATTCTGGTCAATCGCCCCATTGTCTGCACACCCAAAGGCGTCCGGCTGTGCCGCCCAAGCGAGGCCGTGTTGGACCTGCTTGACCACCTCCCACAGGGGCCGCTGACCAAGGAAGACGGCTCTTTACTGATTGACGCGGAAGGAAACCGAGTTGCCTGATACCCCGAACCTTGATGACACCCATTTCAAAGCGATTGATGCGGCGCGTCTGCTTGAGCCCGCAGCAGACGCGGACCGCCCGCGTATCCTGTTGCTTTACGGATCACTGCGGGACCGGTCGTTCAGCCGGCTCATGACAGAGGAAGCCGCGCGCATTCTGACACGGCTGGGGGCCGAGACGCGTACCTATTCGCCGTCGGGCCTGCCGCTGCCAGATGATGCCGACGCCAGTCACCCCAAAGTGCAGGAACTGCGCGATCTGGTCACATGGTCCGATGGGATGGTCTGGTGTTCACCCGAACGCCACGGGGCCATGACCGGCATTATGAAAACCCAGATCGACTGGATTCCGCTGTCCTTGGGCGGTGTGCGTCCGACGCAGGGCAAAACGCTTGCCGTCATGCAGGTCAGCGGGGGGTCACAAAGCTTTAACGCCGTGAACCAGCTGCGCATTCTTGGGCGTTGGATGCGGTTGCTCACGATCCCGAACCAGTCCTCCACCCCCAAAGCCTTTCTTGAGTTTGACGACGCGGATCGGATGAAGCCATCGCCGTTCTATGATCGGGTCGTTGATGTCATGGAAGAGCTGGTGAAGTTCACGGTGCTGACCAAAGACAGGAAAGACTACCTGCTGGATCGCTATAGCGAGCGGAAGGAAAGCGCCGCCGAGCTGTCGAAGCGCGTGAACCAGAAGTCGATCTGACCGATTTGTCGACCGCAGGGGCAGGAATATCCGTATGTTGAACGGGACGCGGCTTGAATGATTTGCGCGACAACTGCGCTGGATGGTCTGTTAAAGGTTCATCCAGCGCAGTTGCCTGCCTAAGGTGACCGCGCAGCGGCTGCATATAATGATTGTGATATCGCCAGAGACAGGGGCATTTTGTGACACAACTATCTGATACACCAACCCGTTACGGCGCCGTAAGCCGGCTGCTTCACTGGGGCATGGCTGCATTGTTTGCGGCGCAGTTTATCTCCGCCGCGGCGCATTGGGCGCTTCCGCGAGAGAACACCCTGCGCGAGCTACTTTGGGGCTACCATACGACGCTGGGGGTGACGCTGTTTGCGCTAATCTTGGTGCGCGGTCTGTGGGGACTGGCGAACATCCAACGGCGGCCTGCGCATGCCGGTTTGATGGGGCAGGCGGCTGTCGCGGGTCATGTGGTTCTATATGCCTTGATGGTGATCGTTCCGGGCGTACGGCTCTTGGCCGCAGCGGGCGGCACCCGTGGGCTAAGCTATTTCGGGGTACAGATATTTTCGCCCCAAACCGCCGAGGTCGCCTGGATGCAAGCGCCCGCGGAATGGCATGGAGAGCTGGGCTGGATCCTTGCCCTTGTGGTGCTTGGGCATATCTTCATGGCAGTCGTTTGGCATCGCCTGATGCAGCGTGATGATGTCCTATCCACGATGGCGGGGCGGTAAGACGCTGAAAATAGGGAACTTGGGTCTTTCCCGAGGTCAATGCCCGCGTCTTCGGTTTTACTATGGGGCCTTCAGGGGGTAAGACAGGCTAACGGCCTGGCTGCTTTTCACCACTTTCAACAAAGGCTTTCCCATGGCCACCAAAACCAACCTGCACCCCCGCAACCTCCACAACGAGGGGTATGATTTCGCGCGTCTGATTGCGGCCCTCCCCGAGCTGGAGCCGTTTACCGGCCCCAATCCAGCAGGTCAGACCACCATCGATTTCCGGGACGTGGCGGCTGTGCGTATGCTCAATCGGGCGCTGCTCAAGGCGGACTACGGCATTGATTTCTGGGACATCCCGCCGAACTATCTTTGCCCGCCCATTCCGGGGCGCGTCGATTATATCCACCATCTGGCCGATCTGCTTGCGCGCAGCAACAACAACGAGATTCCGCGCGGGCCGCAGATCAAGGCGTTGGACATCGGCACCGGCGCAAGCCTGGTCTACCCGCTGACGGGGCAAAGCGCCTATGGCTGGCAGTTTACCGGTGTCGATATCGACCCTGTGGCCATCAAGTCTGCGCAACAGATTGCAAAGGCCAACGCGCTGGACGTGGACCTGCGGCTGCAAGAGAACCGCGAGGATATTTTCGACGGGGTGATCCATCCTGACGACCGTTTTCACGTCACCCTGTGCAACCCGCCCTTTCATGCCTCAATGGAAAGGGCGACGAAGGGCACGCAACGGAAATGGGCGAACCTTGGCAAAGGGCGATCAGGCAAGCTCAATTTCGGCGGGCAAAACGCCGAGCTCTGGTGCCCCGGCGGCGAGATCAGGTTCATCGCCAGCATGGTCGACCAAAGCCGCGCGATTGCGGGGCAATGTCTGTGGTTTACGTCGCTTGTGTCGAAAAAGGACAATGTGCAGACGCTTTATAAAATCCTGAAAAAGGCCAAAGTCGCCAACTGCGATGTGGTCGAAATGGCGCAGGGGCAAAAAACCAGCCGGTTCATCGCCTGGACATTCATCAAGAAAGACCAGCGTGCGTCCTTTATGAAGGGATCCGCGCGCTAGATCCGCCATGCACATGTTCGATGCCCCGCGACATTAACCGCCCGTATCGCCCTTCGTCTCGATCTTGAGCGTGGTGCCACAGTGTTTGCAGTGAACGGCGTCTGTCTCGTGACGGTTCAGGCCACATTCGGGGCAGGTGTGCTTGATCTTGGAGGGTTGGAAAATCGTCCGCGCCAATTGCACGAACAGCGCGACCCCGACCACCATGATGAACACCGACAGCAGTTTGCCACCCGTTGTTGTCATCGTGATGTCGCCAAAACCCGTTGTCGTCAGCGTCGCCACTGTAAAGTACAGTGCATCGACATAGCCCGCGACGCCCGCGTCCTCTTCAAAGGTCAGCACAAACACCAGCGATGTGATGACAAAGATGAACACCAGCAGGTTGACCGCCGCAAGGATCGCGTCCTCGTGTTTGCGGAAAAACGCGCTTTCGCGTCGTAGATCGTGCAGCAAGTGATAGGCATGGATCAGCCGCAAACCGCGCAAGACCCGCAGGAACGCAAAGCTTTCGGCCATAAGCGGTGCCAGCACCAACGATATCACCACCACCAGATCAGCAAGGGTGTAGATGCGCGTCAGCTCTTTGCGCAGGTTCGTAGAGATCCAAAGACGCGCGGCAAGATCGAACAGGATGAACAAGCCAAAGAACGCATTGACCGCCGTAATCACCGGCGTTGACGGCAGCGCGGCGGTCGCGATGAAATAGATGATCGTCAGGGAATCAAACATGATCAACCCGTAACGAAACCGCCGCGAGCGCGTGTTCTGCCCATCGTATAAAGATTTAATCGTACTGCGTAGACTGTTCATCGTTTCAACTTGCTACCTGTTTCGGGGACGGTCACGCGAGATGGTGCTGGCCATCAAACTGGAGCAGGTTACCTCGAAATCAATAGCTTGCGCGGATACGGCGCACGGACACCGTTCGGGCTGGCCCTACCGGCCCGTCGAACACCTCAGACGTAAGTCCAGCGCAAGGTTAGCGCAGACGTTGTTCCGTGTTGGCGTCAAACAGCATCGCCCGCTCGGGCGGGATTTTCACGCCAACCTGCGCCCCTTCACGAGACCGGTCGTCGCCGCGTTCCTCGACGATGATCTTGGCACCGGTGTCGGACAGCAGGTGAACATAGGACACGCCGCCAAGGGCCTCGGTCATTTCAACGGTGAAGCCTTTGCCTTGGGGGTCAATTTCGATGTGTTCCGGCCGGATGCCGAGGGTGATGTCCCGGCCGTCTTCGGGTGGGGTCACGGGCAGGGCATAGCTGCCGTCCAACCCGTCCAGCACGACCTTGCCGCCGCTGGTGGTGCCATCCAGAAAATTCATCGCGGGCGAACCGATGAAGCCGGCCACAAAGCGGTTGTCAGGATCGCGGTACAGGTCAAGCGGTGCGCCGACCTGTTCGATCCGGCCCTTGCGCAGCACCACGATCTTATCGGCGAGGGTCATCGCCTCTACCTGATCGTGGGTGACATAGACCATCGTCGCCCCGATTTCCTTATGCAGGCGGGCGATTTCGACGCGCATTTCGACGCGCAGCTCGGCGTCGAGGTTGGACAGCGGTTCGTCGAACAGAAAGACTTCGGGGCCGCGTACGATGGCGCGCCCGATAGATACGCGTTGCCGCTGGCCCCCCGACAGGGCGGCGGGCTTGCGGTCAAGATACTCATCCAGCTTCAGGATCCGCGTCGCCTCGGCCACCTTCTGGGCGATCTCGGCTTTGGGATGGCCGTTCATTTTCAGGCCGAACCCCATGTTGTCGCGCACGGTCATATGCGGATAGAGCGCGTAGGTCTGGAACACCATCGCGACCCCGCGCTCTGCCGGGTCCATGCGGGTCACATCCCGGTCGCCGATGCTCATGCTGCCTTCGGTGGTTTCTTCCAGCCCGGCAATCATGCGCAGCAAGGTTGACTTGCCGCAGCCTGACGGGCCGACAAAAACGCAAAACTCGCCATTTTCGATTTCAAGGTCGATCCCGTGTATCACCTGAACACCGCCATAGCGTTTCACGACATCTTTCATGACGACACCGGCCATATACGACTTCCTTTTATGAGGGGACAGAGGGGGACTGCCAGGACTGCGCCTCGGCCCCGATGCGGGTGGCACAATCTAGCAGGGCAGGGCGGAACGCATTCAGACCGTCCAGCGTATGACGGTGTGTTGCGGTTGCAATGGATACGGCACCCACGACGCGACCCGCGTCGGTCAGAATGGGGGCGGCGATGCTGATGATGCCGGCCTCGTGTTCCTCGCGGTCAAAGGCGATGCCCTCGGCGCGGATCTGTTCCAGCTCGCGCACAAGGGTTTCGGTGCTGGTATGGGTCGCGTCGGTATATTTCAAAAACGCCTGCTGCTGTAGCGCCTGCGCCTGTGCCTCGGGTTCAAGATGCGCGAGAATCGCCTTACCGACTCCTGTGCAATAGGCAGGGGCGACCTGACCGGTGCGCGCCAGCGTGGCAAAACGGCTGCTGGCCTGACGCTTGTCGACGAACACGACCTGACCGTTGTCGATTTGCGCAAGGTGGATCGCCTCGCGCAGGCGTTCGCCGAGTGCGCTGATATAGGGGGCGGCAATGGGTGCAAGCGAGGCTTGCGACCATGCGGAATGGGCAAGGCTGACCAGACGGATGCCCGGCGCATAGGTCTGCTGATCCTTGTCATAGCTTAACATACGTTGACTGGTGAGCGTCTGAAGTAGCCGATACAGCGTCGGTTTTGGAAACTCCGATGTCTCCAGCAATTCGCGCATGCGGACAGGGCGGCCCATTGCTGTCACCTGATCCAGCACGCTCAGCGCCTTTGCAACAGTCCCGTCGCTGTTCACCACATTCATATCGTTCTCCGTCCCTCAGGGCGCTGCATCCTGTGGGGTCTTTTGACTGACCCATCTCCCATGCGGCACACCAAACTGTTGACAAGGCTAGCGAGCTTGATCTTATATATCAATATACAAAACTAAGTTTCAAATAATGAGACAGTTTTGGATTGCGGAAGCATCAGGGAGGATACCATGCATTCCATTCTCAAGAGGTCACTCGCCGCCGTTGTCGCTGCGGGATTTTCAACATCGTTTGCTGTCGCGGACGAAAGTCAGCTTTCAGGGGAGCTCAAGATCACCTCTGACATGTCGAACCCCGCGCCGCGCGCGGTGATGGAGAGTTTGGCAGCCGGTTTCGGAGAGCTGCATCCGGACGTCGATATCGAACTGACGATCGTCGACCGCGAAGCGTGGAAGACGCAGATCCGGAACGCCTTGGGGGCGAACCCGCCCGATGTGGTCAACTGGTATGCCGCGAACCGCATGGGCCCTTATGTCTCTGCCGGGTTGTTCGAAGACATCTCTGATATGTACGCCAACGGCGATCTGCCCGGGCTTGAGTCTGTCAAGGGTGCGCTGACCATCGACGGCAAGCAATATGGCGTGCCCTATACCTACTATCAGTGGGGCATGTACTACCGCGAAGATATCTTCAAGGAACTGGGACTGACCGAGCCTGAAACCTTTGAGCAAGAGCTTGCGAACTGCGAAAAGATCGTTGCCTCGGGCCGTGCGTGCTATGCCATCGGGACCAAGTTCCTGTGGACCGCTGGCGGCTGGTTCGACTATCTGAACATGCGCACCAACGGCTTCGACTTCCATATGGAGCTGGCCCGTGGCGAGGTGCCCTGGACCGATCCGCGCGTCCGCGAAACCTTTGCCAACTGGCGCAAGATCATCGACATGGGTGGCTATGTCGCCGATCACCAATCCTATTCCTGGCAGGAAGCGTTGAACTTCATGATCGAAGGCGATGCGGTTGCCTATCTGATGGGGAACTTCGCCGTTGCCGCGATGCGCGAAGGCGGCCTGGACGACAGCCAGATCGACTTCTACCAGTTCCCGAAGATCGCGGATGTGCCACAGGGCGAGGATGCCCCGACCGACACGTTCCACATCCCGTCAGGCGCCAAGAACAAGGAAAACGCCCGCGCGTTCCTTCAGTATGTGACATCGGCTGATGTGCAGACCAAGATCAACGCAGGCGACGCCTTGGGGCAGCTGCCCATCAACTCTGAATCCTCGGTCGATAAGGACGAGTTCCTCGAGCAGGGTTTCGAGATGCTGAACACCAGCGCCAAGGGCGGTGTGGCCCAGTTCTTTGACCGCGACTTCAGCGCCGAGATGGCCAGCGTCGGCATGGAGGGGTTGCAGGAATTCATGGTGGTTCCCGACAACCTCGACGACATTCTCGAACGTCTCGAAGAAACGCGTCAGCGCATCTACGAATAACGCTAAAGCGTCGCGTCCTCCCGCATCGGGGGGACGCAACCCACCGCCTCAATCCATTCGCAAGCCCGCCGACGGCCGGTTTTCGCATGTGTTGATTTACCGGAGACCACGGCATGGCAGCAACAACACCGCCCCCCGCGCGCAGTTGGTACAAACGCAACGAGATCGCGCTGACGCCGTGGCTTTTCCTGCTGCCGGCGATGCTGTTCTTTGCGGTCTATGTGATCATTCCCATCGGCCAAAGCGTCGCGATCAGTTTCTACCAGTGGGACGGACTGGGGGAGAAGACCTTTGTCGGCACCGCGAACTATGAAAGGTTGCTGGGGGTCGGCGACCAGAAGATGGACCGCAAGTTCGAGATTTCGTTCTGGAACAACCTCAAATGGCTGGTGCTGTACTTGCTGGCGGTGCCCGCGGGGCTGTTCATCGCCTTGTTCCTGAACCAGACCGTGCGCGGCATCCGTATCTACAAGTCTTTGTTCTTCTTTCCTTTTGTCATTTCTCAGGTGGTCGTCGGGCTGGTGTTTTCGTGGTTCTACCTGCCACGCGAAGGGCTGCTGAACGCGATGCTGGCGATTTTCGGGGCAGGGCCGGTGAATATCCTAGGCGATCCGTCTACGGCGACCTACGGGATCATCGCGGCGGGGCTGTGGCCGCAGACGGCCTATTGCATGATCCTCTATCTGACCGGCCTGAATGCGGTGGACCCCGAACAGATCGAGGCCGCGCGACTGGACGGGGCCAAGGGGCGCAAGATGCTGTGGTACATTATCCTGCCGCAGCTCAAGCCCGCGACGTTCATCGCCTTTGTCGTCACCATCATCGGCGCGCTGCGGTCGTTTGACCTGATCAGCGTCATGACCAACGGCGGCCCCTTCGGATCGACCCGCGTGCTGTCGTTCTACATGTTCGAAGAAGCGCTGTCCGAGTTCGGCTTCCGCATGGGCTACGGCTCTGCCATCGCGGTGATCCTGTTCCTCATCATGCTCGGGTTCATCGCCTATTTCCTCTATGCCATGTGGCGCGAAGAGCGGGAGGCTCGCTGATGTTCCCTACACCGATCGCCAAACAATCGCGCAGCCGCCAGCTGACCTATCAGACGTTGCTGCCCGTCGCGCTGATCCTGTGGCTCTTGCCGCTGATCGCGGTGGCGCTGTTCTCTATCAAGCCGGGGTCGGATTTCGCCGCCGGGAACTACTGGGGATGGCCGTCCAGCTTCGAGGGGCTGACGAACTACGGCAAGGTCTTCTTTGAAAGCAATATGCCGCGCTATCTGATGAACTCGGTCTTTATCACGCTGCCCACTGTGCTGGGGGCGATTGCGCTGTCCAGCATGGCGGGGTTCGCCTTGGGGATCTACAAGTTCAAGGGCAACCTGCTGATCTTCTTCATGTTCATCGCGGGCAACTTTGTCCCGTTCCAGATCCTGATGGTGCCCGTGCGCGACCTGACCATATCGCTGGGGATGTATGACAGCATTCAGGGGTTGGTCCTGTTTCACGTGGCGTTCCAGACGGGCTTTTGCACGCTCTTCATGCGCAACTTCATCCGCGCATTGCCCTTCCCCTTGATCGAGGCCGCCCGCGTCGAGGGCGTGGCCGAATGGCGCATCTTCTTCTTTGTCGTGCTGCCATTGATGAAGCCCGCGCTGGCCGCGCTGGCGGTATTGGTCTTTACCTTCATCTGGAACGATTATTTCTGGGCCGTCGTGCTGACCCAAGGGCCAAGCGCGCAACCTGTCACCGCGGGCATCACCGAATTCAACTCGCAGTTCCGCGCAGCCTATCACCTGATGAGCGCGGGATCGATCGTCGCCGCCTTTCCGCCGGTCGCGATGTTCTTTCTGATGCAAAAACACTTCATCGCCGGTCTCACGCTTGGCGCAGTAAAGTAGAGAGTTATGACACAGACCTACCGCCTTGATGACGGGCACCAGACGCTTGTTCTGGCCTCTGCGCACGACCGCTTGCCGCAGGTGGTCTATTGGGGCAGCCCGCTGCCCGACGGCGAAAATCTGGAAGAGATCTGCGCCGCCCATGCCATCGACGTGACCGGCGGCATGTTGGACAAGACCCCTGATCTGTCGCTATGCCCCGAAGCCGGGCGTAGCTTTCCGGGGCAGGCGGGGATCGCGCTTGCGCGCGCCGATGGCACGCCGCTGCGCCCCGTGTTTCACCTGCGCAACGTGGTGCAGGATGCAGGGCTGCGGTTTACCTGCGCGGCACCGGACGAGGGGCTGACGCTGACCTTTGACTTTGCGGTTGATGCGGGAACCGGCGTGATCACCTGCCAGACGACACTGGAGGCCGCGCAGCCCGTGCGCCTGCACTGGCTTGCCGCGCCGGTCATGCCCGCGCCGCAGCTTAGCACAGAGATGATCGACGTCTCGGGCCGGTGGTGCGGTGAATTCCAGTTGAACCGCTCCCCGTGGCGGGCAGGCATCCACACGCGCGACAACCGCACGGGCCGCACGGGCCACGAGCACTTCCCCGGACTGCTGATCCCGACCACGGGGACCACAAACACCCAAGGGACGTGCTACGGGTTCCACTATGGCTGGTCGGGCGGTCATACGATGATCGCCGAAGAGCTTCCGGACGGGCGGCGGCAGGTGCAATGGGGCCATGCGGCTGGCACCCAGGACGCCCCCGCGACGCGGTTCCAGACGGCACCGCTTTACCTGACCTATTCTGACACGGGCCTGAACGGCTGTGCCGTCAGCTTTCAGCGCCATCTACGCGACCGCATCGTGACATGGCCCAAGCCCGACACCCCGCGCCCCGTCCATTACAACTGTTGGGAAGCGGTTTATTTCGACCACGACTGGTCTGTCCTGACCGATATCGCCGACCGTGCTGCCGCTTTGGGGGCAGAGCGTTTCGTGCTGGATGACGGCTGGTTCGGACAGCGAGACGATGACACCAGCAGTTTGGGCGACTGGATCATCGATCCGCGCAAATACCCTAAGGGGCTGACCCCGCTGATCGACCATGTTCAGGGCTTGGGGATGCATTTTGGCCTCTGGTTCGAGCCCGAGATGGTCTCGCGCGATAGCGACCTCTACCGCGCCCACCCCGATTGGATTCTCGGCCCGCAGGACCAGATAGAGGGGCGTCAGCAGTTGGTGCTGAACATGGCGCTGCCGCAGGTCCAAGACCTGCTTTACGACCGTATCGCCACGGTGCTGCGCGACAATGCCATCGACTATATCAAATGGGACCATAATCGCGTGTTGCCCGCACCCGACGCGGCGCAGACACGGGGCGTCTATGCGCTGCTGGACCGGTTACGCGCCGATTTCCCGCTGGTCGAGATTGAAAGCTGCGCGTCAGGCGGGGGACGGATCGATTTCGGGATCATGGCGCGGACCCAGCGGGTCTGGCTGTCGGATAGCAACGACGCGCTGGAACGGCTGCGCATCCAGCATGACGCTGCCTTGTTCCTGCCCGCTGCTGTGACGGGCAGCCATGTCGGCCCACGCCACTGCCACACCTCTGGGCGCACGCTGGACATCAGCTTTCGCGCCTGGGTCGCCGCGCAGCGCCACATGGGGTTCGAGATGGACCCGCGCGAGCTGGACGCCCGCGAAACCGATGTGCTGAAACAGGTCACTCAGTGGTGGAAGGACAATCGCGGATGGATGCGCACCGCGGATATCCTGCGGCTCGACAGCGCTGATCCGGCGGTGATCGCAGAGCAGCAACAGGCCACCGATGGGATGCGTTTCGTGGTGTTCGCGGGCAAGGCCGCGACCTCGGCCCAGATCTCACCGCGCCCGCTGCGGCTGACCGCACTTGACCCGCAGGCGCGCTACCGGATCACGCTGGCAAACCGCGACGATGCGGTCGCGCTGTCACGGGGCGATGCCGCGCTCAAGACCCGCGATCTGGTGCTGTCGGGCCAGTACCTCATGAACCATGGCGTGACCCTGCCATGGTCGTTCCCTGAACGCATGTGGGTCATTGAAGGAACACGGCTATGACAAAAGAGAAACGCAACCGCGCTTGGTACGGCAAGAATGATCGGGACGGGTTCATTCACCGCAGCTGGATGAAAAATCAGGGCTTTCCCGACCACGCGTTTGATGGCCGCCCCATTATCGGTATCTGCAATACATGGTCCGAACTGACCCCGTGCAATTCCGGTCTGCGCGATCTGGCCGAAGGGGTGAAGCGCGGCGTGTGGGAGGCAGGGGGCTTTCCGGTCGAATTTCCGGTGATGAGCCTTGGCGAGACCCAGATGAAGCCGACCGCCATGCTGTTTCGCAACCTGCTGGCGATGGACGTCGAAGAAAGCATCCGCGCGTACGGTATCGACGGTGTGGTTCTGCTGGGCGGCTGTGACAAGACCACGCCGGGTCAACTGATGGGCGCGGCAAGCGTCGATCTGCCGACGATCGTTGTCAGCTCCGGCCCGATGCTGAACGGCAAGTGGAAGGGCAAGGACATCGGCTCTGGCACGGATGTGTGGAAGTTCTCGGAAGATGTGCGCGCGGGCGAGATGACCTTGCAGGATTTCATGGCCGCTGAATCCGGCATGAGCCGGTCCAAGGGCGTGTGTATGACGATGGGCACGGCCTCTACGATGGCAAGCGTGGTAGAGGCGATGGGGATGTCACTGCCCACCAACGCCGCGCTGCCTGCCGTTGATGCGCGCCGCATGGCGCTGGCGCATCTGACCGGCAAGCGCATCGTCGAGATGGTCGAGGAAGATATCAAGCTGTCGCAGGTCGTTACCCGTGCCTCTATCGAGAACGCCATTCTGGCCAATGCCGCTGTCGGCGGGTCGACCAATGCCGTGATCCATCTGCTGGCCATCGCGGGCCGCGTCGGCATCGACCTGACGCTCGATGATTTCGAGCTTGGGTCGGACATCCCGCTGCTGGTCAATTGCATGCCCTCGGGTAAATATCTGATGGAAGATTTCTGCTATGCGGGCGGGATGCCCGTGGTGCTATCCCATCTGCGCGACAAGCTGCGGCCCGCGCAGACCGTCATGGGCGGGGATATCCTTGCCTACGCCGAAGGGGCCGAATGCTACAACGAGGATGTGATCCGCCCGCTGGATAATCCGCTGCGCCCTGCGGCCGGGTTAAAGGTGCTGCGCGGCAATATCGCGCCCAATGGGGCGATCGTGAAACCCTCGGCGGCGACGGACGCCTTGCTGGAACACGAGGGCGAGGCATATGTCTTCGAGAATATCGAGGATATGAAAGCCAATATCGACCGCGAGGATCTGCCGGTGACCGCGGATACGGTTCTTGTGCTCAAGGGCTGCGGCCCCAAGGGGTACCCCGGTATGCCCGAAGTCGGCAACATGCCGATCCCCGCGCGTCTGGTCAAAGAAGGCGTGCGCGACATGGTCCGCGTGTCCGACGCGCGTATGTCCGGCACCGCCTATGGCACCGTGATCCTGCACGTCAGCCCTGAATCCAACGCAGGCGGCAATCTGGGGCTGGTACAGACCGGCGACCGTATCCGGCTGTCGGTGGGGCAGGGCACATTGGACGTGCTTGTCTCTGACGAGGTGCTGGCACAGCGCCGCGCTGCCTGGGTACCCGAACCGCCCCGATACGACCGCGGCTATGCCAAGCTCTATACCGAGACGGTATTGCAGGCAGACAAAGGCGCGGACCTTGATTTTCTGGTGGGTAAAGACACCCGCCCCGTCACACGGGAGAGCCACTGATGACCCTGAACGCTACATTTCCAGACCTGCGCGACCGGTCGGTGTTCATCACCGGCGGCGGCGCGGGGATCGGTGCCTTTCTGACCGACGGCTTTCTGGCGCAGGGGGCCAAGGTCAGTTTTGTCCAGCGCAGCGACGCCACCGCGTTTTGCAACGAGATGGAAGAAAAACATGGCCAGCGCCCCTTTGCGCAGACCTGCGATATCTCGGATATTGCTGCACTTCGGTCCAGTCTGGCCGCAGCCGCCGATGAACATGGCCCTGTCACGGTTCTGGTGAACAACGCCGCCAATGATGCCCGTCACACCGCCGAAGAGGTCACCGAAGACTTCTGGGACCAGTCGCAGGCGATCAACCTCAAGTCCTATTTCTTCGCCTGTCAGGCCGTGGTCGCAGGGATGCGCGCCGCGGGCGGCGGGGCCGTGGTGAACATGAGCTCGATCTCGTATATGATGGGGAATGCGGGCTATCCTGCCTATACGACCGCCAACGCCGGCATCAACGGTATGACCCGTTCGCTGGCGCGGGAATTCGGGCCGGACAAGATCCGCTTTAACGCGCTGGCACCGGGGTGGGTGTTGACGGAAAAGCAGATCGAACAATGGGTCACGCCCGAAGCACTGGCGGCGCATATTGACCGGCAATGCCTTAAGGATACGTTGAAGCCGCAAGACATCGTGGATGCGGTGTTGTTTTTATCCTCTGCCTCCAGCCGCATGATGACGGGGCAGTTGATGGCCGTCGATGGCGGCGTCGTGGTCACCGGATAGGAAGGGATACCGTGCAACACTACGCTGAATGGATCGCTGTCGATTGGGGCACGTCAAACCTGCGGGTCTGGATGATGGGGGCCGATGGGCGGCCCTTTGCCGCTAACAGGTCTGACAAGGGGATGGCGGGGCTGACGCAGGACGGGTTCGAACCTGCCTTGCTTTCATTGATAGCCCCCCACCTAAATCCGGACCATGTGACCCCAGTGATCTGCGCGGGTATGGTGGGCGCCCGCGAAGGCTGGCGCGAGGCCGCCTATGTCGCCACGCCCTGCGCGCCTCCGGATGCGCGGGCGGCAGTTGCGGTACAAGCCCATGACCCGCGGATCGCAGTGCACATCCTGCCCGGCGTGAAACAGATGGCTGCCCCTGACGTGATGCGCGGCGAGGAAACCCAGATCGCAGGGGTGCTGCACAGTCAGCCGGAGTTTGACGGCATCCTCTGTCTGCCCGGCACCCACACCAAATGGGTCCATATCAGCGCGGGCGAGATCGTGAGCTTCCAGACCTGCATGACCGGCGAGATCTTCGCGCTGCTGGCCAGCCAGTCGGTCCTGCGCCATTCGGTCACCACGGCAGAGTGGGACGAGGACAGCTTTATCGACGGCGTCACGCAGGCGATGGACAGCCCGCAAAGCTTTGCCTCCAGACTATTTGGCCTGCGTGCAGGGGGGCTGTTGCAGGGCACGCCTGCAGGGGCGGCGCGGGCGCGGCTTTCAGGGCTGCTTGTGGGGCTAGAACTGGCCGGCACGCGCCCCTATTGGCTGGGCCGCCATGTCGCCATTCTGGGCGCAGACAGCGTCGCCGCGCATTACCGGTGCGCATTGGCCGCACAGGGCGTGCAGGCCGAAACACTGGATAACGCGGGTCTGACGCTGGCGGGCCTGACCTCTGCCTATCGTTCATTGAAAGGGGCCCTTGTATGAGCCGCAATATCATCGCCATTCTGCGTGGCATCCAGCCGCATGAGGCCGCCGACATCTGCGCCGCCTTGATCGACGCAGGCATCACCCGCATCGAGGTGCCGCTGAATTCGCCAGAACCGCTGAAATCCATCGAAACGCTGGCCCAAACCTATGGGGCCGACGCGTTGATCGGCGCGGGCACGGTGTTGGACGTTGAAAACGTCGCGGCGGTGGCGGCTGTGGGGGGGCGGATGATTGTCTCTCCGAATGCGGACCCTTCTGTTATCACGGCAAGCAAGGCGGCGGGCATGATGTCCTATCCCGGTGTGATGACGCCCACGGAATGTTTTGCCGCGCTTAAGGCCGGGGCCGATGGGCTCAAGCTGTTTCCGTCGTTCCTGCTGGGGGTCGAAGGGCTCAAGGCGATCAGGGCGGTGCTTCCGGCGCAGACCGAAACCTATGCGGTTGGCGACGTCGGCCCGGCGAATTTCGCGGAATGGCTGGCGGCTGGGGTGACGGGTTTTGGCCTTGGGTCCAGCCTGTATAAACCGGGGCAAAGCGCGGCTGATGTGGCACAAAGCGCGCGCGCGGCGGTAAGCGCATATGACAAGGCGACCCTCTCTTGAGCGCCACACTCTTTGATGCACGGACGTGCGAGTTGGGCGAAGGGCCGCTGTGGCACCCCGAACGGGGCCAGCTGTTCTGGTTCGACATCCTCGGCAAAACCCTGATGTCGCGGCAGGGCGACAAAACGCTGTCGTGGCAGTTTGAGGAATGCGTCTCTGCCGCGGGGTGGATCGATAGGGATACCCTGCTTGTCGCGTCCGAAACCGCGCTGTGGCGGTTCGACCTAAACGGAGGGGAGCGTTCCCTCGTCGTGCCACTCGAGGCGGATCAGCCGCTGACGCGGTCAAACGACGGGCGCGCCGACCCGTGGGGCGGTTTCTGGATCGGGACAATGGGCTTCAACGCAGAGCGGGGGGCTGGGGCGATCTACCGCTACTACAAGGGCGCGCTGCGACAGCTTTTCGCGGAGATTACCATTTCGAACGCGATCTGCTTTTCGCCCGACCGACGTTATGCCTATTACACCGACACGCCCACGCGCCAGATCATGCGCGTGCCCCTTGATGCGACAGACGGCTGGCCCTCGGCCCCGCCAGAGGTGTTCGTCGATCTCAAGAAAGACAAGCGTAACCCCGACGGCGCGGTTGTCGACAGCGACGGCTGCTTGTGGAACGCGCAATGGGGGGCCGCGCAGGTCGCCCGTTACAGCCCCGATGGCTCCCTGTTGCAGACCGTTGATATACCCGCAGCGCAGGCCACCTGTCCGGCCTTTGGCGGTGCGGATCTGCGGACGCTCTTTGTCACCTCTGCCGCGCAGGGCCGCGACGAGGCGGAGGATGGCCAGACCTTCCAGCTTGCATCGGACGTGCGAGGCCAGCGGGAACACCGGATAATTTTGTGAGGCGTGATGAAACGAACCCTAGGGACTTGCTATTACCCTGAACAATGGCCCGAAGAGATGTGGGAAACCGACGCCCGCCGCATGGTAGAGGCGGGCCTGACATGGGTGCGCATCGGCGAGTTTTCATGGAGCAAACTAGAACCGCAACCCGGCCAGTATGACTGGGCGTGGCTGGACCGCGCGATCGAGGTTTTGGGGGCTGCCGGTCTGCGGGTTGTACTGGGCACCCCCACCGCCACCCCGCCCCGCTGGATGCTGAAACGCCACCCCGACATGCTTGCTGTGGATATTGAAGGGCGTCCGCGCAAGTTCGGGTCGCGCAGGCACTACTGTTTCAGCCACGAGGGGTATCAGCAGGAATGCGTCACGATTGCCACGTTGATGGCCAAACGCTATGGCGCGAACCCCCATGTGGCCGCGTGGCAGATCGACAATGAATACGGCTGCCACGACACGGTGATCTCGTATAGTGACGCGGCAGCCCATGCTTTTCGGGGCTGGCTGGCAAAACGCTACGGTACCCCCGCCGCGCTGAATGCCGCGTGGGGGAACACGTTCTGGTCAATGGACTACGACAGTTTTGACGACATCGACCCGCCCAACCTGACCGTGACCGAAGCCAACCCTGCGCATCGTCTGGCGTTCCGGCGGTTCAGCTCGGATCAGGTAGTGGCATTCAACCGGCTTCAGCTTGATGTGATCCGCCAGCACAGCGCCGCCCCCGTGAGCCATAACTACATGGGCCGGATCACCGACTTTGACCATTTCGCGGTGGGTGAAAATCTTGATATCGCCACTTGGGACAGCTACCCGCTGGGCTTTCTCGAGGATCGGGTGGGCGCGGATGCAGCGCAGCAGCACCGCTATGCGCGGCAGGGCGACCCCGACTTTCAGGCGTTCCACCACGATCTTTACCGCGCCGTGGGCAAGGGGCGCTGGTGGGTGATGGAACAGCAGCCGGGGCCGGTGAACTGGGCCCCGCACAACCCTGTGCCACTGGCCGGTATGGTGCGTCTGTGGACATGGGAGGCCTTCGCCCACGGGGCCGAAGCGGTGTGCTATTTCCGCTGGCGACAGGCCCCTTTCGCCCAAGAGCAACTGCACGCCGGCTTGCTGCGCCCCGACAGTGCCGACGCCTTCGCGATGGCGGAGGTCCGGCAGGTCGGCGCAGAGATGGCCAAGGCTCCGGATGTGCAGCCCGCGCAGGCACCGGTCGCGCTGCTGTTCGACTATGACGCGGATTTCGCATGGGCAACCCAGCCCCATGGCGCGGATCTAAGCTATTTCGGGTTGGTCTTTCACACCTACAAGGCGCTGCGGCGTCAGGGGCTGTCGGTTGATATCCTGCCCGCCACCTGCCGCGATTTTGACGGCTACGGGCTGGTGATGGCACCGGGGGTGATGCACATGCCGGACGGTCTGAAGCAGGCGCTGGCGCGCAGCGCGGCGATGGTCGTCTATGGCCCCCGCAGCGGCGCGCGCACGTCCGAGATGGCGATCCCCGTGCCGCTGCCCCCCGCAATCGACGGGTTGGACGTGACAGTCTCGCAGGTCGAAAGCCTGCGGCATGACATCTTCGTGCCGCTGGAGGGCGGTGGGAAAGTGATCCGCTACCGTGATGTGCTGGACGGCACGGCAGAGGTGATCTTGCAGACCGCTGACGCAGAGCCGGTTGCCATGCGCGACGGGCAGCAGATCTATCTGGGGGGCTGGCTGGATGAGGGCACGCTCGACCAATTCGTCAGCGGTCTGTGCGGCGAGGCAGGGATCGACGTGCTGCCGATGCCCGAAGGGGTACGTACCCGCACGACGGGGGGCGAACGGTTCTGGTTCAATTATTCAGATGCAGACATTGCCTGCCACGGTGTCGAACTGCCCGCCGCGGGCGTTCTGCGTGTGCCGGTCTGACCACAGGGGCGCGGCCCAAGAGACCGGATACCGCCTGTCATTGGCGGTATCCGGCGCGTCATTTTACCACGATGTGATGACGGTCCCGTGGTAGCTTTCGTCGATGAAGGCTTTGATCTCGTCCGAGTGATACGCCTCTAGCAGGGTCTTGACCCAAGGCGCGTCTTCCTTGCCCTCTTGTACAACGATCACGTTCACATAGGGGTTGTCGGCGCTTTCCATCGCGATGGAATCTTCCTTGGGGCTAAGACCCGAGGCGATGGCGTAGTTGGTGTTGATCAGCGCCGCATCAAGATCGGCCAGCGAACGGGGCAGCTGCGCCGCGTCGAGTTCCTTGAACGACAGGTCTTTGGGGTTCTCGGTGATGTCCAGAACGGTGGGCACCAGACCTGCAGCGGGGTCGACCTTGATCATGCCAAGCTGTTGCAGCACCAGCAACGCGCGCCCGCCGTTGGTGGGGTCGTTCGGGATGCCAAAGGTCGCGCCTTCTTCAAGCGCGGCGATATCGGTGATCTTGTCCGAATAGATGCCCATCGGCGTGGTGATCGTGTTGCCCACAACCGCCAGCGCAAAGCCGCGGTCTTTCATCTGTGCCTCAAGGTAAGGCACGTGCTGGAAGGAGTTCGCCTCGATGTCGCCATCCGCCAGCGCCTGGTTCGGCACCACATAGTCAGAGAATTCGACAACGTCGATCTCAAGGCCCATCGGTTCGGCCACACGGGCGACCTCTTCCATGATCTCGGCGTGCTCGCCGGGGGAAACGCCGACTTTGATCTGCTCGGCCATCAGCGATGTCGCCATAAGCGCGAGGGTAGAGGTCAGGGTCGCAATGCGTAGCATGTATATGCTCCTTTAACTGGGAAACGAAATTGGGAGGAAAGGGCGGAGGGCTATTGCCCGCCGCTTTTGGTGGCGCGTTTGTCGACAGCGGCTGCGATGCGTTCGCCGATCGATTGCACAAGCTGCACCAAGACGATGAGGATGATCACGACAACCGCCATAACGTCGGGCATAAACCGTTGATACCCATAGCGAATGCCCAGATCGCCCAGACCTTCGCCGCCCACGGCACCGACCATGGCGGAATAGCCGATCAGGCTCACGATGGCGAGTGTAAGGCCAAGCGTGATACCTGGCAGCGCTTCGGGCAGCAGCACCTTGCGGATGATCTGCAACGGGGTCGCGCCCATGGCGCGCGCCGCCTCGATCAGGCCGGAATCAACCTCGCGGATCGCGTTTTCCACCAGACGCGCGATGAAGGGCACGGTGGCAATCGTCAGCGGCACAATCGCGGCTGTCGTGCCGATTGACGTGCCCGCAACCATCCGCGTGAAGGGGATGATCGCGACCACCAGAATGATGAACGGCACCGACCGCGTGGCATTGACCACCAGCCCGAGCACCTTGTTGATCCACGGGGCCGACAACAGCTCGCCACGTTGCGAGGTCGCCAGAAACAACCCCAAGGGCAGGCCAAGCAGCGTCCCCAGCAGCGCCGAAATGGCGACCATATAAAGCGTCTGGCCCGTGGCCTCGATCAGTAGGTTGATAAGGTTAGCCGACATAGCCAAGCACCTCCGTCATAAGCCCGTGGCTTTCCAAAAATGAACGCGCCTCTGCGGCTTTGGCCACAGGCAGCGATACCAGCAGATTGCCGAAGGGGCGGGTGCCGATTTCCTCGACCGCACCGGCAAGGATATTGACCGGAATGCCCATGTCCTGCGTTAGCCGCGCCAGCATCGGGTCGGTGGCGTGCTGGCCCGCAAAGGTCACGCGGATCACCTCTTCGCCGCCCTGCGCGGGGGCGTTTGGGACCAGACGATCCTTGACGAAAGCGGGCAGGGTGACGCCGGTCACCCCCGACAGGAAAGACCGCGTGGTCGCATGCTGAGGCGCGGTGAAGATATCGTAGGTCTCGCCATGTTCGACGATGCGGCCCCCGTCGATCACGGCGACGTGGCTCGCGATGTCACGGACCACGGCCATCTCGTGGGTGATCAGCAGAATGGTCAGCCCCAGCTCGCGGTTGATGTCCTTGAGCAGCGACAGCACCGTTTGCGTCGTTTCAGGGTCCAGCGCGGATGTCGCTTCGTCCGACAGCAGCACTTTGGGGCCGGTGGCCAGTGCCCGCGCGATGCCGACGCGTTGCTTTTGCCCGCCCGACAGCTCTGCCGGATAGCGTGTGGCGTGCGCGCTTAGTCCGACCCGTTCGATCAGGTCGGCCACGCGGGGTTTGATTTGCGAGGACGGCACACCGGCGATTTCCAGCGGCAAGGCAATGTTGCCCGCCACGCTGCGCGAGGCCAGCAGGTTAAAGTGCTGAAAGATCATCCCCACATCGCGACGGATCGCACGCAGCTTGGACCCTTTTGCAGCCCCCACATTCTGCCCGCCCACCAGAACCGAACCCGCCGTAGGCCGCTCGATCCCGTTGACCATGCGCAGCAGCGTCGATTTGCCAGCCCCCGACCGTCCGATGATGCCGGTGATTGATCCCGGCTCCATCGCCAAAGAGACGCCTTCAAGCGCCGTGACAGTCGTGCCGCCGGATTTGGAATAGGCTTTGCCCACGTTCTCGAACGTGATCGAAGCGCCGTTGGGTTCTGTCATGATCGGTCCAGCCTGCGGTCGGTTGCGGTGGCGCCCGTAGACAGAAAGGCAGGGGGTATTGCAAGCGCAGTTTTCGCATACCCGCCCTGACTTTACCGATGTGCTGAACGCTAGGTTTTCACAGGTCCAGCACCAGATGCCCCCCCGCTGCCGCCGCGCGCGACTGGCAGGTGATCAACGTGGTTTCACGCTGCGCCTGTGACAGCACATAATCGCGGTGATCGGCGTCGCCCTCGACCAGCCCGCAAGCGCAAACCCCGCAGATCCCGTCGGCGCATTTCACATCCACGGGCACGCCTGCCTCTGTCAGCATATCCGACAGGCTGCGGTCGGCGGGGACGTGGATGTCTTTGCCGGTCTTGGCCAGATGGACGGTAAAGCTGTGGTTCTCGCGCGGGGGGGCTTCGGGGACGGCGAAATATTCGATGTGACACTGATCCTCGGCAAAGCCCGCGCGGGCGGCGGCGGTCATTGCGGCCTCCATATAGGCAGGGGTGCCGCAGGCGTAGGCGTGACTGCCCGCAGGGTGGCCCGACAGGATCGTGTCAAACTCTGCCCGACTGCCCTGATCGCTGACGTGCAGCACGGCATGGGCGGCCCAAGGGGCGGCAGCGATCTCTGCCGCAAAAGCCAGATCAGCGGCGGTGCGGGCTGAATAATGCAGCGCGAAGTCGCGGCCCAAATGGTGCAGGCGGTGCGCCATAGCAATCATCGGGGTGATACCGATGCCACCGCCCATCAACACGCTCAAGGGGGCGTCTTCGGTCAGGGGGAAATGGTTGATCGGACGCGCCGCGAAAATCTTGCGCCCCTGCGTGAAGATACGGTGCATCAGGGCGCTGCCGCCGCGGCCCTGATCCTCGCGCTGGACGGCAATGACATAGCGCGACCGGTCCGAGGGATCGCCGCACATGGAATACTGGCGCAGGTATTCAGGCGCGATCACCACATCCAGATGCGCCCCTGCCTGCCACAGGGGCAGATCGGCCCCGTCGGGATCGCGCAGTTCATATCGCGTGATGCCGTCGCTTAACACATCCGCGCGGGTGACGGTCAGCGGCAATACCGGACTATCCGCCAAGGGCTTGAGCGCAGGGACCAGCCCCTGCGTGTCTCCGCTTGCGACCCGCGCGCGGTGTGTGGCGGCGGGGATCATCGCGCCATAGGCGCGGATGCCGGCCTCGCGGTCCATCGGGTCGGGGTAGGGGTAGGGATGCGGGGCAAGCGGCGCTGGGTAGACGGCCAGCGTCTGGTCCGTCGCGCGCAGCTTCAGGTCTTTTTGCAGACCGCGGGTGTTCACCGGCTTGTCCGTGGGGCGGTAGCCACCGTCGTCCTGCACCTCCAGATCCCACCACCATTTCTTGACGGGGTTGATGTCGCCACGGTCCAGCAGATCGTCGAGCTTGGCCAGCGCTGGTGCGGTGGCGGGCAGCTTCATCGCGGTCCAGCGCCACACGCTGTCGGCCAAGATCCCCTCGAGGTTCCACGGGCAGGTCTTCATGCAGCGCCCGCACATGGCGCCGCCCTCGGTCGTGATCCGGTAGGTGGCGCATTTCTGGCTGTCGGATTTCCAGATCTCGTAGCCGTTGAACATCAGCTTCGGCCCCGCCGTGATCGCCCCCGAGGGACATTCCCGCGCGCATTTCTGGCAGCTTTCGCAGAATTTCTGCAGGCCGAAGTCGATCGGCTTGTCATGGGTCATCGGTAGGGTGGTCGTCACCGCGCCCGATTTCAGACGCGGGCCGAGATAGGGGTTGAGGATGACTTCGCCGATGCGGCTGACCTCGCCCAAGCCCGACAGCAGCAGCAGCGGGGGTTGCAGCACATCGCCATCCATCACCGTATGCGCCTTGGCCGGATATCCCAGATCGCGGATCAACCGCGCCAGCACGCCGCCCACAAGGCTGAACCGCAGATAGGCGCGCATGGATTGCGCCACGCTGATCCAGTCATCGCCCGAGGCCCCCTCCATCGTGTCGAACCCCTGATCGATCACGAGGCTGATCGCCTGATCATGGGGCGGGTCGATCGCGGTGCCGGTGGCGTCATGGCTGTACCATGCCCAATCGGGACAACGGCTGACGCCCACGGCATCGGCCCCCAGGAAATAGGCAACCGCCTTGACCATCTCTGCCGCCTGTTGCGAGGCTAGGGCGGTTTGCGTTTCGGCAGCTTGCCCGTCTTGCAGCAGACCAAAGGCCCCAAGCGCGCGCCGCTGCGCCATCGAGGTCGGCGTCTTGCGGATGTAGCGCCCGCCGGTGGCCCCGTCTTGCAGCTTTTTGCCCATGTCCCCGAACAGCGCACGGCTGAACATATCGGTGCGTTTGGGCAGACGTGGGATGCGCGGTTCGTCCATATAGGTCGTGGGGCTGTCCACGCGTTTAAGCTTTTCGAAAGGCTGCGCGCCATCGACAAAGCGCCGTGTTGCATAGGCGGGCGGCGTGCGGGGCAGGGCAGCCGTGGCCAAAGGGCGGTCACAGGCCAGATCCATCGCTATGGTGACGGCGGCCAGCGAAAAGCGCGTGCCGACAAAAGGAGCGGTCAGCTGACCGTCTTGAGGCAGCGCCAGCCCCGCCGCGACCGCCAGCTGGTTCAGGTCCACATCGCTTGCCGTCATGGTATGCCCGCGCGCCGGACGCCCCAGCAGGCGGATGTAATTCGACAATACCGCCGCCGATTCCGCGGCCAAAAGGGACGACCGGTGATCCTCCATCCCTGCGATCCATGTCGCACCGGGTTCATCCTGCTCGGCCGCGCGAGGATGCGCGAAAAGCAGTACCAGCGCATGGGTATGGCCTGCGATATCCGTCTCGGGTGCGGTGACGGAGTCGCGCAGGTCGGCCATAATCGCATCCACACCAGAGGCGAGCGTTTTGACCTGACGCGTCTGCAAATCCTGCGCCAGCCGCGCCACATCCGCATTGCGCAGGGGCTGTGCCAGATGGTGGTCGGGGGCAAGTTTGCAAATCCCCACCATCGTCGCATCGTTGAAATGGGCAAAGGCCTTGAGGTGCTGCGCTCGCTCGGTCAGATCGGCGGGGATCTCGGCCAAGGCCTTGTTCACCAGACCCTCGCGGATCGCATCCAGCATGGCGCGGTGATCCCGCGTCGCTTGGGCCAGCGGACGCGCGTCGCCCGTCACCCCCAAGGGGGTGAAGGCCGGCACCGGCCCTGCAACACCCTCCGCCCGCCGCAGCTTTTCAGTCGGGTAGGCACCCATATGGATGGGGCGGTTTTTGCGTGAACGCAGCCGTGGGGTCATGGGTATTGCCTCTTAATTCGGCGCCATAGTTGTCCTAGATCAACTATTTTGCAAGCAAACAGTAGCGGTGCGGCAAAAATGAAGTATTCATGCCTTATGACCGGACCCGAGAACACCTCAGCCACTGCCTCCTATCGTCTGCACGACAGGCTGGGCTTTCGCGTGTCGCGGCTGGCCGCGGTTATGCGTGCCAGTCTGGATGCAGAGCTTTCGCAGCTTGGGCTGACACGGTTGGAATGGTGCGTTTTGGCCAGTATCGCGCTGGAAGGCATCACCGCGCCCTCCGGTATCGCCGAGAATATCGGCATCACCCGCCCCACGGCGTCGCGGACGTTCAAGCAGATGCGCGACAAGGGCTGGCTGGTGCAGAACCTGACAGAAGGCGACGGGCGCGCCCGTGCGATCACGCTGACCGAGGCGGGGCAAGACCTGCTGGCGCGTGCGCGGGTGCTGGTTGACGCGCATCAGGCGCGGTTTCTGGATAAGCTCGACCCCCAAGCGGCGGCGCATTTCCTATCCGCGCTGGATACACTGCTTGAAGGGGTTCACGACCGGTTCGACGATCCGTAGGGGGTTTCAGGTCACCACGGGAAAGACATTCGACTGCTTCAGCACGCCATAGGCAAAGCTGGAATCAATCGACGCGATGCCGGGGATGTTGTGCAGCTTGTGGCGCACGAATTCCTCGTAGCTTTTCAGATCCTCGACCAGCACGCGCAACAGATAATCCTCGCTGCCGGTGATGACATAGCAATCGAGGATCTGTTCGGTCTCGTGCACCTTCTTCTCGAACAGTTTCACCACGTCGCCCGTGTGGCTGCTTAGCCGGATGCGCACCAGCGCGGTCACGGGCAGCCCGTAGGCGCGTTCATCCACAATCGCGGTATAGCCCTTGATCACGCCCTTTTCCTCAAGCGCGCGGGTGCGCCGCAAACAGGGTGAGGGCGACAGATTCACCTGAGCCGCCAGATCCTGATTGGTCAGACGCCCGTTACGCTGCAGCGCTTTGATGATGTCGCGATCTTTACTATCCATCTTGGCCCTCTAAGGGCAGGATATGCCCCAAATTCATACTATCGCGCAATCATTAGCAAGCATCTGCCCGTGGATACAGCGTAAAACAGCGAAAATACAACGCGCAGGACGAATATGCTCAGCTCCCCCTCTCTGCCCGCCGCGCATGGACTTGGTCCGCGGCAGATCCCCCTTCGGCCCTTGGTTGGCTATCTCGCGATTGCGGTGACCGTGCTGGTCTGGGCGGGGTTCGCGCTGTCCACCCGTGCCGCCAGTGGGGCGCAGTTGACGTTTGGCGATGTGGCGCTGATCCGGTCGGGTATTCCGGCGCTGTTCTTTTTACCCTTCCTGCCAAAACGTATCGCTGTGTTAAGGCGGTTGCCCGCGCATCGCTGGCTGATGATCGCGGCGGGGGCGGGGCTGCCGTTCTTCTGGCTCGCGGCTATGGGCGGGGCGCAGACCTCGGCCACGCATGTGGGGGCGTTGATTGCCGGGACGACACCGGTGTCGGTGGCGGTTCTGACGTGGGTGATCTACCGCCAGCGCCCCGCGGTCATGCTGCCGCTGGGGATCATCCTTGTGGGGGTGGCGGCGCTGATCGGGGCCTCGGGCAATCTTGCGGCAGGTAGTTTGACCGGCGTGGCGCTGCTGCTATCGGCCAGTCTGCTCTGGGGGTGCTATACGCTGGGGCTGCGGGGCAGTGGGTTGGACCCGATCGGCTGCGCGCTGGTGCTGGCACTGCCGTCCACGCTGGTGCTGCTGCCGCTGCTCGCCACGGGGGTCTTGCCCAGCAACCTGCCGCAGGTGCGACTAGCCGAGGCGATGCCATTCATCCTTGCCCAAGGGGTCGGCGTCGGCCTTGTCTCGAGCCTGACCTATGCCATCGCCATCGCCCGCCTTGGTGTCGCGAAATGTGCCGCGATCGGGTCGCTCGCCCCTGCGATTGCGGCGGTGCTTGCCGTGCCGCTGCTGCACGAGGCCCTGACGCTTGGCACGATTTTGGCCGTTCTCATCATTTGCGCCGGCGTCATGCTGGCCAACCGCCCCAAGGAGTAACCCCGATGCTCGACGCGCTTGCCGCCCTTCCCGAAGACCCGATCTGGGGTCTGACCTCTGCCTTTCGCGCCGATCCGCGCGCCCACAAGATCGACATGGTCATCGGCGTCTACCGCGATGACAACGGGGCCACGCCGAATATGAAGGCGGTGCGCATGGCCGAGCGCGCCTTGGCGCAGGACAGTGCGCCGAAAACCTACCGCGCTTTGGCGGGCAATGCGGTGTTCAACGCGGGCATGGCGCGGCTGGTCTTGGGCGATGCGCCCGCGCGGATCGCGCGCAGCCATGTGATCCAGACGGTCGGCGGGACAGGCGCTTTGCGTGTGCTGGGGGATATGCTGGCCAGCCTGCGCCCCGGCACCACGGTCTGGAGCACGGACCCCGGCTATGTGAACCATCGTCCGATATTCGAGGGGGCCGGGCTGACGCTGCAGTTGTATCGCTGGCAGGCCAAGGGCGACGCACTGGATCTTGACCGCGTGCTCGCGGATCTGGCGGCGGCGAAGCCGGGGGATGTGGTGCTGCTGCACGGCTGCTGCCACAACCCCACGGGCATCGATCCCGATGCGGATATGTGGCATGCGCTGGCCCGATTTTGCGCGGCGCGGGGGCTGATCCCGTTGATCGACATGGCCTATCAGGGCTTTGGCCGCGGGCTTGACGAAGATGCGGCGGGGCTACGGGTGATGGTCGATGCGGTGCCCGTGGCGATGGTTGCGGCAAGCGGGTCCAAGAACATGGGTCTATATTGCGAACGTATCGGGGCGGCGATGGTGCTGGGGCCGGATGCGGCGTCCATCGCCCATGTGGGCCGCCACCTAGAGACATTGACCCGCGCGAATTATTCGATGCCCCCCGAACATGGTGCCGCTGTCGCCTGCCACGTCTTTGACACCCGCACCATCTGGGAGGAAGAGCTCAATAGCATGCGCGCCCGTGTCCAATCGCTGCGGCAGCAATTGGCAGATGCGCTGGCCGCGATAGATGCGGCCCCCGCGTTTCAGGCGTTGCGGCACCATCAGGGGATGTTTTCCCTGCTGCCCCTCGCGCCCGACCAGATGGAGAGCCTGCGCCATGACCACGCGATCTATGGCACGGCCACCGGTCGGATCAATATCGCCGGTCTGCGCAGCACGCAGATCGAACAGGTCGCGGCGGCGCTTCGGGATGTGTCACAGGCGTGACACTGGCCCGCCCCCTGGGCCAGCGTCTGTAGGCCTTAGCGCGGAGCGGCGTCGAGCATCCCCAGACGTGGCTCTGTCAGCGAGGTCACGGCAATGCGCCCGTCGGGCAGGGTCACGGCACCCGTGGTCAACGCATAGTCCCCTGCCGGATCCTGAAGCGTTTCCAGCACCTTGCCCGAGGCATCCATCCGCAGGACAAAGCCATAGCGCAGCGGCGCGGGTTTCATTGCGTCGGGCAGGCGCATGATCACGCGGCGCAGGAAGGGGCTGTTTGCCAGTTGATCCATGACGGGGTTGCGCGGGCTGACGAGACCGACCCAGAATGTGCCATCGGGGGCGTTGTTGATATTGTCTGGAAATCCCGGCAGGTTCTCCAGCACCACCGTTCCTGCGCTGCCGTCCATGGGGAAGCGCCAGACGCGGTAGCTGCCGGTTTCGACCACAAATACCGCGCTGTTCGCGTCATCCACCGCCACCCCGTTGGCAAAGTTCAGACCATCGGCAAAGACAGTCGTTTCGCCCGCTGCGGGGTCGTATTTCAGAATGCGCCCGTTCGACGAATGCTCCACCAGATCCAACACCGACGCCGCCAGCGTGCCGCCGTTATCCTGCGCGCCAAAGCGGGTCGAGGCATCCGAGAAATAGACGCTCCCATCGGCGGCGATATCCACATCATCGGCGTAAAGGATCGGGCTGCCGTCCGTGGTCGTCTCGGCCAGCAGGGCCACCTTGCCGCCGCGGTCCACCGACAGCAGGCCACGATAGGCGTCGGCGACGTAAAGCGTGCCACTGTCGTCAAATTCGATCCCAAGAGGGCGGCCCCCGGTCTGCGCAAAAACGGTGATGTCCCCGTTCTCTTCGATCCGCAGGATTTCACCATCATGGGTGGCGACATGTACCAGCCCGTCCGGGCCGATATCGGCATCCTCCGGCCCGCTGCGGCCCTCAAGCTCGACGATCTTCAATGCGGTCAAACGGTCGTTGACCGCGAAATCACCGGTGTAGCCCTGATCCGGCGGTGCCTCCCACGCGACGGGGGCGACGGATACGGGCCAGAACGCAAGATAGGCAAGCAAGGCCAGCAGGGCGATGCCCAGAAGTGTAAATAGTTTTTTCATCGGTGATCTCCTCCCCAGAGTTCGCGCCGAAGTAGTGGCGCACAGCGTAGGGTTGCCGATCCCTCGGACAGGTGCAAGAGGCTACGCCGCGCGATTTATGTCAGCCGCTTTGGCCCGCGCCGAGGTCGCATCCCCCGCAGTGGTGAACACCGCGAGGGGGTGTTGCTTAGCTCTCTACCTGAAACGTCAGCCCCGCATTGGCTATGAGCCGGTCAATGATCGCACCACCAAAGGCAGGGGCCGCTGTCAGCACGCCGCCGGGGGTGTCGGCGGCTTCCTCGATCAGACAAAGCGCCGCTTCGGTCAGCATTTTGGAGGTGGAGCCATAGCCCGGATCGCGGTCGCCCTTGACGCCAACGGTCAGCCGCTCTTTGTCAGCGGAGGTGCCGGTGAACATCAGGTCATAGCTGCCGTTGTCGCGTTCTTCTTTCGACGGGCCTTCGCCGGGTTTGATATCATCGTCGCCCATCGGGTTGGACTTGGCGATGCTCTTGGCGATCGCCTCGCCTTTTTCGCCCTTGCCGGTGAACATCATCTCTTCATAGGTGAAATCCGTGCCGTAGGGGTGGCCCATCAGCATATTGGAACGATGCACGTTCTTGGTATTGATCGACGCCATCACGAAGGGGGCGACCCAGATGCCTAAATCGGGGTCTTCGTAGGGTTTGTTGCCGTAAGGCTGTGTCGGCCCCTCAAACCCCGGTGTCAGCGCGAAGGACGAGACCAGACGTTTCATGACATCGGGATCGCCCATGGCCAGCTTCATCGTCTCTTTACCCGACGCCGCCGTCCCGCCCGAGAACGTGCCCTTCATCCCGCGCACGCGTCCTTTGACGTCTTTCAGCGGCGCGCCAAAGCGTTTTTGTGCCTCTTGCTGCAGGAAATAGACGCCCATATCGAAGGGGATGCTGTCAAAGCCGCAGGAGTGTACGATCCGGGCTCCGCTGGCCTTGGCGGCATCGTTGTACTTTTCGATCATGTCCCACATGAAGGGCGGCTCACCCGACAGGTCGACGTAATCGGTGCCCGCCTTGACACAGGCCGCGACCAGCGGCTCGCCATACAGCAGATAGGGGCCGACCGTGGTGATGATAACCCGCGCCCGCGCGACCATCGCGTCAAGCGAGGCCGGGTCAGAGGCATCGGCCTCGATCAGGGGGGTGTCGGCGGGCAGGCCCATCTCGTCGCGCACCTGCGCCAGCTTGGACGCGCTGCGCCCTGCCATCGCCCAAGGACGGTCCGGATAGGTCGCGTGGATGTATTCCGCGACCAGCCGCCCCGTAAACCCTGTCGCGCCGTAGATGATGATATCGAATTCAGCCATGTGCCGTTCCTCCCCGATTGGTTGCATGTCTTTGCGCCGACTATGGGACAGCGCAGACGGTATTGACCATTGCCGAGTTTCAGAACGCTGCGTCGGGGGGCAAAAGAAACGGGCCGCAGCAGATGCTACGGCCCGTCTCGAATTCAGGTAAGATGCGTCCGGATCACTCTGCCGGGAGCTTCCATGCGTCGCGGTCGATATCCAGATCGGCATAATCGTCCGGGTTCAGCACGGGGCGCTCGACGCCTGCCTTCAGCTGACGACGGAAGTCGCGCAGCAGGCGCATGGCCACGGGGAAGAGCATCATGATCGCCAGCAAGTTGACCAGCGCCAGGATACCCATCATCGGATCCGAGAAGAAGAACACCGCCGTCGCCGCCGGTGCTGTCGCACCCAGGAAGACAATCGCGATGATCGCGATCCGCAGACCCAGAATACCCAAGGGGCTCTTGGTCAGTACCGTCATCGCGTTTTCACCCAGATAGTAGTTGTAGATGATCGACGAGAACGAGAAGAGCAGGATCGCGCCGCTCAGGAAATACTGCACCCATGTGCCCAGATGCGACACCATGCTTTGCTGTGTCAGCGCCACGCCGTCGATGCCTTCGGCACCGGGGACATAGACGTCGCCCAGCAGGATCACGAAAGCCGTGCACGAGCAGATGATGATCGTGTCGATAAAGACCGAAAACGACTGCGTGATGCCTTGGCTGATGGGGTGACGTACCTCGGCGGTGGCCGCGACGTTCGGGGCAGAGCCCAGACCCGCCTCGTTCGAGAACAGACCGCGCCGCAGGCCCTGCGCAACCGCAGCACCCATACCGCCACCAACGGCTTCTTGTAGGCCGAAGGCATTGGTCACGATGTCATAGATCACGCCGGGCAGGCTGGTGATGTTGAGCAGGATCACGATCAGCGCCATTGCCAGATAGCCGATGGCCATGATCGGCACGACAACGTCCGACACTTTGGCAATACGGTGGATGCCGCCAAAGATGATAAAGCCCGAGATGGCCGCCAGCGCGATACCGGTCCACAGACGGTCAATGCCAAAGCTGTCCTGCATCGAACCTGCAACCGTGTTGCCTTGGAACGCGTTGAAGCCCAGACCGAAGGCCGCAATCAGGCAGATCGCATAGATCACTGCCAGCCAGCGGTATTCCTTGCCCAACCCGTGGATGATGGCCGCTGCCGGACCGCCGCGGTAGCTGTGCTCTCCGACTTTGCGTTTGAAGAGCTGTGCCAGTGAACATTCGACAAGGCTGGTGGCCATCCCGACCAACGCGATGGCCCACATCCAGAAGACCGCACCCGGCCCGCCAAGGGTGATCGCAACCGCGACGCCCGCGATGTTGCCGCCACCGACACGTCCACCGACCGACACCAGCAAGGCTTCGCGCGCTGAAATCTGGTTGGAATCATCCGCGTTGTTCTTGTTCGACAGCACGCGGAACATGCGGCCAAAGTATTCGATCTGCACAAAACCGGTGGCAATGGTGATGAAGATACCGAAAATGACGAGGATCGGGATCAGCGACCATCCCCAGGTGAAGTCTCCGATCCAGCCGAAGAGCGTTTGTAGAAATTCCATATACATGTCCCTTTGTTTTGCCGCGTTTTACGGTGTTCTTGGCCAAAGCGTAAAGCCGAATGACGCAGCGCGAAGCACGCAGCCCCTGTGCGACGTCTAGTGCGTTGATCCTTATACAGGTTATTTCGCAATTCAACTCTCGCGGGTTAGCCCTTCGCGCGTTAATCGGCCATTTCTCCGCATTGATCCGCAGCCAGATAGGCGTGTTGCGCGTCAAACTGCGCAAAGCAGCTCAGCGCGAGGTGGATTTTGACGAAGGCTGCCTCGGCTGTCATCTGGCCGCCGTCGACCACCCCGCTGTCGCGCAGCGCCTTGCCCGCGGCATAGGTGCCGATCTGCATGCCGCCCTCGGCGCATTGGCTGACGGCCACCACGGGAACGCCCTTGTCCTGCGCTTTGCGCAAGGCGGCACGCAGGGCGGGGCTGTCGGGGACCGTGCCCGCGCCAAAGCAGCGCAGAACGATCCCGTCGCAGGTGGTCGCCGCATGATCCAGCAGGGCGGCGCTGAAACCGGGGGTGACGGTCAGAAGGGCAACATCGTGGGGGCGCAGGGGGCTGAGCTGCGGGTCGGGTGCGGTGACACGCGGTTCCCTGTCGGTTGGCGCGGCGGTAAAGGCGTCCAGCGCCTGCGAATGGGCCTTGCGCACCCGCCCGCCATGCAGCCGTTTGCCGCCGAATTGCACCCAGACCCCCGCCGGTGCCGTACGCGCTGCGGCAAGCGCATCGATCAGATTGGCCGTGCCGTCCGTGTCAGCCACAGTCAGCGGTCGCATCGCGCCGGTCACGATCACAGGCTGCGCCAGACCGGGCAGCGCAAGGCACAGGGCGGCGGCGGTATAGGCCAGCGTATCCGTCCCGTGGGTCACGACGAAGCCGTCAAAGCGGCCCCGATGCTGATGGATGGTCTGCGCGATGCGTGCCCAATCCTGCGCCGTGGCAAGGGCGGAATCGATCAGCGGATCAAGGCGCAGCACCTCGACCTCTCCGGCGATCTTGCCGCTGGCCACCAGCGCTGCGACCGCATCTTCGACCACCCCGTCGCGAGGGGCGAAACCGTCAGAGGTCTGGGCCATGCCAATCGTGCCGCCCGTGTGGATCAAGAGTGTCGCCATGCTGCGCCCTTTGTGTTGATTGCCGCCCAATACGCCCCCTCCGGAGCCCTGCAAAAGCTGCCGCAGGCGGACCAGAAGCGCCCGTCGCTGTCAAGCCTGCTGACCGTCGGCGCATGGGGCCAAAGCCGCCATGACGTGACATCCGGCTTGACGGGCAGGGTAGGGCGGCGCGTATATACGCCCGACACGACCGGAAGGCCCCCTGATGCGCACACCGACCCGCCGCCACTTTATCGCCCTTGCCAGTGCGGGTGCCGTCGCCGGATGTGGCGGGCAGGGCGGGTTCTCTGTCGTTGATCCGGACCACGCCAGCGCAGGTACCGGGGCGGATGTGGGCGCGGGCGTGCAAAAGCTGCTCGTTGCGACCACACGCACCGCCGATCCCGCGCCGATCGCCTATGGGGCGGGGCGGGCGAAGACGCTGGATTTCGCGCGGCTTGCCATCTCGATCCCGCCGAACCACAAGGTCGGGCAGATCGAACGCAGCCGCGGATCGCGGGCCGACCCCGCACGCCATTTCGCCCTCACCGGGGCAGAGACGTTGCCGGATCTGGAGGCGCTGGTCTTTGCCGCCCGCGCCGCGTCGACACCGGGGCAAGAGGCGGTGGTCTTTGTGCATGGCTATAACAACGGCTTTGCCAAAGCCGCGTACCGTCATGCGCAGGTGGCGTGGGACTATGAATTGAAGGGGCCGCAGATCCACTTTTCGTGGTCTTCAGCGGCGAACCCGTTCGAATATACCTATGACCGCGACAGCGTGCTGATCGCCCGCGATGCGCTGGCGACTTTGTTGCGGCGACTGCTGCGCGAGGACGGGCTGCGCGTGTCGCTGGTCGGGCATTCTATGGGCGGGCTGCTGATTATGGAGATGTTGCGCCAGATCGCGCTGAGCGGGGACCGCGCCCTGCTGGACCGTTTGTCTGCGACGACGCTGATCTCGCCCGATATCGATATGGACCTGTTCCGCGCGCAGGCCCATGCGCTTGGCCATTTGCCGCAGCCCTTTACCGTGGCGATTGCGCAGAACGACCGGTTGCTGCGCCTGTCGTCGGGCTTGTCAGGGGGGGCTGCGCGTTTGGGATCGGTAGAGGATCTGGACCAGCTTGAAGGGCTTGGCGTCTTCGTGGTGGATATGACGGGCATCGCCGACACGGGCAGCAATCACTTCTTGCCGGGCACCTCGGCCTCTGCCATCGCGCTGATAAAGGGGTTGCGAGACGCCGATGCGCTGGCCCCGCAATCCCTGTCGGTCGGACCGGTAAGCATCAAGCTGGGCGGGTAGCCGCGTCGCCGTCCAGGCCCGCCGCTGAAATTGCCGCCCGAAGCGCTGTGCTAAAGCGCGCTATCATCCTGCCATCCTCTGCCAAGTTGCGGCGCAGGGATCGGGGCAGCTCCAACTGCACGCCCGTGCCGCTGCGGGTGCGGTTGCAGATGTTGCTGGGATGCACGCCGGGCAGGGCCGTATTCAGCGCGGCCCCGAAGCCCGCCGCGCGCAATGCGTCGCCGACAGCATCCCGCAGGGTTTCGTCACGCCCGCCCAGCCAGACCGTGTCGGTGCCATCATCCTTGCGCCCGTGAATGGCGATCGACGTGTCCGCGCCAGCCACCAGTGCCAGCGCCCGAGGTTCATCAAACCGATGCGAGGTGATGTGGTAATCGCCATGCGCCCCGGCGCGCAGCGCCTCGAACAGGTAGAACGACAGATCATCCCCGGCGACAGCCCGTGCGATGCTTGCCGTTTCCGGTTCGATCGTCCCCCCGTGGGGCGCAAGGATCACGACGCGCGTGCCGCGATCCTGCACGGTGATACGGTAGTCCCGGTCCTGCTCATGCGCCGCGGCGAGCGTGGCGAAATCGGGGTAGCGGTCGGCCATAGTCTATACGTCCAGCTTGGTGATCGTCTTGCTGATCTTGCCGCCGACGCGACGCAGGCTCACCATCTCTCCGAAGCGGATGTGCAGCCAGTCTGACCCATCCTCGGTCAACGGCTCCGACGCGAAAATGGCCGAGGTCGCTTCGCCCTCGGGGCTGGCATCAACCTTGTAGCTGTCGGCGTAGTCCTCGAAATTCTCGCCCATCAACAGGTACATCGGTTCAAGCAGCATCGACAGGGCGTAGTCATCGGTGCCGGGGCCGGCTTTGCGCAGCTCTTTCCAGTCGCCTTCGGGGGCGGTTTCGCCCTTGTGGCCGGCCCCATAGTTCACGCCGATGATCCGGTCGGTGGACACCAGCGCGATCTTCAACTTGGTCAGGGCGACCAGATCTAGCTTGCGCATCGCCTGCAATACGGCATCAAGCAGCTTCTCGAACGCCGACTGCACGGCGTCATCGCTATCGCCCTCCAGCAGGGACAGCAGCAGTACGTAGAAGAATTCCGTGTCCGTCGTGCCTTTCATCTGCCGCAGGAAATCGTCTTTGCACAGGGGCAGCAATTCGCGCTGCAGCAGCCGCCAATGGGGTAGGGCTCCGTTCTGCGCGATGATCCACGGGGTGCCCTTGAACGAGAACGGGTGGCAGTTCTCGTCCGCCAGCACATTGCGTGCATCATAGGCCGCAGCGCGGACATGGGCGAGCATGGTGCTGGTCTGTAGGCTGGGGATGATGCCGGGGGCGTTGTCATCGTGGAACGCGGCCATGGGGCGGTGATACAGCAGCGGTTCCTCGGGCTTCAGCAGATGCGCGCTCCATAATCCGAAGCCCCAACCGGCCAGTTGCAGGTTCGGGTGCAGCTCGGGGTCAAGGCTTTGGTTGATCAGACTGTTTTCCGGCTTGATCAGCAGGCTTTCAAGCGGGATTTCAGGCCCGATATAGGCGAGAACGCGGCACATGGCTTTCCTATCACATCAAGGGTCGATCACGGGCACCACCAAGCGGCGGCATCCCGTATCATTCTGTCAGCTCAGGTAGGGCGGCGCGGGCCAAAGGCCAGATCAGCGGATCAGAGGGGGCGAACACCTGCGCATGTGGCAGGGGCGTCCGGCATATGCAGACGGTCGCGGGTCAGCGTGTTGCGCTCACAGCGCGATAGGTGCTGTTTTGCGGCATCCGTATCGCCACTGAACCGCTGCAAGGCGCGATGCCACGCCCGCAGCGCAGAGCGTGCGGACCAAGGCAATGCCGCTTGGGCCAGCCAGCCGCGCAGTTCCGGCGGCAAGCGGTCATAGGCGGCCATCGGGTCCTGCGTGCGGCGGCGTGCGGCAAGGCTGCTGCGGCAGTTGGGCTGGCGAAGGGTGGTTTTCGGCATGGTACTTTTGTCGCTGGAAGCAAGGGGTGCGCCGCCACCGTCAAGGCAGGCAGCGGCGCAGGATATCAGTGCGCCTGCATCTCGGCAGAGATGTCAGCGGGGCTGAGGGCCGCGGGGTAATATGTCGGCCAGTTGGTGACCTCTTTCAGCAGGGCCGCGCGATCATCCCCCCAATATAGGTGATAGTGATCTGCCTTGGCGGGCGCGATCTTGTGGTCGCTGAACTGGAAGAACATCGGAGCTTCGGCGTCACCGCTGATCTTTTCAAAGATATAGCGCACACCGCGATTGCCCTTTTCATAGGTCAACACCTCGAAGCCGTCGCTTTCATACCGCCCCTGCACCGATGTCTCGCCCGTGTAGAAGGTTGCGGTATCGCCCGAGAATACGATCCGGTCGACATCGGTGGCATAGCCGGTGGTGTAATAGGCTTTGTATTCCTCGGCGGTTTTGTCACCCTTGGCCGCCTTATGCGCCATCACCGCGTCCAGATCACCGCTTTGCAACAGCGGGTAGACGGACTGCCAGTCGCCCTCCCAATCGGCCAGCGGGCGCGGTTTGATCTGCGCATCGTCGAAGTAGCCTTTGTAGATGTCGTCGTCGCCGTGGTCATGATCATGATCATGATCATGATCGTGGGCTTCGTGGTCATGCGCCTTGTCTTTGGCGTGATCCGCAAGGGCGGGCAGGGCTGTGGCGGCAAGAGAGGTCGCGGCCAGAGCGGAAAGAAATGCGGTGTGGATGCGGGTCATCATGGGCTCCATTCAGGTCGGTAAGGAAGTGATTCGTTATGTTATAACGTAACTTTTTTTCCTACAGGCAAGCCACGCGGAGAGCAATGATCAGAATTCTTGATTAAATCAGTCAAGGCGGTAAGGTCGGGACACGATTGCCGGTAGGGAACTTGAAAAAGGGCCGTGCAGTCGCTCTGGGAGGAGAACAAAATGAAGACTAATAATAGTATTAATCGACGTTCGTTTTTGACCAAATCGGCCGTCGCTGGCGGGGCTGCGGCTGGCAGCATGCTGGCGGCTCCGGCGGTTCTGGCGCAAGCGCCATTGGTTATCAAAATGCAAACGTCATGGAATGATGCCAACATCTGGCAGGACTTCGCACGCGACTATGCCACCCGCGTCGAAGAAATGTCGGGCGGGCGCGTCAAGGTCGATGTGCTGCCTGCGGGCGCGGTTGTTGCGGCGTTCCAGGTGCTGGACGCTGTGAATGACGGCTTGATCGATGCCGCGCATTCGGTGCCTGTCTATTGGTACGGCAAGAACAAGGCCGCGTCGTTGTTCGGCACCGGTCCGGTTTTCGGCGGGTCCGCAACGACGATGCTGTCGTGGTTCTACGAAGGCGGCGGCCAAGAGCTGTATAACGAGCTGACACAGGACATCATGGGCCTCGACGTGGTTGGCTACATGGGTTTCCCGATGTTTGCGCAGCCCTTTGGCTGGTTCAAGGAAGAGGTGAATTCGGTCGAGGATCTGCAAGGGTTCAAATATCGCACCGTGGGTCTGGCGGCCGATCTGATGGCCAAGCTGGGCATGTCCGTCGCTCAGCTGCCGGGCGGCGAAATCGTGCCTGCGATGGAGCGTGGCGTGATCGACGCTTTCGAGTTCAACAACCCCTCGTCGGACAAGGACTTCGGCGCGCAGGACGTGGCCAAGAACTACTATCTGTCGTCCTATCACCAGGCGTCGGAAAGCTTCGAGTTCCTGTTCTCGCGGACCTTCCTTGAGGATCTGGACCCGGACCTGCAGGCGATCCTGAAATATGCTGTCGAAGCGGCCTCTACCGCGAACACAGCCAAGGCGATGAACCGCTATTCTGCGGATCTTCAGTTCTTGCAGGATGAAGCAGGGGTCACCGTGCGTCGCACCTCGAAAGAGATTCTGGACGCACAGCTGAAGGCATGGGACGAACTGATCCCCGAGCTGGAAGCCGATCCGTTCATGAAAAAGACCCTCGACAGCCAGCGCGAGTGGGTCAGCCGTGTGTCGTATTACGAGCTGATGAACTCGCCCGACTATGGTCTGGCGTACGAGCATTACTTCCCTGGCAAGATCAAGCTCTGATCCCGCTGACAGGTAAAGTACAGAACCCCGGCACCTTTGTGTGCCGGGGTTTCAGACGAGGCATGGGGACATCATGATTTCATTTATACGGTTCGCCGACAGCCTGTCGG
This sequence comes from Sulfitobacter sp. SBS6, assembly GCF_048285585.1. Taxonomy (NCBI): domain Bacteria; kingdom Pseudomonadati; phylum Pseudomonadota; class Alphaproteobacteria; order Rhodobacterales; family Roseobacteraceae; genus Sulfitobacter; species Sulfitobacter sp. SBS6. Next base: position 917,310 of record NZ_JBLWBA010000005.1, on the reverse strand, counting down.
CATGGTTTGGCAAGTCATTCGCGTGGCTTATCCTGCTGATGTCCATCGGCACGGGCTACGAGGTTTTCGTACGCTATGTGCTTAACAGCCCGACGGCCTGGGCGCTGGACGTTTCCTTTATCATGTACGGCACGCTGTTCATGATGGGCGGGGCCTATACGCTGTCGCGTGGCGGGCATGTGCGGGGCGATTTCCTGTACCGGCTGCTGCAACCCAAGACCCAGGGCAAAATCGATATCGTGCTGTATATCGTCTTCTTTTTTCCCGGTGTGCTGGCCCTGATCCTGTCCGGCTGGAAATACGCCGCGCGGTCCTGGCAATACGGAGAGGTCTCCGTCAACAGTCCCGCGGGTGTGCCGATCTACCAGTTCAAAGCGGTGATCGTGGCGGCGGGCATATTGCTGTTTATCCAGGGGATCGCGCAGGTATGCCGCTGCATTATCGCGATCCGGGACAATTACTGGCTTGAAGCGGACGAAGACGTTTTCGAGACCGAAGACCTTTTGATCCAGAAGGCCAACATGGCCGAGAAAGACCATATCACATGACCGATCCGCAAATCGCCCTGATGATGCTTGGGCTGTTCATCATCTTTGTTTTTCTGGGCTTCCCGATCGCCTTTACCCTGATGGCCATGGGCATCGGTTTTGGCTACTACGCCTATTTCGATGCGCGCCGCATGTGGCGCGGTTTTGACCGGCTGGATGAAACCGCCGGACAATGGGAACAATGGTCGAGTTGGATAGAGGGATTTTATAACAACCGAATATTTGACCTCTTCGTGAACCAGACCTTTACCGTGATGTCGAACGAGGTGCTGACGGCTGTGCCCTTGTTCCTGTTCATGGGCTATATCGTCGAACGCTCCAACATCGTTGACCGTTTGTTCACCACGCTGAACATCGCGTCCAAGAATGTCCCCGGTTCAATGGGGGTGGCGGCGCTGATCACCTGCGCGCTGTTTGCCACGGCGACAGGGATCGTGGGCGCGGTTGTGACCTTGATGGGCCTGTTGGCGCTGCCGGCGATGTTGAAAGCGCGCTATGACCCGTCCTTTGCGGCGGGCATCATCTGTGCGGGCGGCACCCTGGGCATCCTGATCCCGCCGTCGATCATGCTGATCGTCTATGCGGCGGCAACCAACGTGTCGATCGTGCGCCTTTATGCGGCGGCGCTGCTGCCGGGTCTGACGCTGGTGGGGCTGTATCTGGTCTATATCATCGGGCGGTCTTTGCTGCAGCCATCGTCGGCGCCAAAGCCTACGGCGGATGAGGTGCCGGATATGCCGATGGGCAAGCTGGTGATGATGATCATCACCTCTTTCGTGCCACTGGCTTTCCTGATCTTTGCGGTGCTCGGGTCGATCCTTTTCGGTCTCGCCACCCCGACAGAGGCGGCGTCCATCGGTGCATTGGGCGGTATCTTCCTTGCCTTCATCTACCGCGCGATGACATGGCAGCGTTTGCGTGAAAGCGTCTATCTCACCGTGCGCACCACGGCGATGGTCTGCTGGCTGTTCGTCGGCTCCTACACCTTCTCTGCCGTGTTCTCCTACCTCGGGGGGGAGCATGTGATCTCGGAGTTCGTGCAATCCATGAACCTGTCGCCGATCCAGTTCTTGATCATGGCGCAGCTCATCATCTTCCTGCTGGGCTGGCCGCTGGAATGGTCCGAGATCATCATCATCTTCGTGCCGATCTTCCTGCCGCTGCTCGCGGTTTTCGAGATTGATCCGCTGTTCTTCGGTATCCTCGTGGCGCTGAACCTGCAGACCAGTTTCCTGACCCCGCCGATGGCGATGTCGGCCTATTACCTCAAGGGCATCGCGCCGCCGTCGCTCCTGCTGACGCAGATCTTCAAGGGGGTCATGCCGTTCCTCTTCTGCGTGATCCTGTCGATGGTGCTGATGTATGTCTTCCCGCAGATCGTCTTCTATTTGCCGGATCTGTTTTATGGACGGTAATCGGATGACGGGTCACGGGGTGGACGGCACCCCCAGCGTGACACTACTGCGTGACAGGCTGGCGTCCGGCGCGCTGGATGCGCTGGCGCTGGTCGACAGCTATATCAAACGGATCGAGGCGCGCGAGCCGCAGGTGGGTGCATGGGCGTGGTTCGATCCCGAATTCGCGCGCGCACAGGCCCGCACGCTGGATGCGCATCGCCGGGCAGGGCGTCCCTTGGGGCGGCTTCACGGGTTGCCGGTCGCGCTGAAGGACGTGATCGACACCCAACGCATTCCCACGGAAAACGGCTGCGTTCAGGATGCTGGGCGCGTGCCCCTGCGCGACGCTTTTGTGGTTGAGAGGCTGCGCAAGGAAGGGGCGATCCTGATGGGTAAGACGGTCACGACCGAGCTTGCCTTCATGCAGCCCGGCAAGACCGCGAACCCGCATAATCTGGCGCATACGCCCGGCGGATCGTCGCAAGGCTCTGCCGCGGCGGTGGCGGACGGGATGGTGCCGCTTGCCATCGGCACCCAGACCGGCGGGTCGGTGATCCGTCCGGCGTCCTTCTGCGGGGTGACCGGATATAAACCCACCTTCGGCGCGATCCCGCGGCGGGGGGTGCTGACGCAATCGCCCTCGCTTGATACGATCGGGGTCTTTGCCAGCGATCCCGCAGGGGCCGCGCTGCTGGCCGAGGTGCTTTTCGGGCAGGATGACGAAGACAGCGCGACCACGCTTTGCGCCGCGCCCGCCTTGCATGCGGCGGCGACCTCGGCCCCGCCGCTGCCGCCCGTGTTCGGCTTCATCCGCCCGCCGGGATGGGAGGATGCGGAGCCGCAGCTGCATGACGCCTTTGCCGAGCTGCTGGACGCGCTTGGCGATCAGGCGTTCGAGCTTCCGTTGCCAACGGTGTTCGACACGGCAGCAGACCAGCGCAAGCTGATCAATCTGGCCGAGATGTCCTATCACTACTACCCCTATTGGCACCGGGGCGCGGACAAGCTGGGGCCGATCACCCGCGACGCGATAGAGCAAGGCAACGCCGTGCCTGCCCGCGATTACCTGTCTGCCCGCGACATGCCCAAGGTGCTGAACGCCGCGCTGGACGAGATGTTCACCCGCTGCGATGTGATCCTGTGCCCCTCGGCCCCCGGTCCGGCCCCCAAAGGGTTGGAAACCACGGGCGATCCGGTGTTCAACGGGCTGTGGACCTTCTGCGGCACGCCCTGCATCAACCTGCCGCTTTTCACCTCGACCGAAGGGCTGCCCATGGGCGTCCAGCTGGTCGGCGCACGCCACAATGACGCGCGGTTGCTGCGCACGGCACAATGGCTGACCGACTGGGCCGCCGGTGCCTCTGCATAAAGGATATCTGACATGAACCGACTTCTCGCACTTGTGGCGTTTGCGACCATCACCACCTTTCTGCTGATACTGGCGGTCAAGGTGCCCAGCCCCGATCTGGTGATCATCGTGGCGATCACGCTGGCGTTCATCGCCTTTGATCTGTTCACCTCCAGTCGCAACAAGAAAGACTAGCCGATGTCCAAGCCCGTGATCTGGATCACCCGCACCCTGTCGAATGCCACGCTGGAACGCGCCCGCCGCGACTACGAGGTGATCTGGGATGCCGCCGACACCCCCGGCAGCGCCGAGGATATCATCAGGATGAGCGCATCCGTCGACGGGATCATCCCGTGCCACTCCGAACATTTCAGCGCAGATGTCGTGGCGCAGCTCGACCCGCGGCTGAAAATCGTCGCGAACCATTCGGTCGGGGTGGACCATTGCGATCTGGACGCACTGCGCGGCAAGGGGATCGTCGTCACCAACACGCCCGATGTGCTGTCGGATGCCACGGCAGAGCTGGCGATGATGCTGATGCTGGGGGCTGCGCGCAATGCGGTCGCGGGGGACCGGACTGTGCGGTCCGGCACATGGGATTTCTGGTCGCCGGCCTTTCTGGTGGGCAAACAGATGACCGGTGCGCGGCTGGGGATCGTGGGGATGGGCGGTGTGGGTCGTGCCTTTGCCCGCAAGGCGCGCGGCTTTGATATGGAGATCCACTATCACAACCGCAGCCGTCTGTCGCCCGAGGATGAAGCGGGCGCGATCTATCACGAGACGCTGGAAAGCCTGCTGGCCGTGTCCGACTTCCTGTCGCTCCATTGCCCCGCGACGCCCGAGACGGTCAGGCTGATGAACGCCGACCGTTTGGCGCAGCTGCCCAAAGGGGCGGTGCTGGTCAACACGGCCCGCGGCAATTTGATCGACGAGGCCGCTTTGGTCGACGCTCTGGATGCGGGGCATATCGGGGCGGCGGGGCTGGATTGCTTTGTCACCGAACCGGGGGGCAATCCGGCCTTCGCGTCTTATGACAACGTGATGATGATGCCCCATGTGGGCAGCGCCACGGTGCAGACCCGCGATGCGATGGGGTTCAAGGCACTGGATAATCTTGACGCGTTCTTCCGTGGAGAGTCCCCGCCGAACGCGCTCTAGTCTAGAAGGGGTCCGAAGAACTCAATGCGGACCTACGCGAAAAAAATCGTATACGATTTACATGATCGTATTTATTTGTCATGGTGTGTTTCGAAAGGGGCGCATCATGACACTTCGGCAATCGAAATCGGACATTCTATTTGACCGGCTTCGCCATGATATCCTGACGCTGGATCTGCAACCGGGCATGGCGCTGCGCCTACCGGCCCTGTCGGAACGCTATGGCATCGGCCTGACGCCGCTGCGCGAATGTCTGAACCGGCTGGCGGCTGAACAGCTTGTCGTGCCCGAGCATAACAAGGGCTTTTGCGTCACCCCGCTGACCCGTGCCGATCTTCTGGATCTGGAACGCAGCCGCGATGCCATCGAGGGCGCGATGCTGGCCCATTCCGTCAGCCACGCCGATGACACGTGGGAGGCAGGGGTGATCGGCGCCTATCACCATCTGTCGCAAACGCCCGTGCCTTCGGTGATCCATAATGACGAGGCACTGGCCCAATGGACGCGGCGGCATCTGGCCTTTCATCAGGCATTGGTGGCGGGGGCGCGGTCAGAATGGATGGCGCGGTTTGCGGGGCAGTTGCAGGATCAGTTGGGACGCTACCACCGTTTTATTCAGGCGGGCCTGCGCGATCTGACCCAAAGCGCGCCCCCGCTGGCGGCCAAAGCGGCAGAGGTATTCTCTGCCGGTATGGCGCTAGAGCCGCATCGCGCGCTCTATCAGGCAGCAGTTGATCATGATCCGGCGGCGGCGCTTGCGGCCTTTCGCCATCACACCGGCCTGAGCATCGCCGCGTTCGAGGAGCTTTCGACGCTGATGCCGGCCCATTCACCCTTTGCAAGAACCCTAGGCCCCCAATCGGAGACCCCCGCATGACCGGCTACAACCCCGCTGACGAAGGGGCGCAAATGTCCTTTGCCAAGGATATGTCCTATACCGATTACCTGTCGCTCGACCCGATCCTCGGGGCGCAAAATTGCAAATCCGACGCCCATGACGAGATGCTGTTCATCATCCAGCATCAGACCTCAGAGCTATGGATGCGCCTGTGCCTGCACGAGCTGTCGTCGGCGCGCACCCATCTCGCGGCGGGCGATTTTGCGCCTGCGATGAAGATGTTGACCCGTGTGGCGCGCATTTTTGAACAGCTCAACAGCGCGTGGGATGTGCTGCGCACGATGACCCCCAGTGAATACAGCGATTTTCGCGACGACCTTGGCGCGTCCTCGGGGTTTCAGTCGCATCAATACCGGCTGATCGAATTCATCCTCGGCAACCGCAACCGCGCGATGATGAAAGTGCATGAACATCGCCCCGAACTGCACCACATGCTGACGCAGGAACTGGGCACAAAATCGTTGTACCACGTGGCGCTTGATCTGCTGGCAGAGGCAACGGGGCAAAGCTTTGCCCCGCAGGCCTATGCGATGGACACGCCTCATGCGGCGGATGATGCGGTGATGCAGGCATGGGTGCGCGTCTACCAAGACCCGCGCGCCCATTGGCAGCTCTATGAGCTGGCCGAAAAGCTCGTCGATCTCGAAGATTATTTCCGCCGCTGGCGTTTCAACCATGTGACCACGGTGGAACGCATCATCGGCTTCAAACGCGGCACGGGCGGCACGTCGGGGGTGAAATACCTGCGCCGGATGCTCGAGGTCGAACTTTTCCCCGAACTCTGGAACGTACGAGGTGCCCTGTGACCCGATTGCCGATGAAAGACCGCTTTTCCCTGCCCGAGGGCATGATCTACCTTGATGGAAACTCGCTTGGGCCGCTGCCTGTGGGGACGGCCGAAAAGGTGCAGGATGTGGTGCAGGCGCAATGGGGCGCGCATCTGATCAAGGGCTGGAACCTTGACGGCTGGATGGCGCAGCCCGCACGGGTCGGCAACCGTATTGCCCGCCTGATCGGCGCACCCGAGGGGTCGGTCACCATGGGCGACACGCTGTCGGTCAAAGTGTTTCAGGCTCTGTCTGCCGCTCTCAAGATGCGCCCCGACCGGCGGGTGATCCTGTCGGACAGTGGCAACTTCCCGTCGGATCTGTATATGGCCGAGGGGCTGATCCAGCAGTTGGGGCAAGGCTACGAGCTGCGCATCGTCGCCCCCGAGGATGTCGCCAGCGCCATGACCGATGACGTGGCTGTCGCCATGATCACCCAAGTCGACTACCGCACGGGCCGCATGCATGACATGGCGCAGGTGACTGCGGCGGCCCATGGGGCAGGGGCGGTGATGCTGTGGGATCTGGCCCATAGCGCAGGCGCGGTGCCCGTCGATGTGGCGGCCTGCGACGCGGAATTCGCCGTCGGCTGCACCTATAAATACCTCAACGGCGGGCCGGGGGCCCCTGCTTTCATCTATGCGCGCCCCGATATCGTCGCGGACATCCAGCCCGCTTTGGCCGGGTGGCTGGGGCATGATGCGCCCTTCGCCTTCGAGACCGGATACCGCCCCGCTGCGGGCATCGAACGCATGCGCGTCGGCACGCCCCCTGTGATCCAGATGACCGCGCTGGAACATGCGCTTGGGCTTTGGGACGCGGTGGATATGGCCGAGCTGCGGGACAAGTCTGTCGCGCTGAGCGAGCTGTTCATCGCGCTGGTCGAAGAAAAATGCCCCGAGCTTGTGCTGGCCAGCCCACGGGATGCAGACCAACGGGGCAGTCAGGTGTCTTTCGCGTCAAAGAACGGGTATGCGGTGATGCAGGCGTTGATCGCACGGGACGTGATCGGTGATTTCCGCGCGCCTGACATCATGCGCTTTGGCTTCACGCCCTTGTACATCGACGAAGACGACGTACGTGGCGCGGTCGATATCCTTGCCGACATCCTTGCGACCCGCAGTTGGGACCGGCCCGAGTATCACCAGAAGCGCGACGTGACCTGAAGGGCCAAGCGACATCGGGACGCAGCGCGGTGGCGGTGCGTCTTGGTGATGGTGGTCCGCGCGAATGAACGCTATGATCGCACCATGCTTGATCTTCAGTCGCGCCCGAAATGCAGTGAATGCCCGATCCGCCACCGCGCCGTTTGTGCGCGGTGCGATGATGATGAACTGCTGATGCTGGAGCAGATCAAGACCTATCGGTCGTTCAAGGCGGGTGATCCGATGCTTTGGCGGGGCGACGGGCTGACCTATGTCGCGTCGGTTGTGTCGGGCGTCGCGAGCCTTGGCAAAACGATGGAAGACGGGCGCACCCAGATGGTCGGGCTGCTTTTCCCGTCGGATTTCATCGGCCGTCCGGGCCGCGCGGCGATTGATTTCGACGTGGTCGCCGTTACCGATGTGACGCTGTGCTGCTTCCAGCGCAAACCCTTCGAGGCGCTGATCGAGACCACGCCGCATATCGCCCAACGGTTGATGGAGATGGCACTCGATGAACTGGACGCGGCGCGCGACTGGATGCTGTTGCTGGGCCGCAAAACCGCGCGCGAAAAGATCGCGACCTTCATTGAAATGCTGGCGCGGCGGCAGCAATTGGCCAATGCGGATACCCCTGGGCAAGAGCTGGTCTTGCCTCTCACACGGTACGAGATCGCCAACTATCTGGGGCTTACGCTTGAAACGGTCAGCCGCCAGCTCGGCGCGATGAAGAAAGAGGGTATCCTGAGCTTTGTCGACCGTCGCCGTTTCCGCGTGGCCGATGTGGACGCGCTGCACGCGGCCTCGGGCGACGACTGCGACTAGGGAAATATTCCCTTTGATTTGATCTGTATCAACGCCGCAGGGCACCCCAAGGCGTTCCCTGTCTGCACCTTCATAGGAGAGTGCAGCATGTACAAGAATATCCTGATCCCCGTTGTTTTCGAGACCCCCGAGATCACCCAGACCGCCTTTGATGCGGCGCAGGCGCTGGCGGCACCGGACGCCAGATTGACCCTGCTGCATGTGATAGAGGCGGTGCCGGTCTATGTCGCTGAATACATTCCCACCGACATCGTGACCTCCACGCGCGAGGCGGTACAGGCGCGGCTGGATGCGCTGGCGCTAAGCGTGCCGGGGGCCGCGACAGCGATTGCGGACGGGCGCGCCGGGCCACGGGCGACACGCTGGGCCGAGGAAAACGGGACCGACTGTATCGTGATCGCGTCGCATCAGCCCGCGTTGTCTGACATCCTGCTGGGGTCGGTCGCGCAATATGTGGTGCGTCACGCCAAATGTGCGGTGCATGTGGTCAGATAGGTCGGGGCACCGCCAACGGGCTATTGCAGCCCAAGTATGCCGTCAGCGGTGGCAGCAACGCGGGCGAATGCGGCGCGGTCTTTGCGTGCGATCAGCCAGAGGTCGTGAAACCGCCGTTGGGGCAGGGTATGCACCGCCAGCGCGTCGCGGTGCGCAAACCCCTCCACCCCCGACCGCGGCAGGATGGTATAGCCCAGTCCTTGGGCCACGGGCAGGGGGATTTGCCCGATCTGGTTGATAAAACTGCGCAGCCGCAAATGCTCTGCCCCGCGGTAGTCATCAAAGTTGCGCCCGAGAAGATCATCGGCATAGGCATTGCCATCGGGATGCGCGATGAACCCCAAGTCATCAAGCCTCTGCAGGGTCAGATCCGCCGCGTTAAAGGTGGCGGGCAGCACGAGGCAAAGTTCCTCTTGCGACAGGGGCGTGGCCTGAACGCGGGGCATATCGGGCACCGCGGTCACCACGCCCAGATCAAGCGTCCCTGCCAGTATATCCGCCAGAATACGCGCCTGCGGCGCGGCGCTGAGGTGCATTTCCAGCTTCGGGGCCTCCTGCATCCGCGCGATCAGATACGGATACAGCCGTAATGCAAAGCTGCCAGAACACCCTATCCTGACCGTGCCTGATAAAGGATCATCGCGCTGCATCCTTTCGCGCAAGCCGCGCTCCTCTGTCCGGCGGGCACGGCCGATCGACAGCAGCTCTTCTCCGGCGGGGGTGAGGGTGAACGATTTTCCCTCGCGCAGGATCAACGGCTGGCCGACCTGTTGTTCCAGCTTGCGGATATGCTGCGACACCCCGGGCTGGGTCATGGCCAACCGGTCTGCGGTGCGGGTGAAATGCCCGATGTCACATAGGGTCGTGAAGGTTTCGAGCCAGGAGGCGTTTAGCACGCGGATCATTCCATAAAGTTATCATTTCAATTTAATATGATAATTTTATGTTTGCGCGCGGTCCACCTAAATCACGGGGTATCACAGAACAAAGGATAGACCATGACACCGACACCACGCAGTTTCTCTCATATCGGGCTTTCCGTGCCGGATCTGGACCAAGCCGTAAAATTCTACGCCGACGTGCTGGGGTTCTACGTCATCATGCAACCGACAGAGATTGTCGAAGACGGCAGCGATATCGGGCAGATGTGTACCGATGTCTTTGGCGAAGGCTGGGGCCGCCTGCGTATCGCGCATCTTGCCACGGCAGACCGTATCGGGATCGAGCTGTTTGAATTTGACGGCAACCACGCGCCCGCAGACCCGCTGAATTTCCGCCAGCACGGCACGTTCCATTTCGCCATTCAGGATCCCAACCTCGAAGACCTGCTGGCCAAGATTGTCGCGGCAGGGGGCAAGCAGCGGATGCCGGTGCGCGAATACTTCCCCGACGATAAACCCTATCGCATGGTCTATGTCGAAGACCCCTTTGGCATCGTGTTCGAGCTGTACAGCCACAGCTACGAGCTGACCTATTCCGCCGGTGCCTATAGCTAAACTCAAGTCTGTTCTGCGGGCGAATGCAGGGCTTTCGCCCGCAGTCATCAGCGCAAGATATGTCAAATAATGCAGGTCGGCGGGAACCCTCCTGCGCGGGAAGGCGGTTTTGTTGTCATAGCAACATCACGAAAGGTCTTCTCATGTCATACTGGCGCTTCTTTGCAATGATCATCACCTCTACCGTGGTGATGTTCGGCTTAATGTATCTGAACACCTACGCAATCGATCACGTGTTCTTTAGCGAAACCCGCAGCTATATGGCGCTGTATATGGGCGCGGTGATGGCGGTCATCATGCTGGCGTTCATGCTGGGGATGTACAGCAACCGTGGGGTGAATATCGCGATTTTTGCAGGCAGCGCGCTGGTTTTTGCGGTGTCGCTGTTTCTGGTGCGCAGCCAGTCCACGGTCGATGATACGGCGTGGATGCGTGCGATGATCCCGCACCACTCCATTGCGATCCTGACGAGCGAGCGTGCCAATATCTCGGACCCGCGGGTGCGCAAGCTGGCGGACGATATCATCGAAGCGCAACGGCTTGAGATCGACGAGATGAAGGCCCTGATCGCGGATCTTGAAGGCGGGCCAGCCGCAACACCAGAAATCGACGGGAAGTGAGGACATAATGACGCAACAGCAGACACAACCGGCAAAACTCTACCGTATGGTGATGCCTGACCATACCTGTCCCTACGGTCTGAAATCCAAAGACCTGCTGGAGCGTCAGGGCTTCGAGGTCGAGGATCACCACCTGACAACGCGCGAAGAGACAGACGCGTTCAAAGCGGAGCATGATGTCGAAACGACGCCGCAGAGCTTTATCGGCGGGGAACGGATCGGCGGCTATGACGATCTGCGGGTCTATTTTGGCTTGGATAAACCCAAGGATCAGCAATCTGACACGTCGTACCAGCCGGTGATCGCCATCTTTTCGGTCGCCTTTCTGATGGCGCTTGGCCTGTCGTGGTTTGCCTTCGAAAGCATCTTTACCGTACAGGCGTTCCAGTGGTTTATCTCGATCTCCATGTGTTTCCTCGCCGTGCAAAAGTTGCAGGATATCGAGAGTTTCTCGACCATGTTCCTGAATTATGACCTGCTGGCAAAACGCTGGGTGCCCTACGGCAAGATCTACCCGTTCGGAGAGGCCTTTGCAGGCATCGCCATGACCGCAGGGGCGCTGCTGTGGCTGGCGGCACCGATCGCGATCGTGATCGGTGGCATCGGGGCGATCTCGGTGATCAAGGCGGTCTATATCGACAAACGCGAGCTGAAATGCGCCTGCGTGGGCGGCAGTAGCAATGTGCCGCTTGGCTTTGTGTCCCTGACCGAGAACGTGATGATGCTGGGCATGGGGCTTTGGATGCTGGTACGGCTCTTCGGGTGATATTCTGGCACCTGCTCAGCGGAATTGAAGCCTATTCCTATTGCAAGTCCCCCCGCGCCGCATCCGCGGTACGGGGGGATTTTTGTTCGTGTGGGGCGCGGGAAACACCCCCTTCCGCGCCTGACAAGCGCCGCCTTAGGGGGCGATCCGCACCTCAAAGGACACAGACCCCGTTGCACCCGGTTCATGTGATCCGGTGCAGTCCCATTGCAGCGCCCCCGCATAGCCCGCCGTATCCGCCCCGGGCGTGGTCATCGTGCAGACCACATCGCCGCCGATGGAGACGGGGCTTGGGATGGCGGTTGCCAGTTCTGTGTAGGGCGGCGTGCGGTCGTGGATCACGATGTTGGTCGCGGGCAGTTCGCCAGGGTTGTCGAGGAAGATGCGATATTCAAGCACATCCCCCGCAGCGGCACCGTTGCTGACGCCTTCGGGCGTGCCTTGGGTCACATTGCGGACCGTCTTGCGCAGTTTCAGCACCCCTTCGGAGGATTCTACCCGCACCAGATCGGTGTTGCGGTCCTGCTCGGTCGCGCCGGTCGCGCCATAGGTCGTGTCGGCGACCACATCAAAGGCGATGGTCGATCCCGGTGCCGCCGCACCCGAGGCGGCGACACGAGCCACCAGACAGATACGCGTGTCAGGGGTCACGGGCAGGGCGGTGGTGATGGGGTTGGTGGCCGTCCCGTCGCAGGCGGCATCCTCGAACAGGGCGACGGAAAAGAGCCCCGGCGCGGTGATCGACTGGATATCGGTGTCAAACACCACAGAGCCTTCTGCATCGGCAAGATATTCATGCCGCAGGGTCACCACCTGTGCCGGACGGATCGCGCTTTGCTGGCTTTCGCTCAGCCGGGCGTCCTCGATCAGGCCGACATCCAGATCAGGATAGGATGTCCCCGCCGCAGGCGTGAAGGTAAAGGTACCATCGCCGCTGGCCGGGTTGACCAAGCCGGGCAGGGCACCGGGGTTTTCGGACACGGTGAGCAAGCCGTTGTCCGGGACCACGGTGATGGTGACGTCATCGGCAAAGCCTTCGGGCAGGGTCAGGCTCCAGCTGCCATCGCTGGCAACCTGCGGCGACCCGATCAACGTGCCGCTGCTATCGGTGATCCGGACTTCGGCCGCACCAGTGTCGGCTTCCGAGGCCCCTTGCAGCGCGTCATAGGCTGTGTCGGAACCTGCACCATTGTCGATAAAGACCTTACCAGACAAGCTTGGGCCAGATCCGGCAAAACTCACGCTCACGGCGGCTTCGTCGTCATCGCCAACCCCGTCGCCCAGATCGTCCGTCAGCGGACCCACGAGCGGATCACTATCGGGATCCGGCAGGTCAGAGGCGATGATCTCGGCCACGTTGGTATGCTCGCCTGTGGCGTTCATCGTGACCCGCACGGTCAGGGTTTCGCTCGCGCCATTGGCCACCTCGCCGACGTCCCATGTACCGGTGTTGGCGTCATAGGTATCGGTGCCATCCGCCGGTGTGGCAGAGACAAAGGTGAACCCGTCGGGGATCAGGTCACGGACCCGCACACCGGTGGTACCGTCAGGGCCGTCGTTCGTCACGGTGAGCACGAAATCAAGCTCTGTGCCCGGGCCCGCTTGGGTCACCGGCTGGCCGCTGGTGTCGAACACGCCCTTGGTCAGGGACAGGTCCGCCGTCGCCCCGCCGTTCACAAACCCGAAATCAAGGGTGCGCACGCTGCCGGCGGTGATTGATACGCCCGTCTGCGGGTTCACGGTACCGGCCACAAGCCCGGGGGGCATGTCGGGATCGGCTGCGTCGACCTCTACGCGGTAGGTCGCTGTGGCAGACAGGTCAGAGAAGAGATAGGTGCCGTTGCTGGCTGTCTCTACGCTGGTCAGGAACGTGTCATCCGCGGTGTCGGCTGTGCCATTGTCGTCGTACAGGGACACGGTCACGGCGCTGAGCACGGTTTCACCGGGCTGGTAGCTGTCCGAATAGTTGGTGTCGCGGTAGACGACGCCGGACAGGTCACCTTCGGGCGGCAGCGGGCCAAAGCGCGACGGGCAGGCGGCACCGTCGTTCAGGCCACCCTCGCCGACGGGTACCGTATTGATCAACTGCCCCCCGCCCGAGCCGGAGCCCTGAAGTCCCACGTCGGCCTCATAGACCTCGTTTGTGGCGTTCTGGTTGATGTACATGCGGCCGTAGAAATCGAACCACACCGCGCCATAGGACCCTGTCCAGGCGGTCGGGCCGAATTCAACCGGCGCGCGGGTGCCAGACGTACCATCCGCAGGGTCGATATAGAACAAACGGTCAGAGGCCTCGTTGACGCCGTACAACATGCCGTCGTTCGGATTATAGGCGATGTCCGACGGTTCAACGGCAGCCGACAGCGTGATCAGGCCCAGATCAACGGGTGCGGACGGATCGGAAAGATCCAGCAGCTGCAACGCGTTGGCCCCGTTCACACGATAGACCATCACCCCGTTGGGCAGGATGTCGCCCGCGGTGGAGCCCACCGCCGCCGACGCGGGGAGGGTCGAGACGACCTCGTAGTTGCCGGTGGAGTCCAGGCGGATCAGCTCGCGCGTTGCACTGCGCACCCCGTAGAACAACCCGTCGAGCGCATTATAGCCCCAGCCGCCGTCATACTGCACGCCCGCAGGGGCACCGATGTCGGTCGCGGTGATGCTGTACACGCCAGCGCTTTCCGCGAAGCTGAGCCGCTGCAGCTGCGTATCCGTCTGCGTCACACGATAGAGCGAGCCATCGCAGGTAAAGGGCACCGCCCCGGCCGAGAGGATCACTTTGTAGTCCTCGACCTCGCCATCGAAATTCAGACCATCAAAAGGGTCCGCCGCGACGGCGCTGGAGGTCGACCAGCGGATACGTGCATGGGTAAAGCCACTGGTGATATTCGCAGGGACAGGGATGTTCAGGGTGATCTGGTTGTTGAACACCCCATCCGTATCGCCCGCGCCCCCATCACGGTAGTCGACCGCGATGTGTTCGGAGGGATCGAAGGTGCCGCTTTGGTCAAAATCGACCCAAAGCTGCAGGTTCGTGATCCCCGCGGTTACCGGGATGCCCAAGGCAAGTTGAGCGCTCAGGGTTTCATGGGTCACGATGGTCAGGGGCACGGTTGTGCCGGCCTCCAGGATGGGAAAGACGGCGATGGAATCCTCGTCGTCAAAGCCCGACAGGTCATCCGCATCGGAATCGGGGCTATGCTGAGGGGTCTGTTCGGTGTCGGGTTCGGCGGCACCCAGATAGATGTCCTGGACCACGATGTGACGCGGATCGCCATAGGTCGCGGGCGCATCGCCGCGGTCGGACAGATCAGCAGCCGCAATGACCAGCGAATAATCCTCTACCTCGCCATCCACGGCAAAATCCGATGTGCTCAACCCCGTCTCGGAGCTGTAGCGGAAGCGCGCGTAGGTGGTCGATGTGGTCGCATCCGAAGGCACGGTCACGTCGATCTGGATCACGCCATCGCCCGCGACATTGTCGAATTGCGTGCCGTCATCCTTGAGGTCAAGCGCGATACGCTCGCCGAGTGTCTCTTCGAACAGACCGTCGCCGTTGAAATCGATCCAGGCCTGCAGGTTACCATTGCCTGTTACGGTCACGTCGAGCGTGCTGATCGTGCCCTGGGTCAGGACGGGAAAGGTGATCCCGTCTTCGTCGTCGGTGCCGATCAGGTCATCCGCCGTTGCCGTCGCATCCGATTGTGCAACCAGTTCGATATCCGGCTCGATCAGGCCCAGATACACACCCGGAGAGGCATCAACGCCGTGGGTCGGTGTGAGGTAGCTAAGCGGTGCATCGCCAAAATCCACACCCAGCCCTGCAAAGACCGCCACCGTGACCAACGCGCGGTCACAATCTGCGGGGTCCAGCGCATCGCAGAGCTGGTATTCGATGGTGTAGACGCCAGCGGGAACGCCCGCGGGCACAATGACGCGACCGGCTTCGGCACCGGCTGTTTCCAGAATCGGCACAGGATCGCCCGTGTTCTGCGGCACGGCTTCGGTCAATACAGTCAGCGTCGCGGTCGGGAAGGCGGCGGGCAGGCCGTTGATTGTGTCATTCGACATGACTTCGCCTGCGGTGCCGCCCAGCAAGGTGTTCACGGGCGACGCGGTGTAGTCGTCGTCTTGCGCCACAATATCGGGCGAGGTGTTCGAGATTGCGCAAAGCTGGATGCCGGACCCCCGCGTCGCGCGACGGTCGGATGACCCTGTGTAGCCGTGGATAAATTCAGCTTCGACGAAGGTGTTGAATTCATAGGTGGCGTAGTTGTCAAAACTCGATTCATTCGGCTCGTCCACCCAATCAAGCGGGTTGCCTGTCTTGGCAGGATCCATCGCGATCGCGTTCGGCCCGGCGGGAAAGGAGGATAAGGGCGCGGTGTTGAAGAAAGAGGTCACCGTCGGGTTGGTGAGCGTGCCCACCACATCCGAAGAGTCATCGCCCTCGCCGCGGCTGTCGACATCCGTTTGCTGTACAATGACCCCGTTGATGCGGCTTTGGTCAATGGCCAGACCTTGCGGGTTGGCCGCCGTGGCCGTGCCATCCTGGACCAGTCGCAGACGGTAGGTGATGTATGCGTCGTCCTCTGGCGTCATGCGCGCCTCAAGCGAGGTGTCCAGCTCAAGCGCGGTCGCATTATTGATGCTGGTGACCTGCATGACGACATCGATCGGGTTGCCGTTTATATCGGTTGTCACGTCGTCGAACAGGAAGATGTCTGACGGGGTTACATTCGTCCGGCTGCCGGACCCTGCCAACTGGGTCGATGGCTGGCGGAAGACGGACTGAGGCGTGCAGCTTTGCGAACCGGTCTCGCCTGACAGCACGCTGCTGACGATGGACAGGGATTCAGAATTCGACTGCAACCGTGAAACAAAAGGCTGGCCGATGCGGCCAATGCCCGCAACCGCGTTGCTGTCCACGGACCCCGTCAGCACATCGGCCGCCTGAATGGTGTAGTCCTCCTGACAGACGACCGTTCCACCCGGGGCGACAGGCGTGGTGATCGCGGGGCAGAGCACAGGCCCCAGCAGATCGTCGTCGATCACAATGTCCTGCCCGGTGTTGAACGGCAGCGCGCCGGTGTTTGTGACCGTGTAAGTATAGGTCACAGTCTCACCCTGCGTCCCTGTGCTGGGGCTGGCGGTACGTGTCAATGAAATGCTTTGATCCACGTTGAACGTTGCCGCACCGAACATCCCGATACCCCGCGGGGCGGGGTCATAATTGGTGAACTGGTTATAATTGCGCACGTCGGCAATAGATTCATCATACCAGAAAGTGACCGTCGAGGTGCTGTCGGGGAAGGTCGCGCGCACGGTGCCGGTGTCATCGTTGTTCGATGTAGGCGAGGCCCCGAACCCTTCGACATAGATACATTGGGCCTGGTTCGCGCCGATGGTGCCGGTGAAGCCAGACCCGGGGCCGGGGCCGACCAGAAGTGCGGGTGCGGCGCTCACCGGTGCCAGCGTCGGATTGCCGTTATCGCCAAAGGCGGTCACAAAATCGCAACGGTCAGACCCGGCGTTGCTATCGCTGGCGTCAATATCCAAAATGTCGATCTGCAGATTGTCGATCGGAAAGGCGACCCCGCCCGAACTGGAGGAGATGGAGGACGTTGTCCGCGCATCCCCGATACGCCCGCGGTTTCGCGGCGCGTTGGAAATGACTACGAGCGATTCCACATTGCCCCCAAAGATAGCAGAATCGTTGGGTGTCCCTTCGCCGCTGAAGCCAGTGTAGTTGCCTGTATGTTCAAAGGTCAGGTCAACCTCGAACCCGTATTGGTCCCGCAAGGTGCGTGTCAGCGGGCCAAGATTGCCGCCGGGCCAGTCGTATGTGCCCCAATCAAGTTCGAACTCGCCGGCATCAGCTTTGCCGGCGCCTGTAACGACCAAAGCCGCCAAAGCGGCAGCACAATTCAGTGTTGTAAAGGTTAACTTTGAAATCGACATCAGACGGACCTCTTGTTGCGGTGTCCCAAACACCTTGTACATTGGCCGGAGACGACCTCGCCGTCTTTCCTGCCCCCCGGGATATGTCTAAAGTTCTCATACAAGGTTAACGCGAGCGACAATGCGCAGGTACAATCCCCCTGCCTTCCAGAATAGCGCCCTATACTTTCGAGAGCGTCCCACCCAGAATCGGTAGGCGGCGCGATGCGGAAAAGCCTTTAATCCATAGGCCCTTGCTCTGTTGCCGTTTGCCCGCGGATGGTGAATATGTCGGCACCAATTCTCTCGCGCCGCACGAAAGCCAGTATTTTGCAGACAATTTTCGACAAATCAGGGGCGTCTGCAGAAACTCCACCTGTTTTCGGACACTTCGGTGAATGGGTGCAGGGGCGGCTGGGGCCGGAGGGCCCTGTGGTTCTGGTCACGATGCTGTGCCGTGCACATGGGGTGAGGGCGCAGTTTGCCCGCGGGGGGGCATTGGGCCTGACGCAGGGTGAACCCGCAGCGGTGAGTCTCGCGCAGCTTCGACACCTGCTAGAGGCCGCAGGGGAAAATGGGGGCAGTTTTACCTTGTCTGGTAACCTTCCTGTCGGGGTCGGGGCAGGTGCATCCACTGCGGCGCTGGTGGCTTTGGCGCGGGCTGCGGGCATTGCCGAGGACCGTTTGCCGTCGCTGTGCTTGGCGGTGGAAGGGGCCACCGATCCGTTAATGTTACCGCATCCGGACCGCGTGATCTGGGCCTCGCGGTTGGCGCAAAGCAAGGGGGCGCTGGGCGCGCCGCCACGGGCTGACATCATCGGCGGCTACTTTGGCGAGCCGATCCGGACCGATGCGGCGGATAGCGGTTTTGCGGATATTGCCGACCTGTTGCCAGCCTGGGAAAGCGCCGTGGCGCAGGGTGATTTGCCTCAGGTGGCGCGATTGGCGCGCATCAGCGCAGACCGCACCACCGCGTTGCGCGGCCCTCTGAACGACCCGAGCACGATACTGGCGCAGCGGCTCGGTGCTTTGGGCTATGCGCGCGCACACACAGGGTCCGCGCGCGCGTTCATCTTTGCGCCGGGCACTGCCCCGGATGATGCTGAACAGCTGTTGGCCGACCACGGGCTGACCGGTGCGATGCGATTTACAACCGGAGGGGACGCATGATCGGCGCGGCGGGCATCCTGCTGGGGTTTGTGATCGAGGCGGCTTTGTCCTGGCCTGCGCCGCTTTATGCGAAAATCGGTCATCCGGTGTCCTGGATCGGCCGCGCCATTCGCACGATCGAGGCGCAGTTGAATAGCGCCGATACATCGCCCGCACGGTTGCGCCTGTTGGGCGGTGTTGGGGTCTGCCTCGTGCTTGCGCTTGCGGTCTTGCCTGCGATTGTGGTTGCCGCGGTGCTACCCTCTGGCTGGGCGGGCTACGTTGTCGGCGGGCTGCTGGCGTGGCCCTTTCTGGCACCGCGGTCGCTGTTCGACCACGTTCAGGCCGTCGCTACGCCTTTGATACAGGGAGATATTGCAGGGGCACGCTATGCCGTATCGATGATCATCGGGCGCGATCCTGATCAGCTGGACGCTGCCGCGATTGCCCGTGCTTCTATCGAAAGCCTGGCCGAGAATGCCTCGGACGGGGTGGTGGCTCCGGTGTTTTGGGGCGTGCTGCTGGGGCTGCCGGGGCTGGTGGCCTATAAGGCAATCAACACGATGGATTCGATGATCGGGCACCGGTCCGCGCGCTACCGTCACTACGGGATGGTGGCTGCGCGGCTCGACGATCTGGTCAATCTGATCCCGGCGCGGGCAACGGGGCTGCTGTTCGTGATCGTCTCGGGCCAGCCACGGCGCGCCGCCGCCGTGATGCTGCGCGATGCGCGTCACCACCGGTCCCCCAATGCCGGTTGGCCCGAAGGGGCGATGGCCGGTGCGCTGAACGTGCGCCTGTCCGGCCCGCGTGTGTACGGCGCAGAGATCGCGGATGAACCCTGGCTCAATGCCGAAGGGACCGAGGCCGATGCAGCCACCCTGCGACGGGCGCTGACGCTTTACCTTCGCGCCATGTTCGTATTAGCAGTCGTGTTGGCGCTGGTGGCGCTGATCTGACAGGGGCAAGCGATGCGGGACCACGGCGGCAATCTGGATGGGGCGATCAAGGCGTTCGGCGGCGACCGCACCGATTGGATCGATCTGTCCACGGGGATCAACACGGTGCCCTATCCGGTGGGGCCGATCTCGCCAGAGGCATGGACCCGTCTGCCCGAACGCAGTGCCCTTGGCGCGCTGGAAGACGCCGCGCGGCGGGCCTATGACGCAAGCTGTGCTGTTGTGCCTGTGTCAGGGGCGCAGGCGGCGATCCAACTGGTGCCGCGCCTGATCGCGCCCGGGCAAGCCGCGATCCTGTCGCCCACCTATAATGAACATGCCGCCGCACTACGGGCCGAAGGCTGGCAGATCACCGAGGCCACGGATCTTGCCGCGCTTGAAGGGTATGCCCTTGCCGTGGTGGTCAACCCGAACAACCCCGACGGGCAGCGCCACGCCCCTGACACCTTGCGCGCGCTTGCCGAAACGGTCGAGCTGTTGATCGTGGATGAAAGCTTTGCCGACCCTGATCCAGAGGTGTCGCTGGTCCACGGCGGGGCCGAACTGCCGAAAAATATCCTTGTGATGCGGTCCTTTGGCAAGTTCTACGGGCTGGCGGGGCTGCGCTTGGGTTTTGTGCTGGCGGCAGAGCCTTTGGCCGAAAGGCTGCGCGCGATGACGGGGCCATGGCCCGTTTCCGGCATAGCGATAGAGGTCGCCTTGCGCGCGCTGAACGACACGAATTGGGCGGCGCAGACCACCGCGCGCCTGCAAGGAGAGGCGGCGCAATTGGATGCGATGGCGGCGCGGGCAGGGTGGGGGCTGGTAGGCGGCACCCCGCTGTTTCGCACCTACGCGACGCCGGAAGCCACGGCTGCGCAAAACGCCTTGGCCGCACATCACATCTGGTCGCGGATCTTCCCCTATTCCGACAGCTGGATCCGTCTGGGCCTGCCCGGTCCGGCCGGTGATTGGGCCCGGTTGGAGACCGCGTTGAAAGACGGCGCGTGATCCGGCGGATCACTTTGACGGCGCGGCGGGTGCTGCTGGGGCTGGTGGCCGCCCTGATAGCCGTCACGTCAGCCAGCGCCGCAGACCTGCCCCGTGTGGTGTCGATGAACCTGTGCACGGACCAGATGGTGCTGCTACTGGCGGATTCTGATCAAATCACCTCTCTCAGCCGATTGGCGCGCGATCCGCGATCGTCGTCGTTGGCGCAGGAAGCCTCGGCACATCCGCAGAACGCGGGCGGTGCTGAAGAAATATACCTTTCCGCGCCGGATCTGGTGTTGGCGGGGCAATACTCCGACAAAGCGACCCTCGCGATGCTGCGCCACCTCGGCTTGCGGGTAGAGCAGATGCCGATCACCAAGGCGCTTGACGATATTCCCGCGCAGATCCGGTGGATGGGCGACCTCTTGCAACAGCCCGCGCGGGCAGAGGCGATGGCCCGCGACGTCGAACAGACATTGGCCGCACAGCCCGCATTGGCCCCCGATGCCCCTGTTGCGGCGTTCTATTACCCGAACGGCTATTCGCTGGGGGTGGATACTTTGGGGCACGACATCGTGACCACCGGCGGACTGCGCAACCTCTCGCAGAAACTCGGACGCCGGACCAGCGGGCGTCTGGCGCTGGAAGAACTGGTGATGAACGCCCCCGATGTTCTGGTCACCACGACACCCTATCCCGGAGGTTCCCGATCCGAAGAGATCATGCTACATCCTGCGCTCGCACAATACGCCAAGACCGGAAGAATGGTGTATAGCTCGCCCGATTGGGTCTGCGGCACGCCGTTGGCGCTGCGGGCGGTGCAAGACGTACGCAGGGCAGGCAACCAGATACGCCACGAGGAGAGATAACAGATGACCGACAGCACCCCAGACCAGAACAAGCGCCACGCCGAAAAGATGGCGAAGGTCCAGACGGCCCGCGCCAAGATGATGGCGGAAAAGACCGTGACCAAGGGGTTGATCATCGTCCACACCGGGACCGGCAAGGGTAAAAGCAGCTCTGCCTTCGGGATGATCATGCGCTGCATCGGGCACGGGTTCCCCTGCGCGCTGGTGCAGTTCATCAAGGGCGCACGGGTGTCGGCGGACCGTCAACTGCTTGAGGACCGCTTTAGCGACATCTGTCAGGTCTATGTGATGGGCGAGGGCTTTACCTGGGACACGCAAGACCGCGAACGCGACATCGCCGCCGCCGGACGCGCATGGGAAAAAGCCAAAGAGCTGATCCGCGACCCCAACAACCGCATGGTGCTGCTCGACGAGCTCAACATCGCGCTGCGCTATGGCTATATCGACGTGCAGGATGTGGTCGATTTCCTGCAGGCCGAGAAGCCGCATATGACCCATGTGGTGATCACCGGCCGCAACGCGCCCGACGCCTTGATCGAGATTGCGGATCTGGTGACCGAGATGAAGGAAATCAAACATCCTTTCCGCAAACAGGGTATCGCCGCACAGGCCGGTGTGGAATTCTGATCGCCACCGGGGCAGGGCATTCGCCCGCGCCCCGCTTGGCAAAGGGCGGATATCATGGACAAGATCACGCTGGTCACCGGCGGAGCAAAATCGGGCAAGAGCCTTTTTGCCGAAAACCACCTACGCGCCTACGGGCTGCCGCTGGTCTATATTGCCACCAGCCAGGCCTTCGACCCCGAGATGGAGGACCGCATCGCCGCACATAGGGTGCAACGCGGTGACGGTTGGGACACGGTGGAGGAGCCCCTTGATCTACGCGGCGCGCTGATGCGCACCGATGGGGCGGGCGCGCGGCTGGTCGATTGCATGACGCTGTGGCTGTCCAACGTGATGCATGCCGAACGCGACTGGCAGGCGGAGCTTGAAAAAGTGCTGGACAGCTTGCGCACACAGTCCTCTCCGGTGGTGCTGGTCACGAATGAGGTGGGCGGGGGCATCGTGCCGATGTCCGCGCTGGCACGGCGCTACCGCGATGCCTCGGGCCTGATGAACCAGCGCATTGCAGCGGTGGCGGGGCATGTCGTGTTGGTCAGCTGTGGTCTGCCCCTGACGCTGAAGGGCAGTGCGTCGGCTCCGGCCTCGCTTGCCTGACCCATGATCCCGACATACGATAGATTTCCAAACGAAAGAGACCCCTTTGCATGGCGCATGTGACTTTTCCCCTGACTTCCCTGTCCGACCTTGACGCGCTGACCCGCGATTTGCCTCAGGTTGATGCCGTCGCTCAAGACGCCGCGCGCGACCGGCAGAATGCGCTGACCAAACCGCCCGGATCACTGGGCCGGCTGGAGGAGCTGGCGGTGTTCATGGCGGGGTGGCAGCAACAGGCGATGCCGCAGATCGACATGGCGCAGGCCCTCGTCTTTGCCGGTAACCACGGGATCTGCGCGCAGGGGGTGAACCCTTTCCCGCAAGAGGTGACTGCCCAGATGGTGCAGAACTTCAAGGCGGGGGGCGCTGCGATCAACCAGCTGTGCCGCACCAACGACGCGCAGCTGTCGGTGATTGACCTGGACCTTGACCGCCCCACTGCCGATTTCACACAAGGCCCCGCGATGAGCGAGGCGGATTGTGTCGCGGCCCTCAACGCGGGGGCGGCGGCGCTGCATCCGGCGGCCAGTGTCTTGATCCTGGGCGAAATGGGGATTGGTAATTCGACGGTCGCGGCAGCGCTGACGGCGGCGGTCTTTGGTGGGGCTGTGCAAGATTGGGTCGGGCGCGGCACCGGTTCGGACGACGAAGGTCTGCGCCGCAAGGTCGACGCCATCACCCGCGGACTTGCCCGCCACGCCGCTACCCCGCAGGATGGGGCGTCTATCCTGATGACCTTGGGCGGGCGCGAGCAGGCGGCGATCTGCGGCGCGGTGCTGGCCGCACGGCAACGGCGTATTCCGGTGATCCTTGACGGGTTCATCTGCACCGCCTCTGTCGCACCGCTTTTCGCGCTGGCCCCTGCGGCGCTGGACCATTGTCTGATCGGGCACCTGAGCGTCGAGCCCGGGCATAAACGTCTGCTGGATGCGATCGGCAAGACGGCCGTGCTTGATTTCGACATGCGGTTGGGCGAAGGATCGGGCGCCGCGCTGGCGCTTGGTATCCTGCGCTCGGCGCTGGCGTGCCACAGCGGCATGGCGACCTTTGCCGAAGCCGGCGTGGCGGACGGCTGATGCTGCGCGCCCGGGTGGCAGAGGCGCGGCTGGCGATGCTGCTGCTGACCCGTATCCCCGTGGGATATCTGCGCGATCCGATCCCGGCGACAGGAGCCTCGGCCTGGGGCTGGCCTTTGGCGGGGGCGGTCGCGATGCTGCCTGCCGGTCTGATCTACTGGGTGCTGCACGCGGCGGGCTTTGGCCCGACGGTTGCGTCCCTTGGTCTGATCTTTGCCACGACACTGCTGACCGGCGCGATGCACGAAGACGGGCTGGCCGATATGGCCGACGGGTTCGGCGGCGGGCAGACCCGCGCGCGCAAGCTCGAGATTATGCGCGACAGCCGCATTGGCAGCTACGGGGTGATGGCCCTGATCCTGACGGTGGCGCTGCAGGTGGCGCTGATCGCACGGCTGGATCATCCTGCACTGGTCGTGCCTGCCGCGCTTGGTCTGTCGATGGCCAGCCGCGCGATGCTGCCGTTCTGGCTGGCGCGGATGCCTGCCGCGCGGGCCGACGGGCTGGGGCACGGCGCGGCGCAGGTGCCGGCGACTTGCGTCTATATCGCGGTCGCCTTTGGCTTGATTGGGCTGCTGCCCTTGGGCTTTGGCGCGGCGGCGGTGATCTTTGCGGGGGTCGTCGTGGCCACCGCGCTGGTGGCCGCGCTGGCGCTGCGGCAAATCGGCGGGCAGACCGGCGACGTGATCGGCGCGATGCAGAAACTGGCCGAACTGGCGGGCTGGGGCGTCACCGTCTATCTCTTTGCCTGACGCGTCCGAGCCGCGCGCCCCCTTTGACCGGCCGCAAATCCGATGTAGCAAGGGCCCATGTCGAAAAAGACCCTGAACACCGCAAATCTTGCCGCCCTAGGGGCGGAGCGGCTGGCCGAACTGTTGATCGAGGTCAGCACCGGCAGCGCCGATATGAAACGTCGTCTGCGGCTTGAGTTGAGCCACAACCTCGGCCCCGCTGAACTCGCGCGCGATGTGCGCAAGCGGCTGGTCACGATCCGGCGGGCCAAAAGCTATGTCGGGTGGCGCAAGCGGACGGCGCTGATCAAAGACCTGCGCACCCAATCCGCGATGATCATCGACAAGATCGCGCCAGACGCCCCCGCCGACGCCTTCGACCTGCTGTGGGAGTTTCTAGCGCTCGCCCCTTCGGTCATGGATCGGGTGGACGACAGCAAGGGGGATGTGGGGGCCGTCTTTGCTGACGCGCTTGCTGAGATCGGCCAGATTGCCGCCCGCGCCCCGCTGGACCCGATCGCGCTGGCGGAACGCACGTGGGAGGCGGTGCAGGGGAATACCGACGGCGCTTTTGACGGGATTATCACGCGCATGGCCCCGTCCTTGGGCGACAGCGGGCTCGCACATCTGAAGGAGCTGATCCAGACCTTCGAGGCCGCGCCACTGGACGCGACAGAGGATCACCCCGCCTTGCAATTCCTGCGCGAACTGCGCGGGCGCAATGCAAACTACGCCGCGCAACGCAAGAAACGCTTTGTCCAGATGCACCTGCGCGAGGTGGCCTTGGCGCAGGGCGATACGGAGACCTACATCTCGCTGTTTTCACCCACCGATCTGGCGCGCGCCATTGTCGCGGTCGAGGTGGCGGCGCTCTGGTCGGCTGCTGGCAATCACGATGCCGCGCGTGAGGTGCTTGAGGGCGCGCGCCCCAAGGGGAAAGAGGCGGGGCGGCAGGCATGGGACGCGGCCTATATCCACGCGCTGATCGCATCGGGGCGCGAGGACGAGGCGCAAGCCCACCGCTGGCGCTGTTTTACCGAAACGCTCGACCCAGAGATGCTGCGGGCGCACCTCAAACAGCTACCGGATTTCGATGACCTTGAAGTAGAGGAGGCCGCCAAGGCCCATGCGGCCACGTTCAAGGATCTCAACGCGGCGATCGCCTTTTTCCTCGCGTGGCCCGACCTGCGCGGGCTTGCAGCGATGATCGAAGCGCGCGCCGAGACGTTGAATGGCACCCATGTCGCCCCACTCTGTGATGCCGCCGATGCGCTGCGGGCGCGCCATCCTCTGGCGGCAGCGCTGTGTTGGCGCGCCATGATCGAAGCCGCGCTGTGGGAAAGCGCCAAGTCGCGGTACGCGCAGGCGGCAGATCACCTGATGGACTGCGCCGCCGCGGATATCGAGATCGAGGATTACGGAGCTTTCGAAAGCCACGACGCCTTTGTCCGGCGCCTGCGCAAACGCTATGCCCATAAGGCGGGGTTCTGGACGCGGGTCACCTGATCTGCGCGTGCTGGGGCTTTTCTTGCCACGACGCGGGAACCAACAGGCACGCCGCGCGTATGGATGCATGAGTATTTTCAAACGCGCCGCCTTCGCCCCCATTGCCGCCCTTGGCTTTGCCCTTCCTCTTGCAGCTACCGCTGATGTGGTGGGCAATGTCGATGTGGACTGGCTGGGCAATGACATCGTGGTAGAGGCGGTCCAAGACCCCGAGGTCAAGGGGGTCACCTGCCATCTGGCCTATTTTGAACGCGGTCTGATCGACCGGCTGCAAAAGGGTAATTGGTTCGAGGACCCGTCGAATTCCTCCATCTCTTGCCGCCAGACCGGCCCGATCGAGATTGGGGACATCTCGCGCGATGAAGAGGGCGAGACGGTGTTCAGCGAGCGCCGCTCCGTGATCTTCAAGACGCTGAAGGTCAAACGGATTTTCGACGAAGAAAACAACACCTTGGTCTATATCAGCCACGCGCGCGATGTGCAGAACGGATCTGCCAAAATGTCGATGTCGACTGTGCCGCTCTTTGTGCCGACCAAATAGGCAAAGCTTTGCCAAGGCGTATCATCCGCTTTGCCCGCCCCCGTGCTTCGGCTATTCTATGCCGAAGTCATAACAAACAAGGGCGCGGGCAGTATGAGCATTTCTCGAAGAAGTTTCACCGTCGGATTGGCAGCATTGGGCCTTGCGGCCTGTAGCACCGGCAACAGGGCAGGCAGCTTTGCGCCGCGCAGCGATGCGGGGCTGGCACCGGACCTGCAACCCCAACCGAACGCGGGCTATGACGCGTGGGTTTCGGCGTTCAAGTCACGCGCTGCGGCGCAGGGCATTTCCGACAGCACGCTGCGTCGCGGCTTTGCGGGGGCGGGCTATCTGCCGGGGGTCGTCAAACGGGACCGTAACCAGACGGAATTCAGCCGCTCGCTTGAAGATTACCTTGCCATTGCGGCATCGGACGAGCGTGTCACCAAGGGGCGCGCAGCATTCGCGCGCCACCAAGGCGTGCTGCGCCAGATAGAGGCGCGCTACGGCGTGCCTGCCGAAGTCGTCACCGCCGTGTGGGGGCTGGAAAGCTTTTACGGGGAACGGCGCGGGAATGTGCCGGTCGTGTCGGCGACATCGACGCTGGCCTATGACGGTCGTCGCGGGGCCTTTTTCGAGAAACAACTGATCGCGGCGCTGCGTATCCTTGAGCGCGGCGATGTCTCGACTGCCGGTCTGACCGGAAGCTGGGCCGGTGCCATGGGCCACACGCAGTTCATCCCCACATCCTATCAATCCTTCGCGGTAGATTTCACCGGCGACGGCAAACGCGACATCTGGTCTGACGACCCGTCGGATTCACTTGCTTCCACCGCCGCCTATCTGGCGAAGTCGGGCTGGAAGTCCGGCCAGAAATGGGGCGCAGAGATGGGCACCGCGGCGGCAAGCTCTGCCACGCCGGTGCAGATCCTCCAGCCGGATGCGGGCGGGCCGCGCTTTGCGATCTTTAACAACTTCAAGGCGATCAAGCGCTATAACAACTCGGACAATTACGCGATTGGCGTCGGGCATCTATCGGATCGTATCGTAGGGGGCGGGCCTATTCAGGCCAGCTTTGGCCCCGATAAATACGGGCTGACCATTGATGACCGCAAGGCGTTGCAAGAACGGCTGACCGCCCGCGGTTTTGACACAGACGGCACCGATGGTGTGATTGGCCCGAACAGCCGCAAGGCGATCACCGCCTATCAGCAAAGCCAGGGGCTGCCCGCAACCGGTGACCCGTCGCGCGAGCTGCTGGCGCGGTTGGGCTGATACCGCGATGAAAGGATAATCCGCCCGCTTAGCTCGGGCGGATCAGGTCGGCGATTTCGGACAGTTTGCTGGCCAGCGGGCTGGTCTTGCGCCAGATCATCCCCACACGGCGCGTCGGTTCGGGCGCGGGAAAGGCGTTGACCGCCACCTGCGCCGACCGCGTTTCCACGGCGACGGCCATCTCGGGGATCAGCGTCACGCCAATGCCCGCGCCGACCATCTGCACCAGCGTGGACAGGGAGCTCGCATCCAGCCCCTCGCGCGCGGTTTCCGACTGCATATCGCAAAACGACAGCGCCTGATCGCGAAAGCAATGCCCTTCCTCAAGCAGCAGTAACTTCATCTCGTTCAGATGTGCGCTGCTGGGGATCGGCTTGCCGCGATCAGCCTCGGGGCGCACCAGCATGAATTTCTCGTCAAACAGGGTGACTTCGGTGAGCGAGGGTTCTGACACGGGCAGGGCGACGATGGCGGTGTCGATCCGCCCCTCGGTCAGCTCGGTGATCAGCCGCGGGGTCATGGTTTCGCGCACGTGGATATCCAGCGCGGGGTTCATCCGGGTCAGCTTGGTGATGATCGAGGGCAGCAGATAGGGGCCGATGGTGGGAATGATGCCGATTCTCAGCCGGCCCATCAGCCCGTCCTTGGAGGCGCGCGCCATATCCTGAAGCTCGTCCACCCCCTGCAGGATCGCCCGCGCGCGCGGCGCGAAATCGACGCCAAAGCTGGTCAACGTGATATTCCGCCCGCCGCGATCAAAGAGAGGCGTTTGCAAGTTCTGCTCCAACTCCTTGATTTGCACGGATAAGGCGGGCTGCGAGATCGCGCAGGCCTCGGCGGCGTGGCCAAAGTGACGGTGATGGGCAACGGCCTCGAAGTAGCGAAGCTGTTTAAGGGTGATGTTGGTCATAGTTAATTATTATCAAACTGATAGGAAATGCCAACTTAAACTAATCAATAACTGCTGTTAGAACAATTCCAGAAAGACGGGGCAGACCGTATCGCGCCCCCGACATCCATCCCCCGTGACGCGGTGCAAAACCGCGCACCAGACAGATAATATCGGAGACCACCATGGACGGAAATGACGTCGAAAACATCAGCAAATGCCCGGTCGTCGGCAGCCACGGCCGCAACTCAAAGCGCGGTGCGCGGTCGTTGAACGAATGGTGGCCGAACCAGCTGAACCTCAAGCTGCTGCACCAGAACACCATCGATTCGAACCCGCTTGGGCCAGACTTTGACTATGCCGAAGAGTTCGAGAAGCTCGACGTTGACGCGGTCAAGGCTGACCTGCATGCGCTGATGACGGATTCGCAAGACTGGTGGCCCGCGGACTACGGTCACTATGGCCCGTTTTTCATTCGTATGGCATGGCACGCGGCAGGCACCTACCGGACGGCGGATGGCCGTGGCGGGTCCAGCACGGGCACGCAGCGTTTCGCGCCGCTCAACAGCTGGCCGGATAACGCCAACCTCGACAAGGCGCGCCGCCTGCTGTGGCCGATCAAGCAAAAATACGGCAACCAGATTTCTTGGGGTGACCTGATCATCCTGTGCGGCAATATCGCGCTGGAATCGATGGGGCTGAAAACATTCGGTTTCGCCGGTGGCCGCGTGGACCGTTGGGAACCCGAAGAGGATGTCTATTGGGGCCCCGAAGACGAATGGCTGGGCAACAAACGCTACAGCCAGGAACGCGCGTTGGAAGACCCGCTGGCCGCTGTGCAGATGGGCCTGATCTATGTGAACCCCGAAGGGCCGGACGGCAAACCCGATCTGCAAGGCTCTGCCAATGACATCCGCGACACCTTTGGCCGGATGGCAATGAACGA
The DNA here is from genome assembly GCF_048285585.1 of Sulfitobacter sp. SBS6. Lineage (NCBI taxonomy): Bacteria > Pseudomonadati > Pseudomonadota > Alphaproteobacteria > Rhodobacterales > Roseobacteraceae > Sulfitobacter > Sulfitobacter sp. SBS6. The sequence goes on along the minus strand of NZ_JBLWBA010000005.1, from coordinate 887,740 downwards.
CTATGAAACCGTCGCGCTGATCGCGGGTGGTCACACCTTTGGTAAGGCGCATGGTGCCGTGGGCGGCGAGAATGCCGGCCCCGATCCCGAAGCCTCGCCATTGGAAGCACAGGGCTTCGGCTGGACCAACAAGCACGAGACCGGCCACGGCATCCACGCCCTGACCAGCGGGCTTGAAGGCGCATGGTCGCAAACTCCGACAAGCTGGGACATGACTTACTTCGACAACCTGCTGGGGCTCGAATGGGAAATGACCAAAAGCCCTGCCGGTGCCGTACAGTGGACCCCAAAGAACGGCGACGCCGCAGGCACCGTGCCGGATGCGCATGATCCGTCCAAACGTCACGCGCCTATCATGTTCACCTCCGACCTCGCGCTGCGCGAAGACCCCGAGTATTTTAAAATCTCGACGCGTTTTCACGAAAACCCCGAGGAATTTGCCGACGCATTTGCCCGTGCATGGTTCAAGCTGACCCACCGCGACATGGGACCGATTGCCCGCTATCTCGGCAAGGACGTTCCCAGCGAAGAGCTGATCTGGCAGGACCCGATCCCCGCCGTGACGCATACGCTGGTCGATGACGCAGATGTGGCATCGCTGAAAGCCAAAGTGCTGGAGTCGGGGCTGAGCGTTCAGGAACTGGTGGCCACCGCTTGGGGCTCTGCCGCGACCTTCCGCGGGTCCGACAAGCGCGGCGGTGCAAATGGCGCGCGCATCCGTCTGGCACCGCAGAAAGACTGGCCAGTGAACGAACCCGATCAGTTGGCCAAAGTGCTTGGCGTGCTGGAAACGATCCGCGCAGACTTCAACAACGCGCAGTCGGGGGATAAAGAAATCTCTGTCGCTGACCTGATCGTGCTGGCCGGTGCCGCCGGGATCGAGAAAGCCGCCAAGGACGCGGGCCATGACGTGACCGTGCCCTTCGCACCGGGCCGCGGCGATGCCTCGCTTGAACAGACCGAGGTTGACTCGGTTGCCTATCTTGAACCCGTCACCGACGGTTTCCGCAACTTTGCCAAGACCCGCTATTCGGTCACCACGGCAGAGCTGCTGGTCGACCGCGCCCAGCTTCTGACGCTGACCGCGCCAGAGATGACGGTTCTGGTCGGGGGGATGCGTGCACTGGACGTGAACGTGGGCCGCGCCAAACACGGCGTGTTCACCGATGCGCCCGGCACGCTGAACAACGACTTCTTCACCACGCTGCTGGATATGGGCACCGTGTGGTCGAAGGCGGAAGAGACCGCGACGGACGACATCTATGAAGGCCGCGACCGCGCCACGGGTGAGCTGAAGCACACCGGGACCGCTGTTGATCTGCTTTTCGGGTCGAACTCGCAGCTGCGCGCGATTGCAGAGGTCTACGCAGGTGATGTCGCGAAAGACAAATTCGTGACCGACTTCATCGCCGCCTGGACCAAGGTGATGAACCTCGACCGTTTTGACCTCGCCTAAGGGTAGGTAACGAGTGCCAAGGGCGCGGCCGGTATCCGGTCGCGCCCTTTTTTATGTCGTGGTGTCAGATGTAACGGGGCTTATCTGCCCGCGTGGCGCAGCAGATGGGCCTGTGCCTGCTTTGCCGTGGGTGGGGTGCTGCCGCCCAGCAACAGCAGATGCCAGTAGAATTGCACCTCGGCCGGATCGGTCATCAATGCGGCAAAGCTGTCATGGTGCCACTGCACCACCTGCGCGTGCGCATTGGCGACACCGGGTAGGGCGCGCAGGCGGGTGACCTCTGCCATTGTTGCGTCCAGCATCGGGTCAATCATCGTGTCAGTCACGGTGTTGAAATTACGCTCCGCCCAGTAATGCAGATCCAGCCGCTTTGTCGTCCGGTTGGGAAGACCGCGCCCGCGTTTGACCATAAACTCGCCCGCCGAGCGCAGGGAATAGTGGTTCAGCCGCGCCCGCGCTTGGGTCTGCATCACGCCGAACAAGTTGATCCGGTTGTCAGTTTCGGCAAAGCCCCCGGGGGCGCCCTGAACACCGCCGAGATTCCACAGCGGGCTGACATCGCGCTTTTTCTTGGGCCGATGCACGCCGAGCTTCTGAAAGGCAGCGGGCCGGTGCAGGGTCTTGAAGAAGCTTCCCGCAGGCAGAAAGAACGGATCAGGGGCCGCATGACGAAACCGCAGCGGGGTGAGATTATCTTGCAACGCCTCTTGCCCGTCCGCGCCGAAAAACCGCCAAGGCAGGGCAATCGCGTCGGTATCCGCGGGGACAGAGGCGATCAGATCGGGCAGCCTGCGCATCGGTGCTGCGAGGGTTAGAAACTCATCCGCGTCAAAAAACAGCGCCCAATCGGCCTGTTTCATCAGGTCATGGCGGTCGGCCAGACGCATGGCCTGCCATTGCACCGATGTGTCGCCCTCCGGGGTGAAGGGCACATGGGTCACATCATCCAGCAGGTCCAGCAGGGCCGGCGTGCCATCGGTGCAATCATGGGTAAAGATCAGAAAATCCGTCACCCCCGCCGCGCGGTGATGCGCGATCCATTCAAGGCAATAGGGCCCTTCGTTGCGCATGCAGGTTACGGCAAGGATACGTGTCACGGGCGGGCGGTCCCTTGGGTCAGGATATCAAAGGTTGGGCAAATGACTCTCATGCGGGTCAGGGCAAGTCAATCTTTGCCACAGGCGATGCCGCGCCGGCTTGAGACTTTATGTAAGCACGAGGCGACAGCGGTTATCCTGCGACGCTGCGCAGCCCCAGAATGTCGCGCGCCTGCTGCCAGGTCGCCACGGGGCGTTCGTATTTCTCGCATAGATCCGCCGCGCGTTTGATCAGCGCCGCGTTGGATGGGGCGAGCGTGTTACGGTCCAGACGCACGTTGTCTTCCAGGCCGGCCCGCGTGTGACCGCCCGCCGCAATCGCCCATTCGTTTACGACGATCTGGTTCGGCCCGATCCCTGCGGCACACCACGCGGCCTCAGGCGCGCGGGCCTTCAACTGCGCGACGTAAAAGTCAAAAACCTCTTTATCCGTGGGCATGGCGTTTTTCACCCCCATGACGAATTGCACATAAAGCCGCCCGAACAGCTTGCCGTCCTTGTGATGCTGGATCGCCTGCAGGATGTGGCTCAGATCGAAGGCTTCGATCTCGGGCACAACCTCATGGGCGCGCATTTCGGACGCCAGCCAATCCACCAGATCCGGCGGGTTCTCGTAGACGCGGGTGGGGAAATTGTTCGACCCCACCGACAGCGAGGCCATATCAGGCCGCAGTGACAGCATGCCGCCGCGCGCCTTGCCCGCACCTGACCGCCCGCCGGTCGAGAACTGGATGATCATCCCGGGGCAGTGTTTCTCCAGCCCCTCTTTCAACCGCGCGAATTTCTCTGGGTCAGAGGAGGGCGTCTCGTCGTCATTGCGCACATGGGCGTGGCAGATGCTTGCCCCGGCTTCAAAGGCTTCGTGGGTGCTTTCAATCTGCTCGGTGATCGTGACGGGCACGGCGGGGTTGGCGGCTTTGGTCGGTACGCTGCCGGTGATGGCAACGCAAAGAATGCATGGATCAGACATCTAGGAATACTGTTTCTTTCTCGCCCTGAAGGTAAATATCAAACCGATAGACGCCATCGGCTTCTTTCTCCGCGATCAGGGTCGCAACGCGGTTTTGATGTTCAATACGGGTCAGCAGCGGGTCGGCGCTGTTATCGGCATCGGGGAAATACATACGTGTATTCAAACCGATATTGATCCCGCGCGCGACGATCCACAAGCTGATATGCGGGGCCATCATACGCCCGTCGGGAAAGGGCACGGCACCGGGGCGGATGGTGTCGAACTGCCATTCGCCGGTGTCATAATCGCCCGCCTGGCGGCCCCATCCGGTAAAGTTCGGATCGGCGGCCCCACGGGGGTCATTGCCCGGATACAGCCCCGCCGCATCGGCCTGCCAGATCTCGACCAGCGCGTCTTTCAGCGGCGTACCGGTGCCGTCATAGATCGTGCCCTTCACCGTGATCCGTTCACCTTTGGTCTCGGCATTGACCATACGCGCGCCCAGATCCTCGGGGTAGACGCCAGTGATGTCGCAAAAATTCGGCACGCAGCCGATATGCACATAGGGCCCTGCGGTCTGCGACGGGCTTTCTTTCAACTGGGTCAGCTCTTGCATCAGTTCCCCTCCATCCGGTTTTCAAACATGGTGGACCGGTGCCCCCTGAGCACGATGTCGAATTTATAGGCCCGCGCATCCATAGGCACGGTATTGTCCATGTCCAACGGCGCGATCAACTGCTCTACCGCGGCGCGCGACGGGATCGTCTGCACGATGGGGCATTTCCAGATCAGCGGATCGCCCTCAAAATACATCTGCGTGATCAAGCGCTGCGCAAAACCCTGTCCGAAAACGGAAAAATGGATATGCGCAGGGCGCCAGTCATTCACCCCATTGGGCCAGGGGTAGGCACCCGGTTTGACTGTGCGCAGGCTATAGCCGCCGTTCGCATCGGTCACCGTGCGGCCACACCCACCAAAATTGGGGTCGAGCGGGGCAAGATAGCCCTCTTTCTTGTGGCGATAGCGTCCGCCCGCATTGGCTTGCCAGAATTCAAGCAACACACCAGGCACACCGCGCCCGTTCTGGTCGAGCACACGACCATGCACGATGATCCGCTGGCCAATCGCCATTTCGCCCTCGGCGGCGTAGTTGAGGATCAGGTCATTATCCAACGCCCCCAGCATATTGTGGCCAAAGACCGGGCCGGTCTGCTCACTCAGCGTGGTATTCATCGAGATCAGCCCCTTTTGCGGCGACCGCACCACCGATGTCTTATAGGCCGGTGCCAGCGCGGGCGGGTGCCAGCTGCGGTCACGGTGAAAGAACGCTCCGTTCTGATCGGTCATTCGGCGGCTTCCATTTCCTGAAAGGTCTGTTTGGCGAGTTTAAGCGCATGGTTCGCCTTTGGCACCCCCGCATAAATGGCAACATGCTGGAACGCCTCGATCACATCGGATTTGCTGGCGCCGGTATTGGCGGTGGCGCGGATATGCATGGGGATTTCCTCGAAATTGCCGGTCGCCGCCAGCAGTGCCAAGGTCAGCATCGACCGTTCGCGGCGGCTGATCTTGTCGCTGGCCCAGACGGTGCCCCAGGCGCTTTCGGTGATCAGACTTTGGAACGGCGCGTCCAGCTCGGTCTTGGCGGCTTCAGCGCGGTCCACATGGGCATCGCCCAAAACGGCGCGGCGGGTGGTCATACCGATCTCGGTTCGGTCGGCCATGTTCTTCTCCTCGGTCACGGTGGGTGTTCATTGTCGCGCTACCGATTGGACAGGAAAAACACGCGGCGCGCAAACGCATATCCGCCCTTCCAAATGGATGGAAATCCCGGGGGAGGGGCCGCAATGCGGTGCCGGGGGCAGCGCCCCCTTATGCCTGTCCGGCATCCCCCTGACCTTGACATCGCAGCGCTTTTTCGTCCTTTTGGCCGAAACAGCAAAAGGACGCTTCTTATGATGAAAACACGCGCCGCCGTCGCCGTTGCCGCAGGGCAACCGCTTGAAGTGATGGACGTAAATCTCGAAGGCCCCAAGCGGGGTGAAGTCCTGATCGAAATCAAGGCCACCGGCCTGTGCCACACCGATGAATTCACCCGTTCGGGCGACGACCCCGAAGGGATTTTCCCGGCCATTCTGGGCCACGAGGGCGCAGGCGTCGTGCTTGAGGTCGGCGAGGGCGTCACCACGCTCGAGGTCGGCGATCATGTGATCCCGCTTTACACGCCCGAATGCCGCGAGTGTGAATATTGCCTGTCGGGTAAAACCAACCTCTGCCAGGCGATCCGCGTGACCCAAGGCCAAGGGCTGCTGCCCGATGGCACCACGCGGTTCTCGATGATGGATGGCACGCCGATCCACCACTACATGGGCTGTTCGACCTTCGCCAATCACACGGTCATCCCTGAGATCGCCCTTGCCAAGGTCCGCAAGGACGCGCCCTTTGACAAGATCTGCTATATCGGCTGCGGTGTGACCACGGGCATCGGCGCGGTGATCAACACCGCCAAGGTAGAGATCGGCGCGCGCTGCGTGGTCTTTGGCCTGGGCGGCATCGGGCTGAACGTCATTCAGGGCCTGCGCATGGCGGGGGCCGACCAGATCGTCGGCGTCGATCTGAACGACGAAAAGGAAGAGACAGGCCGCTACTTCGGCATGACCGACTTTGTGAACCCCACCAAGGTCGAGGGCGATATGGTCGCGCATCTGGTCGAGCTGACCAAGGGCGGCGCGGATTACACCTTTGATGCCACAGGCAATACCAAGGTCATGCGGCAGGCGCTTGAAGCCGCGCATAAGGGCTGGGGGGAGTCGATCATAATCGGCGTCGCACCGGCGGGGGCCGAAATCTCGACACGTCCGTTCCAGCTGGTCACGGGCCGCGTCTGGAAAGGCACGGCATTCGGCGGGGCCAAGGGCCGCACCGATGTGCCCAAGATCGTGGATTGGTACATGAACGGCAAGATCGAGATCGACCCGATGATCACCCACAAGCTGACGCTGGATCAGATCAACGAAGGGTTCGAATTGATGCACAAAGGTGAATCCATTCGCGCCGTCGTTGAATTCTAGGCGCGCATTCGTAAAACTTGCGACAAACGCCGTCCTCACGGGGGCGGCGTTTTATGTTTTCTGAACCCCCTCGTGACACGATGTTTTGACGTGAGGGCACGAAGGGATGCGGGACAGATTGGGTTTACCACCCCGATCCCGCTGGTATTTATAGAGTGAACGTCGGGAGACAAGGCATGAAACTTACAGTAAATGGCGTGACCCATGATGTGGACGTCGAGGAAGACATGCCCATGCTCTGGGTCTTGCGCGACGTTCTGGGGATCACCGGCCCGAAATACGGCTGCGGGATCGCGCAATGCGGGGCCTGCACCGTGCATATGGACGGGATCGCGGTCCGGTCGTGCCAGTTGGCCGCGGGCGATGTCGAGGGCGAGATTACCACCATCGAAGGATTGGGCTCTCCGGCGGTGCGCCATGCGGTGCAGGAGGCCTGGATCGACCTGCAGGTCGCGCAATGCGGCTACTGCCAATCGGGGCAGATCATGCAGGCCGCCTCTTTTCTCGAGCTGAACCCGACCCCTACGGATGACCAGATTGACGCCGCGATGAGCGGGAACCTCTGTCGTTGCGGCACCTATCCCCGTATTCGCGAGGCGGTGAAATCCGCCGCGATCAAGCTGAAGGCGGTGTGATATGGGACGTGTGAAAACAATTGCCCGCCGCAGCTTCCTGATCGGCTCTGCCGCTGTCGCAGGCGGCGTCGTCTTTGGCACCTATCTTTACAAACGCGAGGGGGAGAACCCGCTGCTCGACGGGTTGAAACCCGGCGAAACCGCGATCACCCCCTACGTTAAAATAGACGCCCAAGGGATCACGCTGATCACGCCGCGCGCGGATGTGGGGCAGGGCGCGTGGTCGATGCAGGCGCATATGATCGCCGAAGAGCTCGACATTGACCCACGCAGCGCCAAGCTGTCGCCCGGTCCGGCGGATGCGATTTACTACAACGGCGTTGTCGGGGCAGAGGCGCTGCCGATTGCCGCGACCTCTGACACGATGCTGGCACGCGGCGGGCGCGGTGCGGTCGATGTCATGGGCAAGCTGATGGGGCTGCATATCACCGGCGGCTCGTCCACCGTGCCTGATATGTATGATCGCCTGCGCATGGCCGGTGCCGTCGCACGCGAGACGCTGATCAAGGCCGCGATGAAGCAGACCGGCCTGCCGCGGGACCAACTGGGGACAGAGAACGGCTGCATCGTGCTGCCCGATGGGTTGAAGATCGAATACATCGACCTTGCCAGCATCGCCGCCGAGATCGAGCCGGTACAGGATGTCACCCTGCGTGATCCGTCGGAATGGCGCTATCTGACCAAGCCGCAGAAGCGGACCGACATCGTGGCGAAATCCACCGGTCGGCAGATCTACGGCATCGACATGCAGATGGACGGTATGGTGATCGCCACGACCCGCACCAATCCTGCGATTGGCGGCGGGCTGAACGGTTTTGACGCCGAGGCCGCACGCCAGATGCGCGGGGTCAGCGCGGTCTTGCCTATCACCGGCGGCATCGCTGTGGTGGCGGATAACACATGGCGCGCGTTTCAGGCGGCGCAGGCGGTTGAATGTGACTGGGGCCCGTCGCCCTATATCGGTGACAGCGCCGATCAGTTTGCCGCTGTGGCGGCCTCTTTCACCGAGGATCACCGCGACAGCCGGTTCAAGGACGAAGGCGATGTAGAAGAGGCGTTGCAAGATGCCTCGGTGGTCGAGGCGGAATACCGCATCCCCTATCTGGCCCATGCCCCGATGGAACCGATGAGCGTCGTGGTCAAGCTGACCGAGAGGCGGCTGGATATCTGGACCGGCACGCAAATCCCCCGTTTCGTCAAGGCGAATATGGCGCGGCTGACAGGGTTGGACGGGGATGACATCCACGTGCATGTGCTGATGTCCGGTGGCAGCTTTGGCCGGCGCCTTGAGGATGATTATATCGCCCAAGCGGTCGAGATCGCGATGCAGATGCCTGACACGCCGATCAAGATGATCTGGCAGCGCGAGGAAGACTTCACCCATGATTTCCCCCGCCCGCTGGCCATTGCGCGCGGGCGCGGTGCTGTGGCGGATGCCGGTATCGCGACGTTTGATCTGTCGATCGCGGCCCCCTCGGTCGCTGAATCGTCGCTCGCAAGGTTGAACCAGCCCGCCTTCGGCCCTGATGTGGCGATTGTCGCGGGGGCCTGGGACCAGCCGTTCCAGATCCCCAACTACCGCGTCACCGGCTACCGCACGCCAGCGATGGTGCCCATCAGCTCTTGGCGGTCGGTCGGGGCATCGGGCAACGGGTTCATGCACGAAAGCTTCATGGACGAGATGTGCCACGCCGCGGGTGCAGACCCGTTGCAAGAGCGGCTGCGCCTGTGTTGGCACGACGCATCGCGCAAGGTGCTGGAGGCCGTGGGCGAGATGTCTGAGTGGGGCAGCGATCTGGGGCCGAACCGGGGGCGGGGGCTGGCCTTTACGCTAGCCTTCGGCGTGCCCGTGGCCGAGGTGGTCGAGGTCACCAACACCCCCGACGGCATCCGTATCGACAAGGTGTTCGTCGCCGCCGATGTGGGCCGCGTGCTGGACCCCGTGAACTTTGAGGCGCAGCTGCAAGGCGGTGTGATCTTTGGCTTGGGCCACGCGATGAACTGCGAGCTGACCTACCGCGACGGCGTGGCAGAGCAGGATAACTACCACGCCTACGAAGGGATGCGCCTGCACCAGACGCCTTTGATCATGGTGCGCGGGCTTGAGAATGGCGACAAGATCAGGGGCATCGGTGAACCCGCCGTCCCCCCCGCAGCACCTGCTTTGGTCAATGCGATCTTTGCCGCGACGGGGCAGCGTATCCGCGAACTGCCGCTGTCCAAGTCGATTGATTTTGTATGATCTCCCTTCGCGGGGCGATCATCGGCGGGATCATCGCGCTGGCCTACGCGGGCGGTGCTTTTGCGCAAGAAGCACCCGATCGCGCGGCGGCGCTGGCGGCGTGGGATGATATCCACACGGTCGTTTCGCATCCGCGCTGTACCAATTGCCACGTGGGCCCCGCTGGCGTGCCGCTCTGGGAGGGGTTGGGCCACGAGGAGGCTGGCGACCAAGCGCCCGTGCACGGCATGAACATCCTTGCCGATGAAAGCCGCATCGGGGCCGAGACGATGCCCTGCCGTACCTGTCACATCAGCGCCGCGTCGGAAAACAACGTCCCGCACGCGCCGCCGATGATTGCGGACGCATGGCGGCTTCCCCCGATTGAGATGGCGTGGAAAGGCAAGACCAGCGCCGAGATATGCGCACAACTGCGTGACCCCGACAGCAACGGTGCCTTTACGCCCGAAGACCTGTCCGATCACCTGCGAACGTCGGCCTTTGTGGCATGGGGCTTTGACCCCGGCGCAGGGCGCGCGGCGGCCCCCGGTAGCATCCCCGAGATGCAGGAGGCACTGGCGATCTGGGTGGCAGGCGGCACGCCCTGTGTGGGCGATCCGCACCCGTAGTCAGCCCTTGAACAGATCCGCATAGGTTTCGCGCAGCAGGTTCTTTTGCACCTTGCCCATCGTATTGCGGGGCAGGGCATCAACCACCACCAGCTTGCGCGGACATTTGAACCGCGCCAGCGATTGCGCGACGGTCTGCGACAGCGCCTCCAGGTCCAGATCACGGCTGCCATCGGCGACCAGCACACCAACCGGTGCCTCGCCCAGATCCCCATGAGCCACGCCGATCACGGCGCTTTCCAGCACGCCGGGTTGATCGTCCAGCACCTGTTCGACCTCTTTGGGATAGATGTTATAGCCGCCGGATATGATCAGATCCTTGCCGCGCCCGACGATCTGCACATAGCCGTCTTCGTCAATCAGCCCGAGATCGCCGGTGATAAAGAACCCGTCCGCGCGCAGTTCAGCGGCGGTTTTTTCGGGCATCTGCCAATAGCCTTGGAAAACATTCGGCCCGCGGACCTCGACGACGCCGATCTCTCCCTGTGGTAGGGTTTCGCCGGTATCGGGGTCGCAAATCTTGAGCTCGACCCCCGGCAGGGGTGTGCCGACGGTACCGCCGCGCCGCGGCCCGTCATAGGGGTTCGAGGTGTTCATATTGGTTTCCGTCATCCCGTAGCGTTCCAGAATACGGTGGCCTGTGCGTTCCTCGAACTGCTTGTGCGTCTCGGCCAGCAAGGGGGCAGAGCCCGAGATGAACAGACGCATATGCGCCGTCAAACCGGCGGTGAAGTCATCAGAGCCCAGCAAACGGGTGTAGAAGGTCGGCACGCCCATCAACGCGGTGGCCTGCGGCATGAAACGGATCAACTGATCGATGTCGAGCTTGGGCAGGAACACCATCGCGCCACCGCTAAGCAGCATGATATTGGTCGCCACGAACAGCCCGTGTGTGTGGAAAATCGGCAGCGCATGCAGCAGCACATCGGCCTTGGTAAATTGCCAGACATCAACCAGCGTTTCGGCGTTGCTCAGCAGGTTTCGCTGGCTCAGCATTGCGCCTTTTGATCGGCCTGTGGTGCCCGAGGTATAGAGGAAGGCGGCCAGATCCTCGGCCGCTCGGTCGACGGTATCGAATGTGTCGGGCAGGGTGGCTGCCAGATCGCGCAGCGTGCCGCGGCCGGTGTTGTCCATCGTCTCTACCGCAGCACCGGCGGCGGCAGCGACCGGCGTGAGTTCGGGAACATCGGCAGGATCGCAAACCAGCAGCCGCGCGCCCGAGTTGCCGACGAAATAATCCACCTCGGACGCGGTGTAGCCGGGGTTGAGCGGTAAGAACACCAGCCCTGCCTGCACGCAAGCGGCATAAAGCGCCAGCGCATCCGGCGATTTGCCGACCTGCACCGCGACACGGTCGCCCGCTGTCAGCCCCTTGTCCGAAAACGCATTGGCATAGCGCGCGGCAGAGCGGATGAATTGGTCGTGGGTGATGGTGCGCCCGTCCGGCAGGATCAGGAACGGCGTGTTTTGCCCGATGTGGCGACCGAATAAAGCGTCGTAAAGCGGGTTGGGCATCGTCGTCTCCTTCTGACCTTTGGTAGCGCGGAATTTGCGCCATCGGCAGGGCCAGGTAAAGGGCAGCAAATGGCGCATTTTGATCTTTGCTGCATTTCGCGCGTGCAGACGGCCTTGACGACCCGCAGCGTATGACTTACCCCTCCTCCCGTAGCGCGGGCGTTGTGTAATGGTAAGACCTCTGCCTTCCACGCAGAAGACGCGGGTTCGATTCCCGCCGCCCGCTCCACTCCTTTCCCGACATCCTTTTGATTTTCGCTGTTTGCGCTGGATCAATGCGCTTTTGTCGCAAGCGCCTTAGGGGTGCAGCCCTTGACCCCGCGCGATGTGCGGGCGATGACACGGCAGCACTCCAAAGGATATCTCATGGCACGTACCCCGACGCCCGGCCCCGGCACCGAAGAACGCGAAAAATCGCGTGAGTTGGGGGCCCTGCGCGCGCTGCTGCCGTTTCTTGCGCCCTATCGCGGGCTGATGATCGCGGCCATTCTGGCGCTGGTGCTCACGGCGATGATCTCTTTGACGCTGCCGCTGGCCGTGCGCCGCGTGATCGATAACTTCGGCACCGGCGAGGCCGAACTGCTGGACCAGTACTTCGTCGCCGCCCTGATCATCGCCGCACTTCTGGCTGTGGGCACGGGGCTGCGCTATGCGCTGGTGACGCGCTTTGGCGAACGGGTCGTTGCCGATATCCGCAAGGCGGTGTTCGATCGCGTGATCTCGATGAGCCCGGCGTTCTACGAGAACCTGATGACCGGCGAGGTGCTGAGCCGGATCACCACGGACACCACGCTGATCCTGTCGGTGATCGGGTCGTCCGTGTCCATCGCGCTGCGCAATATGCTGATCGTGACCGGTGGGTTGGTGCTGATGCTGTTCACCTCGGCCAAGCTGACGGCGATGGTGTTGTTGATTGTACCGGCGGTAATCGTGCCGATCCTTGTTCTGGGGCGGCGCTTGCGGGTGCTGAGCCGTGAAAATCAGGACTGGATCGCGGCAAGCTCGGGCAATGCGTCCGAGAGTTTGGGCGCGGTGCAGACCGTGCAGGCCTTTACCAACGAGGCCGCCAGCCAATCGCAATTCGCACAGATGACGGAAGCGTCCTATGATGCGGCGCAGCGTCGGATCAAGACCCGCGCGCTGATGACGATTATTGTGATCTTTCTGGTATTTGCCGGCGTCGTGGGCGTTTTGTGGATGGGCGCGCGGGATGTGCGTGCCGACCAGATGACCCCCGGTGCCTTGGTGCAATTCGTGATCTATGCCGTAATGGTGGCAGGCGGGGTCGCAGCGCTGTCCGAGATCTGGGGTGAACTTCAACGCGCCGCCGGTGCCACGGAACGTCTGGTAGAGCTATTGCGGACCGAAGACACCGTGCAAGACCCCGCTGCGGCCATCGCCTTGCCCAGCCCGGTCGCCGGTCGGATTGCCTTTGAAGACGTGCATTTCAGATACCCTGCACGACCTGATGTGCAGGCACTGGACGGGGTCAACCTGTCGATCAACCCCGGTGAAACGGTCGCGTTCGTCGGGCCCTCGGGTGCAGGCAAAACCACAATCATCCAGTTGATTCTGCGGTTCTATGACCCTGCCTCCGGGCGGATCACCCTTGACGGGGTCGATCTGCGCGATGTCTCGCGTGCGGCCTTCCGCCGGTCGGTCGCCTTGGTGCCGCAAGACCCGGTGATCTTCGCCGCCTCTGCCCGCGAGAACATCCGCTTTGGCCGCCCCGACGCGACAGACGCCGAGATTGACGCCGCGGCCGAGGCCGCCGCCGCCCACGGGTTCATCAGCGCATTGCCCGACGGCTACGACAGCTATCTGGGCGAACGCGGGGTGATGCTGTCGGGCGGGCAAAAGCAGCGTATCGCTATCGCCCGCGCCATCCTGCGCGACGCGCCGGTGCTGCTGCTCGACGAAGCCACAAGCGCCTTGGATGCCGAAAGCGAACGCGCCGTGCAGGCCGCCGTGGATCGGTTGAGCGCGGACCGCACCACCCTGATCGTCGCGCACCGTCTGGCGACGGTGAAAAAGGCCGACCGCATTGTCGTGCTGGAAGCAGGGCGGATCGTCGATATGGGCACCCATGACGAGCTGGTTACCAAGGGGGGGCTCTATGCGCGCCTGGCGCGGCTGCAATTCACCGATGGTCTCGCGGACGTATAAAAAACCTTGTGAATTTTACGGTTAAATGGAAACAATCACACCCGAATGGATCCAGAAGGAGAACAACATGGGTTTGTGGAGTTTCGTAAAAGACGCCGGCAAGAAAGTGTTTGGCGGCGGTGATGATACCGAAGTCACCGGAGCCGCGCTTCAGGATGAATTGAAAGACCTCGGGCTTGATGCTGAAGGGCTCGATATTTCTGTCGAAGGCGACAAGGTCAAGGTCTCGGGCAAGGCGGCGAGCCAAGAGATGAAAGAAAAGGTCATTCTGGCCGTGGGGAACGTCGAAGGCGTTGCCGCGGTTGAGGAAGACATGGACGGCGGCGAGGGGGACGGCACCTTCCACACCGTTGAAAAGGGCGACACGCTTTGGGCTATCGCTGCCAAGACCCTTGGCAATGGCGCGCGCTATGAAGAAATCTTTGAAGCGAATAAACCCATGCTGACCCACCCCGATAAAATCTATCCCGGTCAGATGCTGCGTATTCCTGCCAAGTAATCGCACTACACAAAAGGGGTGCGCCACGTGCTTTTACCCCATAAAAGAGAGCGGCAGGCGGCGTCTGCCGCTCTTTTTCGAGCCTTCCGTTGGGTCAGTGGGCTTGAACGCAGCGTTTGAGCGCCTGCAAATGCTTGCGAAAGCTGAAATTAGCAATCATCTTTGACAACAGGGAATAACGGGATGCGGGCAAACCGCACCACTAAGGGAGGAAAATAATGTCATTTGCCGGTGTAGAAGACCGTAACGCAATCGAAGCAGAAATGCCGTGGGCTGACCGCGACGTGCCCAAAACACTTTGGAGCATGTTGAGCGAAACCGCCGGAAAGTTTCCAAGCCACGACGCAATCAGCTACCAGATTTTCTCTGGGCCGAAAGATCACGCGGAAACCCTAAGCTGGTCGCAGCTGCGGGGGCAGGTGGGTCGTGCGGCCAATCTGTTTCGGTCGCTGGGTGTGGGGCCGACCGATGTGGTCGCCTATGTCCTGCCAAACTGTAACGAGACGGTCATCACGCTTCTGGGCGGTGCCGTCGCAGGGATCGCAAACCCCATCAACCCGCTGCTCGAGGCAGAGCAGATCGGATCGATCCTGCGTGAAACCAATGCCAAGGTCGTTGTGACCCTGCGGCCTTTCCCCAAGACGGATGTGGCCGAGAAAACCGCCGAGGCGGTCAAGCTGGCACCGAATGTCACGACCGTGCTCGAAGTGGACCTGTGCCGCTATCTGACCGCGCCAAAGTCGTGGATCGTGCCGCTGATCCGTCCAAAGTTGAAGGTCACCAATCAGGCGACCTACAAGAATTTCAATTCCGAAATCGCCAAGCAACCGGCCGAGCTAACATTCGACGATCCGCAAGAGGATCGCGTCGCCTTCTACTTCCACACCGGCGGTACAACGGGCATGCCGAAAGTGGCGCAGCACAAGTATTCCGGCATGGTCTATAACGGCTGGCTTGGGCATACGCTGCTGTATACGGAAAACGACAACATCATGTGTCCGCTGCCGTTGTTCCACGTTTTCGCCTGCCACGTGATCCTTATGGCCGCGGTGAAATCCGGTGCGCATGTGGTCTTCCCGACGCCTCAGGGCTATCGCGGGGACGGGGTGTTCGACAATTTCTGGAAACTGGTCGAGCGCTGGAAAATCACTTTCATCATCACTGTCCCTACGGCGATTTCCGCCAAGATGCAGCGCCCGATCAACGCTGATATCTCGACCGTGAAAACCGCCTTCTCCGGCTCGGCACCCTTGCCGCTGGAACTGTTCCGCCGCTTTGAAAAGGCCACCGGCATCACGCTGATCGAAGGCTACGGCCTGACAGAGGCGACCTGCCTTGTGTCGTCGAACCCGACGGACGGCGTGCGCAAGGTAGGCAGTATTGGCATCACCTTCCCCTATACGGATGTGAAGATTGTCAAAAGCACCAGCGACGGGCTGGTCGAGGCAGAGGTCGACGAGATCGGAGAGATCTGTATCTCGAACCCCGGCGTCTATGCGGGCAATACCTATACCGAAGCCGATAAGAACAAGGATCTCTACTATCAGGGCACGCACCTGCGCACAGGGGATCTGGGCCGTATCGACAGCGACAAATACCTCTGGATTACGGGCCGCGCCAAAGACCTGATCATCCGTGGCGGTCACAACATCGACCCCGCCGAGATCGAAGAGGCGCTTCTGGGTCACGAGGCGGTCGCCTTTGCCGGTGCCATCGGCCAGCCGGATGCCCACGCGGGCGAAGTGCCTTGCGCCTTTGTCGAACTGGTCGCAGGTGCGTCGATCACCGAAGCGGAACTGCTGGAGTTCTGCAAAGAGCACGTGCAGGAACGCGCGGCGCAGCCCAAGCATATGACCATCATGAGCGAGCTGCCCAAAACCGCCGTCGGCAAGATCTTTAAGCCCGACCTGCGCAAAAACGCGATCACGCGCGTCTATGACGAGACGTTGGAAGCCGCCGGTCTGCCCGCGCGTGTTGCCTCTGTCACCGATGACAAGAAACGCGGTCTGGTTGCGCAAATCGCCATGAATGGCGCAAGCGAGGCTGATGTCGGCGCATCGCTGGACGTCTTTACCTTCGGTTGGGAGGCCGCGTGATCCAACCCGACTACCGCGTTCTACTGGATGAGGAAATCTGGGCCTATATGGACCGCTCGGACAGTTTCTATCCACCGGACGCGGTGTCACTCACCATCGACCAGCAGCGCGCTGTCTATAACCGGATGTGCGCTGCTTTTCACCAACCCCACCCTGATGGGGTCCGCACATGGGACGTGGCCTTCGGCGGCGTCCCATGTCGCGTTTACGAGGCCGACACATCCGCGATCACGGTCGTCTACTATCACGGCGGCGGGTTTGTTGTTGGCGGGCTCGACAGTCACGATGATGTTTGCGCCGAAATTTGCGCCGCGACCGGCTGCCGTGTGATCTCTGTCGACTACGCGCTCGCCCCCGAGGTCGTCTTTCCCGCTTGCTTCAACGACGCATGGGCTGCGTTTCAAGCGATTGCAGCCGCATATGGCGGCGGGATTGTATTGGCGGGGGACAGTGCGGGCGGCAATCTTGCTGCCGCCGTCGCCCATACCGCGCGAGGATCTCATGACGGGCGCATAGCGGGTCAGGTTCTGATCTATCCCGGACTGGGCGGAGATCGCAGCAAGGGCAGCTATATCACCCACGCCAACGCGCCGCAGCTGACGGTTGCGGATATGGAGTTTTACCAGCAGGTGCGATCCGGTGGGGCACCGCCTGTGGACGATCCACGCTACGCCCCGCTGCACGATACCGACTTTACCGACCTGCCGCCTACGGTGATCCTCACGGTCGCCTGTGACCCGCTGTCGAGCGACGGGGAAGCCTATGCCGCCGCGATCAACGGGGCAGGCGGGCAGGCCCATTGGCACGAGGCAGCGGGCCTTGTCCACGGCTGTCTGCGCGCGCGGGTGATGTCACGCAAGGCGGCGGCATTCTTTGATCAGGTGACAGCGGCGATCGGCGCTGTCGGGGCAGGGCAGTGGCCTGCCATTAGCACGGCCTAAGAAACGGCATTATTTCAGGAAAGACTGCGCCTTCATGGTATCAGCAACCGGCGCACCCAGACGGCCAAGGATCGTCGGCGCGAGCTGCAGCTGGTCGATCACCGTATCTTCGGACGGCCCTTCGGCATCGCCAAAGTAATACAGCGCGGTTTCCTGCTGTAAGGCACTGCGTCCGCCGTGGTGCCCGCGTTCGTCCTGCCCGTGATCTGCTGTGACGATCACCTCATACCCCAAGGCGCGCCATTTCGGGATGAAGGGGGCCAGCATCTCGTCCATGACGGCGCAGGCGTGGTCCATTTCCTGACAGTCGTGGAAAAAGCGATGCCCCATGCTGTCCAGCGTGCAGGTGTGCAGCATTCCGTAGTTCAGCCCGAACCGCAGCGCCAGATTGGTGAGGGAGCCAAACAGATCCACATCCGAAGGGGTCATCTGGTTCACCAGCCCGTAGCCGGTCATCGTGTGAAACCGGCCGTGGTTGATCGTGTCGCTATCGGGTTCGTCGTATTCCACATCGCGCACATAGTCGAAGGGGTGGCGATTGAAGAATTGCGACCAGAAAGAATGGGCCACGGCCCCTGTCACACCGCCCCCCGCACGGGTCTGGGCGAAGACGTCCTTGTGCTTTAGCCGGAACACATTGCCGTTGCCGGTACAGCCATGTTCAGCCGGTGCCACACCCGTGTGGATCGAGGCATAGCAGGAGGCAGAGATTGACGGGAGCACCGCACGCTGGGTCCAGACCCGCGCCTCGCCACTATCGACCCAGCCTTCCAGATTGCCGAACAGCCGACGGAAATTGCGGTAGGGCACACCGTCGAGGATGATCAAAAGCAGCTTGTTCTTCATGTCGATACCTTTTCGGCCGGCCACAGCGCTTGTATTTGTCCGATGCAATCCGCCTCGTTGCCCACAGGCTTAATTGCCAGCGCTTTCCATTTTGCGATGTGCGATGGTTTCTTCCAGCCAGCCGA
This sequence comes from Sulfitobacter sp. SBS6, assembly GCF_048285585.1. Classification (NCBI taxonomy): domain Bacteria; kingdom Pseudomonadati; phylum Pseudomonadota; class Alphaproteobacteria; order Rhodobacterales; family Roseobacteraceae; genus Sulfitobacter; species Sulfitobacter sp. SBS6. Next base: position 869,491 of record NZ_JBLWBA010000005.1, on the reverse strand, counting down.
TTTTCATCTCGGGGACAGAGCTCAGCAGCAGGTCGGTATAATCGTCAAAGGGCGGTGACAGCACCTGACTTTTGGTGCCATACCGCACCACTTCGCCCCGATACATCACAGCGATACTGTCTGCGATGGCTTTTACCGTCGCCAGATCGTGGGTGATGAACAGATAGGCGACATCCTCGATCTTTTGCAGGTTCAAAAGCAGCTTGAGGATGCCATCTGCCACCAGCGGGTCAAGCGCGCTTGTCACCTCGTCGCAGATGATCAGCTTGGGCTTGGCGGCCAGCGCACGGGCGATGCAGACACGTTGTTTCTGCCCGCCCGACAGCTCTGCCGGATAGCGGTCCTGAAACCCGTCGCCCAATTCGATCTCGTCCAGCAGTTCCTGAATACGCTTCTGCTTTGCCTTGCCTTTCAGCCCGAAATAAAACTCCAGCGGGCGGCCGATGATGGTGCCCACGGTCTGGCGCGGGTTCATCGCGGTATCGGCCATCTGGTAGATCATCTGCATCTCGCGCAGGTCTTCGATAGGGCGTTGCGCCAGGGCGGGGGCAAGCTCGCGCCTGTCAAAGGTGATCGTCCCGTCGCTTGGGGGCAGCAGGCCGGTGATCACGCGGGCCAGCGTGGATTTGCCCGAGCCGGATTCCCCCACGACAGCCAATGTCTGGCCCGGGTGAATATCGACGTTGATCTTCTTGAGCACATCAAAATCCGTGCCGGCATAGCGGGCGGTGACGTTTTCGACCCGCAGAACAGGGGTATCTGTCGGTGTCTTTTCCTCGTGGCGGATCGACCGGACTGAAACCAGCGCCTTGGTGTAGTCTTCCTTGGGCGCGTTGATGATCTGGTCAACGGTGCCGTATTCGACCATATCCCCTTGTTGCAGCACCATAATATGATCGCTGACCTGTGCCACAACCGCGAGGTCATGGGTGATATAGAGCGCGGCAACGCCGGTGGCGGCGATGGCTTCTTTGATGGCGGCCAGCACGTCGATCTGCGTGGTCACATCCAGTGCGGTGGTGGGTTCGTCAAAGACCACCAGATCGGGTTGCGGACACAGTGCCAGCGCGGTCATGCAGCGTTGCAACTGCCCGCCAGACACCTGGTGCGGGTAGCGGTTGCCGATGGTTTCAGGGTCCGGCAGACCAAGCTTGCGGAACAGATCAACCGCGCGTTCCTCGGCCTCGGCCTTGGTGAACTTGTTCTGATAGATCGCGGCTTCGGTCACCTGATCCATGATTTTTTTCGCGGGGTTGAAAGACGCCGCCGCGGATTGCGAGACATAAGTGACCTCGGCCCCGCGCAGGCGGCGCACGGCGCGCAGACGCTCCTTGAGGATGTCGCGCCCGTTGACCCAAACCTCGCCGCCGGTGATCTCTACCCCGCCGCGGCCATAGGCCATCGCGGCCAGCCCGATGGTGGATTTGCCCGCGCCGGATTCCCCGATCAGCCCCAGTACCTTGCCGGGTTGCAGATCAAAGTCGACGCCGTGCACGATATTGATATCAATCGGCTTTTCGCCGGGCGGATAGGCGGTCGCGCCGATTTTCAGGCCGCGTACCTTGAGAAGTGGCTCGGTCATCCGCGGCCCCCTTTCAGCGATGTGGTGCGGTTCAAAATCCAGTCCGCAACAAGGTTGATAGAGATGCAAAGCGTGGCGATGGCATAGGCCGGATAGAGCGCCGCCTGAATACCATAGTTGATGCCTTCCTTGTTCTCTTTCACGATGCCGCCCCAGTCGGCTTGAGGGGGCTGTACGCCCAGACCCAAAAACGACAGCGTCGACACAAAGAGCACCGCAAAGATAAACCGCAGGCCCATCTCGGCGATCAGCGGCGACAGCGCGTTCGGCAGGGTTTCACGGAAAATGATCCAGCCGATCTTCTCACCGCGCAGACGGGCGGCCTCGACATAGTCCATCACGGTGATGTCCACGGCCACAGCGCGCGCCAGACGGTAGACACGGGTGCTGTCCAGCAGACCCATCAGGATAATCAGGATCGGCACAGTGGTCGGCATCACCGACAGCACGACAAGCGCAAAGATCAGCGACGGGATCGACATGATCAGATCGACAAAGCGCGAAATGGCTTGGTCGACCCAACCGCCCGAGACGGCTGCGAAGAAGCCCAGAATGGACCCCAGCGTAAAGCTGAGGATGGTGGCTGCGGTGGCGATAAAGATTGTGGTGCGCCCACCGTAGATCATGCGCGATAGCAGATCGCGCCCGATGCTGTCGGTGCCCAGCAGGAACTCCGACGATGAAGGCTCCCACACGTCGCCGACGATTTCAGCCATGCCATAGGGGGCGAGCCAAGGGGCAAAGACGGCCATGATGAAATAGACGCTGGTAAAGAACAGGCCGATCATGGCGGAGATTGGAATGTTTTTCATGGGTTCGCTCCCAAACAAATGAATGGGTCAACGTCAGGTGGCGATACGGGCATGCGGCAGGGGGTCGCGTTGATGCGAAGCTGAACTGCGGCCCCGTGCGTCGCGCATTGCCTCGGGGGGAGGTGCGCGGCGCTCATTTGGGATGCCTCAGGCGCGGGTTGGCAAGGATCGACACGATGTCGGCCACAAGGTTCAACCCGATATAGACGGCCGCAAAGATCAGACCGCAGGCTTGCACCACGGGCACGTCGCGTTTGCTGACGTGATCGACCAGATATTGCCCCATGCCGGGATAGGCAAAGACGACCTCTACCACCACGACGCCGACGACCAGATAGGCGAGGTTCAGCATCACCACATTGACGATCGGGGCGATGGCGTTGGGGAAGGCGTGCTTGCGGATAATCTTCAACATGCCCAAGCCCTTAAGCTCGGCTGTTTCGATATAGGCCGATTGCATCACATTCAGGATCGCGGCGCGGGTCATGCGCATCATATGCGCCAATACGACCAGCGTCAGCACCATCACCGGAATGGCAATCGCGTTCAGCTTGGCCCCGAGGCTCATGCTGTCGTTGATGATCGCCACCGATGGAAACAGCCGCCATTTGATCGCCACCCAATAGATCAGCACATAGCCGATCATGAATTCCGGGATAGAGATCGTGGTCAGCGTGACGGCCGAAATCAGCTTGTCGGGCCAGCGGTCTTTGTAGCGCACAGCCAGCAGACCCAGAAAGATCGCCAGCGGCACAGAGATTGCAGCAGCCCAGAAGGCGAGGAAAAGCGTGTTCTTCAGACGCCCGCCAAGGCTTTCTGCGATGTCGCGGCCATTGGTCAGCGCGGTGCCCAAGTCTCCTTGAAGCACGCCGCCCAGCCAGGCGAAATAGCGGGTCATGGCGGGATCGTTCATGCCAAGCTCTCGGCGCAGGTTCGCAAGCGCTTCGGGCGTGGCGGATTGACCTAGGATGGATTGTGCCACGTCGCCGGGCAAAATCGAAGTGCCTACGAAGATCAGGATCGACGCGGCAAAAAGGAGAAGAAGGCCCAACGCTAAGCGTTGGGCGATCAGTTTGACGATGGGATGCATAAGCTGGGTTTACCTTATGCGTCTTTGACCCAGCATTTGATCCCGGCTTTGTTGTTGGACAGTTCCGCGTTGGGATCTTCGACCCAGCCGCCGACATTGTTGGCGACACCATCCACAAAGTCGTTGAACATCGGCAGGATCAACCCGCCTTCGTCGCGGATCATCTGACCCATCTTGGAGTAGGTCTCTTTGCGCTTGGCCTCGTCCAGTTCGGCGCGGGCCGACAGCAGCATCTCGTCGAACTCGGGGCGTTTCCAGCGGGTGTCGTTCCAGTCCGCGGTCGACAGATAGGCGGTCGAATACATCTGGTCCTGCACCGGACGGCCACCCCAGTAAGAGGCGCAGAACGGCTGTTTGTTCCAGACCTCGGACCAGTAGCCATCGTTCGGCTCGCGTTTGATCTCAAGCGGGATACCGGCGGCTTTGGCGGATTCTTGGAACAGCGATGCCGCATCGACCGCACCGGGGAAGGCACCGTCTGCAACGCGCAGGATGATCGGGCTGCCATCGTGACCGGAGGCGGCGTAATGCTCTTTCGCCTTCTCGATGGAATGTTCGCGCTGCGGGATCGATTCATCGAACAGCGGATAAGAGCCGTTGATCGGCATGTCGTTCCCGATGGTGCCGTAGCCGCGCAAGATCTTGTCGACCATTTCCTCGCGGTTGATCGCATATTTCAGCGCCAGACGCAGGTCATTGTTGTCGAACGGTGCGGTGTCGACATGAGCGATAAACACATAGTGGCCCCGACCGGCAACGGATTTCACCGTCAGGTTGGGCGCGCGGTCCAGCAGGGCGGCAACCTTGGGATCAACGCGGTTGATCATGTTGACCTGACCCGACTGCAGCGCCGCGGTCCGCGCGGTGGCATCGTTCAGCACCAGCACTTCGTTATAATCGGTGTGGCCGCGGTTGTCGGCGTCCCAGTAGTTTTCGTTGCGCTTGAAGCCGTGGCGCACGCCGGGCTCGTCGACTTCCAGTGTGTAAGGGCCGGTGCCGATGCCCGCGCCGGGGTTGTCCATGCCGCCATCGGGCTGGATCATCAGGTGGTAGTCGGCCAGCAGGTAGGGAAGGTCAGCGTTGCCGACGCCCAGTTCAACGATGAAGTTGTCGCCATCGACCTTCATGTTCTCGATGCCGCGCATGATGCCCAAGGCACCGGATTGGCTGTTTTCATCCGAATGGCGCTGCATGGTTTTCAGCACGTCTTCGGGTGTCATTTCCTTGCCGTTGTGGAACTGGATGCCCTTGCGGATCTTGAACGCCCAGGTTTTCGCATCGGCCGAGGCCTCGTAGCTTTCGGCCATGCGGTTTTCGATTTCCCCGTTGGGATCGACCTCTACAAGGCTTTCGTACAGGTGGCGCAGGTTGTTCAGCGGCACTTCGGAGGCGGTCAGCGCAGGATCGAGCGTGTTGGTGGATTCACCGCCCGACGACCCGATTTTCAGTGTGCCACCGCGAATCGGTGCTTCGTGGGCTGCGGCCTGCGCGTGGTTCGCCAGCATCGAGTTGGCGACGGCGGCTGTCACGCCCAAAGCAGCGGCACGCCCGACGAATTCGCGGCGTGTCATAGTGCCCTTGGCCACTTGGCCGGTCATATGTTTCAGTTGATCATCCATGATGAGAACTCCCTGTTTTAGGTGATACTTCCACGCATTGGTGCGCAGGTTTTTTTATTGACTGGTGGCACAACGTTAAGCATTTCGGCCCGTGTCGCAAGTGGTAATACCGGCGGCCATGTGACGAGTTTGTTACATAAAGTGTCGCTTAATGTCTTCCGTCACGTCGCGTTCATAGATCAGTTTGTCGTTTTCGTACGCTTCAAGACGGGCCGTCAGATGAAAATGGGTCGCGTCCGACCACATCTGCGACCGGGTTTCTGTGCGCAGGATGATGTCGTCCCGCTCCAGCTCTTCGGTCCAGTGACAGGTGCCTTTTGCGGACAGCGGATCGTCGGGGTGAATGCGCCACACCTCCCGCGCGACAGAGCCCGCGATCAGCCCGTGATCGGCATCGCGCAGCTTGCCGAAGTCATCCTCGATGATCAAAGAGACGATGCCGGTGACGCGGTCGATCTCTTGGCGGCGGATGTGGTTTTCGGGGCGCAGTGTCTCTGTCTCCCACGGGGCGGCAGAGGTGGGCGGGGTAAAGCTGTATTCGTCCCCGCCGCTGGTCGGGCGCTGCGGCAGGTCGATCTGGCCTGACGACAGCGTGACCTCTGCCGCTTCGGGCGCAGGCCAGAGCAGGGGCCAATAGGCGGTAGAGATCGACACCCGCAGCCGGTGCCCCTTGGGGATGCGATAGGCGATGTGGTCAAGGTCCAGCGTGATGTCGGTCATGGCACCGGGCGCCATCGCCTGCGGATGTTCGGCGCTGTCGCGATGGGACAGGTTCAGCACGCCATAGGTGATCCGCGCCGAGGCCCCATCAGGGTGGATATGGTTCAACCGCACCGCGATCTGGCCCTGTGGTTTGTCGCAGGCCAGACGCAGGCGCAGACGCGGCGCGCCAAGGATATCCATCTGCTGCGCCAGGGGCCCGCTGTCAAAGCAGACCGACAGCGCATCATCTTGCCTTTGGTCGCCGGGCATTTCGGGGCCAAGCCAGATCGCACAATATTCCCCGCCATCCGCCCCGCAATGCGCGGGGGAGGCGACGCTGCGGTCCAGCGGGGCAGCGGTGTCTTGCAGGCCCTCATCCGTTAGATGCAACGTTTTGACGGGCAGATGCGATGTCGCGCCTGTGGGTTCGGTGATCCAGCGGCCGGGGCGTTCATGTGTCCACGTGGCGGGGCGCATGCCGTCCATCAGATACGCGCGATAATCGGGGTCTTCCTCGACGCCCGTGTCGATCCCCTTGAGACACCTATCCCACCAGCGCAGCGCCTCTTGCAGAAAGCCGATACGGGGTTCGGGGATGGCGAAATGCGGGTATTTATGCACCCAAGGCCCAACGATCCCCTTCGCACCGGGCAACGCCTCGACCAGCTGAGGGACCGCGTTCTTGTAGGAATCGCCCCAGCCGCCAATTGCCAGCACTTTGGCCTTGAGCGCGCTATACTCCTCGATCACCGACCCCTGCTTCCAATAGGCGTCGCGTGATTGGTGGCGCAGCCAAAGCGCGGGGAGAAACGGTTCTGCCTCTAGCCGCTCCAGCCACATTTCGCGCCAGTCAGGGCGCAGGGCAGGGTCGGGCGCGCGGCTGGAATAGGCCCACATCGTCGCCCCCCAGCCAAGGTTCTCGTTCAACAGGCACCCGCCCTTATAGTGGATGTCATCGGCAAAGCGGTCGACGGTGGAACATAGCGTAATCACCGCCTTCAGCGGCTCTGGCGCATGGGCTGCGACCTGCAGCCCGTTAAAGCCGCCCCAGCTGATGCCCATCATGCCCACCGTCCCGCTGCACCACGGTTGCGCGGCAAGCCAGTTGATCACCTCTATGCAGTCGGCCTGTTCCTGAGGGGTGTATTCATCCTCCATCACGCCATAGCTGTCGCCATTGCCGCGCATATCGACCCGCACGCAGGCATATCCGCGTTCGGCAAACCAAGGGTGGGTCAGCGCATCCCGTGCGGTGGTGCCGTCGCGTTTGCGGTAGGGGAGGTATTCCAGAATCACGGGCACAGGCGCGGTATCGGAATTTTCAGGCCGCCAGACTCGTGCGGAAAGCCGGCACCCATCCGAGAGGGTGATGCCCATGTCGGGGTCTTCGATCAGTGATAGCGGGGTGTTCTGGGCGGTATCCATGCCGCGAAGGTCAGGGGGGAGCCCAATATTGTCAACCGTTTGCACGGGCTTGCGGTGTGGTACCCATGGGGATTTTTCCTGAGTGAAATGAGGTGGTTAATTATCTGGCAACGTTAACTATTATTAACGCTTTCCCGCAGTGGTAGAAACTGTGGCCGTGTTGCACTGTTGAAATAAGGCAAGAATGTGGCGTTCCACTTTAACCTTGGCTTTTATGTGTCTAAGCGGCTACCTTCTGCCTCAATAATACGTTTCGTTTTTTACGACGGACATAATCAGGCGGCTGCATGATGCGATCAACGCGTTGGCGGTCATAAAATTTCTCAGGTGTCGCGCGCAGAATGCGCACCGAGGTGGAGCAGATATTATGAAGACGATAGATTTCGTCGTTCGCGATCAAGCGGGCGCATTGCAGCGTGGCACGGTTGCGGAAAACGCAAACTTCCATGTTATCCAAGCGACATCAGGTCAGGAAATCTCGCTGAACCTGCGTCAGACCGATTTCCAATCGCACCAGCGGTCGGGCAACGATCTTGTGCTCACGCTGAATGACGGGTCGGTCATCACCATCGAGAATTACTTTAACGAAACCGGTGCCGCGAACCGCCTGTTCATTTCGTCAGATGGCTATCTGAACGAAGTCGCATTCGTCGAGGCCGAAGGCGGCGGGCTTTATGCGCAATACGGCCCGACCGAGCAGTGGGGCAAATGGAGCCCCTCTGACGATCTGATCTATCTGGGCCGCAGCGATGTGGCGTCTGTGCCGGGCGGTGTCATGCCGGGCGCGGGTGACGACGAAGTGTCGATGTTGGCAGCGCCCTTGCTGGGCGGCGTCGTTGGCGGTGGTGGTGCCGCGGCAGCAGCCGGTGCGGCGGTTGTCGGTGGGGCAGCTGTCATCGGTGGCGGCGGCGGTGGCAATGGCGGCAGCCCTTCGGTCGCACCTCCGTTCGTGAATGAGCCCGACGCAACCGGCACGGTCGGCGGCGACGGCGCGGTAGAGCAGGTCGTTGTCACCGGCGGCGGCGAGCCCGGGTCCGAGGTCGTGGTCACCATCGGCGATAAAGAAGTCACAACAACAGTTGGCGACGACGGCACATTCGAAGCCGTGTTCGAAGGCGATAACTTCCCCGACGACGGCACCTATGAAGCCGAGGTCGTCGTGACCACGGACGGCAATGAGATCGTGCTTGACGGGCCGAGCTTTGTCATCGACACCACAGCGCCCACGGTCACCATGTCCGAAGGCACGCAGAGTGTCGGCGACTTCTTTAACGGTGACTCCTTTGCGAATGGCGTCACGCTGACCGGGAACGGTGAAGCGGGCGCGACCGTTGACGTGACTGTCGCGGATGTCACGCGCAGCACCACCGTCGGCGAAGACGGCACATGGTCCGTCACATTCGAACCCGGCACGCTGGAGGGGGGCGAATACGAGACAGAGGTGCTGATCAAGACCACCGATCAATACGGCAATACCTCCACCACCACCGAAACGCTGGTGGTTGATACCATCGCACCGACCGTCGCTGTGACATCGGGCACGCAATCCGTGGGCGACAGCTATAATGCCGCATCGTTTGGCAACGGTGTCACCCTGAACGGCACGGGGGAGCCCGGTTCGACTGTGCAGCTGACCATCGGTGGCATCACCCGCACCGCAACTGTGGGCGACAACGGCACATGGTCCGCGACATGGCAGGCGGGCACCTTGCCCGAAGGCGAATACGTCAGCGATGTCACCATCGTGACCACCGATGCTTTCGACAACAGCTCCACCTCGACCGAGCAGCTGGTCGTCGATACCGTCTCTGAAGTCGCGATTGCGGCGGATACTGTCGAAGTTGACGGCGTGATCAACGCGGCAGAGCGTGGCGACGGCGTGACGCTGACCGGCACATCGCAGCCCGGGTCGACCGTTCAGGTCACCTTTGGGGGTGTGACCCGTGATGCGGTGGTTGATGCAAACGGCAACTGGTCCGCAGATTTCGCGGCCTCCGAAATCCCAACGGGCGAGACAACGGCGACAGTGACCGCAGTCGCGACCGATGCGGCGGGCAACACGGCCACCGCAACCGGCCAAGTCGATGTCGATACTTTGGTCAACAACCTTGCCTTCACCGGCCAGACCGGCGGCAGCGACGGGGTCGTGAACGCGGCAGAGGCGGCGCAGGGCATCGTGATGACGGGCACGGTTGAACCCGGCTCGACTGTTATGGTCCAGCTTGGCCAGGTGTCGCGTGCGGCCACGGTTGCGGCGGACGGCACATGGACCGTCAGCTTCGCCCCCAGCGACATCCCCGCAGGCACCTACACCAGCACAATGACCGCCACCGCCACCGACGCGGCAGGTAACGTTGATAGCGTATCGCAGTCTGTATCAGTCGATACCGAAGCCGGTTCGCTGACCATCAGCCCGCTGCCCGTCGAGGGCGACGATGTGGTGAACGCGGCCGAGGCAAGCGACGGTGTGGCGATCTCGGGCACCGCCGATGCGGGTGCCGTTGTGCAGGTCACGCTGGCGGGTGTCACCCATACGGTTGTTGCAAATGGCAACGGTCAGTGGACCGCCTATTACGCCGCGGGCGAAGTTGCCCAAGGCGTCTATACCGCCGACATCACCGCAACCACGACCGACGCGGCGGGCAACAGCCGCAGCGCCTCTGACAGCGTGCGCGTGGACACGCGCGTCGACAATCTGTCGCTGAACACCGTCGAAGGCGATGACATCGTGAGCGGGGCAGAGCGTCTGGCGAATGGCGGCGTTCTGGTCACCGGCACCTCTGAAATCGGCTCGTCCGTCGTCGTGTCGCTTGGCGCGGCATCGGTGAACGGCGCGGTGGATGCGAATGGCAACTGGTCCGTCACCTTTGCGCCGGGTCAAGTGCCCGAGGGCACGATCAACACCACCGTTTCGGTCAAGGCGACGGATGCCGCGGGCAACTCTGCCACGGCAAGCCACGCGGTGCTGATCGACACGGTCGTGGATCCGCTCGACATGAACCAAGCGGGCGGCAGCGACGCTGTGGTTAGCGCACGTGAAGCCCAGACCGGCATTGATCTGAACGGTCAGGTCGAGGCGGGATCTAGCGTTGTGGTCAACTTTGACGGCACCAACTACACCGCGTTTGTGGACGGTGCGGGCAACTGGTCGGTCACGATCCCGCCTTCGGAAATCCGTCAGGGCACCTATGATGCCGACATCTCTGTCACCGCGACGGACCATGTGGGCAACATCGCGTCGATCACCGACACGCTCGCAATCGATACCTATGCGCCCGAAGGTCCGGTCATCGCGTCCTATACCCGCGATGGCGACGGTATCCGTGGCATCTCGACCGAGATCAGCCCCGATACGCTTGAGGTGCATCAGGTGAACGCAGACCGCTCCATCTCGGAAGTGGAATCCACCAGCTTTGACATCGAAGCCATTGGCGAGCGTAACTTCCAGTTCGAAAGCAATGTGCCAGACGGGTCCGACCTGATTGTCACAGCCACTGACGCTGCGGGAAACTTTTCCGGCACGTATCTGGCGCTGGATGATGAAGCGGCGAACACGCAGTTGACCCTGACCAACCCGAACCTGGGAAACTACAACATCGAAACCGTTGATCTGCAGTTCGCCGAAGAGGCGCATCTGACGATCACGGAAACCGCGCTGGTCAACCTGTCGAGCAATACGAACGAGCTGATCATCGACGGGCATAACGACGACACCGTGACGATCACAGGCGCGGTACGTGGCGGTTCAGAGGTGCGTGGGGATCAAACCTATGACATCTATACACTGGGCGACGAAGCCACGCTGATGATCGACAACGACATCAACGTCATCGTCTAAAGATTGCACCGCGCCCTCTGTTCAAGGGGGCGCGGTTGGCACACGCAGGCGGCAACGACCGCAGGCGTTTCCAGAATAAAAAAACCGGCACGTTAAGGGCAGGATAATGAGGCAGAGTGTAAAACGGGCAGGGGGCATGTGCGCAGCAGCGCTGGCCCTATCCGGCTGCATGTCGGATTTCGGCAGCGGCATGGTGCCCGGTGACCTGATGCAATCTGACATCGTTACCCGGTTCCGCACCCCCGATGCCTCGCAGGCGATCAAACCCACCTACGCCGAAAAAATCACCGCAGACAGCCAGATCATTCAGGGTCTGGCGCTGCGGTCTTCTGTTTTGCCCGATGACACCGTGTCGGATCAGGTGGCCTCTGCCGTGCTGGCCGCCAACAGCCGCACCGCCGAGGCAGAGCTGCGCGCCGCCACCCTGCGCTCGGAAGCGGCAAGCAAGAACTGGTTGCCCAAGATCGGGCCGCAGGTCAGCCTGACATCCTTGGGGTCGCTGGCGGCCAATCTGGTGGTGGATCAGGTGCTGTTTGACAATGGCCGCCGTGCGGGTGAACGCGCCTTTGCCGTGGCCGATGTCGAGGTCGCTGCCGTGTCGCTGGCGCAAGATACGAACGACCGCGTGGCGACCGCGCTGAAGCTCTATACCAATGCGATCGAGGCGCGCGATACCGCCGCGCTGAACCGTGTCGCGCTTAAGGATATGACGCATTTCGAATGGGTGATGAAGGAACGGGTCAAAGGCGGCGTGTCCGATGTGTCCGACCTGACGATCCTGCGCCAGAAGCTCCTTGAAATCCGCGCCACGCTTGATGCCTCTGTCGAACGCGAAGCCACGTCGATGTCCGAGCTGAACGCCATGTCGATCCGCCCGCTGGATACGCTGCACGGCTTGCCCGAAGTGCCCGTGAACAGCTTTGCCGGTGCGCCGTTGTCCGTGGTGCGTGCCGAGGCCGAAAAGACCCGCGCCATCGCCGCCGCCAAGGTGGAACGCGCCGGATTGCTGCCGGGGTTGTCGGCGGGTGCGACCATCGGTGAAGGGGGCGGCGCAGGGCTGAGCCTTGAATCGGATCAGCTTCTGGGTCTGGGCACCAAAGCCTCGCTTGATGCGTCGGCCATGGCCGAGGAAACCGCGACCCGCAAGGTCCGGCAATCGGTCGAGGATGCCAACCGCGCGCTGCGCCGTCTGGAGAAACAGCTGAGCGCCAAGACCCGTCAGGCCGCCGAGGCAGCGACCCTTGCGGCACAGGCCAAACGCAACCTCGACCTGTTTCAGGAACAATATGACGCCGGTCAGCGTCAGGTCATGGATGTTGTCGGCGTCTACGAAACCTATGCGCGTCAGCAGCAGTCGCAGATCACCCTCAAGTACGAGGCCGTGCGTCTGAAGATCGAGATGGCGCAGATACAGGGCGTGTTGGCGGACGGGAGCGCGATTTGACCCAGAAGCCGACCTTTACGCTGACAATCACCAACGGCAATCAGGGTCGGATGGCGGCGGCGGATGCAGCCCGGCCCAAGGCAGAGAACGCCAACCGCCCCGAAGACCGTCTGATGGCGCGGGCAAAACTGGCCGCGACCTATGCCGGATTGCTGGGCGTCACCACCGCGCCACGCGACATCTTTGACATCGTCGCCACGGCCCCCTTGCAGGGCAATGATCCGCAGGTAGAAGCCGAAGCACTGGCCCGCGGGATGGAAAGCGCCGGACTGGTAACACAAGTCAGCCGTGCGCGGGGGATTTCCAAGGATATGTGGCCTGCGCTGGCCTATATGACCTCGGGGCAGGTCTTGCTTGTCATGGGGCAGCAGCGTGGCGATCTGATCCTGTATGACACGACGTGCACCGACAATCGCGCGATGGTGCCGATCAGCGATTTCAAACCCTTCTTTGCGGGGCTGATCCTGCGGGCCGAAGCCTCGCTGAAAACGGTGGCCGAAACCCATAAGACCGATGGCGCGCCTGCGCATTGGTTCTGGGGGCAGTTTCCGCGCTTTCGCCGCCAGCTGATAGAGGTCGCGACGGGGTCTTTCGTGGCTAACCTGCTGGCCGTCGCTGTGGCGCTGTTTTCCTTGCAGGTCTATGACCGCGTGATCCCGCATCAGTCCGAAGCGACGCTTTGGGTGCTCGCCGCCGGTGCGGGGCTCGCGTTGCTGATGGAAGCTTTCCTCAAGATGGCGCGGGCGCGTCTGATGGATGGGGCAGGGCGGCAGATCGAGCTGTCGGTGCAGGACATCCTGATGCGCCGGTTGCTGGGGATGCGCTCCGACACGCGCGGCCAAGCCCCAAACCAGCTGTTTTCCGCGATGCGCGAATTCGGATCGGTGCGTGAATTCTTTACCGCGTCGACCATTGGCACGATCGCGGATATCCCCTTTATCTTCGTGTTCCTCTTCCTCGTGGCCAGCATTGCGGGGAATGTTGTGTGGGTGTTGGTGCTTGGCGGTATCCTGATGCTTGTGCCGGGGTTCTTTCTGCAAAAGAAAGCGATCCAACTGACGCAGGAGACCCAAGGCGCGTCGACCAAATCCTCGCGGCTGCTGCACGAGGCGATATTCGAGCTTGATACGGTCAAGACCCAAAGGGCAGAGGACCGCGTGCTGCGCCTGTGGACCGAGCTGAACACCCTGTCGTCAGTCAAATCGTCAGAACAACGCAAGCTCGCGTCCTTCCTCACGTTCTGGAGCCAAGGGGTTCAGCAGGCCACCTATGTCGCGGCGGTCATCGTGGGCACCTATCTGGTGTTTGCAGGGGAATTTACCGTGGGGTCGATCATCGCGGTCGGTATCCTGACGGGTCGGACGCTGGGGCCGCTGACACAACTGTCGGGTACCATGGCGCGGTGGGGCAATGTCAAAGGCGCGCTTGACGGGCTCGACGCGATTGTCGCCGCGCCACAGGACACCGCAGAGGCGCGCACCTATCTGCGCCGTGAAAAGCTGAAAGGCCAGTTCGAACTGCGCGACGTGATCTTCCGCTACGAGGATGACGGTGCCCCGACGGTGGACATCAAAGCCATGTTGATCCAGCCGGGGCAGCATGTCGCCGTGCTGGGGGCCAATGGATCGGGCAAATCGACATTGCTGAAGATGCTTAGCGGGCTTTATGCCCCGACCGAAGGGCGCATTCTGGTGGACGGCACAGAGCTGGGCCAGATCGAGCCGCGCGACCTGCGCCGGCTGATCGGCTATCTGGGACAGGACGTGCGCCTGTTCTCGGGCACGCTGCGCGACAACCTGAACCTCACCATGCTGGAACGCGACGACGACCGCCTGCACGCAGCCCTTGACTTCGCAGGGCTGGGGCCGTTCGTGCGCAACCACCACAAGGGGCTGGACCTAGAGATCAAGGACGCGGGCGCGGGCCTGTCCATCGGGCAGCGTCAATCCATCGGTTGGGCGCGCCTATGGTTGCAGGATCCTGCGATCTGCCTGCTGGACGAACCAACAGCAGCGCTGGACCAAAGGTTGGAGGCAACGCTGGTCTCGCGGTTGCAAAGCTGGATGGCAGGGCGCACCGCGATCATCGCGACCCACCGCGCCCCGATCCTTGCGCTGACCGAACGCACGCTGGTGCTGCAGGATGGCCGCATGACCATCGACGGGCCTAAGGAAAAAGTGCTTGCCCATCTGGCCGGTCAGAAGGGGCACGTCGCATGAGCAGTTTCAGCACCACGCCACTGGGCGCGCAGATGACGGGGCAGATGCGCGGGCCGTCCATGGTGATCTGGCTCTGCGGCGCGTCGGTACTGGTCTTCCTGCTGTGGGCTGCCTTTGCTTGGGTCGATGAAATCGTGCGCGCCGAAGGATCGATGATTTCCAGCTCGCGACCCCAGATCATCCAGAACCTCGAAGGTGGTATTCTGGCAGAGCTTGCCGTGGGCGAGGGCGATCATGTGGAGAAGGGCGACGTGTTGGCCCGTCTGCATGGTACCCAGTTCCAATCCGCCGTGGACGAGCTGCGCGACCAGATCAGCGCCTTTGAAATCCGCCGTCTGCGTCTGGAGGCAGAGCTGGCCGGACAGTACGACTTTGACGTGCCCGACGCCTATGCCACGCGCACGCCCGATATCGTCGCCTCTGAACGGGCATTGCTGAAAGCGCGGCAATCGGACTTTGTCTCGCGCTCCGAAGGGGCGGGGCGGGTGCTGACCGAGGCGTTGAAAGAGCGTGAACTGCTTGAGAATATGCTCAAGAAAAAGATCGTTTCGCTGATCGAGGTGACGCGCGCACGCAAGACCCATGCGGATGCGCGGATCAAGCTGGACGAGATCGTCACCGGCACAGAACTGGAGCGTGCGCAGGAATATTCCGATGTGCTCAAGGAATTGGCGACGCTGAAACAGAACCTCAAGGCGAGCACGGACCAGTTGAACCGCACCGTCCTGGTCAGCCCCCTGCGCGGCATCGTCAACAACCTGAGCGTGACCACCATCGGCGGCGTCGTGCGCCCGGGCGAGGAGATTTTGCAGATCATCCCGCTGGACGAAGAGCTTTTCGTCGAGGCCCGCGTCAAGCCCGAAGATATCGCCGGCGTGCGCCCCGGCCAAGAGGCGACGGTCAAGCTGTCGGCCTATGACTATACGATCTATGGCACGTTGAAGGGCACGGTCAAATTGATCTCGGCCGATACGTTCAAGGACGAACGATCCCGCGCGCCGGATGGGGATCCGCACTATAAGGTCACGTTGCAGGTGGACACAGAACACCTCACCCCGCGGCAGGCGTCTTTGCAGATCCGACCCGGCATGCAGGCAAGCGTGGAGTTGCACACAGGGTCAAAGACGGTTTTGCAGTATCTGTTGAAGCCGCTTTACAAGTCCAAAGAGGCGTTTCGGGAGCCGTAGGTTTGGCAAGGGGGGCTGTCTGCCCCCCTGACCCCCCGAGGATTTTTTCCATTTGGAAGATCAGGGGTTTTCTGTGTCGAGCCAGAGGGTGACGGGGCCGTCGTTGGTGAGCGCGACGGACATATCGGCTCCGAATGAACCGGTTTGGACATGAATGCCGAGGGCGTCGACGCAGGTGATGAAATCTTCGTATAGCGTTTTGGCCTGATCGGGCTTGGCGGCGCGCGAGAAACCGGGGCGGGTCCCGCGGGAGGTATCGGCGGCAAGGGTGAACTGGCTGACAATCAGCGCGCTGCCGCCCGTATCCGGCAGGCTGCGGTTCATTTTGCCAGCATCATCCTTGAACAGACGCAGCTTGGCGATCTTTTGTGCCAGTCCTTGCGCGGTCGCATGTGTGTCGTCGGGCATGGCGCAGACGAAGATCAGCAGCCCGTGGTCGATTTGACCGATGATCTGGCCATCGACAGTGACGGAGGCGTTGCTGACGCGTTGTAGGAGTGCGCGCATATCAGGATTTCCAATCGATGATGTCTTCAGGGGTGGCCCGCTGCGTGCGGAACCGGTTGATCGGTGCCGCGTCGTCCGCATAGCCAAAGGAAATCGCGCAAAGGATCAGGCGGTCTTGCGGCAGGTCGAAATGCTGTCGCACGGTGGTCGCATAGGCAGCGATAGCGGCCTGGGCGATGGTGGCCACCCCAAGCGCCGTTGCCGCCAGCGTAAAGGCCGTGACAAAGCCGCCGCTGTCCATTGCCCCGTAAGCCCCAAGCTCAGCAGGGGAGGTCACGATCGCCACATGGGGCGCGTCAAACAACGCATAGTTTCGCATCATCTGCGCCATGCGGCCCGCATGGTCCGATTTCTCGATCCCGACGGCGTCATAAAGCTGGAACCCGCAGGTCCGCCGCCGGTCGCCGTAGACGCCGCTGTAAGAGGTCGGCCAGTCCAGATCGGGGGCGGGGGGTGTGCCCTTCGCAATCTCTAGCGCCAAAGCGTCGCGGAAGCGGTCGGTCGCGGCCCCTTTGGTGACGGTCAGCTGCCAAGGCTGCGCATTGCACCACGACGGCACGTGGCGCGCTGCGTCGACGATACGGGTGATGAGCGCGTCGTCGACCGGATCGGGGCGAAAGGCGCGGCACGAAGAACGCGCGCGCAGGATATCGGTGAATGTATCGATCTGGGTCATTTCTGGAGCGCCATAAAATAGCCAACGACCCCGGCGACAATCAGGCCAAGGATCACGGCAAAGGTGATTTTCACAGCTGAATAGGGGCGTTCGCCCTGTACGCTGCCTGTGCGGCCGTTGACCACAAAACGATAGGTCTTGCCGCGGTACTTGTAAGCTGCCAGCCAGACCGGCAGCAGGATATGTTTGAATGTCACATCGCTGACCTGCGTCTGGATATTGTGGATGCGCTGACGGTCGCCGCCGATATCAAAACGCACATCGCGCTGGATCATCGCGTCCATCACCTCGCGTGCCTGTGCATAGCCTTCATCAAGCGTCACCGCATAGGCTTCGGCGCGAAACCCGGCGAGGTATTCCGGGGCATAGGGTTCAAGGGCCGCCAGATCCCACGGGGCCAACGCATCGGTGAACCGTTTGGGGAGCGATTTCGACGCCAGCACCAGCACATCATCAAAGAACCGCGCCACCCGACCTGAAGTCGCCCGCCAGCGGATTTTCGGCACCTGCTGCTGCACGCGTTTGCCGTCGCGCATGACGGTCTGGGTGACGTAATAGACCGTGCCCATTTCGCCCGAATAGCTGGAGCGCGTGTCGGCGTCATAGGTCCAGTAGGGCACATAGATGCCTTGCATCTTGCGGCCCTTGCGCGCGTATTCCTGCAGGCCATTGGGGGCAAACCACAGGCTGCCCAGCCAGTCGGTCATAGCATCGCGTGCTGTATCCTCGGTCAGGCCAAAGGGCAGCACGGCGCGGGGTTTGATATGGCGGTTCACCCCTGTATCGATCACCACAGGGGTGGCGCAGAACGGACATTCGGTGGCGTGTTTGCCGGGGTCGAACTCTACCTGTGCGGCGCAGTTGGGGCAGGTTGTGACCCGTGTATCCTCCATCTGCGATTGGGGGAGAGCGCTGGCCAGTGCGGCCTGGAAATCCAGCTCGGCGATCGGGTTATGCAGGCCGCGCGTTCCTGAAATCTCTTCGGTATTGCCGCAGTGGTCGCAGACCAGCAGATATCTTTCAGGATCAAACCGCAGATCGGACCCGCAGGTGTCACAGGGGAATCGGTGTTCCTCGGTCGGTGTGGGGGGCAGGTCGGGGTCGTCAAAGCCGGTGCTGGCGGGCATAGAGCTGTCCTTTGGTCAGGCCTGCCCCAGACATAGGGCAGTGCGCCCCCTGCCGCCAGAGCAGGGTCACAAAAAACGGTGCAGCACTTTCGGAGCCATGATGCGCAGGGCGTTGTCGTGCAGGCGAAGGTGACGCCAGATGTGAAATGCGGCATGGGCCAGCGCGATGCCTGCAAGAGCGTAGAATTCAATGCTGTGGATCAGCCCGACGAGGTCGTTGGCGCGCGGCATATCAAGGGGCACGGCAATCGGGACAATCCCACCGGCCCAAAGCTGCACGGTCGAGGTCACCCCGATCAGCAGCCCTGTCAGGGCGACGCCAAAGATACCCCAGATCAAGGTCTTATGCAGCACCGGATGCAGCCAACGGGCCCAGCCCCGGAGCTTGGGGCCGGGGCGCCCCAGCAGGCCGCGTCGCATGTAGGACACCCACCACAGCAGGGCCGCGCTGACAAAGACCAAGCCCATGACCGAATGGAACCGCACCGCCGCAGGCCCGATCCGCGCCACATCCGCCGGCTGCACCAGCAGGAACCAGATAAACAGCGGCACCATGCCCCAATGCAAAAGCTTCATCAGGGTCCGACGGTGGGGCAGCAAGGGGCGACGGCGTGGGGTCATAGCCTAGACACGCGGCTTGCCCGTTCCAAGTTTCACAGAGCCTTACGCAGGAGGCGGCGGCGGCGGCAGCACGGTAAAGAGCTGCGCCAGCTCGGCCACATCGTCTGCTTTCAGCCAGCCATCCTGACCGGGGGTCCAGACATAGGTTTCGCGGGTCAATCCGCCATCCGTGGCCATGCGACCCAATGCGGCCTTTGAAAACGGGCCCTTGGTCTGGCCGTTCTCTGCCAGATGCCAGACCTTTTCAGGTTGCGGCGGGGGCGGTGGCGTCTGTGCAGCGGGGGCCGCAGCCGCGGGGCGCGGGCCCCACGGGCCTGCCTGCGCGGCGGCGGCCTGGCCCATCTGCATGCCCAATCCGGCGCCCAGACCGGTCTGCATTGCTGCGCCAGCAGCGCCCTCGCGGCCCAATGCCTCTGCCGCCTGGAACTGCGTGAACTTGTTCAAATCCCCGATCACCCCCATCGACGACCGTTTGTCCATCACTTCCTCCACGGCGGGGGGGAGCGAGATGTTTTCGATATAAAGTTCGGGGATGGTCAGCCCGTATTCTGCAATGGTGGCCGAGATTTCGGTGCTCACCAGTTTGCCCAGCTCACGGGTGTTGGCGGCCATATCCATGACCGGAATATTGGACAGCGCGATGCTGCGCGAGAATTCCTGCACGATGATATTGCGGATCTGATAGCTGATCTCGTCCATGGTGAATTCACCATCGGTGCCGACGATTTCGGTCAGGAACCGCGCGGGGTCCGACACTTTGACAGAGTAGGTGCCATAGGAACGCAGGCGCACGGGGCCGAACTCGGGGTCGCGCACGATGATCGGGTTCTTGGTGCCCCATTTCAGATCGTTGAAACGGGTGGTGTTGACGAAATAGATCTCGGATTTGAAGGGGCTTTTGAAGCCGTGATCCCAATGCTGCAGCGATGTCATGATCGGCATGTTGTTGGTTTCAAGCATATAAAGGCCGGGCGTGAACACATCGGCCAGTTGACCTTCGTGGACGAAGACAGCGGCTTGCCCTTCGCGGACCGTCAGCTTGGCCCCGTATTTGATCTCGTGGCCTTCGCGCTCGAACCGGGACACCATCGTGTCGCGGGTGTCATCCGTCCAATGGATAACGTCGATGAATTGGCCAGAGAGAAAATCGAGAATACCCATGTCTTGGTCCTTTCGGGGGAGGTCGGTGGCGGGTTAAACGGGCCCGCCGATCAGTTCGAACGCGATCTTGCGGGCCACGGGGGTCGCCTCTTCGGCGGTCATGCCGGCGTGCAAGCGCGGGTCATAGAGCATTTTCAGCAGCAGCTCGTCGTGACGGGTGAGCAGCGCGAACTCATCGTCATCGTTAAAGATCGACGGGCGTGCGGTGGGGCTGTCGTTGGCAAGGCCAAGGCCCTGCGCAAGCTCTTCATGGATACACGACAGCCGCATAAGCGAGGGGTTCTCGGCACGGATGACGGCGACGGCAGCGGTATAGGTGCTGGGGTCCGCGCCACCGGCATAGGCGGCGACGATGCAATAGGTGTCGCGGCGCAGATCGCTGAGCGCGGCAAGGCTTTCGGCGGTCACACCGGGGATGCGTTCGGCGGCTTGGGCGAGGGCGGCGGGGCGGTCATCCTCGCCCGCGATAATCACCATAAAGTTCGGCTTGCCGCCCACGGTGATGGAATGCTGCGTCGTGGCGGCGAGGCGGGTGGCATAGTCGCGGATCGAGGCCGCATCGCGGTCACGTTCGGACGGGGGAACGCTGTCGCCAAAGACGACCTCCATCCGGACGGGGCGTTCCCAGCGGCGCATGGGGGTCTTATCGCCCCGTCCGGTCAGGGTGGCGTTATATTCGTTGTAAAAAGCGATCTGTTCAAAGTTGCGCACCAGCATGTCGGCGGTAAAGGGCGTGTCCTGCCCGCCACCATCCCGGCGCAGCAATCCCTGGCTCAACTGGGCCTGCTGCACCTGGTTGAAATAGCTGCGCAGCTTGGCGCTTTTTTGCGACGTGGGCTTGGCCACCACGGGGGGCGGTGCCGGCGGCGTGTCGGGGCGCGCGATGGGTTTCAGCGTCGGTTCCACAGGGGGCTGCGGGGTGCAGGCGGCCAACGCGGCGACCACAGCCGCCGTGCCGATCCATCCTGTTCGCCCCAACCGTTGCCATACCATATCGCGCGCTCCAGGTCTTGACGGGGTTACGCCGCAGGGGCTGCGGGCTTGGCCGCTTTGGCAGAGGCCAGCGTGTCGCGCAGATTGGCCTCCATCTCTTGCAGGTCTTTCTCGGCAGAGGCACGGCGCGCCTTGCCTTCGTCGGCGATCTGCAGCGATTCCTGAATGGTCCCGATCAGGTCGGCATTGGCCTGTTTGACGGCCTCGATGTCGAACACACCGCGTTCCATCTCGGTCCGGATGACCTTGTTGCTTTCGCGCAGGTTCTGCGCGTTAGAGGTCAGCAGCTCGTTCGTCAGGTCATTGGCGTCACGCACGGCGGCGGCGGCTTCGACGCTGCGCTGGATGGTGACCGCCTGCGCCAGCTGGGTTTCCCACAGCGGCACGGTGTTCACGAGGGTCGAGTTGATCTTGGTCACCAGCGACTTGTCGTTCTCCTGCACCAAGCGGATCGAGGGGAGCGATTGCATCGTCACCTGACGGGTCAGTTTCAGGTCATGCACACGGCGTTCCAGATCGTCCCGCGCGGCGCGGATGTCGCGCAGTTCCTGTGCGACCATGACCTGATCCGCCTCTGGTGCGGCGTCGACCTCTGCCTGTTTGGCGGGGATTGTGGTCGCGTCAAGCTCTGCCAGCTTGGCCTCGCCCGCGGCGATATAAAGCGCGAGCTCATCATAGAACTGCAGCGTCTTTTCGTACAGCATATCAAGGGATTTGATATCCTTGAGCAGGGTATGTTCATGAGTCAGCAGCTCGTCCGTGACGCGGTCGATCTGACCCTGTACCTTTTCGAACTTGGCGGTGAATTTGGCAAAGGGGGCCGCGCGGCCCAAAAGGCGTTCCCACCAGCTGCGTTCACGGCGCACGTCCAGCTCGGACACGGAAAAGCCGCGGATGGTTGTCACGATCGTGCGCAGGCTGTCACCGGCGGGGCCCACATCCTTGTTGCGCACGTCCTGCAACATCGCCTGACTGATCTCCTGCAGCTCGGCCTGTGCGCCGGACCCGAAACCGATGATCGACTGCGTGTCGCCCATGTCGATCTCTGCCATGCGGCTTTTGATCTCTGCCGATTGTGGCGCATCGGCTTTCTCAAGCGAGACGACGGCATCCGCAGGGGCGGGGTCGGGCAGGATCTGCGCGTTGACCTCTTCCACCAGTGCTACGGATTGGGTCGCTTTGTCACGAACGGTATCAGACATGTTTCAAGTATTCCTATGCTCTTGGGGCGGGGCGCGTCAGTCGAGACGCACGCCTTCTCGGGAAAGCCGCTCGCGCAGCACGTCGATTTCGATGTTCAGATCGGTCTTGTCTTCCAATAGCGATTTTTGGGTGCGCGCGGCAAAGTTTTTGTCCAGATCATCGAGCAAAGCCAGATAATCGGCGCGTGCCTGCGCATCGCCGGTGCTGGCGTAGATATCCGCAAACTTGATTGTCGCGTCACGCGCGCCCAGCAGATAGACCGACAGATATTTACGCGCACCGGTCAGATCACGCGGATCATCCTGCACGGTGCGGATCAACGTGCGGGCGGTGTCCTGAAACTGCGCCAGCCGGTCGCGCGCCTTGCGATCGCCCGCGCGTGCAATGGCGGTGTTCATCGCGGCAAGGTGTTTTTCCGCCTCGTCCACGACACGGGCGACGCGGTCTTTCTGGAAGCTGTCCACGCCCTCCATCCCTTTGGATGTCAGCGGATCGATGCCAAAGGCCGACACATGCAGCCCCATCGCGGCGAGCGCATAAAGCACAGGGGCGGCCAGTCCGGGGTCATTCTTATAGGCTGCAAGCGCCACGCCGGCACCGGTCAGCAGGCTGGCGATGATCTTGCGCGGCAGGGCGGGGCGTTCAGCAACCTTGCGCGCGGTATAAGCGGCTTCGGCTTTCAGCCCCTCGCGCAGCATCCATGCGGCACCGGTCAACGTCGCCGCCGCCAGCAGCCCCAATGCAAGCCCCTGCGCCCCGTCGTTCAACGACATGAACACAAGCGGAATGGCGGGGATGAACAAGATTTTCGCCCGCCCGCTTGCGGGGTCGACCTCTATCCGTTTGGCACGGGTGCCCTGCGGGGGCGGCGTGCTGCCGTCCGTGTCATGATTGCTGTATTTACCGCCAAAGCGCTGCGCCATGGATCAAAGCCCCCCGAGCCAGCCGGTAGAGACACCGAACAGCAAGACAACAAGCGCGGCATAGGTGATTTTCTGAAACGGTGTCGGTGCCATGGGGCGATAAACCTCCTGTCCATGCGCTGGTGTCGATGCACGACGGCCCGCGTCCAGAATCCTTGCGATGATTGTCACCAAAACGGCGCCAAACGCAACAATCAGCGCCAGCGTGGCGACAAAGACAAGCAATCGACCCATCGGACCTTCCTTTGCACGACATATAGTCGCAGTGCCCGCCACCCGCTAGGGTCACGCACGCAAAAGTAGCGGCCAAAGGGCCGTAAACCCACAGAAATCAGGGTTTACGGGTGGATTTTACGCGGGTGCCGAACTTGCGCGGCGCGGGGTCGGACGCGGGCCGTGCGGGCTTGGACTTGCCATAGCCGGGCTTGGGCTTGCCGGGGATGGTCTTGCCTGTCGCGGTCTTGTCACCGGGTTCCTTGGGCAGGCCTGGGCGACCGGGGCCCGGCTCTCCGGGTTTGCGGGCCTTGCGCTTGATGATGCGCGCGGGCTTTTTCTTGATCGCGGTGCCGGTGGTATCGGCAATCTCGAGGCCCAGCTGGTCACGGACCACCTTGCGCTTGAGTTCCTCGACCTCGCCGGTTTTCAGCTCGCCAAGCTGGAACGGGCCATAGCTGGTGCGGATCAGCCGGTTCACCGACAGGTTCACCGCCTCCATCGCGCGGCGGATCTCGCGGTTCTTGCCTTCGCGCAGCCCGACGGTCAGCCAGGCGTTCGCCCCTTGTTGCCGGTCCAGCGTGACCGTCATCGGCTGAAAGTCCTCGCCATCCACGGTGATGCCCTTGCGCAGCGGTTCAAGCATATCGTCGGTGGGGCGGCCATTGACGCGCACGCGGTAACGGCGCAGCCAGCCGTTCGAGGGCAATTCGAGGCGGCGCTTGACCTCGCCATCATTGGTCAGCAGCAGCAACCCTTCGGAGTTGAGGTCAAGCCGACCGATGCTCATGACGCGGGGCATGTCTTCGGGAAGATCGTCAAAGATCGTGCCGCGGCCCTTTTCGTCGCGGTTGGTGGTGACCAGCCCCGTGGGCTTGTGGAACAGCCAGACGCGGGGCGGTTCGGGCTCGCCCACCGGTTTGCCGTCGACGGTGATCGCGTCCGAGGGCGTCACGTTCAACGCGGGCGAATCGATCTGCGCACCGTTGACGCGCACGCGACCGGCCTCGATCATGCGTTCGGCCTCGCGGCGGCTGGCGATGCCGGCACGGGACAGGACTTTGGCAATGCGGTCACCGGGAGGGGTGCCGGATTTCGGGGGCTGGGAGGGTGTATCTGCGCTCATACTTCAGCGCTTACCCTGTTTCCCGCGCTTGCGAAAGGGCGGCGTTTGCGGGCAAGAGAGGTGTATGAGCTTTACGTCCTATATGTCCCAAGCGCTGGAAGAGGCCCGCGCCGCCGCTGCCCGTGGTGAAGTGCCCGTGGGCGCGGTCATCGTGGCACCCGACGGACAGGTCGTCGCGCAGGCGGGCAACCGGACGCGCGAGCTGAACGATCCCACCGCCCATGCCGAGGTGCTGGCGATCCGGGCTGCCTGTGCGGCGGCGGGGTCCGAAAGGCTGGGCGGGCATGCGCTTTATGTGACGCTGGAACCCTGCGCCATGTGTGCTGCCGCGATCTCTGCCGCGCGGGTGGCACGCTTGTACTACGGCGCGTCAGACCCCAAGTCTGGCGGTGTGGCGCAGGGTGCGCGGGTGTTTTCCCACGCGCAATGTCACCACGTCCCCGACGTCTATGACGCCATCGCAGCGCCCGAAAGCGAAGATCTGCTAAAGGCGTTTTTTGCAGAGAAACGAAAAGGATAGACCCATATGGCCCAACGGGACGAGCTGAGCATTTTCGTGCGCGACGCCTTGGCCGCGGGCAAGTCACGGGCCGAGATCACAGCCGCGCTGACCCATGCCGGTTGGCGCAGCGCAGAGGTGCAGGATGCGCTGAACGGCTGGGACGAGATGCCGTTCTCTCCGCCCATTCCGCGGCCTGTGGCGACGGTGTCTGCGCGGGACTTCTTTACCTATGCGCTGACGTTCTGCGTCTTGATCCTTGGCGCGTTCAATCTGGTTGTCGTGTTACAGGCGCTGGTCGATGTGGTCTTTGCCACGGGCGACGGCGGCAGCGACCGGTCGATCCGCTGGGGTGTTGCGGTGTTGATCGTGACCGGACCGATGTATCTGTGGCTGACCTTGCGCGAGCGGCGGAAACTGGCGCGCGACCCTGCGCTCTACCGCTCTGCGATCCGCAAATGGATGATCTACATCGGCCTGCTTTTGGCCGCGCTGACGATGTTAGGGGATTCGATTGCCACCATCTATGCGCTGCTGACCGGTGACCTGACGGCGCAATTCCTGCTCAAGGCGCTGGTGGTGCTGGTCGTCGCCGGGGGCATCTTTGCCTATTATCTGCGGGATCTGCGCGAAGAGGCCCCGGCGTGAACAAGTTGCTGCTGATTTGCATGTCTGTGCTGGTCGGCGGTGCCATCATCGGCGGCCTG
Source organism: Sulfitobacter sp. SBS6 (assembly GCF_048285585.1). Taxonomy (NCBI): domain Bacteria; kingdom Pseudomonadati; phylum Pseudomonadota; class Alphaproteobacteria; order Rhodobacterales; family Roseobacteraceae; genus Sulfitobacter; species Sulfitobacter sp. SBS6. Next base: position 843,817 of record NZ_JBLWBA010000005.1, on the reverse strand, counting down.
GTCGTGGTGGGTGGCCCGCAGCACGCAAGGCTCGCCCAGCAGGACAGTCAGCGCCTAAGCGATCTGCGGACCTTGCACAGGCATCTGATGTGCCTTGGTCACCCGGGCAAACCATTGCCGCAAGCGCTTGCGGATGACAGCTATTGTCCCGGAATGCGGCCCGGATTGCGCGATGTGCTGACCCAAGGCGACCCTGCAACGGGCGCGCCTTACGCCTATCACCGCCTCAGCGATACCGCGTTCGAGGTCTGCGCCACACTGGCGCTTGATCCGGCAGAGGCGCGCAAAGCTGCGTTTGATCAAGACACCATCGCCCTGCGCGCCAACGACACCCTTTGTTTCATCGGGGATCGCGCCGGTTCTGTGAACTAGGCCGTTTTACAGGCTGATCGGTTTAAGCACTTCGGGCTCGATCACATCCACGCCGGGCAAGCCGTCGATCAGCACCTGCGCAGATTGTTCGAGCGCGTCGAAGGTGCGGTAGTGGCAGGGGATGACGGTTTTGAAGTCAAAATACCGTTTGGCCGCATAGGCCGCACCGGCCATATCCATGGTGAAATGGCCGCCCGCGCTGAGAATGCCGATGTCGGGTTTGTGGTAGTCGCCCATCCAATCCATATCCGCCATAATATCCGTATCACCCGAGACATAGATCGTGCGGCCTTCGCCCTTGATCATAAAGCCGATCTCGGCCCCCATATAGACAGGCCCCGCGTCCCCATCGACGGAAGAGGAATGCGACGCAGGTACCATGGTCACATCGACCTTGCCGCAGCGGATGGTGCCGCCTTTGTTGAAGCCGGTGGTGTTTTCCACGTCCTGCGCACTGAAATAGCCCATCAGTTCGACCATGCCTGCAACCGGCGCGCCGGTTTTCTCGGCCACCATCTTGAGGTCCTGGGTGTGGTCGAAATGCCCGTGCGTCACCAGGATTTGCGTCACGCCGGCCAGAGCGGCCTCGTGCTGCGCGTCGTCCAGCATCGGATTGCCGGTGAGCCAGGGATCGACCAGCAGAATCTGATCCTCGATCTCGATGCGAAAGCTGCCGTGGCCTAGCCAGATGATATCCATTTGGGTCTCCCTTATTCCGTGTCTTTAGCGGACTGTAGCGCGTGATGCCGCTTTGGGGAGCCTCCGGCGGGAGTTTATTTGGCAAAATGAAGGATCAACCGGCGCGATTGCGGGTCAGAGGCAGCCCCCAGACTTGCGGGGGCGGGCAGGGGGCGATAAACGGCACCCAATCAGATGAAGGAGCGCCCATGTCCATTGACGAGTCCACAGCCGCACGGGTGGCGAAACTGGCCCGCATCAAGGTCGAACCCGACGCCTTGCCCGCGCTGGCGCAAGAGTTCAACAATATCCTCGGCTTTATCGAACAGTTGAACGAAGTCGATGTCGACGGGGTAGAGCCGATGACATCGGTCACGCCACAGGTGTTGAAAAAGCGCGAGGACGTGGTGCGCGATGGCGACCAACAGGCCAAGGTGCTGGCCAACGCGCCCGACGCGCGCGAAGGATTTTTTGCGGTTCCGAAGGTGGTTGAATAATGGCTGATCTGAATAAACTGGGCCTTGCCGATGCACGTGACGCGCTGCGCAAGGGGGATGTGAGCTCGGCCGAGCTGACGGCGGCATGTCTGAGCGCGATCGAGGGCGCGGGCGCGCTGAATGCTTTTGTGCACCACACCGGTGATCTGGCGATGGATCAGGCCAAGGCAGCCGATGCGCGGATCAAATCCGGTGAAGCGCCTGCCATGTGTGGTCTGCCCATCGGTATCAAGGATCTGTTCTGCACCAAAGGGGTGCCGTCGCAAGCTGCATCGCGCATCCTTGAAGGCTTCTTGCCCGAGTATGAAAGCACCGTATCGCAGAACCTGCTGGACAGCGGGGCCGTCATGTTGGGCAAGCTCAACATGGATGAATTCGCGATGGGATCGTCCAATGAAACCTCCGTGTATGGCAATGCCGTCAACCCGTGGCGGCGGTCGGGCGATGAGACAGCGCTGACACCCGGCGGATCTTCGGGTGGGTCGGCGGCAGCTGTGGCGGCGGATCTTTGTCTTGCGGCCACCGGCACCGATACCGGCGGCTCGATCCGCCAGCCCGCGGCCTTTACCGGCACCGTGGGGATCAAGCCGACCTACGGCCGCTGCTCCCGCTGGGGCGTCGTGGCCTTTGCCTCGTCGCTGGATCAAGCGGGCCCGATGACCAAGACCGTGCGCGATGCGGCGATCATGCTGGGCGCCATGGCGGGGTATGACCCCAAGGACAGCACCTCTGCCGAGCTGGCGGTCCCTGATTTCGAAGCCGCCTTGACCGGCGACATCCGTGGCAAAAAGATCGGCATCCCGCAGGAATACCGCATCGACGGTATCCCTGCCGAGATCGACAAGCTGTGGCAGGACGGTATCGCCATGTTGCGCGACGCCGGGGCCGAGATCGTTGATATCTCTCTTCCGCATACGAAATACGCCTTGCCTGCCTACTACGTGATCGCACCGGCGGAAGCCTCGTCGAACCTCGCGCGCTATGACGGGGTGCGCTATGGTCACCGCGCCAAGCTGGACCACGGCGACGGCATCACCGAGATGTACGAAAAGACCCGCGCCGAAGGCTTCGGGGCCGAGGTGCAGCGCCGTGTCATGGTCGGTACCTATGTACTAAGCGCGGGCTTCTACGATGCCTACTACAACCGGGCACGCAAGGTCCGCACGTTGATCAAGAAAGACTTCGAAGACGCCTTTGCGGCCGGTATCGACAGCATCCTGACCCCGACCACCCCCTCGGCGGCCTTCGGTCTGGGCGAGATGACGGATACGGATCCTGTGGCAATGTATCTGAACGACGTCTTCACGGTCACCGTGAACCTCGCGGGGCTGCCCGGTATCGCCTTGCCCACCGGCACGAGCGAGACCGGCCTGCCGCTTGGCTTGCAGCTGATCGGCCGCCCATGGGAAGAGGCCGATCTGCTGTCTACCGCCTATGCGCTGGAGCAGGCGGCGGGCTTTGTAGCCAAGCCGCAGAAATGGTGGTAAACCCCCGCCGATAAACCAGAGCAGATAAAGCAGGTCCGATGATGATACGTTGTTCAATTGTTGCAGCCTTGGGGCTCGCCCTGGCGGCCTGCCAGCCCGCAATCCCCGACAGTGGACGGGGTGTCGGTTTTGACGGGTCGTTCGACGCCGCGCAATCCCAGCGGGATACAGCTTTGGCAGGCGGGGCGGTGGCAACGATGCCAGCACCCGCCACGGTGGACGCCACGCCGCTGGACGCTGTCGATGATGGCTCCGCTGCGGCGACGGCTGCGGAAACGGCACGTATCCTGGATGCCACGCGCCCTGGTGGGCTTGGCAATGATGCCGCGACCAATTCGGGCGTGGCCCCTGTGAACGCCAGCCCGTCCAATCCTGCGCCACCGGTGCTGGGGGCAGGGGGAATTTCGCAAGAGAACAACTTTGACGCCGTGGCTGATGAGCGCAGCATCGAAGGCGACGCGGCCCGCATCGCGGCCAACCGCGCGCAATACCGTGTGGTGCAACCCGAAGCCCTGCCGGACCGCGCCGATGCCGGGCCCAATATCGTGGCCTATGCTTTGCAGAACAATCACGCTGTCGGCACCCCGATCTACACCCGTCGGGGGTTCAACAAGCAGCGCAAATTCGCACGGGCCTGCGCCCAGTATTCGCACCCGGATCAGGCGCAGATCGCCTTCCTCAGTGCGGGCGGCCCTGAAAAGGACCGCTCCGGCATGGACCCTGACGGCGACGGATACGCCTGCAACTGGGACCCGAGCCCCTATCGCAAAGGGGTGCAGGGCTAGGCCCTATGGCAGACGCGCCTGACCGCTACCTTTCCCCGAACCATGGGCCGCGCCGCAACGGGTTGCGGCCCTCTTTGATCGTGCTCCACTATACCGCGATGGACAGCGCAGAAGCGGCCTGCGCGCGCCTTTGCGACCCTGCGGCCGAAGTCTCCGCCCACTATCTGATCACGTGCAAGGGCGAGGCTGTACCACTTGTCCCGGAAGACCAGCGTGCCTGGCACGCCGGTGCAGGGGAATGGCGGGGTCGCGATGACATCAACTCACGCTCTATCGGGATAGAGCTGGATAACCGCGGCAATCACCCCTTCTCCGAACCGCAGATGGTCACGCTCGAAACCCTGCTGCGCGGGATTATGGAGCGGTGGTCGATCCCGCCCGAAGGGATCATCGGCCATTCGGATATGGCCCCCGGACGCAAGATCGACCCCGGACCGCGATTCGACTGGCAACGTCTGGCGCGTCAGAACCTTGCCGGCAAAGGCCGTCAGTACGCGGAGAAAAACCGCGAATCCGACCCCACGCCGGCTGCCTTTATCGCGGCGGCACATGCGGCAGGCTACACCGCCACCGATGATATTGACCTCCTGCTGCACAGCACGCGTCTGCGGTATGCCCCCTGGCGCAAGGGGCCGCTCTGCGCCGCGGATATGTCCCTCGGGCATGATCTCTAGCACCACACCCGTTTCCAAATGGTTAAAAATCCTCGCCGAAGGCATCGCGGCGGGTGAAACTGATTGACCCCAACTGAAGTTAGGCGCTAGGCGTGCAGCGCGCGGAAGGCTGGATGGCCGCGGTCTTGGCAACAAGGTCGAGGAAAGTCCGGACTCCCAGAAGAAACGGTGCCGGGTAACGCCCGGGCGGGGTAACCCGACGGAAAGCGCCACAGAAAACAGACCGCCGCTTCGACGGGTCGGGCAACCGATACCACCGGGGAGGTAAGGGTGAAACGGTGCGGTAAGAGCGCACCGCGGAGGTGGCAACATCTCTGGCAAGGCAAGCCCCACCGGGAGCAATGCCAAATAGGGACCGCGCGCCGCGTCTGGCAACAGGCAAGGCGGGGCCACTTCTGCCCCAGCAGGTCCGGGTTGGCAGCTGTAGCTGTGCAGGCAACTGCATGGTCAGAGGAATGGTCATCCCCTGTCGCAAGACGGGGACAAAATCCGGCTTATAGGCCTTCCGCGCATAATCATGGTCTTTATCCCTGTTCTTCGGGGGCTTGGTCCGGAAAACTTCAATTTTTCCGGTTCGTTTGGGCCATGGGCAGGAAATAGCGGTTGACTCAGGCGCAGGCGTGACTAGAACCCAAAACTCAGGATTTCACGAGCGGTCGATCAGCGGCCTGCTCGTCGTTGCAGGAGAACGACTATGGCGAAGCCAACCACGATCAAGATCCGTCTGAACTCGTCCGCGGGCACAGGCCATTTCTACGTAACCAAGAAAAACGCACGTACCATGACCGAGAAAATGGTCATCAAAAAGTACGACCCCGTTATTCGTAAGCACGTTGAATACAAAGAAGGCAAGATCAAGTAAGATCTTACCGTCGACGCGATATGAAGGCCGCGCCTCGTGCGCGGCCTTTTGCGTTTTTCTACCTCGGACATGGGAACAGCCCTGCTGTCGCGGCTGAGTACCGGATGTGATCGCAAGGAGACGGGCAATGCCCAAAGAAGGCCATTACATCAACCGGAGCAACTGGTTGCGTGCCGCTGTACTGGGGGCGAATGACGGGATTGTTTCCATCTCTAGCCTTCTGGTCGGCGTTACCTCGGCAGGGATGGCGACCGGAAATGTCGCCCTGACCGGTTTCGCCGGATTGACCGCGGGCGCACTGTCCATGGCCGCGGGGGAGTATGTCTCTGTCTCGGCGCAGGCCGATGTGGAAGCCGCCGATCTGGAGCGTGAGCGTATCGCGTTGGAGGAAGACCCGGACTACGAGCTGGAAGAGCTTGCCGAAGGGTTGGAGAACCGCGGCGTCGATGCCGCGCTCGCCGTCAAGGTTGCCACGCAGATGACCGACCACGACGCTCTTGGTGCGCATGCGCGCGAAGAGCTCGGTATGTTTGGCCTGGCAGGGCAAGCGAATCCGCTGCAGGCCGCCGGGGCCTCCGCGCTCGCCTTCGCTCTGGGTGGGGCCTTTCCGTTGATCGCAGCACTTGTCGCCCCTGCCGGGTACGCTTTGATCGCGATTGCCGTGACCGCTGTGCTCGCTCTGGCACTGCTTGGCGGCGGCGGTGCGCGGCTTGGCGGTGCGCCCATGCGTTCGGCGATTATCCGTGCGGTGGTCTGGGGCGCGCTTGCGATGGCCGTGACCGCTGCATTGGGGCAAGCCTTCCATGTTGCGGTTTAGCTTGGTCGGGGGTGAGCTGGCGCCTAAGCTAAGACGTTTGGATTCATCACTTCTGTGAGCATTTCGAGTGGAGGTTTGCTCCTCTGCGGGTGTGCTTCTCTGCTCGTCCGACTGGAAGACGTACAGTCGCAAGGTCGTGCCAGCACGCTTGTTACACCGAATGTTACTGAACAGACTGCGTAAGGGGGATCGCAGTTATACGGAAGCGTCGCGGGCAGATTAGGTAGTCGGGCCGACGGTTGTGATCACGCCTAGGACAAAAGAAAGCGCCCACCGAACGGATGTCGATGGGCGCTCGATCTTAGGTATTTCCCCGCGTCGTGGGGCAGTCTGTTATTCGCGGTTGCCGAACAATTGCAGCAACATCATGAACATGTTGATGAAGTTCAGGTACAGGCTCAAAGCGCCCATGATACCGGACTTCTGCAGCCATTCTTGGTCACCGTGATGTGCATGCGCCAAGTAAGTGTTCTTGATGTTCTGAGTGTCATAGGCGGTAAGGCCAGCGAAAATCAGAACGCCGATAGCCGAGATCGCGAACACAAGGGCAGGGGAGGCGAGGAAGATGTTCACGATCGACGCAACAACCAGGCCAATGACGCCCATGATCAGGAAGCTACCCCAGCCGGAGATATCCTTTTTCGTGGTGTAGCCCCAAAGCGACAGGCCCGCGAAAGCGATCGAGGTGATCAAGAAAATCTGGATGATGGAATAGCCCGTAAAGACCAGAAAGATCGAGCTGATCGAAACGCCCATGACGGCAGCGAAAACATAAAACAATGTCTGCGCAGTCGCGGCCGAGATTTTATTCATCGCGGCACCCAAGCCGAAGACAAACGCCAAAGGTGCAAACATCACAACCAATTTCAGCGGCGACATATACAGCGCAGAGCCGAAGGAGGTCAGGTATTTGTCCGTGCCAATCTGCGCAACCGCGCCGGAAGGATCGGTCGTCACGGCCAGGCCGGAAATGGCCCAAGCCGCTGCAAAGGTGATCAACATGCCAATCGACATGGTGCCATACACCTTATTCATATGGGTGCGCAGCCCTTCATCGATAGCGGCGGCGCGGGATCCGGCCGCAGACCGGATTGTGTTCACGTCGGCCATGAATATCCTCCAAATAATAGACGTGTTGCAAAGTCGGTTCTCCGACCTCGGTATTGGGTCAAATATCGGCACACACGTCTTTGTTTTCAAGAGCTTTCGCATCCAATTCTAGCGCAGTGGGCACTATTGGCGTTTTGCTTTGCCAAATGTGGCGCAACATAGGCATTTCTACCTTCGAAACACGCAGCCTTTCGGTTGAACATCTGCGTGTCCGTGGTGAATGAGCTAAAGAAGAGATATGAAGATTTGCCTAACGCATTTGCGAATTTTGCGTCGCGACGCTTTACTGCGTCGTTCTCACGGCTCTGAACGGTATCTTAAGGTTTAGACTGCAAGCCTTTTGCCCATGAAAAAGATGATTCTTCCCCGCGACGGGCGCAATTGTGCCGTAACGTTTTTGTTATTTGCGTTAATCAGGCGGTATTCGGGTGCCGTGAGCAAAACATCGCGCACCCGCGCAGAATGTAGTGGCGAAGCTGACGGGCGGGGCTATCTTACTGACAAATATGGTATTCTTGAACGTGAGAGGAGCAGGTCTCAATGTGTTGGAAATGCTGACACACAGCATTGCGGCGAATTTATGGTGCTCGGCTCAGGTAAAAAGTTTTGCGAGTTCCCGAACGCTTGCTACGTTCAATTCGCGTATAAGGGGTATTTTTCTCGCGGAAACAACGCTTGATTAAGTGCTGGCGCTGATTGGAATGATAACTGAACGTATGTCCATTTTCATTTTATTTGCGCATAGTGAGTATATTTGCAAGTAGCACGTTTTGTCGGAAATGACCACGTGAATTGGTCACTTCCTCTCCACAAATACAAGCGTCGAAATTATGGGCGCTGAGTTAGAAAGAAGATCGTGATGCCTCATAAAGTAGATGTTCATGTTGGTCAGCGAATACGGCAGCGCCGTTGGCTGACAGGCATGACACAGCAGCGCTTAGCAGAACTTGTTGGCATAAAATTCCAGCAAATCCAAAAGTATGAAACCGGTGCAAACCGTGTCAGCGCGTCCAGACTTTGGGACATCGCCTTTGCCCTGAACGTGGACGTTTCGCATTTCTTTGAAGGTCTGGAAGCCGAAAAACCGCAGCCCGAAAAGGCCTTGGACAATATCCCCGCCGATCTGAGCGGCGATAAAGAGGCGATGGATTTGATCCGCTCTTACTATGCGATCCCCGAAAACCAGCGTCGCCGCCTGTTCGAATTGGCGCGTGTCCTCAGTGATGTGGCTTAACCTTTAGCGGGAAGTGTTATCTTGCAAGGATCTGGCGAAAGTGTCAGATCGGTAGCTATGATACCAAATATGCACTCCGATCCCGATATATTGCGTGTGGGCCATTTGCTGGCGGACGCCGCCCGTGCCGCGATACTTCCGCATTTTCGTCAAGCAGATCTGATTGCGGACAACAAATTCCAGTCGGGCTATGATCCCGTCACAGAAGCCGATCGTGCGGCCGAACGGGCCATGCGCGATATCTTGGCACGCGAGCGCCCCAACGACGCCATCCTAGGCGAAGAATATGGTATCGCGGAAGGGACCTCCGGGCTCACCTGGGTTTTGGACCCCATTGACGGCACGCGGGGTTTTGTCTCCGGCACGCCGACCTGGGGCGTGTTGATCGCGGTCAGCAATGCGGATGGGCCGTTTTTCGGGATCATCGACCAGCCCTACATTCGCGAGCGTTTTGTTGGGCATAGCGGCCAAGCAGAGGTGTCGGGCCCGTCTGGCGTTCATCCGCTGCGGACGCGTGGGGCGCGTGCACTGTCGCAGGCGACCGTTTTCACTACTTTTCCAGAGGTCGGGACGACATCCGAAGGGGCCGCCTTTGCCGAGGTGGCGCGACATGCGCGTTTGGCGCGCTTTGGGATGGATTGCTATGCTTATGCTTTGGTGGCCTCGGGGCAGGTCGATCTGGTCATCGAAGCGGGCCTGCAACCCTATGATATTCAAGCACCAATCGCTCTTGTCCATGCAGCGGGTGGCATCGTTACCGACTGGGATGGCGGCCCCGCCCATCATGGGGGACGTGCCATCGCGGCGGCCAATGCCGATATTCACGCCGAAGCTTTAGAGTTTGTTAGGAATTGTCCGATATGACCGAACTGCTGATACGCAACGCTGATTGTCTTTTGACGATGGATGAGACGCGGCGCGAATTGGTATCGGCTGATGTTTTGCTGCGCGATGGGGTTGTCGTGGCGGTGGGACAAAACCTGACAACTGAAGGGGAGGTGATAGAAGCATCAGGGTGCGTTGTGACGCCAGGGTTGGTGAACACCCATCACCACCTTTATCAAAGTCTGACGCGGGCGGTGCCGGGGGGGCAGGACGCGCTGCTGTTTGGCTGGCTTAAAACGCTTTATCCGATCTGGGCGCGGTTTACGCCGGATCACATGTATGTCTCGGCTCAGGTGGGGTTGGCAGAGCTTGCCTTGTCCGGCTGCACGTTAAGCTCGGACCACCTGTATATGTATCCGAACGGCAGCCGGTTGGAGGATACAATACACGCCGCGGCAGAGATCGGGATGCGGTTTCAGCCCACGCGCGGCGCGATGAGCATCGGGGAAAGCGACGGTGGGTTGCCACCTGATGCTTTGGTGGAACGCGAGGCTGCGATACTGGAAGATTGCATTCGTGTGATCGACGGTTTTCATGACCCATCGGCCTCTTCCATGTGTCGGGTTGGCATCGCGCCCTGTTCGCCCTTCTCGGTAAGTCGGGACTTGATGCGGGACGCAGCGCTGTTGGCGCGGGACAAAGGCGTGATGCTGCATACGCATCTTGCCGAGAACGAGGAGGATATCGCCTATTCATTGGCGCAATTCGGCTGTCGTCCGGGTCAATATGCGCAGGATCTGGGCTGGGTCGGGCCCGATGTCTGGCATGCCCATTGCGTGAAGCTCGACCCGAGCGAGATCGCGTTATTCGCGCAGACCAAGACTGGCGTTGCACATTGCCCCTGTTCGAACTGCCGTTTGGGCTCGGGGATCGCGCCCCTTCGTGCGATGCGAGATGCCGGGGTTCCCGTAGGGCTCGGGGTCGATGGATCCGCAAGCAATGACGCCGGAAATCTTGTCGCAGAGGCTCGGCAGGCGATGCTTTTGCAGCGCGTTGCTGGCGGGGCGGATGCGATGAGCGCACGCGAAGCGCTCGAGATTGCCACGCGCGGCGGTGCAGACATCCTGGGCCGCCCCGAATGCGGGCGGATCGAGGTGGGGGCGCGGGCAGACATCGCAATCTGGGACGTGAGCGGGATTGAAAGCGCCGGGAGCTGGGATCCTGCGGCACTGTTGCTTGCGGGGCCGACAACAGTCCGCGATTTGCTTGTTGAAGGGCGCAGCGTCGTGCGGGATGCGCAGGTCGTGACCATAGATTTGCCCGCGCAGATCGCGCAACAAAACAGGCTCGCGCGGGCGCTGCGGGACGCGATATAAACACGCGTGCCTCGGTCTTGGGAGGAAGTAGAGACGCGGGTAGCGCGAAAGCGGGGGAGTTGACGGTATGAATATTCTACGCAGGCTGGCTTTGGCCGTGGCTCTGATGATTGCCGCGATATCGCCTCTGCGCGCCGACCCACAGGCGGTTCAGATGTTGAATGCCATGCGCGCGCAGCAGGGGGTGGCCCCGCTGTCCTATGCACCGCGGCTAGAGGCCGCCGCACGGGCACATGCGCTGGACATGGCGCGGCACGGGTATTTCTCGCACACGGGGCGCGATGGGTCTGGTGTCGGCGATCGGGTGCGGGCGCAGGGCTATCGCTGGTGCTATGTGGCCGAGAATCTTGCCAAGGGGCAGGGGGATCTGACGCAGGTCATGCGGGGATGGGCGCAATCGGCGCCGCATTACCGCAATATGATGAGCCGGAATGCCACGGGTTTTGGCCTGTTTCAGGGGCCGGACCGGATTTGGGCAATGGTTCTGGCCGCACCCTGTTAGGATGGGCCCGAAGCCGTCTCGCAAGGCGCGCCTACGGGACGTGCCGCGGGGAGTTTAAAGGCAAAATGAAGGAGGCTGGCGTCAGCCTCGGCGCACCCCGTTGACCCAGACATCGCTGATGGCGCGGTCGTCGCCCATCATGATTGTGGCGAAAAGCTGATCCCATATGCTGTGCGCATTGTCGCTGCGCTGCTTGATCGCGGGGGTGGAGGCGAGGTCGAGCACGGTGATGTCGGCCTCGAAGCCTTCGGCGAGTGTGCCGATCTTTTCGTGCAGATGCAGGCTGCGGGCAGAGCCGGCGGTGGCAAGCCACATCAACTGCGCCGCATGGGTGGGGGTGCCGCGCAGTTGACCGATCTCATAGGCCGCAGCCATTGTGCGCAGCATCGAGAAAGACGATCCGCCGCCGGTGTCCGTGGCCAAGCCAATCGGTATCCGCTGCGCGGCGATATGCGCCATGTCGAACAGTCCCGATCCGATGAAGGTGTTCGAGGTCGGACAATGCACCACCGATGCGCCGCTGTCCGCAAGTCGGTCGATCTCGCGCGGGGTCAGGTGGATGGCATGGCCAAAGACGGCGCGATCACGCACCAGCCCGTGTTCCTCGTAGGTGTCCAGATAATCGCGGGCGTGGGGCACAAGGTCTTGGACCCAAGCAATCTCGTCGATCTGTTCGCTCAGGTGCGTCTGCATCAGGCAGTCGGGGCGCTCCGTCCAGAGCGCACCCAAGGCCGCGAGTTGTTCCGGCGTCGAGGTCGGCGTGAAACGGGGCGTAATCGCATAGCTGGCGCGGCCTTTGCCGTGCCAGCGATCGATCAGCATCTTGCTGTCGTCATAGGCCGATTGCGCCGTATCGCGCAGCCCGTCGGGGGCGTTGCGGTCCATACAGGTCTTGCCCGCCACGATCCGCTGACCACGCTCTGCTGCCGCGTCGAATATCGCGTCGACGCTGGTGGGGGCGATGGTGGCGAAAGAGCAGACAGTGGTCGTGCCGTTGGCCAGCGTCAGATCCAGATAGCGCCCGGCGATGTCGCGGGCATAGGCGGGGTCTGACAGGCGCATTTCCTCGGGGAAGGTATAGCTGTTGAGCCAGTCGATCAGCCGTTTGCCCCAGCTCGCGATGATGGCGGTCTGCGGATAATGCACATGGGCATCCACAAACCCCGGGCAGATCAGCCGGTCGCCATAGTCCTGCACCGCTGCCTGCGGGTACGCCTTGCGCAGGTCGTCGGCGCGGCCCACGGCCTTGATCTGCGCGCCTTCAATCAGCACGCCACCGTCGCTGTCGATATGAACCGTCTCCTCCCACGGGTCAGAGAGGGGAGTGCCCGTAAACCGGAGCGTTTGGCCGAGGAGGAGTGTTTGTGTTTTCATGCCGCCTGTCTAACCGCAGCCCGCCGTGCCGACAATCCGATAGCGCAGGGTTCCGCGCCATTGTATCCGCGCTGTGGCACGCTTATGGTCTGCGCAAAATCGCAAGTGGGGGCAGCCATGGTTGACGACGCACAGGAACTTGAACTCTCCCCCGACGCCGAGGATGAAGGCGAGGCATATCGGCTGAACAAGAAGGCCGTGGCGTCCATTCTCTATGCGGTGGAAATCGATGACGCCGCCAAGCTGACAGAGCTGATGGAGCCGCTGCACGCGGCCGACATCGCCGACCTTCTGGAACAGATCAGCGCCTTTGAACGGACCAAGCTGATCCGGCTGTATGACCGCGAGTTCGATGGCGAGATTCTGTCGGAGCTCGACGAATCGATCCGCGAGGAAGTCGTTGCGATTCTGACGCCCGAGGTGCTGTCGGACGCCGTGCGCGACATGGACAGCGATGATGTTGTCGATCTGATCGAAGACCTTGAGGATGCGCAGGCCGAGACCATTCTGGGGGCCCTGGAAGATGCGGACCGGGTCGCTGTCGAACAGGCGCTGACCTATCCCGAATATTCCGCTGGTCGTTTGATGCAGCGCGAAGTTGTCATGGCCCCGGAACACTGGACCGTGGGCGAGGCGATTGATCACCTGCGCGCCACGCCCGAGGAAGACCTGCCGGACCAGTTCTATCACATCGTCATGGTTGATCCGCGGTTGCACCCTGTGGGCAATGTCACTCTTGGCAAGCTGATGCGGTCCAAACGCGCCACCCCCATGCGCGACATTCTGGAGGATACGTTTCAGGTCATTCCCGCCCTGCGAGACGAGGGCGATGTCGCCTATGCGTTCAACCAGTATCACCTGATCTCTGCGCCCGTTGTCGATGATGAGGGGCGTTTGATCGGGGTGATCACCATTGATGACGCCATGTCGGTGCTGGACGAGGAACACGAAGAAGACATCCTGCGTCTGGCCGGTGTTGGCGAAGGGTCGCTGTCTGACCGTGTGATCGAGACGACAAAGCAGCGGTTGCCCTGGCTGGCGGTGAACCTGGTGACGGCCATCGCGGCCTCTATGGTGATTTCGCAGTTCGAGGCAGCGATCGCGCAGATCGTGGCGTTGGCGGTGTTGATGCCCATCGTGGCCTCTATGGGGGGGAATGCCGGTACGCAAAGTCTGACCGTGGCCGTGCGCGCCATCGCGACCCGGGATTTGACCGGATCGAACGTCTGGCGCGTGATCCGACGTGAATGTCTTGTGGGGCTGGTGAATGGCCTGATTTTCGCGATCATCATGGGGATCGTCGGGATCCTGTGGTTCGGGTCACCCGCGCTTGGCTATGTGATCGCGACGGCGATGGTGATCAACATGGTCGTGGCGGGGCTTGCGGGGACGGGCATCCCGATCCTGCTGGAACGTTTCGGCGTGGATCCGGCCCTTGCCTCTGGTGCTTTTGTGACGACGGTGACGGATGTCGTGGGCTTCTTCGCCTTTCTGGGGCTGGCGGCGGCGGTCTTGCTGTGACGGATATGGCGGCGGTCAAGGCGGCAGCGCGCAAGGCGGCCTTCGCCCGCCGCAAGCCGCTGTTTGATGCTGCCAACGCTTCGCAAGCCGGCTATCTGAGCGAAGTGCTCGCGGGGTATCGCGGCGTCCCGCTGTCCGGTTTTCTACCCATACGCACAGAGATTGACCCGCGCCCCGCCATGGCCGAGGCGGCGGCCCACGGCCCCGTGGGCGTGCCGGTGATCATGGGCGCGGCGCAGCCTTTGCGGTTTTCGCGCTGGACCCCGGATACCCCTTTGGTGGACGGTGCCTTTGGCGCTCAGATCCCCGCGGTCGAGGATTTCTTTGACCCTGAAATCGTGATCGTGCCCCTGCTGGCGTTCAACCGCGCTGGCGGGCGTCTGGGGTATGGCGGCGGGTTTTATGACCGCACGCTGGAACAGCTACGTGCGCGGCGGGCGACCTTGGCGATCGGTTTTGCCTTTGCGGGGCAAGAGGTTGACGATCTGCCGCTTGAACCCACCGACCAGCCGCTTGATCTGATCGTGACAGAGACGGGCGTGATCGAGATCGCCTAGGCGCGCCCGCACCCCGCGCGCAAAAACCGCAGCTCCGCCCCTTGCCCTCGGGCGCTGCGCAGCCTAACGCTTGGGGCATGAAAATACTCTTCCTCGGCGATGTCATGGGCCGCGCGGGCCGCCGCGCAATCAGCGAAAACCTTCCCCGTCTGCGGACGGAATGGAAGCTGGATTTTGTGGTGGTGAACGGTGAAAATGCCACCTCTGGCATGGGGCTGTCTGGCAGCCACGCCAAAACGCTGCTGGACGCAGGGGCCGATTGTCTGACCCTGGGCGACCACGCCTTTGACCAAAAAGACATGCTGAGTTTTATCGAGCAGGAGCCGCGTGTCATCCGGCCGCTGAATTTTTCGAAAAACGCACCGGGCAAGGGCGCGCGTCTGTTCACCGCCAAGAACGGGCGCAAGGTGCTGGTCACCCAAGCGCTTGGTCAGGTCTTTATGAAGCGTCCCTTTGACGATCCGTTCTCGGCGCTTGAACCCGTGCTCAAGACCCACCCTCTGGGCGGCATGGCATCGGCGGTGATTGTCGATATGCACTGCGAGGCGACCTCGGAAAAGATGGCGATGGGGCATTGGTGTGATGGCCGCGCCAGCCTTGTTGTGGGCACGCATACCCATGTGCCCACGTCTGACGCGATGATCCTGCCGGGCGGGACGGCCTATCTGACAGATGCAGGCATGAGCGGCGATTACCATTCGGTGATCGGGATGGAGAAAACAGAGCCTTTGCGCCGCTTCATCACCGGCATGCCCAAAGACCGCTTCACCCCCGCCAACGAGGAAGCGACCCTCTCCGGCGTCTATATCGAAACCGACGACCGCACCGGCAAGGCGACCCGTATCGTGCCCGTGCGTCAGGGCGGCAAGCTGCAGCAAAGCGCGCCCTGACCGCGTTGCGGCTGGCGCGCTTTAGACCCGTATCCGGAATAGCGCAGGGCAGGCGCATCTGACGCTTGCCCCAAGGCGACGCTTGCCGTGGACGTTGCAATCAACGACACTGCAGTTTGATTTTCATCTGCCCAAGGCCGGATATACCTGAATGGACTTTCTAAACCTGTCGGATAGCACCTCTGCCATCCTGGCATTGACCGTCGTTGTGATCATGTTCGTCATGTTCCTGCGCGAATCCCTCCCGACCGAGGTCGTGGCCCTATCCGGGGCGGCCATCATGCTGGCGCTTGGCATCTTGCCCTATGACGATGCGCAGGCGGTGCTGCAGAACTCTGCCCCCTGGACCATTGCCGCGATGTTCATCGTGATGGGCGCGCTGGTGCGCACGGGCGCGCTGGATGTGCTGACGCGCATGGCCGAACGCTATGCCAAGACGCATCCGAAAACGGCGGTGGTGGGCGTGATCGTGGCCGTCATGGCGGCCTCGGCGGTGATGAACAACACGCCCGTGGTGGTGGTGATGATTCCGGTCGTGGTGCAGCTCAGCCAGACGCTTGGCACCAAAGCCTCCAAACTGCTGATCCCGCTGAGCTATGCGGCGATCATGGGCGGCTCCCTGACGCTGATCGGGACCTCGACCAACCTTCTGGTGGACGGTGTCGCACGGTCGCAGGGGCTGGAGCCGTTTGGCATTTTCGAAATCCTGCCCATCGGTCTGGTCGTCTGCGCCTGGGGCCTGATCTATATGGTCGTCTTCGCGCCCAAACTGCTGCCCGCGCGCGACAGTATGGCGAATATGCTGTCCGACCGCTCCAAGATGAAGTTCTTCACCGAAGCCGTGATCCCGCCCGACTCCAACCTGATCGGGCGCGAGGTGCTTGACGTGCAGCTATTCAAACGCGAAGGCGTGCGGCTGATCGACGTGGTGCGCGGGGATCAGTCGTTGCGCCGCGATCTGGCCAGTGTCGAACTGCGGGTCGGTGACCGTGTGGTTCTGCGGACCCAGATGACGGAACTGCTCAGCCTTCAGGCGAATAAAGAGCTCAAGCGCGTCGATCAGGTGTCGGCGGTGGAAACCTCGACCGTAGAGGTGCTGATCACGCCGGGCTGCAAGATGGTGGGCCGCACCCTCGGCGCGCTGCGTCTGCGCCGGCGCTATGGGGTGTACCCTTTGGCGGTACACCGGCGGAACCAGAACATCGGTCGCCAGCTTGACGACCTCATCGTCAAGGTCGGTGACACGCTGCTGCTAGAAGGCGCGATGGAGGATATCCAGCGCCTTGCCTCGGATATGGATATGGTCGACGTCTCGCAGCCGTCGGCACGGGCCTTCCGGCGGGGGCATGCCCCGATCGCCATCGCGGCGCTGGTGGGGATCGTGGTCTTGGCCGCGCTGAACGTCGCGCCGATCTTGCTGCTGGCCGTGCTGGCCGTGGCGTTGGTCCTGGTCACGGGCTGTATCGACGCGGAAGAGGCCTTCAGCTTTGTCGATGGCCGTCTGCTGGCGCTGATCTTCTCGATGCTTGCGGTCGGGGCAGGGTTACAAAACTCCGGCGCGATCAGCCTGATCGTTGACAATATCGCACCCTTCCTCGGCACGCTGTCGCCTTTCTATGTGATCTTCGCGGTGTTCCTGCTGACCACAACCCTGACAGAGATTGTGTCGAACAACGCGGTGGCGGTGATCATGACACCGATTGCCATCAGCCTCGGGTCCGCACTTGGCATGGACCCGCGCCCCCTGGTGGTCGCGGTGATGATCGCGGCGTCTTGCGCCTTTGCCACCCCCATCGGCTATCAGACCAACACGCTGGTCTATGGGCCGGGCGGCTACCGCTTCACCGACTTCATGCGCATCGGCATTCCGCTCAACCTGTCGATGTCGCTGCTCGTCTCCATGATGATCCCGCTCTTCTGGTAGCGCCGACCCCGCGCTTCCAAATGGCAAAAATCCCGGGGGCCCGGGGGCTGGCCCCCGGCTCCTTCCCCTGGCTCTGCCTCTAAAGCGGCCAGAACACCAGAATAGCCGGAATGGACACCGCGACGACGATGATCTCAAGCGGCAGGCCCATGCGCCAGTAATCGCCAAAGCTATAGCCCCCGGGACCAAGGATCAGCGTGTTGTTTCTATATGGGGTATAGCTTAATGCTGTCGAGAATGGAGCAGGAATGCCTATGGGGTTCTTAGCTATGGTTTTGTTTTTTATTTGATTTCTTGTTTTTTTAGGAGATGTGTTGCAGGAGGTGGCTGATCTGAATTTAGGATAAGTTGGGTAATACGTGAACCTAAAGCGTCTTGAGGTACTAGGAGCAGCCTTTCAACATGCCACTTCAACTGTCCTCAAGGACCCACTTGTCGGCCTCGTTCTTATGGGCACAAAGTACTCCAACAAGGTTTTGCCTATCTCATGAACAGGATAGCTGGCATTGACGTTTTGCCTTGTCAGTTAGGCGATTGGGGATGGGCCGTTTCTCACGGTCCCCTCGGGACCCCATCTGCTTCCCCCTTGACTTACTCCACTACCGTATGACCGCTTCGAGAGGATACGCCATGAACATGTACAACATGCCGGATCAACATCAGACTATCGCTTATAGTTACGTCAGGTTTTCCTCGGAGGGACAGAGAGATGGTAACTCCATTGAGAGACAGACCAAACGGGCGCAGGAATGGTGCAGCCGGGAAGGCTACACCCTCTCGACAGAGACCTTCGAAGATAAGGGTGTTTCAGCCTTCAAGGGTGCCAACGCTGATGTAGGGAAGTTGGGTGCATTCCTTGAAGCCGTAGAGAAGGGGGCGATTGATGAGGGCTCAATTCTCATAGTCGAGAACCTCGACCGCTTGTCACGTCAGCATTTCGACGAGGGGTACATGCTGATCAAGCGTATCACTGTGGCTGGTATCAATGCGGTCACATTGAGTGACAACAAGGTATATCAAGCTCGGGAGCCACTCTCACTTGGAGATGCCTTCATTATGCTGGCTGGTTTCGATAGGGCGAACCAAGAGAGCAGGTATAAATCTGAGCGGGTAGGTGCGGCATGGAAAAGCAACGCTGCAAAGGTGGTTGATGGTAGCCGTAAGCGTTCCACCAAAGTGCCAGCTTGGATCGAGTTCAACGGTGACAGCCTAGAGAATGGCACATTTACAGTCATCGAAGACAAGGCTGCCGTTATCAGAGAACTCTTTGAGCGGTATGCGAACGGTGAACCAACCAGCGGCATGGCGACTGATCTTCGAGACAGAGGTGTCCCCACGTTGTCTGGAAAGGGCAACTGGACAGGTGCGTTAATATACATGTTGGTTCGCGAAGTGACCCCCTTTGGAACGCTTCAGATCGGTAAAGGGACTAAAAAGGAGCGAAGGATCATCGATACTGTCGCAGACTATTACCCACGTATAGTCGACGAGGAAATCGCCCGCCGCGTTCGCCATCGCATTCAAAGTGGTTCCGCACCGGTCAAAACCAAACAGCAGGGCCAGTGTCGAGGCCGTCTGGTGGGTGTCTTGAAGTCTGATGGTGGCAACAAGGCCAAGGCTAAGAGGAACAATAGGTCGGTGTCTTACGTCGACTATGTCACCAACAAATACATGGGCGCTGTGTCTTATATTGATCAAGTTTTAATGGATGAATGGCCAGAAGTCGTCAAAGCATTTGGTGTAGAAACGAGTGCAGAAGCTGAAGGCCTCGAGGAGGAACTCACTACCGCCCAGGACAACCTAGAGTATCTCCACGCTCGTGTTGGAAAGCGCCCCAATGCTGCTTTAGATAGGCTTGTTCTTGCAGCCGAAGCGGAGGTGGAAGAGTGCCTTCGAAATCTAGAAACTGTCTCGAGATCAACTCGCGTCTTCGGTTCAGTTCCTTCCGAGATAGTCCTGCTGTCCATTCCAGAGGCCAACCAGTGGGTCCGCAAGCTGATTGAAGAAGCTAAGGTTTATCGCGATGGGCGAGGTTCTAGCCAACGAATATCGATCTGGCTCCGTTTGAAGAACGGTGTGAGCTTGTCTATCGGTGACGCCTCTGTAGGGCTTCGGCCACGGGCCTAACTGAGCCAAATGTTGAGGGGTAGGGAATTGTACCCCCCTTATGATAAGACATACGAGAGATTAAACTATAGTTCCTATACGAGTATTCGTCAGGTTTACCTTTAGTGCACGGTGCGTATTAGTGAATAGTGATCCTCCCACGACAAACCACGTGTAGTTTGTACACCGGGTGAACAGCAGTTTCTCGTCTGCTGATGTAATCGGTGTATGGACGATTAGTATCAGACCCTGAAGGTGGGTTATCTCCAATGCCACCCCCCTAAGCAGACCTGCCAAGTGCCTTAAGCTGGCTGTGACGTCTTGCTTGACACTTAAAGCAATCAGCAAGGAGGTCTAGTATGCAACCCGTTGCAGCAATCTCGCTTGTTCCGCAGCGATGGCGCAAAGCTTTTCTCTAGGCTTGCAGAGTTGGCTGTGTGGGGCGATTACAGATGAATTCATACCAAGTGGAGGCTTGATGCGCTGAAGGCTTTGCAGCAGGCCCAGCGCACACAATGCGAAATGTGAGGGCGTAAATTTAACCAAGGTTTTAGACTGCGTTGCAGACATACGCTTTTGATAGGTTGCTTCCGGCTTACCCAACCTTTTTTGCCATAAATTCCAAGTAGGCGGGCACAGCATTATACAAATCAATCTTTCAGTTTCTAATACATTGCCGTCAATCGACTGCGTGCAATATCCTTCAATGAACTTTGGAATGGGGTCTTACTGCAGGCTATGCACCGGACGCCATCATTGTTGCGAAATAGATGAGAAAACCGCTTCCCGCCAATAGCAGGCTTTTGTTTTCTAGCGTGAATGTCGCCGTTCTGCTCACCATATCGACTAAGCAGATCAACCCCGAGACAGATGCGTAGCCCAAGTCACTTATGTCTGCTAAAGTAATTGTGACATTAAATTGAGGTAAGAGTTTTGCAGTCTAGTCCGACCGGCAGCTGGCCAAAAGATTTTGAAAAACTACCAGATTTTCCAGCATTTCAAAGTTTCGCTCGTGCACTTTGGGAAAAGCAAGCTGCGGTTATGGTCGGTTCAGGTTTTAGCAGGTCATGCCTACGCGAACCGACAGCACCTTTTCCACCGCTGTGGGGAGACTTCAAGGAGAGGATGGAAATCGCGCTAGGATACAGTTCTGGTGATGGACCTGATGCTCTACGCCTCGCGCAGGAATACCGGACCCTCCACGGAGAGGACGGTTTAGATCGGCTGATCCGTGAGTTAGTGCCGGATGGGCGCTGGTCGCCAGGTCCGCTTCATAAACAGCTACTTGAGCTGCCTTGGCGAGATGTGTTGACCACCAACTGGGATACATTACTGGAGCGAACCACACTTGAGACGCCTGATCGTATTTATAGTTGTGTGAGGACAGTGCAGGATATTGCACACCAAGCATCTCCCCGGATCGTTAAGCTTCACGGGTCGCTACCCTCACATAAGCCATTCATTTTCACTGAGGATGAATTCCGTACCTACCCAGCTAAATTCGCCCCCTTCGTCAATCTTGCACAACAGGTTATGCTTGAGCATGAACTTTGTCTCATCGGCTTTTCGGGCATTGATCCAAACTTCCTTGCTTGGAGCGGCTGGGCTCGCGATACATTAGGAGCGTCGACACGGCGGATCAGGCTTGTCGGATCGTTGAACCTATCGCCATCGGCTAGAGCCCTTCTTGAAGCAAGAAACGTAACGCCGATAGATTTGTGGCCGTTGGTCGAGAATACTCACCGCAGCGAAAAGCATGAGAGAGCACTTGAGATATTCTTTGAAGCTCTGAACCAAGCCAAACCACCGTCTCCTTTCGAGTGGGTAAAATCCCCTGATCGGTTTTCAGCGCCTCCGAACGCCCTGGATCATGAGAAGGCGAGTAGAAAGCACGTTGCCGAGGTATGGGCCGGAGATCGTATTTCTTATCCCGGCTGGCTTATAGCTCCAGTTCGGCAAACCAACTCCTTGACGTACGGCTTCCCGACTTTGCAACAAGGTCCAGAAACGCCAGAAGCCCATTTGAGATTTGCAGCAGAGAAGATTTGGCGGCACCGCACCGCATGTATCTGGATACCTCCAGCCGATCTCGACGAAGCAGATCAGCATTATGAAGCTGAACATTCTCATCTCTCATCATCTGAGCGCATCGTACTGTGCGCGGCATGTGCGACAGAGTGGCGTAGATTTCAGAATTGGCCCAAGTGGTCTGTCTGGATGGAGCGTTTGCAATCGATCGGTAGCGAGGAAGCGCAGCTCGTACATGCGTATGAGACTGCTCAACAAGCACTTTTGCGATGGGATGATGCTGCAATCCTGGAAGCTGCCAATCGCCTTAAATCCGAAGAACCTCTTTGGATGATGCGACGCGCCAGTTTATTGGCGATGTTGTACCACCACCGCGACGCTGCTGAACTGTATCAGGCTGCACTTTTAAGGGTCAGGCAAAGGCAGGTATCTGACCCGAAGTCTGCGTGGCTTATTTCTTTGGAAGGCTGGGCAGCTTTCTGCCATCGGGGTTCCAAATCTGCGCTAAACGACAAGCATTCCAGTTACCTAGAGGATGAGACCGACGAAACGCGCATGCGTTTTCTTGGTGCGAAAGCGGACCCATGGGACACGATTTCTTACTACGACAAGCTGACAACTAAGCGAATTGATAGAAACAGGAAAGAGAACGAACTGTGGTCCCTTGCGTTCAAACCCGGTAGTTACCGACAAGGCGGGGCGACCCGTCTCGGCGGAGACGCACAGTGCCCATTTTATGGATTGCTTGAACTCATGGAGCGCACAGGCGCTCCGGAAACAATTTCGAATTTTGACATGTTTTCTACCCGTCTCGAGACAGCGTATAGAGCTATCACTAATCCTGACGAAGATGACTTCATGGCATTTTTAGCTCGTTACCGTGGTACGGACCGAAAGATGCTCGACTGGCTGCTGCCAAGAACGAAGGTCGCGCAGCTAAGTGCGGGAGCCATTGAACAGCTACTAGAAGGAATTCCAAAGCGAGTTGTGCGTTTGCGTGCGCTCGGTGATCGCCGTCAAGGGGAGAACCATTTGGCGTTCCTCCTGGAGGTTTTGTCGAGGGTCGCTATTCGTGCGTCCTCGATTAAAGCGCTTGAGTTATTTAATTGGGCCGTATCGTTGTTTAGTAAGCCAACCATTTGGTGGGGTGGCTACTCTGCGGGAAATGCTGTGCTCGAGGCGGCAGTAGAAGCAATGAATTCCACACACAGGCAAGACGCTCTAATTACGGCCGTCGATCTCAAAACTCCGAGCGAGGGTGGCGCAACTGCAATAGAGCGCGACTGGCCAGAGCCAATAGATGCATTTTCTGATGAAGATGCCAGTGGTCTAGAAATATCAATTTCTACTTCGCTTCGTATCGACGAACTGATCTTACACGCCGCAGACGGCGAAAAGCTTGATCGTGGCCGTGCCGTTCGCCGTCTTTATAAGCTATTTAAAGCTAGAAAACTCACTTCAGATCAGTCCAAAGCTTTTGAAGTCGCGATCTGGAATAGGACAGACGAAACCGGCTGGCCAGCCGACACCGATTTGTATCCATGGTTATTTCTCGATTTGCCCGGCCAAAAAAAAGCGTCAGCGCTATTCCGTTCGAACATCATAGAGGCTGTTGCAAATGGGAGCGTCAGCCATGATCTATTAGTGAGCCTCAGGCTTGGCATCAGGGTGGGGGAAATTCAGTTAGACCAGGAAACTCTGGCATCATGCATTACGACATGCCTAAATTGGAGCCCTATCAACTTGGAAGGGCGATCTGACTTCGAAATCGCACTTGATGGCGATATGCAGGTCAATCGAATTACATCACGGGAGATTGGTGAGGTTCTAGCGCGGACACTTCTACCGAAGCTGAACCATGAAACGCCCTTTAGTGAAGAGCTTAGATCACGTTTTATTGCGAGTGAAAGCTATCAACGGCTGCCACAACTCGTTGCCGTTGCGTGTCAAGTAGAACGCCTTTTTCCTGAACATGCGTTTTTTGCACTTTCACAAGTGCGAATGGCACTGGCTAGCCGAGACCCAGATCGCGTCTATCCCGCATATGTCGCGATGATGCAATATACCCAAGATGAGGCTTTGGAGAGCCCGAGCCGTGGATCAATTGTTGAGCTGCTGATGCACGCCATCGAACAGCGCACTCAACCCGGCTTGAGCAGTGCGCTCGATCTCATCGGTGATCTAGTTGTCAACGGCCGCTTAAGTGACGCAAATAAAGATCGCATAGTTGCCACCATCCCTACCTTACTGGAGGAGTATCGTTACGATCAGGTTCGCCTCGAAGTTCCTTCGCTGGCTGACTTACCTCTCGTTAGAAAACGCGTCCATAGATTGGCGTCACTACTTCTTGACCGATCTAGTCACCTCCAAGTTACCGTAAGCGAACTTAGCGAAGACCCGCTACCTGAGGTGCGTAAATCCAAAGGGACGCTATTCTAAGAAATGGTCACGTCAAACGCCAATCGATCACTAGTGATGGAACTGGACTTGTTAAGGTTATTCAAGCCAATCCAATAGCACTGGCGGGGAGAGACCAAATTCGCCATAATCAGTCGACGTAGATTGACGGAGCGAAATGGCGGAACCTGGTTGGACAGCAGCAGAATTGACGGCACTTGGCGCGGTGCTTTCGGGCACGGGAGCCGTCATCGGGGCCGTGGCAGTCATTGTTGCCGCTGTATTAGCCTCCAACACCTTTGATGGATGGCGAAGACAGAAGTTGTCCGAGCGGCGCATAGATCAGGCGGAGCGCATTTTGACGGCGGCATACAATGCACGTCGTGCGCTGGGCTACGTCCGAAGCCCTTTGATGGAAGCGCATGAGCTCCGTGCGGCAGAGGAGCACCTCAACGCAAAGGGTTTCTGGTCCACTGTCGATGCCGACCGGAAGCAGAGGCTGATCTCGGCGCAAGGCCACTACAACCGATTGAACGCTGTACTGGATGAACGGCGCGCAGTGGAGGAATGTCTTCCGATGGCACGTGCTTTGTTTGGTGAGCAGGTCGAGAAAGCTTTGGAGTTGCTAAACCGTCAATTCCACTTGGTAAGCATAGCTGTAGATGCGAATAGCGAGGATGGAAACGACCCCGACTTTGCCCGTACCCTTCGCGAAGAGCTAAGCAGCTCCAGCGGACGCGACAGACCGAACCGTATGAACGTGCTGATCGAAGAGCAGGTTAAGCTGATTGAGGACTTTCTTGTTCCTGTGTTGCGGCTGGAAGCAAAGTGACTATTGAATGGGTTTGCCGCTTTTGATGGCCACAGGCATGCTGCAGTGCCAAGTTAGGTTGCATCGCGAGGGCTAGAGGTCTCTTCGATTTAGCCCCAAAAATTCGAGGTCCTTACTGTACCTGAGCCTTTTATCCATTCCCCCCCCTTGCCCCCTCGTTTCCCCCGGCTTGTCGTAAAGGGAGGCGGGGATTGGGTGTCATAGGTGGGTTGCGTGGCATACCCCTATCTTGCCCCTCAGTGAGGCTGTAAGGGGGCGTGAGGTGTACTTCAGCGAGGCTTGGATTTCTTAAGCTATGCCGGGTAAATCCCCCATTTTTTCTATGCTACAAAGGCCAAAAGTAAAGGATAGCAGGTATCGAAACGCATACGACTATGATCTCCAAGGGTAGTCCCATACGCCAATAGTCCCCGAAGCGGTAATCACCACTGGATAGAATTAAGGTGTTGTTCTTATGCCCAATGGGCGTCAGGAACGCGCTCGATGCGGCGACGGCGACCGCCATCAGGAACGGGTCGGGCGAGACATCAAGGCTTGCCGCCATCTGGATGCCCACGGGGGCGGCGACGATGGTGGTGGCGGTATTGTTCAGCACATCCGACAGGGTCATGGTGACCAGCATCAGCACCGTCAGCACCACCCATGCGGGCAGCCCTTGGGTTAATCCGACAAGCGCGCCGGCAATCAGCTCCGTCCCGCCAGAGCTTTCGAGCGCTGCCCCCAACGGGATCATCGACCCCAGCAAGACGACGACCGACCATTCGATATGGGTATACAGCTCCGACAGCGGGACGATCCGCGCCAGCACATAGGCGATGACGACCAGTCCCAGGGCGACGGGCAGGTAGATCAACCCAAAGCTCGCCGCCGTGACCGCGCCGCCAAACAGGCCGATCGCCAGCCAGACCTTGTGGTTTTCGGTCACTGCCAACCCGCGGTCAGCAAGAGGCAGCACGCCCAGCCATTCGACCACATGGGACGCGGTATCGCGCGGTACGAGCAGCAGCAGAATATCACCCACCTGCAGCTCGGTCTTGCGCAGTTGCGAGGTGATGCGTTTGCCGCGCCGCGATACCCCCAGCAGCACGGAGCGCTGCCGCCACGACAGGCCAACCGCCTGAGCCGACCGGCCGTTCAGGCGGGAATCGCTGGTGACCACGACCTCGATGATCTCAACCCCTTCGCCATCGGCGCGCAGACGGTCTTCGCGGTCGGCGTCGGCGACATGCAGGTCCAGCGTGCTGCGAAATTCGTCCAGCGCATCGGGCGTCGCCTCAAGCACCAGCGCGTCGCCTGCGCGCAGGGGCAGGTTGCGTGACTGGCCGTAGCGGCGCTTGCCGTCCCGGATCACCCCCAGCATGGCGACATCGGCCTTCTCGGCAGCGTCCTGAAGCTCTGCCAGACGTTTACCGATCTGGGCATTGCCTTCGGGGATCGTCAGCTCTGCCAGATAGGGGGACAGGTCTTCGGGGCCCAGCACATTGTTCTCGCGCTGTGGGATAAAGC
Organism: Sulfitobacter sp. SBS6; assembly: GCF_048285585.1. Classification (NCBI taxonomy): domain Bacteria; kingdom Pseudomonadati; phylum Pseudomonadota; class Alphaproteobacteria; order Rhodobacterales; family Roseobacteraceae; genus Sulfitobacter; species Sulfitobacter sp. SBS6. The sequence continues at coordinate 817,463 of NZ_JBLWBA010000005.1, read as the reverse complement.
GCCAGCCGATCAGCGCGACAAAGGCCAGCCCCGCCGCCGCCGCTATCCCTCCCACAGGGGCGAAATCGAACATGCGAAACGGTTCGCCAAGGGATTCCTGTCGGATCGAGGCGATGATGATATTGGGCGGCGTCCCGATCAGCGTCGCCATGCCGCCAAGGATCGTGGCAAAGCTCAGCGGCATCAGGCTCAATCCCGGGGATCTTCCGGCTTTGCGGGCGGTCTGGATGTCGACCGGCATCAGCAGCGCGAGGGCCGCGACGTTGTTCATGAAGGCTGACAGCACCCCGCCGATGACCCCCATCAGCGTGATATGCCCGCCAAGGCTACGCGAGGCATCGACCAGGGTGCGGGTGATCAGCGACACCGCGCCAGACCGCGTCAGCCCCGCCGATACGATCAGCACCAGCGCGACCACCAGCGTCGCAGGGTGACCAAAGCCGGCAAAGGCGTCCTTGCTGTCGACCACCCCCAGCACCACGGCAACCATCAGCGCAGCAAAGGCGACAAGGTCATAGCGGAACCGCCCCCACAAGAGCATGCCAAACACGGCGGCAAACAGGGTGAACAGGATGATTTGGTCGGTGGTCATGAGCGTACCTTGCGTGAACTGCGACCAAAGCCCTAGCAGCCGCCCGCGCGCCTGTCTGCCCCAAACCCGGCCATACCGCCCGCGTGCGCGGTCGTGCGCGGTGACTTGTTCAGGCGCGTGGGCTGCCGTATAGAGAGCCAACCGAGAATTTTAGCATGTGAGGTCACCATGGCAGGTCACTCAAAATGGGCAAATATCCAGCACCGTAAGGGCCGTCAGGACAAACTGCGCGCCAAGGTGTTTTCCAAGCTCTCCAAAGAAATCACCATCGCGGCGAAGATGGGCGAACCCGATCCGGACAAGAACCCGCGTCTGCGTCTGGCGGTGAAAGAGGCCAAGGGTCAGTCCATGCCCAAGGACAACATCGAACGCGCGATCAAGAAAGCCGTCGGCGGCGAGGGCGAGGATTACGAAGAAATCCGCTATGAAGGCTACGGCCCCAATGGTGTTGCCGTCATTGTCGAGGCGATGACCGACAACCGCAACCGCACCGCGTCGACCGTGCGGTCCACCTTCACCAAGAACGGTGGCAATCTGGGCGAGACAGGCAGCGTCGGCTTTATGTTCGACCGTAAGGGCGAAATCACCTATCCCGCCAGCGTTGGCGATGCCGACACCGTCATGATGGCCGCCATCGAAGCCGGTGCGGAAGACGTCGAAAGCTCGGACGACGGGCATGTGATCTGGTGCATGGATACCGACCTGAACGATGTCAGCACCGCGCTGGAGGCCGAGTTGGGCGAATCCGACAGCACCAAGCTGGTCTGGCGTCCGACCACCACGACCGAGATGGATCTGGAAGGGATGGAAAAGCTGATGAAGCTGATCGACGCCCTGGAAGACGACGACGACGTGCAGCGGGTCACCGCGAACTTCGAAGCCTCTGACGAGGTGATGGAGCAGCTGTAACATTTACGCCCCGCCAGCGACCCATGTCGCGGCGGGGCTTTGCTTTGGCGGGGGGCGGGTGCGTCACGCGCCCGCGAGACACAAAAAAACCGCCCCTGGCTTAGCTGCGGGGCGGTTTTTTTGTGTCAGCGTTTGGGGCCGAATTTATCCCAAAAGGCGCGCCATGCGAAAAAGACCACCCCAGGCCGGTTTGGTCGTGGTGTCGCGCACGCGCTGCTGCGAGATAGAGGCGAGGACGCGTTTGACCTCATTCAGGTGCCCCAAGGCCTTTGATCCGCCTGCGCTTGCCTGAACGCTCAGGATTTTGGACTGTGTGTGCAGGGCTGCTTCGATAAGCGCCAATTCATCTTGGCTGATTTCCAGCTTCTGTTTGTCGTCGAACATGACATTATTCCTTGGTTGTATGCGGGTCAGATAGGCGCTGTATCTGTGGTTCGCTAGTAGTAACGGGCCCAATCACGCAAATGTTTCGCGGCCGCAACAATAAAGTTGGGGTTGCAGGGGATGAAAATTTATTTTTGGGTGGGGTCCGGCGGTGCATCTTGCCCGAGACCGGCCCAGATTCCCGACGGAGCTTTTGATATATGACCGCCTTCTTTCCCGGCTTTGCCTTGGGCCTGACCTTGATTCTGGCTATCGGGGCGCAGAATGCCTTTGTCTTGCGCCAAGGCTTGCGGTTGCAGCATGTCTTTTGGGTCTGCCTGACCTGCGCCTTGTCGGATGCGGTGCTGATCGCCGCAGGGGTGGCGGGGTTCGGTGCGCTGGCAACGGCGGTGCCGTGGTTCGAAACGCTGATGCGCTACGGCGGGGCGGCGTTCCTGATCTGGTACGGCTTCCAGAATGCGCGATCGGCTTGGCAGGGCGGACATGCGCTGGCCGCTGACGGGGCCGCGCAAACCAGCCTGCGCCGCACGATCCTGACCTTGCTCGCGCTGACCTGGCTGAACCCGCATGTCTATCTTGATACCGTCGTGCTGCTGGGGTCCATCGCCGCGCAATATGAAAGCCGCCTCGCCTTCGGGGCAGGTGCGGTCACGGCGAGCTTTGTTTTCTTTTTCAGCCTGGGCTATGGCGCGCGCCTGTTGGGGCCGTTTTTCAGCAAGCCGCGCAGCTGGCAAATTCTGGATGGTGTGATTGCGCTGACCATGTGGGCGATTGCGTTGAAACTTCTGCTGATGTGACCTTGCCCTTGGGGAAGGGTTGGGGAATGTTGCGCCCATGACAACTGCACATCCCCAACGCCCCGTCACCGGTATCTTCTGGATGGTCGTGACCGGCCTGTGTTTCATTTGCGTGACCGCCTTGGTCAAACATATGGGCCCGCGCCTGCCGTCCTCCGAAGCTGCTTTTATCCGTTATGGCTTTGGCTTGGTGTTCCTGCTGCCCGCGATTGGCGCGCTGCGCGAGGCGAAGCTGTCGCGCCGCCAATGGGCGCTTTTTTCGGTACGCGGCGGGCTGCATGGGGTGGGCGTTATCCTGTGGTTCTACGCCATGACGCGTATCTCTATCGCCGAGGTGACGGCGATGAACTATCTTGCGCCGATCTATGTCACCATCGGGGCCGCGCTGTTTCTGGGCGAGAGCTTGGCCCTGCGCCGGATCATTGCGGTCGTGCTGGGGCTGGTCGGGGCCGCGATTATCCTGCGACCGGGGTTTCGAGAGCTGACCGGCGGGCATTTCGCGATGCTGATCGCGGCGGTGGTGTTTGGCGGGGCCTATTTGCTGGCCAAAGTGCTTGCGGATGAGGTGCGCCCGTCGGTCGTCGTCGCGATGATGTCGCTGTTCGTGACGCTGTTTCTGGCCCCCTTCGCGCTTGCCAACTGGATCACGCCTACGTGGGAAGAGATCGGAATCCTCGCCGCTGTCGCGTGTTTTGCAACCGTAGGCCACTATACCATGACGCTGGCCTTTGCCGCAGCACCGCTGACGGTGACCCAACCGGTGACCTTCCTGCAACTGGTCTGGGCCACGGCGCTAGGTGCTGTCGTTTTTGCTGAACCCATTGATATCTGGGTCGTTCTCGGCGGGGCGGTAATCCTGGGGTCGGTGACCTTTATCACATGGCGCGAGGCGATGCTGAAACGCCAGATCACCCCCGCCACGCCGGCGACGAAATTCTAGCAACGCCGCCGGCTGGAAAATGACTAAACCCTGAGTTGATCCGCTCTCAGGTTTTTATTGACTTGTCAGTCAATGAACGTAGGTTTGATGGCCAGACGCTATCAAACCACTAAGGATTCTTTATGCCCAAAGTCGGAATGGAGCCTATTCGCCGCGACGCCTTGGTCAAAGCGACGATTGCCGAAATCGGTGCTGCCCAGTCACTGGATGTGACAGTCGGCCAGATCGCGCGCCGCGCTGGGATGTCCTCGGCGCTGGCGCATCACTATTTTGGCGGCAAGGACCAGATCTTTCTGGCGGCCATGCGCTATATCCTGACGGAATACAGCGCCGAGGTCCGCCGCGAGCTGCGTCTGAACAAATCCCCGCTGGGACGGGCCGAGGCGATCATCCGCGCGAGCTTTGACGAAAGCTATTTCGATCCGGCAACGGTCAGCGCCTGGATGACGCTCTATGCTTCCTCGCGGACCAATACCGAAACCTACCGTTTGCTGGTGGTGTATCAAAAGCGGCTGCGGTCGAACCTGACCTATGCGCTGCGCCCGATCTCGGATGATCCGGCAGGGGATGCCGATACGCTGGCCGCCCTGATCGACGGGCTTTACCTGCGTGCCGCCTTGTCGGACGAGGGCAGCGCCCGTGCCGCCAGCGACCGCGCCCTGTCGGTGCTTCATATGCTTGTGGGGACCAAAGAATGACCCAGCCCAATATCCTGATCTTGATGGTCGACCAGTTGAACGGCACGCTGTTTCCCGACGGCCCAGCTGACTGGCTGCATGCCCCGAACCTCAAAAAGCTGGCGGCGCGGTCGACGCGGTTCAAGAACGCCTATACCGCCAGCCCGCTGTGCGCGCCGGGGCGGGCGGCGTTCATGTCGGGGCAACTTCCGTCGGCCACAGGCGTCTATGACAACGCGGCAGAGTTCGCGTCGAGCGTGCCCACATACGCCCACCATCTACGGCGTGCGGGCTATCAGACCTGCCTGTCTGGCAAGATGCATTTCGTCGGCCCCGATCAGCTGCACGGGTTCGAGGAACGCCTGACCACCGATATCTACCCCGCCGATTTCGGCTGGACGCCGGACTATCGCAAGCCGGGGGAACGCATTGACTGGTGGTATCACAATATGGGGTCGGTGACCGGCGCAGGTGTGGCGGAAACCAGCAACCAGATGGAATATGACGACGCCGTGGCCTATGAGGCGACGCGCAAGATTTACGACCTGTCCCGCGGTCTGGATCCGCGCCCTTGGTGCCTGACCGCCAGCTTTACGCACCCCCATGACCCCTATGTCGCGCGCAAGAAATACTGGGATCTGTACAACGATTGCGATCACCTGCTGCCCGAGGTGCCGGATCTGGGGTATGAAAATCAGGACAACCATTCGAAACGTATCTTTGACGCCAACGATTGGCGCAGTTTCGACATCACCGAACGCGACATCAGACGTTCGCGTCAGGCTTACTTTGCCAACATCAGCTATCTTGACGACAAGATCGGTGAGATCCTGCAAACGCTAGAGGACACGCGCCAAGAGGCGATTGTCATCTTCTGCTCGGATCACGGCGATATGCTGGGCGAGCGGGGGCTCTGGTTCAAGATGAGCTTTTTCGAAGGGTCGTCCCGCGTCCCGATGATGATCGCCGCCCCGCAGATGGCACCCGGTTTGCAGACCACGCCGGTCAGCAATATCGACGTGTGCCCGACCGTCTGTGATCTGGCAGGCGTGTCCATGGACGAGGTGATGGAATGGACCACGGGGCAATCGCTGGTGCCCATGGGGCAGGGGGTGGAACGCACCGAACCCGTTGCGATGGAATACGCGGCAGAGGCGTCTTACGCGCCGATGGTCTCACTGCGCTACGGCAAGTGGAAGTTCAACCGCTGCGCCCTTGATCCTGACCAACTGTTTGATCTGGAAACCGATCCGCAAGAGCTGACCAACCTTGCCGAAGAACCTGCCCATCAGGGCACGCGGCTGACCCTGTCGGCCAAGGCCGACGCCCGCTGGGATCTGGCCGCCTTTGATGCCGATGTGCGCAAAAGCCAAGCCCGCCGCTGGGTCGTCTACGAGGCGCTGCGCAAGGGCGGGTACTATCCGTGGGATCACCAGCCGCTGCGCAATGCGTCAGAGCAATACATGCGCAACCACATGGATCTGAACGTGCTGGAAGAGAACAAACGTTTTCCGCGCGGCGAATAGAACGACTGCCCAAGGGGTGCGGGCAACCAAACCAATAATGCACCCCCAACACGGAGGGACACAATGTTAACGACCATCATTTCGTTCGGGGTCATACTGGCTTTGGGCTTAACTATTTTCTGTACGATCAAGTGGTGGAACCTGCCGCTGACCGGCGTGACGCCGGTGCCGCTGTTCACCTTTATCGCGATCCTCTTCACGTCGGGGCTGGATGTGGGGCTGATCATGTTCCCGCTGGCCTTCGACTTCCCGCTTTATGCGGATACGGCGACCGAGCCGGCCTATGGGTTCACCAACCCGCTGGCGCTTGAATTCGGGTTCTGGGGCTTTCTGATCTGGACGTTCTACTTCCTGACGACCTTCTATTTCTGCGCCATCGAGCCGCGGGTGAAGTTCTTTGAAATCCCCGCGATCAAACTGCTGAACAACATCGTGATCATCACCACCTGCGCCTTCACCGGTGCGTTGTTCCTGATCTATATGCCGTATTACATCGCCGAGGTCGGCGACGGAGAGACGATCCTGCCGGTCTTCTACCTGATCTGCTTCCTCGTGATCCTGATTGCGGCTTTCAGCTCCACCGATCTGAAGTTCGTGCGTGTGCTGTCGGTCAGCTCGACCCTGCTGTTTCTGGCGCTGATCGCTTACATGTGGCTGAACGCCGGCATGGGGTTGGGCGAATTTGCCTCTAGCGCCAGCAACCTTGGCGGCTATTTCGCGAATATCCACAAGTTCATCATCCCGCTGACGGATTACCACGAATTCTACCTGTTCTGGTGGTTCGCTTGGTCAATCATGATCGGGCAGTTCGTCAGCCGCTTTGTCGGCGGGCTGAAGACATGGCAACTGCTGGCGTCCTTGCTGGTATTCCCGTCGATCCCCTTGGGGTTGTGGTTCTCGGTGCTGTATTACTACCACCTGAACGGCATCGGCACCGCGGGCTTCCCGAATTGGGCCATGACCATCGTGGGCATCGTGTTCGTGATCAACTCTTTCGACAGTCTGATCCGGCTTTACACCGATAACCTCAACTTCACGACCGAACGCTTTGGCACGGTGTCTTACGTGCTGGCCAACGCCATCGGCCTGTTCGTGCTGACCCTGCTGTTCCAAAGCCAATGGCTGCAGATCCAGTGGGTCGGGACCATCGTGATCGGCATCTACCTGCTGGCGCTTGGCTATATGTTCTTTGTCAAACGCCGTCACCTGCACGGGCTGGATGGCAACGCCAATATCCCGGCCGAATAACCCTTAAACCTAAGCGGCCCCGCCATACGGGCGGGGCCCAACCGAAAAGAGAGACCTATGCAAACGCAACCCATCGCCAGCCATTTCATCAACGGCGAATATGTCGAAGATACCAACGGCACCCCGATCGAGGTGATCTATCCGGCCACGGGCGAGGTCATCGCGACCGTCTATGCCGCCACGCCGGAAATCGTCGAGAAAGCCATCACCGCCGCGCGGGACGCGCAGGCTGCTTGGGCCGCGATGACCGGTACCGAACGGGGCCGTATCCTGCGCCGCGCCGCCGACATCATGCGCGAACGCAACCACGATCTGTCGATCCTTGAAACCTATGACACGGGCAAACCCTATCAGGAAACCTCGGTTGCGGATGCGACCAGCGGTGCGGATGCGCTGGAATATTTCGGCGGTCTGGCGGCCTCGTTGACGGGGGAGCATATCCAGCTGGGCGAAGACTGGGTCTATACCCGCCGCGAACCGCTGGGGGTCTGTGTCGGCATCGGCGCATGGAACTATCCGACGCAGATCGCCTGCTGGAAAGGCGCACCGGCGCTGGCCTGCGGGAACTCGATCATCTTCAAACCGTCCGAGACGACGCCGCTTTGCGCGCTGAAAGTCGCGGAAATTCTGGTAGAGGCAGGGCTGCCCGCCGGTCTTTATAACGTTGTGCAAGGCATGGGCGAAGTGGGGGCCTCCCTCGTGACCGACCCGCGCGTCGACAAGGTCTCGCTCACCGGTTCTGTGCCCACGGGCCGCAAGGTCTATGCCGCGGCCGCGGAAGGCATCAAACATGTCACGATGGAACTGGGCGGCAAGTCCCCCATGATCGTGTTCGAGGACGCCGATATCGAAAACGCCATCAGCGGCGCGATCTTGGGCAATTTCTACAGCTCGGGTCAGATCTGTTCGAACGGCACCCGCGTCTTCGTGCACCGCGACATCAAAGAGGCGTTCCTGAAACGCTTGGCCGAACGTCTGGACACCGCCGTGATCGGCGACCCGTTGGACCCTGACACCAGCTTTGGCCCGATGGTATCAAGACGTCAGATGGAGATCGCGCTTGGCTATGTCGAAAAGGGCAAGGCCGAAGGCGCGCGTCTGGTCTATGGCGGGGCAGCAATCGACCGCGACGGGTTTTACATGCAGCCCACCGTCTTTGCCGATGTGACCGACGACATGTCCATCGCCCGCGAAGAGATTTTCGGGCCGGTCATGTCGGTGCTGGATTTCGAGACCGAGGCAGAGGTGATGGCCCGCGCCAATGCGACCGAATTCGGTCTCGCCGCCGGTGTGTTCACCAAAGACCTGTCCCGCGCGCACCGCGTCGCGGCGGGGTTCGAGGCGGGCACCTGCTATATCAACACCTATAACGACGCACCGGTCGAAGCTCCCTTTGGCGGCATGAAAAATTCGGGCGTGGGGCGCGAGAACTCCAAGGCGGCGATTGATCACTATAGCCAGTTGAAAACCGTCTATGTGCGCATGGGCGATATGGAAGCGCCTTTCTAGGGCGCTGATCCAACGCTGCGCTGACGCGTATGCGATAGATGGGCGCGCATCCGGCCCAAGCTTTCCTTCGGCAACAAAGGGGGGCTTGGGCAGGGCGTGCGGGAATATGCTGAGAGGTGCTTGAGGGATCGGTCTGATCCTCAAGTCACCTCGTCAATGTTGGGATGCGAGTCTTGCGCGCGTCAGGGACAAGCCGCGCCGGGGGCGCGGGGCCTGCGGCCTCCTTGACCCGCGCAAGACTCACGGAAGGAAGGCGATAGGATGGAAGCTGAATTTATTATCGTAGGGGCGGGCAGCGCGGGCTGCGCGATGGCGTACCGCCTGGCCACGGCAGGGCGCAAGGTGATGGTGATCGAACATGGTGGCAGTGATGCGGGCCCGTTCATCCAGATGCCGGCGGCGCTGTCCTATCCGATGAACATGAAAACCTATGACTGGGGGTTCCAGTCCGAACCCGAACCGCATCTGAACAACCGTCGGCTGGCGACCCCGCGCGGCAAGGTGATCGGCGGATCGTCGTCGATCAACGGGATGGTCTATGTGCGCGGGCACGCGATGGACTATGACCACTGGGAAGAGCAGGGGGCCGACGGCTGGGGCTATGCCGATGTGCTGCCCTATTTCAAACGCATGGAAAGCTGGCACGATGGCGGCCACGGGGGCGACCCCGACTGGCGCGGCACTGACGGCCCGCTGCATGTCAGCCGTGGCCCCCGTGAAAACCCCTTGTTCGAAGCCTTTGTCGAGGCGGGCAAACAAGCGGGCTATGAGGCGACCGACGATTATAACGGCGAGAAACAGGAAGGCTTCGGCCCGATGGAGCAGACGGTCTGGAAGGGCCGTCGCTGGTCCGCCGCCAACGCCTATCTGCGGCCCGCGCAAAAGACCGGCAACGTCGAACTCGTCCGCGCCTTGGCGCAGCGGATCGTGATCGAAGACGGTCGCGCTGTCGGGGTCGAAGTGCTGCGCGGTGGCAAGACCGAGGTGCTGCGTGCCAGCGGCGAGGTGATCATCGCGGCGTCCTCCATCAACTCGCCCAAGCTGCTGATGCTGTCGGGCATCGGCCCTGCCGCGCATCTGGCAGAGCATGGCATCGAGGTGATCGCGGACCGCCCCGGTGTGGGGCAGAACCTGCAAGACCACCTTGAGCTTTATATCCAGATGGCCGCCAGCCAGCCGATTACGCTGTACAAGCACTGGAACATCTTTTCCAAGGCCGTGATCGGCGCGCAGTGGCTGTTTACGAAAACCGGCATGGGCGCGTCGAACCAGTTTGAAAGCGCGGCGTTCATCCGGTCGAAGGCAGGGATTAAATATCCCGATATCCAGTATCACTTCCTGCCGATCGCCGTGCGCTATGACGGGCAGGCCGCTGCCGAAGGCCACGGGTTTCAGGCGCATGTGGGGCCGATGCGGTCGACCTCGCGCGGGTCTGTCACGCTGGCCTCGGGCAATCCGGCCGACGCGCCGAAGATCTTTTTCAACTACATGTCGCAAGACAAGGATTGGGAGGAATTCCGCACCTGCATTCGCCTCACCCGGGAGATCTTTGCGCAGGACGCCTTCAAACCCTTCGTCAAACACGAGATCCAGCCGGGGGCCGATGTGCAAAGCGACGCAGAGCTTGACGCCTTCATCCGCGAACATGCCGAAAGCGCCTATCACCCCTGTGGTACCTGCCGCATGGGCCGCGCCGACGACCCGCAGGCGGTGGTCGATCCGCAGGGCCGTGTGATCGGGGTAGAGGGGCTGCGCGTCGCCGACAGCTCGATCTTCCCGCGGATCACCAATGGCAACCTGAACGCTCCGTCGATCATGGTGGGCGAGAAAATCTCGGACCATGTGTTGGGGCTTGATCCATTGGCCGCGGCGAATGACGTGCCCTGGATTCACCCCGACTGGGAAACCGCGCAGCGCTAAGGGGCTGCCCCTCCCTTGGTCGAGAGGCCACAAGTGTTAACGAAAGTTAACCTTAGTTAATATCTCTGGTTGATTGGGGCGTGGAAACGGCCCAATCAACGGGATATGAAAGCCGTCCTTCATTCATGTTTCGCAGCGGCTTTGCTTGCCGTTTTCACGCAACCCGCTGCGGCGGTTGAACCGCGCCTGACGGGCGAGATCCGGGTGATCGACGGCGATACGATCGCATTGGGTGAGACGCGGATCCGGCTTTTCGGCATCGATGCGGTCGAAGGGGATCAGCCTTGCCGTGCAGCGGATGGGCGCGTGTTGAACTGCGGCGCTTGGGTGACGGCGCAGGTGCGCGCCACCTATGACGGTCAGCGGGCCGACTGCCAGCGGGTGGATACCGACCGCTATGGCCGGATTGTCGCGCGCTGTGCCGCCTTGGGGCAGGATATGGGGCAAGTCTTGGTCGCGGCGGGGCTGGCCTTTTCCTACGCGCGCTACAGCCGCGCCTATGTCGCGCGTGAAGCGGCGGCCAAGCGGGCGGGACGCGGGGTGTATGCCTATGAAACGCAGCGCCCTGAAGCCTATCGCAAAGCCTCTAAAGCAGCGCCAAAGCCCGTTGCATCATCGGGACCGGGCAGATGTGTGATCAAGGGGAATGTCAGCAGCAAGGGCACGCGGATCTTTCACATGCCCGGACAGCACGACTATGACCGGACCGTGATCCGCACCGACAAGGGCGAACGCTGGTTCTGCACCGCGGCGCAGGCGCGTGCCGCCGGGTGGCGGGCGGCCAAGCGGTAAGCGGTCAATCCACCTGATAGGGCAGCACGTCGCGCAGGTTCGGGTCCACCACCAGTTGGCGTTCCAGCGGCGGCACAGACCGCTGGTGGCAATGTTTACGTTCGCAAATACGGCAAGATATGCCGATGGGTTCAAACGCCGAGGCGCGGGTGGTGTCCATCCCGTCTGCATAGACCAGCGCGGGCGCATGGCGCACCTCGCACCCCAGTGAAATCGCATAGCGCCGCACGGGCGCGCCAAACCGCCCCGCCGGCTTCGAGATGTCCCGCGCCAACGAGATATAGCGTACCCCGTCCGGCGTTTCGGCCAGCTGGCGCAGGAAGCGGCCCGGCGTTTCAAAGGCGCTGTGCACATTCCACAGGGGGCAGGCTCCGCCAAACCGCGCAAATTGCAGACGGGTGGCCGAATGGCGTTTGGTGATCGTGCCCGCCTGATCCACACGGACAAAGAAGAACGGAATCCCCTTTGACCCGGGGCGTTGCAGCGTCGACAGCCGATGCGCGACCTGTTCGATCGACGCCCCGAAATCAGAGGCCAGCACCTCCAGGTCGTGGCGGCAGCTTTGGGCGCGCTCCAGAAACCGGGCGTAGGGCATCAGCGCGGCCCCGGCAAAGTAGTTCGCCAGCCCCATCTTCGCGATGTCACGGGCCGCAGGGCTGTTGAAACGCGCGAAATCCAAAGTTGCCTCGAGCAGGTCGTTCTGGCGCACAAGGGCAACCTGCAGCAGCATCTGGAACGTCTGTGTGGCTTGTGATGCGCGGGCCGAGACATGCAATACGCCGCTGGCCGGATCATAGCGGCGCAGGGCATCTGTCTCGTCGAAGGCGACGGTGATGCCTGCGCTGGACAGCGCCTCTAGCGTGGTGTCGCGCAGGCTTTGGCCGGTGCCGGTGTCGCGGGCGAAATACTCGGCCGCGCGGTCCACGGCATCCAGATAATTGTCGCAATAATGGAAGAAGTCGCGCACCTCTTCCCACGGGCTGGGGGAGGGGCGGGCATCTTCGCGGCCCAAGGCTTCGTCCAGATAGGCCAGCCGTTCTTGGGTCTGGCGGTGGCTTTGGTGCAGCTTGATGAACGCCCGCGCCAATCCCGGCGCGTTGGAGGCCGCAAGCTGCACATCGGCCAGTGGCAGCACATCGCCCTCGAACACCGGATCAGACAGGACTTCGCGCATGTCGCTGACCAACCGTTCGCTGTCCCCGCTCGACAGTTCGGTGACGTCCATCCCGAATTCAGACGCCAGTGCCAAGACGACCGTGGTGCTGACGGGTCGGTTATTGTTCTCCATCTGGTTAAGGTACGGGAGGGATACGCCAAGCCGCGCGGCGAATTCTTTCTGGGTATGAGCCAGATTGGTGCGCAGCTCGCGCAGTTTTGCGCCAGCGTATAGCTTTTGGATCGCCATCGGGGTGGGGCCTTTGCAAAGTTATTAGTTCTGCAAAGCGTATCTTTGCAAACTAACGGCGGCAAGGCCCGTCAGGCGATGCCTAGTGCCCGTTCACGGCGGATCACGACCAAGATCGACGCGACGCCCGCGACGGCGGTGGCCAGCATGATCCAGAGCAGCGGATAGGCTCCGGTCTCCTCGCTCAGCAGGGCACCGGCTAAAATACTCAGCCCCGCACCACCGCCAATCATGATCGCGCCGCCAAGCCCCGACGCCGTGCCCGCCAGATGCGGGCGCACCGACAACAGGCCCGCGGTGGCGTTGGGGATGCACAGCCCGTTGCCAAGGCCCACCAGCGTCATCATCCCGAAGAACGACAGCGGCGATCCATAGCCCAGCAGGAAGATCATCATCGACACCGACCCGCCAATCGCATTGGCCAGACAGCCCCAAAGCACCAGCGTGTTGACGCCAACCATGGTCGCTTTGCGGGCCGTGATAAAGTTGCCAAGGAAATAGCCCACGGCGGGCGCGCCGAAATAGATGCCAAGCTCGGCCGGTTCCATGCCGAAAACGACGCTGCCCACAAAGGGTGCGCCCCCAAGGTAGGCGAAGAACGCGCCCGAGCAGCAGGCCGCCGCCATCGAGTACCCCCAGAACCGCGGAGAGCCGAGCAGCTCGGGGTATTCGGCGAATTGCTGGGTCAGCGTGCGCCCTGACGCGATGTGGGTCTCGCCAAGGTCGAACCATGTGATCGCCAGTACCAGCGCCCCGATCCAAAACATCGCCCAGAAGGTCGCCTGCCAGCCGAAAGATTGTTCCAGCAACCCGCCCACCGCGGGGGAGATCATGGGCACCAGCGCCATGCCCATCGTGACATAGCCGATCATCGAGGCGGCTTTATCTTGGGCGAACATATCGCGCACCACGGCGCGGCTCAGCACCATCGACACGGCGACGATGGCCTGCACGCAGCGGAAGGCAAGGAACACAGCCGTCGTGGGGGCATAGATACAGCCCACCGTCGCGACCATATATATAGCCAACCCCCACAGCAGCACATTCCGGCGGCCCAGATTATCCGAAATCGGGCCGATCAGCACCTGCAATACCGCACTACACAGTAGATAAAGCGGCACGGAAAGCTGCATCACAGCGTAATCGGCGTCGAAATACTCAGCCATAGCGGGAAGGCTTGGCAGGAACATATTCATCGCCAGCGCCCCGATCCCCGACAGAAGGATCAGTGTGGAAATATGCGGGGGGGATGTTTTATCCAGAAAACGGACGGGGTTATCCTTGATCATTGCATATCAGTATGCCTGCGGTTGCATCTTGTCTATCCAGAACCATACGGTAACCGAACGATTTGCAAATTTTCAATTAGCAAAGAGAAGGGTGTATAGTTTTTGCAAATTTGCAAAAATGCGCTTTGGTTCGCGCGGGGGCGGCGTTACGGTGGCGGAAATCTTATAGAGGTGCGTGATGAAAGATATTCTGGAACAGCTTGAAACCCGCCGCGACGACGCCCGACTGGGCGGAGGGCAAAAGCGCATTGATGCGCAGCACGCCCGTGGCAAGCTGACCGCCCGCGAGCGGATCGACCTATTGCTTGATGATGGGTCGTTTGAAGAATTCGATATGTTCGTTACCCACCGCTGCACCGACTTCGGGATGGAGCAGCAAAAACCCGCAGGTGACGGCGTTGTCACCGGTTGGGGCACGATCAATGGCCGTCTGGTCTATGTCTTCAGTCAGGATTTCACGGTCTTTGGCGGATCGCTGTCCCAGACCCACGCGCAGAAAATCTGCAAGATTCAGGATATGGCGATCCAGAACGGTGCGCCTGTCATCGGGATCAACGATTCCGGCGGTGCGCGTATTCAGGAAGGCGTCGACAGCCTCGCGGGTTATGCCGAGGTGTTCCAGCGCAATATCGAAGCTTCCGGTGTGATCCCGCAGATCAGCGTGATCATGGGGCCATGTGCGGGCGGGGCGGTCTATTCCCCTGCGATGACCGACTTTATCTTCATGGTGAAAGACACGTCCTATATGTTCGTGACAGGCCCTGACGTGGTCAAAACCGTGACCAACGAACAGGTCACCGCAGAAGAACTGGGCGGCGCGACGACGCACACGCGCAAATCCTCCGTCGCGGATGGCGCGTTTGAAAATGACGTCGAAGCACTGGCCGAGGTGCGTCGTCTGGTCGATTTCCTGCCCGCCAACAACCGCGACATGCCGCCTGTGCGCCCGTTCTTTGACGAACCCGACCGGATCGAGGCGTCGCTTGATACATTGGTGCCCAGCAACGCCAACACGCCCTATGACATGAAAGAGCTGATCCACAAGCTCGCGGATGAAGGCGACTTTTACGAAATTCAGGAAGACTTCGCCAAGAACATCCTGACCGGCTTTATCCGTATCGAAGGGCGCACCGTGGGTGTGGTCGCGAACCAGCCGATGGTGCTGGCGGGCTGCCTTGATATCGACAGCTCGCGCAAGGCGGCGCGGTTTGTGCGCTTCTGCGATGCGTTCGAAATTCCGATCCTGACGCTGGTGGACGTGCCCGGCTTTCTCCCCGGTACGGGGCAGGAATATGGCGGCGTGATCAAACACGGCGCCAAGCTGCTGTTCGCCTATGGCGAAGCGACGGTGCCGATGGTGACGGTCATCACCCGCAAAGCCTATGGCGGCGCTTATGACGTGATGGCGTCCAAGCACTTGCGGTCCGACTTCAACTACGCGTGGCCCACAGCCGAGATTGCCGTGATGGGGGCCAAGGGCGCGACAGAGATCATCCACCGTGCCGATCTGAACGACCCTGAAAAGATCGCACGCCATACCGCCGATTACGAAGAGCGTTTCGCGAACCCCTTTGTCGCGGCAGAGCGTGGCTTTATCGACGAGGTGATCCAGCCGCGTACCACGCGCAAGCGGATTGCCCGCGCCTTTGCCTCGTTGCGCAACAAGAAAGCCGCGATGCCTTGGAAAAAGCATAACAACATCCCGCTCTAACGTCGTTTAATCCATATCCCTCGCGGGGCCTTTGCGGGCACCGCGAGGGGCAGGAGACCGCTTTGGTTATCGATCACCCCTCTCTTTCCGCGTCTTTGGCTTACGGTCTGCATCCAGCGGGTGCGGCACTGAAGTGGCTTGCGGTTGGCGCAGCTTTCGCCACGGCCTCTGCCGCGGCGCAGCCGGTCGAGGTGCCGTCGGGCGAAAGCATCGAATTGCAAGAGGTGCTGATAGACGAGGTGGGGGTGCAGACATGGCTGCGCTTCCGTTTTGTGGCCCCTTATATCGCGCGCGATACGGGCGCTGTGGACTTTGCGCGGGTTGGGGCCGATATGACCTATCTGTGCGACGCGCTGGCCATTCCCTACATGGCGCAACATGCGCTGGACGGAGAGGTCATCGTGATCTCTTTGGCTGATCGCGTCACGGAATTCGGGGTGTCCGACCCCGAGGCCACACAGTTTTTCGAGGCATTTCGCCTGAGCAACGACACCTGTATCTGGGAGGGCCTTTGATGCACCCACAACATCTTGCGAGCGCTGCGGCACCAGCGCGCCGAACTGCGGCTTTGGCGTCACATCTGGCCGCATTGGAAAGCACACCGTATGCAACGCCAATGAACTGCGATAATGTCGCGGCGGGGAATACCGACGTATTTCTTACTTTAACATCGGGGTCTGATTGGCATGAGGCAGTGCCGGGCCCTTTAAACAGTGACAGGAGACTTAGATGTCCAAGAGCATCACAATGCTGGCCGCATTCGGCCTTATCGCAGCCGTTGCGGCATGCGCACCCAAGCAGCAAGAAGAATATGTCGTGGTCGCACCCGAGCCCATCTCGGTTGAGCCCGTGTACACAGGCAAGTACAAGTAATGCTTGTCGGGGACAGGCCTCTGCGCCTGTCTCCAACCCCTCTGCGGCATGTAACGCAGGGGTAGCACCGCGCATCGCCCTCGCAGTCTGGGGGGTATCATGCTGAAACATCGCGGTTTTCCGGGGCGTATGCCCGGATCAGACTATCAATTCGTTATCCGTCGCGCCAATCCGCGTGGGGTCACCCCGCTGACCCGTCGCGAACGCCGCTCCGACCGCAAGGCGGCGGACCGTCGCGTTGACACGGCCTTTATGCGCGCGCTGTGGGAAGCCTTTGGCGACCAGCCGTTCGAAAGGGGCAATCTGGACGCGGGCCGTCTGTCTTGGCTCTTTGGCCGCGAGGTCGTCGCGGTAGACGACCCCTTTGATCCAGCCGACTATGACGCGATGCTGGTCATCAACGAAGCCCTTGCCCGGGCGTCTTTCCCCGACGCGTTCGAGGATTGATCATGCGCGTCGCCCCCTTCCGTTCGGCTGGTTTTTGCCACATGCGCGGCATGTTGGGCGGTAATTTGCCCGTCGGGGCAGGGGCGCGCGCGGTTATTCAAACCGCGGTGGAACCTTCTGCGAAACCATGCGTTTGTCAGTATCACATCACGAATAACGCACGATCAATAAAAGGTTTAATCCCATGTCCATCAAAACAATTCTTCTCGCCGTTACTGCCTCCGCTGGCCTCGCTGCATGCGGTGACACACTGGGCGAACAAGCGCTCGGCGGTGGTGTCGTGGGTGCCGGTGCAGCAGCCGTCACAGGCGGTAGCCTCGCGCAAGGCGCGGCCATCGGTGCCGGCGCAAACGTACTGGCGTGCCAAACCGGCGCAGTGCGCTGCCAATAATCTGACATGTGCCGCGGCCTCGGGTCGCGGTAGCTGCATTGCCAAAGATTTTGCCCCGCTCAGCCGCGTGCTGATGCGGGGTTTTTCCGTTCACTCAAGACCAAAAGGGACAGTCGATGTTCAATAAGATCCTGATCGCCAACCGCGGCGAGATTGCCTGCCGCGTTATCAAGACCGCCAAGAAGATGGGCATCGAAACCGTCGCCGTCTATTCCGACGCTGATGCGCAGGCGTTGCACGTCCAGATGGCCGATGAGGCGATCCACATCGGCCCGCCTGCCGCGAACCAGTCGTATATCGTGATCGACAAGATCATGGACGCGATCAAGCAGTCGGGCGCGCAGGCCGTACACCCGGGCTATGGCTTCCTGTCCGAGAACGCGAAATTCGCCGAGGCGCTCGAGGCCGCTGGCGTCGCCTTTGTCGGCCCCCCTAAGGGCGCGATCGAGAAGATGGGCGACAAGATCACCTCCAAGAAAATCGCGCAGGAAGCCGGTGTTTCCACGGTCCCCGGCTACATGGGGCTGATCGAAGACGCGGACGAGGCGGTGAAGATCTCGAACGAAATCGGCTATCCGGTGATGCTGAAAGCCTCTGCCGGTGGGGGCGGCAAGGGGATGCGTATCGCGTGGAACGATGAAGAGGCCCGCGAGGGGTTCCAGTCGTCCAAGAACGAGGCCGCCAACAGCTTTGGCGATGACCGTATCTTTATCGAAAAATTCGTCACCCAGCCGCGCCACATCGAAATTCAGGTGCTTTGCGACGCCCACGGCAACGGTATCTATCTGGGCGAACGCGAGTGTTCGATCCAGCGCCGCAACCAGAAGGTCGTGGAAGAGGCCCCGTCGCCTTTCCTTGACGAAGCCACCCGCAAAGCCATGGGCGAGCAATCCGTCGCCTTGGCGCAGGCCGTTGGTTATACCTCTGCCGGTACGGTCGAATTCATCGTGGACGGCGACAAGAACTTCTACTTCCTTGAAATGAACACCCGTCTTCAGGTGGAACACCCCGTGACCGAGCTGATCACCGGTGTCGATCTGGTCGAACAGATGATCCGCGTCGCCAATGGCGAAAAGCTGACCATCACCCAGGACGACGTGAAACTGACCGGTTGGGCCATCGAAAACCGGCTATATGCCGAAGATCCGTACCGCGGCTTCCTGCCCTCCATCGGGCGTCTGACGCGCTACCGCCCTCCGATGGAGATCGCGGCGGGCCCCTTGCTGACCAACGACAAATGGCAGGGCGATGCGCCAGCGGGTGACACGGCTGTGCGCAACGATACCGGCGTCTACGAGGGCGGCGAGATCTCGATGTATTACGACCCGATGATCGCCAAGCTGTGTACATGGGCACCGACCCGCGCCGAGGCGATTGAACGCATGCGCGTGGCGCTGGATAGCTTCGAGGTCGAAGGCATCGGGCACAACCTGCCGTTCCTCTCTGCCGTGATGGATCATCCGATCTTTGTCGAAGGCAACATGACCACCGCCTTTATCGCCGAACAATACCCCGACGGCTTTGACGGGGTAGAGCTGCCCGAGGCCGAACTGCGCCGGATCGCGGCGGCCACTGCAGCAATGCACCGCGTCGGAGAGATCCGCCGGACTCGCGTGTCGGGCCGCATGGACAACCACGAACGCAAGGTCGGCACCGCCTGGAACGTCGCGCTGCAAGGCCAGTCGTTCGATGTGGAAATTCAGGCCGACCCAAAGGGCGCGACGGTGACGTTCGACGACGGCACAGCGCTGCGCGTCGCGGGCGACTGGACACCGGGCGACCAACTGGCCGAGATGACCATCGACGACGCACCGCTGGTGTTCAAGGTCGGCAAAATCTCTGGCGGGTTCCGCGTGCGGGCCCGTGGCGCGGATATGAAAGTGCATGTGCGCAACCCGCGTCAGGCCGAACTGGCCCGTCTGATGCCCGAGAAACTGCCGCCCGACACATCGAAAATGCTGCTGTGCCCGATGCCGGGTCTGGTGGTGAAAATCGATGTAGAGGTCGGCGACGAGGTGCAGGAAGGCCAGAACCTCTGCACCATCGAGGCGATGAAGATGGAGAACATCCTGCGCGCCGAGAAGAAGGGCAAAGTGTCCAAGGTCAATGCCGCAGCGGGTGACAGCCTCGCTGTGGATGATGTCATCATCGAGTTCGAATAAGCGCCATGCCAGCCGTTGCCATCATGGGATACAACACGGCGCTGCGGGGAATCCCTTCGCAGCACCGGCCCATATTGCAGCGGCTGCTGGCTGTTCAGTCAAAGATTTTACCTGACTTTTCCTTGGCTTCGCGAATTTCGCGTTGCCGGATGGTCATTTTGTCGATGCTGCGGGTGATTTCGCGCACATCCCAGGGGCGGGGCTTGCGCAGTTTGATCCCGCCGTCTTTGCCCACCAGCACCAACATGAACCCGCGCGGCCGCATCCGCAGCCGCAACGGGCTGCGTGCGGCTGGATCGGTATCGGTCAGGACAATCACATCACGCTCGATCAGGTCTTCGGGCTGTTCGCGTAAAAGCTCCATCTGGGATTGGAAGGCGGGGTCATCCTCGCTGTCCGCAAAGACCAGAACCGGTCTTTTTTTCCAGTGGAATTCACTCAAATCTTCCATATCTGCGGGCAGGAACAACGCGGGAACCTGGGGTTCCGTGGCCGTTTGCGCCCCCGCCGAGACCGCAAACAATCCTGCAAAAACAAGGGCTATCACTGGTTTCATTTTGTCTCCTGTCCGTACAGATATAAGCTTGCGCGACGCAATTGCGATGCACAACCGGACATCTGCGCATATTAAGCACTCTGCAACAGGTTTGCGGGCATGACTGTGGCTCAAACTCTTAGTGGGCCACAATGGCTGGCCCCCGTTCAAGGATTGGGCAAGCAGATCATGGATATTCTTCTTCACGTCGGTGCACACCGTACAGGAACCACCAGTTTTCAACGCTATCTGGCGGATCACGCCGATCCCATCGCGGCGCAGGGCACCTGCGTCTGGGGGCCGCGCCAGACCCGTGGCGGGCTGTTTGCAGGGCTGTTTCCGGCGTCGGGAATGCTGGCCTCGGGGCCGAATTTGGTAAACGGGCGCGTATCGCTGCTGATGGGCAAGGCGCGGGACCTGGGGGCGGATCAGCTGCTGATCTCGGACGAGAATATGATCGGCTCGGCGCGCCATTCGGTGCGCAGCGGGCGGCTGTTTCCGGCCATCGGCGAACGTATGGCGCGGTTCGGGGCCAGCTTTGGCGGGCGCGTGACGCAGGTGGTGCTGACCATCCGGCAGACGGACCATTGGTGGGCCTCTGCGCTGGCCTATACCGTGGGGCGCGGGCATCCCGTACCGGATGCCGACCAGATTGACCGCATCGCCCATGACCGGCGCGGCTGGCGCGATGTCATCACCGATCTTGCCTGCGCCTTGCCCGAGGCGAAGATCAGCATCGCCCGCTATGACGATTACGCTGGCCGCCCCGATGCGCTGTTTACGCAGCTCACCGGTCGTGCTGCCCCCGCCACCACCCAAGGCTATTGGCTGAACCGCCGCCCGGACGAGGCCAGCCTGCGTGCGCAGATGGGCCCTGCCGCGGCAGGGCTGCGCAGCGACGGGCTGGGCAACTGGCACCCCTTTAGCGACGCGCAGGCCGCGGCCTTGCGTGAAACCTATGCGGACGATCTGTTCTGGCTGACAGCCGGTGCGGATGGTCTTGCCACCCTGACAGAGACCTCAACCGCCTCAAGAGCCGGCACAAACTGGCCAGACGGCGATAGAAGAAAAGGACACCACCATGACAGCGGACAAAGAAAACTGGCGCAATCTGGCTGAGGCGGAACTGCGCGGGCGTAGCCTCGATGATCTGACGTGGCACACGCTGGAAGGCATTGATGTAAAACCGCTTTACACCGCGGAAGACACCGAAGGGCTGGACCATCTGGGCGGCATCCCGGGCGAGGCACCCTTTACCCGCGGGGTGAAGGCGACCATGTACGCCGGCCGCCCGTGGACGATCCGCCAATATGCGGGGTTCTCTACGGCAGAGGAATCGAACGCCTTTTACCGCCGCGCCCTTGCGGCGGGGCAGCAGGGGGTGTCGGTGGCCTTCGATCTGGCCACCCACCGCGGCTATGACAGCGACCACCCGCGCGTCGAGGGCGACGTGGGCAAGGCGGGCGTGGCGATCGACAGCGTCGAGGATATGAAGATCCTGTTCGACGGCATCCCGCTCGACAAAGTATCGGTCTCCATGACGATGAACGGCGCGGTGATCCCGATCCTGGCGAATTTCATCGTCGCGGGCGAAGAGCAGGGGCATGATAAATCCGTGCTCTCGGGCACCATTCAGAACGACATTCTGAAAGAATTCATGGTCCGCAACACCTATATCTATCCGCCCGAGCCCTCGATGCGGATCATCGGGGATATCATCGAATATACCTCGGACCACATGCCGAAATTCAACTCCATCTCGATCTCGGGCTACCACATGCAAGAGGCGGGCGCGAACCTTGTGCAGGAACTGGCCTTTACCCTTGCCGATGGCCGCGAATATGTGCGCACGGCGATTGCGGCGGGCATGGATGTGGACCGGTTTGCACCCCGCCTGAGCTTCTTCTTCTGCATCGGCATGAACTTCTTTATGGAGGCCGCGAAACTGCGCGCGGCGCGTCTGCTGTGGTCGCGGATCATGGATGAATTCAAACCGAAGAACCCCAAATCCTCGATGCTGCGGACCCACTGCCAGACCTCCGGCGTGAGCCTTCAGGAACAAGACCCCTATAACAACGTGATCCGCACCGCCTACGAGGCGATGAGCGCGGTTCTGGGCGGCACGCAGTCGCTGCACACCAACGCGCTGGACGAAGCGATTGCCCTGCCCACCGATTTCTCCTCGCGCATTGCGCGCAACACGCAGTTGATCCTGCAGGAAGAAACCGGCGTTACCAATGTCGTCGATCCGCTGGCCGGCAGCTACTATGTCGAGAAGCTGACCGCCGATCTGGCAGACGCCGCATGGAAGCTGATCGAAGAGGTGGAAGAACTCGGCGGGATGACCAAGGCCGTCGCCTCCGGCATGCCGAAACTGCGCATCGAAGAGGCCGCCGCCACCCGTCAGGCCAAGATCGACCGCGGCACCGAGGTGATCGTCGGGGTCAATAAATACCGCCGCGAGGTCGAGGACGAGATCGACATTCTGGACGTCGATAACGTCAAGGTGCGCGACAGCCAGATCAAGCGTCTCGAAGCGATCCGTGGCGCGCGTGACGAAGAGGCCTGCAAAGCCGCCCTGGCCGAGCTGACCCGCCGCGCCGCAGAGGGCGGAAACCTGTTGGAAGGGGCGGTCGAAGCCGCCCGCGCCCGCGCCACCGTAGGGGAGATCAGCATGGCGATGGAAGAAAAATTCGGACGTCACCGCGCCGAGGTCAAGACATTGGCCGGCGTCTATGGCGCGGCATATGAGGGCGACAGCGGCTTTGCGGAAATCCAGAAATCGGTCGAGGATTTCGCCGAAGCCGAAGGCCGCCGTCCGCGTATGCTGGTGGTCAAAATGGGGCAGGACGGGCACGACCGCGGGGCCAAGGTCATTGCGACCGCCTTTGCCGATATCGGGTTCGACGTGGATGTGGGGCCGCTGTTCCAGACCCCCGCCGAGGCCGCGCAGGATGCCGTGGACAACGACGTGCATGTCATCGGCATCTCGTCCCAGGCGGCGGGTCACAAAACGCTCGCCCCGCAGCTGATCAAGGCGCTGAAGGATCAAGGAGCCGAGGATATTCTGGTTATCTGCGGCGGGGTCATTCCGCAGCAGGATTACAAGTTCCTCAAGGATGCGGGGGTCAAGGCGATCTTCGGGCCGGGGACCAATATCCCCAATGCCGCGCAGGATATCCTGAAACTGATCCGTGCCGCACGCAGCTAAACGGACGCGAGGGGGCTGTCTGCCCCCTCACACTCCCCCGAGGATTTGAACCATCTGGAAGCAGGACCAATGATCGAACTGGACCATCTTGCCGTCGCGGGCGAGAGCCTGACAGCCGCGTCTGACTTGGCCGCACAGGTGCTTGGGGTGCCGTTGCAACCGGGCGGCGCGCATGCGGTGTTTGGCACGCATAACCATCTGCTGGGGCTTGGCGATGCGCTGTATCTGGAGGCGATTGCCGTAGACCCCGACGCGCCTGCGCCTGCCTATGCGCGTTGGTTTGATCTGGACCGGTTCAACGGCCCGGCGCGGCTGTCCAACTGGATTTGCCGCTGCGATGATCTTGACGCGACGCTGGAAGTCTTGCCCGAAGGCTATGGCGCGCCGGTGGCGTTGCAGCGTGGGGATCTGCGCTGGCGTATGGCGGTGCCGGAAACCGGTATGCTGCCCTATGACAATTGCGCCCCGGCCTTCATGCAATGGGAGGGCGAGGCCCATCCGACCCAGCGGCTTGATGTCTCTGGCTGTCGTTTGGTGACATTGACGGTCCAGCATCCGCAGGCCGAGGCATTGGCGGCAACGCTCGCCCCGATCTTCACCGATGCGCGCGTGGTGTTCGAGGTCGGGACACCGGCGCTGTCTGCCCGTTTTGACACGCCTGCGGGCCGTGCTGCGCTGGCGTGATCATCCGGCCAGCAAAGGGCAGCGACGCCGCGGCCGTGGCGGCCCTGTGGAATGTGATGATCACGCAAACGCTGTTCACCTTCACGTCGCAGCCCAAGACCGGTGCAGAGGTCGCGGCGCTGATCGCCGGTCGCGCGGGGCAGTTCTGGGTGGCCCACGCGGAGGGTGTCGCCGGTTTCATCACCTACGGGGCCTTTCGCAGCGGGGTGGGGTATCGCGATGCGGTGGAGCATTCGATCGTGCTTGATGCCGCTGCACAGGGCGCGGGTGCCGGCCGTGCCTTGATGCAAACCGCCTGTGATGCGGCCGTCGCACAGGGGCGGCGCGTCATGGTGGCGGCGATCAGCGGGGCCAATCCGGGTGCCGTCGGCTTTCATGCAGCGCTCGGGTTTGACCACGTGGGCAGGATGCCGCGCATCGGGCAGAAGAACGGGCAGCAGCTTGACCTAATTTTGATGCAGAAAATGCTGACGCCCCGCTGACTTCCCCGGCGCTGCCCCGTATGGTGGGCGTCATGTCTATTTGGTCTCGCATCACCGAAGCTTTGTCAGCGCTCACCGCCGGTGAGGGGCTGTCGGCCGTTTTCGACCGTCTGCGCACCCCGCCAGAGCGGTCGGTGGCCTTTACCATTGCGGTGATCGCGCTTGGGGCCAAGATGGCCAAGGCCGACGGGCAGGTGACCCGCGACGAGGTCACCGCCTTTCGCGAAGTGTTCCAGATTGCCGAGGCCGACCAGCAGGGGGCGGCGCGGGTGTTCAATCTGGCACGGCACGATGTGGCCGGGTTCGAGGATTACGCCGGGCGCATTGCGCAGATGTTCGCGGACCAGCCCGAGACGCTGCATGACCTGATCGAAGGGCTGTTCCACATTGCCATGGCCGATGGCATGTACCATCCGAACGAGGATGCGTTTCTGGTGCGTGTCGCGCAGATCTTCGCGATGGATGACAGCGATTTTGCCTCGCTTCGGGCGCGGTTCGTGCCCGATACCTCGCCGTTGCCCCATGCGGTTCTGGGCATTCCGCCCGATGCCTCGCTTGAAGAGGGGCGCGCGGCCTGGCGCAAGCTGGTGCGGGCCAATCACCCCGACGCTCTGGTCGCCCGTGGCCTGCCACAAGAGGCCATCGCCATGGCCGAAAAACGCATGATCGACATCAACCGCGCGTGGGAGACCTGGTCAGGCAAGGCGCAGTAATGCGGATCGCGACCTATAACGTTGAATGGTTCACAGATCTGTTCGACGATGAGGACCAACTGTTGCTGGATGACGGCTGGTCGGCACGCCACAATATCACCCGTGCGCAGCAGGCGCAGGCTTTGGGCACCGTGTTTCGGGCGATGGATGCCGATGCTGTGATGGTGATCGAGGCCCCAGACCAAAGCCGAAAACGCGGCACCGTGGCCGCATTGGAACGCTTTGCCGCGCATTTCGATCTGCGCACGCGCAAGGCGGTGATCGGCTTTGCCAATGACACGCAGCAGGAAATCGCGCTGTTGTTCGATCCGGACCGGCTGTCGGCCACCCATGCGCCCGGTGGTTCGGTCGGGCAGGGGGAGGCGCCGCGCTTTGACGGGACGTTGGACATTGATCTGGATATCGACGCGCGCGAGGATCATGTCGTCTTTTCCAAGCCGCCGCTCGAGCTGGATATCGTTACCCGCGAAGGGGTGGCGTTTCACATGATCGGCGCGCATCTGAAATCCAAGGCCCCCCATGGGGCCAAGACGCCGCAGGATGCGCTGCGCATCGGCATCGCCAACCGGCGCAAGCAGCTGGCGCAGGCGATCTGGCTGCGTCGGCGGATCGATGCGCGGCTCGACGATGGCACGCCGCTGATGGTCTTGGGCGATCTGAACGACGGGCCGGGCCTGGACAGTTTCGAGGACCTTTTTGGGCGGTCCTCGGTCGAGATTGTGATGGGCCACCGGCAGGATCGCGCGCTCGTCGATCCCCATGCGACCCGCGCCTTGGGCCAGCGGATCGGGGCGATGCCCACCACGTCACGCTTCTGGATCGCGCCCGAAAAACGCTATCTGCAGGCGCTACTGGATTACATCATGATCAGCCCGGCGCTGACCGCGCATCGGCCGCACTGGCGCATCTGGCACCCGTTGGACGACCCCGAATGCTGGGGGGATGCCGCCTTGCGCGACGCCTTGATCACGGCGTCGGATCACTTTCCGGTGACGATTGATCTGGACCTGTCGACCCGCCTTTAATCCCGCTTTCATCACAAGATGAAATAGGGCAGTCTTCACCGCATGAGACAGTTTCTTTTGACCACCACCCTGATCTGCCTGTCCAGTGTCGCCGTGGCACAAGAGCAGGAAAACGACGGCTCCGGCTTTTCCTTGATGGAACGCGGGGCGCGGGATTTCTTTGACGGTATGAAGAAAGAGATGGCCCCCGCGTTGGAAGGACTGGGCGAGTGGGGGCGCAAGGCCAGCCCCGCGCTGCGGAATTTCATCTCCGAGATGGGGCCCGCCTTTACCGATCTGCTGGAAGAGGTCGAGGATTGGAGCGTCTATGAGCCGCCCCAAAAGATGCCCAATGGTGATATCGTGATCCGCCGCAAGCCAGACCCCGCGCCGGAAGATGGCATGCCCGAAGACAAGACACCCGAGGAAACGCCGCCCCCGCCCGCGATCTATCTGGACGAGGTGCCGCAGATCGACCTGTAAGACAGGCTATTTCTTGCAGGTCTTAAGCTGGACCTCGGCCCCCAGGGACAGGGCGAGGGAATTCAGCCGCGCTTCGGCGACCTCTCCGAACAGGGGCATCATGTCGTCGGTCAGCCACAGCTCCAGCAGCTTTTTCTTGGGGAACCAGCGCAGGTGGCCGCGCTCTTCCTCGGGGTTCATCCACAGCATCGCGCCAAAGCGCATGGCCTTGCCCAGAATTTCAGCCTCTAGCCGTGTCTTTTCATCGACCATTTCATAGAGGTCTTCGAAACGGGTATTCTCGCGCTTGTTGGAATAGCGGTGCAGCAGCGCCAGCCCCAGATAGATCCGTTCTGAGTGTTTCAGCCCGCCCAGATTCGCCCGCGTCGCATTGTCGAAACAGACTTCGGCGCGGTAGTCGGGATGCGCGCGCCAGCTGACGTCGTGCAGCAGGCAGGCGGCCTTGACCAGACGTTTGCGCTGCGGCGGCGCAGATTTATAGAGCGGCAGGATAAAGTCGAACAGCGCCTTGCCGAACCCCGGTGTGCGCGCGTCCTTGGCTTCTGCAAAGCGGCAGGCCTCGATCAGAGGATCGCGGTCGCGCAGGCGTTGGGGCATCTGTTCGTACAGCATCCCCTCGCGGATCCCGTAGCTGGAGATCGCGATATCCTTGGGTTTGAAGGTCTTGACCAGCCGCGACAGCACTTCGGCGGCAAAGGGCACCAACGCCATCCGGCTGGAGGAGACGCCACTGATCTTGCGCAGCTCTTCATGGTCGCTGGTCTGGATGTGTTTCACCGTCTCGCGGACGGATTTCGGGGTCATCCGGTATTCATGCAGCACGTGCAGCGGGTAGCCGCGGCGCACCATGTCGATGCGCGCAATCGCGCGCCATGAGCCGCCCACCAGAAACAGACGGTCGCGCTGTGCGCCCATCTTTTCGGCCAGCCCTTCGATCACCGTCTTGATCTGCGCCTGCCGTGCCTTGGCACCGCCCTTGATGTCGCGCAATTTCAGCGGCCCGAGCGCCGAGGTCACCCGTTTGCCCACGCGCCCGCCCGAGATTTCCGCCAGCTCCATCGACGACCCGCCGATGTCGCAGACCAGACCAAAGGCACCGGGCCAGCCCAGCAAAACACCCTGCGCTGACAGCCGCGCCTCTTCCTCGCCGTCGATGACCCAGATCTTCAGGCCCGTCTCGCGCTGCACCTCGTCGCAGAAATCACGCCCGTCGCTGGCATCGCGCACGGCGGCGGTGGCGACGACGGTCAGCTCGGACAGGCCCATGCCCTGTGCCAGCTTGCTGAAGCGGCGCATGGCAGAGAGGGCGCGGACCCGGCCTTCGGGCGACAGATGACCTGTTTCGGCCATGCCCGCCCCAAGGGCGCACATGATTTTTTCGTTGTAGAAATAGGCAGGCGACCGCGCGGCCCCGTCAAACACCACCAACCGGACAGAGTTCGACCCCACATCGACCACACCCACACGCGCCAGCGCACGGGCCGATGGGTCTTGGAACAGGGGTTTGCCGAACAGGCCCAGATCAGCGACGCCCGTTTCGGGGACGGGAGAGGGCGGAGGGGTGTCGGTTTTATCTGCCACGGACGCTCCTGCGGGGGCCTTTGTTTGGGGGGCAAGTTGGCCCAGCCGGCCCGCCGCGTCAATCGTTAACGCAAACGGGCAAGTGAAAAACCCCGCCGTGATGGGGGGATATAAACGCCAGCGGGAACGCAATCGGACAGATGCGCCTTCGGCGAGAGTTTACAGGCAAAATGAAGCGGTTAGTCTTCGGTATGGGTCAGTTTCGGGACGTCGGATGCGCCCGCCGTGCCACGCCCGGAGAGAGAGGGGTTCTCCATGAAGAAGCGGTGGCAGTTGAAGGCGAAGGTGCCTTCTGCAATCTCGGGGCGGGCAAAGCTGCCATCGGGGGACATGACCCAGCTTTGCGCCACATCCGCAAGATTGGCCGCCATGACCTGACTGGTGATCTGCGCCTTGACGGTGGGGTTCTCGATCTCGACCAGGGTTTCGACGCGGCGGGTCAGGTTGCGGCCCATCCAGTCGGCGGAGGACATGAAGACCCGCGATTTCTTATGCGGCAGCCCGTAGCCATTGCCAAAGCAGACGATGCGTGAATGCTCCAGGAAGCGCCCGACGATGGATTTCACGCGGATGTTTTCGGATAGCCCCTTGATGCCGGGGCGCAACCCGCAGATGCCGCGGATCACCAGGCTGATTTTTACCCCGGCCTGGCTCGCGGCGTAAAGCGCGTCGATCACATCCGCATCCACGATGGAGTTCATCTTGGCCCAGATCTCTGCCGGTTTGCCAGCGGCGGCATGGTCGGCCTCGGCGGCGATCATCGCCAGCAGTCGCGGCTTCAACGAGATGGGCGAGATGGCGAGGTTGTCCAGCGTGTCGGGTTGCGCGTAGCCCGACAGGTAGTTGAACACTTTGGTCGCGTCACGGCCCAGCTTCTGGTCACAGGTGAACAGCGACAGATCGGTATAAATCCGTGCGGTGATCGGGTGATAGTTGCCGGTGCCATAGTGGGTATAGGTGACCAGTTGATCGCCCTCGCGGCGCACCACGGTCGAGATCTTGGCATGGGTCTTGAGGTCGAGAAACCCATAGACGACATGTGCGCCTGCGCGTTCCAGCCGGCGCGACTGGCGGATGTTGGCAGCCTCGTCGAAGCGCGCCTTGAGCTCGACCAGCGCGGTGACGGATTTCCCGTCTTCGGCGGCTTCGCACAGCGCCTCGACAATGGGGCTGTCGCGCGAGGTGCGGTAGAGCGTCTGTTTGATCGCCACCACATCGGGATCGCGCGCGGCCTGTGCCAGAAAGCGGACCACCATATCGAAGGTCTCGTAGGGGTGGTGCAGCAGCATGTCCTTGGACCGGATCGCGGCGAACATATCGCCTTCGTGGTCGGTCACGCGTTCGGGGATGCGCGGGGTGAATTGCGGCCAGAGCAGATCGGGGCGGCTATCGGTCACCAGTTCGGACAGGTCGTTGATGCCGATCATCCCGTCCAGTTCGATCACATCCTGCGGGCGCACGCCCAGTTCGGCCATGACCACGGATTTCAGCTTTTCGGGGGCACCGGCGGAATGGGTCAGGCGCACGACCTCGCCGCGGCGACGGCGTTTCAGGGCGACCTCGAATTCGCGCACCAGGTCTTCGGCCTCTTCCTCGACCTCAAGATCGCTGTCGCGCAGCACGCGGAATTCGAAATGCGCCTTGAGCTTGTAGCCCGGAAACAGCCCCGGCACCTTGAGCACCAGCAGATCTTCGAGCGGCAGGAACCGCAGCGACCCTTCGGCGGCGGGCAGGGCGACGAAACGGTCGATCTGCGCCGGGATCGGCAGCAGCGCCTGAAGGGGGCGCTTGTCGCTGGTGCGTTCCAGTTGCAGCGCCAGCGCGTAGCCGGTGTTGGGGATGAAGGGGAAGGGGTGCGCGGGGTCAATCGCCAGCGGGGTCAGAACCGCAAAGACGCGGTGCAGGAATACATCGTCAAGATAGGCCAGATCGGCCTCGTCCAGATCAGCGGCGCGTTCGAGCATGATATTCTGGTCGTCCATCTCGGACATCAGATCGACCAGCACGCGCTGTTGTTCGGTCATCAGCTTGCGCGCGTCTTCGTTGATCAGCACCAGTTGCTGGGCAGGGGTCAGCCCGTCGCTGGCGGGGGTGGTGTTGCCCGCTTGAGCCAGCTCGCGCAGGCCGGCGACACGCACGGTATAGAATTCGTCAAGGTTGCCCGCCGAGATCGACAGGAAGCGCAGGCGTTCCAGCAGCGGCACGCGGGGGTTCTTGGCCTCTTCGAGAACACGCCAGTTGAACCCGAGCCAGCTGAGCTCGCGGTTATAGAAACGACCGGGGCCGGTGATGTCCAGATCGGGCATATCCTGCGGCGGCACGAAGGCGGATTCGAGAAAGTCAGCGTTTGTCATGACGGCCTTATGGCGTTGCATTGTAATGGGTTTGTGACGAAATCTGAGAAGATTATCGCGCGGCGTTAAACCCATTGTCCAGCACTTGTGCGGCCAGCGCCCGTGTCACCGGTTTTTGTTGCGCCAGACTGGCGGCATCCAGGGCCGCGACCAGATCACCGGCAGCTGCGAAAGACCGGTCCATGCGCAGCAGCAGATAGGGGATCACGTCGGGTTTGGGGGTCAGCTGGCGGTCGGCCAGCAGCTTGGCCATGACGGCCGTGAGCAGGCTGTCATCGGGCGCTTCAAGTGCGGCCGCCGTCGCCGCGCGCATGCGACTGGTCAGATCAGGCAGATGCAGCCCCCATTGGGGCACCGCCGGGGTGCCGGTCAGCAGCAGGCTATGGCCTTCGGCCAGGACCAGATTGTGCAGGTGGAAAAGATGCGTCTCGGCCGCATTATCGCCCGCGATGTCGGGGACGTTCTCGACCGCCAGCGGGCCTTGGGCCAGCGCGGGGATATCGCCTGTGGCAATGTCGCGCGCGTCGACGATACCTGCGCCGGACAGATTGGCCCAGACATGCGCCAGATGCGTCTTGCCTGATCCGGGCGGGCCGGTCAGCACCATCTTGCGCCCCGCCCAGGCCTGCCAGCCCTCGATCATGGCCACGGCAATCGCGTTGGACGGGGCGACGAAAAAGTCGTCCCGTCCCAGTGCGGGGCGGCTGGGAAGGTCAAGTCCAAGCTGTTGTGCCATCGTGTCAGTCCGCCGTTTCGTCCAAGGTCTTGCGCTGCGTGCCCTGATACAGCGAACTTTCGACATATTGCTCGGTCGCGAAGCGTGCAATCACGCCAAGGGCGGCGGCAATCGGCACGGCGGCCAGCATGCCGACAAAGCCGAACAAAGAGCCAAAGACCGACAGCGCGAGGATCAGCCAGACCGGATGCAGCCCGACCGAATTGCCCACCAGCTTGGGGGTGAGGAAGTTGCCTTCAATCATCTGGCCGAGCACGAAGATGCCCGCCACCATCCCGATCGAGAACCAATCCCCCCAGAACTGGAACAGCGCCAGACCGATGGCCAAGGCTCCGCCCAGAACCGCGCCGAGATAGGGGATGAAGGTGACCAGACCCGCGATAAAGCCCACGACAAGGCCGAATTGCAGCCCCACCAGCATCAGTGCGATGGCATAGTAGGCCCCTAAAATCAGGCAGACGGTGCCCATGCCGCGGATGAACCCCGCCAGCGTGCGGTCGATGTCACGCGCAAGGCGACGGATCACCGGCGCGTGGTCGCGTGGCAGCAAACGGTCGATCTGGGCGACCATACGGTCCCAGTCCAGCAGCAGATAGACGGCAACCACCGGCACGATCACAAACAGCACCATCACGTTCAGCAGCGACGCCGCCGAGGAGATCGCCGTGTTCAGCACCTCGCCGCCCCGTTCCTGAATGGTCGACCCGATAGAGTTGATCGAGCTGCGCAGCGTCGATCCTTCGTCCAGCAGGGCGGGGAAACGTTCGGTCAGGAAATTGGTGAAATTGCGGGCCAGCTCGGGGGCGACCTCGAACAGGTTGACGGCCTGATTGATCAAGGTCGGGATCACCAGCAGCGCCATCAGCACGAAGATCAGCAAGGCGACGAGCGTGATCACCATCGTGGCCATCGCGCGGCTCAGCCCCATGGCTTCAAGCCGGTCGGCCACGGGATCCAGGAAATAGGCAATCGCCGCCCCGATCAGAAACGGCAGCAGCACGTCACCGGTGAACCACAGGAACACCAGAAAAAGCGCCCCCGCGACACCCCAGTATTTCATCTGATCTCTGATAGGCAGGCCCATGCCGCATCCTCGCATTCTGGTTTCGGTCGACATTGCGCAACGGGGCCGGTTTTTCAAGGCCCGAGGTGAAATGGATCGGCAGCACCCGCCGATAGGGCAGGTGCCTTCGGCGAGGATTTAGAGCCATTTGGAAGCGGGCGTGGCGCGGTCAATGCAGGCGGACGCCCTGATCTTGCAGGGTTTTTTGCACGCGCTCCAGCGGGACGGCGTCCAGCGGGCAGCCCGAAGCCAGCGCGATGGCCGCCGCGACGCCCGCGCCTTGGCCCGCCACTGTGCAGCACGCCATGTTGCGCGTGGCGGCATGGGCAATTTTATCGCCGCCGATGGCGCGGCCCGCGACGAGCAGATTCTTCACCCCTTTGGGCAGCATCGCACGGTAGGGGATATGCATGTAGCGCCCCGTGGTGGGGATGATCAACACGCCGTAGCCGTCGATGAACTCGGGGTAGATGCCGATACTGTCGTCAAAGCGGGCCTGCTGGCGCACGTCGGTTTCGGTCATATTGTAGACCGCGTCGATCTTGCGCGTATCGCGGATGCCGATGCTCATGCCGAAATTGCGCAGCCGCGCGGTCTCGCAGCCCGGCGTATAGGCCTTGAGCGCGTCAATCGCGTGCATCGCCTGCGCGCGGCCCTCGATCTCGAAGCGGGTCATGCTGTCGGGGTCGGTGCCGTCGCATTCCGCAAGGTGGATCAGGTTCATATAGGTCATTTCGCCACTGTCATGCACAGCGCCCCATGTGCCCCCGATGGTATTGAGGTTGGCGGGCATACGCCCGTCGCGGATGGCCTGGGCAAAGGGTTTGGCCAGAAACGGAGAGAACATCGCGTCTTCCTTGCCATCGGTTTCGACCACCCATTCGCCTGTGGACCAATTGGCGTAAGTCTGCGGGTCGGCCTTGACCCCCGCCATGAAGGCCGCCTTATCGACGCCCGAGATGTGGAACATGACCGAGGCGGCCTGCATCTCCTCGACCGGGGTCTTGTAGGTCGGGGCACCGGCACGGTGGGCGACATCGGCGTCGCCCGTGGCATCGATCACGATCTTGGCGAGGATCGCCTCGCGGCCCGCTTTTGATTCGACGATGACACCCCGGATCGTGTCGCCCTCCATGATGGGCGCTACGAACTGGCGGTGCAGCATCGGGTGGATGCCTGCTTCGGTCACCAGCCGGTCGGCGACAAGTTTGAACCCCTCGCTGTCCAGCTCATAGCTGAGCGATTGGGATTCAGGGCTGGCTGCCCCCATCGCCTTGGCGCGTTCCTCGAATTCCCAGCCGATGCCGCCGGCCTCTATCGTCTGTTCATGGCGGTACCAGGCAAAGCCTTCGACCCCGACCACGGTGATATTGCCGCCAAAGCAGCCGAACCGGTCGAGCAGCGTCACCTCTGCCCCGGCGCGGGCGGCGGCAAGGGCCGCGGCCAGACCACCGGGGCCCGAGCCGATCACCAGCACGCCGGTCTCGTGGATCACAGGGGTTTCGCGCGCGGGCTCTAGGATCATGGTCATGGGGCGTCCTTTTTGTTTTGTGCCGCTGACAACAAACGCGTCTGTGCGCCGAGGGTCAATCAGTTGCGGGACGCGTGACCTGGTGCCCCGCTTCTTGGTGCCCCGTCTGTTGGTGCCCCGTCTCTTCGTGATTGTCTCGGCGCGGGGATTATCATAGTCAGGTGCCAATTCACTCTGAGAGGATCATCATGCGTCTGTCCCGTTATTTTTTGCCTGTGCTCAAGGAAAACCCCTCTGAGGCGCAGATTGTCAGCCACCGGTTGATGCTGCGGGCGGGCATGATCAAGCAATCGGCGGCGGGGATCTATTCGTGGCTGCCGCTTGGCTTCAAGGTGCTGCGCAAGATCGAAACCATCGTGCACGAAGAACAGCAGCGTGCGGGCCACATCCCGATGCTGATGCCGACGTTGCAATCGGCGGACCTGTGGAAGGAATCCGGCCGCTTTGACGCCTATGGCCCCGAGATGCTGCGCATCAAGGACCGTCAGGACCGCGATATGCTTTATGGTCCCACGAACGAAGAAATGATCACCGATATCTTCCGCAGCCACGTCGGGTCGTACAAGGACCTGCCGATGACGCTGTACCACATCCAGTGGAAATTCCGCGACGAGGTCCGCCCCCGTTTCGGCGTGATGCGGGGCCGCGAGTTCCTGATGAAGGACGGCTATACCTTTGATCTGACAAAAGAAGATGCGCTGCACGCCTATAACCGCCATCTGGTGACCTATCTGCGCAGCTACGAGCGCATGGGGCTCCAGGCGATCCCGATGCGCGCGGATTCCGGCCCGATCGGCGGCGACGACACGCATGAATTCCTCGTGCTGGCGGAAACCGGCGAATCCGAGGTGTTCTATGACAGCCAGATCACCGAGCTGAAGTTCGGCGACCGCGAGATCGACTATGATTCCGTCGACCAGTGTCAGGCCGTGATGGAGGAGTTCACCTCGCGCTATGCCCGCACGGACGAGACCCATGACGAAGCGCTTTTTGCCGAAGTCCCCGCCGAACGCCAGCGCAGCGCGCGCGGGATCGAAGTCGGGCAGATCTTCTATTTCGGGACGAAATATTCCGAACCGATGGGGGCGACCGTACAGGGGCCCGACGGCAAGCCCGTGCCGGTGCACATGGGGTCGCACGGCATCGGCGTCAGCCGTCTGCTGGGCGCGATCATCGAGGCATCGCATGACGACAAGGGCATCATCTGGCCTGAGGGCGTGACGCCGTTCCATGTGGGGATTGTGAACCTCAAGCAGGGCGACGAACAGGCGGATGCGGCCTGTGAGGCGCTGTATGCCAGCCTGCAGGCTCTGGGTCTGGACCCGCTGTATGACGACACCAAGGAACGCGCGGGTGGCAAGTTCGCGACGATGGACCTGATCGGTCTGCCATGGCGGATCACCGTCGGGCCGCGGGGGCTGAAAAACGGTGTGGTCGAGCTGACCTCGCGCCGCACCGGCGAAAGCGAAGAGATGACGCCCGAGGCCGCGGTCGAAAAGATCGCCGGGATTTATCGCGGTATCGCTTAACCTTTAACGACGGGCCTTGGAACGTGGGGCCTTGAAAAACGGGGGCGGATCATGAAGCGCTACACAACGGACCTTTGGGGCGTTTCATGATCCTGCGGGCGCTGACCCTTGCTGGCGGTGTGGCGGGCGCGGCGGTGACCTCGCAATTCCCCGAATACTCACAGCAATATCTGCAACGGTTGGGCGGGGCGGTCGATGCGCTGCACGAGGTCGTTGCCGATTTCGATGCCAGCGCCCAAGCGGTCGGCCTGTCGCGCAGCGATGCCTTGGCGCAGATGACCGGCACCGCGT
Source organism: Sulfitobacter sp. SBS6 (assembly GCF_048285585.1). Lineage (NCBI taxonomy): Bacteria > Pseudomonadati > Pseudomonadota > Alphaproteobacteria > Rhodobacterales > Roseobacteraceae > Sulfitobacter > Sulfitobacter sp. SBS6. The sequence goes on along the minus strand of NZ_JBLWBA010000005.1, from coordinate 781,694 downwards.
TTATGGAGCGTCGCCGCGCCGATATGGCCGCGACCTTTACCCGCTACGAGACATTGCAAACCGCCCTGACCCGATTGCAGGGGCAGGGGCCTTTCATGCGCGCCTACCACCTGCCGCAGATGTCGGACCCGCAGATCGCGGGGGCGGCGTGGCAGGCGTTTCAGCCCGCCGTACCGTTGAACTTTGCCGGGGTGGTGTTTGCGGGCGCGGGCTTTGTCGCGGGCGGCTTGGGGCTGGGGGTGCTGCTGCGACTGTTACGCGCCCCGTTCCGGCGGCGCGGTGCCCGCATACCGGCGCAGGGCCGCTGACACGCGCACCTTTACCTGCGGTACAAGCTGCCGCGCGACCACTCCTCGCTTGACCCTATTCCTCGCTTGACCCGATGCGCCGAAACCGCGAGGTTGCGCGCGATTGATCCCAGATCGGAACCATCCCTTGGCCAAACCAGTATCCTCGACACCGCCCTTCGCCCCTTTTGAATGGATGATCGCCTGGCGCTATCTGCGTGCGCGTCGCGCCGAAGGTGGCGTGAGCGTGATGACCTGGATCAGCCTGATCGGGATCACGCTGGCGGTCTTTGCCCTGATCGCGACCCTTGCCGTGCGGTCGGGCTTTCGGGCTGAATTTGTCGATACGATCCTTGGGGCCAATGCCCATGTGACCGTGTATAATATGGCGTCGGTGGATGAGAACGGCGTGTCCCAGACGGGGATACCCGATTACACCGAGATGGCCGCGCGTGTGGCCCAGGTGCCGGGCGTGACACAGGTGGCCCCTTTGGTGCGCGGTCAGGTGATGGCCAATAAGGGGCAGGCCAACGCGGGGATCGAGATTTTCGGCATTGAGGCCGCCGATCTGGCCAATATCCCGCGCATCGCCAACCCCGAAACCGCCGACGGCGATCTGGCCGATTTCGAACAGGGCATCGCCATCGGGTCCGGCGTGGCACAAGCACTGCGGGTCGGCTTGGGCGATACGATCAAGATCATCTCTCCGAACGGGGTGAAAACCGCCTTTGGCACATCGCCCCGCGTGAATGGTTACGAGGTGACCTATATCTTCTCGGCCGGGCGCTATGACATCGACCGCACCCGCGCCTATCTGCCTCTGGCCGAGGCGCAATCCTTCTTCAACCGCGAAGGCGTCGCCGACGAGCTTGAGGTGATGGTCGAAAACCCCGATAGCGTGGATGATCTGACCGTGCCGCTGCTATCCGCCGCGGGGGAACGCGGCCTGATCTGGACATGGCGTGATGCGTCGGGTTCGTTTTTAAGCGCGCTGGATATCGAGGACCGCGTGATGTTCGTGATCCTCAGCATCCTTGTGCTGATCGCGGCGATGAACATCGTCTCGGGCCTGATCATGCTGGTCAAGAACAAGGGGCGCGACATCGGGATCCTGCGCACCATGGGGCTAAGCGAAGGGTCGATCCTGCGCGTGTTCTTCATCTGCGGGGCCTTCACGGGCATCATCGGGACCGCGATGGGGGTGATCCTTGGCTGTCTCTTCGCGCTCTATGTCGATCAGATTTTCGCCGTCGTGAACTACCTCTCGGGGGGTAACGCATGGGATCCGTCGATCCGTGGCATCTACTTCCTGCCCGCCAAACTGCAATTCGGTGACGTGATGTCGGCCATCGGCCTGTCGCTTGGCCTGTCCTTCGTCGTTACCATCTTCCCCGCGCGCCGTGCCGCGCGCATGAACCCAGTCGAGGCGCTGCGCTATGAATGATCCTGTTTTGCGGCTCTCGGGGATTGGCAAATCCTACAACCCCGGCCAACCGAACGAGGTCAACGTGCTGCGCGGCATCGACCTGACCGTCGCCGCTGGAGAGGTCGTCGCACTGGTCGCCCCCTCTGGCGCGGGCAAGTCAACGCTGCTGCATATCGCGGGGCTGCTGGACACGCCCGACGCCGGCACGGTCGAGATTGGCGGCACCGATATGACAGGGCAGTCCGATCGCAAACGTACAGGTGTGCGGCGGCGTGATGTGGGGTTTATCTATCAGTTCCACCACCTGCTGCCTGAATTCTCCGCACTGGAAAATATCGTCCTGCCGCAGCTGGCGAACGGTGTCTCGCAGTCCGAGGCGCAGACCCGCGCGCTGTCGCTGTTGGACGAGGTCGGTATCGGCCACCGCGCCGACCACCGCCCGGCGGCGCTGTCGGGGGGCGAACAGCAACGGGTCGCTTTCTGTCGTGCGCTGGCCAATGCGCCGCGGCTGCTGCTGGCGGATGAGCCCACAGGCAACCTTGATCCGACCACCTCGGATCAGGTCTTTGCCGCGCTGATGACGCTGGTGCGGGGCACGGGGCTGTCGGCGGTGATCGCGACCCATAACCTTGAGCTTGCCGCGCGGATGGACCGCCAGATCCGGCTTGAAGCAGGGCAGCTCGTCGCGCTTTAAGGCGGCTGCCTTAATTTATCCTTACCCAGACCCAACTGGCGCCACGAGCAGGGGGCAAACTGTGTCAAAACAGGATGTTGCCATGTCACCTTTGCTCGTCATGCTCTTTGCCGCTTTCGGCCCCATGCTGGCCGTGTTTGACCCGTTCGGCGATGATACGGAGGATGAGGTCGAGGACGAAGAAATCCCCATCGGCATGCCCGATATGGGGACGACCACGGGCGCGGGCATGGACGATGCGCTGACCCCCGATCCGGCAGCGCCTGAAGCCGACGCGCCAACCGACACGCCGACCGCGGACGATCCAGCGGTCGAGAATATCGACGACACCGCGCAACCGCCCGAGGATGACACACAGTCGCAAACCGGCACGGCGGGGGATGATACATTGCAAGGCACCGACGGGCGCGACATCCTGTTTGGCGGGCAGGGCAATGACACGCTTTCGGGTGGGGTCAACGCCCAAGACGGCAGCGACGACGGGGTCGCGGACGAGCTGATCGGCGAAGACGGCGACGACAGCCTGCGATTGGGGGCGAATGACACCGGCATCGGGGGCACGGGCGCGGACAGCTTCACCGCGATCTACGGTGCCACGGGCGGGATCACGGTCAGCGATTATGACGTGGGCACCGATGCGCTGATTGTCGAAACCGACGATGAAAACGCCTCTGTCACCGATCAGACCGTCGCGGATGGGGAGTTGACGGTCACGCTCAGCACAGGGCTCACCATCACCCTGCCGGGGATCGAAAACCCCTTGGCGGAGGACGAAATCCTCTTTGTGCTGACCAACCCACTACAAGACGAGGCCTGATCGTTCTCAGGCTTGCTGGGTCAACCAGACACCGGCACACATCAGGGCAATGCCAGCCGCCCGCGCGGCCCCCAAGGGCGCCACCTGCGCGCCGAACAGCCCGAAATGGTCAATCGCCGCGGCGCTGAAAAGCTGGCCCACCAGAACAAAGAACACCGCGTTGCCGACGCCGAAATGCGGCGCGATAAAGGTGATCGACAGGATGTAGAAAGCCACCAGAAATCCGGCCAGCAGCAGATGCTTCGGGGCCGCGGGGATCTGCGCAAACCCTTGCCGCCCCACCAGCATCGCGACCAGCAAGCTGACTGTAAACGCCACCACAAACAGCACCGTAGCCGCTGCTGCGGGGGATCCGATCCGGCTGCCAAGCCCTGCGTTCAACGCGGCCAGAACGGGAATGCCAACCCCGGCCAAAAGCATCACAACTGCATAATGCGCCATGAGTATTCCTAATCTTTTCCCGTTTCTTGATCCAGATCATGGCGAAGACCCCCGCCAAGGGCAAGCATCCCCGTGACCTACCGGAGGATCATATGATGAAAACCACAATCGCCCTCGGCGTGCCGCTGTTTCTGGGGCTGGCCGCCTGTATGCCCGCACAGACCCCGCCCGACGCCCCCGACCGCGCGGAAGGAGCGGTGTTTTTTGCCGAAAACTGTGTGCAATGCCACGGGCTGAACGCCCAAGGGGCCGGTGCCGCGGCCAAGGGCCTTCGCCCGCAGCCCCGCGACCTGACCCTACTGGCGCGCGACAATGGCGGGCGGTTTCCGCAGACCAAAACGCTGGCCTACATCTACGGCGACCCGGCGGTTGACGCCACAGACAGCCACCTGCAACGGGTGATGCCGCAGTTTGGCGAGGGCATGGCGCTGGATCTGGTGCCTGTCGATCTGGATGGCCAGTTGACGCCCACACCACGGGTGCTGGCGGGGCTGCTGGTCTATCTTGAAAGCATCCAGCGTTAACTACAGATCCCGTTCACCTCGACCCCGTCCCAGGGCATCCGCACCGCATAGGGCCGGCTTTGGGGCAGGGGTGCTACGGGCATTTCTTGCGAGATCAGCGCATGCAGCCGTTTGGTGCGCGGTGCCTGCGGGTCCAACGCACGACAGCAGACGAATTCCTCGACGATAGAGCCTTGTTGTTCAAAGGCGAAATCCAGAAACTTCGGGTCGCTCTCCAGATCAAAGAGATACGGGTCTGCCCCGCCGCCATGTTCAAACGCCGCACGCAGCGGCGAATAGCCCGTCGTCTTGCGGTTCTGCCACTGCCAGATATGGGTCAGCTCATGGGCAAAGATCATCGCCGCGATCAGCCCGATCCGGTCGGGATAGTCGGGCAAGTAATCGTCCAGATACCAGTCTTCGTCAAACAGCACCGTATTCCACAACGCCACGGCAGCGGGTTTGGTAGTGATCACCTCGCCGACCTTTTCGGGCGGCAGGATACGTTCGCGACAGGTCGTGCGCGGCCGCGCCTTGCGCGTCATCGTCACCCCGCGCGAGGGCGACCCGTCATGCAGCCGCACCTTGGGGTAATTGAGCGTATCCCCCATGATGTCGCCCGCGAACAGCAGTTCATTCTGGGTCAACGGCCGCCCGCAAGAGGCCAGAAACATAAGGAGGATGAAAGCTCGGATCATGGCGAAACGTTGAGTGAAAGCGCAGTGCGGATCAAGCGGTATTTTTGACGTGAGGCCCGTGTTGAAAACCTTCCGGGGGAAGGTTTCAGGGGCGAACGGGCGGAGCAGATATCCTGCGGAACAGATGTTAAGGGCCGCGCCTGACCCTGGGGCGGAGGCCGTCTTGCAAACTGTCCGGGGGACAGTTTGAGGCTGGAGCGGTCGAAGACCAGGGGGCACGAAGTGCGCCCTCCCGTCGGGAGGGTCGGGCGCGGCCCGAGGCGGGGCCTCGGGCTAGTGTTAGTTTGTAGCAACTATATTTCGACCTCCTTTGGGGTCATCTTGCAATCGATAGCTCACCGCTTTGCTCGCGGCGGCTTCTTCAAAAACTAATGCAATTTGCTGCAAACTTATGTGGAAGCAGTGTTTAGTTCGATCATAATCCGAGGTGAAATGTACTCCGAGAGGTCTATCATGTTCGTCCCATGAAAAATTAAAAAGGAGAGAGTGAATAAACTGGTTAGACAAATACAAAGTTGTGACTTCGTCCGGAATTGAATTGTCTAAATCGTAATGATCGTAGAAATCAAATCGTTCAAAACTTCCCATAGCTTCAACTGATTGAAACCTTTCTACAGGAATGAGTTTTTTAGCAAAGTTGGGCGATAACTTAAGTTTTGAATCGATCAGTTTTCGCACCGCGAAAAAACCTATCATTATTTCGCGTTCTGTGATCGCAATGGAATCTTCTCGGTAGCGCCGAAGTTTCATAAACCGATGAATTTGAGACGATGCTGAAATTAAGCCCTTTCGCCATATCCCAGATTCATAGATCACCTGTTTTCATCCCCCCCAATCAAACATCCAGCTCCTCCACAAACTGGGCGTTCTCCTGAATATACTGGTAGCGTAGCTCGGGCTTCTTCCCCATCAGACGCTCGACCAGATCGCCGGTCTCTCCGGGCATGTCTTCGTCGACGGTGACGCGGATCAGCTTGCGGGTGGTGGGGTCCATCGTAGTCTCTTTCAGGTCTTTCGCGTCCATTTCGCCCAGACCCTTGAACCGTTGCAGATCGATCTTGCCTTTGCCGCCCAGGCCTTTCTCAAGCCACATGTCCTTTTCCGCATCATCCGCCACATAGACGCGCTTGGCCCCTTGGGTCAGACGGTAAAGCGGCGGACACGCGAGGTAGAGGTGCCCGGCGTCGATCATCGGGCGCATCTGGGTGTAGAAGAACGTCATCAGCAGCGCCGCGATATGGGCCCCGTCGACATCCGCATCGGTCATGATGATGATCTTGTCATAGCGCAGGTCATCCAGGTTGAACTTCGTGCCCATCCCGACGCCAAGCGCCTCGCATAGATCGTTGATCTCGGCATTGGTGTTCAGCTTGCTCGACGCGGCCCCCAACACGTTGAGGATCTTGCCCTTCAGCGGCAGCAAGGCTTGCGTGTTCCGGTTGCGCGCGCCCTTGCCGGAGCCACCAGCGGAATCGCCCTCCACGATGAACAGCTCGGTGCCTTCGCGGGTCTTGGAGGTACAGTCGGTCAGCTTGCCGGGCAGGCGCAGCTTTTTCGTGGCGGTCTTGCGCGCGGTCTCTTTTTCCTGACGGCGGCGGAGGCGTTCTTCGGCGCGCAGCACAAGGAAATCAAGGATCGCACCCGCGCTTTTGGTATCCGCCGCCAGCCAATTGTCAAAGTGGTCGCGCACGGCGTTTTCCACCATGCGCTGCGCGTCCACCGTCGCCAGACGGTCCTTGGTCTGGCCGACGAATTCAGGCTCGCGGATAAAGCAGGACACCAGCGCACAGCCGCCGGTGATCAGATCGTCGCGGGTGATGGTGCCGGCCTTCTTGTTGCCGACCAGCTCTCCGTAGGCTTTGACACCCTTCAGGATCGCGGACCAGAAGCCCGCCTCGTGGGTGCCGCCTTCGGGGGTGGGGATGGTGTTACAATAGGACTGGATGAAGCCATCGCGCGACGGTGTCCAGTTGATCGCCCATTCGACCTTGCCCGGTGCGTTGAATTTCTCGCGGAAGTCGACGGTGCCGCCAAAGGGATGCTCGGCGTAGGTTGTCGACCCTTTCAGCGTTTCGTTCAGATAGTCCGACAGGCCGCCGGGGAAGTGGAACGTCGCCTCTTGCGGGGTGTCGCCGTCCTGCTGGCCGCATTTCCAGCGGATTTCGACGCCGGAAAACAGATAGGCCTTGGACCGCGCCATCGCGAACAGCCGCGCGGGCTTGAGCTTGAGCGGGCCAAAAATCTCTGCATCGGGGTGGAAGGTGACAGCCGTGCCGCGCCGGTTCGGGGCCGCGCCGATCTTTTCAAGCTTGCCTTGGGGGATGCCGCGCGAAAACTCCATCGCGAACAGCTCGCGGTTGCGCGCGACCTCGACCCGCAGGTGATCCGACAGCGCGTTGACCACGGACGACCCGACGCCGTGCAGACCGCCCGAAGTCTCGTACGAATCGCCCGAGAATTTGCCGCCCGCGTTCAGTGTGCAAAAGATGATCTCCAGCGCCGATTTGCTGGGGTCTTTGGGGTGCGGATCGGTGGGGATGCCGCGCCCGTTGTCACGCACGGTGACATGGCCGTTTTCATGCAGTTCCAGTTCAATCCAGGTGGCATGGCCCGCGACGGCCTCGTCCATCGAGTTATCGATGATTTCCGCGACCATATGGTGCAGCGCGCGATCGTCCTTGCCCCCGATGTACATGCCGGGGCGCAGGCGCACGTGCTCCATATCCTCAAGAACCTGGATCGAAGAGGCATCATATTCCTTGGCGTTGCTCTGCGCACCGGAAAGAAGATCGGACATGTAGGGGCCTGCCTGTCTGTTGCTTTTGTTGAGCCTCCCACTATGCCAGAGCGCTATGGTCGGGGGAAGGGCGGATGACGTCGCAATGCGGTGTTTCCTGCGGCTGTGCCTTTGCTATCATCGGGGCAGGAAACCGTTGGAAGGCTTGCCATGACGTTTGACACCGCTGCTCCCACCACCCTGCGCGATGTGCCCGACTGGCGCTATATGATGCAGGAATGTGACGAGCTTTATCGCTACCTGCCCGCGGGCGGCAGCGACCGGATCAAAAGCCATCAACGCAAGGCGCGCGAGGCCATCGCTAGGCTGCTGCGGGGCAATGCCGAACTGCGGTTGCAGCCGCGTGCGGAAAAGCCCGTCACCGCCCATCTGCGCCGCGCGCTGGACGAGGGCAAGCAGGGGGCCTTGGCCCCCGCGGTCCGGGCGCTGGATGCCGTGGCCCATGACCTCAGCTGGCAATACGGCTACGAGAAAGTCCCCAAGGGGCTGACCAACAGCTATGCCTATGCCGAACTGGCAGGGGCGCAGGGGCCGGTTGTCAGCCATGATATCATTCTGGGCGTGGTGCTCTTCGCGCCGGGCTGCACCTATCCGGCCCATGCCCATAAGGGGATAACCGAAAGCTACGTCTGCCTGTCCGGCGCGGTGTCGGAAAATCATCAGGGCGTCTATGTGCCCGGTTCGATGATCTTTAACCCGCCCGAACATCTGCACCGGATCACGGTGGGCGACCGCGAACCGGCGCTTCTGGCCTATGCGTGGATGGGCGATCCTGCCGATCTGCACCAGCAGAAAATGGTCTTTACCCGCGCCCGTAAATAACGCGCGGGACGGGGCAGGCGTGGCCTAAAGCCAGTTCAGAATGGCCTCCGCCACCTCTTGCGGTTTTTGGTGGTGCAGCCAGTGATCCGCGCCCTCGATGGGGGCGCGGGTCAGGTCAGGGGCGTAGTCCTCAAGCCCGCGGGTCGTCTCGGGCAGCAGCGCGGTATCATCGGTGCCCCAGACCAGCAGATGCGGGCAGCGCACCTGCAACCGCGCCGGATCAAAGCTCAGCGCATCGTCAATCGCCTCGCCCTCGGCCCCCAGCTTCAGCGGAGAGGCGCGATACCAGTTCACCATCCCGCGCAGCCCCGCCGCATCGCGCCACGCTTGCTTGTAGCCCGCCAGCGTCTCACCCTCTAGCCAGCTCATATCCATATGCGCCGAGAACAGCCCCATCAGCTTGTCGAAATCATCCGCGGCCAGAATATCCTCTGACCCCTCACGGCGCAGGAAATGGATGTATTGCGACGCATCCGTCTGCGCGCCGCCCTTGGCCAGCTCGCGCTGGAAGGGGGCGGGGTGGACGCCGTTCATGATGATCAGTTTCGATACCAGATCAGGCCGCCCGATGGTCAGCGCATAGGCGACAGAGGCCCCCCAGTCATGGCCCAGCAGGATCACGGGCTCGTCCCCGATCAACGCCGCCATATCCGACACCAGCTTCGATGTCTTATACTGCTCTACCTCGGCGGGTCGCCAGCTTTGCCCATAGCCGCGCTGGTCGGGGGCGATGCAATGGAACCGCTTTGCCAGCAGCGGGGCCAGATCGTTCCACGCGCCCGAATATTCGGGAAAGCCGTGCAGCATCAGCAGCTTGGGCGCGTTCTCATCGCCCCAGTGGCGAATAAAGAAAGGATTGCCGTTGATCTGGCGGGTTTCGGTCCAATGGGCGGTCATATCGTCTTCCTTTTCGGTTTGTCCGGGGCGGGGCCTGCGGGCAAATGCTCCAGCCGCAGCCCTGCGGCAGAGCCCGGGGCGAAACCGGGCCAGTCAGCCCCGTCCAGCATCCCTGCCGTGTCGTCGCCGCGCAGATGCATCCCCATAAAGGCCGCCGCATAATGTTGCGCGATGTTGTTCATGCGCAGCGTGTCCCAGACCGGATCGGCATAGTGCTGGAACGGTGCCCACCCCAGCAGATCCGAATGCGCCCAGCTTTCCAGCGGGGCAGGGATCGGCGCGGCGGCATTATGGCCCGCGTTGATAAAGCTTAACAAATAGCGGTCGCTGGCGCAGCCGGTGAAGAGGCGGCGCATCGCGGCATAGTCTGATACATCATCGACGGTGCCGGCCATCATGAACAGCGGCGTGTCCATCTGCGCCAGCCCATCGGCATCCCACATCGCCTGCCCGTTGCCCCAAGGGCCGATGGGCATGATCGCGCACAGCCGCGGGTCGCGCAGGGCGGCGTGGGTCTTTGACCCCGCAAGATGCCGCGCAAGGCTGCCGCCCTCGGGCGCGCGGGGATGCTGCAACGCCGTCTCGGCCAGACCGGCCCCGCCAAAGATCATCGCCCCGTAGCCGCCCATGGAATAGCCGATCAGCCCGACGCGGCGACACGCCACCAGATCGCCCAAGGGGCCCGTCAGCGCCTCCATCGCGTCAATCACCGCGCGCTGGTCCAGCGGACGGTTCAGCAACGTCACCCCGAAGGCTTGCTGATCCTCGTAGGTACTGCCCGCGTGATCGGGTGCCGCCACAACAAAGCCTTGGCGCGCAAGGGATTCCGCCAGATGGCTCAGCAAAAAGCGGTTGCCGGGATACCCGTGCGAGATCACGATCAGCGGCGCGGAAAAGCCCGCGGCGACAAAAGCCTCGCGGCAGGCCGACCCGTGCAGCACAGTCGGCGTCACCCCGTCGCGCAGCAAGGTGGCATAGGACGTCCCCGCACCCGTGCCGTCGGCCGCCGGATACCAGACCTCTAGCGTCAATTGGCGCGTGTCGGACACAGGGGCGGTCAGGGTGGTCACGCCGACGGGATGGGGGCCACGCTGCGCCAGCGCTGGCGCGTCGGGGCGCAGCAGATCGATGCGGTTGTGCAAGGCGGTATCCTCCCAACATTGGTGTCGCGACTGTGGCGCGGCCAGCCGCAGGGTGCAAGCCCGCCCGACCACGCAGACCGCCGCGCTGCCTTCCCCTAGGTCATCGGCTCTTCCCCTTGCGGGCAGGGCGGCGTAGGAAAGGCGCATGACACAGCAAATGACATATCCGGGCCACGCCCGAGCCATCACCGTGATGGGGCTTCCGCTTGTAGGCGGGCATCTGGGGCAGATCGCGATCGGGGTCTCCGATACGGTCATGGCGGGCTGGTACAGCGTAGAGGCGCTGGCCGCTGTCACCCTCGCCAGCACCTATTTCTTCGTGCTGCTGATCTTCGGGTCGGGGTTTGCATGGGGCGTGATGCCGCTGGTCGCGGCCTTTGACGCCGAGGGCGACGAGGTCGGCCTGCGCCGCGCCACCCGTATGGGCATGTGGCTGTCGATGGGCTTTGCCGTGCTGGCGCTGCCGCTGATGATCTGGTCGCGGCCGATCATGGCGTTGATGGGGCAGGATCAGGCGCTGGCCGATATGGTCGACGGCTATCTGTTCATCGCTGCTTGGGGTATCTTCCCCGCGCTGATGGTCATGGTGCTGAAAAGCTACCTCGCCGCGCTGGAACGCACACAGGTCGTGCTCTGGATCACGCTGCTGGCGGGCGTTGCGAATGTGCTGGCCAATTATGCGTTCATCTTCGGCAACTGGGGCGCGCCAGAGCTTGGCGTGCGCGGTGCGGCCATCGCCTCTGTCACGTCGCACAGCGTGTCGCTGGTCGCCGTGGTGATCTATGTGCTGTGGAAAATGCCGCAACACCAGATGTTTGTCCGCCTCTGGCGCCCTGATTGGGAGATGTTGGCCCGTGTTTTCCGCCTTGGCCTGCCCATTGGGTTCACGGGGCTCAGCGAGGTCGGGCTCTTTGCCGCCAGCGCCGTCATGATGGGGTGGCTGGGCACCGTAGCGCTGGCCGCCCACGGCATCGCGCTGCAACTGGCATCAATCACCTTTATGGTGCACCTTGGTATCAGCAACGTGGCCACGATCCGCGCAGGCAATGCCTATGGCCGCCGCGATCCGGCGCATCTGGCGCGTGGCGCGATCACCGCGACGGTGATGTCGGCGCTGGTCGCCGTGTTGACGATCTTTGTCTTCGTGATGTGGCCCGAACCGCTGATCAACCTGTTCATGCAACGTGACGAACCCGCGCGCGACCAGATCCTTGTGATCGGGGTGGGGCTGCTGGCGATGGCGTCACTGTTCCAGCTTGTCGATGGCGCGCAGGCCGTGGCCTTGGGCATTCTGCGCGGGGTGCAGGACACCACCGTGCCGATGCTCCTTGCGGGCTTCAGCTATTGGATCGTGGGCATGCCCGCGTCGTATCTGCTGGGCTTTGTCTTCGATCTTGAAGGGGTCGGCGTCTGGCTCGGGCTGGTCTTTGGTCTTGGGGTGGCGGCGATCCTGCTGAACGCGCGCTTCTGGGGCAGCGTTCTGAAACGTCTGGGGCCAACAGACCCCGCAGCCGCGTAACACCACCTGCTGACTGGCAGCCGCCTAGGGCAGCCGGTCGGCCTTCTTGCGCACCAACGTGCTGCGCAGATCATGCATCGCCAACAGCAGCGCGTCGGTGACGGCATCAAGCTGGTCGTCCGTGGCCTTTGACTGCACCCACTGCGTTGTCAGGTTCAGATAATCCACCGCACGGTGGATATCGTCGATGTCGCGCTGCGCCAGCACCTGTGCGCGCTCGGTCATCCACTGGCGGATACGCTCCAGATCGCTGTCCGACAGCACGCGATCGCCTTGGGGTTTGATCTCGCCGTTGCGGATGTTCACAACGGCGATCTGGTCCATCTCGATCCGCCGCTGGCGGTTCTCTGCATCCACGCGAAACACCGCCGCGCCATTCTCGCGCACGCGAAAGTAATACTCTGGCAGGTCGCTCGCCATGGGGGCTCCTTTACGGTCTGGCTTAGCTCAGCGCGGCGCAGAACTGCTGCAAACGAGTGCAGGCTTCTTTCAGCGCCTCGTCCGAGGTGGCATAGCTGATGCGGAAGTTCGGGCTCAGGCCAAAGGCCGCGCCAAAGACGACGGCAACACCGGTGTCTTCCAGCAGCGCTGTGGCGAAAACCTCGTCATCGGTGATGGTGACGCCCGACGGGGTGGTCTTGCCGATCAACCCTGCGATGGACGGATAGACATAGAACGCGCCTTCGGGTTTGGGGCAGACGATGCCGTCGATCTCGTTCAGCATGTCCACCACCAGATTGCGACGGCGGGTGAACATCTTGTTGTTCTCGGCGATGTAATCCTGCGTGCCGTTCAACGCCTCCACCGCGGCCCATTGGCTGACGGTGCAGGGGTTCGACGTGGATTGCGACTGCACCTTGCGCATCGCCCCGATCAGCTTTTCCGGCCCCGCGGCATAGCCGATGCGCCAGCCGGTCATGGCATAGGCTTTGGACACACCGTTGACCGTCAATGTCCGGTCATACAGCGCGGGCTCCACCTGCGCGGGGGTGCAGAATTTGAAATCATCATAGGCCAGATGTTCATACATATCATCGGTCATCACCCAGACATGGGGGTGACGCATCAGCACATCGGTGAGCGCCTTCAACTCATCCCAGCTATAGCCCGCGCCTGTGGGGTTCGAGGGCGAGTTGAAGATGAACCATTTCGTATTGGGGGTGATCGCCTCTTCCAAGGCCTCTGGGGTCAGCTTGAAATCATTCTCCAGCGTCGCGGGGGCAATCACCGGCGTGCCACCGGCCAGCAGCACCATATCGGGGTAGCTGACCCAATAGGGCGCAGGGATCACGACCTCTTCGCCGGGGTTCATCGTGGCCATCAGCGCGTTGTACAGGATCTGCTTGCCACCCGTGCCGACGCTGACCTGAGACGGCGTATAGTCCAGCCCGTTGTCGCGCTTGAACTTGGCGCAAATCGCCTGCTTCAGCTCGGGGATACCGTCCACGGCAGTGTATTTGGTCTTGCCCGCGGTGATCGCGGCGATCCCGGCGTCCTTGATATTCTGCGGCGTGTCGAAATCCGGCTCTCCGGCACCCAGCCCGATCACATCCTTGCCTGCGGCCTTCAGCTCGGCAGCTTTTTGGGTCACGGCGATGGTGGGCGACGGTTTTACGCGCGCAAGGGTCTTGGACAGCAGTTCCATTTCGGCCTCAGTTTGATATGTGTGCAGCACCCTCATAGGGCGCACCCCCGCACCGATCAAGCCAGATCGGTCCAAACAGGAGAGACGCAATGGCCGAGAACGAAGACTGGTACGCATCCGACGTGGCAACCTTTGGCGACCGGGTCGCCGCCGCGCGCGAGAACGCGGATATGACGCAAGCCGCGCTCGCCAAGCGGTTGGGGATCAAGCAATCCACCCTGCGCGGCTGGGAAGACGACCTGTCCGAACCCCGCGCCAACCGCCTGTCCACGCTCGCCGGGGTTCTGGGCGTGTCGATGATGTGGCTGATCAACGGCGAGGGCGAAGGCATCGACGCCCCCGATGACACAGCCGCCAGCGACGCCAATATCAAAGAAGCATTGATCGAACTGCGCGACATGCGCGCCGATCTGTTGAAACGGGCCGAACAAATGGGCCGTCTCGAAAAGAAACTACGCCGGATTTTCAAAGGGAACACCCATGGCTGAGCTGCACGAACACAAGGTCAAACGTCTGCATATGCGCTCCATGCGGCGAGGTATTAAGGAAATGGATCTCATTTTACCTTCTTATGCCGCAACCCGTCTCGCGACGATGGATGACGCGGCATTGTCGCTCTATGACGACATGCTGAGCGAGAATGATCACGACCTTTATCAGTGGGTTACGGGGCAAACACCTGCGCCCGAACCCTTTACCGCGCTGATCGCGGACATCCAGATTCATCTGGCTGCAAACCCGCTTTAGGCGCGGTTTCCCCTGCGGATGTCGGCCCCCGCGCGCCGACATCCGTCCGGTTTAACGATATATTTTATTTTTATCTTCAGCTTCCGCCCCAATCGCAATGTCGGAGTTGAATATGAGTATCCAAAACCCCATCCCCATCCCCCCGTCAGAGGCGGGATTCATGCAAAGCTACCTCGATGCGCTCGGGCTGGTCGAACGGCTACACCGCCTGTTGCTGGACGTGATCAAGGATGAATTCGAACGCGTCGGCGTACTGGACATCAACGCCGTGCAGGCGCTGCTGCTGTTCAACATCGGCGACAATGAAGTCACCGCCGGAGAGTTGAAAAGCCGCGGCTACTATCAGGGCAGCAACGTCAGCTATAACCTGAAAAAACTGGTGGATATGGGCTATATGCACCACCAGCGCTGCCAGATCGACCGCCGCTCGGTACGGGTGCGGCTGACCGGCAAGGGGCGTCACATCAGCGGCGTCGTGTCAGACCTGTTCGGTCGCCACGCTAGCGGGCTGATGCACAAGGGCGCGCTGGGCGCATCGGGCATGGATGACATCACCCGCGCGCTCAAACGGATGGAACGCTACTGGACGGACCAGATCCGCTATATCTACTGACCGCGCAGGGCGGGCGGGGCTTCGTCAGCCAGTTGCGCCAGCGACAGCACCGCCAGCTCGCGCAGAAGCTTGGTGGTCATGGCAGATTGATAGGCATCAAACCCCGCGGCGGGCAGGGCAAAGGCACCGGGGCCGGTGATCACCTCTGCCATGAAATACCCCGTCAGCGTGCTGTCCTCCTCCGTCGCTTCGACCACCAGCGCGTTCACCGTCAGATCTCGCCCGGCAAGCTGTCGTTTCACGTCACGGGGGCGGGGCCCAAGGTTGGATATCCCGTCGCCCGAGATATCAAGCGTGTGCTTCAAACATGCGGGCCGCTGCGCCAGATAGGCCGCCCCCGCTGCCACCGCCACGCCAAGCGCGGTGCCGGGCGACGCGGCCGCGCGCTCCACCTGCCGCAGCCCGTCGATCAGCTCTTGCAGGGCGGCGGCATCACCGATCGACCGCCAGGGCGCAATAACGCGCTGGTCTGTAGGGCCGCTCCACTCATAGACCAACAGGGACACCGGTGCCTCCGGTGCCGACAGGATCGCCGCGCGCACCGCCGGATCGTCCAGGGCCCCGGCGACCCCGTCCAATTGCAAGCGGTACTCCCGCGCATCGACGGACCCCGACACATCCAGCCCCAAGGCCAAGGCCTGCCGGCACTCCGCCACGCCAGCCGACGCCCAAAGCGTTGCGCCGACAAGGGCCGCAACCCCGGCGCGGATCATCCCGCGTCCTCGACCACGGACAGGCTGCCAATCGCAGGGGGTGTCAGCTCGCGTTCCAGCTTGATCCGCATGGCGCGTTCAAAATCCTCGAACCCGTTGGCGATCACCAGAAACGCACCGGGGCCGTGCAAGACCTCGCGTTTGTAAAAGGCGATCAGCCCTGTCTCGGCCTCGAAATCGGCGGCATTCACCACCAGCCCGTTGACCGTCACATCGTCAAAATCAAACGACCGATAGGCCAGCGGCGGGCCAAAACCTTCGTTATTCTGACCATCCCCCGCCAGATCAATTGTCTTGTATAAACAACGCGGTGCCCGCGCCATGACCGCCGCACCAAACCCCAGCGCATAGCCCATGGCCGTGGGGAAATCATTATGACTGCGCTGGCTGCTTGCCACCACGCCCGCCGCGCGCTTCAGATCGTCGGGCGAGTCTATCATCTGCCAGTCGAGCACGATCTGTTGGTTATAGCGCCCCGACCATTCATAGACGGCCAGCGCCACCGGCAGATCGCTGGCGAAAAACGCCCGCCGCACCGGGTCTGACAGCAACGCGGCGGCGGTGCCGCCACGCTGCAAACGGTCCTCGACCGCATCAACCGAACTGGACACATCCATCGCCAGCAGCAGCGCCAGCCTGCACTCCGCCGCCGCAAGGGTCGCGGGTGCGACGCCCAGCGCTGTGGCAAGGAAGGCCGCCCGGATCATCGGCTTACCAATGGCCGGTGTTTTCCATGCTGGCCCAGGGTTCCTGCGGCTCCAGCCGGTCCCCTTCTTGCAGCAATTCGACCGACACATTGTCGGGCGACCGGATGAACGCCATATACCCGTCGCGCGGAGGACGGTTGATCGTGATCCCATTCTCTTGGAGCATCTTGCAGGTTTCATAAATGTTTTCAACGGTGTAGGCGAGGTGCCCGAAATGACGGCTGTCATCGGGCAGCGCATCATCGCCGTCCCAGTTATAGGTCAGCTCCACATCCGCATGGCCGTCGTCCTGCCCGGGAGGGCACATGAAAATCAGCGAAAACCGCCCATCCTCATTGTCGATCCGGCGGCGCTCTTTCAGGCCCAGCAGCTCGTAGAAGGCTTGCGATTTCTCCAGATCCTTGACGCGCACCATCGTGTGCAAATATTTGATCGGCATGGGTTGGCTCCTTTGCTTTCGTCTTCGACCTGCAGGGTAGCACGGCTGGCGGCGGTTGCCAGCGGGCAGGGGGCCATAGCCTACACAAAACCTTGATCAGAAGGCAGATTTAATACCGATGCTGATGCCCACACGGTTGATGTCATACAGGTTGATATTGCTATCCGTACGCGAGGCTTGCAGCGTGGCCGACGGGTTGAACCCGTAATAGTCAAACTGTTGGAACGTCGCGGTGATATCGGCAAAGATGCGTTTATCCTGTCGGCCGTCCGCGCTGTGGCGTGATACATCGTAATCGCGCAGTTCCACGCCCATCCCCAGTTGCAATGCGGCCCCCGCCACGGGCTTGCGAAAGACATATGCCCCGCGCAGCTCTACCTCGTCATATTCGGAATTCGCATCGGGCGAGGTCGCAACCGATGCCCCCAAAGACAAATAGGCCAGATCGCCCGAGCTTAGGCTCTGCGTGAACGAGCCCGAAATACTGGTGGTCTCCATATCGACGGTGCGTTGGCCGTCCTGCAGCTCATGTTCCAGCGACAGCATGGCTTTCTGGCGCGGCGCGATCTTGTAGCTTTGCGAGATACCCGCCCGCATACGGGTCGCGTATTCGGCCCCGCCGTACCAGCTTTGCCCCAGCTGGGCAGAGCTTTGAAACTCGCCCCGCGCGTCCAGATTGATCTGCCGAAACCCATAGCCCAGCATTACCGTCCCAAAGGCAAAGTCGCCCCCGTCCACCATCGGCGCATCCGCCTTGGCACTGTCGCTAAGTGAAAACGTGCGGTACGACAGCCCCAGCGTCAGATCATGCGCCCGCGTGGCTGTCTGGTGGAACCGATAGCGTGTGTTCAGCCCGAACCCGTATTCGATCCCCGATAGTGCCTGCGCACTGCCCGACAGGACATATTCCACCGGCCCGCCAAACAGGATTTCGCTCACCACATAGTTCAGCTCTGATGTGTCGCGCGCGCTGCCATTGTTGATGTTTGAATTGGGGGCCAGCGTGAACGACAGCTGGGTCTGCAGCGCGTTGGTCTGGCGCACATAGTTATAGTGTTGTTCTACCTGTTTGCGGGCGCGGGGGCCTGGAGCATGTTGTGCCGCCCTGCGCAGCCAGAATTGCGCCCGCGTCTTATGCCCAGCAGATGATAGCGCCTGCGCCATGATCATCGCGCTGGCGTATTTCTCTGTGCCGCTGTCGGCCATGCGCCAAGCGGTGCGGCCAGCGGCAATTGCTTCGTCCGTCCGGCCCAGATCACGCAGCGCACGGGCCCGCAGCACCTGCGCCTTGAAATCCCCCGCATCGCGGTGCAGCAGGGCATCGGCAAAGCGCAAGCCCTGCGCTGCGGCCCCTGTCTCTACACTGCGCACGGCGGCATTGCGCAGCTGATCGGGCGACAGCACCACCTCTGCCCACGCCCCACCGCTCGCCGCCGCATAGATCGCGGCGACCACGGCCAACTGCCTTGCACCCTGAGCCACCCGTGCCACCGCGCTTACGGTGTGACGGCCGTGGGATCGCGGTAGATGATGAATCCGCTGGTGTCGCGCGCCGTCACACCTTGCGCCTCTGCCGTGTTCTCAAGCACCAGCACGCCCACGATCTCCTGGCTGTCGTCCCCCGCCATCACGGCGTAATAATTCCCGCTCTCATAGGCGACCTTGTCGCCCTCGTTGTTGACAAAGCTGCTGTTGATCGACCCGATGATCTCTCCGTTGGCATCCAGCGCGCCGGGGCCGACCTCGAACAACGCGGCGGGCAGGCTGGTCAGCGAGGAGCCATTCTCGGTATTGATATTCGCCACCACATCCGACGTGACATCCCGACCGTTCACATCATAGATTCGCCGATTGGTCAGACTGCCCGAAACGCCGTCCCCGACAACGCCACCCTGATCGTTGAAATCGCCAAAATCGACCTGCACGGTCAATGTCCCGGTGGTGTACTGCATCCCGCCAGCGCCCTGGAAATCGCGGATACCGGCGGTGGAGCCGGAATAGATGCCCTGCGCGCCGTTCGCCGTCTCAAGCGTGACGCCGTTTTCGCGCTTGTAGATAAAGCCGCCAAACCCGTAATTCTGGTATTGCCCTGTGCGCACGATCGCGAACTGGGTCTTTGGCGTCCCGCTGGCATCAACGTTCTTGCTGACACCATAGATCGCACTGTGAGTGAACTGGTTGATCGGCTGCCCGGTCTGACTGTCCGCCACGACCTCCGCGCCCTCATAGACGGCGTATGGCCCTAGGCTGCTGACAGGATCGCCGCGGGTGTAGACATTGTCCCCGTCAAAGGCGAGCCCATCAATCGTGAACGTGTCATCCTCGGAGTTATAGGCGAAATCCTTTGCCTCGCCGTTGCCGTTGTCATCCTCTGGCTCGGATCGACGGATGCCGTCGTCGGGGGTAGGGGATGCCGTGCCGGGCGGAAGGCCTTCGCGCGACAGCGTGGCCCCGCCGTCTTCACCCGTGCTCCCGTCAGTACCCGTGCCCGTATCTGCGTCCGTTTCGCCGTTAAACGGCGTCCCATTCCCACATGCTGCCAAAAATGCGCACAGCGCCAGCGCTGATGTCCCGAATTTCATAACTGTCTGCCTCGAAAATTTCTTGTTGATTGCCGCGACAGTCGCCAATCGCGCGCCCTGCTGTCAACGCTCCACTTTGCCTCGCGTGCATTTGCCGCCAAAGTGCTACCCAAAAACAATACCGCATATGGCGGTTCCGGTGGCCTGCTGCCGCAGATATAGTAGACCCCGAATCCACGCCCATATGACAGGACGCCCCCCATGCCGATCAGCCCCGACCAACAAGCCGAAATCGACGCTCTGCGGGCAGAGCCGAAACAGACCCTGCGCGCCGTCTCCGAAGGGATGGAGACCCATCTCTACAAGGCCATTCCCGTGCTCGACCACGGCTTTGTGCGCGTCATCGACTATATGGGCGACGATGCGGCGATCTGTCAGGCGGCCCGCGTCAGCTATGGGCGCGGCACGAAATCGGTGCAGAACGACGAAGGGCTGATCCGCTACCTGATGCGCCACTGGCACTCCACCCCCTTCGAGATGTGCGAGATCAAGCTCCACGTCAAACTGCCCGTCTTTGTCGCGCGCCAGTGGATCCGCCACCGCACCGCCAACGTCAACGAATACTCCGCCCGCTATTCGATCCTGGACCGCGAATTCTACATCCCCGAGCCGTCCCATGTGAACGCCCAAAGCGTGGTGAACAATCAGGGCCGTGGTGGCGTTCTGGAAGGGGCAGAGGCCGCCCGTGTGCTCGAGATCCTCAAGTCCGACAGCAACCGCGCCTATGACAATTACGAGGCGATGATCGCCGAAACCGGCCCCGACGGAGAACCGCAGGACGGTCTGGCACGAGAGCTGGCGCGGATGAACCTGCCGTCGAACATCTACACGCAATGGTACTGGAAGGTGGACCTGCACAACCTGTTCCACTTCCTGCGTCTGCGCGCCGATGCCCACGCCCAATACGAGATCCGCGTCTATGCCGATGCCATCTGCAACGTCGTCGCCGACTGGGTCCCCGCCGCCTACCGCGCCTTCGAGGATTACCGTTTAGGTGGTGCAACCATGTCCAATACAGCTCTTGAGTGTATCCGCCGGATGGTGAAGGGTGAGGAGGTCACGCAGGAGAATAGCGGTATGTCTAAAGGCGAATGGCGGGAGTTTAAGGGAGTGATTGATGGGTGAGGGTGAAAGTGAGAGCATTGCCTTTGAATTAGCCTACGGGCAACTCAGATCGCAAAAAGAAGATTTGCAGTTCTTCAGAGGACAAGCCTCGTTCGCTGCTGCGGTCGCTGGTCTCATTTCGACGGTATTTGCAACGATTTTAGGGGATCAGATAGTTAGCTCTACTGGAATGACGTTTCTTGGTCTTAGCCCTGTCAGCTGGATTATTTTTACGTGCTTTTCTCTGTCCGTAGGGTTTTCGGTAAAGGCTTTCATGGGGTGGAGGTCTTGCACATTTGATTTGAGCCCCGCAATGGCGCTTTACTATTCTGAGCACAATTTGAGCAGCATTGATCTAAAGAAAATGCTAGCATCTGATGCGGATAGATACTTTGATGAAAATGAAGATGTTATAACAGATACGAGGCATTTTTTGGCTTTAGCATTAACCTTTGCTTGGCTACAAATTCCTGCGTGGTTGTTGCTTCTAATGTAATAAGGTGAACTACATGTCCGAGAACAAGAATGCACCATCTAGCCCGCCTCCACCAACTTCTGCCAAGCCGACCATTAGGTCGATTAATGATAGCGGTGGCGGCAAGAAGAAGTAAAACGTCGACCAAAGCCAGGTCGCGGTCTTTCGTTGAAGAGGTGTGCCCAATCTCCGATTGGGCAGCGCCCGAACCGCCCCCACGGGGCGGGCGCTTCGCTTCCACCCCTCGGTTCGGGCGCGGCGGTCCCGATTTAGGTCATCTCATACATCCCCGGCGAAATGCTTCCGCATTCCGCGTCCGACACTTTGAACAGTCCACCGGACTGTTCAATCCGGCTTTGCCGGACCGTCTCTCACCCACCTACACGGGGCGGGTCAGCGGATGCAAAGCATCCGCGTCACCGACGGAGCGAAGGCTTGCCTTCGCGGAGTCGGCGCTTCGCTTCCACCCCTCGGTTCGGGCGCGGCGGTCCCGATTTAGGTCACCTCATACATCCCCGGCGAAATGCTTCCGCATTCCGCGTCCGACACTTTGAACAGTCCACCGGACTGTTCAATCCGGCTTTGCCGGACCGTCTCTCACCCACCTACATGGGGCGGGTCAGCGGATGCAGAGCATCCGCGTTACCGACGGAGCGAAGGCTTGCCTTCGCGGAGCAGGCGCTTTGCTTCCCACCCCTCGGTTCGGGCGCGGCGGTCCCGATTGATTACACCCCATATCTCCCCGGCGCATTTCTCGCGAAATCCGCGTTCGACATTTCAATTCTTCCCCCGGAAGGATTGATTGGGGCTGCGCCCCAACCATGCCTCACCCCAACACGAAGCCGGCACTTGTTCGGGCGTGGCGGTCCCGATTTAGGTCACCGCATACATCTCCGGCGAAATGCTTGCGCATTCCGCGTTCGGCCCTTTGAACAGTCCACTGGACTGTTCAATCCGGCTTTGCCGGACCATGCCTCACACCAGCGAACGCACGCCA
Organism: Sulfitobacter sp. SBS6; assembly: GCF_048285585.1. Taxonomy (NCBI): domain Bacteria; kingdom Pseudomonadati; phylum Pseudomonadota; class Alphaproteobacteria; order Rhodobacterales; family Roseobacteraceae; genus Sulfitobacter; species Sulfitobacter sp. SBS6. Next base: position 759,629 of record NZ_JBLWBA010000005.1, on the reverse strand, counting down.
CCGCACGCCAGTCTAACCAAAAATAAACTAGCAATAACAACAGGTTAAGTTACCCATGGGTAACCCGAGCCCCGCTCCGCAGCCCGCGCCTCTGCCGTTACGCCGTAGCAGCAACACACCCCTGGGGGGCAAAAAGGCTAGACTTGGCCGCTGACGCGGGGCAAATTAAGGGAAATTGAAAATAACGAGGGATATTATGCGTCTAACAACAGGAATGATGGCCGGATTGGGTCTGATGGGCGCGGTTCTGCTGCCCGCGCAGGTCTCGGCAGAGCCCAAGATCTATGCCTACCCGTCCTCGGCCAACTATTGCCCCGCAGGGCTCCAGCCGATCACCATTTCCGGTGTCATCTGCTGCGGCACGCCGAACACCAGCACCAGCTACCAGCAGATGATGGCGCATCCCGCGCCGAAAAAGCACAAGGTGCGGCACTATACGCCGCGTCCCGTCACCTATTCCTGCGTGCCGGGGGAAAAGGGCTGCCGCTAAGCCGCAGCCCCGCGTGCCTTTGCCCGCATGACGACCAGAAAACCCGGTGTCCCTTGGGCATCGGGCTTTTTTACAGCAGTTCCAGATCCGTCGCCATCTGACGGCCATCGCGGCCCTCTGACATCTCGAAGGACACTTTCTGCTCGTCCGCCAGTCCGGTCAGCCCCGACCGTTCCACCGCAGAGATATGGACAAACACATCCGATCCGCCGCCCTCCGGCGCGATGAACCCATATCCTTTGGTGGTGTTAAACCATTTGACTGTACCCGTTGGCATTTCTCAACGCTCCTCATTAATCGCTGTCACAGCGTCGAAAAATTGCTTTCGCCGCCTTACGCGATAAAAGGTTGTTCACCCGCGCCGGAAATCAAGAAATTTCGCGCTGCCCGATTATCTTAGGACATATGAAACCCCAAAAAAGTGAGGTGAGAATGCTGATCTACGGTCTGAAAAACTGCGATACCTGCCGCAAGGCGATCAAGGCGCTGCCCGACGCGCAGCTGGTCGACGTGCGCAAGGACGGTGTCCCCGCCGACGTGCTGGCCCGCGCCCACGCGCAATTCGGGGCAGCACTGGTCAACACCCGGTCGACCACATGGCGCGGTCTGGACGACGCGGAACGCGGTGCCGATCCGTTGGAATTGCTCGCGGCCCATCCCGCCTTGATGAAACGCCCCCTGATCGCGGTGGGGGAGGATCTGTTCCTCGGCTGGAACGACGTGACAGAGGCAAAGGTCAAAGCCGCGCAGTAACCCTCAGCGGCGGCGCGCCAGCAAGACGCGATCCAGCGCAACCGGCCCGCCGCCCTTGACCACCAGCACCACCAGCAGCAGCACCCAAAGCCCGCGTTGGTCCAGAATGGTCCCGTCCGGCAGACGGTCAAACCACTGACCAAGCGCGCTCCATTGCCCGTGGCCGTATAGATCGGTGAGCGATTGCAGCACCACAAAGCCGATCATCCCCAAGGCCGCAAACCGTGTGAACAGCCCCAGCACGATCAACGCGGGCAGCACGAACTCCGCCAGCGTCCCCGCATAGGCCACCAGCCCCTGCCACGCCGATAGTGCAGTCGCGTCATAGCCCGCCGCCTCGAACGCGCGGGGGAAGATCTGGACATAGGCACCGGTGCTCAGCGTGAACAGACCGTCAAGCTTCGTCAGGCCGGAGGTAAAGAAATATTGCGTCAGCACCGCGGCGAACAGGAACCGCGCCAAGGTGGGCAGCAGCCAATCTTGTGCGGTGATCCAGCCGGTCGCGCGATCGTAAAGGGTGAGGGTCTTCAGCATCTTATCCGCCGTTCTTTGCGCAAAACGCGCCGGTTGCAAAGCACAGGCCCAAAGCCGCGCCAAGGTCGAAATCGGGGTGCGTGGCCAGCGCGGTGTCATGGGCCTGATCAAGCGTGGCACCCCCAGCCAAGGCGGCGAACCATGCGCCGCCGCCGGGGGGCAACAGATGCGGGGCGGGGTCGAAGTCGGGACGGGTGATCAACACGTCCTGCGCCTGCATTTGCGGCTTGGGGGCATCCGCCTGCATGTTGAACCGCCAGATGTCATACAGCGGCCAGTCAGAGCGGAGCAGCACCGTCGCGGGGGCGGGGGGCAGCTGCGCCTGCATCATCGCGTCGGGCTCAATCTGCTGGAAGGCGGCAAGGTCGAAGGGCGCGCTGTCGGCGGCGTGATAGGACCGGCGGAGTGCCAGGTCGAGACGGGCGCAATCGGGGAGGTAACCCATCTTTGACAAAGGCGGTTGCGCGGCAAGAAACTGCGGAAAATCAGCGCCATAGTGCATCATTAACGGAGAGCTCGGCGGATGCGCACGCACAAAGGCGGGGGCGATCTGGTCGAAGTTCTGCGTGCCCAGAATCTTGACCACCAAGGGAAAGGCGCTGTGCAGCGCGCCAATGAGCGAATGGGTGACGTTGTTGCGGTAAACGTCATAGCGCGTGTCAGCGGGCGCGCCAGCGGCACCGCGCAGCCCCTCGGGGCGGTCCTGCGTCGGGTCCAGCAGGGGCCTACGAAACCGGTGCAGCGTGGTCATCGGGCCAGCACATCCGCCGCACGCTCTGCCTCGGCGCGCAGGGTTGGCCAATCGGGCACGTCATTGTCCCATTCCACCAGCACGGGCTTGGGGCCGGTACGGTCCAGCGTATAGGCCAGCAAATCCCAGACGGGGTCGACCACGGGGCGGCTGTGGCTGTCGATCAGCAGCGGCTGGTTGAAACCGACGCTGTCTTCCTCGTGACCGCCGACGTGAAGCTCGCCCACGGCGTCTACCGGATAGGCGTCGATATAGTCGCGCGGGGAGAGGGCGAGGTTTCTCGCTGAAATGAAGACATTGTTGACATCCAGCAATAAACCACACGAGGTCCGGTGGGTTAGCTCGGCTAAAAAGTCAGTTTCAGACAAGGTGGATTCATCAAAGGCGAGGTAGCTCGAAGGGTTTTCCAGCAGCATTTGACGCCCGATCGTGTCTTGCACCTGACTGATGTGATCCGCCACGCGGGACAGGGTGGCTTCGGTATAGGGGAGGGGCAACAGGTCGTTCAGGAACTCGCTATCATGGGTGGACCATGCAAGATGTTCGGAGAAACTGGCAGGGTTTGCCCAGTCACAGAGCTTTTTCAAACGGGCGAGGTGGTCGCGATCCAATGGCATCTCGCCACCGATGCTCAGCCCGACGCCGTGAACGGAGAGGGCGAATTTTTCGGACAAGGCGCGCAGTTGCGCCAGCGGGCGGCCGCCATCGCCCATGTAATTCTCTGCATGGATTTCGATCCATTCAACTGGACCAGGATCGTCTTGCAGGTCTTTGAAATGCTGGGGTTTATAGCCGACGCCCGGGCTTGCGGGCAATGTGTCGAAACGGGTGGCACCGTCTGGCATAAGAGGCTCCCTATCCGAGGGGTCGTGTAAAGGGGCCTGCGCGGCGGCATGGGGCGTGCCGCGCAGGCGAAGGGTTTAGGCCGCTAAGGGCTTAGGCTGGCAGGTCGCGGTCCAGCGCTTCGAGGGAGCCCATACGCTCGGACCCGTCTGCCATTGCGGGCAGTTCCATGTCGGCGCAGGTGCCTGCGTCAACCAGTTTCCAGGCGTTGCCCTGGTAGTCGGTGACGGATGTGCCAGCGCATGTGGTGCCCGGGCCTGCGGCGCAGTCATTCTGACCGGCAAGCGCCACGCCGTAGCATTTTTCTTTCGACGCGGCGTTTGCTGCGGTCGAATGTGCGGACAGGGCAGCGGCAACTGCGCCTGCAACGGCGAGTGTTTTCATTGTGTTGGACATTGGTGTTTCCTCCTGAGGTTGGTTGCTTGTCGATAAGGACATTAAGCCGCGTGGGGTGCGACAAAGCTACTCACATCGGAGTGTGTCACGGAGGCGTCAGAAAATCGCCGGTTTTTTTGTAACAATTCGCGAGATTCCAGCGTTGGGAGGCGCAATTTTGAAACATAGTGACATGTTCGGGGCGCAAGTTCGTTGCGCCCCGAGGGGTTTGTTACAGTTTTCAGCCGCGTAAATCGGGCGGTGTGGCTTCGATGCCCAAGGCGTTCGCCACATCCGACAGCGCCTGAACCGAGGTCTGCTTTTCCCCCAGACGGCGGACGGACACGGTTTTCTCTTCGACTTCGCGCGCGCCGACTGCAAGGATCACCGGCACTTTGCCGACCGAATGTTCACGGACCTTGTAGTTGATCTTTTCGTTGCGGATGTCGGCCTCGGCGCGGACGCCTTGCGCCTTGAGGGTGGCGACGACCTCGTGCACGTAGTCATCCGCCTCGGAGGTGATGGAGGCGACGACGACCTGACGCGGGGCGAGCCAGAAGGGCAGCTTGCCCGCGTGTTCTTCGATCAGGATGCCGATAAAGCGTTCGAACGACCCCAAGGTGGCGCGGTGCAGCATGACGGGGCGGTGTTTCGCGCCGTCCGATCCGATATAGGTCGCGTCCAGCCGTTCGGGCAGCACGAAGTCCACCTGATGGGTGCCGCACTGCCAGTCACGGCCGATGGCGTCGGTCAGCACGAATTCCAGTTTCGGGCCGTAGAACGCGCCTTCGCCGGGGTTGAGCGTGGGTTCGATGCCTGCCTTGCGGGTGGCCGAGAGCAACGCCGCCTCGGCCTTGTCCCAGACCTCGTCCGAGCCGGAGCGTTTTTCGGGACGGTCCGAGAATTTGACGCTGAAGTTTTCGAAGCCGAGGTCTTTGTAGATGCCCGACAGGAATTCGATGAACTTGGCGGTTTCGGCTTCGATCTGGTCTTCGGCGCAGAAAATATGGCCGTCATCCTGTGTAAAGCCGCGCACGCGCATGATCCCGTGCAGCGCGCCCGAGGGTTCATAGCGGTTGCATGATCCGAATTCGGCCATGCGCAGGGGCAGGTCGCGGTAGGATTTCAGACCCTGGTTAAAGATCTGCACGTGGCAGGGGCAGTTCATCGGTTTCAGCGCGTTGACCGATTTCTCGCGGGCGTGTTCCTCGTCCACTTCGACGATGAACATGTGGTCTTGGTATTTCTCCCAGTGGCCGGAGGCTTCCCAGAGTTTACGGTCCACGACCTGCGGTGTGTTCACCTCGACATAGCCGCCGGCGCGTTGCTTGCGGCGCATGTAGTCTTGCAGCTGGGTGTAGATCAGCCAGCCGTTGGCGTGCCAGAAAACCTGACCGGGGGCCTCTTCCTGCATGTGATAAAGGTCCATCTCGCGGCCCAGCTTGCGGTGGTCGCGTTTGGCGGCCTCTTCCAGCATGTTCAGGTGGGCTTTCAGCTTTTCCTTGCCGGTGAAGGCCACGCCGTAGATGCGTTGCAGCATGGCGCGGTCGCTGTCGCCGCGCCAGTAGGCCCCCGCGATGGACATCAGTTTGAACGCGTCGCCCGGCACCTGTCCGGTGTGTTGTAGGTGCGGTCCACGGCACAGGTCTTGCCAGTCGCCGTGCCAATACATGCGCAGCGGTTCGTCGCCGGGGATGCTGTTGATCAGCTCGACCTTATAGGGTTCGCCGTTGTCCTCGTAGTGCTTGATCGCGCGCTCGCGGTCCCAGACCTCGGTCCGGACGGGGTCACGCTTGTTGATGATTTCCTTCATCTTCTTTTCGATCAGGCCAAGGTCTTCGGGGGTGAAGGATTCCTTACGGTCAAAGTCATAGTACCAGCCGTCCTTGATGACGGGGCCGATGGTGACTTTTGTGTCGGGCCAAAGCTCTTGCACGGCGCGGGCCATGATGTGGGCGAGGTCGTGGCGCACCAGCTCGTTCGCTTGGGCTTCGTCGGCCATGGTGTGGATCGCGATGCTGGCGTCCGCGTTGATCGGCCATGCCAGATCGTAATGGGCACCGTCCACGGTGGCGCTGATCGCTTTCTTGCCAAGCGATTTGGAGATGTCGTTCGCCACGTCGCCCGCAGTGATACCTGCGTCGTACTGACGTGCGTTGCCATCGGGAAGGGTGAGGGTGATCTGGGCCATTTGGGCCTCCTCGTCGGTTTGGCGCCTACGAGACGCCCGGTTGCGGGTTATATGCGTCCGGCCTGTTTGGCGTCGGTGGTCTGGCTTGTCAATATCGCGGTGGGGCGCGCGGGCGCGGCGTGTGAAATGGGGCGCTGTCCTTTCCTTGGGGGCGCGGTGCCATAGATAACATCAGATTAACGGACAGCGACGGGACGCGAAGACATGCAGGATGATGTGGCGCAGCGGGCGTTTGAGACGCTTTCAGGGGCAGAGGGTGACGCGCAGGACCTGTCGCCCCACGCGCAAGAGGCCGAGGCCCCGAACGCCCTGCGCCATATCGCCAGCCTGACCATGACCAAAGTGGCTGACGGGCTGATTGACCCCAAGCTCATGCTGTCGTGGCTGCTGACGGCACTTGGTGCGCCTGCGGTCTATGCCGGGGCGCTGGTGCCGATCCGCGAGGCGGGGGCGCTGTTGCCGCAGATCGTCATGGCGGGCTGGGTGCAGGCGATGGCGCGGCGCAAATGGGCGTGGGTCGCGGGATCTGCGGGGCAGGGCATTTTCGCGGCGCTGATCGTGCTGGCGGCGCTCACGTTGGACGGATCAGCGGCGGGGCTGGCGATTTGCGCGGCGCTGGCGGGGCTGGCGGTCAGCCGCGCGGCCTGTTCGGTGTCGTATAAGGATATCCTTGGCAAGACCGTGGGCAAGTCGCGGCGCGGGTCGATCACGGGCACGGCGGGGTCTGTCGCCTCTGCCGGGGTGCTGGTGCTGGCGCTTTTGCTGATGTCGGGGTTGGTGCAGGATCGCGGCGTGGTGATCGCGGCGATCGGGCTGGCGGCCGCACTATGGGGCGGCGCGGCGCTGTTGTTTTCCACGCTGGACGAGGCCAAAAGCGAGGGCGGCAAGGCGACGCCTGCCAGTTTCTCTATCCTGAAGGAGGACGCGAACCTGCGGCGGTTCATTCTGGTGCGCGGGCTGCTGGTCGCCACATCGCTTGCGCCGCCGTATTTTGTGGTGCTGGCGGGGGGCGAGGATCAATCCGCCCTTGGCCAGCTTGGCGCGCTGGTGCTCGCCTCGGCTTTGGCGTCGCTGTTAAGCTCCTACGTCTGGGGGCGGCTGTCGGACCAGTCGAGCCGCCGTGTGCTGATGTTGACCGGCATTGTCGGGGCCTTGGCGATGGGGGGCGCGGTGGCGCTGGCGCTGCTTGGGATGGCGACGCAGATCTGGGCCATGCCGCTGGTGCTGTTCATCCTGATGATCGCCTACCACGGGGTGCGGCAGGGGCGGTCTACCTATCTGGTGGATATGTCGCCCAAGGACCAGCGGTCGGCCTATGCCGCCGTGTCCAACACGGTGATTGGCGGGCTGCTGTTGGTCGCGGGCGTGGCGGGGGGCGGTGCCGCGTTGATCGGGCCGGTGGCAACGCTGGTTCTATTCGCAGTCATGTCCGCAGGGGCCGCGATTGCGGCGCTTGGGCTGCGCGAAGTCGAAGCGGCGGATTGATCGTCGGGGCGGCGGGGCGTATGACTGGGGCGCGCATTTGATCCAAAGGGGTTCGCCCATGTCCAAACACAACCGCAACTTCGAGCTGACGATCAGCGATATCGACCTGATCGAGGCAGCGCTACATGTGACCAAACGCGATCTGTCGATGGATGCGCTGAATGACACCGCATCGATGCTGCCCGCCGATGCCGCCAAAGACAGCCTGCGCCGGATCGACGATCTGCTGGGCCGTCTGCACAATCAGAAGATCTTTTATCGCCCCGCCAAGGGCACCTATCTGGGGGGCTGAGGATGACGGCGCCGATGTATCTGGAGACGCCTCAAGGGCGGCGGCTGGCCTATCACAAGACCGAAGGCACAGGCCCCTGCGTGGTGTTTCTGGGCGGTCTGAAATCCGACATGATGGGCACCAAGGCGGTGTTCCTTGAAGACTGGGCCAAACGCGAGGGGCGGGCGTTCTTGCGGTTCGATTATTCGGGTCACGGGGAATCTTCTGGCGCGTTCACGGAGGGCTGCATTGGCGATTGGGCCGAAGACACGTTGGCCGCGGTAGAAGCGTTGACCGAGGGCCCGATCCTGCCGGTGGGATCATCCATGGGCGGCTGGCAATCTCTGCTGCTGGTGCGCGCGCTGCCCGCGCGGATCGCGGGGCTGGTGACCATCGCCGCGGCACCTGATTTTACCGAAGACGGCTATTGGGCCAGCTTCACCGAGGCGCAGAAACAGACTTTGGCCGAGACGGGGCAGGTCGAACTGCCGTCCGATTATATGGAGCCTTACATCATCACCCGCCGGATGATCGAGGACGGGCGCAAGCAGCTGGTGCTGCGCGATCCGCTGCATCTGCCGTTCCCGACGCGCTTTCTGCAAGGCACCGCAGACACCGCCGTCAGCGTTGCCACAGCCGTGCGTCTGCTGGAACATGCGCAGGGGCCGGACATGCAGTTGCAACTGGTCAAGGATGCGGACCACCGCTTTTCGGACGACCGCTGTCTGGAACTGCTGATCCAAGCGGTGGAAGAGGTCTCTGCCACGGCCTGAGGATTGGGGGCTTTGCCATGCGTAAACCGGCCAGCATGTGGAGCCTTGAAACCTTTGGGCGGGTCCGGCTGTCGCGGCATTTCTTTATGCGCGATTTCATGTACTCCGAGATCTCGGGGTTTCACGGGCAGCCCAATATCCCCGACAATCCCGATCTTGCCATCGAAAACGGACGGGCCTTCTGCACGACCTTGCTGGACCCGCTAGAGGAAACCTTTGGCCGGATCGCCGTGCGGTCGGGGTATCGGTCGGCGGCGCTGAATGCCTATGGCAACCGGCACAAGCTGAATTGCGCGGCCAATGACAACCCGATCGAATGTCACATCTGGGACCGTGGCGCAGAGGCGCAGGCGATTGCGGGGGCGACCATCGTGATCCCGTGGTTTGCCGACCAGTATGATCAGGGGCGCGACTGGCGTGATCTGGCGTGGTGGGTGCATGACCATCTGCCCTATTCCGAGATGTGGTTCTTCCCCAAGCTCGCCGCCTTCAACCTGACGTGGAGACCGCAGCCGCTGCGCAGCATCTCAAGCTATATCGCGCCGCGCGGGATGCTGTTGCGCGGCGGGAAGTCGCCGTCGGAGCCCTTGGCACAGCGCCGTGCGCGCTATGGCGATTTTCCGCCCTTGCGTGGCATCGCCTATCCGTGATGAGGTGCGGCGCAGCAGCAGTGTCCCGAAGTGACGCGAATTTATGACTAGTGACAGGGACATACATGGCTGACCCTCTTGTTCTTCTGCCGGGCCTCATGTCTGACGCGCGGGTGTTCTGGCCGCAGATCGCCGAGCTGTCGGCGAAAACCGCTGTGACTGTCGCCCCGATTACCCAAGGCGAGCGGATCGAGGAAATCGCCTCTGGTCTGCTGGACCAGTTGCCCAAGCGTTTCGCGCTGGCAGGCTTGGGGTTGGGCGGTGCTGTCGCGCTTGAGATTTTGCGCCGTGCGCCGGATCGGTTGACGCGGTTGGCGTTGATCGATGCCAGCCCGCTGGCCGAAACGCCGCAGAGTGCTGCCGCGCGCGAGATGTTGATCGTCAAGGTCAAGTCGGGGCGGCTGGCCGATGCCATGCGCGAAGAGCTGAACCCCGTCTGGCTGGCCCCCGGTCCGGACCGCGCGGCGATTTTGGAGATTGCGCTGGATATGGCCGACACGCTGGGGCCGGAAGTCTATGTGCGCCAAGCCCGCGCCTTGCAACGGGCCCGTGACCAGCAGGCGGTATTGCGCAAGTGCAAGGTGCCGACGTTGGTGATGTGTGGCGAGGTGGGCAGGCTCAACCCCGTCAAGCGCCATAGTTTCATGGCTGAACTGCTGCCTTATGCGATTTTGCGCGTGATCGAGGGGGCAGGGCATCTGCCCACGCTGGAACAGCCCGAAGCCACGACTGCCGCGATCAAGGAATGGTTGAAGATGCCCCTGACCCCTGCGTGATCGGGGCGGGGCAAGTGCGGGTTAGCGCAGCGCCTCGGTGATCGCCTTGCGCTGGTCACGCGGAACGATGTGCACGGGGCGTTTGGGCGTTGCTGTGTCCGGATCGATAAAGGGGTTCACCTTCCAGCGGCCTGTCACCTTGGCCCCGGCTGCCCGCGACAGCGCCCCCCAGATCAACCGTGGCAGCCCTTCGTTCCGCAGCTTGCCCGAGGGCGTCGGGATATAGCCGGTGCCGACGATCGGCCCAAGCGGGGCAGGGTCGGACAGGGTGCGGGTCATGATGCTGGCAAAGGCGAGCTTGGGCTTGCGCAGCGTGTTGAACATCGGCGTGCCACAGCAAGAGGCATACCAGCGCAGCAGATTTGTCTCCCCGAAGGAAAACACCGACAATTTGTCGAAACCCTGATCGAAGTGGAACCTGTCGGGCGTGGTCTGGAACAGTTGGATCGCCCGTGGCGCGGGGTCGGGCTGGTCGAGGTAGACCTCGGCCGCGCGGCAATCGATGCAGTGGCATTGGGCGTGGCTGCCGCGCGCGGGTGTCACGCCGCGCAGGGTCCCTTTGACCGTGCCGCAGGCACAGGCAAAGGGCAGGTCACGCGGCGCGGCGGGCATTATGCCGTCGACTTCTGTGCGGGGATCGAGGTTTTACCCGCGCTGGCCGGGGCCGCAGGGGCCTTGGGGGCTGTCGCCTTGGCCGTGCGCTGGTTGTCGTCGATGAACTTCAGCACCAGCGGGCGGATATTCTCGCGCCAGCTTTTGCCGGCAAAGATCCCGTAGTGCCCTGCGCCGTCTTCAAGGTGGCTTGCCTTTTTGTCGTCGGGCAGGCCGGTGCAGAGGTTCAGCGCCGCGATACATTGACCGGGGGCCGAGATATCGTCCTTGGTGCCCTCGACCGTTTTGACGGCGACATCGGTGATCTTGCCGATGTCCACGGGCTGACCCTTGATCGAGAAGCTGTTGGTGCCGATCTCGTTGTCCTTGAAGATCCGCTGCACGGTGGAGAGGTAGAATTCAGCGGGCATGTCCATCACGGCGAGGTATTCGTCGTAGAACTTGTTGTGTTTGTCGTGGTCGCCGGCCAGCCCCTGTGCGACACGCATGATCTGGTCGCGGAAGGCCTTGGCATGGGTTTCGGCGTTCATCGTGATAAAGGAATTCAGCTGCAGCAGACCGGGATAGACCTTGCGGCCCACGCCCTGGTGCTGGAAGCCGACCTGCTGGATCATCATCTCTTGCAGTTGGTTCATGTTCACGCGGTGGCCGAAATCCGTCACCTCTGTCGGGCTGGCCGCGGTGTCGATGGGGCCGCCGATCAATGTGAGCGAGCTTGGCTGCGCCTTGGGGTCCTGTTCCGCCAGATAGGCCGTCGCGGCGAGGGTCAGCGGGGCGGGTTGGCACACGGCGATGACATGCACGTCGGGGCCCAGATGGCGCATATAGTCAACGAGCCGCAGGGTATAATCCTCTACGTCGAACTTGCCGGCGCTGACGGGGATGTCGCGGGCGTTGTGCCAGTCGGTGATATAAAGGTCCGCGTCCGGGATCAGGCTGATGACGGTCGACCGCAGCAGCGTCGCATAGTGGCCCGACATGGGCGCGACCAGCAGGATCTTGCGCTTGGGCGCATCGCGGCCCTGTACGACGAAATGCACCAGATCGCCAAAGGCACCTTCCAGCTCTTTCTCGATCAGGACGGGATGGTCCGCACCATCAACGCCCACGGCGGGGGGGATATCCCAATCAGGTTTGACCACCATGCGCGAAAAGCTGCGTTCGGTCACTTCGCCCCATGCGGCCATCCAGTTCAGCGCAGGGTTCGGGATGGCGGCAAAAGCGGGATACGATGCCATCGCCAACGCCGTGGCACCCAGCCACTGGTTGGTGTTTCTCATCGTTTCCATTAAATCGTAAGATGCCATATACTTCATGTAAGGGGTCTCCTGTTGGGGGCCTTGTGCCCGGCATCTTGTCAGACCCTCCCCCAAAGGTCGGCGCGATGCTGCAGGTGCAAACATAGGGAGGAACGGTTAGCATGACAATAAAAACAACCAAGACCGACGCAGAGAGCTCCAAGGCACAGGAACGTATGGCGGAAAACCTGCGTAAGGTCGAAGCGCTTGGCGCGCGGCTGTCGCAGATCATGGTCGGGCGGGACACGCATCAGGCGAGTTTGGACGGCCCGAATCAAGAGCTGTTTGCAAAGGCCGCCGCGTCCTACTGGACCGAAGCCGTACAGAACCCCGCCAAGATGATCGAACAGCAGGTATCCTACTGGAGCAAATCCGTCGGCCACTTTATGGAGGCGCAACAGGCGCTGGCCAAAGGCAAGCTGGCCGCGCCGGAAGATACCTCGCCCGAGGATCGCCGCTTTGCCAACCCGCTGTGGAAATCGCACCCCTATTTCAACTTTGTCAAACAGCAGTACCAGATCAACGCAGAGGCCCTGGGCCAAGCGGTGGATCATGTGGCCGATTTGGCCCCGCATGAAAAGAAACGGCTGCAATACTTCAGCCGCCAGATCATCGACATGATGAGCCCGACCAATTTTCTGGCCACCAACCCCGATGCGCTGGAACGCGCTGTGGCGACCGAGGGCGAAAGCCTGATCCGCGGGCTGGAGAACCTGATTGCCGATCTGGAGGCGAATAACGGCGAGCTGATCGTGCGGCTGGCCGATGAAAGCGCGTTTGAACTGGGCCGCAACATCGCCACATCCCCCGGCAAGGTCGTCTATCGCAACAATCTGTTCGAGCTGATCCAATACAGCCCCAGCACCGAAAAGGTCGATGCCACGCCGATCGTGATCTTCCCGCCCTGGATCAATAAATTCTATATCCTTGATCTCAAGGCCCAGAACAGTCTGGTGAAATGGATCGTGGATCAGGGCTATACGCTGTTTATGGTGTCGTGGGTCAATCCGGACCAAAGTCATCGTGACATCGGCATGGGCGACTATATCGAGGACGGGTTCCTGACCGCGATCCGCGAGGTGAAGGAGATCACGGCGCAGGAACAGGTGCACGCCGTAGGCTATTGCATCGCGGGAACCACGCTGTCGCTGACGCTGTCCTTGATGAAGCAGCGCGGCGATACATCCGTCAAATCCGCGACCTTCTTTACCGCGCTCACCGATTTCTCCGATCAGGGGGAGTTCCAGCCCTTCCTGACCGACGACTTTATCGACGGGATCGAGGCAGAGACCAAGGACAAGGGGATCCTGCCTTCGGTCATCATGGCGCGGACCTTCTCTTTCTTGCGGTCGAATGATCTGGTCTATGGGCCCGCGATCAAAAGCTACATGCTGGGCGACACGCCTCCGGCCTTTGATCTGCTGTATTGGAACGGTGACGGGGCGAACCTGCCGCAGCGCATGGCGATGGAGTATCTGCGCGGGCTTTGCCAGCAGAACAAGCTGGTCGAGGGCGGCTTTGAACTGTTGGGGCATCGTCTGAAGCTGGAGGATATCGATGTGCCGCTCATCGCCATCGGCTGCGAGACCGACCACATCGCGCCGTGGAAAGACAGCTATCGCGGCGTGCGCATGATGGGCAGCGCGGACAAGACCTTTGTGATGACCCAATCGGGCCATATCGCGGGGATCGTGAACCCGCCGAGCAAAGGCAAATACGGCCACTACACAAACGACAACCTGTCGCTGGATCACGAGGACTGGCTGGAGGGGGCAAAGTTCCACGAAGGGTCGTGGTGGCCCCGCTGGGGCGCGTGGCTCGAGAATCGCTCTGACGGGAAAGTCGATGCCCGTATTCCGGGTGAAAAGGGCCGTGATACCCTGGGCGAAGCCCCGGGTACCTATGTGGTGCGCAAGGCAAGAGGCTGATCTGATTAGTCAATTTTTTATGGGGCGGCGGGCTGAAATGGCCTGATGCTGCATTGCAGAAAAAACTTGCAATGCCGCACCGCAGCATCTATCTATGGGGTAGTCATAACGTAGCGGTAGACGCCGCTTGACCCCAGAAGGAGAGTTTACCATGACGAAGACACCAGATTTCGCCGCGATGATGAAAGACATGATGGGTGCATTCCCAGTTGACACATCCGCAATGAACGACGCGTTCAAAACAACCGCGACACTGAACGAAAAGCTGTCCGGCGTAGCGCTGAACGCTGCCGAGAAATCCGCCGAGATTTCCAGCAAATGGACAAAAGACACTCTGGCAAAAATGTCCGAGATGTCGAAAGCCAAGCAAGAGCCAGCAGATTACGCCAAAGCAATGACCGAGTTCACCTCGGCTTCTGCTGAAGTCGCGTCCGAGCATATGGCCGCTTTCGCTGAAATCGCGAAGAAGGTCCAGATGGACACAGTCGAGCTGATGATGGCTGCGGGCAAAGACATGTCCGAAGAAGCAACAGCTGCTGTGAAAAAAGCGACATCCGACGCGACAGCCGCCACAAAGAAAGCCGCTGCGAAGTAATCGCACCGGCCTTTGGTTCAGGTAAAGATTGATCAGGGCAGACTTTGCGGTCTGCCCTTTTTTGTGGCACCTATCTTTTTCATTTAAGCTGCCCTAAGCTGCAATGCAGCATGCTATTTGGGAAGGATCTACCGTGACCGAAACAGTCAAGCCCCTGCTTATCAAACGATATGCCAGCCGCCGCCTGTATAATACCGAAACCAGTGACTATGTGACGCTGGATGATATCTCGGGGTTTATCCGCGACGGGCGCGAGGTGCAGATTGTGGACCTGAAATCAGGCGACGATCTGACCCGCCAATATCTGCTGCAAATCATCGCCGAACACGAAAGCCGCGGTGAATCCGTGCTGCCCGTGGATGTGCTCAACGATCTTGTGCGCAGCTATATGTCCCCCGATGCGAGCGTTGTGCCGCAGTTCCTCAAGACATCGTTTGACATGCTGCGCGACGGTCAGGCGCGGGTGCTTGAGAACATGAACACGATCAACCCGATGGCGAAGATGCCCGGTTTCGAGGTCATGCAGGCCCAGCAAGAGGCGTTCATGAAGGCGATGACCGGCAATATGCCGACACCTTGGAACGGCATGGGCAAGACCGACCAGCGCCCCGCCAGCGCCAAGGGCGATGACGCCGAAAGTCTGGATGCGATCAAACAACAACTGGCCGAGCTGCAGGAAAAACTGTCCAAGCTGAAGTGACGGCGCTTGGCCCCCGTTTGAACGGTTAAAGCCCACCCGCTGACGGGTGGGCTTTGGTGTGTCTGCCGGATGCCTCCGGCGGGAGTTTATCTGGCAAAATGAAGCCTCAGGCCGCGGCGGATTTCGTCACCGTCGCCAGCGCCCCGAGCAGCACATTCACAATCGCGTCGAGCTCGGCTGGTTGCAGTTGCACGGGCAGGCGCACATCGCAGGCGGTCATCAACATGGCGCGGGTGCGGGGCAGGTCGGGCAGGTCCTTGATGAACTGCCAGTTCCAGAAGGCGCGCGCGTTGTCGGTGCTTTGGCCGAAGACCTGAACCTTGACGCCGGCCTTGGCGCTGGCTTCGGCGAAGGCGTGGATGGCGGCATCGTCCAGCCCGACCAGATTGAACTGGATGGAATCCGGCGCGCGGGTTTCTGGGGGCAGCGGGGCGGGGACGTCGATCTGGGGGGCGGCGTTCAGCTTGGCCGCGACGTAGTCGTGGTTGCGCAGCCCGTCGGCCACACGGCGGGGCAGTTCGGCCAGTTGGGCCCGCACCAGAACCGCTGACAGGTTGTTGAGACGCAAGTTATAAAGCGGCAGTTTATTCTGCCAACGCGCGCAGGCGTCCGCGATGCCGGGGTGTTTCTTCCAGTTGTGTTCATAGGCGCCGGACATGATGATCGCACGGGCCACCAGATCGGCGTCGTCGGTGATCAGGATGCCGCCTTCGCCCGCGTTGACCATCTTGTAGGACTGGAAGGAAAAGCAGCCGATCTTGCCGATGGTGCCGATCTTGCGATCGTGCCAGAGGGTGCCGAGTGAATGGGCCGCATCCTCGATCACCGGCACATTTGCGGCATCGCACAGCTGCATGATCGCATCCATATCCGAGGTATGCCCCCGCATGTGGCTGATGATCACCGCGTCGACACCCGGTAGCTTGGCGGCGAAATCCGACATATCGATCCGGTAGTTTTCCCCGACCTCGCAGAGCACCGGTGTATAATTGGCGTGGATCACGGCAGAGGGCACGGCCGCGAAGGTAAAGCCGGGGATCAGCACCTTGGCGTTCTGCGGCAGGTCCAGCGCCAGCAGCGACAGAAACAGCGCGGCAGAGCAGGACGACACCGCCAGCGCATAGCGGCTGCCCATCATCTGCGCAAACTCGGCCTCCAGCAGGGACACCGGCGCATCGGCGGCAGCGGTGTAGCGAAACAGATCGCCGCTTTGCAACAGCTGCTCTATCTCGGCGCGGGCTGTGTCGGGAATGGCTTCGGCGCTGTGCATGTCGGGCAGGGTCATATTTCAATATCCTGAATGTTTGTTTTCAGAATGGTAAAACAATGCGCCTATGGGACCAAGTCTTTTCCCCGTTCCGCTTCATGAATGTTTTGTGACTATATCCCCAGACGGTCGCGCAGGCTGAACCAGCTCATGGCGAGCGCGAGCAGCGGGCTGCGCAGCGCGCCGCCGCCAGGGAAGGTCGGCGTGGGCAGGGCGCTCATCGTGTCAAAGCCGTCGCCATCGCCCTGGATCGCACGGGCCATCAGCTGTCCTGCGTGGATCGCGGTGCCGACGCCGTGGCCGGAATAGCCCGAAGCCGACAGGATGTTCGGGGCCACGCGGGCCAGAAAGGGCAGCCGCTTCATGGTGATCGCCAGCGTGCCGCCCCAGGCATAGTCGATCCTGACGTCGCGCAGCGCAGGGAAACCCTGGCCCATGGGTTTGCGCGCCTTGGCGGCGAGGTCGCTGGGAAAGCGGTAGCCATAGCTTTCGCCGCCGCCGAACAGCAGCCGCCCATCATGGCTGAGCCGGAAATAATTCACCACGAATTTGCTATCGGCCACGGCGACATCCCGGGGCAGCACGTCTTTCACGCGGTCGCCCAAGGGTTCGGTGGCGACGATAAAGTTGTTGATCGGCATGACCTTGGCCGCGACCTTGCGGTTCAGCCCGCCCAAATAGCCGTTGCAGGCCAGGATCACATGGTCCGCCGTCACCCGCCCGCCGTCGGTCTGCACAGTGGCGGGGCTGCCTTCGGTGATCTGATGCACGGCGCTGCGTTCATAGATCTCGACCCCTGCCGCCTGCGCCGCCCGTGCCAGCCCGAGGGCGAGGTTGAGAGGATGCAGATGCGCGGCCCCCATATCCAGAATACCGCCGCGATAGGCGGGCGATGCACAGACGTTGCGCAGCGCGTCGCGGTCCAACACCTCTATCTGGTCGTAGCCATAGCGGTCCTGCAAGAAGCCGGCATAGGTGTGCAGATGCTCTACGTCACCGGCAGAACTGGCGGTCCAGGCGACGCCGGGCTTGAGGTGGCAATCGATGTCATGGGTCTTGATCAGGCTTTTGACAAGCGCTTTGGCGTCCTGACCCAGATCCCATAGTCGCGTTGCGGTGTCGCGTCCGACCATCTTTTCCAGCGTGTCCTGTTCGACGCGCTGACCACTCCCCAATTGCCCGCCATTGCGCCCCGAGGCCCCAAAGCCCACGCGCTGCGCCTCGACCAGCACGACGCGGCGACCGGCCTGTGCCAGATGCAGCGCAGCCGACAGGCCGGTATAGCCGCCCCCGACAACGCAGACATCCGCGCGCTGATCGCCCTTGAGCGTGGGGTAGGCATCGGTCGGGGTTGCGGTTGCGGCGTACCAGCTGTCTGGATAGCGCCCCGGCGCGTCGTTTGCGTAAAGCAGGTTCATTGCAGATCGGCCCCCTTGGCCGCTTCCAAATGGTCTTAAATCCTCGCCGAAGGCTCCCGCGGGTGCGGCGGGCCTAGACGTTCATCAATAGGTGCTCGCGTTCCCACGGGGAAATCACATGCAGGAACTCTTCGTATTCCGCGCGTTTGACGATGGCGTAGACGCGGGCGAACTCGGGGCCCAACACCTCGTGCAGGGTCGTGGCCTCTTCAAACAGATCCAGCGCGGATCCCAGCACCTGCGGGATATCCCCGTCGCCGTCATAGGCGTCGCCCTTGAATTCGGCTTTGGGCTTTTTCTGTTCCATCAGACCCAGATAACCGCAGGCGAGCGAGGCGGCGATGCCGAGGTAGGGGTTGCAATCCATCCCGGCGAGGCGGTTCTCGACCCGGCGTGACGCGGGGCCGGAGAGGGGCACGCGGATGCCGGTGGTGCGGTTGTCGCGGCCCCATTCCAGATTGATCGGCGCGGCATGGTC
Organism: Sulfitobacter sp. SBS6; assembly: GCF_048285585.1. Lineage (NCBI taxonomy): Bacteria > Pseudomonadati > Pseudomonadota > Alphaproteobacteria > Rhodobacterales > Roseobacteraceae > Sulfitobacter > Sulfitobacter sp. SBS6. Next base: position 741,441 of record NZ_JBLWBA010000005.1, on the reverse strand, counting down.
TTTGACGTAGCGCCGGTAGCTGTTCACATAGGGCGCAATGACGGCCAGCGCGTCGGGCATGTGGTTCTGCATGCCGGCGATAAAGTGGTAAAACGCGTCCGTCTCGCCGCCTTGCGGGCCGGAGAAGATGTTCTTGCCCGTCGTGGCATCCAGCACCGAATGGTGGATATGCATGGCGCTGCCGGGTTCGTTGGCGATGGGTTTCGCCATGAAGGTGGCATAGCAATCGTGGCGCAGGGCGGCTTCGCGGATCAGACGTTTGAAATAGAACACCTCGTCGGCCAGCCGCACGGGGTCACCGTGGATCAGGTTGATCTCAAGCTGGCCCGCGCCGCCTTCCTGGGTGATACCGTCAATCTCGAACCCCTGCGCTTCGGCAAAGTCGTAGATGTCGTCGATCACGGGGCCGAATTCATCGACGGCGGTCATGGAATAGGCCTGACGCGCGGCAGCAGGGCGGCCGGAGCGACCCATCATCGGCTTGATCTCATGCGCGGGGTCGAGGTTGCGCGCGACCAGAAAGAATTCCATCTCGGGGGCGACAACCGGCTCCCAGCCTTGCGCGCGATACAGATCGACAACGCGTTTGAGCACATTGCGCGGCGAATATTCTACCGGATTGCCGTCGCGGTCAAAGGCGTCGTGGATCACTTGCAATGTCCAGTCGCCGGTCCAGGGGGCGGCGGTCGCGGTCGAGATATCGGGCCGCAGGATCATGTCTTTTTCGATGAACCCGTCGGCACCGGCGGCGTCGCCCCATTCACCGGTGATGGTCTGGTAGAAGATGCTGTCGGGCAGGTGGAAATATTCCTGCCGTGCGAATTTTGTGGCGGGCACCGCTTTGCCGCGTGCGATGCCGGGGAGGTCGGGGATGATACATTCAACTTCGTCGAGCCGCTTGCCCTCCAGATATTCGCGTGCTGCGGGGGGAAGCTCTTCAAGCCAGTCGGACATCATAATCTCTCTTTCTTGAGGAAATCTGCAATATGGTCGGCGATTTTTGCATTGTCGGTGGGGGCGTCCAGTAGGGCAGAGGCCGCCTGAAGCTGGTGATCGGGCACCACGCCCTTGCCGCGGGTGCGGATCAGCCCGTCGATAAAGTCTTGGGTAAATTCGGGGTGGGGCTGGATGGTCCAGATCTGATCATCATATAGCAGGGCAGCGTTGGCGCAGAAGTCGGAAGCGCCGACCACCTTGGCCCCATCGGGCAGTTGGGTGACCTGATCCTGATGCCAGGCATTCAGGGCCAGGGTCTCTCCGTCGATGGTATATTCGGTGCGGCCCACGGACCAGCCGCCGGCGAACTTCTCGACCTTGCCGCCAAGGGCTTGTGCAATGATCTGGTGGCCAAAGCAGATGCCGACCAGCGGGCGGCCTGCTTCGCGGATGGCGCGGATCAGCTGCTCCAGCGGGGGGATCCAGTCGTGATCCTCGTAGGCACCGTGTTTCGATCCGGTGATCAGCCAGCCGTCCGCATCCACCGCCGAGGCGGGGAAGTCGCCATCGACCACGGACCAGATCTGGAAGTCGAACCCGTGCCCGCCCAGCAATTTGACGAACATGTCGCCATAATCGCCAAGCGCGTCTTTCATATTGTCGGGGGAGTGGCCGGTTTGAAGGATACCGATTTTCATAGGGGGCATCTGATTACACCGTGTCCAGATAGATTTCGACCTGCTCTTGCGGGGTCAGTTCTTGCATATAATGCAGCTCTTGCCGTTTGGTGAGGATAAAGTTGCGCACCATTTCAGGGGCAAAGATACGCTTTACCTCGGCGGAGTTTTCGAACGCGTCGATCGCGGATTTCCAGTCGCCGGGGATTTGCGGCAGGTCGGCGGCATAGGCGTTGCCGGTGATGGGGGCGGGGGGCTCTGCCCCGTCCTCGATGCCGTTCATCGCAGCACCCAGCACGGCGGCCAGCATCAGATAGGGGTTCACGTCGCCGCCCGACACACGGTGTTCGATCCGCCGCGCCTTGTGGCTGCCGGACGGGATACGGATGGAGGAGGTGCGGTTCTCGTAGGCCCAAGAGATCCCCGTGGGGGCGTGGGCACCGGGCACCATACGGTCAAAGCTGTTGGCGTGGGGCGCAAAGACCAACGCGCAACCGGCCATGGCATTCATACAACCCGCCACCGCGTGACGCATGATCGCCGTGCCTTGGGGGCCGCCGTCGTCAAAGACATTGTTGCCGTTCTTGTCGAGCACCGAGAAATGCGTGTGCAAACCAGATCCGGGGTAATCTTCGTAGGGTTTCGCCATAAAGCTTGCGGCAAAGCCGTGGCGGCGGGCGAGGCCCTTGACCAGCATCTTGAACAGCCAGGCATCATCGGCGGCGCGCAGGGCGTCGTCGCAATGCATGAGGTTGATCTCGAACTGGCCCAGACCCGCTTCGGAAATGGCGGTGTCGGCGGGGATGTCCATCTCTTCGCAGGCGTCATAAAGATCGGTGAAGAATTCATCGAACTGGTCCAGCGCGCGGATCGACAGGGTTTCGGCGGCCTTGCGGCGTTTGCCCGACCGCGGCGACAGCGGCACCTGCAGTTTGCGGCCCGAATCGTCGATCAGGAAAAACTCAAGCTCGACCGCGCAGACCGGCGTCAGCCCGCGATCCTTGTAGCGTTCGACCACCGCGCGCAGGGCATGGCGCGGGTCGCCGCCATAGGGGCGCCCGTCTTCGTGGAACATCCAGATCGGCAGCAGCGCAGAGGGCGCATCAAGCCAGGGCATCGGCAGAAAGCCGCGTTCGGTCGGGTGCAGGATGCCATCGGCATCGCCGCTTTCAAACACCAGCGGGCTGTCGTCGATGTCTTCGCCCCAGATATCGAGGTTCAGCACCGACATCGGAAAGCGCGTGCCGTCCTCTACCACCTTGTCGGCAAAACGCGTGGGGATGCGCTTGCCGCGGGCCTGACCATTGAGGTCGGCGGCGGCCACACGGATTGTGCGGACCTGAGGATGTTTGCGGAGCCAGTTTTTCATATCACACCTTGCAAGCGGCGGGCATGAACGGCGTTCTTACAACGTGAAAACCGGGGGTAGCGCCCACGCGCTAAATAATTTGATCAAAAAACAGATACTACCGGATCAGATTTAGACGCAAGCGAATTTTCCGCACCGCAGCCTGAGGCACATGGCGGTTCAAACGGCGGTTGATCAGCCCGAAGATGGCGATGATCACCAGCGTCAGCAAAATGAAGTAGCCCGCCAGAATGGGGTAGGGGATAAACGGGTTAAACGTCTTGTCCGCGAAATAGCTGGCGTAATACAGCGCGTCCCCGCGTTGTTGCAGCGCCGGAAAACCGGTGAAAAACACCAGCGTTGTCGCATGAAACAGGAAGATCGCCTCGTTTGTATAGGCGGGCCATGCCAGCCGCAGCATGGTGGGCCAGATGATGCGCTTGAACCGCGACCAGCCGGAAATGCCGTAGGCATCGGCGGCTTCGGTGTCGCCCTTGGGGATGGATTGCAGCGCGCCATAGAATATCTCGGCCGAGTAGGCAGAGGTGTTGAAGAACAGAACAATCAGCGCCCCAAGCCACGCAGAGGTGAACATATCAAAGAACGGGTGCACAGATTTTAGGCTAAGGAACAGGAAATAGCCAAAGAAGAACTGGATGAACAAGGGCGAGCCGCGGAACAGGAAGATGAACCATTCGGCCGGTTTGCGCAGCCAAGGGCTGGGGTGGGCCTTGGCCACGGCCAGCGCGGTCGCCAGCAGGAAGCCGCTGACCAGCGCGAAAAACCCGTAGTAGACATTCCAGATCATGCCCGACCCGATCAGGGTGAACTGGTCACACAGCGTAAAGTCGCTGCGCGGCAGCAGCCGTTCGCCATAGCCAAGCGAGCGCAGCCCGTAGGATTGGATGGTTTCCCAACAGGTCATGCCGCTGCCTTTCGCTGTGCTTCGCCGCCGGCGGTGGCCTGACCCTTGGTCAGACGGCGCATCAGCCGGTCGAGCACGATTTCAGACACACGGGTAAAGCAGAGGTAGAACACCAGCAGCGCCAGAAAATACCACATGCGCCAGTCGGGGTGGGGGTAATCGGTAAAGCGCGGGGTCTTGGCTCCGCCCAGATCACGCGCCCAATAGACGATGTCCTCGACGCCCAGCAGGAACAACAGTGGGGTGGCCTTGATCAGCACCATCCACAGGTTCCCCAGACCGGGCAGCGCATAGACCCACATCTGCGGCACAAGGATACGCCAGAAGGTCTGGCGCAGGGTCATGCCATACGCCTCGCCGGTCTCGATCTGGGCGCGGGGCACAGCGCGCATCGCGCCATAAAGCACATTGGCGGCAAAGGCCCCGAAAACGATGGCAAAGGTCAGCACCGCAAGCGAAAAGCCATAGGCCTCGTGGACCCATTGGGCAGAGTTGCCAAGCGGCATCTTGGCGGCCTGACAGACGATAAAGTCGCTGCCCTGACGGATCGGCTGATCCCAGTCGGGGCATTTCACCTTGTGGCGCAGGTATTCGATGCCCTGATCCAGCGCGATGACGAAGAACAGGAAGAAGGCGATGTCGGGCACGCCGCGCACAATGGCGATATAGGCGCGGCCCAGCCATGACAGGGGCGCAAAGGGCGACCGCGCGGCCATTGCGCCGCCAAAGCCAAAGGCAAGTGCTGCGGGAGCGGTGATGGCGAGCAGCAGCAAGACGGTGCCGAATGCACCATAAAAGGCCAAATGCTTGCCCGTGGTCAGGTAGCACGTCAGCCACGACAGGCCGGAAAGCGTTTCTGGGTCGGTGCAGGCAAAAATGGCGGAATGTCCCGGTGGTATGCGCCCTTTGGCGGGCGTCTGGATTTGGGTCTTTAATCAGATCGGCAGGCAGAGAAAAGGGGCGGCATCTGCGCCGCCCCGATCATGATCAGAATGTATTGGCGTCTTCGCCGAACCATTTGATGATCAGCTTGTTCAGGCTGCCATCGTCCTTCATGGACTGGATCGCGGCGTCGAATTTCGCTTTCAGCTCTGTGTCGCTTTCGCGCAGGCCAAGGCCGATGCCGCCGCCCAGTGGCACGTCGTCACCGACAAAGACCATCTCGCCGCCGGATTCCTCGACCGTGGGGACCAGCGCGTCCTTGTCGGCGAAAACCGCATCCGCTTCGCCATTGTTCACGGCTGCGACGGTTTCATCATAGGTGGCGAATTCCAGCAGGGTGGCACCGGATTCAGCCACGTGACCGGCCTGGATCGTGCTGGTCTGTGCTGCAACAACACCGCCCATCACATCGGCATCCGCCGATTTCGCCGCATAGGCGGAAGCCGCGGGCGGGAAGTAGTTCTGTGTGAAATCAATCACTTCTTCACGCTCGTCGGTGATGCTCATACCGGCGATGATGGTGTCGTAGTTGCCCGACGTGAGGTTCGGGATGATGCTGTCCCATTCGTTGGTGACCCATTCGCAGGTCAGCTCGGCACGGGCGCAAAGCTCGTCCCCGACTTCGCGCTCAAAGCCGTCTACTTCGCCCGCGTCATTCAGGAAGTTATAGGGAGGGTAGGCCCCTTCGGTCCCCATGCGGATGGTCTTGCCGTGGGCGTCTGCCATGGCGAAACCGGTGCTGAGCGCCAGTGCGGCGGTTGCAAGAACGAGTGTTTTCATTTTTGAAGTCTCCCAGTTTATTGTTTTTAGGTGGTTTTACTCTGCGTGAGTGGCCGAGAGGAACCCGCGCAGACGTTCTGATTTAGGGGCGCCGAACAGGTCTTCGGGGGCCCCTTGTTCTTCGATCAAACCCTGATGCAGGAACACGACGTGATCCGAGACATCGGCCGCCAGTTTCATATCATGGGTTACGATCATCATGGTCCGCCCTTCGGCGGCCAGATCCTTGATGACTTTGACGACCTCTTGCTCAAGCTCGGGGTCCAGCGCCGAGGTCGGTTCGTCGAATAGCAATGCTTCGGGCTCCATACACAGCCCGCGTGCGATGGCGGCGCGTTGTTGCTGGCCGCCCGACAGTTGCGCCGGAAAGACATCGCATTTGTCGCCGATGCCCACCTTGTCGAGATAGGCCCGCGCGGCGGCCTCAACCTCGGCGCGGTCGCGGCGCAGGACGGTCAGCGGGGCCTCCATCACGTTTTGAAGGATCGTCATATGGGACCACAGGTTGAACTGTTGGAACACCATCGACAAATTTGTGCGGATGCGCAGCACCTGTTTTGGATCGGCAGGGCGGCGGTGGTGGCCGGTGCCTTTCCAGGTGACGGCCTCGCCGTTGAAGCGCAGATCGCCCTCTTGGCTGTCTTCCAGCAGGTTGCAGCAGCGCAGCAGCGTCGATTTGCCGGAGCCGGACGACCCGATCAGCGAGATGACGTGCCCGCGCGGGGCCTTGACCGACACCCCCTTGAGCACCTCCAGAGGGCCATAAGCCTTGTGAAGATTGTTGATCTCAATAACGGGGGGCTGATCTGTCACTGTGCTGCCTTATTGTGCATTCCGCAGCAAGTTAAGGTGATTTCAAGGGGGATTTGCAATCCAGAACTTGGGTTTTGCCCAATAATTCAACGCTTGACCCCGCGTAAATTCACCGCCTGCGCGTAAACTAGTCTTTGTCTTCAATCTGCTTGCGCACGATGGCGCTGTCGGTGTCTGTGACCCCCAGCAAGTTGGCCACCAAACGCAGCAATGCGTTTTCCTCGTCAGAGCGGCTGCCATCGGCCAGCACGACTTCCCACAGGGCTTTGATCACGGCAAGGCGGTCGTCATAGGGGACGGCATCCTTGATCGCGCGGGTAAAGCGGACGGTATCGGGGGCTTCGGCTTCCAGCGCTTCGGCGTCGGCGCGCAGGGAGGCGGTGCCGTCAGCGTCCAGCGCATAGCGTTTCGCGATGATCTGGTCGATGCGCGCGCGCTCGGACGGGGCGTATTCATTATCCGACTTGGCGATGCGCACCAAAAGCGCGGTCAGCGCAAGGCGGGCATCCCCATCGGGAAGCTGGGCGGGATCAGGCTGGGTCAGCCGTTTGATGAATTCTGCGAACATGGGCGTGATATAGAGCGGTTGCGGCGCAAGGCCAAGGTCACAAAGCGTTCAGCGCTTTTTCGCGGGCGGCGGTCATGTCGGCGTCGCTAAGGCCAAGCGCGGTTTCAATGGCCAGCAGCTGGATCTCTTCGTCGTCGTCACGTGCGCCATCGGCCAGCGCCACAGACCACATCGCATCGCCAAGCGCCTTGCGGTCCTCATAGGCGACTTCCTCGCGCAGGATCTGGGCGAATTCGGGCGTACCGGGGGCGTGGCGTTCCAGCGCTTCGCAGGTGGCGCGCAGTTTCGCGGCCTCGATCGGTTTCAGGCCAAAGGTCTGGGCGAGAATGCGGTCGATCTGCCCCACTTCGGCAGCGCGGTAGGTGCGGTCGGCCAGCGCCACACGCACCAGCAACGCGCCAAGGGCAAGCTGGGGGGTCGGCTGTGGCAGCGGCTTGGGGTCCGGCTTGCGGCGGGGAAATAGACGTTCAAACATGGCAACTCTTTATCCTTGCGGGCACATGAGGCTAACCCGATTCCGCGCGCAGCGTTCCGTTTTTCCCATATTCGCAAAGGGGTGATGTATAAAAAGCGCAATGCCGCAGGGGCAGGCGGGGCGGGGGCGTCAGGGGGCCTGTCGCGGCCTCAGGCGTCATACCCTTCGACGATGACCAGATTCCCGTCAGAGACGGAGGACCGGATATCCTTGGCCGCCTGATACCCCTCGCTTTCATAGCAGGCCACCGCATCGGCCAGCGAGGCAAATTCGATCACCACGATGCGCGGGTGCGACGTGCCTTCGCGGATGTCGGGCGCGGCCCCACGCACCAGAAACTTCGCCCCGAAATCGGCAAAGGGCTTGGCGTTGGCGGCGCGGTATTTGTCGTAGACTTCGGCATCATGCACGTCGACGTTAGCGATCCAGTAACCTTTGGGCATCGGGGGCTCCTTATCGGGGTAGGGTTTTGAACTTGGCCGCCAGACGGGCCGCTTCTTCTTTCAGCCCAAAGGGCGGGTTCAGCACGAACATGCCAGAACCGACCATCCCGTGACCGGGGCGCGCAGGGGCAAAGCTGACCTCGTGACGCAGGGCCTCGGGGTGGGCCCCCATCAGCGCGCTGAGCATCGGTTGATGCGCTTTATTGGTCAAAATCGGATACCACAGCGCAATGACGCCGACGTTCCACGCGCGCGCCAGCTTGCCAATGTGGCGCGGGATATCGGCGTAGTCTGTCTTGATCTCGAAGCTGGGGTCGATCAGCATCAGGCCACGGCGCGGCGTGGGCGGGGTCAGGGCGAAAGCCATGTCGAACCCGTCGCGGTGGTGGCATTTGACGTCATAGGGCGACATCGCCAGATCAAGGGCGGCATGTTCGCCGGGGTGCAGTTCGGCCAGATGGATGCTGTCGCTGTCGCGCAGCAGCTTGCCCGCCAGCAGGGGCGAACCGGGGTAGGCGTCTGCGCCATGTTCAGCGGTGATCTGGTCAAGCACCTGTGCGTAAGGATGCGCATCGTCGAACCAGCCGCGCACGCGGCCAATGCCCTGCGCCGCCTCGCCTGTTTTCAGCGCGGGCGTGTCGGACAGGTCATACAGCGCGCGCCCCGCATGGGTTTCCATATAGGACAGCGGTTTGTCCTTGCGGGTCAGATACCCCAACATCCACGCCAGCAGGCTGTGTTTGTGAACATCGGCCAGATTGCCGGCGTGGTAGATATGTTGGTAGCTGAGCATGCCGTTGGCCGCCTTTCGCGAGGGTCAGACCAGCCGCGACATTTCCTTGGCGGCGCGGATGAAATCCTTGAACAAGGGGTGCGGATCAAAGGGCTTGGATTTGAGTTCGGGGTGGAACTGCACGCCGATGAACCACGGGTGATCGGACCATTCCACGATCTCGGGGAGCATGCCGTCGGGCGACATCCCCGAGAAGGTAAGACCCGCTTTTTCAAGCTGCTCGCGGTAGGCGGTATCGACCTCGTAGCGGTGGCGGTGACGTTCGTCGATGGAGGTGGTGCCATAGACTTTGGCCACGTTCGACCCTTCTTTCAGCGTCGCGTCATAGGCGCCAAGCCGCATGGTGCCGCCTTTGTCGTCGTCGACCTTGCGTTCAACCTTGTGGTTGCCCTGCACCCATTCCTTGAGGTGGTAGACCACGGGCTCGAACCGTTTCTTGCCGGTGGATTCGTGGTCGAATTCTTCCGAGCCTGCGGTCGTCAGGCCGGCGACGTTGCGCGCGGCTTCGATCACGGCCATCTGCATGCCCAGACAGATCCCCAGATAGGGGACTTTCTGCTCGCGGGCGTATTGCGCCGCCTTGATCTTGCCCTCGGTGCCGCGTTCGCCAAAGCCGCCGGGCACGAGGATCGCGTGGAACCCTTCGAGGTGGGCCGATACATCATCGCTTTGATCAAAGACCTCGGCATCGACCCAGTCGATCTTGACCTTGACGCGGTTGGCCATGCCCCCGTGGGTCAGCGCCTCTGCAATCGACTTATAGGCATCTTCCAGCTGGGTATATTTGCCGACGATGGCGACGTTCACTTCGCCTTCGGGGTTGTGCACGCGGTCAGAGACATCGCGCCAGACCGACAGTTCGGGCTTGGGTGCTGGGGAAATATCGAAAGCATCCAGCACTGCCTGATCCAGACCCTGCGCATGATAGGCCAGCGGCGCGTCATAGATGGTTTTCAGGTCATAGGCCGCGACCACGGCTTCTTTGCGGACGTTACAGAACAGGGCGATTTTCTCGCGCTCTTTCTCGGGGATGGGGTGTTCGGAGCGGCAGACCAGAATATCCGGCGCGATCCCGATGCTTTGCAGTTCCTTGACGGAGTGTTGCGTCGGCTTGGTCTTCAGCTCGCCGCTGGCCGCGAGATAGGGCAGCAGGGTGAGGTGCATGAAGATACACTGGCCGCGCGGCTTGTCGTGGCTGAATTGGCGGATCGCTTCGAAGAAGGGCAGGCCTTCGATATCGCCGACGGTGCCGCCGATTTCGCACAGCATAAAGTCGACCTCGTCATCGCCGACGTGCAGGAAATCCTTGATCTCGTTGGTGACGTGGGGAATCACCTGAATGGTCTTGCCCAGATAGTCGCCGCGCCGCTCTTTCTCGAGCACGGTGGAATAGACCCGGCCCGAGCTGATCGAATCCGTCTTGCGCGCGGCCACGCCGGTAAAGCGTTCGTAGTGGCCCAGATCCAGATCGGTTTCGGCGCCATCGTCGGTGACGAAAACCTCGCCATGTTCAAAGGGCGACATCGTGCCGGGATCGACGTTCAGATAGGGGTCCAGTTTGCGCAGACGGACGGAGTATCCGCGCGCTTGCAACAAGGCCCCCAAGGCCGCAGAGGCAAGGCCTTTGCCAAGGCTGGAAACCACACCACCGGTGATGAAAATATAGCGTGCCATGTGATGAAGGCCCCCGTGAGTTCAGATTTGATGCGGCAAAAGCCAAGCAATTGAGCTGCGGAAAACCGCAGCATCACGGGACTTAAGCCTAACAGGATTCGGATGGAAAAAGCAAGGCCAAGCCGCAACATCCTGTTGCGTATCTTGGCCCAACCTCAAGCTGTTGTAGTGTCTGGATTAATCCGCAGTCGGCACTTGCGGTGTATTTTCCGCAGGTGTCGGTGGCAGCAGCGCGTCGGCATCGGGCAGCGCTGGTGCGTCACCCTGGTTCAGCGCGGGTGGCGTGCCGCCCAGACGATCGATAACCGAAGACCCGGCAGATTTTTCAGCCGCGATGATGGTCAGCGTGATCGAGGTCACGATAAAGGCCGCGGCCAGAACCCAGGTCAGTTTGCCCATAGCTGTGGCTGCCGAGCGACCGGAAACGGCCCCGCCGCCACCGCCGCCGCCCATGCCAAGGCCGCCCCCTTCGGACCGTTGCAGCAACACGACTGCAATCAGGCCAAGGGCCAGAATGAGATGGACAATCAGGACTACATTTTCCATGGGTACCTACGGCTCTGCGTTTTGGACTTTGGGCGTGTCTAGGCAAGTTTGCCTATGGGGGCAAGGGAGGATTGGCACCCGCGGTGCCGCTTGGGCGGAAAGCCCGTGTGAAAGCCGCCTCAGGTTTCCACATCGTCCACGTCTGCCTGACCGGATACCGCCCTGCGAAAGATGCTCCAGCTGAGGCCGATGCCCAGCACAAAGCTCAGCGCGACAAGGCCGAGCCAGAGGTTAAAGCTGCGGTTGTCCAGCCGCAGAATGCCCAGATCATAAAGCACCCAAAGGCTTGACCCCACCAACGCCAGCACCAGCAGCATCCCCAGCCCGCCGATAGAGCGCAGCGTCGCGCGGAGATAGATCACGTAGCCGATGAACAGCAAAAGCCCCAGCAGCACCGCGATGGACAGGTTCATATGCCCATATCGTTGCGCCCAAGTGATATAGTTATAGGGGGTCGGGTTAAAGGTCGCGGCCAGCAAGACAAAGGCGCAGGCCCAACGTATGATGAATCCCATCTCCGGTACTTCCTTCTTTGATCCGGCATGGGATATCGGTGCAGCCCAGGCAAAGTCTATGGCCCGATGCGAAGTTTCACGGCCCCAAGCTGATAAATGCCCAGAAAAATGACGCGGCGGCGTTTTGGCTGCATTTTACAGTTTCGGTCCCCGACGGTCGTCGCTATACCTCCACGGGTTTGCACGGTTATTTGAACTGTTAAAGGAATATCTTCATGGCCAACGTCGTAGTCGTAGGCGCCCAATGGGGCGACGAAGGAAAAGGCAAAATCGTGGACTGGCTCAGCGAACGGGCCGATGTCATCGCGCGTTTTCAGGGCGGCCATAACGCGGGCCACACATTGGTCATCGACGGCAAGGTCTACAAGCTGCACGCGCTGCCTTCGGGCGTTGTCCGCGGCGGCAAGCTTTCGGTCATCGGCAACGGTGTTGTGCTGGACCCGTGGCACCTGCTGAAAGAGATCGAGACGATCCGCGCCCAAGGCGTAGAGATCACGCCGGAAACGCTGATGATCGCGGAAAACACACCGCTGATCATGCCCTACCACGGCGAGCTGGACCGCGCCCGCGAAGAGGCCGCATCAAAAGGGACCAAAATCGGCACCACCGGTCGCGGCATCGGCCCGTGCTACGAGGATAAAGTCGGCCGCCGCGCCATCCGCGTCGCCGATCTGGCCGATACAGCCACGCTTGAAGCCCGCGTCGACCGCGCGTTGCAGCACCATGATCCGCTGCGCAAGGGTCTGGGCGTCGAAGCCATCGACCGCGACGGGCTGGTTGAACTGCTGAAAGAGATCGCACCGAAGATCCTTGAATACGCAGCACCTGTCTGGAAGGTGATGAACGAAAAGCGCAAGGCCGGTAAGCGTATCCTGTTCGAAGGCGCGCAGGGCGCGCTGCTGGACATCGACTTTGGCACCTATCCTTTCGTCACCTCGTCGAACGTGATTGCAGGGCAGGCGGCGACCGGCGTCGGCATCGGACCGGGCGCGATCAACTATGTGCTGGGCATCGTCAAAGCCTATACCACCCGCGTCGGCGAAGGCCCGTTCCCGACCGAACTGCATGATGCGGACGGCCAGCGTTTGGGCGAGCGGGGCCATGAATTCGGCACCACCACTGGGCGTAAGCGTCGCTGTGGCTGGTTCGATGCGGCTTTGGTGCGCCAGACCTGCGCGACCAGCGGCGTCACCGGCATCTCGCTCACGAAACTGGACGTGCTGGACGGGTTTGAAACGCTCAAGATCTGCACCGGCTACGAGCTGGACGGGGAACAGTTGGACTATCTGCCCACAGCGGCCGACCAGCAAGCCCGCTGCACCCCCATCTACGAGGAAATGCCCGGTTGGTCCGAAAGCACCGAAGGCGCGCGCAGCTGGGCCGATCTGCCCGCGAACGCGATCAAATACGTGCGCCGCGTCGAAGAGCTGATCCAGTGCCCCGTGGCGCTGCTGTCCACCTCGCCAGAGCGGGAAGACACGATTCTGGTCACCGACCCCTTCGCCGATTGATCTGACACGCCGGGGCCCTTCGGGGCCCTTGGCACGTGATGAAAGGACGACACAATGGCCCTTGGATATAAAGCACGCCGCCGGTGGGCGCTGGTCATTCTGCTGATTGGGCTGCCGCTCTATATCATTGCGGCGGTGGTCACCGTGTCGCTGTTTGACCGGCCACCCTTCTGGATCGAACTGGTGATCTATATCGCGCTTGGCGTGGTCTGGGCGATCCCGTTCAAATTTGTGTTCAAGGGGATCGGTCAGGCGGACCCGAACGCGGATCACGACGCAGAATAACCTGTTTCGCCTGCACGTCTTACAGTGTTGCTGATCACAATTATCGCATAAAAAAACGGCCCCCTCGGGGGCCGTTTTTCGTTTCGGTTATCCTGTCTTGCCCGCTTAGCCAGCGGCGCGTGCATCCGGCTGGAACCCGATCTGTTCGGAGGCCTTGAAGCGGCCACCTTCCAGCTTTTGCAGCTTGCCGGTGCGCAGCAGCTGACCGAAGGAGCGTAGACCTTCCTCGCGGCTGAAATCCTCGGCACCGCCTTGGCGTACGGTGTTCATCAACTGCGGACGCGAGAAATCGTCCATGCCTTCGACAAAGGCCATATAGGCCGCGGCGGCCTCCAGCAGGTCGGGAAGCTGAGTCGCGCCCATTTCTTCGGCGAACTCGGCAAAGCCACCGGCTTGCGGCACCGGCGCGGGGGCCACTGCGGCCACGCGGCGGGGGCGTACGGGGGCCACATTGCGCGGCTGGTCCGTGTCGATCCGCTGTGCCGCTACCAGTTTCAGCGGGGCAGGGCGCGGTTCGGCGGGGCGTTCGGTGCGGGCCGTGGTTGACGCGGGGCGGCGCGGTTTGACCACCTCGGCCAGATCGCTGCGGTAGGCGTTGTTTTCGCGTTCCGCAGCATCGGGCGCACCAAGGGCCATATCGGCCTTTTTCGCGGCCACGGCGGCGCGCAGATGGGTGATCGCGTCGCGGCGTGTAGCGGCTTCGGGTTCGTCCATCTGGTTGTCGGTTTCCGCCAGCAGACGGTTCATATCCGGGCCGCTGTCCGCGTCGAGCGTTGGCAGGCTGCGGCGTTGCGGGGCGGCTTTGGGGGCTTCGGCTTCGGGCTCTGCCGCGGTCTCGGCTTGGACCTCGGCTTGTACCTCTTCGGCGTCATCCTCGGAAACATCAATGTCGAGGGTTTTTTCTTGGGCCCTGTCTTCCTGCGAGTCTTCTTTGGCTGTGTCTTCCTCGGCGGTCTCTTCTTCGGGCGCGTCGTCCTCATCGGCGACAGCTTCTTCGGCCTCCTCGGGCGCGTCGGTCAGTGTGTCGGCAGCGGCGGAGGACAATGTTGCCTCAAGCTCGGCCAGCTCGCGGGCCAGATCTTCTTCATCCTCGTCAGAGAGCGTCGATTCGGGGTCGCGCTGGATACGCAGGGCGGGTTTTTCAGGCTCTTCCAGAACCGCAGGCGCGTCTTCTTCGACCTCTTCCAGCTCGCCTTCGGCGATGGCGCGGTCGATGTCGGCGCGTTTGACCTTGAGCACACGACCACGGGGCGCTGTGTCTTCTTCGGCTTCACCGGTTTCGTCAGCGTCAACCTGCGCGGCTTCAGCCTCTTCGACCTCATCAGCCGCAACGTCTTCGTGCTGTTCTTCGGCCTCTTGTGCAGCGGTAACGTCTTCTTCAGCTTCGAGGTCGGAGGATTGTGCGATGTCTTCGACCGTATCGTCGGCGTCCAGCGCGCCCTGAATGTCGTTGATCGCGTTCGCGATGACATCGTCGGTGCTGTCTTCTGCGTCGGTTGTGTCCTCGTCGTCAAAGACCTGAGGCTGCGGCGCGGCGGGGGCGTCCTGATTGGCGACCACAGCCCGGATGCGCTGCAGTTTGGCCGCGATGCTATCCACGACAGGGGCCGCAACGGGCTGGATTTCGGCGTCTTGGTCGTCGACGGTCACCTCGTTGCGCGGGCTATCGGCGAAAAACGCTTCGACATCTTCGTCGGGTTGGCCGGGGACGATATCCACTTCGGGGGCCGAAGCCTCGGGGGCGGGGGCCGCAGAAGCAGGGGCCGCTTCGGCTTGCGTGGCTTCGGGCTTTGGCGCGGCAACATCACGGCTGACCACCTCGTCGCGCGGTGCGGCGGCTTCGGCCTGAGGCGCGGGTGCGGCCTCTGCCTCGGCAGATTTCAGCGCGTTGATGCGGTAGGCGTCATAATAGGCAGAGATTTCCTTGGGCCGGCGCGGCGCGAAGGAGGTCGACACCACCGACGGACCGGCAGCCGTGCTGCTGACCTGCGGCTGCGGTGCGGCAGGTGTCTTGGGGGTCTCGGCTGCTTCGGGCGCAGGGGCGGGCTGCGCTGGCGCTGCGGGTTCTTCCGGGGTCTGCGCGCTCAGGACGATCTGACCGTCCTGCTGGCGCGCTTCGACGCGGCGCGAAATTTCTTTCTGGGCGATATGGGCCAGCATCTCCGCATCGGGCTGTGCGGGTTCTGCACCGAAATACCGATCCTCCGACGACAGGTCGCGGAAATACTCTGCGATGGCCTTCATGGTGCCGAATGAATCGTCAAAGCCTTCCAACGTGCACGAGAAAGTGCCGTATGAGACCGTCAGAATTTTGTTGTTATTCATCATCGGATGGTCGTCCTCTGCCTATTTGCAGCTTACTGTTTACCATAAGGTTCAAGACCAATTCGGCTCGAATCTGTGCCCTGCAACGTATCATTTAATGTCAAAATTGCGGCATTGTTTCCAATTTGAGGTAAAACCGCGTGAAAACAACCATTGTGGCAAGCCGCAGCCCTGTCACCGTCATTGGGGGCGGGCAGCCCGGTCCGAACGACCTGAACGAGGCGTTGCAGCTTGCCCCGATGTGTGTGGCGGTCGATGGCGGGGCAAATCTGGCCCGCGACGCAGGCGTAGAGATCGCGGCGCTGGTGGGGGATTTCGATTCTGTCACGCCCGAGACCCTGTCGCAGATCCCGCCCGCGCGGCAGTTCAAACTGGCAGAGCAGGAAACCACCGATTTCGACAAGGCGCTGCGGTCGGTGGCCGCGCCGTTGATCGTGGCGGTGGGGTTTTCGGGCGGGCGCGTGGACCATCAGCTTGCCGCCCTGAGCTCTCTGGCGCGGCATCCGCACCAGCGTTGCCTGCTCATCGCCGGAGAGCAGGTGATTTTCCTCGCGCCGCCCCGGCTTGATCTGCCGACGCGGGCGGGGGATGTGGTGTCGATATACCCGCTGGCGGCGGTCCACGGGGAAAGCAGCGGGCTTGAGTGGCCGCTTGACGGGCTAGAGCTTTCGCCGCTGGGGCGGTTGGGGACATCGAACCGTGCGACGGGGCCCGCGACCCTTAGGGTCGATCGTCCCGCTGCGTTGGTGATGGTGCCCAGGGTGCTCATTCCGCAGGTTGCACAATCGCTGCTGCAGCCAGACGCCGCTGCGTGGCCCGCTCCCTCAGAATAATATAGAGACCGGCGGCCATGGTGATCCCCATTCCGAGCGCTGCCAGCGCATTGGGCAGATCGCCAAAGACGATCAACCCGACCAGCGTCGCCACGGGAATTTCGAGATATTGCATCGGTGCCAGCGTGGCCGAGGGGGCGTAGCGCAAGGACCATGTCATCAGCAGATGTGCCACACTGCCAAGGACGCCGATTGCGATCAGCAGCATCCAGGCGTTTGCATCAGGGACCTGCCACCCCAAGGCGGGCAGCGCAAGGGTTTGGCCCAGACCCAGCAAGGGCAGCAGGATCACCACCGCCATAAACCCGCTGATCGTTTGCAGGCTGATCGGGTCGGTGTGTTTCGCGATCTGCCGTGTCACCAGCATGAACAGCGCAAAGTTCAGCGCTACGCCAACGGGGAGCAATGCGGGCCAGCCCACCTCGGCAAAGCTGGGTTGCACCACCAGCAGTGTGCCGCAAAAGCCGACGATACAGGCGAGAAGCCGGCGGGTGCCGACCTCTTCCCCCAGCACGTATTTGCCGAGCAGAAGCATAAAGAAGGGCATGACAAAGATAATCGCCACCGCATCGGCCAGCGGCAGGTATTTCAGCGCGGTGAACATCATCGCGATCCCGATGACATGCAGCACTGTGCGCACAAAGGCGAGCCACAGCGTGCGGCCCCGCATCGCCAGCGGCCTGCCCGTCAGCAGCACCAGCGGCAGCAAGATCAGCAACTGCACGGCAAATCGGATAAACACGACCTGACCCAGCGGCACGGACGACCCCAGCAGTTTCGCAATCGCATCACCCACAGGGGCAACGATGCAAAAGCCAAGCATCATGGCAATACCGGTCATCGGTTTATCGGGCAGCATGGCAAAGCCTTTGTCGTGGATCATGGGGATACGCCCCGGACGTGCAAGCGTATCGCGGCGAGAGTGGCGGCATTTTTCCGGCTTTGCAACCGTGGGGAGAGGATGATTTCACGCCGCTGACCTGATCAGACCGACGCGATCGCGCCCTCGGTGTTTCGCACTGTATAAAGCTTGATCCGCGCGGTCGATCAGCTCTGCCGCAATGGCCGAGGCATCAAGTGGGGCGGGGAAGGCGTCGCTGGTTTCAGGCTGTGCGGTACATAGCCCGATGCTGATCGTGGCATGGATAGGCTGCGCGCTGGCGGGGATGGTAAATGGCGTCGTGCGGTAGGCTTCGCATATGCGTTTGGCCATCCGGGTGGCCTCTGCCTCTGTGATGCCCGGGAGGATGAGCAAAAATTCCTCCCCTCCGATGCGGGCGGCAACGTCGAGCGGACGCAGACATGATTTCAACCGGCGTGCCGTTTCGACCAACACAGCGTCCCCCGAGGCATGGCCGAAAGCGTCATTCACGCGTTTGAAGTGGTCTATGTCTGCCAGCATCACGGCCGGCGGTATCCCTTTGCGGCGGGTGCGCACGGCCAGCCGCGCGACCTCTGACAGGACGTGACGGCGGTTGTAGATTCCTGTCAGCGGATCAAACACCGCTTCGCGCAGGCGTGTATCGACATCACGCCGGATCGTGTCACCCTGCTGTTTGCGCGCTAGGAGCCCGGTCAGCCGCAGCGAAAGTTCGTCGATATCAAAGCCATGCTGCATCAGATCGTCGGCCCCGAGATCCAGCGCATGGGCGGCACCGGCGGGGTGGGGGCGCGATTGCAGCACAAGAATGCCGCAGTGCCGCGTCGTCGTATTCGCCCGCAGGGTCGAGATCAGGCGCAGTTGTGCCTCGTCGCGCGTTTCGACACCGGTCAGGGTCAGGATGAAGACATCGGGCAGCGCGTCCTGCCTAATACCGGTCAACGCGTCGCGGATGGTCGTCTGGCTGACAGCCCCCCTCAGGCGTTTGCGTAGCTGGGTGACATGCACCTGTGTCTCTGCCTTGTCATGGCTGACGATCTGGAACGTGCCCGGGCGGGTGAAGGTGGCGGCGGTTTCTTCCAGCCCGAGCGGGGGGCACATCGCGTCGCGCATGGCCGTGTGGCTGGCCCCGTGGCCCGCGCGTATCATGCTGCGCACCCGTCCCAGAAAGAGCTTGTCGCAGACAGGTTTGACCATCGCTTCCTGTGCGCCATTCGCCAGCAGGTGCAAACACAGCGCCGTGCCACCGCCATCGGCCAAGGCAAAGACAGGTATCCGTGACGTCCGCGGCGACCCCGCGAGCATGGTGCATAGGGCCGTCGCATCCTGCCCGTCCAGATGATGCGCCGTGATGACCAGATCAGGCCCCGACCGGCGCGAGATGTCGACCGCCTGGGCCACGGTGGACGCCTGCCATACCTCGTAGGAGGCGGACATGAGTTTGGTTTTCAACGCGATGCGGTTGGTCGCAACCGTATCCACAATCAGGACTTTACCGGGCACTTGTCTTCATTCTCCACTCACGTGTAACTGGCTTAAGCGCCCTTTGTTGCCGTGATTGGTTAACAAAGGGTTTCGTTTGAGAAACCGTGATGGAAATTAATATGATGAAGCAAGATGCCGCCGAGACGGTCGCCCTGCAGGCATTGGCCTGGCTGGCCGCGAACGAAGACCTGATGCCCACCTTTATGGGATCAACGGGCGCATCTGCCGAAGATCTGCGCACGCAGGCCGGTGATCCGGTGTTTCTTGGCGCAGTGCTGGATTTCATCATGATGGATGACGCCTGGGTCACGGCGTTTTGTGATACGGTGAACATCCCTTACGATCGTATCATGCAAGCCCGTCAGTCGCTTCCGGGTGGCGCGCAGATGAATTGGACCTGAAAATGATCAAAGCGCTGCTGTTCGACAAAGACGGAACCCTGTTCGACTTCGCCGCCACATGGGAGGCATGGGCCAATGCTTTTCTGACCCGGATCAGCAACGGAGACGGAGAGAGAGCGGCTTTGCTGGGGCAGCAGATCGGCTTTGATTACGGGACGCAGAGATTCTCGCCCGACAGTATCGTTATTGCGGGCACACCGGGGGAGGTCGTAGATGCGCTGGCCCCCCATGTGGCCGAGATGGCGAAGACGGATCTCTTGGACCTGCTGAACCACGAGGCCGAAAACGCCCCTCAGGCAGAGGCGGTGCCGCTGGTTGCCTTGCTAGAGGCGTTCAAGGCACGCGGGCTGGTGCTTGGCGTCGCCACCAATGACGCCGAGGCGCCCGCCCGCGCGCATTTGGGCGGCGCGGGGGTGACCGGGTATTTTGACTTTATCGCCGGTTTCGATAGCGGCCACGGTGCAAAGCCCACGCCCGGGCAGCTCTTGGCGTTTGCCAAAGCCGTGGGGGTGGACCCGTCGGAAGTCGCGATGATCGGGGATAGCCTGCACGATATGGCGGCGGGCCGTGCGGCGGGTATGGCCTGCGTTGCGGTGCTGACGGGGCTGGCCACACGTCAGGACCTAGAAGGGGCCGCCGATGTGGTGCTGCCCGACATCGGCCATCTGCCCGCGTGGCTGGACGTGCAGAGGCATGACCCGCAGGGCTGACAGCTAGTTTGCATTTGAGACAAAACCAAAGCGCATTCCGCCGCGTCGGAGGTTTAGCCTTCGGTCTTTGTTAACTCTCCTCCGCCATCTTCCCCGTGAAACGGCGGAAAGGGGCGCGATGCACGGGCTGATCAACCATACGATCCAACGGTTCGTGCTGGATAGCTTTGGCCACCGTGTCTGGGCGCAGGTCGCCCTGCGCGCCGATCTTTGCGCCGTGATGGGCACGGCGGATTTTGAACCGATGCTTACCTATGACGATGCCATCACGCCGCGGGTTATCAACCGCCTGTCTGCCGTGATGAAACGCGCGATCCCCGATCTTCTGGAAGATCTGGGTGCATGGCTTGTGTCCAACCCCGACCGCGAAGGCGTGCGGCGCTTGCTGCGCTTTGGCGGCGACGATTTTGAAGAGTTCTTGTATTCGCTCAACGACTTGCCCGAACGTGCCACCCTCGCCGTGGAGGACCTGCAACTGCCCCAGATGGAGGTCGCGCAGCTTGATGACTGGCGCTTTACGCTCACCTGTCGCGGGAAAGTGCAAGGCTTTGGCTATGTGATGATGGGCGTGATGCGGGTGATTGCGGATGATTATGGCACATTGGCCCTGCTCGATTGCAAAGCCGCCCCACCGGAGGGGGAGGTGATTACCGTCACGATTATTGACCGGCACTACGCGCAGGGGCGCAGCTTTGATCTGGGTGCACGCGGGTGACAGGTGGGGCAGCTTATGAGGCGGCATTGGATGTGCTATGCCCGATGCATGTGATCGTGCAGTCCTGCGGACGTATCCGGCATGTGGGCCCCACCATCCACAAACTACGCCATCGTGGCACTTGGATCGGGAGCAATTTTTTCGGCCAGTTTGTCATGCGCCGACCCAATATGGCCGACAGTATTGCGCAAATCCGCCCGATGGCGGGGCGCAAGCTGCATCTGGCGTTGCATGACCGGCCCGAGCAGATTTTTAAGGGGGTTCTGGTCCCGCTGCCTTGTGGCACCGAACAGATGGAAGGCTTGGAAACCGACTGTCTGATAAACCTGTCATTCGGGATATCGATCCTGAACGGCGTCCGCACCCATCGCCTGAGCAATGCCGATTTCGCGCCGACCGACCTCGCGGTCGAGATGCTTTATCTGATGGAGGCAAAGTCGGCGGCGATGGCGGCATCGCGTGCGCTGAACCAGAAGCTTGAGGTCGCAAAGATCGCGGCGGAGGAGCAAGCGTTTACCGATACGCTGACTGGCTTGAAAAACCGGCGCGCGATGGATCACGTGCTGTCTCGGCTTATCGCGGGGAACAAGGGGTTTGCCGTGATGCAGATCGATCTGGATTACTTCAAGGCGGTGAACGATAGCCTGGGCCATGCGGCGGGGGATCACGTGTTGCAAACCGCGGCCCGGATCATGGTAGAAGCAACAAGGGACATCGACACCGTCGCCCGCGTCGGCGGTGACGAATTTACCCTGCTGCTGCCTGGCGTTGCCGGCAGCGCGCATCTGGCACAGGTCGCCGAACGGATTATCACGCGACTGGAACAGCCGATCAAATTTGATGGCGCGGCGTGCCAAATCTCTGCCAGCATCGGCAGCATATGGGTCAAAGCGGGGCAGGACGCCGTGGCCGAAGATGTCCTGTCGGACGCCGATGCGTCGCTTTACCGCTCTAAGCAAGCTGGGCGTGCGCGGCACACGGTGCACGGTGAAACTGTGTCAGACGCCATGCAGAAGGGGAGGGAGAAACCACACGCGCTGCAGTAGATGACGGCGGGCGCTGGGCGTGCTGGCTTTGGTACGCGTCATAATTGCGGGGCCTTTAGATCTGCGGGCGTTCAATCTGCGCAATGCTTCAAGATTGTGCAGATTGCCTCAAAACGCGCCGCAGGGGTCAGCGGCGCCAGGATTATGGGGGCACCGCTTTTGGCTGCTCGTCACACGCGCGCGCCTGCGTTAGGGTTTTGGGAAAGGATATTCAGGCAAGGCAGGACATCATGACGGACAGTGCCCGTTCTCTCGGCTCTCGGCTCAGCGCGGTGTTGGCAGAGGTCTATCCCGATCTGGATGCCGACATCCTTTCCAGCATGGTGCTTGATGCCTTCTGGCCCGAGGGGACAACCCGCCGCAAAAGAGGCCGGATTGCCGGCAATACGCTTTGGTCGGAACGTGACGCGCTGCTGATCACCTATGGCAACTCAATCGTGGACGGGGCGCATAAGCCGCTGGATTTGTTGAACGACTTCTTGCACCGCTACCTGCGCGGTACATTGAACAGCGTGCATATTCTGCCGTTCTTCCCTTATACCTCTGACGACGGGTTTGCCGTGTCCGATTTTCGCGCGGTGAACCCGCAGCTTGGGGATTGGCCTGATATCAACCGCATCGCCGCCGATTTCACGCTGATGTCCGATCTGGTGCTGAACCATGTGTCGAGCCAGGGGAACTGGTTCAACGCCTACCGTCAGGGGCAGGCCCCCTATGACAAGTTCTTTTTCGAAGCCTCGCCGCAGGATGATCTGCGCGAGGTGGTGCGCCCGCGCACGACGCCGCTGTTGCAAGAGGTAGAAACCTCAAGCGGCCCGCGCCACGTCTGGTGCACTTTCAGCCATGACCAGATCGACCTTGATTTCCGCAACCCCGAGGTGCTGCTTGAGTTTTTGCGGATCATCCGCCTGCATGTGGATAATGGCGTGCAGATCATCCGGCTGGATGCGGTGGCGTTCTTGTGGAAGCAGATCGGCACCCCGTCGATCCACCTGCCGCAAACCCATGCCATTATCCGGCTGATGCGTTTGCTGTGCGACTATGCGCCGGAAAAGATCATCCTGCTGACCGAAACCAATGTGCCCAAGGCCGAAAACCTCAGCTATTTCGGGGCAGGGGACGAGGCTCATGCGATCTATAATTTCCCGCTGCCGCCGCTGATCTTGCATGCGATGATGTCGGGCAATGGGGCGCATCTGCGGCGCTGGCAACGTACGATGCCGCCGGCCCCCATGGGTTGCGCCTATCTGAACTTTACCGCCAGTCACGACGGGATCGGCATGCGCCCCGCCGAAGGGTTGTTGCCCGAGGATGAAAAACAACAGGTCATTGATACGGTGCTACAGGTCGGCGGGTTGGTATCGATGCGCAGCCTGCCCGACGGCGGGCAAAGCCCGTACGAGCTGAACACGACCTTTTACGATGCGCTGTCGCGGACGTTTAAGGGCGAGGATGACCATCATCATGCACGGTTCATCTGTTCGCAGACCATCGTCATGTCGCTGGAGGGGATACCCGCCTTCTACATCCACGCCATGCTGGCGACGCCCAATGATCACGCGCAGGTCGAACATCGCGGGATGAGCCGCGCGATCAACCGACACCGATGGGATTATCCGAGCTTGCGCGACCGGCTGGCCGATGCGTCCAGCGCGCAGGCGCGCGTTTTGGGCGATCTTTCGGCGCGGCTAAAGGTGCGACAGAAACAAAAGGCGTTTCACCCCAACGCGACGCAATTCACCGTGAACCTGCAAGATGACCGCGTGTTCGGCGTGTGGCGCCAAAGTCTGGACCGCAAACAGTCGATCTTTGCGCTGCACAACGTCAGCGACGCCTCTGTCGGGATTTCGGCGGCGGCACTGAACCTGATCGAGGATCAACCGTGGCAGGACCTGATCAGCGGTGATTTGATTGACGCCAGCGCGGATCACATCACGCTGGGCCCCTATCAATGCATGTGGATCACCAACCGGTTCTGACCCCGCCGCCCACGCGGCCCTCAGCTAGTTGTATTCGGCGTCATCCGCTGCGGCGGCCTCGCGCAGATTGGCAAGGAACTCGGGCGCGGCGGCGTGGACGCGGTTCCACGTGGGGATAAAGGGGGTCTCGTGCGGGTTATCGAGAAAGAAGTGTCCCGCCCGCATAATATTCTCGGTAAAGAGCTCGATCGCGCGTTCTTCCTTATGGCGGTCGATGCTCAGCCCGTTCATTTTGGCGTCGTTGTAATAGGCATCCAGCAGGTCGAGCGCGCAGCGATAATAGGTCGCCTTGAGCGTGCGAAAGACATTGGGCGTGAACACCGTGCCGTCTGCCGCCAGCTTGCGGAAAATCGCCTTGCAGATGTCGGTGGACATGCGGTTCAACCCCGCATCGGCGTCGGCCTCGCTCAGAGCTTGGTGCTTGTGGTCATAGTCGTCGGCGATTTCGACCTGACAGACGGATTTCGGGGCGAGGTTGCGCCATGCCTCTGAGAGCACGCCGATCTCCAGCCCCCAGTCGGAGGGGATGCGCAGATCGGGCAAGATATTGGTGCGCATGGCAAATTCACCCGAGAGCGGATAGCGGAAGGCGCGCAGGTAATCGATATAGTCTCGGTCGCCCACGACCTTTTTCAGCGCGATCAGCAGCGGGCTGACCAGCAGCCGCGTGACCCGTCCGTTCAGCTTGTCGCTGCCTACCCGCGCGTAATATCCTTTGGCGACCTGATAGGGGAAATTCGCATTGGCGACAGGATAGATCAGCCGCGCCAGCAGGTCGTTGGTATAGGTCACGATATCGCAATCATGGATCGCCATCACCGCACTGTCCTGACAGGCGATCAGATAGCCGAGCGAGGACCAGACGTTCTTGCCCTTGCCTTGTTCGGCGGGGGCGAGGCCCATGTCTTTGAGCTGCGCGCCAAGCGCCAGCATCCGCGGGCTGTCGTTCCAGATCACGATGTGGTTCTGGTTAAGGCCCTTGAAGAACTCTTTCGCATGGCGGAACTGTGCCTCGTCCGCGCGGTCCAGACCGATGATGATGCGGTGCAGATAGGTGACCTTGGACAGCTCGGCCAGAATGCGGGGCATCGCCTCGGTCTCTAGCTCGGAGTAGAGACAAGGCAGGATCAGCGCCATTTTGCGGGTCTGGGCAAACGTCTCAAGCTCGTAGGTCATTTCGTCCAGCGAGCGGGTGCGCAGATTGTGCAGGGTCGCGATATTCCCGTTTTGATGAAAATCAGCCATGCTTTGTCATTCCTTAGTTCAGGTTAAGCCGCGCGATCAGGTCCAGCACGGCACCGTTCCATCCGGCAGGGCCGGGGAGCGTGGTGCGGGTGATCCTGCCGATGTCCTCACCGGGCAGCGGGGGCAGTGGGTCGCGGTGCGGGTTGGCGACAATGACGCCAAAGTCGGCTGCTTGCAGCATCTCTATGTCATTGGGGGCATCGCCAAGCGCCAGCGTATGGCGCGGCGCAAAGGCGTCGGTCAGCGCGGCCATCTGGTCGGCTTTGGTGCGCCCGTAGGAGAGGGTCAGAAACCGCCCCCCTTCGCGGGCATGGATACCGTGATCGTGCAGGGCGTCGATAAATGCGCCGCGCAACTCGGCGCTGCCCGACCAGATGCCGGGTTCGGAAAAGGCCCGCTCTGCCGCGTTTGCGGCGTCATTATGCGACAGGCCGGTGATCTGTGCGATCTGTGCCACGGTCATATCGCCGAACCCGCAAAACGGGTCGCGCAGCTCCGCAGGCAGGCTGTCGAGCGCGTGGCGCAGGCGCACGTAACTGTCCGTTTTGGGCATGTCGGTGCTGTCGGGCGGTAAAATGCCGGCGCCGTTTTCAATGATCGCGGGGCAGTGATCCCATGCCAGTTCGGCGCGAATCTCTGCGATCTCGGGCGCGGTTTTCGAGCTCGCCAACACCACTGCGGCCCCGATATTGCGCAATGTATCCAAGGCCGGTGTGGCCGCATCCCAGCGATAGGAACTATGTGACAGCAACGTGCCATCAAGGTCGGTAAACACCAGCAGGGGTAAAGACATAGCCATAGATCAAGCGTGTGGTGCGGGATCGATTGTTGCAACTGGGCACAGGTGTTCATCGCGCGGTTTGCATTGTTTTTCTAGCTTTTGCCTAAAAAATGTGCAGAAACTGGACTGCGTGGATGCGCACGTATAAATAGAATCACATGGACGCTTTCGGGGGGAGGGTGCGGTGTAAAAGAGGTCAGGTGACGTCGCGACCAAGGGCTCTGTTTTCACTCTGACAATAATTTTTATTGTTGACGTAAACAAAGTTGCGCGACAGTCTGAGCGCCAAGATACGCCAAAGCGTGCTTCGGGGGATTATTTGTCAACAACTGCGATACAGGCGGCGGCGCTTTCGCCGCCAGAGGGATTAGGCGACCGCATGCGGATGCAGCGTCATCGGATGGCGATGACATTGCAGCAGCTGTCGTCGGCCTCCGGTGTGTCGGTGGGCTATCTGAGCCAGGTGGAACGTGGCAACGCGACACCGACGCTTGGCACGCTGAGCCAGATCGCTGCCGCGCTTGACGTTGATGCGGATTTTTTCGTGCGGACCCCGCGCACGGTCGACAGCCTGACCCGCGGTGCCGCACGGCCCCGTTTCGCGGTGGCAGGATCGTCGATTGAATATGAACAGATCGGTGCCGAACGCGCGGGCCACGAGATGACATCCTATGTGATGAACGTGCCGCCCGGCTATGAATCCGAAACGGTGACCCATGTTGGCGAAGAGATCATCTATATCCTCGAGGGTGAGATCTCGCAGATGGTTGGCGAACGGGAGTATCTGATGACGGCGGGCGACAGCCTGCATTATCTGGGTACAACGCCCCATTGCTGGGCCAACAGAACAGACCGGCAGGCCCGCATCTTATGGGTCGGTCGCATGAAATACGATAAGTCCGGGGAAATCGGACAGAGTGAGGCCGCGCCGGCAGAGAGCTCGCGCGAAATGTTACCCCTCAGGCGTTAACCCTATCGCCCTCATCGGCCCAGAGAGGCCGTGGGGAGATAACACTTTACCAACTAGGAGAGTAAATCGAATGTCTTTCAAGAAAATCATGGCCACGGGCCTGCTGCTGAGCACGCTTGGCGTTGCAGCGCAGGCGCAGTCGCTGGTCTATTGCTCGGAAGGGTCGCCAGAAGGCTTTGACCCGGCCCTGTACACCGCAGGCACGACCTTTGATGCGTCCAGCCACCCGATCTACAACCGCTTGGCGGAATTCAAGGTCGGCACCACCGAAACCATTCCCGCGCTGGCCGAAAGCTGGGACGTGTCCGAAGACGGCAAGACCGTAACGTTCAAGCTGCGCAAAGGCGTCAAGTTTCACAGCAACGCCCAGTTCACGCCCACACGCGATTTTAACGCCGATGACGTGATCTTTAGCTTTGACCGTCAGGGCAACGCCGACAACCCCTACAACCAAGTATCGGGTGGCACCTGGGAATACTACGGTGCGATGTCGATGCCTGATCTGATCGAAAGCATCGAAAAGGTTGACGATTACACCGTTCAGTTCAACCTGACCCGCGCCGAAGCGCCGATCATTGCCAACATGGCGATGGACTTTGCCTCGATCGTGTCCAAGGAATATGCCGACGCGATGCTGGAAGCCGGCACGCCGGAAATGCTGAACCAGGCACCTATCGGTACCGGCCCGTTCACCTTCCAAGCCTACCAGAAAGACGCCGTGATCCGTTACGTGCGCAACGACGAATACTGGGGTGACCCGGCGAAAGTCGAAGCGTTGATCTTTGCGATCACACCGGACGCCTCCGTGCGCTACCAGAAGGTACAAGCGGGCGAATGCCACGTCATGGCCTATCCGAACCCTGCGGACGTGCAGGCGATGAAAGACGCCGAAGATGTCGTCGTGATGGAGCAAGAGGGCCTGAACGTGGGCTATCTGGCGTACAACACGCAGATGCCTCCGTTCGACAACGCCAATGTGCGTAAAGCCTTGAACATGGCGATCGACAAGCAAGCGATCATCGACGTGGTGTTCCAGGGCTCCGGCGAAATCGCCAAGAACCCGCTGCCGCCGACAATGTGGTCCTATAACGACGCGATCGAGGACGACAAATACGATCCGGAAGCCGCGAAAGCCGCGCTGGAAGCCGAAGGCGTATCCGACCTGACGCTGAAAATCTGGGCGATGCCGGTCCAGCGTCCCTATAACCCCAATGCCCGCCGTATGGCCGAGCTGATGCAGGAAGACTTCTCGAAGGTCGGTGTCGACGTAGAGATCGTGTCCTACGAATGGGGTGAATACCTTGAGCGTTCCAAAGCGAAAGACCGCGATGGTGCCGTTCTGCTGGGTTGGACAGGTGACAACGGTGACCCCGACAACTTCCTCGCGGTTCTGCTGGGCTGTGACGGCGTAGAGAAATCCAACCGCGCACAATGGTGCAACGAGGAATTCGACGCGCTGGTTCAGGAAGCCAAGGTTCTGCCAACACAAGAAGAGCGTGCGCCGCTGTATGAAAAAGCGCAGGAAATCTTCAAGGACCAAGCCCCTTGGGCCACCATCGCGCATTCGGTTGTTTACATGCCAATGCGTCCCGAAGTTGAAAACTATGTTGTGCACCCGCTGGGTGGCCACATCTTCAACCAGGTTGGCCTGTCGCAATAACAGCGATGACAAAGCAATGGGGACGGTGCATGTCGCGCCGTCCCTTCCTTTATTCTAGGCCCCGGCCACGTTAACGAAAGGCGCAAGCCCCCCGTGTCAAAGAACCTCTCTCAACGTCTTGCCGACTATGCCGCTGTGGCCGCCGATCTGGGCGTCGATGCCGTGGCGCTGGTGCCCGGGCCCAATTTCTCGCGCGCTGTCGGCCAAAGCTTCATGAGCCACGAACGCCCCTTTGTTCTGGTGATCCCTGCGGATAAACCTGCGGCGGTGCTCTTGCCGAACCTTGAACTGGGCAGCTGGGACACGGTCGGCTTTGACGGCGCGGTGTTTGATTGGCGCGACCAGACCGGCTATGCCGATGCTTTTGCCGCGCTGACGCAGCATTTGGGGATCTCGTCGCTGGCGGTCGAAGGGCAGGTGATGCGCGTGTTCGTGCACCATGCGTTCAAAGATGCACAGCCCGATCTGACCATCACCGATGCAGAGCGCGAAATCTCTGCCCTGCGGATGATCAAAACCCCCGAGGATATCGCCGCCCTGCGCGCGGCGATCGGCATTTCCGAACGCGCCCTCCAGCGCACGCTGGACAGCGTCAAGCTGGGCCAGAGCGAGAAGCAGATCGAACAGACGCTGGTGCAGGCGCTTTTTGCGGAAGGGGCGGATGACCTGTCCTTTGGGCCCATCGTGGCCGCCGCGGATGGCTCGGCCCGCCCCCATGCCCATGCGCGCGAGGATTACGCGGTCAAGGCGGGCGATGCGCTGCTGCTGGACTTTGGCGCGCGCAAGAACGGCTTTGCCGCCGACATCACCCGCACCGTTTTTCTGGATCACGTCACCGACGAGGGGCGCGATGTCTATGACACCGTGCTGCGCGCCAATATGGCAGGGCTTGCCGTGACGCGCGCGGGGGTGACCGCGCATGACATCGACGATGCCGTGATCTCTGTGCTGGAAGCCTCGCCCTATGGGGACCGCATCCGCACCAAGACCGGCCACGGTCTGGGCCGCGAGGTCCATGAGGCCCCCTATATCATGCGGGGCAACCACATGACTTTACCCGCCGGAACGGTTTACACCAATGAACCCGGCCTCTACGAGATCGGAAATTTCGGCGTGCGCATCGAGGATGACGTGCTGATTACCGACGACGGCTATGAAACGCTGACCAACTTCCCCAAAGAGCTGATGGTGATAAAATGCTGAACTATGTTCTGGGACGACTGCTGACGTTCATCCCGACTTTCATCGGGGTGACGCTGATCTCCTTCGGGTTCATCCGCGCGCTGCCGGGCGACCCCATCCAGGTTATGGCGGGCGAGCGCGGCATCTCTGATGAACGCTATGCCCAACTGGCCAAACAATTCGGCTATGACCAGCCGATCTATGTGCAATTCTGGGATTATCTGACCGGCGTGCTTCAGGGCGATCTGGGCAATAGCTTTGTCACCAAGCGCCCGGTGTTCGACGAATTCTTTACGCTCTTCCCAGCCACGCTTGAGCTGGCGGTCTGCGCGATGATCTTTGCCATCGCCCTTGGCCTTCCGGCGGGGGTGATTGCGGCGGTGAACCGGGGCAAGTTCTTTGACCGGGCGCTGATGTCCACGGCGCTGGTGGGCTATTCGATGCCGATCTTCTGGTGGGCGCTGCTGCTGATCATCGTCTTTTCGGGCAACCTGCAATGGACGCCTGTGTCGGGGCGGATTGATCTGCTGTATTACTTCCCCAACCCCACCGGCTTTATGCTGATTGACAGTCTGGCGTCGGGTCAGAAGGGGGCGTTCCTGTCAGCGGTGCGCCATCTGGTTCTGCCAACGATCGTGCTGGGGACAATCCCCCTGGCCGTGATCGCACGCCAGACGCGGTCGGCCATGCTGGAGGTTCTGGGCGAGGATTACATCCGCACCGCCCGCGCCAAGGGCATGTCTCCGGGGCGGATCAACGGCATCCACGCCCTGCGCAACGCCCTGATCCCCGTGATCACCGTGATTGGTCTGTCGGTCGGCACATTGCTGGCCGGTGCGATCCTGACCGAAACCATCTTTAGCTGGCCGGGCATCGGCAAGTGGATGGTCGATAGTATTTTCCGCCGCGATTACCCCGTGGTTCAGGGCGGGCTGCTGCTGATTGCTGTGATGGTGATGGTCGTGAACCTGACCGTCGACATGCTTTACGGCGTCATCAACCCCAAAATCAGAAAGCGATAACATGGACGACGCACTCTCTGCCGAAGCCGCAATGGTCCAGGAACGTCCGGGCCGCTTGCGCGAATTCTGGTTCTACTTCCGCGAAAACCGCGGCGCTGTCATCGGGCTGTGGATCTTTGCGGTCTTTGCCTTTCTGGCCCTGTTCGGCCCGTGGGTCGCCCCCCATGACGCGACAGAGCAATTCCGCGCCGCCACCCTACAGCCCCCCGCGTGGCAAGAGGGCGGCAGCTGGACCCATATCCTGGGTACCGATCCGCTCGGGCGCGATATGCTGTCGCGTCTGATTGTGGGCGCGCGTTATTCCTTCTTTGTGGGGGTCGTCGTTGTCTCTATCGCGGCGACCGGCGGGATCATCATCGGTCTGATCGCGGGCTTTGCGCCTAAATGGGTCGATAGCATCATCATGCGTGTCATGGATATCGTGCTGGCGTTCCCGTCCCTGCTGCTGGCGTTGGTGCTGGTGGCGATCCTCGGGCCGTCGCTGACCAACGCAATGATCGCCATCGCGATTGTGTTGCAGCCCCACTATGTGCGCCTGACCCGCGCCAGCGTGCTGTCGGAACGTCAAAAGGATTACGTGACCTCGGCCCGCGTGGCAGGGGCAGGGATCTTCCGGCTGATGTTTGTCACCGTGCTGCCCAACTGCCTTGCGCCGATCATCGTGCAGGCCGCGCTGTCATTCTCGACCGCGATCCTTGATGCCGCGGCCTTGGGCTTTCTGGGGATGGGGGCGCAGCCGCCCACACCTGAATGGGGCACGATGCTGGCCGAAGCACGCGAGTTCATCCTGCGCGCCTGGTGGGTCGTGACCTTCCCCGGCGTGGCGATCCTTGTGACCGTGCTGGCGATCAACCTCATGGGTGACGGCCTGCGCGACGCGCTTGATCCGAAACTGAAACGGAGCTGAGCCATGACACTTTTGCGTATCAGAAACCTAAGCGTTGATTTCGCCACGGCCTCGGGCAAGTTCCGGGCGGTGGACGGCGTCGACCAAGACGTGAACGAAAGCGAGATCCTCGCGATTGTGGGGGAAAGCGGGTCGGGTAAATCCGTGTCGATGCTGGCGCTGATGGGGCTGCTGCCCTGGACCGCCACCGTCACCGCGGACGAGCTGACCTTTGACGGGCACAACCTGCTGACAATGGACGCCAAGGCGCGCCGCAAGATCGTCGGCAATGATCTGGCGATGATCTTTCAGGAGCCGATGTCATCGCTCAACCCCTGTTTCACCGTGGGCTGGCAAATCCGCGAGGCCCTGCGGGTGCATCTTGGCATGGGCCGCCGCGAACGTCAGAAACGCGCGATCGAGCTGTTTGAACAGGTCGGCATCCCCGATCCCGAAAAGCGCCTGTCGGCCTTCCCGCACCAGATGTCGGGCGGGATGAACCAGCGGGTGATGATCGCGATGGCGATTGCCTGCAAGCCCAAGCTGCTGATCGCCGATGAACCTACCACGGCGCTCGACGTGACCATTCAGGCACAGATCCTTGATCTGCTCGCGTCCCTGCGCGAGGAAACGGGCATGGGGCTGGTGTTGATCACGCACGACATGGGTGTGGTTGCGGAAACCGCCGAACGGGTCAGCGTGCAATATGCCGGCCAGAAGATCGAAGAGCAGCCGGTGATCCCGCTGTTTGACGCGCCGCACCACCCCTATACCTCGGCACTGCTGGATGCGCTGCCAGAACGGGCGACGGAAAAGCGGCTGCCGACCATTCCGGGCGTGGTGCCGGGGCAATTCGACCGCCCCGCAGGATGCCTGTTTTCGCCACGCTGCAAATTCGCCAACGCCAAATGCAAGTCCGAAGCGCCGCCCGCCTTGGGCGCTGATCTGGGCTATGCGCGTTGTTTCTACCCCTTGAACACAGACGAAAGGGTCGCATCATGACCGCACCTGTGATGACTGCAACGGCGCTAGAGCGTCACTATGAAGTCGGCGGCGGGCTGTTTCGCAAGCCGCGTACGCTCAAGGCCGTGGGCGGGCTCGATTTCGCGCTCTATCCGGGCAAAACGCTGGCCGTCGTAGGCGAAAGCGGCTGCGGGAAATCGACCTTGGCGCGGATGGTCACGATGATCGAAGACCCGACCGCCGGATCGCTGACACTGGATGGCAAACCCGTGGTCCGCGAAGACTGGGCATCGCTGCGCAAATCGGTGCAGATCGTGTTCCAAGACCCCTATGGCTCGCTCAACCCGCGCCAGCGGATCGGCGCGATCCTCGAGGAACCTCTCAAGATCAACCGCCCCGACATGAGCAGCAAGGAGCGTACCGCCAAAGCGCGCGAGATGCTCGGGCTGGTGGGCTTGCGGCCTGAACATTTTGACCGCTATCCGCATATGTTTTCCGGCGGGCAACGCCAGCGGATCGCGATTGCGCGGGCGTTGATGCTGGACCCCAAAGTGCTGGTGCTGGACGAGCCTGTGTCCGCGCTGGACCTGTCGATCCAGAGCTCGGTGTTGAACCTGTTGGTCGATCTGCAGGAACGTCTGCAACTGGCCTATCTGTTCATCTCCCATGATCTGAGCGTTGTGCGTCACGTGGCGGATGAGGTGATCGTGATGTATCTGGGGCGCGCGGTCGAACGCGGCAGCCGCGATGATGTATTCGGTGCGCCGTTCCACCCCTATGCCAAGGCGCTGCTGTCGGCCACGCCCCAAGCGGACCCGCGCGGCGCGAAAGAGCGGATCAAGCTGCAAGGCGAACTGCCATCTCCACTGGCGATCCCCGATGGCTGCCCCTTTGCGCCACGGTGCTGGAAAGTGCGCGACAAATGCCGCGCCATGCGGCCAGAACTGCCGCAGGGGCATCATGCCGCGGCGTGTTTCTTTCCTGAAAACGGTGGCACCCCGGCCTAGGGCCGGGGACGTCTTCGCTTATCGCGCGCGCGTCAGATCAACTCGCGCTTGCGTCGGCGCAAAGCTGTAGCCCGGCGCGCACATGGTCGCGGCGCGAGACGTGGCTGGCCGTCAGACCCTGGGCGGCAAGCCCGCGTGCATAGAGCGGGGCGAGGGGGCTGTCGGACAGGATGACCACCTCGCGGCCCAGCCAATAGGCGCGGGCACCGGCCAGCTCTAGCCCGATCAACAAACCCATCAACCGTGACCAGCCTGCGTCCGTCGTGGGGCCGTCGATTGTGGCTTGCGCCGAAATCTCGGCCAGTGCGGTGGCAAAGATTTGCGGGCGAGCCATGACATCATTCACGGCGGCGTCGAAAGTATCCTCATCCAACCCACCACCGAGAACCGCCTTGGATAGCGGGGCTGTAGCCGACAACTGCGTGGCCATCATGGGGGTGAGAAAACTTTGAAAACTGACGACCTCGCGGGCGCTGATGTGGGCCCATGTGGACTGCGCATCAAGGCAACAGATCACCCCGTCAAACTCGGGCGCTGCCTGAAGGTAGCCCGCAATCGCCGTCTCGGCCCCTTGCATGATCTGGGGCGGGCTGGCCTGTTTCAGGCCGGGCACCGCGCGCAGCTCCAGCCGCGGGTCATCAACCTCTAGGGAAAGCACCCCGCCCAAGGGCTCTGCCGGAACGGGGCGCAGGCTGCTGGCGGGCAGGGCGGGCAGCCCCGCGACGATCACCGGCAAACGCTGTTGGTCCGACAGATAGGGCGACAGCAAATCCGTAAGGGCCGCGACAAAGCCGTCTTCCGCAGGCAAGGCAGCGATCGGCCCGTCGGCCTGCGCCAGCACATCGCCGCGTGGATCATGCACCCACAGGTGCATATGCCCATCCGCGACATCGACCCCGATCCACGCGGGGCTTGCACCGCTCACGCGCGGGGGCCTGTTAAGAGGGGAATAGGAAAATAGGGGGTGCCGATCATGGGGTGTCTCCTTGCCTGAGCCGCGTCTTGCCGCGCGGTCGTGTAGAAATCGGGTTGCATCAAAGCGCGCAATCGCGCTCTATTACGCGATCAACAATAAACATAACGGGAGTTCCTCTGCCATGAAAGTTCTTGCAGCAACCACCGCGCTTACCCTGTCCCTTGCCAGCAGCCTTGCTGCCGCAAGCTGTGACGAGATCACCTTTTCCGACGTAGGTTGGACCGACATCA
Source organism: Sulfitobacter sp. SBS6 (assembly GCF_048285585.1). Classification (NCBI taxonomy): domain Bacteria; kingdom Pseudomonadati; phylum Pseudomonadota; class Alphaproteobacteria; order Rhodobacterales; family Roseobacteraceae; genus Sulfitobacter; species Sulfitobacter sp. SBS6. The sequence goes on along the minus strand of NZ_JBLWBA010000005.1, from coordinate 706,914 downwards.
CCGCGACCACTGCCGCGACCACCGTTGTGCTGGACGCTTTGGGCTATGAGACAGACGTGAAAATCCTTTCCGTTCCAGTGACCTACACGTCGATGGCCGCAGGCGATGTGGATGTGTTTCTTGGCAACTGGATGCCCACGATGGAGGCCGACATCGCCCCCTACCGTGAGGATGGCAGCGTTGACACAGTGCGCGCGAACCTGACTGGCGCGAAATACACGCTGGCCGTGAACAAAGCCGCCGCTGACATGGGGATCAAGAATTTTGCCGATATCGCCGCCAATGCAGATGCGCTGGACGGTCAGATCTACGGCATCGAGCCGGGCAATGACGGCAACCGCCTGATCCAGTCGATGATCGACGACAACGCCTTTGATCTGGCCGAGTTCGAGGTCAAGGAATCCTCGGAGCAGGGGATGCTGGCACAGGTCAAACGCCTGTCCGCCAAGGGCGAGCCTATCGTCTTCCTTGGTTGGGAACCGCACCCGATGAACGCGAACTTTGATCTGACCTATCTGGAAGGCGGGGACGATTTCTTTGGCCCCGATCTGGGCGGTGCGACCGTGCACACAAATACCCGCGCCGGTTTTGTCGAGGAATGCCCCAACGTGGGCAAGCTGCTGACCAATCTGGAATTCACCCTCGCTATGGAGAACGAGATTATGGGTGCCATTCTGGATGACGGCGAAGAGCCCCGCGATGCGGCGACAGCCTGGATCAAGGCGAACCCTGATGTGCTCGACACATGGCTGGACGGCGTGACCACCGTGGACGGTGGCGACGCGATGGCGGCCGCCAAGACCATCGTCGAGTAATCCACCCTTAGGATGTGAAAAGGGCCTGCCATCGGGCGGGCCCTTTTTGCCATCATCGCATGATACCAGCCTCCGGAGGTTCCCATGAACTGGCTCACCGATAACAAGATCCCGATTGATGACGCCGCAGAGGCGGTTTTTGATTGGCTGCTGATCAACGCCGGTTGGCTGTTCGACGGGCTGGCCGTCGCGATGGAGTGGTTGATTGACGCGATCCTCTGGGTGCTGCAAACGCCACATCCGCTGATCGTTATCGCTGTCTTTGGCGCGTTGACCTGGGCGATCCAGCGCAACTGGAAAACCCCGCTGCTGATCGTGTTGGGGTTTCTGTTCATTCTCAATCAGGATTACTGGGAAGAAACCACCGAAAGCCTGACGCTGGTGCTGTCGGCCTGTGTGGTCTGCATGGGCGTCGGCGTTCCCATCGGCATCGCCGCGGCGCATCGACCGCGCATGTACCGCTATATGGCACCCGTGCTGGACTTGATGCAGACGCTGCCCACCTTCGTTTATCTTATTCCCGCGATTGTCTTTTTCGGCATCGGCATGGTGCCGGGGCTGATCGCGACGGTGATCTTTGTCCTGCCTGCGCCGATCCGGTTGACGCAGCTTGGTATCGCGTCCACCCCCAAGGCGCTGCTTGAGGCCGCGCAGGCCTTTGGCGCGAAGCCCAGCCAGACCCTGTGGAAGATCGAACTGCCCTATGCGCTGCCTCAGATCATGACCGGTCTGAACCAGACGATCATGCTGTCGCTTTCGATGGTGGTGATCGCGGCCCTCGTGGGGGCGGATGGCCTTGGCGTGCCGGTGGTGCGCGCGCTTAATCAGGTGAACACGGGGCTTGGCTTTGAATCGGGGCTGATCATCGTCGTGGTCGCCATCATGCTGGACCGGATGCTACGGGTGACACGTAAATGAGCGATCAAATGACCAACCCCGCAAACGCCGTCGAATTCGACAATGTGTCCATCGTCTTTGGCCCGAAACCGGCCAAGGCGCTGCCCTTGATGGATGCCGGACAAGACCGCGCCGAAATCGAGGCCGAGACAGGGCAGATCCTCGGGGTGCATAACTGCACGCTTGACGTCAAACAGGGCGAGATCCTTGTGCTGATGGGCTTGTCCGGCTCTGGCAAATCCACCTTGCTGCGCGCGGTCAACGGGTTGAACCCGTTGGTGCGTGGATCGGTGCGGGTGCATGATGGCGACTGGAGCTGCGACGTCACCGCCAGCTCTGCCGCTGATCTGCGCCGCGTGCGCCGCGAATGTGTGTCGATGGTGTTCCAGCAGTTCGGATTGCTGCCGTGGCGCACGGTGCGCGACAACGTGGCGCTTGGGCTGGAACTGGCCGATGTCCCCAAACGCGAACGGCTTGAACGCGCAGAGGCGCAGCTTAGGCTTGTCGGGCTGGCCGATTGGGCTGACCGCAAGGTCAGCGAGCTGTCGGGCGGGATGCAGCAACGTGTGGGGCTGGCCCGCGCTTTTGCCACCGAAGCCCCGATCCTGCTGATGGACGAGCCTTTCTCGGCCCTTGATCCGCTGATCCGCACCCGCCTGCAGGACGAGCTGCTTGATCTGCAACGCGAGTTGAAACGCACGATCATCTTCGTCAGCCATGATCTGGACGAAGCTTTCAAGCTGGGCGGGCGCATCGCGATTATGGAGGGCGGGCGCATTGTGCAATGCGGCACCCCGCGCGAGATTTTTTCGAACCCCGCGTCGGACTATGTGGCGGAATTCGTGGCCAATATGAACCCGCTTGGCGTGCTGACGGCCCGCGATGTGATGGGCCCGCCCGCCGCGACATCGGACGGGGCCGTCGCCGCCGAGACGCCGGTCTCGGAACTGATTGGCAAGATCGGCGATGATGCGCAGGCGATCCGCGTGGTCGAGGACGGAGAGACGATCGGCACCGTTACCGCAGGCAGTATCGTATCGCGCTTGCAGTCCGAATGATGCTTTGACCTCAGGCGCTTGGCGGGTCATCACTACGCCACAGGACCGCGCAGCGCAGGGGATGGCAGGATGACGGATCAGGAAAGCTCGGGCCGCCAGAGCAATGCGCTTGGCGTGGCGGGCGTGCTTTTTGCGGGCATTGTCTGGGGCACCACCGGCACCGCCGCGACCTTTGCCCCTGACGTGAGTGCTGCGGCGATCGGTGCCGCGGCGATGGGGATCGGCGGCATCGGGCAGGCGCTGCTGGCGCTGCGGGGCATCGCCCATGCGCGTGCGCAGCTTTGGCAGCAGCGCGGGTTGCTGCTGCTGGGGGCTTTGGCGGTGATGATCTATCCGCTGGCGTTCTATGGCTCCATGCGGTTGGCGGGGGTGACCATCGGGACCGTCGTCACCATCGGCACCGCGCCCCTGTTTGCCGCGCTGATCGAATATGTGATGGAGCGATCCTTGCTGACCCTTCGGTGGAGCCTTGGTGCGCTGGCGGGCGTGGCGGGCATGGTGCTGATCTGTCTGGCCGAGGGCGGGCATGGGGCCGCGGGGGGCACCAATGTGCCGCTGGGGGTCGTGCTGGGTCTGCTCGGCGGGTTTACCTATGCGCTTTATAGCTGGACGGCGCGCGCGATGATGCTGCGCGGCCTGCGGTCTTCGGTGGCCATGGGTGCCACCTTTGGACTGGGCGGGCTGATGCTGATGCCTGTGCTGTTGGCGACCGGCGGCCCGCTGCTGGCCTCGTGGGGCAATGCGGCGGTCGGGCTTTATATGGCGTTTGTGCCGATGTTTCTGGGCTATATCTGTTTCGGCTACGGGCTGTCGCGGGTGCGGGCGAGTACCGCCACGACCCTGACGCTGATCGAGCCGGTGGTCGCAGCACTGCTGGCCGTTGTCGTGGTGGGCGAACGCTTGCCCCCCCTTGGTTGGGCCGGCGTGGGGCTGGTTGTGCTTTGCCTGCTGGTGCTGACGGTGCCCACGGGGCGGGGCGCGCAGCCAGTGGCTCCGATCCCGCCCAAGTAGTATCCGATTTGCCTGACGCAGCGACATGGGTAAAATTCTTGCTCTTTTGCTACCTACATCGCGACGTTTTGGTCTAGAAGCATCGCCAAGCCGCCCCATGCCCCGCCATGGCCCCGATAGATTGCAATGACGACCTTACCAAAAAGGACCGCCACAGATGAGCGCCACAGCCCGTAAGACCGCCCCCATGCCGACGGATATTCTGGCCCGCAAAGGGGGGGCTCCGCTGGTGAGCCTGACCGCCTATACCACGCCGATGGCGCAAGTGATGGATGGCATCTGCGATTTCGTGCTTGTGGGCGATTCAGTGGGGATGGTGCTGCACGGGCTGCCCTCGACGCTGGACGTCACGATGGAGATGATGATCCTGCACGGTCAAGCGGTGCGGCGCGGGCTGACCCAGTCGATGCTGGTGATCGATATGCCCTTTGGCAGCTACGAGCAAAGCCCTGCCCAAGCCTTTGAGAACGCGGCACGCTTGATGCGCGAAACCGGTGCCGGTGCGGTCAAGCTTGAAGGGGGGGAGGTGATGGAAGACACCATCGCCTTTCTGACCAAACGCGGCATTCCGGTGATGGCGCATATCGGCCTGACGCCGCAGTCGATCCACACGCTTGGCGGGTACAAGGTGCAGGGGCGCGGTGCGGCCGCCACGCAGCTGATGGCCGATGCGCAGGCGGTGACGCGGGCAGGGGCCTTTGCCGTGGTGCTTGAGAAAGTGCCGCAGGCTTTGGCGGACCAGATCACTGAAACGGTCGCCATTCCCACCATCGGCATCGGTGCGTCAGCGCAATGCGACGGGCAAATTCTGGTGGTCGATGACATGCTGGGGCTGTTCACCGCCTTCAAGGCGAAATTCGTAAAACGCTATGCCCATCTGGGCGATGACGCAAAGGCCGCGGTGCAGGCCTATGCCGACGAGGTCACGGCACGATCCTTCCCCGGACCCGAGCATGTATTTTCTGACGAGGTTTCCAAAACATGACACCCGAAATTATCCGCACGCTCGTTGAGCTGCGCAGCAAGGTCGCCGGATGGAAAGCCGCGGGCGAAAGCGTCGCCGTGGTGCCGACGATGGGCGCGCTGCATCAGGGGCACCTGAGCCTCGTGCGGGCCGCAAAAGAGGCGTGCGACCGTGTGATCGTGACGATCTTCATCAACCCCAAGCAGTTCAACAACCCTGAGGACTACAAAAACTACCCCCGCACCGAGGAAGAGGACGCGCGCAAGCTGATCGCGCTGAAGGCGGATGTCGTCTATGTGCCAGATGGGGAACAGATGTACCCCAACGGTTTCGCGACGACTGTGTCGGTCGAAGGCATCACCCAAGGGCTGTGCGGGGCGCATCGGGCTGGGCATTTCGACGGGGTTGCGACCATCGTGACCAAACTCTTTACCCAGACCCACGCGGACAAGGCGTTCTTTGGCGAAAAGGATTATCAGCAGCTACAGGTGGTGACCCGTCTGGCGCGTGATCTGGACCTGCCGATAGAGGTGATCGGCTGCCCCACCATCCGCGAGGAGGACGGTCTGGCCATGTCCTCGCGCAACCTGCTGCTGTCGGATCGCGCCCGCACCTGGGCCCCCGAACTTCACCGCGCGATGGAGGAGATGTCAGAGGGGCTGCTTGCCGGTGGCGATCTCGAAACGCTCCGCGCTGCGGCAGTGTCGCGGGTGGAACGTGCGGGCTTTACGCAGGTGGAATACCTTGACCTGCGGTCTGCTGACCAGTTGGAGCTGATGACCACGCCCGACCGCCCCGCACGTCTTTTGGCCGCCGCATGGCTGGCCGGTGTGCGGCTGATCGACAATATCGCCGTCGGTTAAATCGCTCTGGAATATGCAAAAAAGCGGGGCCCGCTAAGGCCCCGCTGATCGTTTGGCTTGAAATGGGTCGGCGTTACTTGCCGCCGATGCTGAGGGCAGAGGCCATACCGGGGGCTTTGGATTCCCCGCCCAGCTTCTCGCGCACACCGGCCTCGATCTTGTCGCCGGTGTCTTTGTCGATGTTGCGCCAGTATTCAAAGGCACGGACGAGCACCTTTTCGCTGACACCGTCGCACAGGTGGCCCACCACGTTCGATACCAAACGTTCGCGGGCATCGGCGTCCATCACCTCGCGGACAAGCTTCCCGGCCTGGCTCCAATCATCGTCATCGGGGCGCAGGGTATAGGCCTGACGTACCATGTCGCCATCGGAATACCATAGGCCCGCTTCATGCTGATGCGGCTGCGCAGAGGGCCCACCATATGAGTTGGGCGCATATACCGGATCAGACACTTTTTCAGTCCGGCCCGCACCATCTTTTGAATAGCTATGAGTGGGCGAGACGGGTTTGTTGACCGGGATCTGCTTGTAGTTGACACCCAGCCGCGCGCGGTGCGCGTCCGCGTAGGAAAAGCCCCGTGCCAACAGCATCTTGTCTGGCGACAGACCCACGCCCGGCACCATATTGTTCGGCTCGAACGCGGCCTGTTCGATCTCTGTATGGAAATCAGTGGGGTTGCGGTTCAGGGTCAGTTTGCCGACCTCGATCAGCGGGTAGTCCTCGTGCGGCCAGACCTTGGTCAGATCAAACGGGTTGATGCGATAGGTCTTGGCATCCTCGTAAGGCATGATCTGCCACTTGAGCGTCCAGCTCGGGTAGTTCCCGTCGCGGATGTTGTTGAACAGATCGGCGCGGTGGTAGTCGCCGTTGGTCCCCGCCAGCTTGTCGGCTTCATCCTGGCTAAGGTAGGCATTTCCGTCGCCCTGATCGGTGTGGAAGTGGAACTTGACCCAGAACTTTTCGCCCTCGGCATTGACCAGCGAATAGGTGTGGCTGGAATACCCGTTCATCTCGCGCCAGTTTTTCGGAATGCCACGGTCGCCCATGAGATAGGTCACCTGATGCGCGCTTTCGGGCGAGAGCGTCCAGAAATCCCACTGCATATCGTGGTCGCGCATATTGTTATCCGCACGGCGTTTCTGGCTGCGGATGAACTGCTGGAACTTGATCGGATCGCGGACAAAGAAGATCGGCGTGTTGTTGCCGACCATGTCAAAGATGCCTTCGTCGGTGTACATCTTGACCGAGAAGCCGCGCGGGTCGCGCCATGTGTCCGGGCTGCCGCGTTCGCCTGCCACGGTCGAAAACCGCATCACCACATCGCATTTCGCGCCGGGCTGGAAGATATTCGCCATCGTGTACTTCGACACGTCTTGCGTCGTCTCGAAGGTGCCAAATGCGCCCGAGCCTTTGGCGTGGGGCTGGCGCTCTGGAATACGTTCACGGTTAAAATTCGCCATCTGTTCAAGCAGATAGTGGTCATTCAGCACGATCGGGCCATCGGGGCCAACGGTCAGCGAATGTTCATCGCTTTGAACGCGAATGCCGGCGTCTGTGGTTGTGGGAGGGGTTTGCTTCTTGTCGGTCATCTGTAGCTACTCCTTCAGGGTCCACAGGCAAAACCTGTAGCGTGACGGATGGTTCCCGACCAAATGCGTAAGGAGTTGGATAGAGCTGTGGCCGCTTGGCGCGCTTAATGGGTCGCCGTGTGAAAGCGGATCACCTGCGCGTTGTCCGCTGGATCGACAAGGAAATGCCCGCAGACGCCAAAGACCTCGCGCAGGAGGGTTTCTGTCATGATCTCGGAGGGCGTGCCGATGGCGCGCAGCTTGCCCTCTTGCAAGACGCAGATCCGGTCGCAGAGCGTGGCTTGGTTCAGGTCGTGCAGGGCGATGATCGCCGTTGTCGACAAGCGCTGGATCAGCTCAAGGATCGAAAGCTGGTGGCGGATATCCAGATGGTTCGTCGGCTCGTCCAGCAGCAGCACTTGCGGCCTTTGGGCCAGTGCACGGGCGATATGAACGCGCTGTTGTTCACCGCCCGACAGCGTGTGCCAGTGGCGGTCGCCAAAACCCGACAGATCCACATCCGCCAGCGCCTGCGTGACGATGGCGTCGTCCCCTGCGCTCCACCCGCGCAGGGCGGACAACCACGGGGTGCGGCCCAGTTCAACGGCATGGCGCACGGTGATGCGATCTGCGGTATCGGCGTGTTGTTCGACCAGGGCCAGCCGCTGCGCGATATCGCGCTGGCGCATCTTTGCAAGCGGTGCGCCGTCCAGATCGACCCGCCCGCGCGAGGGTTTCTGAATACCGGCAAGCATATGCAGCAACGTGGATTTGCCGGACCCGTTCGGCCCGATCAGCCCCAGCTTTTCGCCCGGCCGCAAGGACAGGGACACATCATTGACGATGGCGCGGTTGCGCACCCGCCAGCCCAGTTCGTGACAGGACAGAATCATGGCGACGTCCTTTTGCCAATCAGGATCAGTGCAAAGACGGGCGCGCCGACCAAAGCGGTCACCACTCCGATGGGCAGCACTTGGCCCGGTACAATCACCCGCGAAACCACATCGGCAAAGACCAGAAACACCGCCCCCGCCAGTGCGGAAGCAGGCACAAGGATCGCATGACGGTGCCCCACGACGATGCGCATGGCATGGGGGATCACCAGCCCGACAAAGCCGATCGCCCCCACCACCGAGACCATCACCGCCGTGACCAACGCCGCCGTGCCGATCAGCAGCAGTTGCACGCGGCGCACCGGAATGCCCAAGGACGCGGCGCTGTCGCTGCCGAAGGTAAAGGCATCCAGCGCGCGGGCGTGCCACAGGCAGGCCAGCAGACCGATCATCGCAGCGGGCAGGGCGCTCAGTACATCAGGCCAGCGCACGCCCGACATATTCCCCAAAAGCCAGAACATGATGGCACGGGCCTGTTCGGCATTGGCTGATTTCGTGATCATCAGCGCGGTCAGGGCGTTGAACATCTGGCTGCCCGCGATACCGGCCAGCACGATCACGCCCGCGGCCCGCAGGCCCACACCGCCCCCTGCCGCCTGCGCCAGTAAGGCGACAAAGGCAAAGGCCACCAGCGCCCCGCTGAACGCACCGATAGACAGCGAAATGGCACCACCCCCCAGCCCGAGGATGGTTACCGCAACAGCACCCGTGGACGCCCCCGCAGAGATACCCAGCAGATAGGGATCCGCCAGCGCATTGCGCAGCAGTGCTTGCAACACGACGCCCGACAGTGCCAGACCGGCGCCACAGCACATTGCCACCACGGCCCGCGCCATGCGGTAGTTCCACACGATGCCCTCGTCGATCTTGTCCACCGCATAGCCCGCGTTCAGCGCCTTGTTGGCCAGCACCTTCAGCACCACCAGCGGCGGGATAGAGACCTCGCCGATGGCCGCACCAAACAGCAATGCGGCCAGCAGCACCGGCGGGATGATCACCCACCAGTGCCACTGCGGCCTGCGCATCACAGAGCGGTCGATTGCGGTCATTCGGCCAGATCGAAACCGGACAGCGCGTCAGCCATCGTTTCCAGCGCATAGATCGCACGCACGGTCGGGTCCATCGCATGGGCGTCCATGGTGATGATGCGGCCCTCTTTCACCGCGGTCATCTCGCGGGCGACGGGGTCGTTCATCAGGAAGGCGCGCTTTTTCTCGATGTCATCCGCAGGGAAGCGGCGGCGGTCCATTTTGGCGAGCACGATGAAGGTCGGGTCGGATTTCGCCAGAGTCTCCCAGCCGACCAGCGGCCATTCCTCGGCCGAGGTCACGACGTTTTCGACGCCAAGCTTGTCCATCATATAGGCGGGCACACCCTGTTGACCTGCGACATAAGGGTCCGCCGCCATCTCGGACGACGAGAACCAGAACAGCGCCGAGGTGCCTTGGGGCAGGTTCAGCGATTTGGCTTTCTCGACCGCCTTTGCCTCGCGCGATTGCAGGTCTGCCAGCAGCGTGGCACCGGCGTCTTGCGCGTTGTAGATCAGGGCGAGCTCTTCGATGCTGGTATACAGCTGCTGGGTCGTGAACAGTTCAGATCGCGTGCCGTCCGCGCCGACAGAATTATCCTTGGCCGCGCAATCGGTGGGCATCACATAGGTCGGCACGCCCACCTCGTGAAAGCTGTCGCGGGTGCCGACCATACCTTCGGGGCCGACGTGCCATTCATACATCACGGTGACCAGATCGGGGCGTTTGCCCAACACGCTTTCAAAGCTGGGGTCGTTGTCCGCCAGCCGTTCAATCGCATCGTTTGTCTCTTTGAACTCTGGCAAAACGGGGCTGAACCAGACAGAGGTTCCCGCGATCCGGTCCTGCTGGCCCAGCAGATACAGGATCTCTGTCGTGGATTGCCCGATGGTGACGGTGGTCTGGGGTGCCGCGTCAAAGGTGAGCGTATGGCCGCAGTTGTCGATGGTCAGCGGATAGTCTGTCTCTGCGCCAAGCGCGGTGCTGCCCGCAAGGCTCGCAATCAGGGTCAGGCTGGAAAAAAATGGTTTCATATCAAGGGCTCCGGTTGGTCCGATGCCGGGGTCTTTGAATAGAAAGAGAAGGGGCCAGCCAAATGGCGCGCGGGCGCATTTTGGTCTGCGCGTAAGGTAAGATCCGGTCCCATCATCATCCTCTCCCGAGCAACCCCGCCCGGTGTTTCAGGTTCAGTGTCGGCAGGTCTCCTGACTGACGGATCGCGGCTGTCCCCGCCTTCCCGGACCTTTAGGCCCAGTGGCATGATGGAGGTAGCTCACCGTCTACAGTTGCGGGGGCAGTTCCGGTTCATCCACACCAAAGCGCGGATGGCGAATTCCCTATTATTTCCCGAAGGAAACCGACCCAGTTTCGATGACAGTTGTCCGCCCACCCGTCAAGTTGCGTTTTTGCGGTCGTCATCGCGGGACAAAGGCAAATAACGCAGGCCACGGTTCCGCAGAACGGGCGAGAGGCAAATAACAAACGGATGGAAAACCAAGTGGCAGCCCGTAGGGGAGTCGAACCCCTCTTTTCAGGTTGAAAACCTGACGTCCTAACCGATAGACGAACGGGCCACTTAACTTGTGAGCGCTTCTTTAGGCAAAGCCATCGGCGGGCGCAAGTGCAAGCCGCATCAGAAAGCGGGGAAATACGGCAAAAAAATCACATCTTCTGATGCCGTATTCCAAGGGGCGTATGGCGAGGGGGGATCGTCGCGTGAAACGCGCGCCGCGCTCGGGATGCGGGCGCGCGTTTCCCTTAGATTTCCCAGTGAAAACCCGTCGCTTTTTCGGAGACGGTCCAGAGTTTCTCCATCACGGGTTTGTCGTAGGCATGGGGGTTCAGCGTGCCTTTGCCAACGGGCCCTCCGGTTTGCATCCATCCGGTCGGGCCATAAAGCGCACGCTGCGCCAACCCGTCTTCGGTCGCGCACATGACTTCGGGGTAGGCGCCTTTTTCGGCGGATTGCACCATTGGCGTCTTGCTCATCATCCACCAGGTGACCCGTGTGAAAAGCCCGCCGCTTGTGCTGATCAGCGAGGTCGCCGACGCGCCGGGGTGGCAGACATACACCTCAACGCGGCTGTCGGTGGCTTTCAGCCGGTCCTGAAGCTCATAGGCAAACATCATCTGCGCCAGCTTGCTTTGGCTGTAGACCGCGTTGGCGCTATAGTTCTTGTCCCAGTTCATGTCGTCGAACTGGATCGTCTTGATCCCCATGTTGTACCCGAGGCTGGACACCACAACGATCCGGCCCGCACTTTCCTGAATGCGATCAAACAGCATCCCGCACAGCAGGAAGTGTCCGTAGTGGTTGGTGCCAAGCTGGCTTTCGAACCCGTCAACGGTCAGCTGCTGTTTTGGCACCTGCGCGATGGCAGCGTTGCAGATCAGCGCGTCAATCCGGGGAACGGTGCGTTTCACCTCTTCAGCCGCGGCGCGCACGCTGGCCAGATCAGACAGATCCATCCGCACAAAGCTCACCTCGGCGTTGGGACCGAACGTGTCCTTGAGCGTTTTGACCGCTGCGATGGATTTGTCGGCGTTGCGGTTCAGCATGACGACTTTTGCCCCCTTGGACAGCAGGATGCGCGTGGCCTGAAAGCCCGCACCGGCCGTCGTGCCGGTGATGAGATATGTTTTCTCCTTGAGCGATCCAAGGCGATCAGGTGTCCAGCCTTTGGGTCCGAAAGTCGTGTCCTTCATCGTCATGTTCCTTTTCGATGTCAGCGCGGCAGCGATGCGCGCTGTGTTTGATGTTGAAGGGTAAATAGCTCTCGGCTGTCCCTCAAAACAGGCGAGATCGTCGCGAATACTTGCCTGATTGTATCACGCGCTTGCGAAAGGCGGATGTGACGCAGTAGATTGCCCTCATGAGCAAAGACCAGATCAGACAGCTAATCCGGAACAACGCGACCCAAGAGGGGCTGACGGGAACCGGCATTGACGGGGTGCGCCTGTTTCGGGCCACGCAGGCGATTCCGTGCGTGCCGGCGGTCTATGAACCCAGCGTTATTGCTATCGTCAGCGGGGCGAAAGAGGCCGTACTGGACGGGCACAGGTACATCTATGACGACAGCCGATATATGTGCTGCCCGATGTCGATGCCGGTGAAGGCCGGCACGCCGACCGCCTCTGCCGAAAGCCCGCTCTACGGGGTTATCATTTCGCTCGATAAGCGGATGATGACAGAACTGTCGATGGAGATGGAAAATACCGGCAATGTGATTCCCGAGGTCAAAGGCGGTTTGCGCGCGCAGGGGATCAGGCTGGCCGCATGGGATGATGCCTTTGCCGACGCGCTGCTGCGTTTGCTGCAATTGGGTGGCAATCCGGCAGATACGGCGATCCTTGGCGAGGCACGGCTGCGCGAGCTTTATTACGCGATCCTAAAGGGGGAGGCAGGGAGTTTTGCCAGACAGGCCTTCGGCGCGGGCAATGCGATTGCACGGTCGATCGCGCATGTATCCTCTCACCTGGACGCGCCGATCTCTATTGATGATATGGCGTCCCGCGCCGGGATGAGCCGCGCCGCCTTTCACCGCAAGTTCAAGCAGGTGACGACGATGGCCCCGATCCAGTTTGTCAAATCCATGCGGCTCAACAATGCGGCGATGAAGATCGCAGGCGGCATGTCGGTGAACGAGGCGGCGGTCGATGTGGGATACGTCAGCCCGTCGCAATTCAGTCGCGAGTTCAGGCGGATGTACGGGCAATCACCGCGCCAATGGGGGGATGCCCAGCAGTTTCCGGTTGAAATGGGCCAATAAGGGGCTGCCATCGCCCGTGCGTTGGCAACCCCTTTTCACAAGTCTGGTGCTATGATCAGACGTCTACAACCACCTTGCCGATGGCCTGCCCGCTGGTCAGGCGGTCATAGGCCCCGCCCACCGTATCAAGGTCGAATCTCTGGTCATCAAGCAAGGGCTTCAGCGCCCCTGCGTCCACAATCTCTGCCAGTTTGGTGAGGATCTCCCCGTGCTTTTCACGGCCTTGGTTGGCAAGCATTGGAAGCAGCATAAAGATGATATGCAGCGACAGCCCTTTGAAGTGCGCAGGGGACAGGTCGATTTCCAGCAGCCCAACGGTCGACGCGATATGGGCGTTCAGTGCGGCGGCCTCGAACGAGTTTGTCATGTTGGCACCGCCCACGGTGTCAAAGATCAGATCAAAGCCCGCGCCATCGGTATATTTGGCCACGTAATCGGCGATCTTTTCTGCGGCGAAATCAATCGGCGTCGCGCCATATCCCTTGATGACGTCGATCTGTTTGTCGCCGGTGCCTGTGCCATAGACCTCTGCGCCAAAGTGTTTGGCCAGTTGCACCGCAAGGTGACCGACCCCGCCAGCACCGCCCTGAACCAGAACCTTCTGGCCCGCCGCGATGCCTGCCCGCTCAAGCCCTTCATAGGCGGTGATGCCGACCAATGGCATGGCGGCCGCTTCGCGCATTGAGATGGATTTGGGCTTATGCGCAATCAGCCTGGCATCGGCGCGTATGAATTCGGCCAGCGCGCCTTGAATATCGGTGACCCCGCCGGCGCAACCGTATACTTCATCGCCCACGGAAAAAGCGGTCACCCCGTCACCGACAGCCTCGATCACGCCCGCAAAATCCATGCCCAGAACAGCCGGCAGTGCAGGGGATAGCGGCAGATCAGCCCCCATAGAGCGGATCATCGTATCCACGGTGTTGATGCTTGTGGCAATGATGCGAACGACAACATGGCCGTCGGTCGCTATGGGTTTGGGCAGGTCGGCAGCTTCGAACGTCGCGTCGTCACCGTAGGCGGTAAGGGTCATGGCTTTCATAGTGGTCATCCTCGAGTGTGTCTGATGCCCCCTATCTAATGACTGCCCTGATTTATGTAATTGACCTAATTTTGAGTTCAGTTTTCTGATTGTGGATATAAAAGGCGAGGCGTAAACCGCCGTCAGAGACATCAGAGCTTAGCCGTCCAGTCCGCCGCGCGAGATCAAACAGCGCAGAAACAATGGCAAACACATCTCGCCCAAGATCATGGCGCAGTGTCTTCAGAATGTCGGGTAAGGGTACAAGTGGCAGCCCGTAGGGGAGTCGAACCCCTCTTTTCAGGTTGAAAACCTGACGTCCTAACCGATAGACGAACGGGCCACTTAGCTTGTGAGCGCTTCTCTAAGGAATGCGGCGCAGGCGCGCAAGCAGAAATCGAAAGAAAATGAAAAATTTTTACGCGGGTGCCGCATCTTCCAGACGCAGCTGCACCGACTGTCGGCCGCGCCAGGTATTGATGTCCAGACGGCCCGCCAGATGGAACCGTGCACCACCGTGGTTTTCCAGCGCCGGACCAAGCGGGCCGTCAAATGCGCCAAAGGCGATGGCGTCCATTTTGGTGTTGTTACCGTCGCCGAAACTGATCTTGAGGTGGCTTTCACCCACCCGCTTGGCAAAGCGGATCTGCATGTCGGCAAAGGCATATCGCGGGGCAGGGGCACCGGCCCCGAAGGGGCCTGCCTGTTCCACCTGCTGCGCCAATTCCACCGTCGCGGCGGCGGGCATCAACATGCCGTCCAGCTTCAGGTCTGCCGCGCCGGCCAGATGCGCGCCCTGCTTGGCCAGTAGCTCTGACAGCCGCGCCATGGCGGCGTCCAGCTTGTCTTCGGCCACGGTGAGACCGGCGGCCATCTTATGCCCGCCGCCCTTGATCAGCAGGCCCTCGGCCGCCAGCCGCTGGATCGGCGCGCCCAGATCAATCCCCGAGACAGAGCGGCCAGAGCCTTTGCCGATGCCATCCTCGAACCCGATCACGATCGACGGCCGGTTCGACGCCTCTTTCAATCGCGAGGCGACGATGCCCACCACGCCCGGATGCCAGCCCGCGCCCGAGGCCCAGACCAAAGGCGCGTCAAAGCCACGGGCCTCTGCCTGATCCAGCGCGGCGGCGCGGACGGCGGTTTCGACATCGCGGCGTTCGGTGTTCAGCAGGTCCAGCTTTTCGGCAAGCGACTGCGCCTCATGGGGATCATCGCAGGCCAGTAGCCTTGCCCCCAGATCCGCTTGCCCGATACGCCCGCCCGCGTTGATCCTTGGGCCAAGCAGAAACCCAAGATGATAGGCCGCTGGGGCCGTATCCATCCGCGCCACATCGGCCAAGGCGGCAAGCCCCAACCTGTCGCGCCGCGCCATGACGCGTAGTCCCTGACGCACAAAGGCGCGGTTCACGCCGATTAACGGGGCGACATCGGCCACCGTGGCGAGCCCCACCAGATCCAAGAGCGCCATCAGATCAGGCCCGCGTGCGCCCGCTTCGCGTAGTTGGCGCCCTGCCTCGACCAGCATCAAGAACACCACTGCCGCGGCACAAAGATGCGCCAAGGCACCGTCTTCATCCTGCCGGTTGGGGTTCACCACGGCCAAGGCGTCGGGCAGGGTTTCTCCGCCCAGGTGGTGGTCCAGAATAACGACATCCGCGCCGACCGCCGCGGCCACCGGCCCATGGGACAACGTCCCGCAGTCAACGCAGACGATCAGATCATGGGCAGCCGCCAGTTCGGCCATCGCGGCGTCATTGGGGCCATACCCCTCGTCGATCCGGTCCGGCACATAAAGCGTCGCGGCGCAGCCCATCTCGCGCAGCCAGACCAGCAGCAGCGCGGCAGAGCTACCACCATCCACGTCATAATCCGCAAAAACGGCTATCCGCTGACGCGCTTTGACCGCAGCTAGAAAACGCGTCGCGGCTTTCTCCATGTCGCGCAGGGATCGCGGGTCAGGCAGCAGATCGCGCAACGACGGCGCAAGAAACGCTTCGGCCTCTTCCGCCGCCACACCGCGCCGCGCCAGCACCTGACACAGGGCCAGCGGCAGGCTGGTCTGCTGCACCAGAACTTCGGTCGCGCGTTCCACCTCGACACCGGGGCCCACCCAGCGACGCCCCGTCAAAGACGCATCAACACCTAGAAAGCTCATGCATCTCCCCCTTCCAAATGGTCAAAAATCCTCGCCGAAGGCATCCGTCCCATCCTCCCCACAATGGGCAGGGCAGGGGGCAGCCGCGCCCCTCGGGGTTACAGATCCTCGATCCGCAGCGCCACGGGATCGCTTGCCAGCACACCGGTTTTCGCCATCGCGGCCAGAGCCTCGTCCAGCGCGGTGCGGCTACATTTATGGGTGACGATCAAGACGGGTGCCTGATCGCTGCGGTGTTCGGTCTGGCGCATGCGGTCGATGCTGATCCCGGCCTCGCCCAGAACGGTGGCGACTTTGGCCAGGGCACCGGGTTTGTCCAGCAGGCCCATGCGCAGATAGAAGGCGGCGGGGCGCTGCGACAGGGCCGCGGTGGCCGAGGCGAGCGTTGCCGCCTTCTGGCCAAAGACCGGGCCATGCCAGCCACGCGCGATATCGCAGATGTCCGACAATACAGCGCTGGCGGTGGGGCCTTCGCCCGCACCGGGCCCGCGCAGGACGATCTGCCCGATGGCATCGCCTTCCAGCACGATCATATTGGTCCCGCCCGCGAGTTGTCCCAGCGGAGAGCTGTCGGGCACAAGACAGGGCTGCATGCGCTGTTCCAGCCCGCGGCCGGTCATTTGCGCGACGCCGAGAAGCTTGATCTTGTATCCCATATTCGCGGCAGCTTGAATGTCGTCGATGCTGACGCGCTGGATGCCTTCGATCTCGATCCCGTCGAAATCCACCTGTGTGCCAAAGGCGATCGAGGACAGGATCGCCAGCTTATGCGCCGCGTCAATCCCGCCGACATCAAGGTTCGGGTCCGCTTCAAGATAGCCAAGCGCCTCGGCCTCCTCGAACAGGGAGTTATAGCCGTTGCCGGTCTCTTCCATGCGGGTCAGGATATAGTTGCAGGTGCCGTTCATCACGCCCATGACGCGGGTGATCTCGTTGCCGGCAAGGCTTTCTGTCAGCGCCTTGATCACGGGGATGCCCCCGGCCACGGCAGCTTCATAGCGGATCAGACAGCCCGCGGCTTCGGCTTGTTCGGCAAGCGCCTGACCGTGGATCGCCAGCAGCGCCTTGTTGGCAGTGACCACATCCTTGCCCGAGGCGAGCGCGGCTTCGGTCGCGTCCTTGGCGGGGCCTTCGTCGCCGCCCATCAGTTCGACAAAGACATCCACATCATCGCGTTTTGCCAGTGCGACGGGATCATCTTCCCACGCGTAGCCCGACAATGTGACACCGCGGTCCTTGTCGCGGCTGCGGGCAGAGACGGCGGTGATGGTGACGGGGCGACCGGTGCGGGCCTCGATCAAGGCAGCCTGCTTGCGGATGATCCGCACCACGCCAACCCCAACGGTGCCCAATCCGGCAATCCCAAGACGAAGCGGTTGTGACATGGTGCAATCCTTTTGGTGGTGCGCGGCAGCGGGCTGCGGCGTTTCGGGGGTTTAGCCGCGATGTAGCCCTTTCCCACCGCGCACGCAACGCGACATTGCATGCGGCTTATTGCAAACCTTGGGACAAACGCTGCTTTTCCGACCCCGACAGAACCGATCCGCGCAAGCGCGCCGCGCGCGCCTGCAACCGTTCGACCCGCGATGTCAGCCCGTTTTCGGTTTGCGGGATGTTCACCTGTCCGGCCTCGGCCTTGGCAAGCAGCGGATCGACCGGCACAAGCGCGGGATAGTCCGAGGCGAGAAGCTCGGGCGTGGCACGGCTGTCAAGCGCGGGAAACTGCGTGCAGGCTGCGGGCAGGGTCAGCGCGGCAAGGCAGAGCGGAAGAAGGATACGTTGCGTCATAGGTCAGTCATGCACCAGCGACGGAATTCGCGCAAGCAGGGGTTTGCCTTTGAACATGCGTTCAATTAACCTTTGACCCATGGCGCGTACAACCGGATCACATTCTGACATCACTCGGCCCAAAATCCGTGCGGCGGCGTTGCGGCTTTTCGCCCGTCACGGCTTTGCTGCCGTATCCATGCGGGCACTGGCGACGGAGGTCGGGGTGCAGGCGGGTGCATTGTATAATTACACGCCGGACAAGCAAACGCTGCTGTTCAGCCTGTTGCAGGACCATATGAACGACCTGCTTGCGGCCTGCGACAGTGACCCCAGTCAAAGCGCGGTGGATCGCTTGCGCCGATTTGTCGACTTTCACATCCGCTTTCACGCCGACCGCCCGGACGAGGTTTTCATCTCTTATATGGAGCTGCGCAACCTCACGCCCGAGAATTTCGCCGAGGTCGAAGCGCTGCGCCGCCAGTATGAAGACCGGCTAGAGACGATTTTGCGAGACGGGGCGGCGGCGGGGGATTTCGCCATCGCGGATACCAAGATCGCGACCTTGGCGGTGATTGCGATGCTGACAGGGGTGAATACTTGGTTTCGCGCAGGCGGACGGCTGTCACTGGACCAGGTGATCGCGCAATATTGGGATATGGTGCGCAAGTCCGTCACGGCGGGGTAGGCCCCCGCACGTAACGCTGGTTTTCACGGCGCTCAGGGGCGCAGGGCGCTAATCGTCGAAGCCGACGAACCGCGTGACCTCTTCGACGGGGCGGCGGGTAGAGACGACGGCATTGGCCGAAAAATCCTCGTCCGGCCAGCCCATGGCGACGCAGGTCATGATCACCTGATCGTCGGGGATTTGCGCATGTTCACGCACCACAGGCGATTGCATGATGCCCTGACCGTTGATCACGCAGCCCAGACCCTTGCTCCACGCGGCGAGGACAAGGCCGTAGGTCACCGCGCCCAGATCGAAATGCGCGATGGTGCCGTTGTCATCCAGCGACTTGTCAAAGCAGACGACGATGGACACCGGCGCATCGAACTGGCGGAAGCCGCGCATCACCCAATCTTGGCGGCGCTCCTTGTCGTCGCGTTCGATCCCCATGGCAGCAAAGAGCTGTTTCGCGATGCCGACCTGCCGGTCGCGGTGGACACCGGCATAGGCCCCGTGATCGCTGATTTCACGCACCGGCGGCACGCCTTGCAACATACGGGTCGAATTCCCTTCACGGACTTTTTCAAGCGGTTCGCCGGTCAGCACATGCAGATGCCACGGCTGGGTGTTCATCGAGGATGGCGCGCGATTGGCCAGTGCGATGACCTCTTCCAGCAGGGCGCGCGGCACGGGATCTTTCTTGAAGCCCCGGATGCTGCGCCGTTCCTGCATTGCCTGTTTCAGTTCCATCTTGCCCTCCCGCAAATTTCCTGACGGCTGTCAGACTGTTGCAGTTCCGCAGTGGGGTCAAGCGCGGGCGGGGCCGCGTGCCGCTGCGTCAGATCAGCAGTTCGGCACGTTGACCGCCAGCCCCCCAAGCGAGGTTTCTTTATACTTTTCAGACATATCCGCACCGGTCTGGCGCATGGTTTCGATGCAGGCGTCCAGCGGCACCAGATGCGTGCCGTCGCCGCGCAGCGCAAGCGACGCGGCGGACACCGCCTTGATCGCGCCAAGCCCGTTGCGTTCGATGCACGGCACCTGCACCAGACCGCGCACGGGGTCGCAGGTCATGCCCAGATGATGTTCCAGCGCGATTTCGGCGGCGTTCTCGATCTGCTGCGGCGTGCCGCCCATCACGGCACAGAGCCCGGCGGCCGACATGGCGGCGGCGCTGCCCACTTCGGCCTGACAGCCCGCTTCCGCCCCCGAGATCGACGCGTTGAATTTGACCAGCCCGCCGATCGCCGCAGCGGTGAGCAGGAAATCCTCGATATGCGCCTCTGATGCGCCGGGGACGTGATCCAGATAATAGCGCAAGGTCGCGGGCATCACACCCGCTGCGCCGTTGGTGGGGGCGGTGACGACTTGCCCACCGGCGGCATTTTCCTCGTTCACCGCCATAGCGTAAACGCTCATCCAGTCGTTGATCGTGTGAGGCGCGCGCTGGTTCTGGCCGCGCTCCGACACCAGCGCATCATGGATCGCCTTGGCACGGCGTTTGACGTTCAACCCGCCGGGCAGGATGCCATCGGTTTCGAGCCCGCGGTTGATGCAGTCGTTCATCACCTGCCACAGCCGCTTGGTGCCGTCGCGCAGCTGCGCCGCCCCGCCGCGCGATTCCTCGTTGGCACGTTTCATCTGGGCGATGCTCTTGCCGGACTCTGCCGCCATCTGCAGCATCTCGGTTGCGGATTTGAACGGGAAGGGTATCGGCGCGCCTTCGTCTGTGTCTTTGCCCGCCGCCAGTTCGGCTTCGGTCATCACGAAGCCGCCGCCGATGGAATAATAGGTCTCGCGCAAGCTAACGTCGCCTTGGGCGTCGGTGGCCATCAGCATCATCCCGTTGGCGTGGCCGTCCAGCTTGGTGTCATAGTCAAAGATCATATCGGACTTGGGCGCGAAGCTCAGCGTGCCAAACTCGGGCAGGGTGATCGTCTGCGTGCGGTTGATCTCGGCCAGTACCTCTTCGGCGCGGTCATTGTCGTAGTCTTGCGGCGTGAACCCCGCGAGGCCAAGGATCGTGGCGCGGTCCGTGGCGTGCCCCACACCGGTAAAGGCCAGACTGCCATGCAGCGATGCGCGCAGGCCCGCGAATTTGAACGGAGAGGCGCGCATCAGGTCCAGAAACCGTGCCGCCGCCACCATCGGCCCCATCGTGTGCGAGGAGGACGGGCCGATGCCCACTTTGAACATATCGAAGACAGAGAGAAACATCAGGTGGCAGTTCCTATAGGTGGGGTGGCAAGGTGGGGCGCGGTAAAGGGCGTGGGCCCCAGCCCTTCGGCGGTTTGCGCGGCCGCCGTGCAGGGGAGCGTTTCGACCCGAGCGCAAAGCGCGTGCAGATGCGGGGTGGCGCGCAGATCGAACCAGCCGCGATCACGGTTGCGCGGATACAGCGCACACCAGCGCAACAGCGGGGCGAGGTAAAGCGCAAGCGCGAGGGGCAGCGTATCCGCCGCGGCCCGGTCCTCCAGCCTGCGCAGGTGGGTCTGCAACGCTTGGGTTAGGGTTGTGTGCAGCGCATCTTGGGCGGCGTTGTCAACGCCCACGTATTTATTAGGGTAAAACAGCATACGCAGGGCAGGGTGCACCGTATTGGCAACGAAAAACAACCACTTGAGGAAATCCGCCCGTGTGGCATCCGTCGCGGCAGGGGCCAGCCCCCCATGCCGGTCCGCCAGCCACAGCAGGATTGCGCCGGTTTCAAACATCGGCCCGTCCGGCGTCTGCAACGCGGGGATCAGCCCGTGCGGATTCAGCGCCCGATAGGCGGGGGCAGACTGCCCCTGCGCCGCGCGATCGACCAGACAGGTCTCATAGGCCACGCCCTGCGCCTCGAGCGCGAGGCGGATGATCAGGGAGGCATTGTCGGGGGCGTAGTGCAGCGTGTAATCGGTCATAGGCCGGTGGTATCCCATTGCGCCGGAGGCGGGCGATTGAAAACGACCGATCTGCGCGGTTTGCGGTACTCTATCCAGATTATCGGCGCGTAACACCCCCGTGGCGTCGTGGCGCAGACCATGTGCCACCGCCCGCAGGCCACGCGACGCGACGACAATGCGGTTTTGAGGGTCGCGCGCCGGCGCGGCTGCGTCTATAAGGGCGTCGATTAACGAGGAGTCGCTGCCATGACCGGAGAATTGTCACCCATCGATAAGGCCAAATTTGTCGCCGCCAAACGCGCTGCACAATTTGTAGAAGACGGAATGCGCGTCGGATTGGGCACCGGCTCTACCGCTGCGTGGCTGGTGCGCTGCCTGGGAGAGATGGTGCGCGACGACGGCTTGCGGATCAAGGGCGTGCCCACCTCGACCCGTACCGCGCAGCTGGCGCGCGAAGTGGGGATCGAGGTGATCAGCCTTGATGAAGCCAAGTGGCTGGACCTGACCATCGATGGCGCGGACGAGTTCGACGGAGAGCTGAACCTGATCAAGGGCGGCGGCGGGGCCTTGCTGCAAGAAAAGATCGTGGCCACCGCCTCCGATCAAATGGTCGTGATTGCCGACATCGGTAAAGAGGTCGAAACACTGGGCGCATTTCCCCTTCCGGTAGAGGTTATTCCCTTCGGCTGGCAGACCACACAAGCGCTTGTCGAAGAGACTTTGGTGTCTATGGACGTGCTGGGGCGCAATTCCACGCTGCGTATGAACGGCGACATCCCCTTCGTGACGGACGAGGGGAACTACATCCTTGACCTGCATCTCAAGCGGATCGGCAACACCCGCCAGATGGCCTTGGTCATGAACCAGATGCCGGGCGTAGTTGAAAACGGGCTATTCATTGATATCTGTGATGCCGTGGTGATCGGCTATGGCGATGGCCGCGTCGAAGTGCGCGACATCAACGAAGGCACTGTTGATCGCGATAAGATGGAGTTTGTCGAGACGGATAACCTGTTCTCCGACCTGAGCGATTAACAAAGAAAGGCCCCGGCCCAGATGAGCGATTTTGATTACGACCTTTTTGTCATTGGTGGCGGTTCCGGCGGCGTGCGCGCGGCGCGTGTTGCGGCGGGCGAATACGGGGCCAAAGTCGCCCTCGCCGAAGAGGACCGCTATGGCGGGACATGCGTGATCCGGGGCTGCGTGCCGAAAAAGCTGATGGTTTTTGCCTCGGGTTATGCCGAGCTGGTGGACGAGGCGCAGTGCTTTGGCTGGGACATCAAGCCGGGCACCTTCGACTGGCACGCGTTCAAGACCCGTTTGAACACTGAACTGGACCGGCTGGAAGGCGTCTATCGCAAGCTCTTGGCCAATTCGGACGTCGATACCTTTGACCAGCGCGCCACGATCAAGGACGCGCATACGGTGCAGCTGGCGAACGGCGAAACCCGCACGGCCAAACACATCTTGCTGGCCACCGGCGGCCGTCCGGTACGCCCGGACGTGCCGAACGCCCAGCTTGGGATTGTGTCGGACGATATCTTCCATCTCGAAAGTCTGCCCAAGTCGATCCTGATCGTGGGTGGCGGCTATATCGGCTGTGAATTCGCCTGTATCCTGAATGGCTTGGGCGTCGAGGTGACGATGTACAACCGCGCGGCACAGATCCTGCGCGGTTTTGATGACGAGGCCCGCGGACTGATCGCTGAATCGATGACAAATGCAGGCGTCGATATCCACTGCGGCACCAGCATCGTCGAAATGGCGCTGGAATCCGAACACGAGGCGGGCACCATGCCCAGCAACTCTGACGCGGCGATGGGGGCCACGGCTGAACAATCGAACGAGCTGAACAATTGCGACGCGCGCGCGGGCACGCAGGGGCCGATCTGGGTCAAAGCCTCCAACGGGGCCGAGAAGGTCTTTGACATGGTGCTGTTCGCCACAGGGCGCGCACCGAATACCGATGGCATGGGGCTGGAAGAGGTCGGCGTATCGCTGGGCCGGCGCCATGAGGTCGAAGTCGACGAATACAGCCAGTCGGGCGTCCCGTCGATCTATGCTATCGGCGATGTCACCGACCGCGTGAACCTGACACCTGTTGCGATCCGCGAAGGCATGGCCTTTGTGCAAACCGTCTTTGGAGGCAACCCGACGCCCGTGGATCACGACCTGATCCCGTCGGCCGTGTTCACACAGCCCGAATTCGGCACCGTCGGCCTGACAGAAGAGCAAGCGGCAGAGCAGGAACCGGTCGAGATTTACTCGGCGTCGTTCCGGCCCATGCAAACGGCCTTTGCCGAAAAGAACAAACGTGTGATGATGAAGCTGATCGTCAGCAAGGAAACACGCGTCGTTCTGGGGTGCCACATCGTCGCACCAAACGCGGGCGAGCTGATCCAGCTGGTGGGCATTGCCGTGAAGGCGGGGCTGACAAAAGAGCAATTCGACGCGACCTGCGCCGTGCACCCGACCATGTCCGAAGAGCTGGTCACCATGCGCAGTCCGACACGCACTGCTTGAAGTTCGGGCGAATATGCCCAACTCTGCACAAGATAAAACCGCGTAGGCGGTTGGGATAGGGCCGCTGTAGCGGCCATACATAGGGAAGAATTAATGGCTGGAAATACAGGCGGTCCTTGGGGCGGCGGAGGAAACTCAGGCGGTGGGAACAATGGTGGCGACCGCAACCGGCCCGGAGGGCAGCGGCCCACCGGTGGTGGCGGGCGCGGTCCGGGTGGTGACAAAGGTCAGATGCCCGAGATCGACGATCTAG
Source organism: Sulfitobacter sp. SBS6 (assembly GCF_048285585.1). Lineage (NCBI taxonomy): Bacteria > Pseudomonadati > Pseudomonadota > Alphaproteobacteria > Rhodobacterales > Roseobacteraceae > Sulfitobacter > Sulfitobacter sp. SBS6. The sequence continues at coordinate 682,771 of NZ_JBLWBA010000005.1, read as the reverse complement.
TGAAAAAGGGTCAGGAACAGCTGCGCGTCCTCATGGGCGGCAAAGGCGGCACCCGTAACTCCGGCGGCTCTGGCGGGAATGCGGGCGGCGCAGGCCCCAAGTTCACCCGCGGCACAGTGGGTCTGGGTCTGGTGGCGGCCGCTGTCGTCTGGGGGATGGCAAGCTTTTATACCGTGCGCCCTGAACAGCAGTCGATCGAGCTTTTCCTTGGGGAGTTTTCGGGCATCGGGACAGAGGGTCTGAACTTTGCCCCTTGGCCTTTTGTCACTGCCGAAGTCTTTGACGTGACCACCAACCGCGCCGAAACCATTGGCGCAGGACGCGGTGGCGACGACAACGAAGGGCTGATGCTGACCACGGATGAAAACATCGTCGATATCGATTTTCAGGTCGTCTGGAACGTAAAGAACGCCGAGAACTTCAAGTTCTCGCTGCGGGATCCGCAAATGGCGGTGCGTGCGATTTCTGAATCCGCCATGCGCGAGATCATCGCCCAGTCCGAGCTGGCACCGATCCTCAACCGTGACCGTGCCACCATCGAAGCCTCCGCGCGCGAGCTGATCCAGACCACGCTTGATAACCGCGAGACCGGGATCAACATCATCCGCGTCAACTTCAACAAGGTGGATCCGCCTAGCCAGACGGTCACCGTGACGGATGCAAATGGCAACACGACGCAAGAATCCGTCATCGACGCCTTCCGCGACGTGCAAGCTGCCGAACAGGAACGCGATCGGGTGGAACGTCAGGCTGACGCTTATGCCAACCGCCGCACCGCCGAAGCCCGTGGTGAATCCGCCCGTCTGCTGGAAGCCGCCGAAGGTTACCGCGCACGTGTGGTCAACGACGCCGTGGGTGAGGCAAGCCGCTTTGAAGCGGTATTGCAGGAATATGAAGCAGCACCCGATGTGACCCGTCGTCGTCTGTACATCGAAACCATGGAGAAAGTACTGGGAGACGTGGACAAGATTATCCTCGAAAACGGCTCTGACGGGACCGGGCAGGGGGTCGTGCCTTACCTGCCGCTCAATGAACTCCGCAACTCCAACCGAGGATCGAACTGATGCGTAAACTCAATATCCTCATCCCCGTGGTTGTGATCGCAGCCGTTGTCGCCCTGTCGTCGATCTTTATCGTGGACGAACGTGAACGCGCGCTGGTGCTGCGTTTCGGCCAGATCAAACAGGTGCGTGAAGACGCGGGCATCGGGTTCAAAATCCCGCTGCTGGACGAGGTCGTCCGCTACGACGACCGTATCCTGTCGCTTGAAACGCCGATGATCGAGGTCACCCCCGCCGATGACCGTCGTCTCGAAGTGGATGCCTTTGTGCTGTACCGCATCAACAGCGTGCGCCAGTTCCGTCAGGCCCTTGGCACCGACGGTGGCCGTCAGGCTGAAATCCAGTTGAACGGTATTCTTGACGGTCAGATCCGTGCGGTTCTGGGCTCGCAGGGGGTGACATCCAACACCATCCTGTCGCCCGAACGCTCTGCACTGATGGACCAGATCCGCGAACGTTCTGATGCGCGTGCGCAGGCGCTTGGTCTGGATGTGGTCGATGTGCGTTTGCGCCAGACCAACCTGCCAGAGCAGAACTTTGACGCGACCCTGCAGCGGATGATCGCTGAACGTGACCGCGAAGCGACCGATGAACGCGCCCGTGGCCGCGAGGCGGCGCAACGTGTCACCGCTCTTGCGGATCGTACCTACGAGGAAATCCTGTCGGAAGCCCGTCGTGACGCCCGTATCACCGAAGGTGAGGCCGACGCCGAGCGGAACAAGATCTTCGCGCAAGCCTATTCCAAGGATGCGGAGTTCTTTGAATTCTACCGCTCGCTCAGCGCCTACGAGCAAGCGTTGAAGGGCGAGAATTCTACCATGGTGATGTCGCCCGACAGCGAGTTCTTTAACTATCTCAAGTCGGACGAAGGCAGCCGCAGCCAACGCGCGACCACCACCGGGACCGGCAACTGATCCTATCCACGGTGCACGTTCAAACAGGGGCTGGCAGAAATGCCGGCCCTTGTTTCGTTTGGGGGGATGACCACAGGATCAACGGGATAAGGGGCGGCAATTTCGCATAGAAACCGAGGGTCGCGTTGACATGCGCGTGAGGATGACCATCTTTCACCTTGCAGCAGTGGGTTTGCAGATGCACTCTGCCAAGGACACACAAACGGGGTGTATCGCCCCTTATAAAACCGGAGTTGACGAATGCAGCCAAAGGCCGTTTCCCTGTCGCGTACCGACGCAATATCGCCCCAGATCAAATGGTTGATGATGGGTATGCTGGCGCTGGCTTTTGTCCTGATGCAGGCCGTGGTCGCACTGGCCAAACCCGAAAGCCTTGCGCCGCTTGCGGAAAAGATCAGCCCGTCGGTCGTGAATATCACCACCTCCACCACCGTTGAAGGGCGCACCGGCCCCCGTGGCATCGTGCCCGAAGGCTCCCCCTTCGAGGATTTCTTCAAGGAATTCCGCGACCGCAACAATGGTGGCGAAGCCCCCGCGCCACGCAAATCATCGGCGCTTGGGTCGGGGTTTGTTATCTCTGAAGACGGGTTCGTCGTGACCAACAACCACGTGATCGAAGGCGCGGACGAGATTACCATCGAGTTTTTCACTGGCCTTGAACTGAAGGCCGAAGTCATCGGCACCGACCCCAACACCGATATTGCTCTGCTTAAGGTTGAAGCCCCAAGTGCGCTGCCGTTCGTCAGCTTCGGCGACAGCAATGCCGCCCGCGTTGGTGACTGGGTGCTGGCCATGGGGAACCCGCTGGGGCAGGGGTTTTCCGTCTCGGCCGGTATCGTCTCGGCGCGCAACCGTGCTTTGTCGGGCACCTATGATGACTATATCCAGACGGACGCTGCCATTAACCGCGGCAACTCCGGCGGGCCGTTGTTCAATATGGATGGCGAAGTCATTGGCGTGAACACCGCGATCCTGTCGCCCAACGGCGGCTCCATCGGGATCGGTTTCTCGATGGCGTCGAATGTTGTGACGCGTGTTGTGAACCAGCTTAAGGAATTCGGCGAAACCCGTCGCGGCTGGTTGGGTGTGCGTATTCAGGACGTTACTCAGGATGTGGCCGACGCGATGGGGCTTGCCAAAGCGTCCGGCGCGTTGATCACCGATGTACCGGACGGCCCTGCCAAGGATGCGGGCCTGAAAACCGGTGACGTGATCCTCAGCTTTGCAGGGGTCGAGGTTGAAGACACCCGCGGTCTGGTCCGTCAGGTGGGTAATAGCACTGTCGGGGCCTCGGTCCGCGTGACTGTCCTGCGCGAGGGGAAATCCCAGACGCTCAAGGTCAAGCTGGGCCGCCGCGAAGATGCCGAAGGGGCAGGGGCGTCTGCTTCTGAGCCAGAGGATGAGGCAGAGCCCGAAGCGCCTGCGTCAAAGTCGGTGCTTGGTCTGACGATCACGCCGCTGACGGATGATCTGCGTACCGAACTTGGGGCGGATGATTCAGTCGAGGGTCTGGCCGTGACCGAGGTGGACGAGATGTCGGAAGCCTTCGAGAAAGGCCTGCGTGTAGGGGACATCATCACAGAGGCGGGGCAACAGCCGATCCTGTCCATCACCGATCTGGAGGACCGGATCACCGAGGCCAAAGACGGCGGCCGCAAGTCGTTGTTGCTGTTGGTGCGCCGCGCAGGTGACCCGCGCTTTGTGGCCTTGGGTCTGGGCGACTAAACCCGCCCCACATCGCTGGAAAAACGCTGCCCCCGTCGGTCCCCGTACCGGCGGGGGTTTTGCGTGGGGCGCGTCTGCACGCTGCCGGTTGTTTCGCATATCGAAAGCCGATAGGATTTACGTCAAATGAAGGACAGCCCCATGCACGACACATCCACGACGGCCATTCGCAGCGATCGGCTGTCTGCGCTGCGCACCCAAATGCTGGCAGAGGCGGAGATTACCAGCGTGCAGAACCAGTCGCTGATCCAAAGCCGCCGCGAACAGATTTGCGAGGCGGCCTTGTCGCTGTTTCTTGAAAAAGGCTTTGCCGCCACCACGATCCGCGACATCTGTGCGCGCTCGGGCGTCAATCAGGCCAGCATCTATGATTATATCGCGAATAAGAACGACATCCTGCGCCGCCTGCTGAACCAGCTGTGGTTCCGCGAGGACGTGTCGACGCTGCCGATCATCCTGCTGGATGAAAACCTGTCACTTGAGGACGCGTTCGAGAAATACTTCCGCGAAAGCTGGTCGATGAAACGGGATGGCACGCTGCTGGCCTATCGATGCGTGCCGCATATGCAGGCCGAAGACCGCCGCGCCCTGCACGCGCGCGAGTTTGCGGTGATGAAGGATCTGGCGGATCAGCTTGCCCCGCGTCTGGGGATGCACAGCGACGATCAACGGCTTGATATCGTTGCCAATCTGATGGTGTTCCTGTCAGCCTTTGGCCCGATGCGCGACTGGCTGATCCGTGATATCCCGGACGAGGTGATCCTGCGCACGATCTCGGCCGGTGCGGCGGCGATGGTCAGATCGCTTGCGGATCAGACACAGACTTAAAGCTTGCGGGCGCGAATGACCGTATGGTGGCTGACCAGCTCGTAGCCCATCTCGGCTGCGACACGATCCAGCAGCGTCGCGATCTCGGTCCCTGGAATCTCTACCAGATCCCCACTGTCGACATCGACCAGATGGTCGTGGTCCGTGTGGGGCATCATCTCGTAGCGGGCAGGGGCATCATCCAGCACCAGTTTGCGCACCAGCCCCGCGTTTTCAAGCACTGACATCGTGCGATAGACCGTGGCGACAGACACGGTGTCGTCCAGTCTGCGCGCCTTTTCATACAGGTCTTCGACATTGGGGTGATCGTCGGTTTCCGACAGCAGCGATACGATGGTTGTACGCTGTGGCGTGACCCGCAGGCCAGCTTCACGCAGCAATTGCTTGTAATCAGCGCTGTGGGTCAAACCGATGTCCTTTCTCGTCTGCCATCTTGTTACGCAAGATTCATCTTGCCCGCAAGTTTATGCGACCTATTCTTATTTGCATGTTTGACATATGCGACTAATTCGCATTTACATCTAGCGAACGCATTGGTCCTTGGAGGAACAGAATGAGAAAGAATGTGCTGGCGTCGGTTTTTGCTCCGGTTCTTGGTGTTGCAGCGATGGCGGGCGTGCCTGCGGTTGCGGCTGATTTCAAAGTCGTCACGACCTTTACGGTTCTTGCCGATATGGCGCAGCAGGTGGGCGGCGATGCGGCAGAGGTGGTATCGATCACCAAGCCCGGTGCCGAAATCCACGGCTATGAGCCCACCCCGCGCGATATCGTTGGCGCGGTGGATGCCGATCTGATCCTGTGGAACGGCATGAACCTAGAGCTGTGGTTCGAGCAGTTCATCTCGAACCTCGGGGATATTCCGTCGGCCACGCTGACCGACGGGGTGGAGCCGATTTCGATCGGGGAGGGGGAGTATGAGGGCAAGCCGAACCCCCACGCCTGGATGGGGCTGGATAACGCGCTGATCTACGTCGACAACATCGCGGCAGCTTTTACCGAACACGACCCTGACAATGCGGCGACCTATGCCGCCAATGCCGAAAGCTACAAACAGGAAATCCGCGATACGATCACGCCCCTGCGGGACCGGATTGCGCAGATCCCCGAAGACCAGCGTTGGCTGGTGACCTGCGAAGGGGCGTTCAGCTACCTCGCGCGGGATTTCGGGATGAAAGAGCTGTACCTCTGGCCGATGAACGCCGACCAGACCGGCACGCCGCAGCAGGTGCGCAAAGTCATCGATTCCGTGCGCGACAATGATATTCCGGTCGTTTTCTGTGAGAGCACGGTGAACACCTCGCCTGCAAAGCAGGTCGCGCGGGAAACCGGCGCGGCCTATGGTGGTGTGCTTTATGTCGATAGCCTCAGCACCGCCGAGGGGCCCGTGCCAAGCTATCTGGACTTGCTGCGCGTCACCTCGCAGACTGTCGCGGACGGGCTGGATGCAGGCCTGAAGTAAATGGATACCCCTATGCACCCCGCCTCCACCACGACCCCTGATGCCGGGCTTGCGCCCGATACGATCGGCATCAAGGCCACCGATGTGACCGTGACCTATCGCAACGGCCACACCGCGCTTTATGATGCCAGCTTCGAGATCCCGCGCGGTACGATCACGGCGCTGGTCGGGGTGAACGGGGCGGGGAAATCCACGCTGTTCAAGGCAATCATGGGCTTTGTGCCGGCCGCGCAGGGGCAGATCACCCTTCTGGGCAAGACCGTCAAACAGGCGTTGCGAGAAAACCTTGTGGCCTATGTCCCCCAGTCCGAAGAGGTCGATTGGGCCTTTCCGGTGCTGGTGCAGGATGTGGTAATGATGGGGCGCTATGGGCATATGGGGTTCCTGCGCCGTCCCAAAGCCGCCGATCATGCGGCGGTGGACGATGCCCTGCGCCGCGTCAACATGACCGAGTTCCGCCATCGCCAGATCGGAGAGCTGTCCGGCGGGCAGCGAAAACGTGTCTTTCTGGCGCGCGCCTTGGCGCAGAACGGGCAGGTGATCCTGCTGGACGAACCCTTTACCGGCGTAGACGTGAAGACCGAGGACCAGATCATCGACCTGCTGCGCGAGTTGCGCGACGAAGGGCGGGTGATGCTGGTGTCGACGCATAACCTGGGCTCTGTCCCGGAATTCTGTGACCGGACCGTCTTGGTCAAGGGCACGGTGCTGGCCTATGGGCCGACGGAAACAGTCTTTACCCATGACAATCTGGAAACGGCTTTTGGCGGGGTGCTGCGGCACTTTACCCTCGGGGGGCAAGACCTGCACGATGATGACGACGGGCGCGAGCTGCGGATCATCACCGACGACGAACGCCCCTTCGTGCATTACGGCGAACGCATCGACACTTCCGAGGACGACACATGATCGACCTGCTGCTAGAGCCGTTCAGCTATGATTATATGTTCAACGCCATGTGGGTGTCAGCGATGGTGGGGGCGGTTTGCGCCTTTCTGTCGTGCTATCTGATGCTCAAGGGCTGGTCGCTGATCGGCGACGCGCTGAGCCATTCTGTCGTGCCCGGTGTGGCCGGAGCCTATATGCTGGGGCTGCCCTTTGCGCTTGGCGCGTTTCTGGCGGGCGGCATGGCGGCGGGGGCGATGCTGTTTCTGTCGGGGCGGTCGGGGCTGAAGATCGACGTGATCATCGGCATCATCTTTACCGCATTTTTCGGCCTGGGCCTATTCATGGTGTCGCTATCGCCCATGTCGGTCAGCATCCAGACCATCATTATGGGCAATATCCTTGCCATCGCGCCGCAGGATATCGTGCAACTGGCGATCATCGGGGTTGTCTGTCTGACCGTGCTGCTGCTGAAGTGGAAAGACCTGATGGTCACCTTCTTTGACGAAAACCACGCACGCTCCATCGGGTTGCGGCCCGAGCTGTTGAAGGCGGTGTTCTTCATGCTGCTGTCGGCGGCGGTGGTGGCGGCGATGATGACCGTCGGGGCCTTTCTGGTGATCGCCATGGTCGTGACACCGGGGGCGACGGCCTATCTGCTTTGTGACCGTTTCCCGCGGCTGATCATCGTATCGGTGCTGATCGGCACGATCACCAGCTTTCTGGGGGCCTATGCCAGCTATTTTCTGGACGGGGCGACAGGCGGGGTGATCGTCACGCTGCAAACCGCGATCTTCCTGCTGGCCTTTGTCTTTGCGCCCAAACACGGTGTGCTGGCCGCGCGGCGCAAGGCTGCGGCGGCGCTCAAATCCTTGCGAGACGGGGTGGCCCTATGATCGAGACGTTGCTGTTTCCCTTCCAGTTTCCCTTCATGCAGAACGCTTTCTGGATCGTCCTGCTGGTCGCCCCGCCGACGGCATTGCTGTCATGCTTTCTGGTGCTCAAAGGCTGGGCCTTGATGGGCGATGCGGTCAGCCATGCGGTCCTGCCGGGGGTCGTGCTGGCCTGGATTACGGGGCTGCCGCTGATTGTAGGGGCCTTTGCCGCGGGCATGTCCTGCGCGATGCTGACCGGATACCTGAGCTATAACAGCCGGATCAAACAGGACACCGTAATGGGGGTCGTTTTTTCTGGCATGTTCGGGATCGGCATCATCATGTACACCTCGATCACCACGAACCAGCATCTGGATCACGTGCTGTTCGGCAATATGCTGGGCGTCGGCGCGCAGGATCTTTGGACGGCGGGGCTGATCTCGGCCTTTGTGACGGCGTTTCTGGTGCTCAAGTGGAAAGATCTGCTGCTGCACGCCTTTGACCCCGCACAGGCGCAGGCCAGTGGGCTGCACACGGGGTTCTTGCACTATGGGTTGCTGGCGGTGTTGTCGCTGACCATCGTGGCGACGCTGACGGCGACGGGGCTGATCCTTGCGGTGGCGTTGCTGGTCACACCGGGGGCGATTGCCTTTCTGGTGGTGCGCAGCTTTGGCCCGATGCTGATCGTATCTGTGCTGGTCTGCCTGTTGTCGATGTTCGCGGGCGTGTACGCCAGCTTCTTTCTGGATAGCGCACCGGCTCCGACAATCGTGTTGATCCTGACGGTGATCTTTGTCCTGGCCTTCATCAACCGTTTGCTGGTGACGCGCCGCACCTCGCGTCAGGCGGCACGGGGGTAGCCTTGAAGGGGAGGGCGGCCCTAGACCCGCCCGACCTTGAACCCGCGGGACAGATGGTTGCGCATGGCAAACAGCAGCAATGCGCCGGGCAACATAGAGGTCAGCGTAAAGGCCATGACCATCCCGATATCCGTCTGAAAGCCGAACATCGCGCTGAGCGCCATAGAGATCGGCTTGCCATTGGTGGTGGTCAGGATGCGGGCAAAGACGACTTCTACCCAGCTGAACATAAAGCAGAAAAACGCAGTCACCGCGATGCCGGGCGCGATCTGCGGCAGCAGGATTTTCCAGATATAGCGGGGGCGCGAATAGCCATCAAGGAACGCCGTCTCGTCCATCTCGCGCGGGACGGCGGCGATGAATCCCTGTAGAATCCAGATCGATACCGGCAGGTTGAACAGACAATGGGCCAGCGCGATGCCGGTGACCGAGTTGACGATGCCAAGCACCGAGAAAAGCTGGAAGATCGGCAGGGTCAGCACCACCGGCGGGGTGATGCGAAAGGCGATGAAGCTGAAGAACAGGTGTTTGTCCCCCAGAAACGACAGCCGCGCAAAGGCAAAGGCCGCGGGCAGGGCGACGGGGATGGTGATCGCGATATTGATCAGCACATAGGCGACTGAATTGCCAAAGGCCGCGCGCAAGCTCGGGTCGGCCCAGATGGCGCGATAATTGCGCAGCGTCGTCTCGCCCAAGCTCAGCCCGTCCTGCGACAGCGTCGCGGTAAAGCTCAGCACCGTCATCTGCACCAGCGGCAGGATAGTAAAGAGGATGAACGCCCCCAGCAGCGCCAGTTTGATCACGGGCCATGCCCGACGCGGTATCATCACGGCACCCCCGGTTTGGGATCGTCAAGCTTGGCCTGCACCTTGGTAAAGACCCATGCGACCGACAGCACGATCAGAAAATATAGCACCGACCGCGCGGCCGAGGGGCCGTAGTTGAACGCCTTGATCTCCTCGCCCAGATCGACGGCCAGAAACAGGCTGGCCTCGGCCGGGCCGCCGGCATTGATCGGAAAGGCCTCGGTGTAGATCATGAAACTGTCCATGAACCTCAACAGCACCGCCATGAGCAGCACATGCTGCAACCGCGGCAGCTGGATGTGGCGTAACACCTGCCAAGGGCGCGCCCCATCGATGGCGGCCGCCTGATAAAGCGGATCGGGGATGGTGGTCAGCGCGCTATAGGCGAGGATGACCACAAGGCTGGTCCAGTGCCACGTGTCCATTGCCAAGATCACCACCCAGGTCAGCACGGCGCTGTCCTTCCACGCGGCAGGCCAGCCGTAGCCCGCCAGCCACTGCCCCAAAATACCTGTGTCGTCGTTCATCAGGCTCAGCCAGAGCGCAGGGATCATATTCCACGGTACGAGCAGCGGCAGCGACAGCACAGCCAAGGCCGCCCCCGCCCAGATCCGTCCGCGCGGGATGCACAGGGCCAGCGCGATCCCCAGCGGGATCTGGATGCACAGCACGAAGGTCGAGAACAGCGCGCTGCGCCCGAAGCTTGCCCAGAAACGCGGGGCGGTGATCAGGTCGCGAAACCATTCGGTGCCGATCCAGAAGCGCGATTGCAGGGTGAAAATCTCGAAGAACGAATAGTTGATGACGGTGACCAGCGGGATCAGCCCGACCACCCCCAGCAAGAGGCAGGCGGGGGCGACAAAAAGCCAGCCGCGCGGGTCATGCTGCTTCATGGGGTTAAGTCCATACTCGGGTCAGGTGGTCACAACCGAGGTGCCCCAGCCCGCGCATTCCGCCTTCAGCGCATCGGGCAGGCGGTGGTCGGTGAACAACGTGTTCACATCGCGCAGCGAACAGATCGTCAGCGGGGCCTTGCGCTGGAACTTCAGGTGGTCGGCCACGACCATCACCGTGCGTGACCGCCCGATGGCGGACCGGCTGACCAGCACCTCTTGCCCGTCGAAATCCAGCAGATCGCCGTCCGCATCAATGGCAGAACAACCCAGAACCGAGAAATCGAACTTGAACTGTTTGACCATCTCGGCAGTCAGCCCGCCCACCATGCCACCATCCGCACGGCGCAAGACGCCGCCTGTCAGGATGATCTCGCAGCTTTGGTTAGCGGCGAGGATATTGGCGATGTTGAGGTTGTTCGTCACCACCAGCAGGTTTTCGTGATGCAGCATTTCCTGCGCGACTGCTTCGGTACTGGTGCCGATGTTCATGAACACCGACGCCCCATGCGGTATAGCCTGCGCGCAATGTTCGGCGATGGCGCGTTTGCCTTCCTCGTTCAGGCGGCGGCGTTCGTCATAGACGATATTCACCACCCCCGACGGGATCACCGCGCCGCCATGCACCCGTTCCAGCTTGCCGCTTTCAGCAAGCTCGGACAGGTCGCGGCGGATGGTCTGCACGGTGACATTATACGCCTCTGCCAGCCCGTCGACGGTGACTTTGCCGTCCTTGCGCGCCAGCTCCAAAATCTCGCGCTGTCTGAAATTTGACATAGATCCCCCCGTCTTTGGCTGGGGATGCCCAAGATTTCTGCACGCCCGACCAAAACTTACAATCTACGGAAAGCGAAGCACGTCAAGGCCGCGAATCGTGGTATATCGTCTGTAGGGCGCAGAAATGCGCGTCAGGCGAAGGATTAATGCGCCTAAAATCAAGGCTATAGTCGAAAACGAAAAGAAACGAACGTTCGATCTTGAAAAACGAAGGGGCTTGGTGTCTTTTGTCACGACGTCCCGCAAACCGAGCTGCGAGGCGCGAAAATGATGCGGGGAGGCTTCATTGAGCCAGCTTGAAACAGAACACAGCGTCGATCTCTTTGTGATCGGCGGAGGGATCAACGGCTGCGGCATTGCACGCGACGCCGTGGGCCGTGGGTTTACCGTCGAGCTGGCAGAGATGAACGATCTGGCCTCGGCAACATCCTCGGCCTCGACCAAGCTGTTTCACGGTGGGCTGCGCTATCTGGAATACTGGGAGGTCCGCCTTGTCCGCGAGGCGTTGATCGAACGCGAAACCCTGCTGAAAGCGATGCCGCACATCTCTTGGCCGATGCGGTTTGTGCTGCCTTATCATAAGGATATGCGGTTCGAGGGGGATACGCCCACCTCAAAGCTTCTGAACGTGTTCATGCCGTGGATGAAGGGGCGTCGCCCTGCGTGGCTGATCCGCTTGGGTCTGTTCATGTATGACAATCTGGGCGGGCGGCAGATCCTCAAGGGGACGACCGCGGTCGATCTGACGCAGGCCCCCGAGGGGGCACCGCTACAGGACAAGTTCGAAAAGGCCTATGAGTATTCCGACTGCTGGATCGAAGACAGCCGTCTGGTGGTGCTGAACGCTCGCGACGCCCAAGCCCGTGGTGCGCGGATCAACACCCGCACCAAAGTTGTTTCTGCCGAGCAGGTCGACGGCATGTGGCAAGTCACGCTGGAACCGAAAGACGGCGGCCCCCAACGCGTGGTACAGGCCAAGATGCTGGTCAACGCCGGTGGCCCGTGGGTGGAAAACGTGATCCGCAACACCGTGCGCATCAATTCCTCGGAAGGGGTGCGGCTGGTGCGGGGCAGCCATATCGTGACGCCCAAGCTTTATGACCACGACAAATGCTACTTCTTCCAAGGCGAAGACGGGCGCATCATCTTTACCATTCCTTACGAGACGGATTTTACCCTGATCGGCACCACAGATGCCGACCACACGGATGTGTCCGAAAAGCCGGTCTGCACCCCCGAGGAGCAAGATTACCTCGTGCGTTTTGCGTCCAAATACCTGAAAAAGCAGATCACCACCGACGATATCGTCTGGACCTACTCCGGTGTGCGCCCGCTGTATAACGACGGGGCGAGCTCTGCCACGGCGGCGACGCGGGATTATGTGCTGAAGGTCGATACATCCGCCGGTGCGCCGGTGCTGAACGTCTTTGGCGGCAAGATCACCACCTACCGCCGTCTTGCCGAAAGCGCGCTAGAGAAGATCCAGCCCTATTTCGCCAATGACGCCAAACCCTGGACGGCGGGTGTCGCCTTGCCTGGCGGCGATTTTCCGGTAGACGGCGTGGCGGCGTTGAAACAAGAGTTGCAGGACCGCTACGGCTTTTTGACCCATCGTTGGGCGGATCGTCTGGTCAAAGCCTATGGGCGCGAGGCATTTGATGTCTTGGGCGACGCGCAAACTGCGGCAGATCTGGGGCGTGATTTCGGTGCGACCCTGACCGAGCGTGAGGCCAAGTGGCTGATCGACAAGGAATTTGCCCGCACCGCTGACGACATCATCTGGCGCCGGTCCAAACTGGGCCTGCGGCTTGACGCGGATGAATTGAACACGTTGGAAGCATGGATGGTGGAAACCACCGCCACGCCCGCCGACAACACTACAGCCGCCACTGGCGCGTGAAGGGGAGAGGAACATGTCGCTCGTTTTGCAAGGCGTGTCCAAGGTCGTAAACGGCCAGACGCATATTCATCCGACAGATCTTGAGCTGCAGTCCGGCACCATGAACGTGCTGCTGGGGCCGACATCTGCGGGCAAGACTTCCCTGATGCGGTTGATGGCGGGGCTGGATGTGCCCAACACCGGCAAGGTGATCTGGAACGGCGAGGATGTCACCGGCATGCGCGTTCAGGATCGCGGTGTGGCGATGGTGTATCAGCAGTTCATCAACTACCCGTCGATGACCGTCTACAACAACATCGCCAGCCCCATGCGGTTGCTGGGCAAATCCAAGGACGAGATCGACAGCGCCGTGCGCAAGGCCGCCGATCTGATGCAGTTGACGCCGATGCTGGACCGCAAGCCGCTTGAACTGTCGGGCGGGCAACAGCAACGCTGCGCGCTTGCGCGGGCTTTGGTCAAGGACGCGGGGCTGGTGCTGCTGGACGAGCCGCTGGCGAACCTCGACTACAAACTGCGCGAAGAGCTGCGGGCCGAGATCCCGAAAATCTTTGAAGAAGCAGGCTCGATCTTCGTCTATGCCACGACCGAACCGGAAGAGGCGCTTTTGCTGGGCGGGCACACCGCCACATTGTGGGAAGGGCGCATCACGCAATTCGGCCTGACCCCCGTGGTCTACCGCCAGCCCGTCGATGCCACGACCGCGCGCGTCTTCTCTGACCCGCCGATGAACTTCCTCAACATCACCAAGGCCGGCGACACGCTGACCTTTGGCGATGGCAACAAGGTCGCGACCTTCGGGAACTTCAAGACCGTGGCCGATGGCAGCTATGTTGCGGGCTTCCGCCCCAACCACCTTGAACTGTCCAAGCAGTCTGACGACGCGCTGGAGTTTGCGGGCAAGCTGAACGTGACCGAGATTACAGGGTCGGAAACCTTTATCCACCTTGATCACCACGGTGAAAACTGGGTCGGTCTGGTGCACGGGGTCAAAGACCTCAAGATCGGGGCACCGCTGAACGTCTATCTTGACCCGACACATGTTTACATCTTTGCCGAAGACGGCACATCCGTGGCCCCCGCATCCTATGCGGCAGCGGCCTGAGGGAGGACCGGACCAATGGCAAAAATCACCCTTGATAACCTGGCGCATTCCTATTTGCCCAACCCCACCAGCGAAGATGATTTCGCGCTGAAAGAGCTGAACCACGATTGGGTGGACGGCGAAGCCTATGCGCTTTTGGGCGCGTCGGGCTGCGGGAAATCCACGTTGCTGAACATCATCTCGGGCCTGCTGCACCCCAGTCAGGGCCGCATCCTGTTCAACGACCGTGACGTGACCAACGACCCCACGACCAAGCGCAACATCGCGCAGGTTTTCCAGTTTCCGGTGGTCTATGACACGATGACCGTGCGCGACAATCTGGCGTTCCCGCTGCGCAACCGGGGCGCGGATGCGGCCTATGTCGCGGAGCGCGTGCAGCAGATCGCGGGGATGATCGGCATGGAAGACATGCTGAACCGCAAGGCGCGCGGGCTGACGGCGGATGCGAAACAGAAAATCTCGCTCGGGCGGGGGATGGTGCGCGAGGACGTGAACGCGCTGCTGTTCGACGAGCCGCTGACCGTGATCGACCCCCATATGAAGTGGGAGCTGCGCACGCAGTTGAAATCACTGCACCATGAATTCGGTCACACCATGATCTATGTGACCCACGACCAGACAGAGGCGCTGACCTTTGCGGATAAGGTCGTCGTCATGTATGACGGCCGCGTTGTGCAGATGGGCACCCCGCAAGAGCTGTTCGAGACACCACAGCACACCTTCGTTGGTTATTTCATCGGCTCGCCCGGTATGAATGTGCTCGACGCGACGGTGACCGGCGACAAGGCCGTCATTGGCGGCCACGAGATCGCCTTGGGCCACGGCTTTGCGCCGCTGGACGGCAAGGTCGAACTGGGCGTGCGGCCCGAATTCACACGGCTTGCCACGGGCGCGGCGGGGCTGCCCGTCACGATCAAGCGGATCGAGGACGTGGGCCGCCACAAGATCGTGCGTGCTGACTTTAATGGCAGTGAAATCAACGTGATCGCCGAAGAAGGTGCCGAGATTTCGCCGGATATGAACCGCATTGTTTTCGACCCTGCCGGGGTGAATGTCTATGCCAACAGCTGGCGCGTTGCGCCGCAGGGGGCCTAAGATGATCCAATCCGCCGCTTTCCCGCTGACCCTCGCTGAAAGGACCGCGTCATGAACAAGACCGTCAATCAAAAGGCCTGGTTCCTTGTGCTGCCTGTGCTGCTGCTGGTGGCTTTCTCTGCCGTGATCCCGCTGATGACCGTGGTGAACTATTCCGTGCAGGATACCTTCGGGAACAACCAGTTCTTCTGGGCTGGCCTCGACTGGTTCCGCGAGATGATTGAATCCGAGCGGATGTGGAACGCCTTGGGCCGTCAGATCGCGTTTTCGGTGATCATTCTGGCGATTGAAATCCCGTTGGGGATCTTTGTGGCGCTGAACATGCCCAAGAAGGGGTTCTGGGCCTCGCTGTGTCTGGTTCTGATGTCGCTGCCGCTGTTGATCCCGTGGAACGTGGTTGGCACCATCTGGCAAATCTTTGGCCGCGTGGACATTGGCCTGTTGGGCTACACGCTGTCGGCCTTGGGCATCGACTATAACTACACCCAGGATTTTTATGCCGCATGGATCACTGTGATCGTGATGGATGTCTGGCACTGGACGTCGCTGGTGGCGCTGCTGGCCTATGCCGGTCTGCAATCCATCCCCGATGCTTACTATCAGGCGGCCAAGATCGACCAGGCGAGCCGCTGGAAAGTCTTCCGCTATATCGAGCTGCCCAAGATGATGGGCGTTCTGATGATCGCGATCCTGCTGCGGTTTATGGACAGCTTCATGATCTACACCGAACCGTTCGTCGTGACGGGCGGGGGGCCTGGTAACTCTACCACCTTCCTGTCGATCGATCTGGTCAAGATGGCCCTCGGACAGTTTGACCTTGGTCCTGCGGCGGCGTTCTCGATCATGTATTATCTGGTGATCCTGCTGATCTCCTATGTGTTCTACACCGTGATGACGAACCTTGATAAAAGGGATGGCCACTGATGTCTGATCTTGCACAAAAAAGAGGGTTTGCCCTGCCCAAGATCAAGGGCAATGCGATTGTCATGGCGCTCTATCTGCTGTTCTTGCTGCTGCCGATCTATTGGCTGCTGAACATGAGCCTCAAGACCAACACAGAGATCCTCAACAGCTTTACCCTGTGGCCGCGTGATCTGACCTTCGACAACTATATGACGATCCTGACGGATGCGTCATGGTACACGGGCTATCTGAACTCGATGGCTTATGTGGTGATGAACATGGTGATCTCGCTCGCAGTGGCGCTGCCGGCGGCCTATGCCTTCTCGCGCTATAGCTTCATGGGCGACAAGCACCTGTTTTTCTGGCTGCTGACCAACCGGATGGCCCCGCCCGCGGTTTTCGCGCTGCCGTTCTTCCAGCTTTATAGCTCCGTCGGGTTGTTCGACACGCATATTGCTGTGGCGCTGGCGCATTGTCTGTTCAACGTGCCGCTGGCGGTGTGGATCCTCGAAGGGTTCATGCGCGGCGTCCCGAAAGAGATCGACGAGACGGCCTATATCGACGGCTACAGCTTCCCGCGCTTTTTCATCCGCATCTTCACGCCGCTGGTGGCGTCGGGGATCGGGGTCACGGCCTTCTTCCTGTTCATGTTCAGCTGGGTTGAGCTGCTGCTGAGCCGGACGTTGACCAGCGTGGACGCCAAGCCGATTGCCGCCACCATGACCCGTACTGTCGGGGCCGCCGGGATCGACTGGGGCGTGCTGGCCGCGGCAGGGGTGCTGACCATCGTGCCCGGTGCCTTGGTGATCTATTTCGTGCGCAACTACATCGCCAAAGGCTTTGCCTTGGGCCGCGTTTAACAAAGAAAGACCGGAGGAAACATTATGGACTGGATGGCTTGGACTTGGCCCACCGCCGCTTTCTTTGGGATCATCGCGGTGACGCTGATCACCTTTACGATCCTTGCAATCAAATTCCCCGAAGTACCGCGCGCCGGTATACTGGGGATGGAAACGACGCGCGGTGACCGGTTGTTCATCACGCTTCTGGGCTCGGCCTTTATCAATCTGGCTTGGCTCGGGCTGCTCAGTGCGCCCCAATGGGGGGCATTGGTCGTCTGCCTTTTCTATG
This sequence comes from Sulfitobacter sp. SBS6, assembly GCF_048285585.1. NCBI lineage: Bacteria > Pseudomonadati > Pseudomonadota > Alphaproteobacteria > Rhodobacterales > Roseobacteraceae > Sulfitobacter > Sulfitobacter sp. SBS6. Next base: position 665,557 of record NZ_JBLWBA010000005.1, on the reverse strand, counting down.
CCATCGCGGTTTTCCGCTGGGTCTAGGACAGGAAAATAAGGGGGGCCGGCCTGCAAGAACCGGACCTCTCAAATGTTCAATTCTAGGGAGGAACATCATGAACTTGCGCTTAAAGGGAACGACTGCGATCGGGCTTGCGGCTTGCATGTTTGCCGCACCTGCGTTCGCCGACATGGAGGCCGCAAAGGCTTTCCTTGATAAGGAAATCGGCGATCTCTCCGCGCTGTCGCGGGAAGACCAGGAAGCCGAACTGCAGTTCTTTATCGACGCTGCAAAACCGTTTGAAGGCATGTCGATCAACGTCGTGTCCGAGACAATCGGCACGCACACCTACGAATCCACCGTTCTGGCCCCCGCTTTCGAAGCGATCACCGGCATAAAGGTCACCCATGACCTGATCGGCGAAGGTGACGTTGTCGAAAAGCTGCAAACGCAAATGCAGTCGGGCGAGAACATCTATGACGCCTATATCAACGATTCCGACCTGATCGGGACGCACTGGCGCTATCAGCAAGCCCGCAATCTGTCCGACTGGATGGAAGGCGAAGGCAAGGCCGTGACCAACCCCGGTCTCGACCTCGAAGACTTCATCGGCCTGTCGTTCACGACCGGCCCCGATGGCAAGATCTACCAGCTGCCCGACCAGCAGTTCGCGAACCTGTATTGGTTCCGCTACGATTGGTTCAACGACGAACAGAACAAAGCTGATTTCAAAGAGAAATATGGCTACGATCTGGGTGTTCCGGTCAACTGGTCCGCATATGAGGACATCGCCGAATTCTTCACCGGTCGCGACCTGTCGCGTCTTGGCGTCGAAGGCGAAGTCTTTGGCAACATGGACTACGGCAAGAAAGACCCGTCGCTTGGCTGGCGCTACACCGATGCGTGGCTGTCGATGGCCGGTGCCGGTGACGTGGGCGAGCCAAACGGTCTGCCCGTCGACGAATGGGGTATCCGCGTCAACGAAAACTCGCAGCCTGTGGGGTCTTGCGTTGCGCGTGGCGGTGCCACAAACGGGCCAGCAGCGGTCTATGCTGTGACCAAAGCGATCGAATGGCTGCAGAAGTATTCGCCTCCGGCGGCTGCGGGCATGACCTTCTCTGAAGCGGGCCCAATTCCGGCGCAGGGCAACGTGGCCCAGCAGATGTTCTGGTACACCGCCTTTACCGCCGCGTCGGTAGAGCCTGACCTGCCCGTGATGAACGAAGATGGCACGCCCAAGTGGCGCATGGCACCTTCGCCCCACGGTGCATATTGGACCGAAGGCACCAAGATCGGGTATCAGGATGCCGGGTCGTGGACGCTGATGAAATCCACGCCGGTCGACCGTGCACAGGCCGCGTGGCTCTATGCGCAGTTCGTCACCTCCAAGACTGTGGACGTCAAGAAAAGCCACGTTGGCCTGACCTTCATCCGTGAATCGTCGATCCAGCACGAAAGCTTTACAGAGCGTGCACCGAAACTGGGTGGTCTGGTTGAATTCTACCGTTCGCCAGCGCGCGTTCAGTGGTCCCCAACTGGTACCAACGTGCCTGACTATCCAAAGCTGGCGCAGCTGTGGTGGCAGAACATCGGCGACGCCATGTCCGGTGCGAAGACCCCTCAGGAAGCGCTTGATGCCCTGTGCGCCGATCAGGAAAAAGTCCTGATCCGTCTGGAGCGTGCCGGCGTTCAAGGGGACATTGGCCCCAAAATGAACGAAGAGCGTGACCCAGAGTACTGGCTGTCCCAGCCGGGTTCGCCCAAAGCGAAACTGGAAAGCGAAGACGAAGAGCCACAGACCATCGCCTATGATGAGCTGATCAAATCCTGGCAGTAAGCCACTCTTTCCGGGGCCGGTTCGCTGGCCCCGGAACCTTTGATTTTCCAACAACGCCGACATCCGTCATTGCCCTGACATCTGGTCGGGCCTGCCGACCCTTGCTAGGATACGGCACCATCTGACGGTTGCTACACTTCCAAAGGGACGCGCATGACGTATATCCTTGCCATTGACCAGGGCACCACCTCCACACGGGCCATCGTTTACGATGACACGATGACGTCGATTGCCAGCGCCCAGGAAGAATTCCCCCAGCATTTCCCCCAGTCCGGCTGGGTTGAACATGATCCCGATGATCTGTGGCGCACCACGCAGGCGACCTGCCGCGGGGCGATCGACAAGGCAGGGATCACGGCGGGCGATATCGCCGCCATTGGCATCACCAACCAGCGCGAGACGGTTGTGGTCTGGGACAAGCAGACCGGCCGCCCGATCTATAACGCCATCGTCTGGCAGGACCGCCGCACCGCCAGCCAGTGCCGCACCCTGCGCGATGCGGGCCACGAAGAGATGTTCACCGACCGCACCGGCCTGTTGTTGGACCCGTATTTCTCGGGCACCAAGCTGGCCTGGATATTGGACAACGTCGAAGGCGCGCGCGACCGTGCCGCCAAGGGGGAGCTGCTGTTCGGCACTGTCGATTGCTTTTTGATCTGGAAGCTGACCGGTGGGGCGTCCCATGCGACGGATGCCACCAATGCCGCGCGCACCATGCTGTATGACATCCGCAAAGGCCGGTGGAGCCGGTCGATTTGTGACCTGCTCGACATCCCGATGGAGATGTTGCCAGAGGTCAAGAATTGCGCCGATGATTTCGGCAGTACCGATCCCGATGTTCTGGGCGCTGCCGTTCCGATCCACGGGGTCGCGGGCGACCAGCAGGCGGCCACGGTGGGGCAGGCGTGTTTCGAGCCGGGAATGCTGAAATCCACCTACGGCACGGGCTGTTTCGCGCTGATGAACACGGGCGACACGCCGGTGCGGTCGGAAAACCGGCTGCTCACCACCATTGCCTATCAATTCGACGGCAAGCCGACCTACGCGCTTGAAGGGTCGATCTTTGTCGCGGGGGCCGTGGTGCAATGGCTGCGCGACGGTTTGCAGATCATTCAGGATTCGGCCGAGACGCAAGGGCTGGCCGAACAGGCGGATCCGCATCAGAACGTGGTATTGGTGCCGGCCTTTGTCGGGCTGGGTGCGCCCTATTGGAACCCCGATTGTCGTGGCGCGGTCTTTGGGCTGACCCGTGGTACGGGGCCCGCCGAAATGGCCCGCGCGGCGCTGGAAAGCGTCGGCTACCAGACGCGTGATCTGCTCGAAGCGATGTCCGCCGACTGGAAAGCCGATGGCGTGCAGCCCACCTTGCGCGTCGATGGCGGCATGTCTGCCAGCGACTGGACCATGCAATTCCTGTCGGACATCATCGCGGCCCCCGTTGACCGGCCCACCGTGCATGAAACCACCGCCCTCGGGGTCGCGTGGCTTGCGGGGATGCACGCGGGCGTTTATCCTGACCAGGAACAGTTCGCGAAATCGTGGACACAGGAAACCCAATTCACGCCGAAAATGGACGATGACCAGCGCGACGCGAAATATGCGCTCTGGAAAAAGGCCGTTGACGCGACCCTGAATTTTTAAGGAACTCCCCATGACAGCCCCAACGCTTCGCCGGTATCTGACCCAAAACAGCTTTGACCCCGATCTGGTGTTTCTGCTGGAAGACATCGCATCGGCGTCGCGACTGATCGCTGGTCTCGTGCGTCGTGGTGCATTCGAGGGCAACCTTGGTGCCGCCGGAGAGATCAACGTGCAGGGCGAGGCGCAAAAGACGCTCGATATCATGGCCAATGACGTGTTCGAGCGTGAGTGTGCCAACAGCGCGCGTGTCGCAGCACTTGTGTCGGAAGAGGTGGAAGAGGTTACTTGGCTGAAAGAGCCGCAAAAGGGCGACTACCTGCTGTATTTCGATCCGCTGGACGGGTCGTCTAACCTTGATGTGAACCTGTCGGTGGGGTCGATCTTCTCGGTCATGCAGGTGCAGGCCGATGGTGACCGCAACGTGCTGCACAACGGCCGCAACCAGATTTGCGCGGGCTATGCGATCTACGGGCCCTCGACCATGTTTGTGGTGACCAAGGGTGACGAGGTTGCAGGCTTCAGCAGCGATCCGGACACGGGCGAATTCAGCCTGACCCACCCCAAGATGACCGTGCCCGCCGAGACCTCGGAATATGCGATCAACACGTCACGCGCACGCTATTGGTACGCCCCCGTCAGCCGCTATGTGGACGAGGCTGTTGCCGGCAAGGAAGGCCCCCGTGGCCGGTCGTTCAACATGCGCTGGACCGCGTCGATGGTCGCGGATGTGCACCGTATCCTCACGCGTGGTGGCGTCTTTCTGTACCCCGCTGACAGCAACAACCAGAAGACCGGCGGCAAGCTGCGTCTGATGTACGAGGCGAACCCGATGGCGATGGTGATCGAAGCGGCAGGCGGTGCTGCGTCGACAGGGCAGGGCGCGATTATGGATGTCGCCCCCACGGCACCGCACCAGCGCGTTCCGGTGATCCTTGGCTCGCGCGATGAGGTTGCCGTGCTTGACAGCTACCACAAAGACGCCGCTGACAGCTAAGCCGATGTTCTCGTTTTTCTCTCCGCAAGCGCTGCATTTCGGGCGTGGACAGGCCGCGCAGACGGCCACGCTGGCCGCTGGCTTTGGGACGCATGTGCTGATCGTACACGGGGCCAATGCAGCGCGCGCGGCTTGGTTGGTCGAGGATTGCCGCGCGGCTGGTCTGTCGGTCACCACACAAAGCTGCGGGTCCGAGCCGAGCCTGCCAGCATTGGAAGCAGCGCTCGCCCGTGTGTCCGCAGATCGGCCGGATGTGGTTGTCGCACTTGGCGGCGGATCGGTGATCGACTTTGCCAAGGCGCTCGCGGCGCTGATCCCCTGCGCGGGGGCACCGCTGGACTACCTCGAAGGGGTGGGGGGCGGCAAACCGCTCGACCGCGCACCTTTGCCGATGATCGCGCTGCCGACCACGGCGGGCACGGGGGCAGAGGTGACCAAGAACGCGGTGATTGCCGTGCCGGAACACGGGGTCAAGGTCAGCCTGCGCGACGCGCGGATGATTCCCGATATCGCCATCGTGGATGCCGGGCTGATGCAGGGCGCACCGCGCCGCGTCACCCTTGCGGCGGGGCTGGATGCGGTCACGCAGGTGATCGAACCCTACCTGTCCGTCAAAGCCACGCCGATGACGGATGCGCTGTGTCAGGCGGCGATCCCTAAGGGGCTGGCCGCCCTGCGCGCCGTGGTTGAACAAGACGCAGCGGAAGCGTGGGACGACATGGCTTGGGTCAGCACCTGCGGTGGCTTGGCCTTGGCAAATGCGGGGCTGGGGGCGGTGCATGGCTTTGCCGGTGTGATCGGCGGCCAGACCGGCGCGCCACACGGAGAGATTTGCGGCGCGCTTCTGCCCGCGGTGCTGGCGTCTCACTTGGACAAGGCAGAGGCAGGCACGCAGATCCACACGCGCCTGATGTGGGTGCTTGGCCTGATCGACGATGCCTTCAACGTCGAAAACGGGGCAGGGATCGCCGCCCTGCGCGATTGGTCCCGTCAGATGGGGCTGCGCACGCTGGCGGAAATGGGACTGAACCCCGAGGATCACGCAGAGGTCGCACGCCTCTCTGCCGGTGCATCCTCGATGAAGGGCACGCCCTTCGCGCTGACGCAGGACGAGCTGATCGCCATCCTGCGCGCCTGACGCTTATCGTGGCGGGTTACAGCCCCAGCGATTTGCGCAGCATGTTCAGCGCCACGAGGATCAGGAAGACCGCGAACACCCGTTTCAACGGTTTCGGGTCCATCGCATGGGCCAGTCTAACCCCCAGCGGCGCGGTGATCAGCGTCATGGCGATGACAATCGCAAAGGTGGGCAGGTTCACCGCCCCCACCGTCAGGGGCGGGCTGTTGGGCGCGGCATCCACCAGCAGGAACCCGATGACGGAGGGCACGGCGATCAGCACGCCAAACCCCGCAGCCGTCGCCACGGCACGGTGGATCGGCACGTTGAACAGGCTCATCAGCGGCACGCCGAAACTGCCCCCGCCGATCCCCATCAGCACCGATAGAAACCCGACAGAGGGTGACAGCGCCGCACGCGCGGCCCCACGGGGCATCGCCTGTCCCAAGCGCCAATGCGCCCGCCCAAAGGCCATGTATAGTCCGACGACCAGCGCCAGCCCGCCAAAGATGCCCTGCAAGACGCTCGTGCGCAGCTGTGCCACCACCAGCATCCCGATGATGGCCCCGATCACGATCCCCGGTGCCCATGTCTTGAGGATCGCCCAATCGACCGCGCCCTTTTTATTGTGGCTGTGCACCGACCGCAGCGAGGTCACGATGATCGTCGCCAGCGAGGTCGCCAGACACATTTGCATCAGCTGCGGGCTGTCATAGCCAAGCGCTTGGAACGCATAGAAAAACGCGGGCACCAAGACGATGCCGCCACCGACACCCAGCAGCCCCGCCAGCACACCGGCAAAGGCACCGATGGCCATGATCATAAGGACAATCTGCAGAAGGAGGGTGGGGTCTTGCATGGGGGCGATCCTGAATGTCGTGCGGTTGCCCCTGTTGCTATACCGCTTCTTGCGCCTCGGCCAGTGTTTGCATCGCGTCCAGCGCCTCTAGCAGCACCTGACGGTCGGCACCGGGGCGAGAGGCTTGCTCGGACAGGGTGCGCCGCCAGACCCGCGCGCCGGTGCGACCGGCAAAGAGCCCCATCATATGGCGTGTGATCTGGTTCAGCTTGCCCCCGCCGTCGATATGCGCGTCGATATAGGGCAGCATCTGCGCCACGACATCCTCGGGTGTGGTGTCTGCGCCGGTGCCGTAAATGCGGCGATCCGCCTGTGCGAGAATATCGTTCGGGTTATGATAGGCGCTGCGCCCGATCATCACGCCATCCAAACCGGCGTCCAGAAACGCCTCTGCCTGATCAAGCGAGGTGATGCCTCCGTTGATCGAGATATGCAGGTTCGGGAAAAGCCCCTTCATCCGGTGCACCAGCTCGTAGTCCAAGGGGGGAATGTCGCGGTTTTCCTTGGGGCTGAGCCCTTGCAGCCACGCCTTGCGCGCGTGGATTGTCACCCGTTCACAGCCCGCGCCGACGATCTGCGCCAGAAACTCGGGCAGCACCTCGGCGGGGTTCTGGTCATCCACGCCGATCCGGCATTTGACGGTCACGTCCACATCCACCGCGCGCCGCATCGCCGCGACGGATTTCGCCACCAGCGCCGGTTGCTCCATCAGCACCGCGCCAAAACAGCCCGATTGCACACGATCCGACGGGCAGCCGACATTCAGGTTGATCTCGTCATACCCCGCCTGCGCCCCGATCCGCGCCGCCTCAGCCAGCTCGTCCGGGTCAGACCCGCCAAGCTGCAAGGCCACGGGATGTTCAGAGGTATCATGATCCAGCAAATGCAACGCGCCGCCGCGTACCAAGGCGGGCGAGGTCACCATTTCGGTATAAAGCAACGTCTGCTTTGAAAATAGCCGGTGCATGTAGCGACAATGCCGGTCGGTCCAGTCCATCATAGGGGCGACCGAAAGCCGTGCGGCGCGGGTGAGATCGGATCTATGTCCCATGATGGTCTAAGCCTTATCGTCTATCGAGCTGGAAATATGGGGGTTCGGGAGGGTCAATGCTATAGCGGGGCGGGCATGGCAAGGGGCAGGGGGCCGATATCACGCGCCCGTTGTTTGCCTAAATCCGCGGCATTGGGCCGGAATGTGCAGGGCTTGATACGTTTATTACCCTGATTTTGCCCAAATACTGCCATATCTTAACACTTATATCACACTGTCGGAGCCAAACTACCGACAGGCGACCGAGAATCGAATCGACCGGCGCACAAATTGAACGACCCGAGAGATGGCAGAGATGGACATGACAGATACAGCGCAAGACCCGCAGACCAATATCCTTCGCTTCGTGCCCGCAGCAGCAACATGGCAATGCGTGACCGTGGCGCAGCATTTTGGGGCGACCCCCGTGGTGCCAGCGGCGAATGACAATTACGCCCCGCAAGATCACGAAGGGGCCCAGACCAGCAGCGAAATGCTTGATTTTCTGTACCGCGTGGCCCGCTGAATCATCTTCAACGGTCCAGACGGCCTAGCCGGTTCGCCAGATCAGCCGGTGCTGTCACGCTTGAGCCGCGCAGAACGGCCCCCCCGCCGCTTCGTCAACGCACCCGCCCGCGATGGTAGCTCTTCCATGATGCTGCGGCGCTCTTCGGGCGTCATACGCGACCACGCGCCGATCTCGTCAATGGATCGGTAACAGCCTGTGCACAGGCGCGTCTCGGGGTGCACCACGCAAAGTTTCACGCAGGGGCTTTCGACTTCGTTCCGTTTCCAGATCTCGTCACTCATCGCTTTATCCTCGCGCTGTCGCGCTTATGTGGCCTCAGGCCGACGCGCCCTGCGCCTTGATCACACGCAAACGGTCCAGCACCCCTTGCAGAATATAGCCCGCAGCCACGTGGTCGATCACCTCGGCGCGGCGGCGACGCGATGTATCGGCCTCCAGCAGCGCACGTTCCGCGGCGACCGTGCTCAGCCGTTCATCCCAGAACCCGATGGGAATATCTCCCAGCCGGTCAAAGTTCCGCGCAAAGGCCCGTGTCGACTGACAGCGCGCGCCTTCCGATCCGTCCATATTGCGCGGCAAGCCCAGCACCACCCCGCCGATCCCGCGGGCGGCAATGATCTCTGACAGGCGGGCGGCATCAACCCCGAATTTCTTGCGGCGCACGGTTTCCAGCGGGGTGGCGATCGACAGAAAACTGTCGCTGACCGCAACGCCGATGGTCTTTTCCCCAAGGTCCAACCCGATCAACGCCTGCATCGGGGGCAGGGCGGCGGCAAAATCTGATATGTCGTCATAGATCATTCGGTCACCCCGGCGCGTTCGCCCGCGCGTTGAATATCATCCATCGCGGCGGGGTCATCGGCAAAGACCTCTACCGCATTCTCGTAAATCGCCCGTGCCCGTGCCGTTTCCCCCAGCACGCCAAGCGAAGAGATCAACCGCGCCCAATCCTCGACCGGCCCGCCCTGGCTGGCAAGCCGCGACGACAGGCTTTCGACCATGCCGCCGATCATCTCCATCCGTTCGGCAGGGGACATATCCTGCGCCGCGTCGATATCCTCGGCCGAGGGGCCGCGCAGCGCGCCGCTGCCAATCTCGGGCACGGTATAGTCCACACCGGCCATCGTGGCGATAGGGGTGATCTGCGCCAGGATAGGCGCGATCCACGGGGCATCCTCGGGGCCGCGGCGCAGCAACCCGTCCCACATGCGGAACGCCAGATCAGGGCGCCCGGTTTGCACCAACATCAGCCCCCAATAATACCGCGCCGTGCCGTTTTCGACATCACGGGTCAGCACCGCGCGCAACACCGCCTCGGCTTCGGGGGAGACATAGCCCCCTGCCGCCATCACCAGCAGCTCCGCATAGCCCGACACATCGTCAATCGAGGCCTCCGCCCCCTTGAGGCGCACAACCTTGCCCTGCGCGGCGGCGGCGGCGGCATAGTTGCCAACGCGCGCCTCGTTCTGGGCCAGCAGGACATGGCCCTGCACATCATCGGGCCGCGCGGCAACCGTTTCGCGCAGGCGGGTCAGCAGCGCTTCATATTCGGGGCTGAGCTCGGGTGGCAAATCGGCGGCGGGCAGCTCTGCCTCGGCGGTGGCCTGATCGGGTCGGTTGCGGCGCATGTCTTCGGCCCGCGCGATACGGTCCTGCAACGCCAGATCCCCATAGCCCGGCGCACCCAACTGCCAGTAGAGCCCAAGGCTCCCGCCCAGCAAGACCAGCGCGATCACCACGATGACGACAGGCGACGGCGTGCCACTTGCGGCGGGAACATTTTGTCCGGCAGCATCCGCGGCCAGAATACGGCGCGAGATTTCGGTGCGCACGCGGATGGCGTCGGCTTCGGGCAACACCCCGCGCGCGACATCGCGTTCAACCTCGGCCAGCTGGTCGCGATAGACCTGCACATCATGGGCGGCACCGGTTTCGGCTGGCGCGCTGGCCCCACGGGTCAGGGCACGCGCCAGCAACACGGTCACAAGGGCGGCTCCGGCGGCGGCGATGATCCAGAAACTCATAAAGATGCGGTCCAGTAATTATAGCTGCTGCACACCTAACCGCTGCGGCGACGTGACAAAAGAGGCCATATTGCTGCACCTTGTCGCGGCGGCGGCTTGGTTTTTGCCAGATTGCGGCGGATGTCGTAAAACTGTTAAGGAATGCCGCGCCGGGTATCCTCTTTTTCGCCCGAAGACCCAGAAAGAAGCCAAGCCTACGCCGCGGCGTACGAATCTTTGCCGGAGACCGCTTTCATGAAGAAATACTCAGCCTTTGCCGTCGCCCGCGAAGCCCTGCGCCATCATACCGGCTGGCAGCGGGCCTGGCGCGATGCACAGCCGAAGAAACGCTATGACGTGATCATCGTCGGGGCCGGGGGGCATGGTCTGGCGACGGCCTATTACCTGGGTAAAAACTTCGGCATCACCAATGTCGCCATTCTGGAAAAAGGCTGGCTCGGGGGCGGCAACACGGGCCGCAACACCACGATCATCCGGTCCAACTACCTGCAAGACCCCTCCGCCGCGATCTATGAAAAGGCGCGGTCGCTTTACGAGACGATGAGCCAGGATCTGAACTATAACGTCATGTTCAGCCCGCGCGGCGTGATCATGCTGGCGCAGACCCATCACGAGGTGCGTGGCTACCAGCGCACGGCCCATGCCAACGCGCTGCAGGGGGTGCAGACCGAATTCATCGGGCCCGAAAAGGTCAAGGAACTGGTGCCGATCATCAATATCGACGGGCCACGTTATCCGGTTCTGGGCGGGCTCTGGCAGCGCCGTGGCGGCACAGCACGCCATGATGCGGTGGCCTGGGGCTATGCGCGGGCCTGTTCCGACATGGGCATGGACGTGATCCAGAAATGCGAGGTCACCGGCATCCGTCAGGAAAACGGCAAGGTGACGGGCGTGTCGACCAACCGTGGCGATATCGACTGTGACAAGCTGGGCATGGTGGTCGCCGGCCACTCTGGTCATCTGGCTGATATGGCGGGCTTCCGTCTGCCCATCGAATCTGTCGCCCTGCAAGCGCTGGTCTCAGAGCCGATCAAACCCTGCATGGATGTCGTGGTCATGGCCAATACGGTGCATGGCTACATGAGCCAATCCGACAAGGGCGAGATGGTGATCGGCGGCGGGACGGATGGCTATAACAACTACACCCAACGCGGCTCTTTCCATCATATCGAGGAAACGGTACGCGCCTTGGTCGAGACCTTCCCGATGGTGTCCCGTCTCAAGATGTTGCGCCAATGGGGCGGGATTGTGGATGTGACGGGGGACCGCTCTCCGATCCTGTCCAAAACACCGGTCGAGGGCGTGTTTGTCAACTGTGGCTGGGGGACCGGCGGGTTCAAGGCGATCCCCGGCTCGGGCTGGGCCATGGCCGAGCTGATGGCCAAGGGACGGTCGCCGCTTACGGATGCCTTCGGCCTGAACCGGTTCCAAGAAGGGCGGTTCATCGACGAATCCGTGGCCGCCGGGGTGGCGCATTGATCGGCGCGCGGAAACCTGCCCGCCCTATGGGGCTGTGGAACTTTTTGCCCGTGAACGGGGTTTGCACTTCATATCAAGTTTATGAAGGACCATTTCCATGGCTACGCCTGACAACAACCAAGCGCCACACACCACCGTCAACAAAACCAGCGGCACCGGATCGGGGATCGTCATCGGCGTTCTCGTCGTTCTGGTCCTTGGCTTCGGCTTTTACTTCTTCGCCGGTGGCAACCCGATGGACGACTCCGGTGACATCAACGTCAACGTCGAAGGCGCGGCTGATGGTGCTGCCGATGCCGTCGAAGGCGCGGCCGAGGAAGCAACCGGCAACTAAGCCGCTTTCCGCTCTATCCAATATGATCAAGGCTGGCCCTCGCGCGGGGGCTGGCCTTTTTGCGTTTCAACCGACCCTAGAAAGGCGCGCCCCATGCTGACCCTGACATGCCCCAACTGCGGCATCACCGCCGAGGAAACCGAATTCCACGCGGGCGGCGAGGCGCATCTGAAACGTTTTGGTCCGGGGTCCTCTGACAGCGACTTCGAAAAATACCTCTTTATGCGGGAAAACCCCAAGGGCGTGCATTTTGAACGCTGGCGGCATGTCTATGGCTGTGGCAAATGGTTCCACGCCGCGCGCGATACCATGACGCTCGAAGTCTTCGGCACCTATACCGCCCAGACCAGCACGGTCCCGCAAGAGATCATCGACAAGATACAGGACCGTCGCCCCGATTGGCAGGCCGCCGCCGCCCCATGACCGCTGCCGTTCTTCATTTTGCCAAGAAAACTCCCGCCGGAGGCGCCCGCGCTTTCGCCCCACACCAAGGTTTGACTTCATGAGCACCAGAATTGCCACAGGCGGCCGCCTGCTGAACAAATCAAATGCTGTCGGTTTTTCGTTCAACGGAAAGCAGCTGCGCGGGTTCGAGGGCGATACCCTGGCCTCGGCCTTGCTGGCGAATGACCAGATGCTGGTGGGGCGGTCGTTCAAATACCACCGTCCGCGCGGCATCGTGGCGGCGGGCCCGGAAGAACCCAACGCGCTGGTGAACCTCGGGCAGGGCGACCGGTTCGAGCCCAACCAACGCGCCACGACCACCGATCTTTTCGACGGGCTCAAGGCGGAAAGCCAGAACCATTGGCCCAGCCTCGAGTTCGACGTTGGCGCGATCAACAAACACCTGAGCCGCTTTCTGCCCGCGGGCTTCTACTACAAGATGTTCATCCACCCGCGCCCCTTCTGGAAGCATGTCTACGAGCCGATCATCCGCCACTCTGCCGGTCTGGGCAAAGCGCCCAAGGAGACCGATGGCGATACCTATGAACATTTCCACGCCTTTTGCGATGTGCTGATCATCGGCGGCGGTGTCGCGGGGCTAGAGGCCGCGCGCACCGCGGCCCTGTCCGGTGCCAAGGTCATCGTGCTGGAACAGACCGCCCATTGGGGCGGCCGCGCGCCCGTGGATGGCGGCACGGTCGATGGCACACCCGTCGCCGATTTCATTGACGCGCTGGTGGCAGAGCTGTCGGGGATGGCAAACGTTACCCTGCGCACCCGTGTCATGGGGGCGGGAGTCTATGACCACGGCTATGTGCTGGGCTATGAACGTCTGACGGACCACGCGCCCGAGACTGCCGGACCGCGCCACCGGCTCTGGCGCATTCGCGCCGGTCATATCGTGACCGCCACCGGCGCGATTGAACGGCCTTTGTCCTTTGCTGGCAATGACATCCCGGGCGTGATGCTGGCCGCATCTGTGCGGGATTATCTGGTGAACTATGGCGTGTCGGTCGGGGATCGCACGGTGGTGGTCACCAATAATGACGACGCCTACCGCACCGCCATCGCCTTGACCGAGGCCGGTCTGACCGTGCCCGCCATTCTGGATGCCCGCGTGCTGCCGCAGGATTCCGCGCTGATGACGCGCGCCAAAGATCTGGGCATTCGCGTTATGATAGGTCATGCCGTGGCGCGGGTCACAGGCGGCAAACGCGTCACGGGCGTAGAGGTGTGCAGCCAAGCGGGCGAGGGTGCGGTGCTTGAAACCTTCCCCTGTGACGCCGTGGCCATGTCGGGCGGCTGGTCGCCGGTGGTGCATCTGTGGTCCCATTGCGGCGGCAAGCTGACCTGGGATACCGCCGGGGCCATGTTCCGCCCCGATGTGAACAATCCGCCGCTGGGGGCGGACGGGCATGGTTTTGTCACCGCTGCCGGTGCCGCGGGTGGGTTCTTTGCGCTGGATGATATCTTGCACGACGCCCATGCCGCCGCCGATGGGGTGGTCACGACGCTGGGGTTCAAGCTGCCCGCCGATGCCGTCTCGCCAAACGCCGACCGGCAAGAGGAAGCGCCGCTCGCCCCCGTCTGGATGATGCCGCAAGGCGCAAATGTGAAGCTGCGCGAGAAGACGTGGCTGGATTATCAGAACGATGTCAAAGTGTCAGACGTGCGGCTTGCCGCGCAAGAAGGCTTTGTCAGCGTCGAACACGCCAAACGCTATACCACGCTCGGCATGGCAACGGATCAAGGGAAGCTCAGCAATATCAACGGGCTGGCAACGCTGGCGGGCGCGATGGATGCGGATATTCCCGCCGTTGGGACCACCACCTTCCGCCCGCCGTACCACCCGATTTCGATGGGCGCGATCGCGGGCGAGGCGCGTGGCGATGTGTTCCAACCGATCCGCCGCACCCCGCTGCATGATTGGCACGACGCGAACGGTGCCGAATGGGAACCCGTCGGCCAATGGCGACGCCCCTATGCCTATCCGCGCAAGGGCGAAACCACCCATGACGCGGTGATGCGCGAGGTCACCAATACCCGCAGCAAACTGGGGATGCTTGATGCCTCCACCCTTGGCAAGATCATCGTCAAAGGACCGGACGCGGGGCGCTTCCTCGACATGCTGTACACCAATATGATGAGCACGCTGAAACCGGGTAAATGCCGCTATGGCCTGATGTGTTCGGAAAACGGGTTCCTGATCGACGATGGTGTCGTTGCGCGGATCGATGACGACACCTTCCTGTGCCACACAACGACGGGCGGCGCGGAAAGCATCCACCAGCATATGGAAGAATGGCTCCAGACCGAGTGGTGGGATTTCAACGTCTATGTTGCCAATGTCACCGAGCAATATGCGCAGATCGCCGTGGTCGGCCCCAACGCACGCAAATGTCTGGAAAAGCTGGGCGGCATGGATGTCAGCAAAGACGCGCTGGCCTTCATGGAGTGGGCGGACGGCACGCTGGGGGGCTTCAAGTGCCGCGTTTACCGGATCTCTTTCTCGGGCGAGCTGAGCTACGAGATCGCGGTGGATGCAGGGCAGGGACAGGCCTTCTGGGATGCGCTGATGGTGGCGGGCAATGATCTGGGCGTGATGCCCTATGGGACCGAATGTCTGCACATCCTGCGCGCCGAAAAGGGCTTTATCATGATCGGCGACGAAACCGACGGTACTGTGATCCCGCAGGATCTGGGGCTGAACTGGGCGATCTCGAAAAAGAAAGACGACTACTTGGGCAAGCGCGCGCAGCAGCGGTCCCATATGGTGGACCCGACGCGCTGGAAGCTGGTGGGGCTGGAAACAACCGACGGCAGCACCCTGCCGGACGGGGCCTATGCCGTGGGCGAGGGCGTGAACGAGAACGGCCAGCGCAATATGATCGGGCGCGTCACCTCGACCTATCATTCGCCGACCTTGGGCAAGGGGATCGCGATGGGGCTGGTGCTGAACGGGCCGGACCGCATGGGCGAGGTGATCGATTTCCCCGGGACCGACGGCAAGACCTATCAGGCGAAAATCGTCGATCCGGTGTTCTATGACAAAGAAGGGGCCAAGCAAAATGTCTGAGGCGGTAAGCGCATTGAAAGCGGCGGAATTCACCGGCGGCATTGCCGAGGTGACCCTGATGGACCCGATTGGCATGATCTCTGTCCGCGGGGATCTGGGGGCGGGCTATATGAAGAAGGCGCTGAAAAAAGCCGTTGGCCTGGGCCTTCCCGATACACGCAGTGTCCAGATCAACGGGGATCGCGGTGTCGCGTGGATGTCACCGGACGAGCTGTTGTTGCTCTGCCCCTACGATCAGGTCAGCGACACCATCGACATGCTGACCAAATGCTTTGGCAGCAATCACACGTTGGCGGTCAATGTATCCGATGCGCGGGCGGTGTTTCGCATCAGCGGGGCGCACAGCCGCGATGTGCTGGCCAAGCTCGCCCCCGTGGATCTGTCGCCAGACAGTTTCACCCCCGGCATGATCCGCCGCACGCGGCTGGCGCAGGTGCCGGCGGCGTTCTGGATCGAGGACGGCGACAGCTTCCGTCTGGTTTGCTTCCGCTCGGTCGCGCAATATGTGTTTGATCTGCTTAAAACCGCGGCACAGCCCGGGTCCGCCCCCGAATATTATAGCACCGCGCGGTAAGCCGCTGGTCAGGGGCAGGGCGGCGGACTGGCGGGAACATTCGCCCCAGCCAGCCGTTTTACCCTTAAGCGGGTGACGATAGAAGCGCCCCGTCGGCTGTGCCGGTTTCCCCCTTGCGGGTCGATCAGCACTTGACCTTATGACGGGACGGGCTTCATGTGACCCAGACGCAATTCAATAACGGAGGCTTTTCTCATGGCTTTTACTCTTCCTGATCTTCCCTATGCCCACGATGCGCTTGCATCCAAAGGTATGTCCAAGGAAACGCTGGAATATCACCACGATAAGCACCACAACGCCTATGTGACCAACGGCAACAAAGCCATTGAAGGCACCGAGTGGGAAGGCAAGACCCTCGAGGAAATCATCAAGGGCACCTACAACCCTGACGCGGTTGCGCAAAGCGGTATCTTCAACAACATCAGCCAGCTGTGGAACCACAACCAGTTCTGGGAAATGATGTCCCCCGAAGACAGCAAAATGCCGTCCGAGCTGGAAAAAGCGATCACCGAAAGCTTTGGCTCTGTCGATAAGTTCAAGGATGAATTCAAGGCAGCCGGTGGCGGTCAGTTCGGCTCCGGTTGGGCGTGGCTGGTCAAGGACACCGACGGTGGCCTGAAAGTGACCAAGACCGAAAACGGCGTGAACCCTGTCTGCTTTGGTCAGACCGCACTGCTGGGCTGCGACGTTTGGGAACACTCCTACTACATCGATTTCCGCAACGCGCGCCCCGACTACCTGTCGAACTTCCTCGACAATCTGGTCAACTGGGACAATGTCGCGTCGCGCATGTAATCGCGATATGATGGGTTAAGGCATCGCGCCAACCTGTTGAAATATTTATGTGAAAGGCCCTGCAGCATTCCGCTGTGGGGCCTTTTCTTGTGGAACCGCGGGCGTGATTGGGGCGTTTTACCCATGAACCCACAAGATGAGAAGGAGACCACGATGGCAGAGCGTCACAGATCGAAGGACGGCGTCAAGGAAACCGACAAATACATCAGCGAAGCCGATGATATTGACCATCAGGGCCGCTCGGGCGGCGGGCTGCAACGCGATGTCGGCACACAAGACGAAGAGAAACAGGTGGTCGACAAACCCGGCGCTGACACCCGCGTCACTGGCGAAGACAAACGCAACCACGGAGAAGACGCATGACCAAGATTGAAAATGGCACTTGGGTGCTGATCGCAGACGGTGAAAAAGCGCTGTTCATGGTGAATGAAACCGACGGAGAGGATCCGTTCCTGCAGGTCTTCCGCGAGGAAGAGCAGGACAACCCGCCCAACCGCGATCAGGCCGCCAATCGTCGTGGACGCTTCAACGATGGCCCGTCCGTGCACCGCTCGGCTGTGGACGACACCGACTGGCACCAGCTGTCCAAGGACCGCTTTGCCAGCGAGCTGGCGGATATCCTGTACAAACAGGCGCATAAGGGCAGGTTTGACAAGATCATTCTGGTCGCACCGCCGAACACTCTGGGCGAGTTGCGTCACGAGATGCACAAAGAGGTCGCAGACAAGGTCGTGGGCGAAATCCCCAAGACGCTGACGAACCACCCCATCGAAGAGATCGAGAATATCGTGAAATCGACGCTTGAAACAGCGTGATGATGTGGCCGCATAGCAACAGTTGAATTCTGGCTATGCGGCCGGATCTATAGGTCTTGGGGTTGCCGCAGGGCGGTGATTTGAAAGGGCATCCAACCGTGGGTGCCCTTTGCTGTATCGCGCGTCCTCGCGGCGAACAGGGAGTATGGCGTCGGCCGTTTTCACCTACCGCCCATAACACTCCTGATCCTGCTTCGCCGCCGGTCAACCCGTTGTCGCGCAGGCGCTTTCTGCACTACCGCGCGAGCTGCCATGCGTACCTCTATGCGGTCAGGCTGCGGCGCAGAACGTCCAGCGCGCCGTCAACGTCATCGACCGTATCCACATAGCCAAGCAGGCTTTCTTCGGCAAAGCCGCGGGCGACGACATGATCCAGAAGCGCTGTGAGTGGATCCCAGTAACCATTTGTATTCAATAGGATTACCGGTTTCTGATGTAGCCCCAACTGGCGCCAGGTCAGCACTTCGAAGAGCTCGTCCAGTGATCCGGCACCGCCGGGCAGGACCACCACGGCATCGCAGTTCATGAACATCACCTTTTTGCGTTCATGCATGGTTTCGGTCACGACATAGGTGGTCAGATCGGTCTTTCCGACCTCCCATTTCACCAGATGATCGGGGATCACGCCAAAGGTCGTGCCGCCCGCCGTTTGTGCTGCGCGTGCAACGGTGCCCATCAGCCCCACGTCCCCCGCGCCATAGACCAGCCGCCAGTCGTTCTGCGCCAAAGCGCGCCCCAAAGCGTCGGCTTGTGCGGTATATTCGGGGTCATCACCGGGGCGCGAGCCGCAGTAAACACATACGGATTTCTGGATCATAAACGGGGGTCCTTTTTGCGAATATGCACATGGCATGCAGCTGCATTTTGACCCGTGATAGCCTGCTTGGTACAAGTCCTCAATGTGGGGAAGTTCAAAGGGATGAACGGGATGTCGGTGTTTCAAACGCGGGGTGCTCAGTTTGCGGGCGCCGCGCTGGTCGTGGCGGTTGCCGTTGCGGGATATATCTGGTCGCAAGATGCGGGTCCCGTCGTGCCGGATACGGCGAAAGACACTGCCGCCCAGCCGAAACCCGCGGCCCAGCCCCCCGCGCAGACCGCCACCGCACCCCAAGACACCAAGGCCGCCGCCACCGTTCCCCCTGCGCCGCAAACGCCTGACCCTGCCGCATCGCCCGCCACCCCCAGCTTTGACGAGGTGCGCCGCGAGGGGGACGGGATGACCGTGATCGCAGGCCGCGCAGCACCAGGGGCCCGCGTCAGCGTCATCAGCAACGGGGCAGAGGTCGCCAGCGCGCAGGCCGATCGCTCTGGCAAATTCGCCACGCTTGCCATTTTGCCGCCCGATGGCAGCGGCAAGATCCTGAGCCTGAGCGCGGATGCCGAAACAGGCCCTGTCGCCTCGGTCGAGGAAGTCATCTTGGCCCCGATCACCGCGCCTGCCGTGGCGCAGGTGGCGCTGGCGGAACCAGCAGACGTATCCATAGACACCACATCAGAGGCCACATCAGAGGCCGCGCCAGACGACACGGCCCCTGAAGCAGCCTCCGCTCCGGTCGCGGAACCGCTGGGGGAAGCACCCGAGAACAGCGCCCCCGAGATGACCGAGGTCGCCGCCGTGACGCCGCAGCCCGATCCCGCGCCCCCCACAGAAGATACCCCCGTCGCCCTGTTGAAATCCGACGCCGACGGGGTGGAATTGTTGCACGGCACCGCGCCCGAGGTGACCGACCGCATCGCGCTTGACACGATCACCTATTCCGATGAGGGCGAGGTCCGGCTGGCGGGGCGCGCACAGGCGCAGGCGTCTTCCGTGCGGGTCTATCTGGACAACCGCAGCGTCGGCGCGCTTGAGGTGGACCCCCAAGGCCGTTGGCGTGGCGATATCGAGGATATCAAGACCGGCATCTACACCCTGCGCGTGGATGAGCTGGATCAGGGCGGCGACGTGATCAGCCGCGTCGAAACCCCGTTCAAACGTGAATCCCCCGAGGTGCTGGCCCGTGCCACCGCAGACAACGACGGCCCGATCAAGGCGGTGACCGTGCAGGAAGGGGCCACGCTTTGGGCCATCGCGCGCGAACGCTATGGTGACCCGACGCTTTATGTGCGCGTCTTTGCCGCCAACCGCTCATCAATCCGCGATCCCGATCTGATCTACCCCGGTCAGGTCTTTGATCTGCCCGATTGACGAGCGGCTATGCAGACAGATGAAACTGCTGCACTGGCATGATCCGGCTGACGGCCCTATGTAAGGGGCAACCACACAGGATCGTTCATGTCAGCCGATAGCCCGCGCACTGCCAGCCAGCCCAAACCCGCCACCCAATATCCCATGACAGAAGAGGAGATCGCCCAAGCTGCAGAGCGGCAGTCGAACCTGCTTGTCCTGCGCAAGGTGGCTCCGTACCTGTGGCCCGACGATATGCCTTGGGTCAAGAAACGCGTGGTCTGGGCGCTGATCTTCTTGGTGGTGTCCAAGCTGATTTCTGTTGTTATTCCCGTACTTTACAAAGACGCGGTGGATGCTCTCGCGAATGAGGGCGTGCCGTTTCTGGCGCTTGGCGCGGTGGGGCTGACGATCGCCTATGGTATGGCCCGCGCGATGAACGTGGGCTTTCAACAGCTGCGTGACGCGGTCTTTGCCCGTGTCGGCCAGCGCGCCCTGCGGATGCTTGCGCTGGAGACGTTCGAGCATATTCACAAGCTGTCGATGCGCTATCACATCACGCGCAAGACCGGCGGGCTGAGCCGGATCATCGAACGTGGGGTCAAGGGTGTCGAATTCCTGCTGCGCTTCTTGCTCTTCTCCATCGGGCCGCTGGTTCTGGAGCTGCTGCTGGTCGGCATCATCCTGACCGTGCTGTTTGACGCGTGGTATCTACTGATCGTGACGGTCACCATCGGGCTTTACGTCTGGTTTACCTTCGCGGTGACCGAGTGGCGCGTGAAGCTGCGCCGCCAGATGAACGACCGCGACACAGATGCCAACCAAAAGGCTATCGACAGCCTGCTGAACTATGAAACCGTCAAGTATTTCGTCGCCGAACAGCGCGAGGCGCAGCGTTATGACGCGGCGATGGCAGGCTATGAAGAGGCGGCGATCAAGACGAACTACTCGCTTGCCTTCCTGAACTTCGGCCAGTCGTTGCTGATCACCTGCGGGTTGGTCGGCGTGATGATCCTGGCAGCTATCGGGGTGCAGAACGGTGATCTTACCGTGGGGGATTTCGTCATGGTCAACGCCTATATGGTGCAGTTGACCGTGCCGCTGAACTTCCTTGGCACCGTCTATCGCGAAATCCGTCAGGCGCTGGTCGATATGGGGCAGATGTTCACGTTGCTGGATCAACCGGCCGAAATCTCGGACAAGCCTGATGCCCCTGCGCTGCAAGTCTCCGGCGGGCGTGTCACGCTGGACAATGTGCGCTTTGGCTATGACGACGACCGAGAGATCCTCAAGGGCGTGTCGATCGAAGCCGCCCCGGGAGAAATGGTGGCGATTGTCGGCTCTACCGGATCGGGGAAATCCACCATCGGGCGTTTGCTGTTCCGGTTCTATGATGTGCAGGGCGGTGCCGTGCGCGTGGACGGGCAAGATGTGCGCGATGTGACCCAAGACAGCCTGCACCGCGCGATTGGCGTGGTGCCTCAGGATACCGTGCTGTTCAATGATACCATCGGCTATAACATCGCCTATGGCCGCGATAACGCCACGCAAGAAGACATCGAAGCGGCAGCAAAATCGGCGCAGATCCACGACTTTATCCAGCGTTTGCCCCACGGATATGAAACCGCTGTGGGTGAACGCGGGCTGAAACTGTCGGGGGGGGAAAAGCAGCGTGTCGGTATCGCGCGGACCCTGCTGAAAAACCCGCCGATCCTGCTGCTGGACGAAGCAACAAGCGCGCTGGACAGCGAGACGGAGCACGAGATTCAGGATGCCCTGCGTCAGGCGGGCAAGGGGCGCACGGTGCTGACCATCGCGCACCGCCTGTCCACCGTGGCCGAGGCGGACCGTATCGTCGTGCTGGAGCAAGGCGAGGTGGTCGAGCAGGGCACCCATGACGATCTGCTGGCACGCAACGGGCGTTACGCGCAACTGTGGCAACGCCAGCAATCCGAGGGCGAATAGCTGGCGCCACAAAGGTTTGGTCGGCGCGGGGGTTATTCCTCCGCGATGGCCTTATCGGTGAGCTTGTCCAGCGCGCCGGTCATTTTGGTCAGATACTCCGCGTCATCGGGCAACCCGTGGTCTGCGGCCAATGTGGCGGGGTCGTGGTAGCTGACATGCACCATGCCGCTGTCATCGGCATAGGCCAGCACGCGCATGGGCAGGTCCAGACCGGCGGTCTGACCATCCAGCATCGCAGGCGTGCCCAGCTTGGGGTTGCCAAAGATCAGCAGCGTGGTCGGGCGCAGCTCCATATCCACTTTGGTCGCCCCTTCGGCGTGGTGCACGCGGGCAAAGACCGTGGCACCGGCTTCGGTCACGGCTGCTTCCAGACGGTCGATTGTGTCGGGCACGGAATGGGGGCTCATCTTGGTGATGATCTCGGCGGCGGCGGGCAGGGCGGCCAGCGTCGTGAGGGCGAGCGTTGTCGCGGCGAGTGTCTTGCGGATCATGAGGTCTCTCCTTCGGTTTGCGCGGCCCGCGGGGCCACGGCTTCCCTCTGGAACCTAGTACGTCTTGCCCCATGAACGAGCAAAATTCGATCAACAAGCAGTGAATTGCCGGTATATGCATACAAACAACATGGTGCATTCTTGCCGTCGGGTGCATATGTGCTAGCTCAGCGCTGGCCGAGCGCCACGACGCGCGGCACCCCCACAGCCCTGCCCATAAATTTGAAGGACTACCCATGCCTGCCGGAATGTTCCGTACCGCCCTTATTCTTGGCTCTATCTGTGTGACAGGTCCTTTTGCCATCGACATGTATCTGCCTGCCTTACCCGCGATCGAAGAGGCGCTGGATGTCTCTGTCTCGGCGGCCCAGATCACACTGGTCGCCTATTTCCTCGCCTACGGCGTGTCGCAGCTGGTCTATGGGCCGCTGTCCGACCAGATCGGGCGCAAAAAGACCCTTGCCATCGGGATGAGCATTTTCTGCGTCGGCGCGGTGATATGTGCTGTGGCCCCCGACATCGAGACGCTGTTGCTGGGGCGTCTGGTGCAGGGCATCGGCGGGGCGACGGTGATGGTCATTCCCCGTGCCATTGTGCGCGATATGTACACCGGAGCGCAGGCGACGCGGTTGATGTCGTCGATCATGCTGGTGATCTCGGTCTCGCCCATGCTGGCCCCTTTAGCGGGCAGCGCGGTGGTCAGCTTTGGCAGCTGGCGCGAGATTTTCCTCGCCCTCGCGATCCTTGCGGCGGCGACGTTGACGATGGCGCAGATCGCGCTGCCCGAGACGCTGACCGCAGACAAACGCCGCAAGGTCAATCTGCGCGAGCTGTCGCGCAGCTGTGGTATCCTGTTCCGCGATCCGGTGTTCGTCGGCCTGACCTTTATTGCGGGTTTCGGCATGGCGAGCTTCTTCTTGTTCATCTCCAGCGCGTCCTTCGTCTACACCGGTCAATTCGGGCTGACCCCGACCGAGTTCTCGCTGGCCTTCGCCTTTAACGCGGTGGGGTTCTTTATCGCCACGCAGGCGGCGGGGCGTCTGGCGGATATGTGGGGGCTTGCCACGCTGATCGGGCGCGGTGTCACCGGCTTTGCCGTCTGCTCTGCGCTGTTGACGGGCGTAGTGCTGGCCGGTTTCGGCACGCTGCCGGTGCTGTTGATCGGGCTGTTTCTGGCCTATTCCTTTCTGGGGGTCGTTGTGCCGTCGGCGATGGTCGCGGCACTTGATGCGCATGGGCGGCGCGCGGGTATGGCGTCCTCGCTGAGTGGGAGCCTGACAATGCTGACGGGGGCCTTTTGCATCGCTGCGACGACGCCGTTCTTTGACGGCACCGCCGTGCCCATGGTGGTGAGCATCGCGCTGTGTGGTGTGGCCGCATTGGGGCTGGTGATCTTTACCATGCCCAAGCTGCGCCAGCAGCAAGAGGCCGCGGCGGCCGACCAGATGCCCGCCGCGGCCTAAGGGTCATTCCGCCGGTGGGGTATGGGCCGGCGGTCCGGTGTCCTCCCACTGGATCACGGTTGTTTGCAGCCTGCGTGCGTCGCGCGCCAGCGCCCAGTCCTGCGCGGATTTGCTGGCGCGCCCCAGCGACATCTTGGCCAGCAGCCGCGCGATCCAGCGGGCGTAGGTGGTGGCCCACACGCGGATCGCCAGCATGGACGGGGTGACCAGCAGCGTCAGCACCGTCGCGATGCCCAGACCAAAGACCACCGCCGTTGCCAGCTGTTTCCACCACAGCGCCGTGGGGCTGTCGATGGTGTAGCCGCCATTGGCAAAGTCGAGGCTCAGCCCGAACATCATCGGCGCAAGCCCAGCCATCGTGGTGATGGTGGTCAGCAGTACGGGGCGGATACGGGCCTGCGCCGTGCGAATGATCGCCTCGATCCGCGGCATGTACTGGCTGAACTCCTGATAGGTATCGATCAGGATGATGTTATTGTTCACCACGATCCCCGCCAGCGCCACGATCCCCGTGCCCGTCATGATGATCGAAAACGTCTGATCCATCACCAACATGCCAATCAACACGCCCGTGGTCGATAGCACCACCGCCAGCAGCACCAGCACCGAGTTGTAGATGCTGTTGAACTGCGCCAGCAGGATGATGAACATCAACCCCAGTGCCGCGGTAAAGGCCGAGGACAAGAACGCCTGACTTTCGGCCTGATCCTCTTGGTCGCCGGTCCATTCATAGCTGACGCCCGCGGGCAGGGGCCGGGTTTCCAGCCATTTGGTCAGCTCCGCAATCCGTTCGTTGGCATTGATCGGGATCATGCGCAGGGTGCCATTGTCCAGCTCTTGTTGTAGATCGACGCCTTGGGCGGCATTGGTCCGGTTGGTGATCTTGAAGGCCGCGCCCTCGGGCCCCGTGATATCGCCCGCGTCCCCCGCAGGGCGCATCGTAGCGAGGGTGATTGTCGTCTCGCCCGCCTGTTCTGTGTCCGCCTGTGCCGTGCCCGCTTGCGCGGTGTCTTGGGAGGCATCCACCGTGCGCACCAGTTTGACCAGCCCGGGGAAGACATCGGCCTTCACATCAAGATAGCGTTTCTGGTCGATCCGGTTGATCTCTGCCAGCTTGGGCACGGGGGTGCGGGTGATGAAGTTCGACAGCGGCACCAGCCCATCCACCGTGCGCACCTTCAGCGTGTCCAGCGTGCTGAGCACACGGTCTTCTTGCGGCAGGCGCACCCTGATCTCGATCTCTTCGTCCGAACTGTCGACCCGCATCGTGTCCAGCAGCAGCCCGCGGGTGACCAGCTGTACCATTGCGCCGACGGTGACCACATCAGCCCCGTATTGCCCCGCCTTGGCGACATCCACGTCGATCTGCCAGTCGATGCCGGGCAGGGGACGGGTGTCTTCGATCAGGGTCAGGCCTGGGGTTTTCTCGAAGGTGTCACGGGCCTGTGCCGTCGCGGCGATCAGGTCCGTGAAACTGTCGGATTTCAGACGCAGATGCACCGGCTTGCCCGACGCAGGGCCGCGCGCCTGTGCAAGGATTTCGATCTTGATGCCGGGGATCGCGCTCAGCGCTTCCGTGAGCTCTGCGATCACGATGTCGCCGTCGAGTTCCGGGCGCAGGGCGCGGTCTTCCCACGGGATGGTTTCAAGCTGCACCTGACCGATGCTGTCCTTGGGGGCCTGCGCCCCGCCGGTATTGCTGTCGAGCCCGCCTTCACCGGCAAAGGCAAAGGCGGTAGAGACACCGGGATGCGCCAGCACAATCGCCTCCGCCTGCTGCATGATCGCGTCTTTTTCCGCCAGCGACAGGTTGCCCCGGGCCAGCACATAGACGATCGCCTGCTCGGGTTCGGATTCGACAAAAAATTCCACGCCTTTGCTGTTGTTGCCAAAGAAGATCATCGTGGTGCCAACAAAGACAAAGACGACCCCCGCGACCACCAGCGGCATCACCGGATTGCCCGCGATAAAGGCAATGAGCCGCCCGAAGGCTGATCGACGGTAGCCGGCCTTGATCACGGTGGGCTCTTTGCGGAACAGCCGTGATGTGACCCAGCGGCCCCCGCGGCCCATGCGGGTGAACAGCGCGAAAAAGCTGGTCAGCCCCAAAAGTACGCCCGATATCGCCACCGCCACCAGCGCGCAGAGCACCGCGATGCAGATAAAGACCACGGCAAAGACCGGAATGACCGAGCCAAGGATATCCAGCCCGTCCATGCCCGCGAACTGCGCCGAGATCACGGCAAACAGCGGCTGCATCAGCGCCAGCGGCAGGGCGATCATCGCGGCGACAATGGGAAACAGCAGCAGATGCAGATAGAACCGCAGTTTGGCGATGGCAGTCATGTTCTGCGCCATCCAGCGTTCCAGCCGTCCGGTGACGCCGCCCATGACGGGTAGATAGATCAGCGCCACCACCAGCGAGGCGGAGAGCACAAAGATCAGCGTGACCGGCAACATGCCCATGAACTCCCCCGGGACGCCGGGCCAGAACAGCATGGGCAGGAACGCGCAAAGCGTGGTCGCGGTGGACGAGATGATGGGCCAGAACATGCGTTTGGCGGCCTCGACATAGGCGGCCATGGGGCCTTCGCCCTGTTGCTGACGCGCGTCGGCATATTCCACCACAACAATCGCGCCATCCACCAGCATCCCCACCGCAAGGATCAGCCCGAACATCACGATGTTCGAGATGGAGATCCCCATCAGCGCGAGAAAGGCAAAACACAGCAGGAACGACGTGGGAATCGCAAAGCCCACCAGCAGGGCCGCACGGATCCCCAGGGCGGCAAGCACCACGATCATCACCAGCGCAATCGCGGTAAAGACCGACCCCAGAAGCTGCTGCACCATACTGTCGACAATGCGGCTTTGGTCGTTCGAGGTGCCAAGCGTGACAGCGGCTTTCAGCCCCTCTGGCCAGGCGGCGCTTTGGCCGGCGACGATCTCTTTCACCTGGGTGGAGGTGTCGATCAGGTTATAGCCCTTGCGTTTGACCACCTGCAGCGCCAGCGTCTTTTCCCCGTTGAACCGTGCGGTGCCTTCGCGGTCTTCAAAGGTCAGGTTGATGGTCGCCAGATCGCCCAGTGTCACCACGCGGTCGCCGTTAGTCTTGACCGGCAGCGCATAGACATCGCGCGGTTCATCAAAGGAGGACGGGATCTTGACCGAGAAACTGCCCTGATCCGACTGCACTTCGCCCGCGGCAATCAGCTGGTTGTTATTCTGCACCACATTGATCAGCTCGCCCGCGGTCACGTCATAGGCTTCCAGCCGCAAGGGATCGATCAGCACCTCAAGCATCTCGTCACGGTCGCCCGCCAACCCTGCTTCAAGCACCGCATCCACGCTTTCCAGCGCGTCCTGCAGATCACGCGCGACGCGGGCCATGGTACGTTCGGGCACGGGGCCGGTCAGGTTGACGATGATGATGGGGAATTCGGAAAAGTTGATCTCTGTGATCGAATATTTCTCGTAGCCTTCGGGGAATTTGGATTCCGCCGTGCTCATCGCGTCGCGCACGTCGGCCATGATCTTGGACTTGTCCCAGCCGAATTCGAATTCCAGCGCGACACCGGCGTAGTTTTCGGCGGCGGTGCCGGTCATGGTCTTCAGGCCGTCCAGATCGGAAAGCTCCGTCTCCATCGGTTTGACCAGCAGGGTTTCGCTATCCGCGGCAGAGATGCCCGGAAACTGGACCGAGACGAAAAGCGCGGGGATCTCGATGTCAGGCTCGCCCTCTTTGGGCAGGGTGGAATAAGCATAGCCCCCCACCACGAGGCTCAGCAGGATAAACGCCATGACCATACGGGCACGGCCCGCGGCCCAATCGACCATGCCGCTCATTCCGGGGCCTCGTCGCGGAAGGTCGGGGTCACGGTCACGCCAGCGGTGACATATTCCTGCCCCAGAACGATGACATCTGCCTGTTCAGGCAGGCCGGTGACCCAGATGCCTTCGGGCGTGTCGCGCACAAGTGTGACTGCGGCGAAATCAACGGTATTCTCGGCGTCGATCAGACGCACGCCAAGGGTGCCGTCATCATTCAGCGTCAGGGCCGATTGCGGCAGCAGATGCGCCTCGACCCCGGCCGAGGCGATGGCGATTTCGGCGGTCTGGCCGTCGCGGATGCTCAGATCGGGGTTGGGCACCTCGATTTCCACCTGAAAGGTGCGCGTCGTCGGATCGGAGGCGCGCGAGATAAAGGTGACGGTGCCTGCGATCTCGCGGTCGCCCGCGGCCAGCCGCGCCTGCGCCTGCGCGCCAAGGCTGACGCGGTCAACCTCGGTCTCGGGGACAAAGCCCACCAGTTTGATCGGATCAAGCTGGATCACCTGCGCACAAAGCGATCCGGTTTGCAGCAGGCTGCCAAGCTCTGCGGTGTCGCTTTCCAGCAGCCCTTCGAACGGCGCGGTGAGGGTCAGCCGGTCAATCTCGGCCTGGGTGCTGGCGACGGCGGCCTCCGCAGCCTCAATGCCGGAATGTGCCGCATTCAGCCCCGCCTCAGCAGAGCTGAGTGCGGCGCGCGCGGCGGCGACAGCTGCTTCGGCGGTGGCCAGCGTGGTCTGCGACGAAAACCCGCCTTCGCCCAGTTTTTGTGCCGCGTTCAGCTTGATCAGGGTTTCATCCAGACGGGCCTGCGCCTCGGCCACGCGGGCCTGTGCCTCCGGGACGCGGGATTGTGCTTCGTTGCGGCGGGCTTGCGCCTCTGCCTGTTGCGCGCCACGGGTGCCGGGGTCCAGCTCGCACAGCACATCGCCCGCTTTCACGGTCGCGCCCTTGCGCAGCGGGGCCGATACCACAACGGCTGAGGTCTCCGCCTTGACCGCCACCTGCCGCGCCGCCGTGGTCTGACCGCGCACGATCACGGCAGAGGCGAGCGGTGCCGCCGCGCTGCGCTGCACCACGACCTTCACGCGCGCGGGCTCTGCCACATCGGACGGGGACGCGGTATCGGTGCTGTCGGCATCCACCGCAGGGGCAGGAGGTTGCGCGGCCCCCTGTGCCAGCCCCAACAGGGCGTCACGTTCGAAAATTGCCATATACATCAGGGCGGAAACGGCGATGGCCGCCAGAAGGGGGAAGATGCGCATTCGGGCCTCGGTTCAGTGAAACGCGGGCTTTGCGGCACCGCAGTATGTCGTATGCTATAGGGCCAAATGCTTAAGCGAATAAAACTGAACTGCATAGTTCACTATTGAAAAAACTTGCGACATGCGACCTTGTGAACAACGCGTGGGTCACTTGCTGTGCAGCCAAGCCCTTGGCAGCCCCGCAGCCGCAGGTTAAGAGGGGCGTTAAATCAGGCGGGACGGGTACCACATGAGCGATACAGACAGTTTCATCGACGAAGTAAACGAAGAGGTCCGCCGCGACCGGTTCTACTTTATGCTCAAGCGCTATGGCTGGATTGCGGTGCTGGCCGTGATCCTGCTGGTCGGTGGGGCCGCGTGGAACGAATACCAAAAAGCGCAGGCCCGCGCAGAGGCGGAAACCCTTGGCGACGCGATGTTTGCGGCACTTTCCGCTGAAGACACAGCCGCCCGCGCTGCCGCCTTTGAAAAAATCGAGGCCACAAACCCCCGCGCCGGTGCCATGCTGGGCTTGCTGACCGCCGCCGAACAAGCCAAAGCAGGCGAGACCGACGCCGCCGTCGCAACCTTGAACGGCATCGGGCTGGATGCGGATGTGCCCGCGATCTACCGCGAAATCGCCCAGTTCAAGGCGATTACCCTGCAAGGATCGGATATGCCCGCCAATGAACGCCGTCTGGCGTTGGAAAATCTGGCGCAGCCGGGCAGCAGCCTGCGCTTGCTGGCGCAAGAACAACTGGCCATGATCGACATCGAAGAAGACGCCCCCGAGGCGGCGATCGAACGCTATCAGGGTATCCTGAACGACGCGGATGTGACCTCGGACTTGCAACAACGCGCCCTTCAGGTGATTGTCGCCTTGGGGGGGGATCCGCAAATGGGTAACGCAGCCCCCGCGCCGCAAACGGACACCGTGCCGGCGCTGGATGCAGACAATAACTAATCCTGCCTGAACCTTTCAGGTGACACGGACTTAAAGAGCAAAGCGAGCAGGGCCATGACCATTCTCCACAGCATCTCCTTGAAACCCACGTCGACGCGCCGTGCCTCACTTGGGATGGGGGCGGTGGTGGCATCGCTGCTGCTGTCGGCCTGCGCCGAACCAGAGGTGATCCTGCCCGGCGTGCGCGAGGATGTGCGATCGGTCCTGCAAGGCAGCGATGGCTTTGCAGCCCCCGCCGATGCGCCGGTGCCAGCCAATACAACACGCGCGATTTCACTGCCCGCAGCGACCACAAACGCCAGCTGGTCACAAAGCCCCGGCACGCCAAGCACCCGCGTCAGCCACCCCGCGCTTGGTGCGGCCCCGCAGCTTGCGTGGTCCGCCTCTATCGGGAAGGGCGACAGCCGCAAGCAACGCATCACCGCGACGCCTGTCGTGTCTGGCGGGCGTGTGTTTACCATCGATTCCGGCGCGACGGTCACCGCGACCTCTGCCACATCGGGGGCGACCCTCTGGACCCGTGACCTGACGCCGCAAAGCGACGGGCAGGGCGATGCGACGGGCGGCGGCTTGGCCGTCGATGGCAACACAGTCTATGTCTCGCTTGGCTTCGGGTCGGTCACGGCGCTGGATGTCGACAGTGGCGGCACGCGCTGGACGCAGGATATCGACGGCACCGGATCGGGGGCCCCGACAGTCTTTGGCGATATGGTCTACTTCACCTCCGGCGACGATACCGGTTGGGCGCTGAACAAATCCAACGGCCGCGTACAATGGCAGACCGGGTCGACCAGCAGCATCAACAATGTGCTTGGCGCACCGGCCCCCGCCGTGGGGTCGCAGATCGCCGTGCTGGCCTTTGGCTCGGGCGAGGTGCAAGGGCTTTTCCGTCAGGGCGGGCTGGATCGTTGGAACACGTCTGTCGTGGGCAAACGCCCGGGGCGCGCGCTGGCCAATATCTCTGACGTGACAAGCGCGCCGGTGATCTCTGGCGATACCGTTTACGTGGGCAACCAGTCGGGCCGTCTGGCGGCGCTGAGCCTTGGCGGCGGCGAACGTCAGTGGACCGCGCGCGAAGGCGCGATCGGCCCCGTTTGGCCCGCAGGCGACAGCGTCTTTGTCGTGACCGACCTGAACGAGCTGGTGCGTCTGGATGCCAGCACCGGCACCCGCATCTGGGGCACGCCGCTGCCGAATTTCGTCAAGGACAAGCCCAAGCGCCAGTCCGAGGTCTTTGGCAACTACGGCCCCATTCTTGCCGGTGGCCGCGTGATCGTGGCCTCTAGCGATGGCACGCTGCGCAGCTTTGACCCCACCAATGGCGCGCTGGTTGCACAGGTGACGATCCCCGGCGGGGCGACCACTGCGCCGGTCGTGGCGGGGGGCGTTCTTTACGTCGTATCCGCGAAAGGGCAATTGCACGCTTTCCGTTAGGCCGCAAATAGGCTAAGCGGCGGGCTTGACCTAGTCTTCGGAGCCGTTCCATGTCTTTCACCCTCGCCATTGTGGGCCGTCCCAACGTCGGGAAATCCACGCTGTTCAACCGTCTGGTCGGTAAAAAGCTGGCGTTGGTCGATGATCAGCCCGGTGTAACGCGCGATCTGCGCGAAGGCGCGGCGCGGCTTGCCGACCTGCGATTCACCGTGGTGGATACCGCCGGACTTGAAGAAGTCACCGACGACAGTTTGCAGGGCCGGATGCGCCGCCTGACCGAACGTGCCGTGGATATGGCGGACATCTGCCTGTTCATGATCGACGCCCGCGTGGGTGTCACGCCGTCTGATCTGGTCTTTGCCGATATCCTGCGCAAGAAATCCGCCCATGTCATTCTGGCCGCCAACAAGGCCGAGGGCAAAGCCGCCGACGCCGGTGTGATCGAGGCCTACAGCCTTGGCCTTGGCGAACCGATCCGCCTGTCTGCCGAACACGGCGAGGGGCTGAACGATCTTTACACCCATCTGATGCCAATCGCCGACGGTTTCGCCGAGCGGGCGCAAACCGATGCGCCGGAAACAGATGTGGACCTGACCGAGGAAGAAGCCGAACTGGGCGACGAAGAGGCACCCATGCCCGTCCCCACCAAGACCAAGCCCTTGCAGGTGGCCGTGGTAGGGCGTCCGAACGCGGGTAAATCCACCCTGATCAACCAGATTATGGGCGAGGATCGTCTGCTCACCGGACCGGAGGCGGGGATCACCCGTGATGCGATTTCGCTGCAGACCGACTGGTT
Organism: Sulfitobacter sp. SBS6; assembly: GCF_048285585.1. Taxonomy (NCBI): domain Bacteria; kingdom Pseudomonadati; phylum Pseudomonadota; class Alphaproteobacteria; order Rhodobacterales; family Roseobacteraceae; genus Sulfitobacter; species Sulfitobacter sp. SBS6. The sequence goes on along the minus strand of NZ_JBLWBA010000005.1, from coordinate 633,675 downwards.
CGACGTGCCCATGCGGATCTTTGACACCGCCGGGATGCGTAAACGCGCCAAGGTGCAGGAAAAGCTCGAAAAGCTGAGCGTCAGCGACGGTTTGCGTGCGGTGAAATTCGCCGAGGTTGTGGTGGTTCTGCTGGATGCAGATATCCCCTTTGAACAGCAAGACCTGCGCATCGCCGATCTGGCCGAACGCGAAGGCCGTGCCGTTGTGGTTGCCGTGAACAAATGGGACCTTGAGACCGACAAACAGGGCAAGTTGAAAGACCTGCGCGAAAGCTTTGAACGGCTTCTGCCGCAGCTTAAGGGCGCGCCTTTGGTGACCGTTTCGGCCAAGACCGGGCGCGGTATGGACCGCTTGCACAACGCGATCATGCGCGCCTATGAGGTCTGGAACCGCCGTGTCACCACGGCACAGCTCAACCGCTGGCTGTCCGGCATGATGGAGGCGCACCCGCCCCCCGCGCCGCAGGGCAAGCGCATCAAGTTGCGCTATATGACCCAAGCCAAGACCCGCCCGCCGGGGTTCGTGGTCATGTGTAGCCACCCCGATAAGGTGCCGGAAAGCTATAACCGCTATCTTGTCAATGGGTTACGGCTGGACTTTGACATGCCGGGCACGCCGATCCGCCTGTGGATGCGCGGCCAGTCGGACGCCAACCCCTATAAGGGGCGCAAAAAAGCGAAGCCGTCGAAGCTGCGCAAACATACCGACGGGCACCGCAAGGACCGCTAGAAGTTGCAGAAATCGGGACCGGAGTTTTCAAAACTCCGGACCTTTGCGTTTAACCGCGCCGCCATGACCGGTAGGTGGGCAGGATCAACGCAATGGCACCCCCCGCGGCCAGCGCCGCAACGGTCGGGGCCGTCGCGACATTCGCCACCACCACAGCGACCAGCGCCCAGATCACCCCGATCCCATAGGTCGGCGCGCGCATCAGCGACGATTGCACCCCCGCTGCAATCACAATCGCCAGCCCGACAAAGACCAGCCCCGCGGTTTGCCCGCTCATCCAGCCATAGCCGGCCGCCAGCAGCCCCAAAGACACGCAGGAGGCCGCGCTCAGCCAGCCCGCATAAAGCCCCACGGGCAGGGCGGCAAAGCCGCGATCCTCACGCGGGGCGCGGAACAACGCGTAAAGCGCCGACACCAGCATCACCCAGATCAACACCGACGCCCAGATCGGGCTTGCCACGGCCACGGCAAGCCAGAAACAGCCCACAAACAGCGATAGCGCAAGCGGCAGACGCATGTCGTGCCAAAGGGTATCCTCGCGGCGTTTCCACAGGCCCCAGCCCATGCCGACGATCAGCCAGACATAGATCAGCCCCCAGATCGAGAACGCGTAGCCCGCAGGCTGCACCGGCGGGTTGTCTTGGGGAATGGGGAATTGGTCCGGCGAAAAGCCGTTGAAGCCGGAGACAAAAAAAGGCGACAGGGCAAAGCCGATCGCCAGCAGAAAGGTCAGAAGGGCAATAAGGGAACGGGACATCGGGCTACCTTGCGAAAAGTGGTTCTCGCCTCAGATAGCCCGATGATCCCAGCGTTCAATCAGCTGAGCGTGCCGTCAACGCCCAAAGTGGTCTTGCCGCCCAGATAGGGGGCCAGCACATCGGGCAGTTTGACCGACCCATCGGCCTGCTGACCGTTTTCCAGCACCGCGATCAGGCAGCGCCCGACGGCCAGACCGGACCCGTTCAACGTGTGCACGAACTGCGGTTTGCCGCCATCTGCGGGTTTGAACCGTGCGTTCATCCGCCGCGCCTGAAAATCCCCCGTGGTCGAGACAGAGCTGATCTCGCGGTAGGCGTTCTGACCGGGGAGCCAGGCCTCGATGTCAAAGGTCCGACGCGCGCCAAAGCCCATGTCACCGGTGCACAGGATCACGGTGCGGTAGGGCACGCCCAGACGTTCCAGCATGTCTTCGGCACAGCGCAGCATACGCTTTTGTTCGTCATCCGATTGATCGGGGTGGGTGACCGATACCATCTCGACCTTCTCGAACTGGTGCTGGCGCAGCATGCCCGAGGTGTCGCGGCCCGCGCTGCCGGCTTCGGAACGGAAGCACAGGGTATGGGCGGTCATCCGGCGGGGCAGGGCGGCTTCTTCCAGCACGTCACCGGCGACCGAATAGGTCAGCGTCACTTCGGAGGTGGGGATCAGCCACCAGCCGTTTGTGGTCTGATAGCTGTCGTCGCCGAACTTGGGCAGCTTGTCGGTGCCATACATCGCCTCGTCGCGCACCAGCACGGGGGTCATATGTTCGGTCAGCCCGTTTTCATCGACATGGGTGTCGATCATGAACTGCGCCAGCGCACGGTGAATCCGCGCCACGGCCCCTTTAAGCATCACAAAGCGCGCGCCGGAGGTTTTGGCGGCGGTTTCGAAATCCATCGACGCCGCGACACTGGCGATCTCGAAATGCTCTTTCGCCTTGAAATCAAACGTTGGTACATCGCCCCAGCGGTTCACTTCGACATTGTCGGCCTCGTCCGCGCCATCTGGGGCATCATCGGCGGGCAGGTTGGGGATGCGCGCCAGCATGTCGGTCAACTGCGCGTCCAGATCCTTGGCCTCTGCCTGCATGGCGGTAACTTCGGCCTTCTTGTCGCTGACCAAGGTGCGCAGACGTTCGAATTCTGCCTCGTCGCCCTTGGCCTTGGCCGCGCCCACCAGTTTGGAGGCTTTGTTCTGCTCGGCCTGCGCGGTTTCCGCTGCTGAAATCTTGGCCCGCCGTGCCTCGTCCAGTGCCAGTACCTGCGCGGTCACAGGGGTGTCGCCGCGCCGTGCGAGGGCCGCGTCGAAAGCATCGGGGTTTTCACGGATGGCTTTGATGTCGTGCATGGGCTGTTCCTTTGTCGTCCGAGTCGCATGATCTGCGTTGCGCGCGTTATGCCCGATTGTGGATCGCGGTGCCAGATGTGGATGCGCGGGGGGGGGATCGCGCCCTTGGATGCTTGCGCAAACAGCTTATTGCAGGCTGCGACACCGGGCAGCGCCATTTCCCCCCGGAACCCACCTTGCAAAGCCCCGCGTCTGACCATAGGTTCCGCCAAACTTAGACGGCAGGCCGTTTGCGGCATGCGCCCAACACAAAGGACGACCTCCATGGAAGCCATTCAGCAATTTGTACCCCTGATCCTGATCTTCGCGATCATGTATTTTCTGCTTATCCGCCCTCAGCAAAAGAAGGTGAAAGAGCATAAGGCAATGGTGGACGGTCTGCGTCGTGGTGATCAAGTGGTCACCGCTGGCGGTCTGATCGGCAAAGTCGTCAAAGTCAAAGATGACGGCGAGCTGGAAGTCGAACTGGCCGACAACGTCAAAGTGCGCGTTGTGCAATCGACCATCGCCACCGTCGTCTCCAAGACCGAACCAGCCAAGTAAGCGCCCCTTCGGGCGTGTCGAGAAAAGGGCAGTACCATGCTTCAGATTGATCTGTGGAAACGGGTGTTGATCATCCTCACCTGTGCCGCTGGCCTGTGGCTGGCGCTGCCCAATGCGTTCTACGGTCCCGTCGAACAGCACAATGATGCGGTCAAGGCGATCAGCGTTGCTGGCTCCACCCCCGAGCTTGAGGCGCAAAAGGCGCTTTGGCCCGAGTGGATGCCGGAACGTCTGGTCAACCTTGGCCTCGATCTGCGCGGCGGGGCCCATTTGTTGGCCGAAGTGAATGTCGAAGACGTTTACGCCAACCGGATGGAGGCCGCCTGGCCCGAGGTCCGCGATGCGTTGCGCTCGATCACGCCGGTCCGCCGCGTTGACGCCCCCAAGGGCGAGCTGCGCGTGCGCATCAACGATGCCTCTGTCATGGCACAAGCTTTAGAGGCGACCCGTGCCTTGGCCCGCCCCGTGCAGTCGCTGACGGGCACAGGGCAAAACGACATCGTGGTGAACGGTGCCAATGACATCATCACCATCACGCTGACCGATGCCGAGAAACAGGCCACGGACGAGCGCACGATGCAGCAGTCGCTGGAAATCATCCGCCGCCGCATCGACGAGGTGGGCACACGCGAACCCACGATCCAGCGTCAGGGCGCGGACCGTATCCTTATTCAGGTGCCCGGCATCGGGTCGGCCGCAGAGCTGAAAGCGATCATCGGGACCACGGCGCAGCTGACGTTCAACCCCGTGGTGAACCGTGGTGCCAATGAAAACGCGGCACCGGGTCTGGGCAATTCGCTTTTGCCCGACGCTGAAGCGCCCGGTGTCTTTTACATCATCGAAACCGCGCCCGTCGTAACCGGCGAACAGCTGGTCGATGCGCAGCCCAGCTTTGACCAGAACGGCCGCCCCGCTGTCAGCTTCCGCTTTGACACCACCGGCGCGCGCAAGTTCGGCACCTACACGGCAGAGAACATCGGCGCGCCTTTCGCCATTGTGCTGGATGACGAGGTCATCAGCGCCCCCACCATCCAAAGCGCTATTCCCGGCGGGTCAGGCATCATCACCGGCAACTTCACTGTCGAGGAATCCACCAATCTGGCCGTCTTGCTGCGGGCAGGGGCCTTGCCTGCGGGGCTGACCTTTGTCGAGGAACGCACCATCGGGCCGGAACTGGGTCAGGACAGCATTGACGCGGGCAAGATCGCGACCAGCGTCGCCTTTGGCGCGGTACTGTTCTTTATGTGGGCCAGCTACGGGCTGTTCGGGCTGTTCGCCAATATCGCGCTGATCATCAACGTCGGCATGATCTTTGGCTTGCTAAGCCTGATTGGTGCCACGCTGACCCTGCCCGGTATCGCGGGGATCGTTCTGACAGTGGGTATGGCGGTGGACGCCAACGTGCTGATCTTTGAACGCATCCGCGAAGAGCTCAAGACCGCCAAGGGACCGGCCCGCGCCATCAGCCTTGGCTATGAACGCGCGCTTAGCGCCATTCTGGACGCCAACATCACCACCTTCATCATTGCAACGATCCTCTTTGTGCTGGGCTCCGGCCCTGTGCGCGGGTTCGCGGTGACGCTGGGGCTTGGCATCGTCACGTCGGTCTTTACGGCGTATTTCGTCACACGTCTGATCGTGGTGTTCTGGTTTGAACGCCGCCGTCCCAAGACAATCACGGTATAGGAACGCGCACCATGCGGCTGAGACTGATCCCCGACGATACGAATATCGACTTCTTCAAACACGCCAGACTGACCTTTGGGGCGTCCTGTGTGGCGGTGCTGCTGGCCTTGGCCGTGTGGTTCACTATGGGCCTGAACTACGGCATCGACTTCCGCGGCGGGACGACCCTGCGCACGCAAAGCGACGCAGCCGTGGACGTGGCGGCCTACCGCACGGCGCTGGAACCGCTGGAGCTTGGCGATGTGTCCATCTCAGAGGTGTTTGACCCTGCCAGCGACAGCACCAAACATGTCGCGATGGTCCGCATCCAGGCCCAGGAGGGCGAAGAGGCCGCATCCCCCGAGATGATCCAGAATGTCGAGGAAGCGTTGAAAACCGTGGCCCCGAACATCGTCTTCACCTCGGTCGAATCTGTTGGCCCCAAAGTATCGGGCGAGCTGATCCAGACCGCGTTTCTGGCGGTTGCTGCATCCCTCGGGGCGATCCTGATCTACATCTGGCTCAGGTTCGAATGGCAGTTCTCTGTCGGGGCGGTCGCGGCGCTGTTCCACGATGTGGTGCTGACCATCGGCGTTTTCTCTGCGTTGCAGATCCGCTTCGATCTGGCGGTGATCGCGGCGATCCTGACCATCATCGGCTATTCAATCAACGACACCGTGGTGATCTTTGACCGCCTGCGTGAAAACCTGCGCAAATACAAGAAACGCGACCTGCGCGAGATCATGAACCTCAGCGTTAACGAGACCCTGAGCCGTACCTTGATGACATCGGGCACCACCTTGCTCGCGCTCATCGCGCTGCTGGTTCTGGGCGGCGATGTGATCCGTGGCTTTGTCTTCGCGATTACATGGGGCGTTGTTGTGGGCACCTATTCCTCGGTCTATGTGGCCAAGAACGTCGTGCTGTTTCTGGGCGTCAAACGCGACTGGTCCAAGAAAGACAACAATAACACCGGCCAATACGCCAATATCGACGCGTAATATATTTCGCTGCCAGCAGGGCACCCCCTTGCTGGCAGCACCGTTCCGCGCCCGCATCCGGCGCGACGCTTTGCCCATAGGGCCCGCCCCATTTCACCGCCAGTTGATCTGTATTGTCCGCGCGTGATCCGCTATGATCGCGCAGCCCCCGCGAGAAGGAGAACATCATGCGTTTGAACGAGGTCGTGTATTCGGATGCCAAACCCGTCGAAGGCTATGGCCCCGGTTTCTTCCGCATTGGCGGCACGGTGTTCGAAGGGCCGGTGATCGCAGGCACCTCTGGGGTTTCTGCGTGGCAGGGCTTCGATGATCACGCACCGCTGCTGGCGCTGGCGGGCAAGATCGACATCCTGTTCATCGGCACCGGGGCCGAGATTGCGCATATCCCGGCCGACCTGCGCAGCACGCTCGAAGATGCGGGCATCGGGGTTGATGTCATGTCGTCCCCCGCCGCGGCGCGGACCTATAACGTCCTGCTCAGCGAAGGCCGTCGCATCGCCTTGGCCATGATCCCCGTCTGATATGACCCTGCGTGTCACCGACCTTGCCGTCGCGCGCGGCGGTGTGCCCGTGCTGGACGGGGTGTCCTTTGCGGTTGAACCGGGGGCTGCCTTGATCCTGCGTGGGCCGAACGGGGCGGGAAAGACCACGCTGCTGCGCTGCATCGCGGGGCTGCAACCGCCCTTGTCGGGGCAGATCGACGGGGCAGAGGAAACCATCGCCTACGCCGGTCATGCCGACGGGCTGAAAGCGATGCTGAGCGTGCGCGAAAACCTCACATTCTGGGCACAGGTATTCGGGCAGCGCGATATCTCTGACGCAGTGACCGCCTATGACCTCGAGCCGCTGCAAGACCGGCTGGCAGGCACCTTGTCTGCGGGGCAGAAGCGGCGCTTGGGGCTGGCGCGGTTGATGGTCACGGGGCGGCCCATCTGGGTGCTGGACGAGCCGACCGTGTCACTGGACGCCGCCGCCGTCGGGCTTTTCGCCGCCGCGGTGACGGCGCATCTGGGGGCAGGCGGCACGGCGCTGATCGCGACACATATCGACCTTGGCCTGAAGGCGCATAGCTTTGACATCACCCCGTTTCGCGCCAAACCATCACAGCGCAGCGGTGCCAGTGACGAGGCTTTCCTGTGATCGCCCTGCTGCGCCGTGACCTGATCCTTGCCTTTCGGGCGGGCGGGGGCTTTGGCCTCGGGCTGGCGTTCTTCCTGATTGTCACCGTACTGGTTCCCTTCTCGGTTGGGCCGCAACCCGATCTGTTGGGGACCATCGCGCCCGGTGTGCTTTGGCTGGGGGCGCTGCTGGCCTGCCTGCTCTCGCTCGACCGGTTGCTTGCGCTGGATTACGAGGATGGCACGCTGGACCTGCTGGCCACGGCACCGCTGCCGCTTGAGGCGGCGTTGAGCGTCAAGGCGCTGTCCCACTGGGTGACGACAGGGCTACCGCTGGTGCTTGCGGCCCCTGTGTTGGGGGTGATGCTGAACCTCGCGCCCTCGGGGTATCTGTGGCTGGTGGCCTCGCTGGGTTTGGGCACGCCCGCGCTGTCGGTGATCGGCACCTTTGGCGCGGCGCTGACCGTGGGCATCAAACGCGGCGGGTTGCTGATGTCGTTGCTGGTGCTGCCGCTTTACGTGCCGACGCTGATCTTCGGGGCAGAGGCCGCGCGCCGCGGCGCAATGGGGCTGGATGCCACGACCCCTCTGACCCTGCTGGCTGGCATCACCTTTGGCACCATCGCGCTCATGCCCTTCGCCTCTGCCGCGGTGCTGCGGATGACCTTAAGGTGAGTGCGCGCTTTTGACCATTGAGTGCCAGGAAACGGAGCGATAGAACCCCGCCATGTCTTTATGGGAATACGCCAATCCGGTGAAATTTTTAGGCCTCTCGGCCCGCGTACAACCCTATGTCTGGGGGGGGGCGGCGCTGTGTCTGATCGTCGGTCTGGGCTGGGGCTTTTTCGGCACGCCGGATGATTACCGTCAGGGATCGACGGTCAAGATCATCTACCTGCATGTGCCCGCGGCGCTGATGGCGATCAACGCGTGGTTCATGATGCTGGTGGCCTCGCTGGTCTGGCTGATCCGCCGGCATCACGTCAGCGCCCTCGCGGCCAAGGCGGCGGCCCCTGTGGGCGTCACCATGACAGTGATCGCGCTGATCACCGGTGCGATCTGGGGGCAGCCCATGTGGGGCACCTGGTGGGCATGGGATCCACGGCTGACGTCCTTTCTGATCCTGTTCCTCTTCTACCTCGGCTATATCGCCCTGTGGGAAGCGGTCGAGGACCCCGATACCGCTGCAGACCTGACCGCGGTCCTGTGTCTGGTGGGCTCGGTCTTTGCGGTGCTGTCGCGCTATGCGGTCAAGTTCTGGAATCAGGGGCTGCATCAAGGCACCTCTGTCCCGCTGGCCACCGGCGGGCGTACCGTATCGGATGTGTTTTTCTACCCGCTGCTGATCAGTATGGTCGGCTTTGGTCTGCTGTTTCTGGCGTTGGTATTGTACCGCACAGGGACCGAAATCCGTCTGCGCCGCGCCCGCGCGCTGCTGGCGCGCAGCGAAAGGGGCGCATGATGCCGGACCTTGGGAAATACGCCGCCGAGGTGCTGGCCGCCTATGGGGTGTCGCTGCTGCTGCTGGCGGGGCTGGTGGGGCTGAGCCTGAACAAAGGGCGCAAGGCCCGCGCCACACTTGCTGATATAGAGGCCCGTAAAGATGGCTAAAATCTCTCCGCTCATGATCGCGCCACCGCTGGTTTTCGCCGGTTTCGTGGCACTTGCCGCCTTTGGCATGTTCCGCCCCGATCCCGAAGGGCTGCCCTCGACGCTGGTGGGACAGATGGCCCCCGCGCTGCCCGAAAAACCACTGGAAGGGTTTCCCGCGGCGGCACCGGATGTGCTGACCAATGGCGAGGTGACGCTGGTCAACTTCTGGGCCAGCTGGTGCCCGCCCTGTCGCGCCGAACATCCGCAGCTGCTTGATATGCAGGCGCAGGGGCTGTCGATCATCGGGGTCAACTTCAAAGACACGGTCGGCCCCGCAACCAGCTACCTGACCAATGATGGCAACCCCTTCGAAGGCGTCGCCTTTGACCCGCAGGGGCGCACCGCCATCAACTGGGGCGTCACCGCCCCGCCAGAGACGTTCATCATCGCGGGCGACGGCACGGTTCTGTTCCGCTATGCCGGTCCGCTGGTCGGCAGTGACTACGAACAACGCTTCCTGCCAGCGCTGCAAGACGCTCTGAAGAACTGACACCCGCTTCCAAATGGCCCTAAATCCTCGCCGAAGGCATGGCCCGTAGCGGGCTGCGCCCCGGCAGCGGGCCTATGCGCCACGCCGCCGGTTTCGCACCGGCTGACCCCACCCGGCTGGCCCTCATCCGCTTACCAAAAAAGGAGACCTCATGCCCGTGATATTGCAAACCAGACTACCGGACGCGCAGACCGGCACGCCCGGATTGCCGGGCACGGGGCCTTGCGGGGCGGAGGACTGGTTGCTGATGGACGAAGCCTACGCGCCGCAGATGGTCTACCGCGAAGCGCTGCTGGCGGAACGACCCGAGGCTGTGTTCTACCAAAGCGAGGCCGCCAGACCCGCCGCGGCAGAGCTGTTGTCAGAGGCGCTGCCCCTTCTGCCGCGTTTCGGTTTCACCCTCGGGGCTGATGCGGTGGTCTGCCCCGACGGGCGCAAGGTCACGCTGGACCGGTCGCAACCGCTGTGGACGTTGGCGCATCTGGTGCAAGAAGACCTCTGCATCCTGCAAAAACGTGGCGATGAACATGTGCTGACCGCTGCGGCACTGTGCTTTCCGGCGAACTGGCGTCTGGCGGATAAGATAGAGCAACCCCTGACGGGCATTCACACCCCGGTCGAGGAATATGACGCCGACATCGCGCGGCGTGTGCAACGTCTGTTTGACGGCGTGCGGGCAGGGCGGCCGCTGTGGCGGTTCAACAAGCTGCGCTATGCGGATGCGGATCTGCACCAGCCGCGGCGGCGCGAAACAGGCAGTGACATGCCCTTTATCCGGTCAGAGCGGCAGTGCATCCTGCGTCTGCCCGAAAGCGACGCGGTGGTCTTTACGATCCACACCTATGTGGTGCGCGACGGAGATGCGCCTGCCTGAGCGGACCCAGACAGGCGCGATGGTTCGGGATTGATGGCGCTAGGTCAGAGCCAGATGCGGCTGCCCGTCAGAGGTCTTGCGCGGGGAGATCCCCTGCGCATCGACCACCGCATTGATCTGCCGCCGCATATTGCTGAACAGGGGCGAGGTCACAACGTCAATCGCCGTGTCAAAGCGCAGGGTCAGCGACCACATGCCACTGCCCGATAGCCGCGCCGCCTTGACCACGCCGGTAAAGGGATGGCCTAGATAGCGGCCTTGCACGCGGTCCCCGGGCGTCCAGCCTTGCGCAGGGGCCGCGGCTTGGGCGCTCAGCGTGTTCCAGTCGCGCGCGCCCCATTGGTGGGCCACCATTTCCAGCGTCGCCGCATGGGACAGTGCTGTGCCTTGGGCCGCAAGGTCCGCGCGCAGCCGTTTGGCTTGGGATTTCAACACATCAGCCGAAGGTACGGCGGTGGGATGGTTTTGGGTTGTCATCATAACACTCCTGCTCTCGCAAAAGTCGAAGGGGGTCCGCGTTGCCCGTCAATCCGCGAGATTGAAGGTGTGTTCTTGATCAAGGACTTCACCGATATGCGGACGGCAGGGGCCTTTCCCTATGGGCGCTATATGGCGCTTGGGTGCTGCAATTGCAATGGGGCGGTGCGGGGTGGCACGGGGCGGATGCCTTCGGCGAGGATTTTTAGCCATTTGGAAGCAAAACGCGCGCGCCGCAGGACCGGCGNNCCCCACACCCCCCCCCCCCCCGTGGCGGTTGTTTTTACTTTCGAGGGGGTTAGCCGTCGATGCGGGCGGCCATGATTGCGATGGCTTTCTGATACACGCCGGCAGCGTTCCACTGTTTGATCACATTGAAGTTGGTTTGCCCTTCCTGATAGCCGGCACCGGGTTGCCAGCCTTTCTGACGCAGGAAGTTCGCGGTCGAGGCCAGCGCGTCGGTCTGGTTGTAGAAATCAACGCGGCCGTCGCCGTTACCGTCCACCCCATAGCGCAGGGCATTGCCGGGCAGGAATTGGGTGTGGCCAAGCTCGCCATGTTTTGCGCCTTTGGTGCCGCCATTGATCGCGCCGGTATCAACCAGTTTCAGCGCGCCGATGGCGTGGGGGGCAAAGAAATCGGAACGGCGGCAGTCATAGGTCAACGTGGTGATTGCAGACACCACCGAGGTATCGCCCATGAAGCCACCAAAGGCGGTTTCCATCCCGTGGATCGCGATGATCACCCCCGCTGGCACGCCGTAGCGCGCTTCGAGTGACTGGTAGAAGCTTGCATTGCGGGCCTTGCGCTTGCGGCCTTGGGCGACGATCGTATCGGCACCGCGCACCTGCATGAATTTATCGAGCGAATAGTTGAAGGATTTCTGGTTGCGGTCGGCGGCGATGGTGCTGCTGGCATAGCGCGCGTTTGCCAGTGCATCGAGCCCCCGTTGACCGACACCCGCGGCGGCGGCCTCTTTCGCGAAGGCGGGTTTCCAGGCGTCGAAGCCTCCCGCGTTGTTGCCACATTGGGCCGCTGCAACTGGGGCGGCGAAGCCCAAAGAAAGCATAAGTGCCGTGGCAAGACGTTTGGTGGGGCGCATGAAATAACCTCTGACTATATTAAACTTCGGCTGACTCTAGCCCAGCTGTTTCGAACTTCAAATAGCAAGACGCATTCCAAGCGAAAGGGCGCCCCGATAGGGACGCCCTTTGCTGTTGGTCTGGCCACCCGTCCGGGTGGGGACCGCGTTTAGCAGCTGTAGTACATGCCGAATTCAACAGGGTGGGGGGTGTGCTCGTATTTGTGCACTTCTTCCATCTTGAGTTCGATATAGCCTTCGATCTGGTCTTTGGTGAAGACGTCACCGGCCAGCAGGTAATCCATATCCGACTGCAGCTCTTCCAGCGCTTCGCGCAGGGAACCGGAAACGGTCGGGATATCGGCCAGTTCTTCGGCGGGCAGATCATAGAGGTTTTTATCCATGGCTTCGCCCGGATCGATCTTGTTCTTGATCCCGTCAAGGCCGGCCATCAGCAGCGCGGCAAAGCACAGGTAGGGGTTTGCCGCCGGATCGGGGAAGCGGGCCTCTACGCGTTTTGCCTTGGGGGATTCGGTCCATGGGATACGGACACAGCCCGAGCGGTTGCGTGCGGAATAAGCGCGCAGAACGGGGGCTTCGAAACCGGGGATCAGACGCTTGTAGCTGTTGGTCGCCGGGTTGGTGAAGGCGTTCAGCGATTTCGCGTGGGACAGGATGCCGCCGATGAAATACAGCGCTTCCTGGCTCAGGTCGGCATATTTGTCGCCTGCGAACAGGGGCTTGCCGTCTTTCCAGATCGACATATTCACGTGCATGCCGGAGCCGTTGTCGCCATAGATCGGCTTGGGCATGAAGGTTGCGGATTTACCATAGGCGTGCGCCACGTTGTGGATCACGTATTTGTATTTCTGCAGCTCGTCCGCCTGTTCGGTCAGCGTGCCGAAGATCAGGCCCAGTTCGTGCTGGCAGGACGCCACTTCGTGGTGGTGTTTGTCGACCTTCATGCCAAGACGTTTCATCGTCGACAGCATTTCGGCGCGCAGGTCCTGTGCTTCGTCCGTGGGGTTCACGGGGAAGTAGCCGCCCTTGAGGCCCGGGCGGTGGCCCATGTTGCCCATTTCATAGTCGGTGTCGGTGTTCCAGGACGCGTCGGACGCATCAACTTCGTAGGATACCTTGTTGATCGAGTTCGAGAATTTGACGTTATCGAACAGGAAGAATTCGGCTTCCGGACCCATATAGGCCACATCACCGATACCGGAGGCTTTCAGGTAGGCTTCGGCTTTTTGCGCGGTGCCACGGGGGTCACGCTCATAGGCTTCGCCGGTGTCGGGCTCTACAACAGAGCAGTGCACGCAGATGGTTTTTTCGGCATAGAACGGATCAACATAAGCGGTGTCCGTGTCGAGCATCAGCTTCATGTCGGAGGCTTCGATGCTTTTCCAACCCGCGATGGAGGAGCCGTCAAACATGAACCCTTCTTCGACAAAATCTTCGTCAACAAGATCGGAGACGATTGTAACGTGCTGCAGTTTACCGCGTGTATCGGTGAAACGTACATCAACGTATTCGATGTCCTCGTCCTTGATCTTCTTCAGGAAGTCCTTGGTGCTCATTGGATGATATCCTTTTCTTGAATCTCGTAAATTCGATTAAAGCGCGTCTGACCCGGTCTCGCCGGTACGGATGCGGATTGTTTGTTCGATGGGGCTGACGAAGATTTTGCCGTCGCCGATCTTTTCGGTCTTCGCGGCCGATACGATGGCCTCGATGGCGGCGTCTACCTGATCGTCGTCCAACACGATTTCGATTTTTACCTTGGGCAGAAAATCCACGACATATTCAGCGCCACGGTACAATTCTGTATGGCCCTTTTGACGCCCGAAGCCTTTGACTTCGATAACGCTAAGGCCCTGAACGCCAACCTCTTGGAGCGCCTCCTTGACTTCATCAAGCTTGAACGGCTTGATTACAGCTTCGATCTTTTTCATCTGAGGCCTCCCTGCCAGACGGGTGATTTTCGGTCTACATCGGTGTCATCTCACCGTGCGGGCCGACGGTCTACCAGACGCGCGATGGAGTCCACCGAAAGAGGCGAAAATTTGTGCGCATCGGCTGTTTTATGTGCGCTGCGATTAAAATATGTGCATTTTGAAAATCCATGTGCTGGCAGGCTTGGCTATCGCTTGGGCAGGTGGTTTATCTTTGGGCAAAAGACGGACCGGAAAGGGGCTGCCATGCAATCGATTGCCATCACCGCAGACACGCTGGACTTTGATCAATTGGCCAAGGGGCAGGGGCATAAGTTCGACCACGGGCATGCGATTGTCGTGACCGGTGGGGCCGGGCGCACGGGTGCGGCGCGGCTGTCCGGGCGTGCGGCGTTGCGGATGGGGGCGGGGCTGGTCACACTGGCCGTACCGCCCGCCGCGCAGATGGAGGTGGCGATGCAGATCACCGCCCTGATGCTGTCGCGCGTCACAGGCCCCGAGGATCTGGCAGATCTGGCCGGTGACAAACGCGTGCGGGCGCTGTGCATCGGGCCGGGCTTGGGGCTTGAACCGGCCCATGTGGCGCTGGTGCGGGCAGTGCTTGAATGCGGCAAGCCCTGCGTGCTGGACGCCGACGCGCTGACCCTGATCGCGCAGGAGCCCACCCTGTGGGAGCGCCTTGGCCCGCACTGCGTGCTAACCCCGCATGGCGGAGAGTTCGCGCGTCTTTTCAAGGGCATATCCGAGGGTGACGCCGATAAGGCGCAGGTCTGTCTGATGGCGGCACAAAAGGCGGGGGCGGTTGTTCTGTATAAGGGGGCGACCACCCTGATCGCGCATCCCGACGGCCGCGTTGCGGCGCATCACGGCACGGGCGATCGCGCGGCCCCGTGGCTTGCCACCGCAGGCGCGGGGGATGTGCTGTCGGGCATGATCACCGGTCTGCTGGCCCGCGGCATCGCGCCTTTCGAGGCGGCGCAATACGCCACGTGGCTGCATGTAGAGGCAGCACGTCAGTTCGGACCGGGGCTGATCGCCGAAGATCTGGTCGAAGAAATCCCCCGCATCTTCAAGGCGCTGGACCTCTAGCGGCCGTCGGGTGCAGGCACGCGTGGCAGGTGAGAAAAACTATACGTCATGCGCGTTTTTCCCCCTCGCCACTGGGAAATTTCTTTGATACTGAACGCGCAATGCGGGTGTGGCGGAATTGGTAGACGCACCAGATTTAGGTTCTGGCGCCTATGGCGTGGGGGTTCGAGTCCCTTCACCCGCACCACTTCAACTCATTGATAATCATGCATAATTCGCGCGCTTCAGCGCCTGCGTTTTGATGTCTGTCTTGGCCGTGGACCATGCGCCGCGCCCGAAGGGTGTTCGGGCGCGGCGGGGCTGCGTGGGTTACGCGGCGGCTTTCAGCGCTTTGTCGGCCTTGTCGGCGACGGGCTCAGCGGCGGATTTGGCCGTTGATGCGGCTTCGGTTGGCGCGTTCGATTTCAGCAAGGCCGACAGGTAGGATTTGCTGGCCTGCTGGGGCGAGCTGCTGACCGGCGCAATCGAGTCGATCAGGCTGCGGGCCTGTGCGGCTTCGATCCGGGCTTCGGCTGCGGCGCGGGCTTGCGCCTCGCTCATGCCGCTGTCTTCGGCGTCCGAGGTGGCAATCGGGGTTGGGGCGACGGGGGCCGGAGCCTCCGCAGCGGGGGCTTGCGCTTTCTGCGCAGGGGCGGCGGCCTGAGACGACTGCGCAGGGGCAGTTTCAGCGGTGGGCTGCGTCTCTTGCGCGGCCGGCTGTTCGTCTTTGGCTTTGGCGTTGTTCTTTTCGGTGTTACCGGTCTCGGACTTATCTTTCTGTTTCTCGGCCCCTTTGGGCTGAGACTGCTGGCTGCCGCCAGAGAAAAGTGAACTTATTAACATAGATTTGCCTTTTCAGTTGGTTACCTACATGACTGAAGCAACTGCCTGACCGGTGTGGCGAAAAAATGGTCCAATTAAGGTTAATGCAAAGCTGAAATTCCCGCGCAGATAGTATGCTGCGCGGGTCGGTGTGGTTTGATCACTCTTCCGGCGGGCGCAGAGCGATAACATGGATGCCGTCGCCGCCTTTGAACTCCTCGTTCTTGCGCATGAACTTGATCTCGCCGCTGGCGGTGATCTGGGCGAGCAACCGCGCCTCGGGGCTTTCGGCGCGCCAGTCTTCCAGCGTGAACTCCTCGGAGAGACGCGTGCTGCGGAAGCGCCAGCCTTGGGCAATCAGATCACGCAGTTCCGCATGTGTCGCCTCTAGCCCCAAGGGCCGGCCGCCAAGGGTGCGGGGCAGTTGGTGGCGGCTGCTTTCGGATTTCTCGCGCATCACCTGAAACACATTCTCGCGGCCGAATTCCGGTGCCAGGTCTGTGGTGACCAGCGTGTTGTAAGCGTCGTTATCCGTGGCAGCGATCAGCGTGGCATAGCTGACGAGTTCCACGCGCTGCTCTGCCGCTTCTGACAGAATATCGCCCGAAAATGTATCGATCCCCGCCGCACGCGCCTTGCGCAGGCGGATGAAGTTGGGGTCGGTCATCAGCACCGGAATCTTCGCTTTCTTGAGCACTTCGGCCAGCTGCGTTGTCCAGTCCGAGCCGCCGATGATCACCACGCCGGGCGTGTCCGCACCGGTCAGCCCCAAAAGCCGTGCAAAGGGGGCGAGGGTGAAGCCGTTGACCACCACGGTCACCGCCACAAGCGCAAAGGCAAGCGGCGCGATCAGGGCGGCGTCCTCGAACCCGAGGCTCAGCAGGCGTTCGCCAAACAGCCCCGCGACCGCGACCAGCACGACGCCGCGCGGTCCGGTCAGGGCCACCAGCAGTTTTTCGCGGAACGGGATGCCCGACCCGACGAGCGAGATAAACACCGTCACAGGCCGTGCGACCAGCACCACCACAGCCACAAAGGCCGCCGCGCGCCAGTCAAGATTGCCAAGCGCCTCGACATCCAGCCCTGCGGCCAGCAGGATGAACACGCCCGACACCAGCAGCACGGTGGCATGTTCCTTGAAGCGGCGCATTTCCTCGTAGCTGGGCAGTTTGGAGTTCGCGATCACGATCCCCATGATGGTCACCGCCAGCAGCCCGCTTTCATGCAGCACGGCATCGGAGGCGGCAAAGACCCCCAGCAGCAGGGCAAAGAGCACGGGCACCTTCATATACTCGGGCACCCAGCCGCGTTTGAAGGCGCGCGACAGGCCGATCCCCGCAGCGACACCAGCGGCCGTGGCGACGGCGGCACCGATAAACAGCTCCAGCATCGCCTCGGACGCCGTTGTGGCGGTGTTCAGCGCAATGACGACCTCGAAGGCCAGCACGGCGGCCAGCGCGCCGATGGGGTCGTTCAGGATCGCCTCCCATTGCAGCAGGGTGGCAGGGCGGCGCGACAGCCGCGCGGTGCGCAACAGCGGCGCGATCACCGTGGGGCCGGTCACGATCATGATCCCGCCAAAGACGGCAGAGCTGGACCAGCTGAGCCCCGCCACATAATGCAGCGACAGCGCCGACATCAGCCAGCCAAGGGGCGCGCCGATATAGACCAGCCGCCGGACACCGCCGACCGCGTCCTGCAGCGTGTGAAAGTTCAGCGACAGACCGCCCTCGAACAGGATAATCGCCACGGCGATAGAGATCATCGGCCCCATCAACGGCCCGATATCCCGTGCGGGGTCGAAGATGCCCAGAACCGGCCCGATCAGGATGCCGGCCACCAGCATCAGTACGATCGCGGGCATGCGCAGCCGCCATGCGATCCATTGAGACCCCACCCCGATCGCGCCGACCAATGCGATCGCAGTTACAGGATTTAGCGCGCCGAGTGTTTCTGTTGCCACAATGTGAACCCTTTATAATCAAAGCGATGACGTAACGCGGACCATCCCGCTGACAATGGCCGGTGTGAAATTTTAGGGGGTTTCCCTGTCGCAAGCCAGCGATCTGTCGTGCTGAACGACAAAAGGCCCCGACGTCAGGGGCCTTTTGTGCGAGGGTATGGGGCAGGGCGCGTGGCCCCGCGAGGTCAATCGTCGACGCGGCTGTCGGCCAGCGTGCTAAAGGCGAGGTTCTTGAAGATCAGCCGCAGTGGCCCCCGATTGGCGGGCGACTGGATCATCAGCAGCGCGATCATATCTTCGGCAGGATCCGCGTGATAGCCGGTTCCCGCGGCACCGCCCCAGTTGTATTCACCGGCGGAGCCCATTGACGGGGCGTTGCCGGTTTCAAGTCGCACACCGTACCCCAGACCAAAGCCGTAGCCGGGGCCGGGCAGGTAGTATTTGCCGGGTTTGATGCCCTCAAGGTGGTTCGAGGTCATCAGCTGCACCGACTTAGGCGACAGCAGCCGCGTACCGTTCAACTCTCCTCCATTCAGCATCATCTGCGCGAATTTTGCGTAGTCATGCACCGTGGACATCAGCCCGCCGCCGCCCGACTGGTTCGGCTTGCGCACGCGCGGGTCAAAAACATCGCGGCTGCCCAGTTTGGCCTGATCGGCGAAGGGTTCGGCGATCCGCGGGAAATCCGCAGCGTCATCAATGTAGAAGGCCGTATCCTCCATCCCCAGCGGGTCGAAAATACGCGCCTTCATGAATTCTTCAAGCGTCTGGCCTGAGGCGACCTCTACCACCGCGCCCAGAACATCCGTCGCGCGGGAGTATTCCCATGTGGTGCCGGGGTCATGCTCCAGCGGCAGGGACGCCAGCAGATTGGCCTGTTCGATCGCCGTGTTCTCGGGCGAGGCGACCCCGGCCGCGTTATAGGCCTCGCGCGCGGGACCGGCCCCGAAGAAGCCATAGGTCAGCCCCGAGGTATGGCGCATCAGGTCGCGGACGGTCATCACGCCTTTGGCGGGGCGGGTCACGGGCTTGCCCTCGGCGTCTTTCTCACCTGTGACCACGGTCAGGGTCTTATAGGCGGGCAGATAGGTTGAGACGGGCGCGTTCAGCAGCAGTTTGCCTTCTTCGACCAGCATCATCGCGGCGACGGATGTGATGGGTTTGGTCATGGAGTAGATGCGGAACAGCGTGTCTTCGGTCATCGGCTCCCCGTCGGGGGTGCGTTTGCCCATGGTGGACAGATGCGCGATCTGACCGTCGCGGATCAGCATCAGCACGGCCCCCGGCGTCATCCCCTTGTCCACCAGCGCGCCAAAGGTGGCATCCATCCGCGCCAGTCGGTCAGGGTCGAACCCCAAGGCGGTCGCATCGCCGCGCGGCAGCTCTTGGGCCCATGCGGGGGTTAGGGTGGCAAAGGCGGTGCCAAGGGCCAGCGCCCCGGCGACCAGACCTGATTTAAAATGATTCATTATATCTCCTCCCGGTTGTTGTGATCCGGTGGGACCACGACCCAAGGTTAGGAGTGTGCACGCCGCTGTGGCAACCTGCCTGACGGCTGTCAGGGTGGCGGCGCGGCTTTGTGACGTAGGGTAACTTGTGCCGCGATGCAGCGTACGCGGGGGCGGGGCGAAGGGTTTGTCAGCCTAGGCGGGAAAGACCGTAGGCGCGTCGCCCTCTGCCCATTGCGGGTATTTATCCATCACGGCGGCAAAGGCCTGCGAGGTCAGGAACCGGTCCAACCACGCCTGCAACCGGGGCCAAGGCTGCGCGTCGAACCATGGTTTGTCGATGAAGGCGAACTGCCGCACGAAGGGGGCAATGGCCATGTCGGCAAGGCTGGGGGTGTCGAAAATATAGGTGCCAATTTGCGCGTCCAGCGCCGTCAGATGAGCGGCGGCTTTGGCCCGCTCTGCCTCCGGATCGGCGTCGGGGTAGCGGGTGGCGTATTTCGTGCGGTCCAGTGCCTGTTTGAACGGCCCGTCGCAGCGGTTGATCCAGTCCCATCCCGCGTCAGGCATCTGCAGCAGCCCTTCGGGATCGTGTCGGCGCAGGGCCCAGATCATGATGTCGAGACTTTCGTCAATGACCTCGCCCGTATCCAGCGCCAGACAGGGCACCGTCCCACTGGGCGAGGTCGCCAGAAAGGCGGCGGGCTTGTCGCGCAGCACGACCTCGCGCAGCTGCACCTGCTGGCGGGCCGACCGCAGCGCCAGCCGCGCGCGCATGGCATAGGGGCAGCGCCGGAAAGAATAGAGCACGGTCATCATGGCAGCACGCTGAGCCAGAGCCACGCGGTCAGCACCGACCCCACCGTTGCCACCAGCACCGAACTTGCCGCGACCCGCCGCGCGCGGCCATACATATTGGCGAAGATATAGGCGTTGAACCCCGGTGCCATCGCTGCCGTCAGCACGCCCGAGCGGAACAGATCCTGCGGCAGGCCAAAGCCGCTGCCCATGAACCAGACAATCGCGGGATGGACGATCAGCGCCAAAAGGCAGACCATGGCGATGGTCTTGCTGTCGCCCTCGGGGCGGTACTGGATCAACACGCCGCCCAAGGCAAAGAGCGCCGCGGGCAGGGCAGCGCGTACGATCAGCGACAGCGCGTCGTCGATCACACCGGGGATCGCCAGCCCGCTAAAGTTCACGGCAAAGCCCGCGAGAATGCCCAGAACCAGCGGATTGTGGAACATCGCCCGCGCCACATTGCGCGCAAAAGCCGGACCGGATTGGCCCCGGTTGCGCACGAACTCCATCACCGTGATCCCCAGCCCGTAGCAAAAGGGCGAGTGGATGGCGATGATCGCAAAGTTCCCGATCAGCGCCTCGGGCCCATAGGCGCGTTCGGTGATCGGCAGCCCCAACAGGACCGAGTTGGAAAAGAGGCTGCAGAACCCGATGGCCACACAGTCTTCCCAGTCGCGTTTGAACAGGATGCGCGCGCCGAACAGACCCAGCGTGAAACAGACCGCCGCGCCGGTGTAGAAGCTGAACAGCAGTCGCGGGTCGAAAGAGGCCGATAGATCCAGATGCGCGATTGATTGGAACAGCAGGCAGGGGATCGCGAAGCTTTGCGCGAACCGCATGACCCCGTCGATGCCCGAGACCGGAAAATACCCTCGCCAGACAGAGACATAGCCAAAGCCGATAACAAGGAAGACGGGCAGGATGACTTCGAGAAGCGTTTGCACGAGAGATATGGCCTTGGGTGCGGGTGGCGCTGTCGGAGTGGGGGGGCCACACCCCCACGCCCCCGTGGAGTTTATAGGGCAAAATGAAGTCCGGACCCCGCGGGCGGGGGCTAGACCGGAAAGCTCAGGGTCATGCCATCAAAGGCGGGTTCGATATGGTCGGGGGTTTCCGCGGCCAGCGTGTCATAGTCGAGGTCGTTGTGCATATTGGTCAGCACAGCGGTTTGCGGTGCCATCTGTTCGATCCAGTCCAGGGTCTGAGCCAGGTGGCTGTGGGTTGGATGCGGGTCGCGGCGCAGCGCGTCGACGATCCAGCAGCGCAGGCCCTTGAGGTGGGGCCAGATGTCATCGGGGATCTGCGCCACATCGGGCAGATAGGCCACATCATTGACGCGGAAGCCAAGCGCATCCATCCCGCCGTGGTTCACCAGAAAGGGCGTGAAGCAGAGCGTGCCACCGGGCCCGTCGATCACCACGTCGCCGTCAATATGGTTCATCTCGAGGATGGGCGGGTAGGACGATCCGGGGGGCTGGATGAACACGTAGCCGAAACGGTCCAGCAGCGCCTCGCGCGTGGGCGTGTCGGCCCAGACCGGCAGACGTTGGCGCATGTTGATCACGATCATCCGCAGGTCATCCAGCCCGTGCACGTGATCGGCGTGGGAGTGGGTATAAAGCACCGCGTCCAGCCGTCCGACGCCCGCATCAAGCAGCTGGCTGCGCATATCGGGGGAGGTGTCGATCAGCACCGATGTCGTGCCCGCATCCGTGATCCGCTCGACCAGGATAGAGCATCTGCGTCTGGCGTTCTTGGGGTTGGACGGATCGCAGGCCCCCCAGTGCCCGCCAAGGCGCGGCACCCCGCCAGACGAGCCGCAGCCCAGGATGGTGATCTTCATCTCGGCCATCAGGCGGCGTCCTGATATTGGGCGGCCTTGGTAAACAGCCGGTCGAAATTCGCCTGCGTCTGCGCGGCAAAGCTGGCATAATCGATGCCGAAAGTTTCAGCTCCACGCCGCGCCGTATGGGCGGTAAAGGCGGGTTCGTTGCGTTTGCCGCGATGGGGCGGCGGGGCAAGATAGGGGCTGTCGGTTTCGACCAATATCCGGTCCAGCGGGGCATCGGCAAAGATGTCGCGCAGGTCCTGGGATTTGGGGAAGGCGGTGATGCCCGACATCGACAGGTAGAACCCCAGATCCAGCGCCGCACGGCCAAGCGCCTGCGTCGAGGAGAAGCAGTGCATCACGCAAGGGTAGGCCCCGTTGGCATGTTCCTCTCTGAGGATACGGGCCATATCGTCATCGGCGTCGCGGGCGTGGATGATCAGGGGCAGGCCGCTGTCACGTGAGGCGGCGATATGGGTGCGCAGGCTGGCTTGCTGCGCCTCGGCGCTGTCGGCGGTGTAGTGGTAATCCAGCCCCGTTTCGCCGATGCCCACCATCTTGGGGTGTTTGGTCAGCGCCATCAGATCGTCATAGCTGGCCATCGGCTCTGTCGCGACGCTCATAGGGTGGGTGCCGGCGGCGTAGAAAACCGGGGCATGCGCCTCGGCAATGGCGCGCACGGCGGGTTCGTTCTTGAGCTTGGTGCAGATGGTGACCATGCGTGTCACCCCTGCGGCTTGGGCGCGGGCGATCACATCGGGCAGTTCACCGTCGAAATCGGGAAAGTCCAGGTGGCAGTGACTGTCGGTGATCGGGTGAATGTCGCGGGTGCTGTCTGTCATGCCTGGGGTCCTGCCTGTTCGTCTTGCGTGGGCTAGCGCGGTGCGGCGTCGCCCATCTTGAACAGGGTATCTAGGACCAGTGCGGCAGGGTCAAGGTTGACCGCCATCCCGTGGCGCGCGCGGGTGCCGATGTCTTGCGCGGTCTCGGCCCAGACCCGTCCTTGGGCGGGGGTAGGCGACAGGCGGGTCAGCACCGCGGCCTCGTTCGGAGCGGCGGCGGTTTCGGGTGGGCGGCCAAGAGCACCGGTGCGGGCCAATCGCAGCATCAGCAGATCCACCAGCGTGAACAGCAGCGACAGTTTTTCTTCGGCTCCGCGGGCGGCGGCGGCCTCTGCCAGTTTGAGCGCGCGGGCGCGGTCCAGCCGCGGCATCGTATCTAGCAGGGCGACCAGTTCGCCATACATCGCGAGCCCGCCCATCAGCGACAGGGACAGCGCGCCGCCGACAGATCCGCCGGAAAGCGCCGCGAGCGCTGCGGGATCGCCCTGAATATCCACCTCGGACTGCCCGAGCGCCTGCGCCATATCGTCCGGCGTCAGGGTGCCAAGCCGCAGGGTCCGGCAGCGCGAGCGGATGGTGGGCAGCAGGCCGGAGGGGCGGTGGCTGATCAGCAGCATGATTGCGCGGGCGGGCGGCTCTTCCAGCATCTTGAGCAGCGCGTTCGCAGCATTGGGGTTCATCAGGTCGGCGTCATCGACGATCACGACACGGCGCCCGCCATCGGCAGCGGACATCTGGAAGAACCCGTTCAGCTTGCGGATGTCATCCACAACGATCTGCTTGCGCAGCCGTTTGGTTTTCTCGTCAACAGAGCGCGTGATCGCCTTCAGCGCGCCTTCGCCCCCGGCCGCAATACGGCGGGCGACGGGGTGGTCGGGATCGATATCAAGGCTGGTGGGGGCGGGGGTGTCGAACATGCCGCCGTCCTCCGCATCGGGGGTGGCCAGCAAAAACCGCGCAATACGCCACGCCAATGTGGCCTTACCCACGCCACGCGGGCCGGTCAGCAGCCAGCCGTGATGCAGCTTGCCCGAGTTGAACGCATCGAGGAACGCGGCCTCTGCCGCCGACTGGCCGAAAAGCTGCGGCGTGTCGCGCGGGTGGCGCGCGCCGTCGATACGGTCGGGCTGGGGGGCGTCATCACTCATGTCACGTGGTCTAGCAGATTGCGGCGGCAGGAAAAGGGGTCAGCGCGCATCAAGACGCGGGCGCACCTGCGCAAACACATCCGCCGCCACCGCATCGATGGATTGTGCGCCATTGATGGTGACGAAACGATCGGGGAATTCAGCGGCAAGCGACAGGAAGCCGGCGCGCATGGCGACCTGCAGGCTTTCGCCGAAATCCTCGAACCGTTCCTCGACCGTGTTGCGCGACAAGGCGCGGCTGAGCCCTTCGCCGGGGTCCATATCGATCAGGACGGTGACATCGGGCTCGACGCCGATCATCAGGCTGTGCAGCTGATCCACGGCACCGCGCAGGTCACCCCGGCTGAGCCCCTGATACATCCGGGTGGAATCGGCAAAGCGGTCGCAGATCACGATCTTGCCCGCCTCGAGCGCAGGCAGGATCGTGCGTTCAAGGTGATCCCGACGGGCGGCGGTGAACAGCAGGATCTCGGTTCGGGCGGACCAACGGTCGGGATCGCCCTGCAAGACCAAGGCGCGAATTTCCTCGGCCCCGGGGGAGCCGCCGGGTTCGCGGGTCAGCACGACCTGATGCCCGTCGGCCTCAAGCCGGTCTTTCAGTAATTTGGTCTGGGTCGATTTGCCCGAGCCGTCGATGCCTTCGAAGCTGATGAACAGGCCCTTGGCCGCGGTGCTCACGAAGCGGCCTCTGGCCCTTCGTTCAACCGGGTCAGCAGATGGCGGGCGGCGGCTTCAAGTTTGACCATGAACCCCCCTGCGGCAACGCTGTCGCGGGCAACCAGCGGGGCACGTACCTCTGGCAGATCACCGCGGGTCAGTACCAGTTCGCCGATGTTCTGGCCCTTGGTGATGGGCGCGCGCAGCGGGCCGGTATAAACCACCTCGGCCGAGACATCGCTGCCGCCGGACACAGGCACCAGCACCGACAGATCGCTTTCCAGTTCAAGGCCAACGGCACCCTGCGCCCCAAGCGCCACGGGGGCTTCGGCAATCATTGTGCCGGCTTTGCCCATGGACCGTTGCGAGAATTGGCGAAAGGCCCAGTTCACAATCGATTCCGACTCCTGTGCGCGGGCCGCGGCGCTTTCGAGACCGGACAGAACAAACACAACGCGGCGGTCGCCCTGTTTGGCAGAGCCGACAAGCCCGTAGCCCGCTTCTTCGGTGTGGCCGGTTTTCAGCCCGTCCGCGCCGATACCAAGCCCCAGCAGCGGGTTGCGGTTGGTTTTGTTTTGCGGCGCGCGCCCGTCAAACAGGAATTCGCGCTGCGAGAACATCGGGTAGTACTGCGGGTAATCCTCGATCAGGCGGGTGGCCAGCAGCCCCAGATCGCGCAGCGACATGCGGTGACCGGCGGCAGGCCAGCCGTTGGAGTTCGCGAAGGTCGAGTTGGTCATGCCCATTTGCTGCGCCCGCTGGGTCATCAGGCGGGCAAAACCGGCCTCTGACCCATCGGGGCTCAGCGCTTCGGCGATCACGGCGCAGGCGTCATTGCCCGACAGCACGATGATGCCGCGCAGCAGGTCTTCGACCTTTACGCGGTCGGTGGTGTCCAGAAACATGGTCGACCCGCCGTAGGACATGGCGTGCTGCGACACGGGCAGTTCCTCTGTCAGATCCAGCCCGCCATTGCTTTTGCCCCGCTCGATCGCCTCGAACGCCATATACAGCGTCATCAGTTTCGACATGGAGGCCGGCGGCAGCGGTTCATCCGCGTTCTTGGTCAGCAGCACGGTGCCGGTGGTCTGGTCGACCACATATGCCGCGCGGGCCTGTGTCTCGAACGCCTGCGCGGGCAGGGCCAACAGAAGGGTCGCAATCGTGGCTGCAAAAATACGGATCATGGCAGTTTCCTTTGGCGGTGGGTCAGTTCGACACGGCGTAGGCGTCAGAGAACCCTTCGGTCTTGATGGATTTCAGCAAATTGGTCAGTTCGGATTTCGTAGCGGCAGGGCCGACGACCACGCGCCAGAACGGCTTGTCGTTGATCTCGCTCCGTTTGACGGTGGGCAACATGCCCGCGCTGCGCATCTGGTTGGCCGCGCGTTCGGCATTTGCCTCTACGCTGAAAATGCCGATCTGGACAAAGGGCTTTGCCAGTGAAGACGCAGGTTTGGGTGCCGCGGGTTTCGGGGCCGCCGGTGCAGCGGGCTTGGCCGCAGCGGGTGCGGCATCAATCGCGGCACCTGCCGTGACAGCGACCGGATCAAGCGTGGTTTCTGTCACTTCCGACGGTGTTTCGATCGTGCCTTCGGGGGCTGCGTCGGGGGCAGGGGTGTCATCGACCTCCTGACGGCGCAGGGCGGTGACGTTCAATGGCGCAGGGGCACCGGCCAGAATCCCAAGGGCCGCCGCCGCATCCGACGACATCTGCAGCTTGGGTCCGGGCAGATCGCGTTCACGGCGGAACAACGCGCCGATGACGAATTTGCCATTGGCCTCGTTGCGGATGATCACCCGTTCGGGATCTGTGACATCGGGATGCGCGACCCAGACACCGCCAAGGCTGGGGCGTCCGTCCCAAAGCCCCTGATCACTGACCGAGAAAACCTCGGGCGCTTCGACGTCACGCTCCACCAGCTTGGTCGAGCTGGACGCCACCGCAGCAGAGCCTTTCTGACCGCCGGTCAGATTGCCGACCGCATCGCAGCCCGCCAAAGTCGTCATCATCAGCAAAACCCCTACCGTGCACCGCAGCGGCCGGTTGCCAGAAAAAGGGTGTAGCCCAAGGCTGTTCATGTCCGTCGTCCTTGCCTGCTGGCGCGGCGTTGTCCGCCGCCGCCTGATCGCGCCGTCAATACGGCATGTTTGATGCCCCATTGCCGGGGTCTTTGCGCTACACTAACGCGGGTACAGGGGTTTTGGAAAGGCTGACAGGACGGCATCGGCAAATTTCCCCACCCGGCCGGAACCCGCCTAACACGGGCTGCCGGTGCATTGCGTAACGGCGCCGCAGTGCGCGTCATTTCCAGGTTTGCAGAATCGCTGACACCCCTCTATGCGGTGCTTGCTGCGGAGGAGTGGCAGAGTGGTCGAATGCACTGGTCTTGAAAACCAGCGTGCGTGAGAGCGTACCGTGGGTTCGAATCCCACCTCCTCCGCCATAAAATCCCACCCTCTCACTACGCCTCTCCCCAATTCCGCGCCTGTCGTGGAACCGTCACCTTTGCGTTACGCGGCTGTTACCAGAATCGCGCATCAGGGGCCGTCTTTAACGGAGAGCCCTTATGAAACACCCTATTCTTCCTGTTGCCCTGTCCCTTCTGGCCGTCCCCGCTGCCGCGCAAGAGACGTTTGATGCCACGCTTGCGGGACATGCCTACCTGCCTGCGCTGAGCCTTGTCGCGCCGCCTGCGGATGCGCCGAAGGATGCGTGGATCAGTGGTAAATTCACTGGTGGCGCGCGCAATGGCGTGCCGATGTCGGTGCCGGGCGATACGGGCGGGCTGCATGGTAAACGGCTGACGGGGCTGAATCTGCCCTTCATTGGCCAGCCGTTGCAGGGGTTTTCCGGTTTCGCAATGAACCGTGCCGAGGACGGGTCGGTCTATGTGCTGACGGACAACGGCTTTGGCTCAAAGGCGAACAGCCCCGATACACTGTTGTTCTTCAGCCGGATGGACGCTGATTTCGACACAGGCGAGGTCGAGATCAAGGAAACGGTATTTCTGCATGATCCCGATTTCAAAGTGCCCTTCCGCATTTCCTATGGCGGGACAGACAGCCGCTATCTGACCGGCGCGGATTTCGATCTGGAGAGCATCCAGCGCGTCGGCGACAGCATCTGGATCGGCGAGGAGTTCGGCCCCTATCTGATCGAGGCCACATTGGACGGGCGGATCAAGGGCGTCTATCCGACAATGGTGGATGGTGTGCAACTGAAAGGGCCGGACACGCCCGGTATCTCGGCCACATCGGTGAAGGGGACGGATTGGACCGTGCCACGCTCGGGCGGATACGAGGGTATGGCGCTGCAGCCTGAAACGGGTTTGCTTTGGGCCATGCTCGAGAAACCTCTGCTGGCTGCGAGCGGCGAGAACGAAGGTGATTTCCTGCGCGTCATGGCCTTTGACCCCGAGGCACGCGACTGGACGGGCGAGGGCTTTAAGTTCAAGCTGGCGGAAGGGGCCACGGCGATCGGTGACTTCAACTTCATCGACGAGACCCGCGCGCTGGTGATCGAGCGTGACAATGGCGAGGGCGAGCCTTCGTTGAAATGCGCCGGTGACCCGCAGGCAGATTGTTTCCCGAACCCCGCGATGGTCAAGCATGTGGTTCTGATCGATACCGCCGATGTGGATGCCGAGGGCTATGTGCGCCGCATCGGCCAGATCGACCTGATGAACATCGCCGACCCCGAGGGTAAGGCCCGCATCGAAACCGATGGCGTCGAGGCAGGGCGGTTCAGCCTGCCGTTCTTCACCATCGAGGACGTGATGCGGGTGGACGAGACGCACATCATGGTCGCCGTGGACAACAACTTGCCGTTCTCATCCGGGCGCAAGCTGGATGCCGCTGCGGATAACGAAGTGGTGCTGCTGAGCGTGCCCGACCTGCTGGCCGCGCAGTAACCCGACGCGCCCCTGTCGCAGAGAATGCCGAGGGGGCGTTTCACACCCTAGACACACCCCAGGCCCCGCCATTGCCCGCGCATCCCAACCTTTGGGAGGATGCCGGTTGATGTGCGGGGCTATGCCGTGTCAGAAAAAGCGAACGCCCGCCTGATGGCCTCGCCGTTCCCTGACCCCCGCGCCTTGGGACAGGGCATAGGGATGGTACGGTGGGCCTTGGTAAAAGGATCTCCCCCATGACGTTTCAGATCGGCATTGGCCCGAATAATCGCAAATCCGCCTATTTCGATGCGACTGTCGCAGAGGGTGTGGCTTGTTTCTCGGTCTATAATCACATGTTCATACCAGCGCATTTCGGCGACCCAGAGGGGGAATATGACGCGTTGATGAACGGTGTGGCCATGTGGGATGTCGCGGCGCAACGGCAGGTCGAACTGTCCGGGCCGGATGCGGCGCGGCTGATCCAGTATCTAACCACGCGCGATATGTCGAAAACCCGGATCGGGCAGGGGCGCTATGTGCCCATGTGCGACCATCAGGGGCGGCTTATCAACGACCCCGTGCTGCTCATGCTGGCGCAGGATCGATATTGGCTGTCGATTGCGGACAGTGACATCGCCCTATGGGCCAGCGCCATCGCGGCAGAGCGCGGGTGGGACGTGACCGTGGCTGAGCCAGACGTCTCCCCGCTGGCGGTTCAGGGCCCCAAGGCCGAGGCGGTGATCACCGCGTTGTTCGGCGACTGGGTGCGCGATCTGAGGTATTTCGGCTTCAAGCAAACGCAGCTGGGGGATATCCCGCTGGTGCTGGCGCGGTCGGGCTGGTCGAAACAGGGCGGCTTCGAGATGTATCTCCAGGACAGCAGCCGCGGGGGGGAGCTATGGGCAATGGTAAAGGCCGCAGGCGCGTCCTTTGGCATCCGCCCCGGTGCGCCCAATGACGTTGAACGGATCGAAAGCGGGCTGGTGTCCTATGGTGCGGATGGTCGTCTTCAGACCAACCCTTGCACCCCGTATGACATCGGTCTGGGCAAGCTGGTCGATCTCGAGACCCCCGACGATTTTATCGGCAAAGAGGCGCTGCGCCGCATCGCCGATGAAGGCCCGCAACGGGAAAGGTCAGGCTTTGTCATCGCGGGCGCGCCACTGACGGGGGCGGCACATTCGATTTCCGTGCTGGACGATAAAGGCCAGCCGCGCGGTGTGCTTAGCGATTACGTCTATTCCAAACGTTTCGAGGCCAATATCGGCGTCGGGATGATCGCATCGGATGCGAAGCAAGCGTCGCTCCACGTGGTCATTGGGGACGAGGCCCGCAACGTAACCCTGCGCAGCCTGCCATTTGACAGCTGACCTTAGACGGTGGTCCCGCCGTTATGGCAGGATCACCCGCACGCCGGGAATTCCCTGAATGCGCGCAACGTCTTCGTCGTAAACCTCGGTCATCTCTTCGACCAGCTCTTCGGTCCAGCTGGGCATGTCCAGCTCTTCCTCAAGCGCGTCGTCGATCACGTATTTGTCCAGAAACGCCGCGATCACACGCGGGTGCTCTGCCGTTGTCATCTCGGGGTGGGAGGCGAGATAGGATTTGAACCGTTTCATGCCTTCGGGGCGCATGATCGTTTCCAGCAGGTCGAATTCCCCGTCCAACGGTGCCATCGTGGGCAGGCCCGCCATCTCGCGCATGATCTGGCCCCAGATCAGGGGGGCGTCTTCGTTGCACCATACGGTCACGGGAATCTCTGGCGCAGAATCACGTAGCAGCGCCAGCGTGTCTGACCAGCGCACATCCAGAGGATCCTTGTCGCCCCAGAACTGCGGCGGAGATTTATCGGCCGATACATCATACAGCACCGGCAGCAGGGTCGCGGGATTGCGGATGCCCATGAAAATCTGCAGTTCATCCTCGGGGAAAAGCTGCGCCATGCGCATCATCCGCACAGGTGCTGCGGGATAAAGCATCCCTTCAACAACCGCCGTCGCAGGGGTGCGAAAGAAGTTCGCGTCGGAAAAGATCACCCGATCCGCGTCAGAATCCCCCATGACCGCGTCCAGCAAGACATCCCGCGCCCCGTCCGAGGCGGATGTTTTATACATCGCATTCAACGTATCGCGAAACAGACCACGATAGGTCGCGGGGCTCGGCACATGGGTGCCCGCCTGCGTCAAAAGATCGTGGTTCGACTGGAGGCTTTTCAGCAACCTGTCTTCTTCGGTGTAATGGGCACCTGTGTGCAAAATCAACTGCATGAACGTCTTCTCACCCTTACTGATACCGGCTTTCCAATAGCCTTTCCTGCGACTTGTGTAAAACTGCAAAAAATTGACATTTCCCCTCTTGCACGGCCCGCAGCAATCTCTTAAACGCTCCCTCAGTGCCCCTATAGCTCAGCTGGTAGAGCAACTGATTTGTAATCAGTAGGTCCGCGGTTCGAGTCCGTGTGGGGGCACCACTATTTTCCCTGATTTCAATACATTGACAACTTTATGCGTCGCCGCATCCGCAATGCATTTCCCACATTTGTGCGCGCCTCACTGCTTGGCGCGCGGTAGGGGGATGATGTTTGGTTTTCGTTTCATCCGCGCAAACTCCACCTGTGCGGCGTCTTTGCAGGTGGGGCAGATGGAATAGCTTTTGGCGAAGTTATCTGCATCCGGCGGGGTGCGCAGATCGATCCATTTGTCGCCGATCTGGAATGCGCAGCAAACCGAACATCGCGTGGTATCATAGTATTCCTCAAAGGCGCTGACCGTAGGGTGAGGGGGGCTGGTGATCGCATGGACAAGCATACTGCCGATGGTCAGGCTATCGTCGGGGGAGGGCCAGATCGTCAGCCGGTACAACCGCCGCACATCCGGCCCGTCACAGCGGTAAAGGATACTGAACAGTTGCTGTTCGATCCTGCAGGCCTGAAACACGCCGAACAGATAGGTACGGGTGTTTGCCCCTTCGACGAAATCCCAAATTTCCCGCCCCAGCACATGGGTGGAGGTCGCCCCCGGCGCGTCATTCTCTATGGCGAAGGCATCCCATTCAGACCCGACAGAGATGATCCGATCTTTGTTGTCCACGACATAGCTGTTTGTTTTGAGGTCCAATGAAAATGCCCTTGGAAAAATTTCAGGTCATAAACAGGATCATCGTTACGCTAGGTCATCATAAGCGCGAAACCGGCGCTTGCCCAAATATTTATCGTTAGAATTTAAAGTACCACGCCCTTCTGCGCTTCAAGCCGTCTTCTGGTTATCGGTCGCGCCGGTGCAGGGCAGCGTCAGACTAAAGGTGCTACCGACGCCCAGTTTGCTTTCCAGTGACAGCGATCCGCCGTGCAGCTCTGCCAGCTGCTCGGAGATGGCCAGCCCCAGCCCCAAACCGCCGTTTTGCCGTGTCATGGACCCGTCAACCTGTTGGAAACGCTGGAACACGCGGCTTGCGTCCTCCTCTGCAATGCCGTTGCCGGTGTCGGTGACGCTGAACACGATCTCGTCGGCAGAATGTAGCATCGAGAGGTGGATTTTGCCTTCGCTGGTGAATTTGATCGCATTTGTAATCAGA
This sequence comes from Sulfitobacter sp. SBS6, assembly GCF_048285585.1. Lineage (NCBI taxonomy): Bacteria > Pseudomonadati > Pseudomonadota > Alphaproteobacteria > Rhodobacterales > Roseobacteraceae > Sulfitobacter > Sulfitobacter sp. SBS6. Next base: position 601,936 of record NZ_JBLWBA010000005.1, on the reverse strand, counting down.
TTGTACAGGATTTGTTTGACGCGCACCTTATCCGCTACGGTAGCAGCAGGGCCGTCGCCGGCATAGGTGAGGGTCAGCCCTTTTGCCTCTGCGGCGGGTCGCAGTTCTTGCGTGACCGTACGGGCGATCTCGTCCAGCTGGGTGGGGGCCATGTCCAGCTCTAGCTGGCCGCGGGATACTTTGGTCCAGTCCAGCAGATCTTCGACAAGGCGGATCATATGCTGTGAGGATTCCGCGATTCCGGCACCCTGATCGGTGATGAACTTCTGATACTCTATCGCGGCGGCAGCTGATTTCGGACAGCCGCTGCCATCGGCGGTCAGCGCCGACATCAACCGCTGCGCCTGAGGCATCTTATCACTGTGCCGCATGAACGACGCACGGCCAAAGATCACGGTCAGCGGGGTGCGCAGCTCGTGGGATACGTTGTTCAGGAACTCGGTCTTCTCGCGGTCGGCGGCTTCAGCGGCTTCTTGCGCGCGCTTCTCGGCGGTCACATCCGTCCAGATGCCGACGGTATAACCGTGGGGGGTCTTTGCCTCTGTCACCTTGAGCCAGTTGTCGTTGCCGATGTCTTGCAAGAACGCCTGACCCGGATTGCGGAAACGTTGCAGCCGCTCGCGTACCCAGGCCTGTTTGCTTTTCGATCCGCTGAGGCTTTCGGTCCGGTTGGCCCAGTTGACCACAAGCTCTCCCATGGTGGCACCGGGGACGATCAGATCGGCGATCTGGGGGTGATAGTCGCGGTACTTCTGGTTCACCACCATCACCCGTTCCTTGTCGTCAAACGCGATAAAGCCTTCGTCGATCGCGTCGATGGCCTCGGCCAGCAGGGCGTGGGCGTTGGTCTGGTTCAGCGCCAACCGGCGGAACGCCAACAGCACGCCCAGCAGGAATATGGCGGAAATGAGGGCGAAACCCACCAGGTTCCGGCTTTGTGGTGAATAGGCCGGCCATCCCGCGGCGGGGCGTACGGCGGCTTCCCATGTGGTGCCCAGAACGTTGAACGTCGTCACGACGGGCTTGTCTTTCAACGTGCTCAACCGGTGATCGGGCAGGGCCTCTACCAGTCCGGAGGCTTTGAGCGGGTGCAGCTCGAAACTATATTGCGCGGGGTCCGAGAAATCATGTTGCGAAGCTTGCAGCAGACCTTCCTGATCCATCACGACAGAGATGACGCCCCAGAATTGATCGGTGTTCAGCTCGGCGTTCGGCAGGAACACAGGGTAGTGCATGATATAGCCGGTCCCGCCCTGCACAAGGTTCACACGATCGTCCACTACGGGCGCGCGGGTGCGGTAAGCTTGGGCAACGCTCGCCATCTGGGCGGGCAGTTGCCAGTATTTGACACCGATCGTCTCGCGGTTATCGGTTTGCGGGAAACTGTGTGTAATCGACAGGTTAGGGGCCAAAGCGACGGCAATCACGTCAGGGTTGTGCCGTTGCAGGTCGCTCACGGTACGCGCGATCTGACGCTCGTTGATCTCACCCGCCACGGCAAGCGTATTCTCGATGTTCTTGGCCACCAGTACGGCTTCGAAGAAACGCAGCTGGATCTGGTCGGCCACCGAATGCAGGGCCTGTTCCACCTCAAGGCGCAGCGCGGCGAGGTGATTGTCGCGGTCGAGCTTCACAATAGAATAGGCAATCCCGCCGATACTTGCGAGCAGGACAATCGTCAAAACGACGAATACCTTAGAGGCTAAATACCCCGTGAACTTATTGAGCAAAGTACCACCCTCTTCCGTCCAGCCAGGCCGCCGCACGACTTTCTGTCGTTGCTGGTTTGCCTGCCTTTGTCCCCTTTATCGACTGCATCATTGTTTATCGAACGGACAAAATACGGGCGCAATCGAGGCATTTTGTAGACTTTTGCGCAAAGCGGTCATGCCGGTCACTGTCAGGTGTTTTCGGGGGTGATCACGGGGATGCGATGCTGTCGAAGCGCTAGGGCAAGCCCGTCCTTGGGTGCTGCATCGGTGATCAGATGGCCCAGATGCTCAAGCGGGGTAACCTGCGTCAGGTGACGTTTGCCGAACTTGCTGGCATCAATCAGAAAATGCGCGGCGCGACTTTGGTCCAGCATGGCGCGTTTCACCTCGGCAAAGCCCGCGATGGCCTCGCTCACGCCGGTTTCATCCAGCGCGGAGGCCCCAAGAAAACACGCGTCGACATTGAAACCGCGCAGAAAGTCGCAGGTGGCAGTGCCGGTCAGCGCGGCCTCTGCATTCATATAGTCGCCGGGGGTCATGATCACCCGCACCCTGTCCGAGGCCCCCAAAATCATCGCGACCTGCAGGCTGTTGGTTAATACCGTCGCCGTCACGCCGGAAAGGGTCAGCGCCCGCGCGAATTCCATCATCGTGGCGCCTGCGTCGATCATCAGCGTTTGCCCGTCTGTCACCCGTTTTGCGGCAAGCTGCGCCATCTGGCGACGTTCATCCACATGTTCGCGCTGACGTTCATCCAGCACGCTTTGCGCCCCCGGCGCGCGGGGGGAGGCCCCGCCGTAGGATTTTTGCAAAAGCCCCTGCGCGTTGAGCTCGGCAATATCGCGGCGGACGGTTTCGGTGGTCACATCAAAGCTGGCCGCAAGGTCCGATACACGCACATGCGGGGCAAGGCGCAGTTCCAGCAATATTTGCGCGTGGCGCTCTGCTTTGCGCAGGTTTCGGCGTTCCGTTCCGGTATCCATTCTGCGGTTCCTTTCGGCGGTCGAGGCGATGCAACCGTCCGTCAATATTTGGCACTTGCCAAATTACTAGGCGGAAAATGTTGCGAATCGAAAGCTTCAATGCTCGTATCGCGTAATTAATCGTGCAGTACACTCTGTGCGGGTATTCTCGGGGAGGAGAAACAAGATGATCAAACGCAGCTTTATCACGGCAGGCCTGATGGCCGCTTTTGCCATGACCGGCACCACCGCATTGGCCGAAGAATGCGCCGAGCGCGGCGCGCTGGACGCGATGTTCTGTGACGCCAACGGCGATCTGGTGGCCGATGCGCCCACGGACGAAAGCATGCTCAAAGACCCGTCGACGCTGGTCTTTGCCTATACACCGGTCGAAGATCCCGCGATCTACGAAGACATCTGGACGCCCTTCATCGACCACCTGTCCGAGGTGACCGGCAAGAAGGTGCAGTTCTTTGCCGTGCAATCCAACTCTGCCGAGGTAGAGGCGATGCGCTCGGGCCGTTTGCATATCGCGGGCTTCTCGACCGGACCCACACCCTTTGCTGTGAACCTTGCGGGCGTTGAACCCTTCGCGATCATGGGCTCCGAAGACGGGCAGTTCGGCTACAAGTTGCAGGTCTACACCCAAGCCGACAGCGATATCAAAGAGATGGCCGACCTTGCTGGCAAACGCGTCGCGCATACATCGCCCACGTCGAACTCAGGCAATCAGGCACCGCGCGCGCTGTTCCCTGATCTGGGCGTCGTGCCGGATCAGGACTACGAAGTGACGTACTCGGGCAGCCACGATCAATCCATGCTGGGTGTGGTCGCGGGTGACTATGATGCGGCACCGGTTGCGTCCGAAGTGGTGGACCGCATGGCGGAACGCGGGCTTTATGATCCTGCCGAGGTGCGTATTGTCTGGGAAAGCGATCCGTTCCCCACGACATCCTACGGCGTGGCCCACGACCTGACGCCCGAGCTGAAGGACAAGATCAAGGAAGCCTTCTTTAGCTACGATTTCACCGGCACCGCATTGGGCGAAGAGTTTTCGGGCGTGAGCAAATTCGTCCCGATCACCTATAAAGACCAATGGGCCGTCATTCGCCAGATCCAGTCTGCCAACGGTGTTGAGTACACGCCACAAGGCCTTGCTGCTGAATGATTTTCCCGTCGAGGCCGGTCCCAATGGGCCGGCCTCACGCATAAGGTATCCTACATGTTGAAAATTACTGACCTCGTCAAACGCTACGGCTCAGGCGATCCGGTCCTCAAGAATCTCGACCTCACAATCGAGGGCGAAAGCGTCGTGTCGATCATCGGGTCTTCCGGTGCGGGCAAAAGCACGTTGCTGCGTTGCATCAACCGTTTGGTTGAACCCACCTCCGGCACGGTCGAGCTGAACGGCACCGACCTGACCCGCCTGCGGGGCAAGAACCTGCGGGCCGCACGGCGCAAGATCGGGATGGTGTTTCAGGGGTTCAACCTCGTCGATCGTCTCACCGTGATGGAGAACGTCCAGTCGGGCCGTCTGGGGTATATTTCAACATGGTCCGCCATCACGCGGCGCTATCCGAAGCAAGACATCCGCCGCGCTTACGAGTTGATGGAACGGGTCGGCATCGCCCATTACGCTGACACCCGCGCCGACCAGCTGTCGGGCGGTGAACGTCAGCGTGTCGGCGTGGTCCGCGCCCTGATGCAAGAGCCCGATATCCTGCTGGCGGATGAACCCACCGCATCGCTTGACCCCAAGACATCGGAACAGATCATGGGCCTGCTGCGCGACCTGTCGCGCGAGCTGAAGCTGCCGGTGTTGATCAACATCCACAATGTGAACGAGGCCAAGGAATACACCGACCGCATCGTCGGCATGCGCTATGGCCGGATCATCTTTGACGACAAGCCCGACATGCTGGACCCCTCCGCGATGGAGGCGATCTATGCGGGCAGCCCCCATGCCGACCGCAGCGGCGGGCCGGATGACAAGGCAGCCGCATCATGACCGCGCCGCGCGACACTTGGGTCAAGCCGCCCTTCATCGCCAATCCGGCGCTCCGCTGGGCCGTGTATCTTGGGGCCATCGCCTATTTCGGCTGGGTCGGGCTGACCATGCCCATCGACTGGGACCGCGTCGCCGAAGGTATCGGCCGCGCAGGAAAGATCTTTGGCGGGGCCTTTCCCCCGAGCTTTGAGCGCAGCGGTCTGCTGATCGACGGCTTTCTCGAAAGCCTCAAGATCGCGGTGCTGGCCACGGCGCTTGGCGTGCTGCTGTCGATCCCCATCGCCTTTATGTCCGCACGCAATGTGGCCCCCAAGCCAGTGTTCTATCTGGGCCGCGCCATCATCATCATCGCACGCAGCTTCCATCCGGTCATTGTCGCGATCCTTTTCGTCAAGGCCGTTGGCTTCGGGCCGTTCGCCGGTGTGCTGACCCTGACCGTCTATTCCATCGGCTTTGTCGCCAAGATGCTGGCCGAGCGGATCGAGGAGATCGACTTTGGTCAGGTCGAGGCCATGCGCGCCGCCGGTGCGCCGTATTTCTCGACGCTGTCCTATGCGATCTTCCCGCAGATCATGCCGCGCCAGATCGGTCTGACCATCTACCAGCTTGATTCCAACCTGCGGGCCTCTGCCGTGGTGGGGATCGTGGGGGCAGGGGGCATCGGTGCGACGCTCGCCAATGCCTTCGGCCGGTATGACTATGACTTTGCCCTTGCTATCACCATCGTCATCGTCGGGGTGATCCTTTTCTCCGAGGCCGTCAGCGGCGTCATCCGAAAGCGTATCCAATGACCTCACTTTCTACGCAATTCGGGCGCGACGACTGGTCCCGCTTTACGTTCAAGCAACGTATGACGCGCTATGCCATCTTTCTGGGCTGTGCGCTGGCCATCGCTTGGGCGCTCACCTCGATTGAAGTGATCTGGCCGTGGGTCTGGGGCGCCCCTGAACAGATCGCCGATCTGTTTGGCCGGATGTATCCGCCGGACCCCAGCAATCTGGAAACCATCCTCAAGGTGCTGTGGGACACGGTGAACATCGCGACATTCGCCACCACCTTTGCGGTGCTGCTGTCGCTGCCGGTCGCCTATATCTCGGCGCAGAACACCACACCCAACCGTGTGACCCTATGGCTCGGGCGGCTGATCCTTGTGACCTCGCGGTCGGTGAACACGATCATCTGGGCGCTGCTGTTTGTGGCGATCTTCGGGCCCGGTGTTGTGGCGGGCATCGTGGCGATCATGTTCCGATCTATCGGGTTCATCGGAAAACTGCTGGGCGAGGCAATCGAGGAGATCGACACACGCCCCGTCGAAGCGCTTGAGGCGACGGGCGCGTCGCGTTTCAAGGTTATCGTCTATGCGATCGTGCCGCAGGTGATGCCGACCTTCTGGGCGGTCGCCATTCTGCGGTGGGATATCAACCTGCGCGAATCCACCGTTCTGGGTCTGGTGGGCGCAGGCGGTATCGGGATCATCCTGCAAGGTGCCATCGACACGTTCAACTGGCCCGAGGTCGCGACCATCCTGCTGGCGATCATCGCGCTGGTGGTGGTGGGGGAAGTCATCTCTGCCTATCTGCGCCGCCGTATCCTGTGACCCAGAGCATCGGCGTCGACCCGCAAAGCGCCTTTGCGCGCTATCTGCAAATCGCCGACCGTCTGCCGCGCACCGCGGCGGGCGGTCTGGCGGGAACCGGCATGTTCACCGACATCGCGGCGCGCTTCGATCTGATCCTTTTTGACGCCTATGGCGTGCTGAACGTCGGCGAAACCGCGATCCCCGGTGCGACCGATACCATCGCGGCGCTGCGCGCGGCGGGCAAGGCGGTTGGCGTGGTGTCAAACTCCGCCGCCTATCCCAAGGCGCATATGATGGCGCGCTACGCCCGTCTGGGGTTCGATTTCTCCGCCTCCGAGGTGACCACCAGCCGCGAGGCGCTGACCGCGCATATCGCGGGGCTGCCGCCGTGCCGATGGGGCGTGATGATCAACCCCGCCGTCGATCTGGGGGAACTGGCGACGCTGAACACGACCGTGCTGGGGGATGACGCCGAAAGCTACGATGCGCAGGACGGGTTCTTGCTGGTGGGCGCGGACGGCTGGACCGACCGTCGGCAGACATTGCTGGAGACGTCGCTGAAACGCGGGCCCCGTCCGGTGCTGGTGGGCAACCCCGATCTGGTGGCACCGCGTGAAACGGGCCTCTCGCGGGAACCGGGCTGGTTTGCGCACCGGCTGGCCGATCGCACCGGTGTGATGCCTGTGTTTCTGGGCAAGCCGTTCGGGCAGGTCTTTGACATCGCCCTCGGCCGGTTCAATCGCGCCCTTCCTCCCGAACGGGTGCTGATGGTCGGCGATACGCTGCATACCGATATTCTGGGCGGCGCGCAGGCGGGCTTTGCCACGGCGCTGGTCACGGGCTATGGCGCGCTCACGGGGCTGGATGTGACGGATGCCATTGCGCAGGCCGGTCTGTCGCCCGATTTCATCGTCCCCAACATCTGACGCCGCGCCCCTGCGCATCGGCGGATCATGACCCCTTGGGCGATATCACGGTTTATTTTGTGGCCCCCACAGGCTACCACCGGACCCGAGGCTATCAGAACAAGGGCAAGAAAAATGCGCAAAGCAGTGACCGCCGCCATATCGGCAATCGTGATCGCGACCACCTTGGGGGCTACCCCCGCAACCGCAGGATCGTTGGGCCGTTTCGAGGTAACGGGCGTGGGGGAGGATGACATGCTCAAGATGCGGGCAGGGCCGGGGACGGGGTTCATCGTGCTGCTTGGCCTGCCCAACGGCACCATTTTGCAGGTGCATGACTGTCAGCAAACCGGCGGCACGCGCTGGTGCGACGTCTCGCTTGATCAGGCCCGCCGCGTGCGCGGTCATGTGTCTTGGGCCTATCTGCGCAAGCTTCGGTAACGCGGGCGGCGCAGGCTACCTTTGCGGTTTGTCGCTGGCGCGCGCCTTCCTGAATAGTTGATCGTTAAAGTCAGGATTGCGCCTTGTCGTGATCTTTGCTAGGCACGGCGCAATCGCGCTGTGCCAAAAGGGCTGTTTGCCCGCTGCGCCGCGCCAGAGCCAAAGGTGTCCATAGCGCCTTAGCCAAAAATCTCATCGTTTCATCCCACGGTCAGGAGGTCCCATGTCCCGTTTCCGAACCGCTATTCTGTCGCTGCCCCTTGTGATCGTAGCCCCGCTGGTCGCCGCGCAAGAGACCGATATCAAGGATCAAATCTCGGTCGAGCTGAACGCGGCAGAGACCACCGAAGATGCCTGCAAGCTGACCTTCATGATCACCAATGGCTTGGAGACGCCGGTCGACAAGATCATCTACGAGGCGGTGCTGTTTGACACCGAAGGGCAGGTGGACCGGCTGACGCTGTTTGATTTCGGCACCCTGCCACCGGCCCGCCCGCGCGTGCGCCAGTTCGTCGTGCCGCAAACCACCTGCGAAGGGCTGGGCCGCATCCTGTTCAACGGGGCCAACGCCTGCGAGACGGGCGGCAGCGCCAGCGGCATCTGTGACACCGGCCTGCTGCCCACATCGCGCACGTCAATCGAGGTTCTGGGCTGATGGATATGTTCTCTGCACTGATCGCGTCGTTTCGCCAGATCGCCGAGACTGGCGGGCCGGTTGTTGTTGTCCTGATGGGCGTCGCCGTGCTGACGTTGGCAGTGGCGATCTATAAGGTCTGGCAGTTCTGGCGCTCTGCCGTGGGGCGGCACAAGGCGCTGACCGAAGCGGTTGAGGCATGGGACCGGGGCGACAAGCCCGCCGCCCGCGAGGCTTTGGGCCGGTCGAAAAGCTACCTCGCCCCCGTGATCAAGATGGCGATGGTGTCGAACGGTAAGGGCAGCGGCGCAGGCGTAGAGCGTTTGCAAGCCGAGGCAGAGACGCGTTTTGCCAAGCTCGAAACCGGTTTTCGCCTGCTCGATTCCGTGGCGCAGCTGGCCCCCTTGTTGGGCTTGTTCGGTACGGTTCTGGGCATGATCGAGGCTTTCCGGTCGCTGCAAGCCGCCGGATCGCAGGTCGATCCGTCGATCCTTGCGGGTGGTATCTGGGTGGCGCTGCTGACCACGGCTGTCGGTCTGGTCGTGGCGATGCCCACGGCCCTGATCCTCAGCTGGCTGGAACAGCGGATGGAGGCAGAGCGGGTGATCGCGGATAAGGCGATCCTCACGGTGCTGAACCCGTCCAACGACGTGCCAGCCCCTGCCGCCGCGACGTCAGCGCCGACGCCAGAAATGGACGCCGCACATGGCTAGGCCGCGCACGCGCAGACGGCGGCTGTCGATGACCTCCCTGATTGATGTCATCTTTCTGCTGCTGCTGTTCTTTATGCTGACCTCGACCTTCTCGAAGTTCTCCGAGGTGCCGCTGGCCGCTGCCGGTTCGGGCGCGGTCGCGCAGGCCAGCGATGCCAAGCCGGTGTTCTTGCAGCTTGGCCCCGATACCCTGCGTCTGAATGGCGACGAAATCGCATTGGACGCGCTGGCCGGATCATCCTTGGCCGAGGCCGAGAAGGGCACCGTGCTGCTCGTCTCGCTCGGGGCGGATGTGGATGCGCAGCGGTTGACGGATGTGCTGGTCAAACTGCGCGAGATGCCTGCCTTGCAGGTGTCGGTATTGGGGGGCTGACAGATGCGCCGATTTGCCAAATCCAAACCGCAGCGCGAACCGACCATCGCGTTGATCAATATCGTCTTTCTGATGCTCGTCTTCTTCATGGTCGCGGGCACGCTGGCGCAGCCGCTGGACCCCGATCTGAAACTGGTCGAGACCCGCGCGCTTGAAGGGCAGGCCCCGCCGGACGCTTTGGTGATCTACCCCGACGGGCGGTTGACCTACCAAGGCGCGGAGCAGCCAGATGCCGCGTCCTATGTCGCCAGCCTGTCTGACGAAGACCGCGAGACCATACGCCTTGTGCCGGATCGCGCCTTGCCGGCCGAGACGCTGGTCACGCTCACCCGCGACTTGCGCGCGGCGGGGGCGCAAAAGGTGATGCTCGTCACGCAAAGGGCACTGCAATGATTTCGCATTCTCCTACAGCCAAAGGAATCTCTTTCGCCTTGGCGGTCGGGATCGTCGCGGGGGCGGTCACCATCGGGTTGCCGCAAGATGAGATCGCGATCGAAGGGGGCGGTGCACCGGTCGAGGCGATGATGGGCAGCAGTTTCGAGGATATGGCTGTGGGCACGCTCACGCCGGAACCGGCAGCACCGGCAGAGACGCCCGTGGCCGAGGCCCCCACCGCCGCAGAACCCCTGCGCCCCACCACAGCAGAGCAAACCCCGCCGGAGCAGGCCGAGCCGGTCACCCCGCCCGAACAGGCGCAGCCCGTGACCCCGCCCGATGTGGCAGCGGTGACGCCTGCGGCCCCCGCAGCGCCCGCCGCCTTGGCACCCACACCGCTGGCCGTGCCCCCCTCCGAGAGCGCGCAAGTCGCACCGCCGCCTGAAACCCTGCAGGCGCAAGACCCCGACAGCGACGCCCCCGTCCTGTCGCGCCGCCCCATGCGCAAGAACCCTGAAACCGCTGCCAAGATCGCTCAGGCCCGCGCCAAGCAAGAGCAGGCAGAGCGTGAACGGCGCGCGGCTGAGCAGCAAGCCGCCAAGAAGAAAGCAACGCAGCAAGCCACCGCACGTGGCAATGCGCAGCGCAATGCGACCAAAGGGTCTTCGTCGGGCCAAAGCACATCGGCCAAATCCACGAGCACCGGCAAACGCCAAGCCGCGGCATCGGCACAAGGCAATGCCGCCGCCAGCAACTACCCCGGTCAGGTCATGCGCCGCATCTCGCGGGCGGGCAAGCCGCGGGTCCGGACCACGGGCACCGCGACGATCTCTTTTGCCATCGCCAGCAATGGCGGGTTGGCCTCTGTGTCCGTGGCACGGGGGTCCGGCTCTGCCGCGCTGGACCGGGCGGCGGTATCGGTGATCCGCAAGGCCGCCCCTTTCCCGCGTCCCCCCGCTGGCGCGCGGCGACAGTATTCTATCAAGATCAAAGGGCAATAGGCGGGGCGTTCAGCCCCCTGTGCCTTGCTTGAAGTGCAGCCGTCGCGGCGGCATCAGCCCTTATATACTGGCCATTCCCGTCGGATTGCTGCCCTGCAAGCTGTTGTTTCCCATGATAAAAAAGACCGGAAATTTTTCTTGGTTACCACCAGTATAACGTAAACACGCCTCAAATCTGCCGTTTTCTCCGCCGATTAACTGTCCGGTAATCAACAGGTAGAGTGCGCCGACATGTTCAAAGTAGCCCATACGATCCATCATGATCACGACCTTGGTCTCGTACTTCTGGCCGGGCTGCTTTGCGCCTTTGGCTGCTGGGTGGTGTCGCGTTTGTATCAGCACGCCTTGGGGCGACCGCGCAGACAGGCGCTGATCTGGTACTTCCTCACGGCGATCACGGCGGGCGTTGCGGTCTGGTGTACGCATTTTATCGCAATCCTCGCGTATCAGCCTTCGGCACCGGTAACCTTTAACCTACAACTGACCTTTGTCTCGCTGTTGATCGCGATTGCAGGGTCGACCGTGGGCATCATGGTGGCGGGCATGTTCCGGTCGCTCGCGAGCACGATCATCGGCGGCACGATCTTTGGCGTTGCGGTATCGGCGATGCACTACACCGGCATGGTGGCCTACCGCGTCGAAGGCGTGGTGACCTGGGACCGTGGCTACCTCATCGGGTCTGTTATTCTGGCGGTGGTCCTGTCGACTGCCGCGCTTTATCTTGGCAGCCGCAGCGCACGGTGGAGCGGGCTGCAAATGACCGGCGTCCTGACGCTCGCCATCATCGGGCTGCATTTCACCGGCATGGCCGCGTTCAGCGTGGACTGCATCGGGCTGAAACCCGGCTATACCAACCCCGAAGAATACAAGCTGCTGGCACTGGTGATCGCGGGCACGGCGACGACAATCACCCTTGGCGGTCTGTTCACCTATTTCATCGAAAACCGGACCCGCATGGAAAGCATCGAGGAGTTGCGCAAGGCCCGCGACGCCGCCGAAGGGGCGAGCCGCGCGAAATCCGAATTCATGAGCGTTCTCAGCCACGAACTGCGCACGCCGCTGACCATCGTGATCGGCTATGCGGGCTTCCTGACCAAGCTCAAGACCACGACCACGGCCAAACTGTCGCCGGGTGAGCCGATCACCGAAAAACACTATAATATCATCGGGGATCAGGCAGAGCTTTATGGCCAGCGCGTCAAATTCGCGGGCAACCACCTGCTGACGATCATCAACGATATTCTCGACTATACCAGCATCGAGCTGAACGACATCAAACTGGCCAAGACCACATTCCCCACACGCGCGCTGCTGGCGCAGGTCGAGGACCAGTTTCAGGGCATGGCGCAGGGCAAGGATGTGACCCTGCATATCCCCGACGGCAGCCTTGACGTGAACGCCGACCGTGGCCGCTGCTTGCAGATTCTGATCAATCTGGTGGGCAATGCGCTCAAGTTTTCCAAGGGCAAGGATATCTTCCTGCGGGCCGAAGTGGACGGCGGCGGCTTCCGCTTCGAGGTCGAAGACAATGGTGTCGGGATGGAGCAGAAAGATCTGGAATCGATCTTCCAGGCCTTCACCCAGATCGAAAGCGCCGACAACCGGTCAGAAGGCGGTACGGGGCTCGGGCTGGCGATCTGTAAGAAACTGGCGCTGGCGCATGGGGGCGATATCTCGGTCTCCAGCACGGTGGGCAAGGGCACCAAATTCTCGGTCTTCTTCCCGCATAGTCTGGTGAGCACCGGGCGCCCGTCGCAGTCTTTCGCGGCAGCCGCCTGACCGAATAGGGCCACCCCCGAAACAGCAAGGGCCGCAGCGTGATGCTGCGGCCCTTGCTGTGTGCAGATCCGCGCCTAGCGTTTCAGCAACGGGGCCACGCCAGAGGACAGCATGAACAGCACCGCCGCCACGCTGACGATGCTGGGCCCCGTCGGCGTGTCGAGCGTGAAGGACGCGGCCAGCCCGCCCAAGGCGGCGATCATCCCGATGATACAGGCCGCCATGGCCATGACTTCGGGCGTGCGGGCAAAGGGGCGGGCGGCGGCGGCGGGGATGATCAGCATCGCCGCGATCAGCAGCGCGCCGACCACCTTGATCGCGACCGCGACCGTCACTGCCAGCGCCAGCGTCAAAATCAGCTGTTCACGGCGCGGATTGACCCCGCTGGCCGTCGCCAGATCGGGGTTCAGCGTGGACGACAGCAATGCCTGCCAGCGCCAGACCAGCAGCGCGATCGACAGAACGGCGCCGCTCCAGATGATCGCAAGGTCGGTCTTGGTCACGGCCAGGATCTCTCCGAACAGATAGGCGCTGAGGTCGACACGCTGGTTCGGCAGCAGCGATACCGCCACAAGGCCGATGGCCAATGCCCCGTGGGCCAGCACCCCCAGCAGCGTATCCGTGCCAAGGCTGCGCCCGTTCAGCGCCGTCACAATCAGCGCCATCGACAGGGCCACCAACAGCACCCCCGCGAAAATCGGCAGCTCGAACGCCAAGGCCAGCGCGACCCCCAGCAAAGCCGCGTGCGAGGTTGCATCGCCGAAATAGGCCATGCGCCGCCAGACGACGAAACAGCCTAAAGGCGCGGCCGCAAAGGCCACACCGATACCGGCAAGCCCGGCACGTATCAAAAAGTCATCAAGCATCTTGGTCCCCATGGGCGTGGTTGCAGCTGGCACCATGGGTATGGCCCTGCGCATGGTCGTGGGTGTGGCTATGATCATGCGAATGCGAATGTTCGTGCCGGTAAAGCGCCAGTGCCCCTTGGGTGCCGGTGCCGAACAACGCGCGGTATTCCGGCGCATCGGCGACGATCTCGGGGGTGCCTTCGCAGCAGACATGACCGTTCAGGCACAGCACACGATCCGAAGCCGCCATCACCACATGCAGATCGTGGCTGACCATCAAGACGGCACAGCCCATGTCGCGGCGTACCTCTTCGATCTGGCGGTAAAACGCGGCAGAGCCGGGTTGATCCAGCCCCTGCGTCGCCTCGTCGAGGATCAGGATATGGGGTTTGTTCAGCAGGGCGCGTGCCAGCAACACGCGCTGGAACTGGCCGCCCGACAGGTCGGTCATCTGCTTTTTCGCCAGATCCGTGACCCCCGCCTGCAGCAGCGCCTGCGCGATGGTCTCGCGGGGCTGGCGGCGGGGCAGGTTCAAAAAGCCATGCACCGTCAACGGCAGCGTCGCGTCGATTTGCAGCTTCTGCGGGACATAGCCGATGCGCAGATCCGCGGCGCGGGTGATCGTGCCCGACGCGGGTTTCAGCGCGCCGATCAACGCCCGCAGCAAGCTTGACTTGCCCGACCCGTTGGGGCCGACGATGGTCACGATCTCGCCGCGCTCAACGGCGATATCAACGTCGCGCAGCACCGTTTGCCCGCCAATGCGCAGGGTCAGGTTCCGGGTGGCGATCAGGCTCATGCGGTGGCTCCGTCCTGACAGGAAGGGCAGAGGCCCTGCGCCTCGATCACCGTGCGTTCAATCTGGAACCCCGCCGCGCGGGCCGCATCGCCCAAACGCCCTTGGGTCAGCGTCGTGTCGCTTTCGGCAACCGACTGGCAACTGCGGCAGATCAGGAAGGCCGGCGTGTGATCGGCACCGACGTGGCTGCAGGCGATATAGGCGTTCAACGCCTCGATCCGGTGGGCAAGCCCCGCCTTCACCAGAAAGTCCAGCGCGCGATAGGCGACGGGCGGCTGCGCCCCGAGCCCTTCGGCAGAGAGATGCCCCAGAATATCATAGGCCCCCAAGGCGCGGTGTTCGGCCAGCAGCAGTTCCAGCACGCGGCGACGTATCGGTGTCAGCCGAAGGTCCGAGGCCGCGCAACGCGCCTCTGCGGCGGCCATCGCGTCGTCGACGCAGGCCCCGTGATCATGCGTTTCAAATCCAATGGTCGACATATTTCGCCTCCGTAGCAGGGTTCGGTGTTGATATGTTATAACGTGTGATCTATCAAGGTTATAGTATAACATTAATAGGAGCCCGCCAATGCGCCGCCTGCTTTGCACAACCCTTCTTTTCTCTGCCGGTCTGGCCCATGCAGAGGTGCCCCGTGTCGCCACCGATATCGCGCCGGTACATTCGTTGGTTTCTATGGTCATGCAGGGTGCAGGCAGCCCCGATCTGATCATCCCGCCCGGCGCGTCGCCCCACAGCTATGCCATGCGCCCCAGCGAGGCGCGTGCGGTGGCCAAGGCCGATCTGGTGGTCTGGGTCGGTCCGTCGCTGGCTCCGTGGCTTGAAGAGCCGATGAGCAGTCTGGCGCAGGGGGCCGAACGTCTGACCTTGCAAGACGTAGAGGGTATCCGCCTGCTGACCAACCGCAGCGGTGTTGCGTTCGAAGCCCATGATCACGGAGATCATGAAGGTCACGATGATCACGACGGTCATGATGATCACGCGGAGCACGATGATCAGGAAGGGCACGACCATTCAGCTCATGAGGGGCATGGCGACCACGAGGATCACGAGGGACACGATCACGGCGCGCATGAAGACCACGAAGATCACGGCGATCATGAAGGGCACGACCATGCCAAGCACGACGATCACGGCGACCACGAAGGCCATGATCACGACGACCACAAAGGTCACGATGACCACGCAGATCATGACGACCACGACCATGACGCACATGAAGAGGCAGACGCTCACGAAGGGCACAATCATGCACCCGGCGCGCTGGACCCGCATATCTGGCTGGATCCGCAAAACGCAATGGTCTGGTTGGATGCCATCGCTGCAAGCTTGTCCGCGCAAGACCCTAAAAACGCAGCGCTTTACGCAGATAACGCTGCGCAGGCCCAAGCGCAGCTGGTAGATCTTCAAGCCGATATTCAGGCCGAGCTGACGCCGCTTCGGGGGCAGAAGTTTGTCGTCTTCCACGACGCCTATCACTATTTCGAAGCCCGCTTTGATGTCGAAGCAAGTGCTGCGATCTCGCTGAGCGATGGGGCCGCCCCCAGTGCCGCGCGTCTGGCCGAGGTACGCGATGTGGTAAAGGACACGCAAGCCGCCTGCGTCTTTACCGAGCCCCAGTTCAACGCCGGTCTGGTCGAGGCACTCCAAGACGGCACGGCGCTGAAATCCGCCTCGCTTGATCCGATTGGTGCCGCACTTGAGCCGGGGGTGGATATGTACCCCGCTTTGCTGCGCGATCTGGCCGCAGCTTTTACCAGCTGTCTGGCAGAATAAGCTCCGCTTTGGGCGTCACAGCGACGCCCAAAGTTGAAACAGCAGCCCCGAGGCAAATGACCCTGTCAGTGCGATCCCGATATACAGCGCGAAGACAGGGCGTTTGACCAAGGCCCAGACGGCGATGGCCGCGGGCAGGGAGGTCACCCCGCCCGCGACCAGAAACGACAGACCTGCACCGGGGGCCATGCCCTGTCCGATCAGCCCGCCCACCAGCGGCAGCGCGGCATAGCCGTTCAGATAGGCCGGCACCCCCACCAAGGTCGCAATCCCGATCGGGGCCAGACCGCTGCCGCCAAGGGCGCGGGTCACCGTCTCTGCGGGAATCCACGCCAGCATGAGGCTTTCCAGCAGGAACGCGAGCGTCAGCCATTTGGTCAGGAAGATCGTGGTCTTGGCGGCCTCGCGCAGGAATTTGGCGGATCGCGTCTTGTCGTGCCAGAAGGCCCAAACCACGGGGTGCGATGCGCGCACCTTCGACGCGCCACAGCCGCCACTGCCCACGCCGTCGCGCAGCGGGTCGGTCAAGCTACCCGCGCGGGACAGCAGATGCACTATGATCCCGCCAAATACCCCGAGCCCGACGGCCGCGATGGTCTTGGCCACCGCGAACTCCACCCCCAGAACGCCGGTGGTCAGCACGAACATCGACGGATCCATGACGGGCGAGGCCAGCCAGAAGGCCATGACGGCAGACAGGGGCACCCCCATCGCCAGCAGCGCCGCGATCAAGGGGATCACCCCGCATGAACAGAAGGGCGACACCCCGCCGGCGAGTGCTGCGATGGCGATCATCATGGCGGGTGAACCGGTAAAGGCGCGTGCGATCAGCCCGTCGGCCCCCGTGGCACCGGCATAGGCCGCAACCGCGATGGACAGGATCAGGAAGGGCGCGACATCCAGCAGGTTGGTCGCGGTAAATTGCGCGCTGGTCACGGCAAGCGGCGCATCGAGCGCTGCGACCGCGGCCAGCACCGCGATACAGACCAGCCACACGCGTTCTCGCGTCCAGATGTGATGGGCAAGCGACCTGAGCGGGTTACGCGCGGGGTGGGGCAGGTCGGTCATGCGGCGGTCTCTTTCAAAAGTGAAACACCGGTGCAGCATTCCGAGGTGAGAAACGAAAGCGTCGCCCGCATCACGTCGAAATCCACGCGGTTGACGATGTTGCGCCCGTCGCGGCGCTGGATGATCAGCCCCGCATCGACCAATGCCCCAAGGTGATGGGCAAGGGTGGAGGGGGCCGCGTTCAGATGGGCACCGATCTCTCCCACGGTCAGCGCGTCTTCACCGGCGCGGACAAGCAGGCGAAAGATCGCGAGGCGGGTATCATGGCCAAGGGCGGCGAGGGCGCGGGCAGTTGTTTGATGTTCTGTCATAGCGCCAAACAAAACTATAAAACTAGTTTTGTAAAGATGATTCGCATTTACCGGCGCGACAAAGAAATTGCGCCCAAGGGGGGGAACCCTTGGGCGCAGCGATTTTGAAATGAATTTGGTTGGAATAGGGTCGGGGCGTCAGACGGCGATCTTGCCGCCGCCCTGTTTGGTGACCACAACCACCGCAGGGCGCGGGGGCATCTTGGGATCGAAATCGGGCCAGCGGGTGGCGGGATCTTCAAAGGTGCTTTCACGCTCGAACCCGGGGATGTTCTTGGTCCCGTCCGTGCCGGGGTGCTGCACGGCGACAAACAGCGTCTCGCCGTCATCGGTAAAGTAGGGGCCGCACATCTCTCCGCCGACGGGGCAGCGGAAGAACAGCTTGGACGTGCCGCGTGCCTCGCCTTCGGTTTCGACCGCATAGAGCCCGTCCGACTTGCCCGTCTTGGCCCAGTTACTGCCCTGATCCGTGCTGACCCACAGGCGGCCATCGGCGTCGATGGCGCAGTTGTCGGGGCTGCCGAACCACCCGTTTTCGGAGGTTTCGGGGTTCCATTGTGCGCCCACGTCCGACACCGATGGATCACCGCATTTCACAAGGATCGACCAGCGCCCCTGCGTTGCCGCGTGGTTGCCGCCGTCTTCCTTGATCTCGATGATGTGGCCAAAGCTGCTGTCGGCACGCGGGTTGGCGGCGTTCACCTCATCCTCTGTGCGTTTTGTGTTGTTTGTCAGCATGATATAGGCCGTGCCGTCACCACGGGGCTGCGCGTCTTCGGGGCGGTCCATCGGGGTCGCGCCCAACAGATCGGCGGCGATCCGCGTGTCGATCATCACGTCGCCTTGGTCATTGAAGCCGTTTTCAGCCGTCAGCGGGCCTGTGCCGTGGGTCAGGGGCAGCCAGGTCACCGTGCCGTCCTCGTCAAAGCGCGCGACATAAAGCGTGCCGTCGCTCAGCAGTTTGGCATTGGCCGCCCGGTCGTCCGAGACCTTGCCCCCCGAGACGTATTTATACTGGTAATCAAAGCGGTTGTCGTCGCCCATATAGACCACCAGACGCCCGTCACTGCTGACCGTGGTTTCCGCACCTTCGTGGCGGAAGCGGCCCAAAGCGGTGTGTTTGACGGGGGTAGAGGTTGGGTCCATCGGGTCCACCTCGACCACCCAGCCGAATTTATTGGGGGCGAGAGGTTCTTTATCGATGTTGAAACGGTCGTATTGCGCGCCCCAGGCGTACCACATGCCCGGCACCCCATAGCGTTTGTAGGACGCGGCTTCGGGATGGTCATCGGCGATCACGGGTTTGCCTTCGGCGTCCAGCTGGTCGCTCCAGAAATAGCCGTGGAAGTTCTCCTCGGCCATGAGCCACGTCCCCCAAGGGGTCAGCCCGCCCGCGCAGTTGTTCAGCGTGCCGATCACATTCACCCCGTCGGGGTCGTCGTTGGTCTTCATCCGCGCATGGCCCGCGGCGGGGCCGTCGATGGTCATCGCGGTGTCCAGCGGGGTGATGCGGCGGTTCATCTTGCCGTCGCGCACCACCTGCCAGACCCCGGCGTCGTCCTTGGCGATCTCGACCACCGAACCACCGTGGGCGGCCATTTCAATGTCAATGAGCGCGGGTGTCATGCCGGAAAATTGCGCGCGGTCCTGACGGCCAAGCCCGGGGAACATCACCTCTTCGTTGGTGTATTCGTGGTTCACACAAAGCAACCCGCGGCTGCCGTCGTCATTCAGCGGGACAAAGCCCACGTAGTCATTGTTATAGCCGAACTGCTTGAGCTGCGCCGCCGCGGTCTGGTTCATCACGTCGAATTCGGGCGCGTCGGCGGTGATCGGATCACCCCACCGCAGCAGCACATTGGCGTCATAGCCATCGGCCACATGGTGGGTTTCGTCATTGCCCCATGCCAGTTCGTCAAAGACATAGCGGCTGTCCGCGGTGGCGGCACTTGCCTGACGCGGCGCGACCATTGCCGAGGTGCCGAACAATGCGGTTGTCGCCGTGACCCCCAGCATGCCGCGCAAGATGTCGCGGCGTCCGTAGCGCGCGTTGATCACATCGCCGATGGTGCGCTGCAGATTGGGGTTGGTGGGGATGTCGTCGAAGGCTTCGAAAGCTTCGGCCTTGTTGCCGATTTCGGGATCATCGAGGATTTGGCGACGTGTCATGGCTATTCCTTTATTGTGTCGGGCAGTGCCTCGGGCATTGCGTTTGGCGAGGTGACTCGCGGTTGCGCCTTATGTCGTCGCGATGTGCTACAAACGTGTTCCGCTTTCATGACAGTTCTGTGACAGGGCGCGCGGCGGTGGGCTGTGTTGCGCGCCACCTTAGCGCAGGAACGGGCAGGATGTGGGCGAAAATCGGCTGCCGGTATCCGCGGCACAGATCAGCGGGGCAGGGCGGTGGCGCGCGGCCAAATCCAAAGCCAAGGGGATGATCGGTCCTGCCCCCCTTGAACCCCCTAGGTGGCGCGATTAATCTTAAGCCAAGGTTTCGCGGGTATGGTCCGGCGAACGGCAATATCAGGCAGGCTTTATGAACGATCCACATGATACATATATGAACACGCTGGTCCCTATGGTGGTTGAGCAAACCAGCCGGGGCGAACGTGCGTACGACATCTTCTCGCGTCTGCTGAAAGAGCGGATCATTTTCCTTAACGGGCCTGTGCATGACGGCATGTCGTCGCTGATCGTGGCGCAGCTTCTGCACCTCGAGGCAGAGAACCCCTCCAAGGAAATTTCCATGTATATCAACAGCCCCGGCGGCGTTGTGACCTCTGGCCTGTCGATCTACGACACGATGCAGTACATCAAACCGAAGGTGTCCACGCTGGTCATCGGGCAGGCGGCATCCATGGGGTCGCTGTTGCTGCAAGCGGGCGAAAAAGGCATGCGATTCTCGCTGCCCAACAGCCGCGTTATGGTCCACCAGCCCTCCGGCGGGTATCAGGGTCAGGCGACGGACATCATGATTCACGCGCAGGAAACGCAAAAGCTGAAAACGCGCCTGAACGAGATCTATGTCAAACACACCGGCCAGCCGCTGGAAAAAGTCGAAGCAGCGCTTGAGCGTGACAACTTCATGTCGCCCGAAGAAGCCAAAGACTGGGGCCTGATCGACGAGATCGTCGAGAACCGCGGCAAGATGGATGATCCTGATGCGCCAAAAGATGGCGACAAAAAAGGCAAGTAAATAAGGCGTGCGTGGCCCGTTATTTTGCGATTGTGGACCACGCACCGCTGGCCTAAGCTGGCACCGAGCAAAAAAATATATAGATGGCTGCCCTATGGCGGACACGATCAAACGACAGACCTGAAAGGGTTGAAATGGCTAATACTTCGAGCGGCGACAGCAAGAACACACTTTATTGCAGCTTTTGTGGCAAAAGTCAGCATGAGGTGCGCAAGCTGATTGCAGGTCCGACTGTCTTCATTTGTGACGAATGTGTCGAACTTTGCATGGATATCATCCGCGAGGAAACCAAAGCCTCGGGGCTGAAAGCCACCGATGGTGTGCCGACCCCGAAAGACATCTGTGATGTTCTGGACGATTACGTGATCGGGCAGGCGATGGCCAAACGGGTGCTGTCGGTTGCCGTGCACAACCACTATAAACGTCTCAACCACGCCCAGAAGGGTGGGGACATCGAGCTGGCGAAATCCAACATCCTGCTGATCGGCCCCACGGGCTGCGGTAAGACGCTGCTGGCGCAAACGCTGGCGCGTATTCTGGATGTGCCCTTTACCATGGCCGATGCGACGACACTGACCGAAGCGGGCTATGTCGGGGAAGATGTTGAAAACATTATCCTCAAGCTGTTGCAGGCGTCCGAATACAATGTCGAGCGTGCACAGCGCGGCATCGTCTATATCGACGAAGTTGATAAAATCACGCGCAAATCCGAAAACCCCAGCATCACCCGTGATGTAAGCGGCGAAGGCGTGCAGCAAGCCTTGCTGAAACTGATGGAAGGCACCGTGGCCTCTGTCCCGCCACAGGGCGGGCGCAAGCATCCGCAGCAAGAATTCCTGCAGGTGGATACCACGAACATCCTGTTCATCTGCGGCGGTGCTTTCGCCGGTCTGGACCGGATCATTGCCGCGCGCGGTAAAGGGTCGGCCATGGGCTTTGGTGCCGATGTGCGTGATCAGGATGCCCGCGGCATTGGCGAGATTTTCACCGACCTCGAACCGGAAGATCTGCTGAAGTTCGGCCTCATCCCTGAATTCGTAGGCCGTCTGCCGGTTCTGGCGACGCTTGAGGATCTGGACGAGGACGCGCTGGTCACCATCCTGACCGAACCGAAAAACGCGTTGGTCAAACAGTACCAGCGCTTGTTCGAGATCGAGGATACGCAGCTGACCTTTACCGATGACGCGCTGTTGGCGATCGCGAAACGCGCCATCGAACGCAAAACCGGTGCCCGTGGTCTGCGCTCTATCCTCGAAGACATCTTGCTGAACACGATGTTCGATCTGCCCGGCATGGACAGCGTCACCGAGGTGGTCGTGAACGAAGAGGCGGTGACCTCTGACGCGGCTCCGCTGATGATCCACGCCGACGCCGAGAAAGAGCCTGCAACCGCCGGCTAGGCATCGCATGCATGTTATCTGATCAAGGCGCGCCAGCGATGGTGCGCCTTTTTCGTATCTGGCAGGGGGCCGCCGCTTTGTCGCTTGACCTTCGCAGGGGCAGGCGCTTTGACAGGGGCAGGCATGACAGACAAGAGGCGCATCATGACAAGACGTATTTTTTCCGGCGGTGAATTCGAAGCCAAGATCGGCTACTGCCGCGCCGTTGTGGCGGGGGGCTTTGTCCATGTGGCGGGCACCGTGGGGCAGGGCGATACCGTGACCGACCAGTGCCGCGCCGCCCTTGCGACCATCGAAGGGGCCCTGCGCGAGGCAGGCTGCACCATGGCGGATGTGGTGCGCGTGAACTATTATCTACCCGACCGCGCAGAGTTCGAACCCTGCTGGCCGATCCTGTTCGAGGTCTTTGGCGACGCGCCGCCCGCCGCGACAATGATCGAATGCGGGCTGATCGACGACAAATACCGCATCGAAATCGAAGTCACCGCCTGCCTACCCGGCTGAAAACCGCGGCTATGTGCCCCGAAGCCCGCTAGACCTTTGCGCGGCCTTGGTGCATATATCCATCAAAGCTTCAGGAGACCTCTATGGGCATTCTCAACTCTCTTTTGCGCGGCGTGACGTGGTGGAACGGCCAGACGCTGAACACGCAACTGTTCACGTGGCGCAAGGGCATCAAGGTCGGCGAAGACGCCGAGGGCAATGTGTACTACCGCAACGCGGACAGCAGCAAACGCTGGGTGATCTTCAACGGCGAGATCGAGGCGACGCGCGTCAACGCGGATTGGCACGGCTGGCTGCACCATTCGTGGGATGAAACCCCCGAGGCGCGTCCGCTGGCGCATAAGACCTGGGAAAAGCCCCACCAAGAGAACCTGACAGGCACCGCCTTGGCCTATGCGCCCGCAGGATCGATCCGCCGCGAGAAGCCTGCGGACCGCGGTGACTACGAGGCGTGGCAGCCCGAATAAACGCCACACGCGCGCCCCGTGATCGGGCGCGCGCTGCTGCGACGGCCCGGCTGTGCTGGCAACGCCCTTTGACGTTCAAGGAACCCATGTGATGCGCAAGATATTGATGATGCTCGCCATAATGGCCGCACCGGTGCAGGCACAGCAGGTCGCCAGCGCTGAAGGCGGAGTTTTGCGCGCGCTCGACAAGGTATCGGGTGTGTCGCGTGACGTTGAAATGCGCCGTGGCGAAACGGCGCGCGTGGGCAATCTGAATGTGACAATGAATGAATGTCGCTATCCGTCGGGCAACCCTGCGGGCGACGCCTATGCCGAGCTTGATATCGTCGAGACGGGCGACGAGAACCGGCTTTTTGCAGGCTGGATGATCGCCTCTGCCCCCGCGCTGTCGGCGCTGGAGCATCCGCGCTATGACATCTGGGTCATCCGCTGCACCACCTCTTGAGGGCTGGCCGCAGCGGGCGCTGTGAAGTCTGCGGTTTTCATCAACGCCATCTCTAGCCGTGCGTGATAGGCCGCGCGGGTGATCTCTTGCGCGCCAAGGGACGCCAGATGCGGGGTCAGGAACTGCGTGTCAAACAGGGTGAACCCGCCGCGGTTCAGCCGGTCTACCAGACAGGCCAGCGCAATCTTGGACGCGTTGTCGCGCCTTGAAAACATGCTTTCGCCAAAGAACGCACGCCCCAGCGTGACGCCATAGACCCCGCCCACCAGCATGTCATCCTCCCAGACCTCAAGGGCGTGGGCATGACCAAGCGCGTGTAGCTGGGCGTAAAGGCTGAAAATCTCGGCGTTGATCCAGGTGTCGGCGCGGTCGGCGCAGCCGGTGACAACCTCGTTGAACGCGGTGTTGGTGGTGATGGTAAATCGCGTGCGCCGCATTGCGCGCGACAGGGACCGCGAGATATGGAACCCGTCGAGGGGAAAGACACCCCGACGCCGCGGATCGACCCAGAAAATCTCTGGGTCGTCGCGGTGTTCGGCCATGGGGAAAATCCCGATGGAATAGCCGTGTAATAACAGCTCGGGCGTGAGGTCAGGCATTGCCCAAGTTGGTTTCAAGCCAATGCTCTAGCCAGTGGATGTTGTAATCCCCTGTCAGCACGTCTTGTTCGTCCAGCAGCGCATGAAACAGCGGCACCGTGGTGTCGACCCCATCCACGATCAGCTCGCCCAAGGCGCGACGCAGACGCGCCAGCGCTTCGGGGCGGTCGCGCCCGTGGACGATCAGCTTGCCGATCAGGCTGTCGTAATAGGGCGGGATTTTATAGCCGTCATACAGCGCACTATCCATCCGCACACCAAGCCCGCCTGGGGCGTGATACTGCGTGATCTTGCCCGGGCAGGGCGAGAAGTTCGGCAGTTTCTCGGCGTTGATCCGGACCTCGATCGCGTGGCCGTTGATCTGCAGGTCTTCTTGGGTAAAGGACATGTCCATACCGGCAGCAACGCGGATCTGTTCGCGCACCAGATCGACCCCGAAGATGCCTTCGGTCACAGGGTGTTCCACCTGCAAACGCGTGTTCATCTCGATGAAGTAGAATTCGCCGTTTTCATAGAGGAATTCGATCGTGCCCGCACCGATGTAGTTGATGTTGGCCATCGCATCGGCACAGACTTTACCGATCCGCGCGCGTTCTTCGGCGGTGATCGACGGGCCGGGGGCCTCTTCGAAAACTTTCTGGTGACGGCGTTGCAGCGAACAGTCCCGCTCGCCCAGGTGGACAGCACGGCCCTTGCCGTCGCCAAAGACCTGAATCTCGATGTGGCGGGGCGTGGTGAGGTATTTCTCGATATAGACTTCGTCATTGCCGAAGTTCGATTTACCCTCGGCGCGGGCGGTCATGAAGGCACGTTCCATTTCAGCGGCGGATTGCGCCACTTTCATGCCCTTGCCCCCCCCACCGGCGGTCGCCTTGATGATCACCGGATAGCCTATTTCCTCACCGATACGCTTGGCTTCGGCCAATGTGGGCACGCCGCCGTCAGACCCGGGAACGCAAGGCACGCCAAGCTCTTTCATGGTGTCTTTGGCGGTGATCTTGTCGCCCATGATGCGGATGTGTTCCGCTGTGGGGCCGATGAAGGTCAGGTCGTGGTCTTCGACGATCTGCACAAAGCCCGCGTTTTCCGACAAGAAACCGTATCCGGGGTGGATCGCTTCGGCACCGGTGATCTCGCAGGCGGCGATGATCGACGGGATCGACAGATAGGATTGCTGCGAAGAGGGCGGGCCGATGCAGACAGATTCGTCTGCCATGCGCACATGCATCGCATCGCTGTCAGCCGTCGAATGGACGGCGACAGACCCGATGCCCATCTCGCGGGCCGCACGGATCACGCGCAACGCGATCTCGCCGCGGTTTGCGACTAGGATTTTTTTGAACATGGGTTTCGCCTTATTCCAGGATCACCAAAGGCGCGCCGAATTCAACGGCGGCGCCGTCTTCTACCAGGATCCGCTTGACCGTGCCGGAGCGTGGCGCAGGGATGTGGTTCATGGTTTTCATCGCTTCGACGATCAACAGAGTGTCGCCTTCGGAAACGCTTGTCCCGACAGAGATAAACGCGGGCGCGCCGGGTTCGGCTTGCATATAGACGGTGCCCACCATCGGAGAGACGACTGCGCCGGGGTGATCCGCCGGGTCGCTGTTGTCTGCGGCAGGGGCTGCTGCCGCTGCTGGGGCCGCGGGGGCGGGGGCTGCATATTGTGCAGGGGCCGACTGCGCCTGTTGCGGCGCGACGATTTGTTGTGGGGGTTTACGGCTGACGCGCACATTCAGGCTGTCATCCTCGGCGTAATCCCGCTTGACCTGCAATTCGGTCAGATCGTTTTCATTCAGCAACTCGGCGAGCGCCTGGATAAAAGCCACATCGGCGTCATGGGTGTTTTTTGTCATATTTTCCTCAGCCAGTCTAAGTCGATCGGGCGCTGCCTGTGCCCTTGAATTGCTGCCTTATAGGGCATGGGCGCAGGCATGAAAAGCAAGCAGTTGCCTAACGTAAGCTTGGCCGCGCAAAGCGCGGGATCGGGCAGCGGATCGGGGCGAGGGATATGGGGGATGTGACAGGGGGACGCGGGCGCGGGAAAATGCCGGTGTGAAACATATGTTTCGTCTGTTTTTCCCGCGCGCGTCGAGTCTTGGCCGTCAGATTGCCAGATATTCGGCACGCAGTTCGGCGTTGTTCAGCACCTCTTCGGCGGTGCCGTCAAACACCACGCCGCCGGTATCAAGGATCACCGCACGATCCGCGAGTTTAAGCGCACGCACCGCGTTTTGTTCGACCAGAATGGTGGTGATGCCTTGGGATTTGATCAGCGACAGGGTCTTTTCGATCTCGTCCACGATGACGGGGGCAAGCCCCTCATAGGGTTCATCCAGCAGCAGCACCTTGATGTCACGGGCCAGTGCGCGGGCAATCGCCAGCATCTGTTGTTCGCCGCCCGACAGGGTCACGCCCTCTTGCTTGCGGCGTTCCTTGAGGCGGGGGAATAATTCGTAGATGCGGTCAAGCGACCAGCCGATGGGCGGGGCGATCTGCGCCAGTTGCAGGTTTTCCTCGACCGTGAGACCCGCGATGATGCGGCGGTCTTCGGGGACCAGCGCCAGACCGTTGGCGGCGGCCTCGTGGCTGGCCATCTTGTGCAGCGGCTGGTGGTCCAGCCAGACCTCGCCTTTGCGCAACTCGGGATCGCCGATCTGGGCGATGGCCCGCAGGGTAGAGGTTTTCCCCGCCCCGTTGCGGCCCAGAAGCGCCAGAATTTCGCCTTCATGCACGTTAAAGCTGACGCCCTGCACGATGTAGCTTTCGCCGTAATAGGCGTGGATGTCCCAGACCGAAAGATAGGCGGGGGCGGTAGCGGCGTGGTTGGCGCTGTTCGAGAAATCGGGTTTCGTGTTCATAGTCTTGTCCTTGCAAAGCCGTGGAAGCGGGGCGACGCGGGAGGGGGGAGCCCCCGCGCGTCAGGCGGCGTCCTGGGATTCGCCCAAATACGCCTCGCGCACCTTGGGGTGGCCTTTGATGTTGTCGGGGGTGTCTTCGACCAGCGGGGTGCCTTGCGCCAACACGGTGATCCGTTCCGCCAGCGAGAACACCACATGCATGTCGTGTTCGATGATGGCGATGGTGATGTCGCGTTCGTCCTTGATCTGTTTCAGCAGGTCGATGGTATTGTTGGTATCGGCCCGCGCCATACCCGCTGTGGGTTCATCCAGCAGCAGCAGGCGCGGGTCTTGAGACAGGCACATCGCGATTTCCAACCGACGTTTGTCCCCGCGCGACATAGAGGCCGCGTGCATATGGCGCTTGTCGGCGAGCTTCATCTCGACCAGCATCTCCTCGGCTTTTTCGATCACGTCACGTTGGCTCGACATCGCGGTGAGCGCGTTCATTTGGAACGCCCCGTCACGTTTGGCAAAGCAGGGGATCATCATGTTCTCCTGCACGCTGAGATCACCAAAGATCTCGGGCGTCTGGAATACGCGGGAAATCCCCATCTGGTTGATCTCGTAGGGTTTGCGCCCCAGCACCGACTGCCCGTCGAACATGACCGATCCTGTATCGGGGATCAGCTTGCCCACCAGACAGTTCAGCAGCGTGGATTTGCCCGCCCCGTTCGGCCCGATGATCGCATGGACCGAGTTTTCCGCGACGCTGAGGTTTACGTCGCTCAGCGCTTGCAACCCGCCGAAACGTTTGCCGACATTTTTGACTTCGAGAATGGCCATCTGTTCAGCTCCTTCTTATTCGGCTGGGGGTGTGTTGCGTTGTGCGGCGGCGTCTGCCTCGACCGATCCGGCGTTCCGGTCCTTGCGGCGGAACACGCGACCGATACGTTGACCGCCTTCGACCAGACCACCGGGCAGGAAGATCACGACCAGCATGAACAGCAGGCCCAGCGTCAGGTGCCAGCCCTTGCCCACAAAGGGGTGGATCAGCGTGATCAGCGTGTCTTCCAGCCCGTCAGGCATAAAGGCGAACCAACCGTGCAGGACGTTATCGTTGATCTTGGAAAAGATGTTTTCAAAGTACTTGATAAAGCCCGCGCCCAGAACCGGCCCCAGAAGGGTGCCCGCACCACCAAGGATGGTCATCAGAACAACCTCGCCCGAGGCGGTCCACTGCATCCGTTCAGCACCGGCAAGCGGGTCCATTGCGGCCAGCAGGCCACCGGCCAGACCGGCATACATGCCAGAGATGACAAAGGCCGCCAGCGTGTAGGGTTTGGTGTTCAGGCCCGTGTAGTTCATCCGTTGCTGGTTCGATTTCACCGCCCGCAGCATCATGCCGAAAGGCGACCGGAACACGCGGATCGAGATATAGAACGCCAGCAGCATGATCACGGCACACAGGTAATAGCCGACCGAGAAGGTGAAGGACCACGCCCCGAAATCCAGCGTCGTCGCCGCATTCATCTGCGCCCCGAACAGATTGGGGTAGCTGGGTGCATTCGCCCCATCAAGGATACGCGGATCGCTCAGTGCGATTTGCAGGCCGGTTTCGCCATTGGTGATCGGCGTCAGCACCGAATAGGCAAGGTTGAACGACATCTGCGCAAAGGCCAGCGTCAGGATCGAAAAGTAGATCCCCGACCGGCGCAGCGAGACAAAGCCGATCACGACAGAGAAAAGCCCCGCCACGATCACCGACAAAAGGATCGCGGGGATCACGTTCATCGACAAGAGCTTCATCATCCACACGGCAGAGTAGGAACCGACCCCCAGAAAGGCCGCGTGACCAAAGGAGAGGTATCCGGTCAGTCCGAACAGAATGTTGAACCCGATGGCAAAGATGCCAAAGATCACAAAGCGTTGCATCAGGTCGGGGTAGCCCGCGTTGAACTGCGCCAGCCCTGATCCGGCGGGGAAGGGGTTGAGGATGATAGGGGCTGCCATGGTCAGGAATGCCACCACCAACAGCAGGAGAAAGTCTTTTTTCGTGAGTGAGTGCATGGGTTATTCCTCCATCACGCCTTTGCGGCCCATCAGGCCACGGGGGCGTGTCAGCAAGATGAGTATCGCGACAACGTAAATGATGATCTGGTCAATACCGGGCAGGATGTTCTTGACCTCGTTCATAGAGGCAAAGCTTTCCAGAATACCCAGCAAGAACCCCGCCAGCACGGCACCGGGCAGCGACCCCATGCCGCCGACAACGACGACCACAAAGCTCAGCACCAGAAAATCCATACCCATGTGGTAGTTGGGCGAATTGATCGGCGCGTACATGACACCGGCCAGACCGGCGACCGCCGCAGCGATGCCGAACATGATGGTGAAACGTTTGTCGATGTTGATGCCCAGCAGACCGACAGTCTCGCGGTCGGCCATACCGGCGCGCACAACCATCCCGAAGGTGGTGAACTGCAAGAAGGCAAAAACACCGCCGATGATTACCGCCGAGAAAGCGAAATAGATCAGACGCCAGTAGGGGTAGATGATCGCATTGGGATCAAAGCCCAGCATCACGCCAAAGTCGAACGACCCGCGAAACGCCTCCGGGGCGGAGGTGGGGATCGGGTTCGCGCCGTAGAAATACTTGATCACCTCTTGCAACACGATCGCCAGACCGAAGGTTACCAGAATCTGGTCGGCATGGGGGCGCTTGTAGAAATGTTTGATCAACCCGCGCTCCATGACAAAGCCGATGGCCAGCATGATCGGCACGGCAAAGAGGATCGACAGGGGAACGGACCAATCCAGCATCCAGGCACCGGCGGTCTCTCCGAACCAGTCCTTGATATAGAGAATGTCCTCGTATTTCGGCTTGCCCAGAAAATCGACGCCGGACGGTTCCGATGCCTTATGGCTGAGCGTGAAAATCTTGCTTAGCGTGACGGCGCAGAAGGCACCGATCATGAACAGCGCCCCATGGGCAAAGTTCACGACACCCAGCGTGCCGAAAATCAACGTCAGACCAAGCGCGATGAGCGCATAGGCTGAACCTTTGTCCAACCCGTTAAGAAGTTGCAAAAGAATGGCGTCCATCGCGGTGCCCTCGAATTTTTAAGAAGTGAAAGGCGGAAAAGCCCGCCGGCAAGGTAAGGCAGGGGTCGCCCCCTGCCTTAGACTTGATTTACGCG
This sequence comes from Sulfitobacter sp. SBS6, assembly GCF_048285585.1. Classification (NCBI taxonomy): domain Bacteria; kingdom Pseudomonadati; phylum Pseudomonadota; class Alphaproteobacteria; order Rhodobacterales; family Roseobacteraceae; genus Sulfitobacter; species Sulfitobacter sp. SBS6. The sequence goes on along the minus strand of NZ_JBLWBA010000005.1, from coordinate 572,004 downwards.
CCGGGGTTGCAGTCGCCCAACTCGCCGCCCGCAAACATCGGGTGGTCAGGTGCATAGGTGACCTGATCGGCTGGGGTGACTTCGACGATTTCCACGAGATCGAATTCATTCTCGGGGTTCTCTTTGCCGCGCACGACCACAACGTCCTTAAAGCACTGGTGGTCATCGGCGCGGTACAGCGTCGGGCCGTTGCCCAGACCGTCGAATTCGAACCCGGCAAGGGCTTCGCCGACGGCGCAGGGATTGAACGACCCGGCACGGGCCACCGCATCCGCGTACAGCAGCGTCTGCGCATAGCAGGTCTGAGCCGCCTGGCTGGGGGGGAAGCCGTATTTTTCGCCAAAGGATTGAACGAAAGCGTTGGTGCCCTTGTAGCGGTCGCCCATCTGGTTCTCGAGCTTCCAGTCCCAGTTCTGCGAGCCGACGATACCGGTGATATTCTCACCCGCACCACGGGCCATCAGCTCTGAATAGAGCGGTACGACGATTTCGAAGTTCTTGCCGTTCACCTGCTTTTCGCGCAGGCCGAACTGCACGGCGTTGGTCAGCGAGTTGACCATGTTTCCGCCGTAGTGGTTGAGCACCAGAACATCCGCACCGGAGTTCAGGACAGGCGCGATATAGGACGAGAAATCGGTCGCGGCGAGCGGCGTGCGCACGTCGTTGATGGTTTCCCAGCCCATGGCTTCGGTCGCGGCCTGAATGGATTCCTGCTGCGTCCAGCCCCAGGTGTAGTCGGCTGTCAGGCTGTAGACCTTGCGATCGTCGCCATAGAGGTTTTTCAGCACCGGTGCCAAAGCGGCAGCGGACATATAGGCGTTGAAGAAGTGACGGAAGCCGTTGGCTTTCTTGTCTTTACCCGTGGTGTCGTTCGAGTGGGTCAGACCCGACATAAAGATCACGCCGGCCTCTTGGCACAGGCCCTGCACCGCAACCGCCACGCCCGAGCTTGAGCCGCCCGAGATCATGATTGCGCCGTCTTTCTGGATCATCGACTGCGCCGATGCGCGGGCCGCGTCCGATTTGGTCTGCGTGTCGCCGGTCACGAACTGGACTTTCTTGCCCATGATCCCGTTACCTTCCAGCGCCTTCGAGCTGAAGGTGTTCAGCATACCGCCGTCGCCCTGACCGTTCAGGTGCTCGACCGCCAGCTCGAACGCGCGCAGCTCGTCTGCGCCTTCGTCCGCGTAGGGGCCTGATTGGGGTACGTTAAAGCCAAGCGTCACCGTGTCGCCCGTTGGCGCGTTGGTAAAGCCGGAATGCGCGGCCGCGCTTAGATACGTCGGCAGCGCCAGACCGGCCCCGGCAGCAGCGCCGGTTTTGATCACGCCACGACGCGTCAAGTTAGAAAATGACATGTATTTCCTCCCAAATGTTGAAATCACGGCCCGATTATTTTTCCGGGTCCATGATGCACAGAGGTGCAAATATGATATGAGAGGAAAACTGAAAACCGATCAACAAGCCCCTTGATAAAAACAACTATTCTGTAAATATATTCGCACAGGTTGAGGGGGAGTTGTAAATTTAATGATATTGCAGCGCAGAAAGCCGTTGATAACGCGATATAATTCGCGCGGGGGTGCCGCGTGACCCGTGATGCGCTGACCGGCAGCCGTATCCGTGAACGTCGGGTGATGGCGGGGCAGAAACAGGCGGACCTTGCCAAGCGGATCGGCATCTCGGCCAGCTATCTGAATCTTATTGAGCACAACCGTCGCAGAATCGGCGGGAAACTGCTTCTTAACATCGCGGCCGCCCTTGGGGTGGAGCCGACGGCGTTGACCGAAGGGGCGGAGGCGGCGCTGATCGCCACCCTGCGCGAGGCAGCTGATGATGCGCGGCTCAGCGGGCCAGAGGCGACCCGCGCCGATGAATTTGCCGGGCGGTTCCCGGGCTGGGCCGATGTGCTGGCCAACGCGCAGCGCCGGATCGCGACGTTGGAGCGTACGGTCGAAACCCTGACCGACCGGCTGGCCCATGACCCGCATCTGGCCGCCTCTATGCACGAACTGCTGACGACCGCTGCCGCGATCCGGTCCACCGCGTCGATTTTGGCCGATACCAAAACGCTAGAACCCGAATGGCGCGACCGGTTTCACATCAACATCGATCAGGACAGCCGTCGCCTTGCCGATAGCGCGCAGGCGCTTGTGGGCTATCTTGAGGCCGACCCCGAAATCACCCCCGCCGCCGATTCCCCGCAAGAGGAGGTAGAGGCGTTTCTGGCCGCACATCGCTATCGTTTTGCCACGCTTGAGGTCACCGAAGGGGATGCGGATGCCATCGACAAGCTGATCCAGACCGCCCCCGAACTGCAAAGCGTGGCCGCGCGTCACATCGCGCGCGATGTGTTGCAGCAGATCGCCATTGATGCCGAAGCCCTGCCGATCACACGGCTGACACAGGCGCTTGACCGGCTTGGACCCGACCCCGTGGCGCTTGGTGCAGAGCTGCGCCAGCCCGTGGCCCGCGTCTTGCGGCGCATGGCAACGGTGCCGGAACTGGGGGCAGGGCTGGTGATCTGCGACCGGTCGGGCACGTTGATCTTTCGCAAATCCATCGACGGTTTCGTCGTGCCGCGCTTTGGGGCCTGTTGCCCGCTTTGGCCGCTGTTCGCCGTTCTGGGCAGCCCGGGCATGGTGCAGAAACAACGGGTCGCGCAATTGGGGCGGGGCCATTCCGCCTTTGACTGTTTTGCCACCTGCGAGACGCAAAACGTGCGCGATTACAACGCGGTACCCTTGCTTCATTCGGTGATGTTGATCCTGCCCGCAGGGCCCGACAGCGCGCCCGCGCTTGATGTGGGGGCCACCTGTCGCGTCTGCCCGCGCGCGGCCTGTCCGGCGCGGCGCGAACCGTCGATCCTGAATGACGGGGTCTAGCGCGGGGCAACAGGCTTTTGACAGGGCAGGGTTTTCCGTGCATCTTGCCGCTCGGCCTACCGAGATCGCGGCACAAGCGACCAGGGCCACAGGGAGGGATTTTGCCAATGGGCAAGCATGTGGTGCTCGTGGAAGACGAGACGAACATCGCCGAGGCGATACGATTTTTACTCGGCCGTGAGGGCTGGCGCGTCGAAACGCTGGCCAATGGCGCGACAGCCGTGGAGGTGATCCGCAACGCCAGCCCCGATCTGGTGATGCTGGATGTGATGCTGCCGGGCAAAAGTGGTTTCGAAATCCTGAAAGAACTGCGTGCGGATGCGGCGTTGGCTGATCTGCCGATCCTGATGTTGACCGCCCGCGGCCAGACCCGCGACCGCGAAATCGCACTAGAGGCCGGGGTCAGCCGGTTTATGACCAAACCGTTTTCCAACGCCGATATGCTTGCAGCCGTGCGCGACCTGACCGCCGCAGGCACCGCAAAAGCATGAGCAAGCCCCCCGGCTCGCCGCTGTTTCTGGAACGGCGCAGCTACCGGTTTCGCCGCTTGATGGATGCCGTCCGGCTGCTGCCCTTGCTGGTGCTGGCCTTCTGGATGGTGCCGCTGCTCTGGCCCGTGCAGGATGCCCCCGTGGGCGCGGCCGTGCCCATGTCGCACGCGCTGCGCTATGTCTTTGGCGTCTGGCTGGCGGGCATCGTCTTGTGCTTTCTGCTTTGGCGGCGCACGGCGCGGCAGATTGCTCAGGAAGCGCAAGACTGATGGTGTCGCTGAACCAGTTGGTCGCGGTCTGTCTGCTTTATGTGGTCGGGCTCTTTGCCGTGGCCTTCGCGGCAGAGCGTGCGGCGGCACGGGGGCGGGGCGACTGGCTGTTGCGCTCTCCGCTGGTCTATACGCTGTCGCTGTCGATCTATTGCACCGCCTGGACCTTTTACGGCGCCGTTGGCTATGCCGCGCGGTCGGGGTTGGAGTTTGTGACGATCTACCTTGGCCCGTCGCTGGTGATGATCGGCTGGTGGTGGGTGCTGCGGCGGTTGGTGCGCATCGGGCGGTCGCATCGGGTGACCTCTGTCGCGGATCTGATTTCCTCGCGCTATGGCAAGTCGAACCTGCTGGCGATCTTGGTCACCATCATGGCGGTGATCGGGGTGACGCCCTATATCGCGCTGCAACTTCAATCGGTTACCCTGTCCCTGTCGATCTTTGCCAGCGCCGAGCCGGGGGTGACACCGGGCAGCGATCCGCTGAATTCCGCACAGGCGGCCTTTTGGGTCGCGGTGGGGCTGGCGCTATTCACCGTGCTCTTCGGCACCCGCAATCTTAACGTGAACGAACGCCACCACGGCGTGGTGATCGCCATCGCAGTCGAGGCCGTGGTCAAGCTGCTGGCGCTCCTGGCTGTCGGCGTTTTCGTGGTCTGGGGGCTGGCGGGCGGCGTCGATCAGGCGCTGGCGCAGATTGACCGGTCGGCCCTTGGTCAATGGCAGGTCGAAGGCGGCCGTTGGGCCGCGCTGACGCTGCTGGCCGCTGCCGCCTTCATCTGCCTGCCGCGGATGTTTCAAGTGCTGGTGGTGGAGAATGACGACGAACGTCACCTGCAAACCGCCAGCTGGGCCTTCCCGCTGTATCTCATGCTGATGAGCCTGTTTGTCGTGCCGATTGCCGTGGTCGGTCTGGACCTGCTGCCCGAAGGGTCGAACCCCGATCTGTTCGTGCTGAGCCTGCCGCTCAGCCAAGGGCAGAACAGTCTTGCGATGTTTGCCTTTCTGGGGGGCTTTTCCTCGGCCACGTCGATGGTGATCGTGGCGACGCTCGCGCTGTCGACGATGGTGAGCAACCATATCGTCATGCCGATCTGGCTCACCTACGGGCAGAACTCGGTGCAGCAATCGGGCGATGTGCGTCATGTGGTGATCCTGTCGCGGCGGCTGTCCATCCTGCTGATCATCTCGCTGGGGTATTTCTATTACCGGCTGTCGGGCGGCGGCGGTGCGTTGGCGGCGATCGGGACGATCTCTTTCGGGGGGGTCGCGCAGTTCCTGCCGGTGTTGCTGGGCGGTATCTTCTGGCGCGGGGCCACGCGCACGGGGGCCGTCTGCGGGCTAAGCGTGGGCTTTGCGATCTGGGTCTATACGATGCTCTTGCCCAGCTTTGGCGTAGGCGCGGCGCTATCGGTTGCGACCTTTCAGGACGGGCTGTTCGGTATGACCTGGCTGCGCCCCGAAGCCTTGTTTGGAATCAACGGTTTGGACCCCACTGTTCACGCAGTGATCTGGAGCCTTTCGCTCAATGCGCTGGTCTTTGTCGCCGTGTCCCTGTTCAGCTTTCCGGCCCCTGTCGAGCGGCTGCAAGGCGCGCAATTTGTCAATATCTTCGACCATTCCACCGCCGCCCGCGGGTGGAGCGCGTCCGTCGCGGCCAGCGAGGATCTGATGATCATGGCGCAGCGGATTTTAGGCCCCGCCGAGGCGCAGGGATTTTTCCGCGCGCAAGCCCAGTTGCAGGAAAAATCGGATGGTTTGCCAGAGCCAACGCCGCGTTTTGTTCAGGCGCTGGAGCGTGAATTGGCGGCCTCGGTCGGGGCGGCGACGGCCCATGCGATGGTGTCGCAGCTGGTTGGCGGTGCCTCTGTCTCGGTGCAGGATCTGCTGGCGGTGGCGGACGAATCGGCGCAGATGCTGGAGTATTCAAGCCAGCTTGAAATCAAATCGCGCGAGCTGACCGATACCGCCGCGAAGCTGCGCCGCGCCAATGACAAGCTGACGCAACTGTCGCATCAGAAAGATAGTTTTCTGAGCCAGATCAGCCATGAACTGCGCACGCCCATGACCTCTATCCGGTCGTTCTCCGAGATTCTGCGTGACGCCCAAGGGCTCGGGCCGGAGGAAAAGACGCGCTATGCCTCGATCATCCACTCCGAAACCATCCGGCTGACGCGGTTGCTGGACGATCTGCTGGACCTGTCTGTGCTGGAAAACGGCGAGGTGTCGTTGAACCGTCAGCGCGGGTCGCTGCGCGATGTGCTGGATCAGGCCGTGACCACAGCGCGCGCCGCCAATACCCGCGCGATCACCATTGACCGCGATCTGGCGGGCGAGGAGGTGATGTTGGAGACGGATCTGGACCGACTGGTGCAGGTTTTCATCAACCTTATCACAAATGCGCAGAAGTATTGCGTTGCCGACGACCCAAAGCTGTCGATCCGCGCCCACCAGCGGGGGCCCCGCATCATTGTGGACCTGATCGACAATGGCGCGGGGATCGATGCTGCCTCGCAGGAATTGATTTTCGAAAAGTTTAGTCGTTTGCCCGGGCAGGGCGGCGAGGGGGCCGGTCTGGGACTGGCGATATGCCGCGAGATTATCAAACGTTTGCAGGGGGATATCTCGTATCTTACCGAGGTGTCGGGCACTGGTTTTCGGGTTGAACTGCCGTTGGCGCAGAGCGGGGCCTAGGGCGATTTTTTCGGTTCTTTAAAGGGAATCGTAACCTCTCTGCGTCATTTCATAGGGGTGAAATGGCAGTGAAGGATGCGTGCGATGGTGTAAGGGATGTGAGTTTTGCCACATGATGCCGGTGGCATCAGTCGCGGGGGGACAGCGCCGTCTTGGCGCTATCCGTTGGTATGGCTTCTGCAACGGCGCGGTTGGCCTGATCCTTGGTGGATCGACCGGTGGCGCGTTGACTTCGGCGCGTCGACCCGTGTCGCGTTGCGGTTACGCGTAGGGGGCGCTGAGCACGCCGCGCATGTGGCTTAGATCGTAGCCACCGGCCCGTGCGGCCTCAATCAGCGCGTCTGCCGGTTGTTCGCCTGCCTGACCCAAGGCCCAAGCGATGGTCGACCGTGTGCCCGAGGCGCAATAGGCCAGAACAACCTCGTCCTGCGCCACGCCGATCTCGCGGTTGCGGGCTATGACATCAGGGGTCATCGTTTGGTGCGTCAGCTCTTGCACCGCAAAGCGCAAGCCAGCCGCCTCTGCCGCGGCCTGGATGGCGGCATGCTGATGGCTGGGGGGCACTTCCGCGTCGGGACGGTTGCACAGGATCAAGGTAACGCCAGCCTCTTTGATCGCCTCCATATCGGAGGGGTCGATCTGAGGGGCAGCAAAGAAGCGGGGGGTGATTTGACGAATATCCATAGTTTGACTTATCCAGCCGCCCGCGTTGTGTCTAGTATCCGCCGCGCTTTGGGGGCGATCATCATACCCGCCAGCATGGTGATCAGAAAAATCAGGCCGCCCAAGTCTCCAAACCCAAGCGACGCCAGCGCAGGCCCCGGGCACAGCCCGACCAGCCCCCAGCCCGCCCCAAAGAGCACGGCCCCCACGATCAGCTTGCGGTCCAGCCGCGGGTCGGGGCGATCGGGGAAGTCACCGCCCACCACGGGCCGCCGCCCACGGGTCAGCGCCCAAGCGACCGCCATCGGCAAAATGGCCCCGCCCATAACAAAGGCGAGCGTCGGATCCCAATCCCCGAAGAAATCCAAAAAACCCTGGACCTTTTGGGTATCGGTCATGCCCGACAGATATAGCCCGGTGCCAAACAAGGCACCGGCGAGGGCGGCAAGCATATTGCGCATCTCAGACCCCTCCGACCAGGGCGCGCAGGGCGACAACCATCAGCGCGCCTGCCGCGATATAAACGAGCGTCGCAACGATACCGCGTGGGCTCAGCCGCGAAATGCCGCAGACCCCGTGACCGGAGGTGCAGCCATTGCCGATGCGCGTGCCCAGCCCGACCAGAAGGCCAGCCGCGCCGACCAGCCACAGGTTCTCTGTCAGGTTGGTGGTCGCAGGGACGGGGGCAAAGAACGCGATCATCGCGGGGAAGATGATCAGCGCCGCCAGAAAGCTGCCGCGTTCGGCCCAAGCGCCACGCGCCGATCCGTCCACCAGCCCGCCGATAATGCCGCTGGCCCCCATGATGCGGCCGTTCCCCAACAGGTAGACCGCAGCGCCGCTGCCAATCATCAGCCCGCCAATCAGGCCCCAAATCCAATCTGCTTCAATCATATGCTATATCGCCCTTTCGTACCGCCGTAAGCGGCGGGTGTCGGGAAAACATATAATGAATGCTGAATGTGTGGCAAGCCGCAAGCGCGAGGTTGACGCTGTGTCGGTCTCTGGGCGTTTGTTATCTATCGAGACAGGGGCGTTATCTATCGAGACAGGGGCGTGATCTATAGAGACAGAGGCAGAAAGTGGCCGTCACCTGCCTTAGCCGAGAATGATACCGACCACGACCATCATCAGCCCAATCACCGACAGCAGCAATGCGCCAAGGTTCATCGGCAGCACTTTTTGCAGGACGATCCGCATCTCTTCTTCGGGCAGGGCAGCGCGTTTGGCACGGGCCACGCGCAGGATACACCAGACAAGCCCGACCAACCCTACAAAGGAGATCGCCGCGCCCGCCCAGATCAGGACGTCAAAGAGTGAAAGAGATGCATTTTCCATAGGCCGCGAGCTATCCGAATTCCGCCCAATGGGCAAGAGTGGCTTGCGGCAGCGCAGGCACGCGGGTAGTCAATGCGCTGACCCATTCAAGACATAGGACGCCCCAGATGAGCGACAGTGCCACCAATCCCGAATCCCAAGACGCCATCGGTGATGCCACATATCGCGTGACCGCGAATGAGCTGCGCCAGTTCGTAGAGCGGATCGAACGGCTGGATGCCGAGAAGAAAGACCTCGCCGAACAGCAAAAAGAGGTCATGGCCGAAGCGAAATCCCGCGGTTACGACACCAAGGTGCTGCGCAAGATCATCGCTCTGCGCAAGCGTGAAGCTGATGATATCGCCGAAGAAGAAGCCGTGCTCGAAATGTACAAAGAAGCGCTTGGCATGTCCTGATCCGGATGCGGTGCCTCGGGGGCTGATTATGCGCCCACTGGACGCCGCGCGAGACGTTTAATGCCATCGGTACGCGGGGGCAGGGGGCAATTCGCCCCGTCCCACGGGACCCCGCCGCCAAATCCGCTTGCGCCCAAGCGCAGGCCCCAATAGAAGAGCGGAAATTTTTCCGCCCGCGCCCCGCAATGCGCGGCCTTACCCTATGGAGCAAACATGCAGGTCAACGAGACGCTGAACGAAGGTCTGAAACGCGGCTATGCCATCACTGTGACAGCAGCTGAGCTGGAGGCCAAGGTCAACGAAAAGCTGGCCGAAGCGCAGCCCGAAGTCGAGATGAAGGGTTTCCGCAAAGGTAAAGTCCCAATGGCGCTGCTGAAAAAGCAGTTCGGCCAAAAGGTTATGGGCGAAGCAATGCAGGAAAGCATTGATGGCGCCATGCAAGAGCATTTTGAAAAGTCCGGCGATCGCCCTGCGATGCAGCCCGATGTTAAAATGGCGAATGAAGACTGGAAAGAAGGCGACGACGTCGAGGTCACCATGACCTACGAAGCACTGCCCGAGATCCCAGAAGTCGACCTGTCGTCCATCACGCTGGAAAAAATGGTTGTCAAAGCCGATGACGCCGCCGTTGAAGAGGCGCTGGCCAATCTGGCAGAGACCGCACAGGACTTTGAAGCCCGCGAAGAGGGTGCCAAGGCAGAAGACGGCGACCAGATCACATTCGATTTCCTCGGCAAAGTAGACGGCGAAGCCTTTGAAGGCGGCGCGGCGGAAGATTACCCGCTGGTGCTGGGCTCCAACTCCTTCATCCCCGGTTTCGAAGAGCAGCTGGTCGGTGTTGTGGCAGGCGACGAGAAAGACGTAACGGTCTCCTTTCCGGAAGATTACCAAGCGCCTCACCTCGCCGGCAAAGAAGCCGTGTTCGAGTGCAAGGTTAAAGAAGTGAAAAAGCCTGTTGCCGCGAAAGTGGACGACGAGCTGGCCAAGAAATTCGGTGCAGAAGATCTGGCTGCGCTGAAATCCCAGATCGCAGAGCGTCTGGAAGCGGAATATGCCGGTGCGTCGCGCGCTGTCATGAAACGCGGTCTGCTGGACGAGCTGGACAAGCTGGTCAGCTTTGACCTGCCGCCGTCGCTGGTCGAAGCCGAAGCAGGCCAGATCGCGCACCAGCTGTGGCACGAAGACAACCCTGATGTTCAGGGCCACGACCACCCGGAAATCGAAACCACAGACGAGCACAAGAAGCTCGCCGAGCGCCGCGTGCGTCTTGGCCTGCTGCTGGCCGAGCTGGGTCAGAAAGCCGAAGTTCAGGTCACCGACGCGGAAATGACGCAAGCGATCATGAACCAGGCACGTCAGTACCCTGGTCAGGAACGTCAGTTTTTTGAATTCGTTCAGCAAAACCAGCAGATGCAACAGCAGATGCGCGCTCCTTTGTTCGAGGACAAAGTCGTTGATCACGTGTTTGAACAGGCGACATTGAACGAGAAAGAAGTGTCGAAAGAAGACCTGCAGAAAGCCGTAGAAGAGCTGGAAGACGAATAAGTCTTTCCCCTTTTTCGGTATGACAAAGATCAAAGCCGTCCCGATTGGGGCGGCTTTTTTCATTAGACGGCTAGGGTGGGATCCGTTTTAGTGCAGCGTAACGCGGCAGTTCCGATCAAGGGGAGGGTGGTAGACACATGTCAGATCAAGCCAGTAACAGGGCGCGCCGCGCCGCGAGAGCAAAGACACCCTTGACCGAGGAGGAGCGCAAAGCCCGCCGGCGTGCGAAGCGGAACCTGCGTCAGGCCGAGGCGATGGGCTTTCTCAAGGGGGTAACGGCGATGCTGAAGCCTGGCGATCTGGCAATGGATTGCGGGGCCAATGTGGGTGTCGTGACCCGTTTGTTGGCCGACACAGGCGCCGAGGTGATCAGCTATGAACCCGATCCTTATGCGTTTGAACAGCTCACGAAGGCTGTGAAAGACCGCGCGAACGTGCGTCTTGTCAACGCGGCGGTTGGGGCCAGCTCGGGCACTGTGCGGCTGATGCGGGCCGCGAATTTTGACGACAATATGAAGGGGGCATCGGTCAAAAGCACAATCGTCGACGGCGGGCGTACGATTGACGCAGACAATTATGTCGATGTCGCATTGCTCAATTTTCTGGAAATTATCAGGGCTGAAATCGATAAACGCGGCGAGATCGCTTTTGTGAAGATGGACATCGAAGGCGCGGAGCTTGATCTGCTTGAGGCGATGGATGCTGCCGATTTGATCAAGGGGATCAGGTGCTTGGTCGTGGAGACCCATGAGCGCAAGTTCGCGGATCTCAGGCCGAGGTTCCGCGCGCTGCGCGAAACCTTTGCTGCGAAATACCCTGCGCGACAGGTGAACCTCGACTGGATCTGATAGAGGCACGCCTGGCCCATGGGGCAGCGCGGCGCGCCTTAGGGGGCTCAGCCTTTGCGCAGACCGGTTTCGACCAGCATACCGCGCCGTTTGGCCTCGTAATAATAGCCGCGGGCGTACCATTTGATTGCGGTGGCGTGATCGCCATCAGACAGCAGCCAAGCGCCGCGCAGGTATTTGACGCCGTATTTCAAGTTTACATCAGGATCGAGAAGATCGCCGGCATCGCCGCGAAACCCCATGCCGCGTGCGGTGGCGGGCAGGATTTGCAGCAGGCCGAAGTAGGGCCCATTGCGGGCCTCTGGACGGTGGGTGCTTTCACGGATGGCAAGACGGTGGACCAACGGGCGGGGGACTTCGTAGTGGTCGGCCCATTTGTTGATCAGCCCGCGCAGCTCGGGCGTCTCGTTGGGATAGAGCGGCAGCTTGCGGGGCGCGGGGGCGGGCTCTGGCGCGGTGCTGGCGCAGGCAGAGAGGGCAGGTGTGCAAAGCAACATCTGGCAAAGGGAACGACGTGTGAGGGCGATCATGCGGGTGACTCGCATCGTTGACGGGAGCCAAATGCTTACAACGCCGGGGGCACCGCGCAACAAGGGCAGCGCCGGATGGGCAGAGGGTCGCTTAGCACAGGGCGGCATATTGCCGATCGCGCAATGAAAAACGCCGCCGCTGAGAGGTCAGCGGCGGCGTTTCATTTGGAATCAGATCGGAAGGCTTAAGCTTGCGCTTCGTCTTCGTCTGTTTTCTCGACAGCTTCTGCCAGATCGTCGTCGTCGGATGCGGCGGAGCCGATATCGTCGAACAGTTCAGAGATCTCGAATTCGGCTGCAGCTTCTTCTTCTGCGGCCAGTTCCTGGATCGACTTGCCTGCGGCCTGAAGCTCGGCCTCTTCAGGGGAACGTGCAACGTTCAGCTGAATTGTGGCTTCGACTTCGGGGTGCAGGATGACGGTGACGTCATGCAGGCCCAGGTCTTTGATCGGGCTGCCCAGAACGACCTGTTTGCGGTCGATGGTAAAGCCTTCGGCTGTGGCAACGTCTGCCGCGTCACGGGTCGTAACCGAACCATAAAGCGCACCCGAATCGGAGGCGGAGCGGATGACGATGAACTGCTGACCGTTAAGCTTGTCGGCCAGTGCTTCGGCTTCTTTTTTGGTCTCGAGGTTTTGTGCCTCAAGCTGGGCTTTCTGACCTTCAAAGGCTTCGATGTTGGCTTTGGAAGCCGACAGCGCTTTGCCTTGGGGCAGCAGGAAGTTGCGTGCGTAGCCGGGCTTTACGTCCACGACTTCGCCCATTTGGCCCAGTTTGGCCACACGTTCCAGAAGGATAACTTGCATGTGCTTTCTCCTTACTTAACGGCGTAGGGCAGCAGGGCGAGGAAGCGGGCGCGTTTGATGGCACGGGCCAATTCACGCTGCTTTTTCGCGGAGACTGCGGTGATGCGGGAAGGAACGATTTTGCCGCGCTCAGAGATGTAGCGCTGCAGAAGACGTGTGTCTTTGTAATCGATTGCCGGTGCGTTGTCGCCCGAGAAGGGGCAGACCTTACGACGGCGGAAAAATGGTTTAGCGGCCATGGTTTATGTCCTTTATTGCAAGCTGATGATCAACGACGTTCGCGGCGTTCGCCACGCTCAGGGCGCTCGTCACGTTTCTGCATCTGAACCGATGGCAGCTCTTTGTGCTCATCAACTTTGATGGTCAGAACGCGCATCACGTCATCATGCAAACGCATCAGGCGTTCCATTTCCTGTACGGCGGTCGCTGGTGCGTCCGAACGCAGGAAGGCATAGTGGCCCTTGCGGTTTTTGTTGATCTTGTAGGCCATCGTTTTGACGCCCCAGTATTCGCTGTCGACGAGCTTGCCGTCGTTGTCAGCCAAAACTGTGCCAAAATGTTCGATAAGGCCTTCTGCTTGCGTGTTGGACAAGTCCTGACGCGCAATCATAACATGCTCATAAAGCGGCATGTGCACTCCTATTTATATCAAGGCGCATTTCATAGGCAGGGCATTTGCGTTTTGCGGCCCCACCACGAGAGTCTGCGCGGTTCAAAAGATGATGCAAAACGAAGGGCCGATATACACGGTTTTGCAGGCAGGGCAAGGGTGCGTTGGCGCTATGGCACGGGCGTCTATCGATTTGGAGCGGATGATCCTTTGAAAAGTACCACTTCGATCACGGTCGCGCCTCTTTTTCGTCATGAACCCATACGAGAACTGCAGCGGAGATCACACGGTTAAGCAAGGTTTATCAGAGCAATGGGCGCAGTTACGAATTTCTCGGCGGATAGTCTTCAGTTTTCGGCACAGGCCGGGATGGTAGATGGCTCTCGGGCGGTGGTGCGCAGCGTCCAGCGGTTGCTGGGGGCGGCCTTGGTACTGGCGGCGTCGGGGTTGTGGCTGACGCCGGGGTCGAACTTTGGGTCAGATGTGATGCTGCTCAAGGTCGGGCTGTCGGCGCTGTCCGTGATGTTGGGGGCAAGCCTTTTGCTGTCGGGGCAAAAGCCCGCGCTGCCCGAGATCCAGATCGACACGCTGCGGCGCGAGCTGCGTTTGGTGCGTCCGCGCACGATGGGGGCGCAACGGGTGCTGCAACGCTGCAGTTTTGGCGATCTGGGACGGGTGGAGCGTGTGGGCCGCAACTTTCACTTCTGGGACGGGCGCGGCAATTTCATCGTTGATGTCCATATCGCAGAGCGCCGCGTGGTCGATAACCTGACCTTTAGCCTGCGCGACTCGGGTCAGGCGATCTGATCGTAGCTAGGTCGATATGTGCGTGTTTATGCATGTCTGACGCGCGACTGTTCGCCAATGCGCACTAACTGTTGAACACTGCTGGGTTGCTGAAACGCTGAAATGCTTCATGTATGGTGCAGACAAACGCCAACAGGAGTATTCCAATGACCATGAAGTCTGTCCTTCTTGCCACCGCCCTGACACTGGGTGCCACCTCTGCTTTCGCCGCCGAGAAATATGTGCTGGACGCAAGCCATAGCCAGATCGTTTTTACCTATAACCACCTTGGGTTCTCGACCACCACGTCGATGTTCAGCGGTTTTGACGGTGAAATCATGCTGGACGAGGCAGAGCCCGCGAACTCCTCTGTCTCCGTATCTTTCCCGGTCAAAGACATGATCACCGGCTGGGAGCCTCGCACAGAACACTTCATGACCGCTGATTTCTTTGGCGCTGAAGATGGCGACATGGTGACGTTTGAATCGACCGGTATCGAGGTCACAGGTGAAAAGACCGCGTTGATCACCGGTGATCTGACCATGAACGACGTAACCAAATCCGTAGTGCTGGATGCAAAGCTGAACCAGATGGGCGAGCATCCGATGGCCAAGAAGCCTTGGGCCGGTTTCGACGCGACGACCACGGTCACACGCACCGATTTCAACCTTGGTCAGTTCGCGCCTTTCGTCAGCGACGAAGTGCAAGTGAACATCTCTATCGAAGCGATGAAGGCTGAATAAGCTTTCCACCGTTTATTGAGAAACGAGAACGCCGGGGCAGGACCCCGGCGTTTTTGCGTTTATGGGGCGGGATTACTGCCCGCGTGTGGCGGTGAGGTCGATATTCACCGTGACGCTAAAGGCCAGCGTGCTTTCGTCCGTCACGGTTTCCCCGATGCCAAAGTTGCGGCGGTCCAGCGTGGTGGAGCCTGACATCCGGGCGGTGTCCTCCTCCAACGTCAGGGTGAAAGGCAGGTCGACCGGCATCGTCTGATCCTTGATTGTCAGGCTGCCCGCTGCGACATAGCCGTCGGCGGTGGCATTGATATCGGCCTGAAACGTCGCGGTGGGGAAAGCCTCGCTGTTGAAGAAATCGGCCCCCATCGCCTGATCCGTCACCGACCCGAGGCTCAGCGACGGGATCGCGACCGTGGTCGTTACGTCGCCCGCTTTGCCGGATTGTACGGTGTCGTCAAATGTGATCGCGGATGTCCAATCGGCAAAGCTACCAGCCACGACGGACCCGAACTGCGTGACCTCTAGCGCGATGGTCCCATCCTGCACCTGCCAGTCAGAGGCGACATCTTCTAGCGCGGCGGTTTCGGTCGGGGCGGGTTGATCGCTTTGCTGGCCCAAGCCAAGGCCCAGCCCCAGCCCAACGGCAATCGCGGCGACCCAGACCACAGTGGCCGTGATCACCGGCGCGGCAGTGTGGTGCTGCGCAGGCAGCGGGCCGACGACGGCTTCGCCCGGCAACATCCGCCGCAGGGTCGAATCGCGGTCCACAACGTGGTGCTTCACCGCGCCAGCGATATGCAGGATCAACGCGCCGATCAGCAGTTTGCCCGAGATGACGTGCAGCGCGCCGAAGGCGTGCTCTACAGTTGTGTTCTTGGGGATAAACGGCAGCGACTGCCCCAGCGGCCACCAGATTGGCGCAAAGCCAGAGGCGGCGGCGTGGTTGATCCAGCCGGCCAGCGGGACGATCACCAGCGACCCATAGAGCACCCAATGCACCGTTTCCGCCAGCCAGCTTTCAAGACGGTGATCCGCGTTCAGCAGCCCCGGTTTGGGTTGGGTATAGGCCCAGACGATGCGGGCAAGGGCGACAAAGAAGACCGTCACGCCCAGTGTTTTGTGCAGCGAGAACAGCCACGCTTTGCGGGTCAGCGCCGCTTGCGTATCGTGGGGCAGATCGCTGGCATAAAGGCCAAGGGCGATCAGGGTGAGGATCAGCAGGGCGGTGAGCCAGTGAAAGAACTTGGTCACCCCGCCATAGCGGATTGAGGTATTGGTTAAGGCCATCTGGGTGCTCCGTCGCGAAATGGGGTGGTTTCTCCATACTGCAACGGGGCTTGGGGACCAATGCGGATCAGCGCACAGTCGCCGTGCAGGCTTGTTTGACGGCCACCCACGCGCTAAAGCGCTGGAAACGCAAATTCGGGGGACTTTATGACCATTGCATTCGTATATCCGGGCCAAGGCGCGCAAACCATCGGTATGGGCCGCGATCTGGCCGACGCCTATCCGGCGGCAAAGGCCGTGTTTGACGAGGTGGACGAAGCCTTGGGCGAAAAGCTGTCGACACTGATCTGGGAAGGCGAGGCGGAGGAGCTGACGCTGACACAGAACGCGCAGCCCGCCTTGATGGCGACATCAATGGCGGCGATGGCGGCGTTGAAGGCCGAAGGCGTTACCGTCGACAAGGCGGCCTATGTCGCCGGCCATTCGCTGGGTGAATATGCCGCACTCTGCGCGGCGGGGACATTCTCGCTTGCCGATACGGCGCGGTTGCTGCGCATCCGGGGGCGCGCGATGCAGGCGGCTGTGCCCGTGGGGCAGGGCGCTATGGCCGCCCTTCTGGGGCTGAGCTTTGATCAGGCCGAGGCCGTCGCCGCAGAGGCCGCACAGGGCGAGGTCTGTCAGGTCGCCAATCAGAACGATCCGGCGCAGAATGTCGTTTCGGGCAGCAAGGCTGCCGTGGAACGCGCGATTGATCTGGCAAAAGCGGCTGGTGCCAAGCGCGCGCTGCTTTTGCCTGTGTCCGCCCCGTTCCACTGTGCCCTGATGGCCCCCGCCGCAGAAGAGATGGCCGGTGCGCTGGCGGATGTGACAATGAACGCCCCCGCCGTGCCCGTTGTGGCGAATGTGGTGGCCGAGGCGGTCACCGATCCCGAACAGATCCGCAAGCTGCTGATCGAACAGGTCACCGGTCAGGTGCGCTGGATGTCGTCGGTTGAATGGATGGGCGCGCAGGGCGTGACCGAGGTCTGGGAAATCGGCGCGGGCAAGGCGCTGTCCGGCATGATCCGCCGCATCAACAAGGAAATCACCTGCGTGAACATTGGCACCGCTGCCGATGCCGCTGCCGTGAAAACAGCCTGAGACAGGCTGCGAAAGGAATTACATATGTTTGATCTTACTGGAAAAAATGCGCTGGTCACCGGGGCTTCGGGTGGTATCGGCGCGGAAATCGCGCGCAGCCTGCATGCCCGTGGCGCGACCGTGGGCCTGTCCGGCACCCGCACCGAACCTCTTGAGGCGCTGGCCGCCGAACTGGGCGAGCGCGCCCATGTGCTGCCCTGTAACCTGAGCGATATGGACGCCGTTGACGCGCTGCCCAAACAGGCGGCCGAAGCGATGGGATCGGTTGATATTCTGGTCAATAACGCCGGCATCACCCGCGACAACCTGTTCATGCGCATGTCGGATGATGAATGGAATTCGGTCCTGAACGTCAACCTGACCGCGACGTTCAAGCTGTGCAAAGGCGTGATGCGCGGGATGATGAAGGCGCGTTGGGGCCGGATCGTGAATATCTCGAGCGTGGTCGGGGCCACCGGTAACCCCGGTCAGGCGAACTATGCCGCGTCTAAGGCCGGTATGGTGGGCATGTCCAAATCGCTTGCCTATGAGGTTGCCAGCCGCGGGATCACCGTGAACGCTGTCGCCCCCGGTTTCATTACCACGGCAATGACGGACAAGCTGACCGACGACCAAAAGGCGGGAATCATGGGGCAAATCCCTGCGGGCCGTATGGGCGAAGCATCCGAAATCGCGTCGGCTGTTGTCTATCTGGCAAGCGCGGAAGCCGCCTATGTTACAGGAACCACCTTGCATGTGAACGGCGGCATGGCCATGTTGTGACCCTGCGCTGCAAAGCGTTTGCCAAATCTGCGTCTTGTGCTAAATGGGGCGCAGAATCCATCATAGGGAGGCTTGATTGCCCCCCTTACCTTGTGACAACAAGGGCCATAGCCGCCCCTCGGGGCACGATCCATACGGACCACATAAGGTTCTGACGGAAACAGAAGAGGGCAGGATTGCCCGAATGAATGAGGACTGAATATGAGCGACGTCGCAGACCGCGTAAAGAAGATCGTTGTAGAGCACCTGGGTGTTGAAGAAGACAAAGTTGTTGAGAACGCATCGTTCATCGACGATCTTGGCGCAGACAGCCTCGACACTGTTGAGCTGGTTATGGCGTTCGAAGAAGAGTTCGGCATCGAGATCCCCGATGACGCAGCCGAGAACATCCAGACCTTCGGCGACGCGGTCAAGTTCATCAAAGAAGCGTCCTAAGACGTTTTCGCCAGCCGCAGCCTCATAGGCGTCGCGGCGGCACGAGATTTAGAGAACGGCGTTCTTCCTAGCGGAAGGGCGCCGTTTTTGCTTGGGGGGACCGCGCGTCACTTGTGTTGCGCGGGCTGCGGCGTGACACTGACGGTGACAGAAATTCAAGCGTGAAGGTAATTCACCATATGTCGCGATCAGTACCGACCATCAATACCGCCCGTCTCACCCTGCGCGCCATGCGGGCCGAAGACTTCCCCCGTTATGCTGACATCTGGGCCACGCCCGCCGTGGTGACCCAAATTACCGGCAAGCCCAAACCCAAGGCCGAAAGCTGGGATGCGTTTCTGCGCAATGCGGGCCATTGGCAGATTGTCGGGTTTGGGCAATGGGCGATCCAGTCGCGCGGCACCCGCGAGCTGGAAGGTCAGGTCGGGTTTTTCTTTGGTTCCCGCGGGTTTGGCGACGATTTCGATCCCTTTCCCGAGGCCGGCTGGGTGCTGGCCCCCGAAGCGCAGGGCACGGGGCTGGGGCTGGAAGCCGCGCGCGCGGCGCATGACTGGTTCGACCGCGTGGTGACGGGGCGCACGGTGTGCATGATCGCCGTGGCGAATGCATCGTCGCTGCGTCTGGCCGAGACCTTGGGATATACCGCGCTGCGCGACATAGAGCTTGACGGCGACAAGATACGTCTGATGACGCGCAAAGGCCCGCCGGTCTGACCGTGGCTTGGGCGCTTCGCGTCTTGAAATTTACGGTCTCGGCAAGGTATAGCCGGTCAACGCAAAGAAACACCAAGGGGCTTGGATATGCGCAGAGTAGTAGTGACAGGTTTGGGATTGGTAACTCCGTTGGCCGATGGCGTGGAGGCCAGCTGGTCCAGAATTTTGGATGGTCAGTCCGGGGCGGGCAAGATCACGGGCTTCGATCCCAGCAAGCTGGTCACTCAATACGCCTGCGAAGTGCCGCTTGGCGACGGTACGGATGGTACCTTTAACGGCGACAAGTATATGGAGCCGAAAGAACAGCGCAAAGTGGATACCTTTATCCTGTTCGGCATGGCCGCAGCACAGCAAGCGGTCGAGGATTCCGGCTGGATGCCCACGGACCGCGAAGATCTGGAACGCACCGGCGTCTTGATCGGGTCGGGCATCGGGGGCCTGAACTCTATCGCGAACACTGCCGTGATGATGCACGAGAAAGGCCCGCGCCGCGTAAGCCCGTTCTTTGTGCCCGGCGCGCTGATCAACCTGATCTCGGGTCAGGTGTCGATTCGCTATGGATTCCGCGGCCCGAACCATTCGGTTGTGACCGCCTGTTCCACCGGTGCCCATGCGATTGGTGACGCAAGCCGTCTGATCCAGCATGGCGACGCGGATGTGATGATTGCCGGCGGGGCCGAGGCCGCGATTTGCGAGATCGGCATGGCGGGCTTCAACGCCTGTAAAGCGCTGTCCACCAAGCGGGGCGACGACCCCACCAAGGCAAGCCGCCCCTATGACGCGGATCGTGACGGTTTCGTCATGGGCGAGGGCGCGGGTATTGTCGTGCTGGAAGAATACGAACACGCCAAGGCCCGCGGTGCCAAGATCTATGCCGAGGTGCTGGGGTATGGTCTGTCGGGCGATGCCTATCACATCACCGCCCCCGCCGAGGATGGCGACGGGGCCGAACGGTCCATGCGCAACGCCCTGCGTGGTGCCGGGCTGGAGCCAAAAGACATCGACTATATCAACGCGCATGGCACATCGACCATGGCTGATGTGATCGAACTGGGTGCGGTCGAGCGGATGCTGGGCGACGCGGTTGAGACGGTTACCATGTCGTCGACGAAATCCGCGACAGGTCACCTGTTGGGGGCTGCTGGCGCGATCGAGGCGATCTTCTCTATCCTCGCGATCCGCGATCAGGTGGCCCCACCGACCATCAACCTCGACAATCCTGCGGTTGAAACCAAGATCGATCTGGCCCCGAACAAGAAGGTCGAGCGCAAGATTGATGTCGCGCTGAGCAACTCTTTCGGCTTTGGTGGCACCAATGCGAGCGTGATCTTCGGGAAAGCATCCTAATGTGGCGTCATATCGCGTCTAACGCTGTTACGTTTCTGATTTTAGGCTTGTTTTTGTTAGGCGGGATTATCCTGTGGGGGCGGGGGCAGTATGATGCCCCCGGTCCGCTGTCGCAGGCGATCTGCCTGCAGGTGGAGCGCGGGTCGAACATGCGTGCCGTGGGCGATGATCTTGCTACGCAAGAGGCCGTAAGCTCGGCTGCGATTTTCCGTCTTGGGGCGGAGTATGAGGAAAAGACCCGCGACCTGAAGGCGGGGAGCTTTCTGATCCAGCCCGAAGCCTCGATGAAAGAGATCGTGGACACCGTGACACGCGGCGGGGCAAGCACCTGCGGTACCGAAGTTGTCTACCGCATCGGTGTGAACCGCATCAGCACGCAGGTGCGCGAGCTGGACCCCGCAACAAGCCGTTTCGTCGAGCGTGCCGAATTCACCCCCGGTGAGGATGAGGTGCCAGAGGTCTATACCCAGACCAAGGCGAAGGCCGACACGCGGTTCCGCATCGCGATGGCAGAGGGCGTGACAAGCTGGCAGGTGGCCGAGGCGTTGAAAGCCATTGATCTGCTGTCAGGCGAGATCGCGGCGGTACCTTCGGAGGGATCTTTGGCCCCCGACAGCTATGAGGTGTCCGAAGGGGACGACCGCGCCGAAATCCTGACGCGTATGGCCGCGGCACAAGAACAGCGTTTGGCTGAAGCCTGGGAGGCTCGCGATCCGGGGCTGCCTGTCGAGACGCCTGAGGAACTGTT
This sequence comes from Sulfitobacter sp. SBS6, assembly GCF_048285585.1. NCBI lineage: Bacteria > Pseudomonadati > Pseudomonadota > Alphaproteobacteria > Rhodobacterales > Roseobacteraceae > Sulfitobacter > Sulfitobacter sp. SBS6. The sequence continues at coordinate 551,033 of NZ_JBLWBA010000005.1, read as the reverse complement.
GATCCTTGCCTCTATCGTCGAGAAGGAAACCGGCGTACCGGAAGAGCGCGAACAGGTGGCGAGCGTTTTCGTCAACCGTTTGAACCAGGGCATGCGTCTGCAGACGGACCCGACCGTGATCTACGGGATCACCAACGGGCAGGGCGTCTTGGGGCGTGGTCTGCGCCGCAGCGAGCTGCGCAAGGAGACTCCGTTCAACACCTACGTCATCGACGCGTTGCCACCGACGCCCATTGCGAACCCCGGACGTGCGAGCCTGATGGCTGCGGCACAACCGGCCAGCGAGGACTATGTTTTCTTCGTTGCCGATGGCACCGGCGGTCACGCATTTGCCGAGACATTGGAAGAGCATAACGCTAATGTCGCACGCTGGCGCCAGATCGAGGCGGAGCGTGGCGCGGAAGCGGCGGGCAATGCGTCGACGGGTGGAAACTAAGCGTCAGAGCGGGTGTAAGTTAGGAATTTGTTAACCATCGTAAGGGCTTGGAAGGTTTCGGTAACCTTGTTTTCCTTGACTTTGCGTCCGCTCTGACATAGAAATACGTCCATGCTAGAAGACATGGGCAAACGGCCCCGGATTAAGTTCCGGTGGCCGTTTTTTCGTGTCTGCTCGGGTTGGAGGTCCAAAACGAGAGGTAAGAGCAAGATGACGATGAATACCCCGGAACAGGAAATTGCTGCCAGCGAAGAGCAGCTTCAGGCGTTGCAGGTCGCGATCCGCGATTTGCGCCGCGAGATAGAGAGCCTGCGCGAACAGGCCCGATCCGGGGAGGAAGTAAACGAAACAGCAGCGTCGAAGGCATTGGGTAAGGCCAGTGGCATGGTGGCGACCTGCGTCAAGGTGGAGACCTATCTGAATGAGTGCAGAAACAGACAAGCGGGCATTGCCCGAGGGGGATACGCGCTGGACATGGAAAGGGCGCGGGCTGACATCGGGTGCAAGCTGGATCGGCTCCGCCGATGTTGCGGTGCAAGACCGGTTCCTGAATGACCTGGAGGAGGGAGAGCTTTTGGCTCTCCCTTTTTTGTTCGAGTTCTGGGCCATGCCGCATCAGCTGCCCCCCGACGGCGACTGGCGGTCCTGGGTGATCATGGGCGGGCGCGGTGCGGGCAAGACGCGCGCGGGGGCGGAATGGGTGCGCGCGCAGGTCGAAGGGTCGCGGCCCTTGGATGCGGGGCGCTGTCGCCGTGTGGCGCTGGTGGGAGAGACCATCGAGCAGGTGCGCGAGGTGATGATCTTTGGCGACAGCGGGATATTGGCGTGCTCGCCCGCGGACCGGCGACCGGATTGGGAGGCGACGCGTAAGCGGTTGGTCTGGCCCAATGGGGCCGTGGCGACGGTGCATACGGCGCATGACCCAGAGGGGCTGCGCGGGCCGCAGTTTGACGCGGCCTGGGTGGATGAGCTGGCCAAGTGGAAGAAGGCGGAAGAGACGTGGGACCAATTGCAGTTCGCCTTGCGGCTGGGGGAGGATCCGCGGGTCTGTGTGACCACGACTCCGCGCAATGTCGGCGTATTGAAAAACCTGCTGGCGTCGCCGTCGACCGTGACCACCCATGCCCCGACAGAGGCGAATGCCGCGAACCTTGCGGGCTCTTTCTTGGAGGAGGTGCGGGCGCGCTATCGCGGGACGCGGTTGGGCCGACAGGAACTGGACGGTGTGCTGCTGGCTGATGCGGAAGGGGCGCTGTGGACCTCCGAGCGGATCGAGGCCGGGCGGGTGCGGGATGTGCCCTTGTTGGACCGGATCGTCGTGGGGTTGGACCCTGCCACCACCGCCGGCGCGGGGTCGGATGAATGCGGGTTCGTGGTGGTGGGCGCGCAGACCCAAGGCCCGCCGCAGGATTGGCGCGCCGTGGTGCTGGCCGATTGCACGGTGCAGGGGGCGACCCCGTCGGGATGGGCGCGCGCGGCGATCAGCGCGATGGCGCAGTACGGCGCAGATCGCCTTGTCGCCGAGGTCAATCAGGGCGGGCAGATGGTGGCGGAGGTCTTGCGTCAGGTCGACCCATTGGTGCCGGTCAAATCGGTCCATGCCAGCCGTGGCAAGGTCGCGCGGGCGGAGCCTGTGGCGGCACTTTATGAGCAGGGGCGCGTGGGGCATGTGGTGGGGTTGGACGCGCTGGAGGACCAGATGTGCCGGATGACAGCGCGGGGCTATGAGGGCGGCGGATCGCCTGATCGCGTCGATGCGCTGGTCTGGGCGCTGCATGAGCTGATGATCGAGCCTGCGGCACAGTGGCGGATGCCCGGGGTGCGTGGGTTGTGAGCGCGTTGCGGAGGAGAGCGGCCCTTCGGGGAGAGTTTAACGGGCAAAATGAAGCGCTGTTGCGGGCGGGGCGTTCGCTCTGGTCGGGCGGCGTTAAGGGATTGGTGAGATTTTCATGGGGCGGTCAATGAGCAGGGAGAGCAGCGGCATGGTTTTTGATTTTCTCAAACGGGGGGCGGTTGAGGTGGTTGCGGAGAAGAAAGCCTCTGCCACGGGGCCTGTCGTTGCGGTTCAGACCAGCGGGCGCGTGGCCTGGAGCCCGCGCGATGTGGTCAGCCTGACGCGCAGCGGGTTCTGCGGCAACCCTGTGGGGTTTCGGTCGGTGAAGCTGATTGCGGAGGCCGCGGCGGCCCTGCCGCTGGTGTTGCAGGACGCCGCGCAACGGTTCGAGGCGCATCCGCTGCTGGATCTGGTGGCACGGCCCAATGGGGCGCAGGGGCGTGCGGAGCTGCTGGAGGCGCTTTATGCGCAGCTGCTGTTAACGGGCAACGGCTATATCGAGGCGGTTGGCGCGGGGCCCGTGCCGGTGGAGCTACATGTCTTGCGGTCGGATCGCATGTCGGTGGTGCCGGGGGCGGATGGCTGGCCGGTGGCCTATGAATATGCCGTCGGCGGGCGCAAGCATCGGTTTGACGTGGCCGGGGATACGGCCGCGATCTGTCATATCAAGAATTTCCACCCGCAGGATGACCATTATGGGTTCAGCCCGTTGCAGGCGGCGGCGATGGCCTTGGATGTGCATGGCGCGGCCTCGCGCTGGAGCAAGGCCTTGCTGGACAATGCGGCGCGGCCATCGGGGGCGATTGTGTATCGCGGTGCGGAGGGGCAGGGCAAGCTGAGCGATGATCAGTATGACCGTCTGGTCAGCGAGATGGAGAGCCACCATCAAGGCGCGCGCAATGCGGGGCGGCCGATGCTGCTGGAAGGCGGGTTGGATTGGAAGCCGATGGGGTTTTCGCCCTCGGACATGGAGTTTCACAGCACCAAGGAGGCGGCGGCGCGGGAAGTGGCTCTGGCCTTTGGGGTGCCGCCGATGCTGCTGGGGATCGCGGGGGATGCGACCTATGCCAATTATCAGGAGGCGCATCGGGCGTTCTACCGGCTGACGGTCCTGCCTTTGGCCACGCGGGTTGGGGCCGCACTTGGTGCGTGGCTGGCGGGGTTCACCCATGAGGCAGTGACGTTGAAGCCCGATCTGGATCAGGTGCCCGCCCTGGCGCAGGAGCGTGACGCGCAATGGGCGCGGGTGGCGGGGGCGGATTTTCTGACGCAGGCGGAAAAGCGGTCCTTGTTGGGGCTGCCAGCGGTGGCGGCGGATGGTTGAGGAGATGGGATATGACCGGTTTGAATGTGCGCCGGGGTTGCGGTTGCAGGCGCATGAGAGGGTGAGCGCGATCCACCACGAGAATCTTTTGCAGCGGCTCGACCGCTTGGAAGAGATGATGGAGCGGCTGGAGCGGCGGTTGTGGTTGACCGTCTATGGTGTGGTCGCGGTGATTTTGGCGCAGGCGGTACAGTCGTTTCTGGTGGTCGCGCCGTAGCAATTTGAACGAAAGGGAGGGTGTCATGGAAGATGGCATGCGCTTCGGCCTCGGGTCGGAGAACGGGAGAGGTTTGCCCCATATGGGTGCTGGGTTGGAGCATAAGTTCGCGCGTTTCGACGAGGGGCTTGTGGTGGAGGGCGGCACCGAGATCAGCGGCTATGCCAGCCTGTTCGGGCGGGTCGATCAGGGTGGTGATCTGGTGGCACGGGGGGCTTATGGCGCCTCGCTGGCGGCGGCGCAGGCCGCGGGGCGGCGGATCAAGATGCTGTGGCAGCATGATCCGGCACAGCCCATCGGCGTGTGGGACGAGCTGCGCGAGGATGCGCGGGGGCTTTGGGTCAAGGGGCGGCTGCTGGACAGTGTGGCGCGGGGCCGCGAGGCGGCGGCCTTGATCGAGGCAGGGGCGATTGATGGCCTCAGCATCGGCTATCGCACGCAGCGGGCGGCCAAGAATGACGCGGGCCAGCGGGTGCTGCAGACCCTGGACCTGTGGGAGGTGTCGCTGGTGACCTTTCCCATGCTCCCCACGGCGCGGATCGCGGCCAAAGGGGATTTTATCGCCATCGGAGACGTCTTGCGCGGCATGGCCGGTGTCTTTGACGAGGCGCGGCGGAATTTGAAACGGAACGGAGGGTAAGCGGATGGAACGACACGAGGATGACATGGGCACCGAGCCCCGAGGCGCGGTCGAGGAGATGCGCCGCGCGGTGGGTGGATTTGTGCAGGATTTCACAGGGTTTCAGGACGAGATGACGACCAAGTTGCAACAAACAGAAGAGCGAATGACTATGTTGGATCGAAAGATGACTTTGCCTGCGCGCACACCATTGGCGGGGGTTGTGGACAGCGGTGCGCCGCATCAGAAGGCGCTGCATGCCTACATCCGCAACGGCGACGACGACGGGTTGCGCGGGCTTGAGCTGGAGAGCAAGGCGCTGTCTGCTGCGGTGAATTCGGATGGTGGCTATCTGGTGGACCCGCAGACCTCGGATCGGGTGAAATCGGTGTTGAATGCCACGGCCTCTATCCGGGCGATTGCGTCGGTGGTGCAGGTCGAGGCGACCTCTTACGACGTGCTGGTGGATCATGCGGATGTCGGGGCCGGTTGGGCGACAGAAACGGGGGCCGTGTCCGAGACCGATACGCCGCAGATCGACCGGATCACCATCCCGCTGCACGAGCTGAGCGCGCTGCCCAAAGCCTCGCAGCGGTTGCTGGATGACAGTGCCTTTGACATCGAAGCGTGGTTGGCGGGGCGGATCGCCGATAAATTCTCGCGGGCAGAGGCCGCAGCCTTTATCCACGGGGACGGGATCGACAAGCCCAAGGGGTTTCTGGCCCATGCCACGGTCGACAATGTGATCTGGGAGTGGGGCAATCTGGGCTATGTGCCCACCGGCGTCGCTGGCGAGATCACGGCGGATGCCGTGGTTGATCTGGTCTATGCGCTTGGGGCGCAGTACCGCGCGCAGGCCAGTTTTGTAATGAGCTCGAAGACCGCGGGCATTGTGCGCAAGCTCAAGGATCTGGACGGGCGGTTCCTGTGGTCTGACGGGATGACGCAGGGCCAGCCCGCGCGGCTGATGGGCTATCCGGTGCTGGTGGCCGAGGATATGCCCGATGTGGCGGCGGATTCATTCTCGGTCGCCTTCGGGGATTTTGCCGCCGGTTACACCGTAGCAGAGCGGCCCGACCTGCGGATCCTGCGCGATCCCTTCAGCGCCAAGCCGCATGTGCTGTTCTATGCCACCAAACGGGTGGGCGGCGACGTGAGCGACTTTGCCGCGATCAAGCTGCTGAAATTCGGCACCGCCTAAGGCGCGGGGTCGAACAGGGGGCTGGCGGTGGCTGGCCCCATCCCCCGGGCGCGCTGTGATGCGCCGGGTGCATTGCCTAGCTGCTGCCTCCGACCGAGCGATGCAGTCGGGGTGCGCGTTCGGGGGGCTTTGGCGGGCTAGATTTGGAGCGATGAGATGTTGATCGAAGAGACAGGGGTGGCGGAGGCCGATCTGCCGCTGGAGCCGTTCAAGGCGCATTTGCGGATGGGCAGCGGTTTTGGCACCGAAACCGTACAGGAGCCCGTTTTGGCGAGCTTTTTGCGCGCCGCCATTGCCGCGATTGAGGCGCGCACAGGTAAGGCGCTGATCTCGCGGTTGTTTACCATGACCGTGCAAGAATGGGCGGACCCGCAGGCGCAGGCTTTGCCCGTGGGGCCGGTCCGGCAGATCGTGAGCGTCACCGTGGTGGCGCGGGATGCGATGGAGACGGTGATCGAGCCGCAGCGCTATTGGTTGGTGCGCGATATGCAGGCGCCGTTGCTGAAGCCATCAGGGGCGATGCTGCCGTTCATTCCGCCGCAAGGGTCGGTGGAGGTCTTGTTCGAGGCGGGGCTTGGGGAAAGCTGGGGCGCTGTGCCCGCGGATTTGCAGCAGGCCGTGCTGATGCTGGCGGCGCATTACTATGAATACCGCCACGAGACCCGCCTTGGGGACGGCTGCATGCCCTTTGGGGTGAGCAGCCTGATCGAGCGCTACCGCCCGCTGCGGATCGGCTTGGGGGCACGCGCATGAGCCGGCTGTCGTTGAACCGCCGCCTGGTGTTGGAGGCGCAGGTGCCTCAGCCTGATGGCGCGGGCGGAGAGAGCCGGAGCTGGGTGCGTGTGGGGGATCTCTGGGCGGATGTCACGGCGCGGCGGGGCCGGCGTTTGGGGCGTGGCGGCATTGCGCTGAGCCCCGGGGTCTATGTGGTGACGGTACGCGGTGCGCCAGTGGGCGATCCCGCGCGCCCCTTGCCGCAGCAGCGCTTTCGCGAGGGCACACGGGTTTATCAGATCCAGTCGGTGGCCGAGCAGGACGCACAAGGACGGTATCTGGCCTGCCTGACCCATGAGGAGGTGGCGGTATGAGCTATGGCATGGGGTTTGCCCTGCAACAGGCGGTCTTTGGCGTGTTGAGCACGGATCAGGAGATCACGGCACTGGTGGGGGATGCGGTTTTTGATGCGGCTCCTGCGGGGGAGGTGCCGGCGCTTTATGTGCAGTTGGGGTCCGAAGCGGTGCGCGATGCCTCTGACGGGACGGGCGGCGGGGCGGAGCATCGGTTCACGGTTCTTGTCGTCACGCATCATGCGGGGTTCACCCCCGCGAAACAGGTGGCCGCTGCAGTGAGTGATGCGCTGGTCGGTGGGCAGTTTGGCCTGAGCCGCGGGCGGCTGGTGAGCTTGCGGTTCGAGCGGGCCGTCGCACGACAGGTCGCGGCGGATGCGCGCCGACAGATAGAGATGCGGTTCAGGGCGCGGGTTCAGGACGGCTGAGCCGAAGTTTCAGGAAACTAACAGGAGAGTGGATATGGCTGTTCAAGCGGGCAAAGATCTTTTGGTCAAGGTGGACATGACGAGCGATGGTCAGTTCGAAACGATCGCGGGGCTGCGTGCGACGCGGGTGAGCTTTAACGCGGAGCCGGTTGAGGTGACCTCGCTTGACAGTGAGGGGGGCTGGCGGGAGCTGCTGGCGGGCGCGGGCGTCCGATCTGCTGCAATCAGCGGGTCGGGGGTGTTTCGCGATGCGGGCACGGATGAACGAGCACGGCAGTTGTTTTTTGACGGGCTGACGCCGGATTTCCAGATCGTGATCCCCAGCTTCGGCATTATCGAGGGGCCGTTCCAGGTGGCGGCCATTGAATATGGCGGGTCGCTGAATGGGGAGGCGACCTATGAGCTGAGCCTGCAATCCGCGGGGCAGCTGAGCTTTACCGCGGATACGGAAGACGCGCCCGAGGGTGGGGTCTGATCATGGTGAACCGGTGGCGAGGGGATGTGGCGCTGGTGGTGAATGGTCAGCGACGCGTGGCACGGCTGACCCTCGGGGCCTTGGCCGAGCTGGAGGACGCGCTGGAGGAGCCGTCTTTGGTGGCTTTGGTCGAGCGGTTCGAGGGGCATCGGTTCAGCAGTCGGGATGTGCTGTTGCTGTTGGCCGCGGGGCTGCGTGCAGGGGGCACCGAGGTAAGTGCCGAGACGCTTGCGCAGGCCGAGATCGAGGGCGGGCCGGTGGCCGCTTCTCAGGCCGCCGCAGAGCTTTTGGCGCGTGCCTTTGTTGTGCCGGTATGAGCGTGCCCCCCGAGAGGACAAAGGCAGAGACCGCGCCGGGGATGGACTGGGCCGCGCTACTGCGGGCGGGGCTGAGGGGATTGTCGCTGACGCCCGATGCATTCTGGGCGCTCACCCCGGCAGAGCTGCAACTGATGCTTGGGAGCGAGGCGGGGCGGGCTCCGCTGTTGGGGGAGGGATTGGCAGCCTTGATGGCGGCTTATCCCGATAGGCAGAGAGAGGAAGACTGATGGCACAGGATGATACATTCGAGGGGCTAGAGGATGGCGCAGAGCGGTTGAATGAGGCGCTTGGCGCGACGGCCACGCTGGTGGCCGGTTTCGATGCCGAACTGCGCCGTATGCGCAGCGCATTGGCCGCGACAGGCAAGGATGTCGCGACGTTGGAGAAGGGGCTGAGCCGTGGATTACGCAGGGCCTTTGATGGTGTCGCGTTTGACGGGATGAAACTGTCGGATGCCCTGTCCACCGTGGCGCGGTCGATGGTGAACACGACCTACAACGCGGCGATGAAGCCGGTGTCCGATCACGTCGGCGGGCTGATCAGTCAAGGTGTGGGATCACTGGTGCAGGGAATACTCCCCTTTGCCGATGGGGCACCGTTTTCTCAGGGACGTGTGATGCCCTTTGCTCAAGGGGGGATTGTCAGCACCGCCACTGGCTTTGGCATGCGCGGGGGGATGGGGCTGATGGGCGAGGCCGGACCGGAGGCGATCATGCCCTTGGCACGGGGGCCGGACGGTAAGCTGGGTGTCAAAGGGGGCGCGAGCGGCGGGACGACCGTGGTCATGAACATCACCACCCCTGATGCGCAGGGATTCCAACGCAGTCAAAGCCAGATCGCCGCTCAGCTGAGCCGCGCGCTGAACGCTGGCAACCGTAACCGCTAGGGGAGCAAGCCGATGAATTTTCACGATGTCAGATTTCCACCTAGCCTGAGCTTTGGATCCCTCGGGGGGCCGCAACGCCGTACCGATGTGGTGACGCTCGCCAACGGGTATGAGGAGCGCAACACCCCCTGGGCCCATTCACGCCGTGTGTATGATGCGGGGCTGGGGATGCGCTCTATCGACGATGTCCAAGCGCTCACGGGGTTCTTCGAGGCACGTATGGGGCAGATGTACGGGTTTCGCTGGAAGGATTGGGCGGATTTCAAATCCTGTGCCTCTTCGGTCGGGGTCACGTTCGAGGATCAGAGCCTTGGCTTCGGGGATGGTGTGCGGACGGACTATCAACTGGTCAAGACCTATAGCTCGGGCGGGCATAGCTACGTCAGGCCGATCACCAAGCCGGTTGCCGGTACAGTGCGCGTGGGGATAGAGCAGGACGCCCTGCAAGAGGGGAGCGACTATGAGGTTGATCTGAGCACGGGCATCATCCGTTTCGCCCATGCGCCGGACCCCGAAATGCAGGTGTCGGCGGGGTTCGAATTCGACGTGCCTGTCCGCTTTGACACGGATCGCATTCTGGTCAGCGTTGCCAGCTTTCAGGCGGGGCAGGTGCCGGATGTGCCTGTGATCGAGGTGCGGGTATGAGCGGGGCGGGCAAGGACGCGGTGTTGGCGCATGCGCGCACGGGTCTGACGACGTTGTGCACGGCCTGGGCAATCCGGCGGCGGGACGGGGTGACGCTCGCGTTTACCGACCATGATCAGCCGCTCGGGTTCGACGGGTTGGCGTTTCGTGCGGATAGCGGGCTGAGTGCGCGGGCCTTGGCGCAGAGCACGGGGTTGTCAGTGGATAACACAGAGGCGCTGGGCGCGCTGAGCAATGACGCGATCCGCGAGGACGAGATCGAGCAGGGGCGCTTTGACGGGGCGGAAGTGCGCTGCTGGCGGGTGAACTGGGCCGATGTGACCGCCCGCTGCATGATCTTTCGCGGCACGATTGGCGAGATGCAGCGCGCGGGCGGTGCCTTTCGCGCAGAGCTGCGCGGGCTGACCGAGGCATTGAACCGGCCCTTGGGGCGGGTGTTTCAGAAGCCCTGCACCGCGGTGCTGGGGGATGCGGCCTGCGGGTTTGATCTGGCGACAGCGGGCTATGCCGTGACACTCGCCGTGCAGGAGCACGAGGACGGGCGGGTGTTCCGTTGGGAGGGGATCAACGGGTTTGACGACGCATGGTTCGCGCGGGGGCGGCTTGAGGTGCTGGACGGCCCTGCGGCGGGGCTTTGGGGTATGATCAAACACGACCGGGTGCTGGAGGGGCGGCGCGAGGTCGAGCTGTGGGAGCCGATCCGCGGTGCAATCACCGCCGGGCAACAGCTGAGACTGGTGGCAGGCTGCGACAAGCGCCACACCACCTGTCGGCTGAAGTTCAACAACCTGCTGAACTTTCAGGGCTTTCCTGATGTGCCGAGCGCGGATTGGATGATGGCGGTGCCGAAATCCTCGGGCAGCAATACCGGCGGGTCGCTGAGATGAGCGCGCGCGGGACCGCCGTGGTGGCTGCGGCGCGGGGATGGATCGGCACGCCCTACGTGCATCAGGCGGCGCGCAAGGGGGCGGGCTGTGACTGCCTTGGCCTGTTGCGCGGTATCTGGCGCGAGGTGGTGGGGGAGGAGCCCGAGGCGATCCCTTCCTATTCAATGGACTGGTCAGAACCACAGGGGGACGAGCGGCTTTGGCGTGCTGCGCTGCGTCACCTCTCGCCCAAGGTCCTGATCGATGAGGCCCCCGGTGACGTGCTGTTGTTCCGCATGCGCAGCGGGTCGGTGGCGAAACATCTGGGCGTGGCGGCAGAGGTCGGCGCGCAGGCTAGCTTTATCCACGGCTACAGCGGGCATGGGGTGACGGAAAGCCCGCTGAGCCTGCCGTGGCGCAGGCGCATTGTGGCGCGATTTGAATTCCCGGCGGAGGCGATCTGATGGCGACGATACTTCTTTCAACCGCAGGTGCGGCGATTGGCGGCTCTGTCGGGGGCACATTGGCGGGCTTGTCTTCGGTCGCCATTGGGCGTGCCGTGGGGGCGACCCTTGGCCGTGTGATCGACCAGCGGCTGCTGGGGCAAGGGGCGCAGGCGGTCGAGACCGGCAAGGTCGACCGCTTTCGCCTGACCCAGGCGGGCGAGGGCGCGGCGATTGCGCAGGTCTATGGCCGGATGCGTGTCGGGGGACAGGTGATCTGGGCCTCGGACTTCGCCGAGACCACGACGGTGACGGGCGGCGGCGGTGGCAAGGGCGCGCCCTCGACCCCGCAGACGACGGAATACAGCTATAGCGTCAGCCTCGCCATCGCCCTGTGCGAAGGGGAGATCACCAGCATTGGCCGGATCTGGGCGGATGGGGAGGAAATCTCGGCCCACGCACTGAATATGGCGGTCTATCGCGGGACGCGCGATCAACTGCCCGACCCGACGATTGCCGCGATCGAGGGGGCGGACGCGGTGCCGGCCTATTGTGGCACGGCCTATGTGGTGATGGAGAACCTCGGGCTGGGGCCCTTTGGCAACCGCGTGCCGCAGTTTTCCTTCGAGGTGCTGCGCGCAGAGGAACCGGATGCGCCTGCCGCCGACATCAGCGTGACCCATGGAGTTAAAGGTGTCGCGCTGATTCCCGGCACAGGGGAATACGCGTTAGCGACGACTCCGGTGCATTATACCGACGGGCAGGGTGGCCGGTGGAGCGCCAATGTCTCTACCCCCGATGGGCGCAGTGATTTCGCCGCCGCGCTGGAGGACGCCACGCAGGACCTGCCGCGGCTGGCTGCCGCGTCGCTGGTCGTTTCGTGGTTCGGCGATGATCTGCGTTGCGGCGAATGCCGCCTGCGCCCCAAGGTGGAAAGCGCCGAGGACGAGGGCGAAAACATGCCGTGGCAGGTGGCCGGTCTGACCCGCGGCACCGCCGAGGTGATCGCCCGCGAGGACGACCGTCCGGTCTATGGCGGCACCCCCACAGATGCCGCGGTGATCGAGGCGATCCATGCCATTCAGGCGGCGGGCAAGGCGGTGATGTTCTACCCGTTCATCCTGATGGACCAGCTTGATGGGAATACCTTGCCCGATCCCTATAGCGATGCGGGTACCCAGCCCAAGCTGCCTTGGCGGGGGCGGATCACACTGGCGAAAGCGCCGGGTCGGGCGGGCAGCTCTGACGGGACGCTGAGCGCGCATAACGAGGTAGCGGCGTTCTTTGGCACAGTCACGGCGGCGGATTTTACCGTTGCGGGCGATCAGGTCACCTATACCGGCCCACAGGAATGGTCGATGTCGCGGTTCATCCTGCATTATGCCGCCCTGTGCAAAGCCGCAGGCGGGGTAGAGGCCTTTTGCATCGGCACCGAGATGCGCGGGCTGACGCAGATCCGCGGGGCGGGGAACAGCTTTGTCGCGGTGCAGGCGTTTCGCGCGCTGGCCGCAGAGGCGCGGCTGCTTTTGGGCGCGGGCACCAAGATCAGCTATGCCGCGGATTGGTCCGAATATTTCGGCTATCACCCGCAAGATGGCAGCGGCGATGTGTTCTTTCACCTTGATCCGCTGTGGGCCGACGACACGATCGATTTCATCGGTATCGACAATTATATGCCGCTGTCCGATTGGCGCGACGGTACAGATCATCTGGACGCGCAGCAAAGCGACAGCATTTATGCTCTCGACTATCTGGCGGGTAATGTTGCGGGGGGCGAAGGGTTTGACTGGTACTACCATTCGCCCGAGGCGCGCGCGGCGCAACGCCGTACGCCGATCACCGATGGCACCCATGGGGAGCCTTGGGTTTACCGTTACAAGGATCTGCGCGGCTGGTGGGAGAACCTGCACCACAATCGTATCGGCGGTGCGCGCGCAGCAGAGCCGACGGGCTGGCTGCCCGGGTCCAAGCCCATCTGGTTTACGGAATACGGCTGCGCGGCGGTGGACAAGGGGACCAACCAGCCGAACAAGTTTCTTGACCTCAAAAGCTCTGAAAGCAGTTTGCCGCGCTATTCATCGGGCGCGCGGGATGAGTTGATGCAGATGCAATATCTGCGTGCCGTGGCGGATCATTGGCGGGATCCGGCGCATAATCCGGTCTCGGCGGCCTATGGCGGACCGATGGTGGATATGACCCGCGCCTTTGTTTGGGCCTGGGACACGCGGCCCTATCCCTTCTTTCCCAATAATCGCGCGCTGTGGAGCGATGGTCGAAATTACGCCCGTGGGCATTGGCTGAACGGCCGCAGTGCGGCGCTGCCTTTGTCCGAGCTCGTGGCGGCGATCTGCCGGCGTGCTGGCGTTAACGATTTCGATACCTCTGAGCTGTATGGCTACGTCCGCGGCTATGTGGTGGACGAGGTGGCCGATGCGCGCGCGGCGTTGCAGCCGTTGATGCTGCGCTATGGCTTTGATGCGGTGGAACGCGACGGGGTGTTGCGTTTCATCATGCGGGACGGATTGGATGCCGTGCTGCTGAACAGAGAGACGTTGGCTGTTTCGGGTGATCTGGAGGCACCGGTCGAACAGTCCCGTGAGGCAGAGGCGGCGCTTTCGGGGCGTCTGCGTTTGCGGTTTGTGCAGGCGGATGGCGACCACGAGGTGATCGCGGAAGAGGCGATCTTGCCTGACGACGCCACCCAAGCCGTGGCGATGTCAGAGTTCAATATGGCGCTCACCCGGGCGGAGGCGCACCAGACAGCTGAACGCTGGCTGACAGAGGCGCGTGTGGCACGCGAAGGGGTACGTCTGGCCTTGCCGCCGTCGATGATGGATGTCGGCGCGGGCGATGTGATTGCCTTGCCGCCAGACGATGGCGAGGGGGAGGCGCTGTACCGTGTGGATCGCGTCGAGATGGGGGAGATGTCTTTGATCGAGGCCGTGCGGATTGAGCCCGAAGTCTATGACCCCGCGCCCTTCGATGACGAATTGGTCGCGTTGAAACCCTTTGTCGCGCCCGTACCGGTGAACGCGCTGTTTCTGGACCTGCCGCTGCTGCGCGGTGACGAGGTGCCCCATGCGCCACATATTGCGGCCAGCGCACGGCAATGGCCGGGTAACGTCGCGGTCTATGCCTCTGGTGGGGAAACGAATTTCAGGTTGAACACCCTGATGCCCTTGCGCGCAACAATGGGGGTCACGCAAAACGACATGGCCCATGCGCGCCCCGGTGTGGTGGATCGCGGGCAGGCGCTGCAGGTCATGTTGACCAGCGGTGTGTTAGAGAGTGTTGATGAGGCCGATCTGCTGGGCGGGGCCAATCTGGCGGCTATCGGCGACGGCTCTGCCGACCGGTGGGAGGTGTTCCAGTTCGCGCGGGCCGAGCTGATCGCCCCGCAAACCTATCTTCTGCGCGACCGATTGCGCGGGCAAGCGGGGTCGGATGGGGTGATGCCGGATGTCTGGCCGGCGGGATCGCAGTTTGTGCTGCTCAACTCTGTCCCTCGCCAGATCGAGCTGAGCCCGAACCTGTTGCGGATCGCGCAGACCTATCGCATCGGGCCTGCGGCCCGCCCGCTAAACGACCCAAGCTACGTTCAAAAAACCGAGAGCTTTGACGGCAACGGGCTGCGCCCCTATCGGCCCTGCCACCTGCGAACAGAAGAAGAGGCGGGGGCGTTGCGGTTTGGCTGGATACGCCGGACGCGGATCAATGGCGACCAATGGACGGATTTCGATGTGCCACTGGCTGAGGAAAGCGAGCAATATCAGCTGCGTATCCTGCAAAACGGTGTTGTCCTGCGCGAACAGCTCGTGGACCGCGCAAGCTGGACCTATACCGCCCAAATGCGCGCAGGTGACGGGGCGGCGGGGCCTGCATTGATCAGTGTTGCGCAGGTTTCTGCGCTGTACGGGGCGGGGCCCGAGCTGTTTGGCGAGATCAATTTGTGATAAACTGCGCGTGTAAACCCTTGGCTTTGCGTTTGGCACTTGGGCGGAACCTGCTATATCGTGGGGACAAAGAAGGATGGTCTTATGGCAAATGCACGCACGAATATCGCCACGGTGGATCCGGTTTGGGATCAGATCCAGACGGAAGCACAGAATGCTGTCCGCGATGAGCCGCTGATTGGCGGTTTTGTCCACGCTACGATTCTGCACCATAAATCCATCGAGAAAGCGCTATCTTACCGTATCGCGGCGAAGCTGGCCTCGAATGAAATGTCGATGATGGTGGTCCATGAGATGGTGGAGGAGGCCTTTGCCAGTGATCCCGACCTGATCAAGGCGGCACGTGCCGATCTGGTGGCAATTTACGAGCGTGATCCCGCCTGCCACCGGCTGTTGCAACCGATCCTGTATTTCAAAGGCTATCAGGCCGTGCAGGCCTACCGTGTGGGCCATCACCTGTGGAAACAAGGTAAACGGGATCTGGCCTATTTCGTACAGATGCGCGTGAGCGAGATTTTTGGCGTCGATATCCACCCTGCCGCGACGATCGGCAAGGGAATCATGATCGACCATGCCCATTCCGTCGTGATTGGCGAAACCGCGGTCGTGGGCGACAACGTGTCGATGCTGCACTCGGTCACTTTGGGCGGGACGGGCAAGGAAGAGCAGGACCGTCACCCGAAGATTGGCAACGGCGTGTTGATCGGCGCGGGGGCGAAAGTGTTAGGTAATATTTCTATCGGACATTGCTCGCGCATTGCGGCGGGGTCTGTCGTGCTGGAATCCGTGCCGCCCTGCAAGACCGTCGCGGGCATCCCTGCGCGGGTCGTGGGGGAGGCGGGCTGCGATCAGCCGTCGGTCCTGATGGATCACATGCTGGGGCCGCAGGGCGATATTAACATGTAATGCTAAGGGATCGAGGCCGCGCGCCTTGGTCGAGATGTGAAAAGGCCGGACCCGTCATAGGGGCCGGCCTTTTTTTGTGAGGCCGGGGGCTGTCTGCCCCCGGACCCCCGAGGATTTGGATCCATTTGGAAGAGGGGTTACGCCAGCATCATCATGGGGTTTTCGAGATTGTCCTTGATGGCGCTGAGCAGCTGCGCGCCCAAGGCTCCGTCGATGACGCGGTGATCGACCGAGAGGGTGACGGACATCACCGTGGCGACGGCGAGCTCCCCATCTTTGCCGACGACGGGTTTCTTGACCCCTGCGCCGACGGCCAAAATCGCGCCATGGGGTGGGTTGATGACCGCGTCGAAGTTGTCGATCCCGAACATGCCGAGGTTCGAGATGGCGAAGCTGCCGCCCTGATATTCATGCGGCGCAAGCTTGCGGTCGCGTGCACGGGTGGCGAGGTCTTTCATCTCGGTCGAGAGGGTCGAGAGCGATTTCATCTCGGCGTCTTTCAGCACTGGCGTGAACAGGCCGCCCTCGATGGCTACGGCGACGGCCACATCCGAGGGCTTGAGCTTGAGGATGCGGTCACCGGCCCAGACCGCATTGGCGTCAGACACGGTTTGCAGCGCCAGCGCACAGGCCTTGATGATGAAGTCATTGACCGACAGCTTCACGTCGCGGGCTTCGAGTTGTTTGTTCAGCTCACCGCGGAACTTCAGAAGCGCGTCGAGCTCGATGTCGCGGCGCAGGTAGAAATGCGGGATCGACTGTTTGGCTTCGGTCAGGCGCGCGGCGATGGTCTTGCGCATGCCGTTGAGGGAGATTTCCTCGAACGCGCGGCCTTCGTAGATTTTCATCACGGCGTCGGCGGAAGGGCCGGCGGCAGGGGCCGCTGTGGCTGCCGGTGCGCTGGCGGTTTGCGAGCTTTCGGCCGGTTTGGCTTTGGTGCTACCGGCGGAGGCTGCCTCCACATCTGCTTTGATGATGCGACCATGCGGGCCAGAGCCGGAGAGTTCGGTCAGGTCCACGCCTTTGTCTGCCGCGATGCGACGGGCCAGCGGTGTTACAAACAACCGTTTTCCGTCACTGCCCTTGGGCGCGGCGGGGGCGGATGTGCCTGTGTCGTTGGCGTCGCTTTCGCCGCGGCCGTAGCCTTTTTCAGGGGCCGCGTCCTGGTCGGGAGCATCTTCCTTGGCGCTGTCCTTGGCAGCCGGGGCAGAGGCGCTGTCAATGTCCGACGCCTCTTCGCCCTCTTCCAGCAGCACGGCGATGGGGGTATTCACCTTGACGCCTTCGCTGCCGTCACCGATCAGGATCTTGCCGATGGTGCCTTCGTCTACGGCTTCGAATTCCATCGTCGCCTTGTCGGTTTCAATCTCGCACAGGATATCCCCGGAGGAGACGCTATCCCCTTCGGAGACAAGCCATTTCGCCAGCGTGCCTTCTTCCATCGTGGGGCTGAGGGCGGGCATGAGGATTTCTATGGGCATGTGGACCGCTCCTTACTTGTAGGTGACTTTTTTGACCGCCGCGATGACCTCGTCCGTGGTGACAAGCGCCAGTTTTTCGAGGTTTGCGGCATAGGGCATGGGCACATCTTTGCCGGTGCAGTTGATCACCGGCGCATCCAGATAGTCAAAGGCTTCCTGCATGATCACGCTTGAGATGTAGTTCCCGACGGAGCCTTGTGGCCAGCCCTCTTCGACGGTGACAAGGCGGTTGGTCTTCATCACCGACTTGATGATGCTGGCGGTGTCCATCGGGCGCAGGGTGCGCAGGTCGATGACTTCGGCGTCGATGCCTTCTTCGGCCAGCTTTTCAGCGGCTTCCAGCGCATAGGTCATGCCGATGCCAAAGCTGACGATCGTGACATCCGTGCCCTCGCGCCAGATGCGGGCCTTGCCGAAGGGGACGGTATAATCCTCGACATCGGGCACATCGAAGGATTTGCCGTACATGATTTCATTTTCAAGGAAAACGACGGGGTTGGGGTCGCGGATCGCGGTTTTCATCAAGCCTTTGGCATCGGAGGCAGAATAGGGCATCGCCACCTTGAGGCCGGGGATCTGCATGTACCACGCGGCGTAATCCTGGCTGTGCTGCGCGCCGACGCGGGCAGCGGCACCGTTTGGTCCGCGGAAGACCATTGGCGCGCCCATCTGACCGCCGGACATATAAAGCGTTTTCGCGGCGGAGTTCAGGATGTGGTCGATCGCCTGCATGGCAAAGTTCCAGGTCATGAATTCGACGATGGGGCGCAGCCCGCCAAAGGCAGCACCCACACCGATACCGGCAAACCCGTGCTCGGTGATCGGCGTGTCGATGATCCGCTTGGCCCCGAATTCGTCCAGCAAGCCTTGGGAAATTTTATAGGCACCTTCGTATTCGGCGACTTCCTCGCCCATCAGGAACACATCTTCGTCACGGCGCATTTCTTCGGCCATGGCATCGCGCAGGGCCTCGCGCACCGTCTGCTGTTTCAGCTTGGTGCCTTCGGGCCAGTCGGGGGTGGTGTCGGTTTCTGGGGCTTTCGGGGCCTCGGCGTCGGGCTTGGCGGCGGCGGGGGCCTTGTCGGATTTAGCGTCGTCGCTGTCGTCGGCTTTGGTCTGTTCCGCCGGTGCGGCGCTGGAGGCGCTGTCAATGTCAGAGGCGTCTTCGCCTTCTTCCAGCAGCACGGCAATAGGGGTGTTGACCTTGACGCCTTCGGTGCCGGCGTCGATCAGGATCTTGCCGATGGTGCCTTCGTCGACGGCTTCGAATTCCATCGTGGCCTTGTCGGTTTCGATCTCGGCCATGATGTCACCCGAGGACACGGTGTCGCCCTCTTTGACCAGCCATTTGGCAAGCGTGCCTTCTTCCATTGTGGGGCTCAGTGCGGGCATGAGAATTTCGATTGCCATGGTTCAAGCCTCCTGTGGGACTTCGGTTGCGTAGATATCTGTCCAAAGCTCTTCCGCCGCGGGTTCGGGGCTTTCTTTGGCAAACTCCGCGCTTGCGTTAACGATTTCCTTAATCTCTTTGTCGATCGCTTTCAGATCGTCCTCGCTGGCGTGTTTATGTTCCAGCAGGATGTTGCGCACCTGTTCGATGGGGTCGCGTTCGTCGCGCATTTTCTGCACTTCTTCGCGGGTCCGGTATTTGGCCGGATCCGACATGGAATGCCCGCGGTAGCGGTATGTCTTGATTTCCAGAATATAGGGGCCGTCGCCCGAGCGGCAGTGTTTCACCGCGCGTTCGCCTGCGTCCTTGACCGCCAGCACATCCATGCCATCCACCGCTTCGCCGGGGATGCCGAAAGCCTTGCCGCGTTCCCAGATTTCAGCGCTGGAGGTAGAGCGCTGCTGCGAGGTGCCCATGGCATATTGGTTGTTCTCGATGATGAAAATCACCGGCAGTTTCCACAGGGCGGCCATGTTGAACGTCTCGTAGACCTGACCCTGGTTCGCGGCACCATCCCCGAAATAGGTAAAGGTAACGTTGTCGTTGCCCTTATACTTGTCCGCAAAGGCGATGCCCGCGCCAAGGGGGACGTTCGCGCCCACGATACCGTGGCCGCCGTAGAATTTCTTTTCCTTAGAGAACATATGCATGGACCCGCCCTTGCCGCGGGAATAGCCACCTTCGCGGCCAGTGAGTTCGGCCATCACCCCGTCGGGGTTCATGCCGCAGGCCAGCATATGCCCGTGGTCGCGGTAGGTGGTGATGCGGCTGTCGCCGTCCTTGGCCGTGGCTTCAAGCCCGACAACCACCGCTTCTTGTCCGATATAAAGGTGGCAAAAACCACCGATCAGCCCCATGCCGTAAAGCTGGCCCGCTTTTTCCTCGAACCGCCGGATCAGCAGCATATCGCGGTAATAGGCCTTGAGCTCTTCGGCGCTGGCGTTTGTCTTTTTCGTCGGTTTCTGGGCAGCCATGGGGCAATTCCTCCGTAGTTTGTCCCGCGCACGCGCAAAATAGTTTAGCGTTAAACTATCTCTTATCGGATTCGAGCAATGATGGCGAGAGGCATTTACAGGTCACGCAATACCCTGCTGGCGGGACGTGAATTTTTTATGACGCTGCGGGGGATTATGCCGGATGATGCGCGGGTATCAGCGGATCACGATTTCGTCGGCGCGGAGCATCCCCAGCACCTTGCGGGTCTGTTCGTCCAGCAGATCGAGATCAAGATATTCGTCAGACAGACGATGGGTCAGGTTCTCCATCCGCGCCACATCGATCTGCACCTGTGCAAGCTGTACCCGCAGATCCTGAGTTTCGGCCACGATCTCGGCGCGGCGGAACAGGCCGTAGTTCCCCTGAATCGCCGCGAAGGCGAAATAGAGGCTCAGCGCGAAGGCGATCGCGAAAAACAAGAGAGTGCCAAAAGCGGGTTTGCTGCTGCGGTTCATGTATCTGCCTTTAATCGTCTCTTAGTGGACGTTCCCCCAGTATGACACAGGTGATTCGCGAAGGGAATCCCCCGTCTTGCGATTGGCAAGAAAATGTTCATCTTTTTAGGGGGTTGGGCAAGGATGTCGCATATCTTTCCCGCCAGTCGCATCGCAGCGCCGCGACTGGCGGGGGATAAGGTCAGGCGTCCAGCGCGGCGACGCCGGGGAGGGTCTTGCCTTCCATCCATTCAAGGAAGGCACCGCCCGCGGTGGAGATATAGGTGAAATCATCCGCCGCACCTGCCTGGTTCAACGCGGCCACGGTGTCGCCACCACCCGCCACAGAGATCAGCGCGCCGTCGCGTGTCAGCGCGGCCGCTGCCTTGGCCGCGGCGACGGTTGCGGTGTCGAAGGGGGCGATCTCGAACGCGCCCATGGGGCCGTTCCAGATCAGGGTTTTCAGGCCGTCAAACGCGTCTTTGACCAGTTCAACCGTCTTTGGGCCTGCGTCCAGTACCATCTGGTCCGCTGCCAGCACGGTATCGGCCCCAAGGGCTGCGACCTCATGCGCGGCATGGGCGGCGAATTCCCGCGCGACAAGCCCATCTACGGGCAGCAAAACGCGGCAGCCGGCCTTTTCCGCCTGTGCCAGAATATCCTTGGCGGTGTCGTAAAAATCGGGTTCAGACAGGGACTTGCCCAGATCTGCGCCTTGTGCGCCCAGAAACGTATTGGCCATGCCGCCCCCGATCACCAACAGATCCAGCCGGTTCACGAGGTTCTCCAACAGCTCGATCTTGGTCGATACTTTGGCACCGCCCACCACCGCGCCCACGGGGCGTTTCGGAGTGGCCAGCGCGGCTTCCAGCGCCGAAAGCTCGGCCTGCATCAAACGCCCCGCACAAGAGGGCAAAAGCCGCGCGACCCCTTCGGTCGACGCATGGGCGCGGTGCGCGGCAGAGAAGGCATCATTGCAATAGATATCGCCCAAACCGGCCAGACGTTTGGCAAAATCGGGGTCGTTCTCGGTCTCGCCCGGATAGAAACGGATGTTTTCGAGCAGCAATACATCGGCGGCGTTGATCTCTTCGGTGCCCGCCTCGGCGGCCTCGAGCGTTTCGGCCAGCACGACTTTGCGGCCCAGGGCATCCTCTAGCGCGGGGAGGACAACACGCAGGCTCAGATCCTGCACGCGTTTGCCCTTGGGGCGGCCAAAATGCGCCAGCAACACAGGGGTGCCACCCTGTTCCAGAATGTCGCGCAGGGTCGGGATGATCCGCTGGATGCGGGTGTCGTCCGTTACCTTGCCGTTTTCAACCGGCACGTTGATATCCACGCGCACCAGAACCCGCTTGCCGCGCAGGTCCATGTCATCCAATGCTTTCCAGCCCATCTTGTCCCTCGTGTAAAACCACAATTCCCGTCGTGTTTTGCCGTTATTGCCGTCAGGGTCAATGGACCCGCTTGGCAATTGCGCTTGCACGTCCTAGGTAATTGCCAACGAAATTCTTAAAGGAGACCGGCATGGCCGAGATCAAAGACCCCGAAAACACGATCCTGATGGAACTGAAGGGCGGCACTGTCACCATCCAGCTGTTGCCAGATGTGGCCCCCAAACACGTAGAGCGTATGAAAGAACTGGCCCGCGCCGGTAAATATGACAACGTGGCCTTTCACCGCGTGATCGAAGGGTTCATGGCGCAGACAGGCGACGTGGCCAACGGCAACATGGAAGACAATTTCAACCTGCGCGCCGCTGGGACCGGTGGGTCGGACATGCCGAACCTGCCAGCCGAATTCTCCAAAGTGCCGCACGCCCGTGGCAGCATCGGTGCCGCGCGTTCCGCCAACCCCGATAGCGCGAACAGCCAATTCTTCATCAACTTCAAAGACAACGACTTCCTGAACGGTCAGTACACCGTTTACGGTCAGGTCATCTCGGGGATGGAGCATGTGGACGCGATCACCCGTGGCGAGCCGCCAGCGAACCCTGATCGCATGATCAGCGTCAAGGTTGCCGCTGATGCGTAATCTGATTGCAGCAGGCGTTGCCTCTGCCGTGTTGGCAGGGGCGGCTTTCGCGGATGGTCTGGCGATCACCGTGGATGGCGAAGCGCAAGGCACCATCAAGATCGATCTGGCCGAAGATGTGGCCCCCGCGCATGTGGCACGGCTGAAAGAGCTGGCCGAAGCAGGGGCATACGATGGCGTGGTGTTTCACCGCGTGATCGACGGGTTTATGGCGCAGACCGGTGACGTTGAATTTGGCAAGGCCGGTGGGGACACAGGCCGCGCGGGCATGGGAGGTTCCGACCTGCCTGACCTGCCTGCCGAATTCTCGGACATCCCCTTTGACCGCGGTGTCGTCGGCATGGCTCGCAGCCAGAGCCCGGATTCCGCGAACTCGCAGTTCTTTATCATGTTTGACCAGGGGCACTTCCTGAACGGGCAATATACCGTTGTGGGCAAAGTGACCGAAGGGCTGGACGTGCTGGACGCGATCAAGCGTGGGACCGGCGGCAACGGCGCTGTCATCGGCACGCCCGACCGTATGGTCGAGGTCAAGGTGACCGAATAATCATCGCGTAGGGCAGGGGTGCTTGCGCCTTTGCCCCGCTTTGGTCGCGCAGCACTTCGCAGTCGAAGATTTTGATATCACAACGTAAAAGGGCGTCGCAGCAGTGCGACGCCCTTTTACATTCATCACCCTTGTCCGATCAGGACGCCGGGTTCGGCTTTTGTGCAGGGGCGGATTTCGCGCCGGGGTTCAGCGGGTCGTCCTGACGCTGAACGGAGCCTTCGAAATGCGCACCGGATTCGATGGCGATGGTCTTGTGGATGATGTCGCCTTCGACGCGGGCGGTCGATGTCAGGCGGACTTTCAAACCGCGCACGCGGCCCACGATACGGCCGTTGATCACTACGTCATCGGCGATCACTTCGCCTTTGATGGTCGCGGTTTCGCCGATGGTCAGCAGGTGGGCGCGAATGTCGCCTTCCACGGTGCCTTCAACCTGGATGTCGCCGGTTGTTTTCAGGTTGCCGGTGATGTGCAGATCGGAGGACAGCACGGAGGCAGGTGGTTTTGCCTTGGGCGCGCTGGCCTTGAATTCGCTTTGCTTGGGTGCAGCCGGTGCAGAAGATGACGGTGCAGCGGTGCTGGACGTGTCTGCGTCGGACTTAGGAGCGGGATCATTGATTTTGCTTTTAGAAAACATCGTTTGCAGCCTTGATAAAGATCATTGGATTTACAGCCTTGCCACCGACACGGACTTCGTAATGCAGGTGGACACCAGTAGACCGTCCTGATGTTCCCATATCACCTATCCGCTGTCCGCGCGATACCCTTTGGCCGACTTTTACGCGCAATTTAGACATGTGTGCGTAACGTGTCTCGACCCCGAATTCATGTTGGATTTTAACCAGTCGCCCGTAGCCAGAGCTCCAGCCCGCGTGGGTCACAACCCCTTCGGCGGTGGAGTGGATGGGCGTGCCCATACCGGCGGCGAAATCTGTCCCGCTGTGCATCCGGCGGCCCCCCGTCTTGGGATCGCGGCGGTAGCCGAACGGGCTGCTGAAGCGGAAAGAGGATTTCAGCGGGTTCGCAAAGGGCGCTTTTTGCGCGGCAATGCGGTACATGTTCAGCTTGTCCATCTGGCCAAGCAGACGGTTGGCGCGCAGTGTGTCCGGGGAAGGAGCCTCCCCCCGTGTGGAAAAGCTTAACGGCATCAGCGGGCCACCCTGACCGGAATAACCACGGCGCACGGTGGCCAGCATCCGGTCGGTCGGCATGCCCGCGCTGCGGAACATTTTATCAAGCGGGGCAACAGAAACGGTCATCGCCTCTTCAAGCTGGCGGAAAATCGCGTCGTTCTGTTCGCGCATCAAGGCCAGCTTCTGGTTCAGTTCATCCGCCTGGATCAGCGCGTCTTGCGCATCAATCACCACCTGATCGCGTTCGGCGGCGGTACGCTCAAGCGCCTCTGCCAGCAGGGAAATCGGGGCGGAGGATCCGTTGGCGGCGCGTGTCGCTTTACCTTCGCCGGCGGCGGCCCCTTCCAGTTCGGCGAGCTGGGTGCGCGCAGCTTCGCGGTCTTTCATCGTGTCGCGCAGGGTGCTTTGAATGACCTCGATGCCGGTCTCAAGCTCGCGGCGGCGCGTCTCGGATTGCAGCAGCTCGGACTGCATGACCGAAATCTGCTTCAGCGCGGCGTTAAACCGTTCCTGCGCGGCGACGGCCTCTTCCGCGCGTCCATTGCGCTGCGCTGAAAGATCGCTCAACCGCGCCTGATAGGTACGTTGGTCGCGTTTGGCTTGTTCGCGAAAATTGCCCGACCCGATGCTGTCCATCAGGATCACGGCGGTGGCGACGATCGACCAGGCCACAAACAAAGAGGCCCCGGTGAAGACGAAAAGCTGGGTAACGGGGCGCAGGCGGATAAAGCGTGTGTCGGTATCGGATTTCAGAAAAACGCGGCGTTCGGGAAAAAACCGTTCAAGCGCCGAATGAATTTTGATCGCAAACCTTGTCCGCACGCGTGGTATCCTTGTTCCGTCCCTGTCACAGCACGCAAGGCCCCCACCGCGCGCTGATTGTCACCTGCCGTGCTTAGCCAGTGGGGGTCCGTCGGGCAACCCTTCAGACTTTCCCACCGGCGGTTAATGAAAGTTTAACGACAAATTTGGCAATAAATTGCCGATTCAACGGTTTGGAGGGCGAATATTTTAAACACTCTCGGTCAAGGGCCAGTAAAAATCCGGTGGAATCCCGGCCTCTGCCCGCTTCTCTTCGTTGAACGGGGGCTTGAGAACACCGTGGAAATAGGTGCGCACCAGATCGTGGAACGCCTCTTTCGGGTCAAGCTCGTGACGCCCGCACAGGAAGTGAAACCACTTTGACCCATAGGCAACATGCGCGACCTCTTCGGCGTAGATCACCTCAAGCGCGTCGACGGCCTGCGTGGCCTTGGCGCTTTTGAACACCTGAATCATATTGGGCGTCACATCCAGCCCGCGCGCCTCAAGCACCATAGGCACAACTGCGAGACGACCCATGAAATCATCCACCGTATCCTCGGCAGCGCGCCACATACCAGCATGGGCGGGCAAGGCCCCGTAGTGGCTGCCCAAAGCTTCAAGACAATCGCACATCAGATTGAAATGTTTGGATTCATCGTCGGCGGCGCTGACCCAATCATCGTAAAATCCCATGGGCATTTTGACATCGGTAAAGCGCGCGATAATGTCCCAGTGTAGATCAACCGCGTTCAATTCGATATGGGCCACGGCGTGCAGCAAGGCGATGCGCCCTTCGGGCGATCCGGGCTTGCGGTGGGGGACATCGCGGGGCGACAAGAGTTCTGGCTTGTCGGGGCGGGCGGGGCGCAACGGCGGGTTTGACGTGCCGATTTCCGGTGCCTCGCCTGCGGCGCGGGCAGCCCGCCACTCGGCCGCGTACTTGTGAGAAAGCGCGGTTTTCTCACGGCCATCCGCAGTGCGCAGCACGTTTTCCGCCATTTGGGCCAGCGCGATCATAGGGCGCGCACCGCGTCCAGTACCTCTTCCACGTGACCGGCGACTTTCACCTTGCGCCAGATGCGGGCGATATTGCCGCTCGCATCAATCAGATAGGTGGCGCGTTCGATCCCCATGGATTTTTTGCCGTACATATTCTTTTCGACCCAGACGCCATAGGCTTCGGTCACGGCCCCATCGATATCGGCCAGCAGGGGAACCGTCAGGGCATGTTTGGCCGCAAAACGGTCGTGTTTTGCCATCGTGTCACGGGATACGCCAAAAACCACGGCACCGGCGTCGGCAAATGCTTCAAGATGTTCGGAGAAGCCTACGGCCTCCTTGGTGCAGCCCGGCGTGTCGTCACGGGTGTAGAAATACAAAACCACAGCCTTGCCCCGCAGATCGGAGAGCGAAATTTCGCCACCCCCCGTCACAGGAAGCGTAAAGTCTGGTGCAGGTTGGGAAATCTCTGGCATGGGTCACTTTCTTATGTATTGGAAGCCGTTGTCTGCACTGTCATACTAGTCGGGCTTGGCGAAACTTAAACCCCAAGCTGCCCTAAAAACCGGACGCCCATGCCCAACACCAGCGCAGCCCCCCGCAGCCCCAAGCGGAGACGACTTTGGCAAGCCACCAAATGGTCGCTGCTGGTTATTTCGCTGATTGTCGCCACCATCGCAGGGGTTGCCATCTATATGATCCGCAGCCCCATTGTCGTGCCGGAATGGCTCGAGACGCGCATCGAAGAGCGGTTTGCCAAAGATATGCCGCTTGCGCGGATCGGCTTTGGAGAGATGGTGCTGATCGTAGACGAAGGGTGGCGGCCGCGCGTTCGGCTGCGGGACGTGAATATCACCAACCCCCAAGGGGTTAGCTTTGCCGCCTTCCGCGAAGTGCGGGCCAGTTTTTCCATTCAGGGCCTGCTGGCGGGCGATGTGCAGCCGCGCGATATTGCGATGTCCGGGGTGGTGGCCAATCTGCGGCGCGATAAGGATGGCCGCGTCGCGCTGAGCGCAGCAAGCGGGACCGCCCCGGCAGAGCGGCGGGCGGCCACGATGCCGCAGTTGATCGGCCAGCTTGATACGGTGTTCGAGACAAAGGCGCTGTCGCGGCTGCGGTCGATAGAGCTGCGCGCCCTGACCTTGCGCTACACCGATCTGCAGTCCGACAGGATGTGGACTGTCGATGGCGGGCGGCTGTTGCTTGACCGCGAAGGCGATAACCTGCGGATGACGGCCGAGCTCGCCGTTTTGGGCGGGGGGGCGGATGTGGCCACGCTTTCTGCCAACTACAGCAGCAAAATCGGCGATACCGCGTCGCAGTTCGGCGTCAATTTCGATGGCGTGAGCGCGGGCGACATCGCGGTGCAGAACCCGGCATTTGCTTGGTTGAAAGTGCTGCGCGCGTCTATCTCCGGTTCGGTGCGCAGCAGCCTTGACGAGGACGGCACCTTCGAGCCGCTGAACGCGACGCTGCAGATCGGGGCCGGTGTGGTTCAGCCTAATGAACGTGCTACGCCGATCCCCTTTGACGGGGCCCGCAGCTATTTCAGCTATGATCCAGATCAGCGTCTGCTGCGTTTTGACGAGCTTTCGGTCGAAAGCAAATGGGTGTCGGGCCGGATCGAGGGGGCCGCAAGTCTGGGTATCGATGACAGTGGTAAATTGAGCGAGCTGGTCGCACAGGTTCGTCTGCGCGATTTGGTGGCTGACCCCGCCGATATTTATGACGCCCCAGTTTCGATTGAGGGTGCCGACCTGGACGCCAAAATCACCTTCAACCCGTTTCACATGTCCGTCGGCCGTATGGATATCGTTGACGGGGGGACGACGTTGAACCTGTCGGGGGATTTGCGGGCGGGGCCGCAGGGGTGGCAAGTTGCACTGGAAGCTGGGTTGAACGCGTTGAAACCAACGCGCCTGCTCGAGCTTTGGCCAGAAAACGTCAAGCCAAAGACCCGCAAATGGGTGGACGAAAATATCTACGCTGGCGCGTTGAGCGATGTTGACCTTGCCTTTCGCTTGAAGCCAGGCGAGGCACCGCAAGCATACCTCGACTTTGATTTTCAGGGGGCCGAGGTTCGGTTCTTGCGCACCATGCCGAATATCACCGACGGCAGCGGTCATGCGAGCCTTTCGCGCAACCGCTTTGTTGTCAGCGTGGATACCGGGGTGATCACACCGCCCGACGAGACGCCGGTGTCGGTGAACGGGTCTTCGTTCATCATGCCGGATGTCACGGTCAAGGACGGCCCTCCCGGCATCGTTCGGTTGCGCGCCGATGCGGACATCACCTCGGTCCTGGCGCTGTTGAACCGGCCCCCGTTGCAGGCGATGGACAAGGCCAACCTGCCGGTTGACGTCGTCGATGCACGGGCCCAGTTGGCGGGCACTTTGTCCTTTCCAATGAAAAAAGGCTCTGACCCGAAGCTGACGATCTTCGACATCAACGGAACGCTGGCGGAATTCCAAAGCGACCGTCTGGTCAAAGATCGCGCGCTGCGCGCCGACCAGCTGACGTTGAACGCGTCCAACAGCGGCCTGACGATCAAGGGCAAGGGCGAATTGGACGGCGTTCCCTTTGACGGCGAATGGTCCCAACCCTTCGGGAAGCCGGGCGCTGCGAGCAGTGTCAGGGCGGATATTGCGCTGAACGCCAAAACGCTCGAGACTTTCAAGATCGCGCTGCCCCCTGATACGATCGCAGGTGAAGGGCGGGCGTGGTTCGCGATGGATCTGGTCAAAGGCCAACCCCCTGATTTTTCTGTCACATCGGATCTGCGGGGTTTGAGCATCACCGTTCCACAGATCGGCTGGACCAAAGCGCGATCCCAGACGGGCACGTTGGAGATATCGGGGCGGCTTGGGCCGTTTCCAGACGTCGATACCTTGAAGATCAGCGCCGCGGGGCTGTCGGCGCAAGGGAATGTCACATTGCACCCAAGTGGTGCGTTGGACAGATTGCAATTTCACCGATTGCAGGTTGGGATTTGGCTGGATGTGCCTGTGGATCTGATCGGGCAGGGGGCAGGTCGCCCGGTGCAGGTGGTGGTGAAGGGCGGCCGTCTTGATTTGCGCACGGCGGAGCTCGGAAAAAGCAAGCCCAGCGGGGTCGCGAGCCCGCCGATGTTGTTGTCGCTGGATCGATTGCAGGTCACGGATAAGATTGCCCTGACAGGAATGCAGGGCGAATTTAACGTCGCGCGTGGCCTGGATGGACGGTTCACGGCAGCCTTGAACGGGGGCGCGCCGGTTTCTGGTCGCGTCGTACCCAAGGATGGCCGTAGCGCGGTGCAATTGACGGCAACCGATGCTGGTGGCGTTTTGAGGTCTGCCAACATTGCACAACAAGTCCACGGCGGCGCGCTTTCGTTGACCCTGGTACCCGCCGGATCGGGCGGTGCTTTCGACGGTCACGCAGAGATTAAAGACGTTCGTATCAAGGACGCCCCGACGATTGCAGCGCTGGTGAACGCGGTTTCCGTGGTCGGGCTGATCAACGAGTTGAACGGGGACGGGATATATTTTGACACGGTCGAAGCTGATTTTCGCCTGTCTTCCAATCGCGTCAACCTGACCCAAGCCAGCGCGACGGGGGCGTCGCTTGGGATTTCTATGGATGGGGTTTTTGCCACTGACACCGGCCAGATGGCGCTGCAGGGTGTGATCTCTCCTGTATATATGTTGAACGGAATAGCCAGTTTTCTGACCCGTAAGGGCGAGGGGCTTTTGGGGTTCAACTACTCTATCGGCGGGACGGTGCAGAGCCCGTCTGTCTCGGTGAACCCGCTGTCGGGGTTTGTGCCCGGTGCGATGCGGGATATTTTTCGCAGCACTCCACGCACGACGCCCACGCAGGACGGGGGTGCTGCCACCCCCGCGCCGCAAAAACCTGTTGCTCAACGCTTTGAGGGGCGCTAACGGGCGCGTATGAAACTCAGTGACTTCGATTTTGAACTGCCCGAGCATTTGATCGCGACGCGCCCTGCGGTCCCCCGTACGTCGGCCAAGATGCTCGTTGCGCAGGGGGATCATATTACTGACACGACCGTCGCCAATATGAGCGATTGGTTGCGTCCAGGGGATCGGCTGGTGCTGAATGACACAAGGGTTATTCCGGCGCGGTTGTCGGGGCTTCGCCACCGGGACAGCGCACAGGGTCCGGTGCAGGCGCGTATCGAAGTAACCTTGCTGGAGCCACGGGGCGATGCGGATTGGACTGCACTGATCAAGCCGTTGAAAAAGCTCAAGATTGCCGAGACTGTCGTCTTCAGCGCCGATCTTTCTGCACGTTTGATTGGCGTCGAGGATGGGCAGGGTCGACTGCGGTTCAACTGCAGCGGCGACGATTTTGACGCCGCGCTGAATGATGCCGGTGCGATGCCATTGCCGCCCTATATTGCGGGCAAGCGTCCGGCAGACGCGCAGGACATGACGGATTATCAAACCGTTTTCGCCAAGAATGCAGGCGCGGTGGCCGCGCCTACGGCGTCGCTCCACTTTGATCAGCCGCTTCTGGATCAGCTCGCGGCGATAGGCGTGCGCTTTAGCCACGTCACCTTGCATGTGGGCGCGGGGACGTTTCTGCCTGTGAAGGTCGATGACATTGCTGACCATAAAATGCACAGCGAGTGGGGGCAGGTGAGCGCGCAGGCAGCTGCCGAAATCTCCGCCACCAAAGCTGCTGGCGGGCGGGTCATACCCGTTGGGACCACTGCCTTGCGGCTGGTTGAGACCGCTGCGCGGTCCGGGAATATCCAACCCTGGGAAGGGGATACCGATATTTTCATTACCCCTGGTTTTGAATTCAATGTCGCAGACGCGTTGATGACGAATTTCCATCTTCCGAAGTCGACCCTTATGATGCTGGTTTCGGCATTGATGGGGCAGAAAACTATACAAAAGATTTACAATCACGCGATTGAATCGAATTATCGGTTTTTCTCCTATGGCGATGCGTCGCTGCTCTTTCCAAAGACGCAAATAAACGCCTGAATGTCGTTCGGGGGGGTGACACCTCTTGGGATCGCCGTCAGGGAGGGGGCTGATCGCGTTAAAGGATTCGTAAGATGTTTCAGGTACTGAGCAGCGCATGGGCGCTTTTGTTGGGCATGTGTTTGCTGATGGTGGGCAACGGCATGCAAGGTACGCTCTTGGGGATTCGCGGCGGGATCGAGGCATTTTCGACCTTCGAAATGTCGATCGTGATGTCGGCATATTTCGTGGGCTTTTTGGGCGGCTCACGTATGGCACCGGGTATGATCCGGCGCGTCGGTCACGTGCGGGTCTTTGCGGCGCTGGCGTCGATGATCTCGGCTGTCATGATCCTGTATCCGACCTTCCCGAACGTCGCTGTCTGGTCGGTGGGCCGCGTGTTGATCGGCTTTTGTTTTTCTGCGGTTTACGTGACAGCGGAAAGCTGGCTCAACAACGCCGCGACGAACGAAAACCGGGGGCAGGCGCTGTCGTTGTATATGATCGTGCAAACCTTTGGCATCGTTATTGCGCAAGCGCTTTTGCTCACCGCGGACCCTTCAGGCTTTGTCCTGTTCGTTATTCCGTCGGTATTGGTCAGTGTGGCGGTGACGCCAATTTTGCTGTCGATCAGCCCGACGCCCGCATTTGACACCACCAAACCGATGAGCTTGCGCGAACTGGCCGGCTTCTCGCCCTTGGGGTGTGTCGGCATGTTCTTGTTGGGCGGGGTCTTTTCGGCGCAGTTCGGGATGGCCTCGGTTTACGGTGCCGAAGCCGGGCTGACCGTGGCGCAGATTTCGATCTTCGTTGCGACGTTTTTTGTGGGTTCGGTGGTTTTGCAATATCCAATCGGCTGGGTTTCGGACCGGATGGACCGCCGTCTTTTGATCGTGATCACCTCCATCATTGGGGGTATCGGGTCTGTCATCGGCATGCTGCTGGGGCATAACTTTAGCGTGTTGCTGCTGACCGCCTTTGTCGTGGGCGGCATGTCTAACCCCTTGTATTCGCTTCTTATTGCGCACACGAACGACTTCCTTGAACCCGAGGATATGGCCGCCGCCTCCGGCGGGATGATCTTTATTAACGGGTTGGGCGCTATTCTGGGTCCGGTGATCACCGGCTGGATGATGGGCACCGCGCTTGGGCCGGGCGGGTTCTACCTGTTCACGGCGGTTCTGTTCTTTGCTTTGGCGGTCTATGCGTCCTACCGCGCGACGGTACGCCCGGCCATTCCTGCGGATGAAACGGGTAACTACATCCCGATTTACCCCGCTGCGACGACCGTTGCGGTCGAATTGGCACAGGAATATGCGATCGAGAGCGAACAAACCGCCGAAGCGGAGCCGACCTAGACGTTTTGCTAATTCGTTACATCTTGTGTCTAATGAAATTAGAAAAGTTTGATCTTTTCTATGGTCAAAGGAGGCAAGGCTATGAAAACGCCTGAGGACGTACGTCGGTTCTGGCTGGAGGAAACTGGGCCTGCGGGATGGTATGCGGTGGATGACGACCTCGATGCCGCGATCCGGTCACAGTTTCTGGACACCTGGTCGCTCATCGGGACCCATCGGTTGGACCATTGGCTGACCGACGCAAAAGGCACTTTGGCCTATCTCATTCTGGCGGATCAGTTTCCGCGCAATATGTTTCGCGGGCAGGGGAAGGCGTTTTCGACGGATCTGCGGGCCTTGCGGGCGGCTCAAACCGCTGTGCGCAACGAATGGGATAGGCTCATTGCGTCGCCTGAACGGCAATTTTTTTACCTTCCGTTCATGCATTCAGAAAGTCTGACCGATCAGGATCACTGCGTGCGGCTGGTCTGTGACCGTATGCCCGAAGCCGAGGAGACGCTGCGGCATGCGCGCGCGCATCGAAAGGTGATCCGACAATTCGGCAGATTTCCGTATCGCAACAACGCCTTGGGTCGGCGAAGCACCGCCGCGGAAACCGCATATCTTGACGACGGGGGGTATGCCTATACCCTGCGGACACTCACGTAAGTGCGGGTCCGGCAGTTTGATCGTGGATCGGAATTCTCCGAGTTGCTGACGCTCGCGAGATAGTTTACCACTAAACTAAATTTCAATACGTGCTGCGAGGTTGCATAATGGCTGCGAAATCCTTTGATCTGATCGTGATTGGTGCGGGGCCGGGGGGCTATGTTGCGGCCATCCGGGGGGCGCAACTGGGGCTTTCGGTCGCCATTGTAGAGCGTGAGCATCTAGGCGGCATTTGTCTTAACTGGGGCTGTATCCCGACCAAAGCGCTTTTGCGGTCGTCGGAAGTATTCCACCTGATGCAGCGCGCAAGCGAGTTTGGCCTGAAGGCAGACAATATCGGCTATGATCTGGAGGCAGTTGTCAAACGGTCGCGCAAAGTTGCGGGGCAGCTGTCCGGCGGTATCGGGCATTTGATGAAAAAGAACAAAGTCTCGGTCTTCATGGGCGCGGCGACGTTAGCGGGCAAAGGTAAAGTGTCGGTTAAGTCGAAAGACGGGGAAGAGACGCTGACCGCCAAGAATATCGTACTGGCGACCGGTGCGCGGGCACGCAACCTGCCTGGGCTGGAAGCAGACGGAAAACGCGTGTGGATGTACAAGGATGCCTTGCAGCCGCCCCATATGCCGAAAAAGCTGCTGGTGATCGGGTCTGGCGCGATCGGTATCGAATTTGCAAGCTTTTACAATACCTTGGGCGCAGACACGACTGTTGTCGAGGTGATGGATCGAATCCTTCCCGTCGAGGATGAAGAAATCAGCAAATTCGCGAAAAAGCAGTTCGAAAAACAGGGCATGAAGATCATGCAGAAGGCCGTTGTTAAACAACTGGACCGCGCTGATGACAAGGTGACTGCCCATATCGAAACGGGCGGCAAGGTGACCAAACATGAGTTTGACACGGTGATCTCCGCCGTGGGTATCGTGGGTAATGTCGAGGATCTTGGGCTGGAAGATCTGGGCGTGAAAATTGATCGGACCCATGTTGTGACCGATGAATATTGCCGGACCGGCGTCGAGGGGCTGTATGCCATCGGTGACATCGCCGGTGCCCCTTGGTTGGCGCATAAAGCCTCGCACGAGGGGGTGATGGTCGCCGAACTGATCGCGGGTCAACACACGCACCCGGTCAAACCGGAATCAATCGCCGGCTGCACCTATTGTCACCCGCAGGTCGCATCCGTCGGGTATACGGAAGCCAAGGCGAAAGAGCTTGGCTTTGACGTCAAGGTGGGTCGCTTCCCCTTCATCGGGAATGGCAAGGCGATTGCCCTTGGCGAGCCCGAGGGGATGATCAAAACCGTCTTTGACGCTAAAACAGGCGAATTGCTTGGCGCGCATATGGTGGGTGCCGAGGTGACCGAGCTGATCCAGGGCTATGTCGTGGGGCGTCAGCTTGAGACCACCGAAGAAGACCTAATGAACACCGTCTTCCCGCACCCAACCTTGTCAGAAATGATGCATGAATCCGTGCTGGATGCTTACGGACGCGTTATCCATATGTAGCCTTTGCCCGCGCATAGCGGGGTCCTGATCTTTGCAACGCCCGGTGACAAATTCAATGTTGCCGGGCGTTTGCCGTCGTAATGGTAGCCCAAAATGCGCCGCGATAATGTCGTTCCCCTTGTGTTCTTATTTTTTCGTTGGAGAATCCGTAGCACGCACCTATGTACTAAGCGTTAACGGGGGTCCGATATGGCTGAGCTAAAGAACATCGAAGTGCGCGGCGCGCGCGAACACAATCTAAAGAACATCGACGTGGACATTCCGCGCGATAAGCTGGTTGTGATCACCGGGCTTTCCGGATCGGGTAAATCGAGCCTCGCGTTCGATACGATCTATGCCGAAGGGCAGCGGCGCTATGTGGAATCGCTCAGCGCCTATGCGCGGCAATTCCTTGATATGATGCAGAAACCCGATGTGGATCACATCAGCGGCCTATCGCCAGCGATTTCGATTGAACAGAAAACCACGTCGAAAAACCCCCGCTCTACCGTGGGGACGGTCACCGAGATCTATGACTATATGCGCCTGCTTTTTGCGCGCGTCGGCACGCCCTATTCCCCCGCGACCGGCAAGCCGATCGAGGCGCAGCAGGTGCAGGATATGGTTGATCGCGTGATGACCATGCCCGAAGGCACGCGCGCCTATCTGCTGGCCCCGATCATTCGTGACCGGAAGGGCGAGTACCGCAAAGAGTTCCATGAGCTGCGCAAGCAGGGCTTTCAGCGGGTAAAAGTGAACGGCGACTTTTACGAATTGGACGAGCCGCCCACGCTGGACAAGAAATTCCGCCATGACATCGACGTGGTTGTCGACCGTATCGTGGTCCGCGAGGGGCTAGAGACGCGCTTGGCGGATTCCCTGCGCACTGCGCTTGATCTGGCCGATGGGATCGCCGTGCTGGAAACCGCCCCGACCGAGGGCGAGCCCGAGCGTCATACCTTCAGCGAAAAATTCGCCTGTCCTGTCAGCGGCTTCACGATCCCCGAGATCGAGCCGCGTCTGTTTTCATTCAACGCTCCTTTCGGTGCCTGTCCGTCCTGTGATGGTCTGGGCAAAGAGTTGTTTTTTGATGAACGCCTTGTGGTGCCGGACCAGAACCTCAAGGTCTATGACGGTGCGCTGGCCCCGTGGCGCAAGGGTAAGTCCCCGTATTTCAAGCAAACTATCGAAGCCATCGCGAAACACTATCAATTTAGTGAAAATACGCGGTGGAAAGACCTGCCCGAGAAGGTGCAGCAAGTGTTCCTGCATGGCTCCGGCAAGGAAGAGATCAAGTTCCGCTATGACGAAGGCGGCCGTGTGTACGAGGTCAGCCGCGTTTTCGAAGGGGTGATCCCCAATATGGAGCGCCGCTACCGCGAGACGGATAGCAACTGGATCCGCGAAGAATTCGAACGCTACCAGAACAACCGCCCCTGTGGCACCTGCAACGGCTACCGCCTGCGGCCCGAAGCGCTTGCTGTCAAGATCGGCCCGTCGGATGGCGATAGCGATACGCTGCTGCATGCGGGACAAGTCGTTGAAATGTCGATCCGCGAAGCTTTTGACTGGTGCACCAAAGTGCCCGATTATCTGACCGTTCAGAAGAACGAAATCGCGCGCGCGATCCTCAAGGAAATTCGCGAACGTCTGGGATTCCTCAACAATGTCGGGTTGGAGTATCTGACGCTGGCCCGCTCTAGCGGGACGCTCAGCGGGGGGGAAAGCCAACGTATTCGGCTTGCGTCGCAGATCGGGTCGGGGCTGACGGGGGTGCTTTACGTGCTTGACGAACCCTCGATCGGCTTGCACCAGCGCGATAATGACCGCTTGCTCCAGACGCTGAAAAACCTGCGGGATCAGGGCAATACGGTCATCGTCGTTGAACACGACGAAGAAGCGATCCGCGAGGCGGATTATGTGTTTGATATCGGGCCGGGAGCCGGTGTGCACGGCGGGCAGGTGGTCAGCCACGGGACATCGCAAGAGGTCGCCAATGATCCGAATTCGCTGACAGGGCAATACCTTACCGGCAAACGCGAGATCGCGGTGCCCGCCAAACGGCGCAAGGGCAACAAAAAGAAAATCCGCGTGGTCAAGGCGACGGGGAACAACCTCCAGAATGTCACGGTCGATTATCCATTGGGCAAATTCGTCTGCGTGACGGGTGTGTCAGGCGGTGGCAAATCGACCCTGACGATCGAGACCTTGTTCAAGACCGCGTCGATGAACCTGAACGGGGCGCGCCAGACGCCCGCGCCGTGCGAGACCATCAAGGGGCTGGAGCATCTGGACAAGGTGATCGACATTGACCAGCGCGCCATCGGGCGCACGCCGCGGTCGAACCCGGCGACCTATACCGGTGCCTTCACCCCGATCCGCGACTGGTTCGCCGGTCTGCCCGAAGCCAAGGCGCGCGGGTACAAGCCCGGGCGTTTCAGCTTTAACGTCAAGGGCGGACGCTGCGAGGCCTGTCAGGGCGACGGTGTGATCAAGATCGAGATGCACTTCCTGCCGGATGTCTATGTCGAATGTGAAACCTGCAAAGGCCAGCGCTATAACCGCGAAACGCTTGAGGTAAAGTTCAAGGGCAAGTCCATCGCTGACGTGCTGGATATGACTGTCGAGGACGCGCAGAGCTTCTTCCAGGCGGTCCCCAGCATCCGCGAAAAAATGGATGCACTGATGCGTGTGGGCTTGGGCTACATCAAGGTGGGTCAGCAGGCGACGACGCTGTCGGGCGGGGAGGCGCAGCGCGTCAAACTGTCGAAAGAGCTCAGCAAACGCTCTACGGGCCGGACGTTGTATATTCTGGATGAACCGACCACGGGTTTGCACTTTGAAGACGTGCGCAAACTGCTAGAGGTGCTGCACGAGCTGGTGGATCAGGGTAATACTGTGGTCGTCATTGAACACAACCTCGATGTCATCAAGACCGCGGACCATATCATCGACATTGGACCAGAAGGCGGCGATGGCGGCGGGCAGGTTGTCGCGACCGGCACGCCTGAACAGGTTGCCGAGGTCGAGGGGAGCTATACCGGCCATTACCTCAAGCCGATGCTCGCCCCGCGTAAGGTTGCTGCCGAATAGCATTGCCAACACTGCGGTAGACAAAAAATGCCCCGTCCTATTCAGGCGGGGCATTTTTCATGAAATCTTAGGGTTTCGCGGCGCAGTCTAGTTTAGAAGGCGCGATGCCAGACCGATCAGCGCCAGCACATCATTGGTTTGCGGGTCCACGGCATAGACATAGCCGTCGTCCTGAACATAGCGGTTGTAGCGGGTCAGCCCATGCCGGTGGGGCTGTTCGATCACGACGTAGCGCGTCAGCTTGTCGCCTTTGGCGTGGTGGTGCTTGTCATGCCCTTTGGCAAGATGACGCCCGTTGTCGCTGTGCTGCTTCTCGTGTTTCTTGATGGCTTTTTTGTATTCTTTAACAGCTTTCTTGTGCTGCTTTTGATGCTTTTTGTCATCGTGCTTATCATGCTTGGCCAAGGTCACCTGTGGTGCCGCGATGTCGTAATGCCCCGACGCGCCATAGGAGGCAGAGGCCGCCTGTACGGCCGGGCTGAAGGCCAGCACGGCGAAGGCGCATGCGGCGAGGGTAAGGGTTTTCATGCTCGTTCTCCGTTACAGTGTCGATACAGTAACAAACGAACGGCGCGCGGGTTTCCGTCGCTGGGACGAGACGGCGGGAACCCGCTTGCTTTTCCTGTCAGCCGTTGCGGCCGCGGGTTTCGAAACGGGGCAGCATGGCGGAGAAATCCTTGCCGTTTCCGTCTTCGTTCTCGACGAATTGCGCATAGAGCGCGCGGGCGAGCTCTCCCATCGGGGTGTCTGCATCTGCCATCTCTGCTGCCTGCTGCGACAGCCCAAGATCCTTGAGCATCAGCTCCGCCGCGAAGCCCGGTGTGTAGCCATTGTCTGCGGGCGAAGTGGGGCCAACACCGGGGGCAGGGCAGTAGGCGTTCATCGACCAGCTATAGCCGGACGAGGTGCTGACCACGTCGAACATCTTCTGCCGGTCCAGCCCCAGTTTATCGGCCAGCGCAAAGGCCTCGCAGGTGGCGATCATGGTGACGCCGAGGATCATGTTGTTGCAAATCTTCGCCGCTTGCCCCGCACCGGCATCGCCGCAATGCACCGCCTTTTGCCCCATGATGTCGAACAGGGGCTTGGCCTTGTCAAAGGCTTGTGTCGATCCGCCTGCCATAAAGGTCAGTGTGCCGCCAGATGCCCCGCCGATACCGCCAGACACGGGGGCGTCAACGGACATTATGCCTGCATCTTCAGCGGCTTGCGCGGTGTTCTTCGCGCTTTCCACATCCACGGTGGAACAGTCGATGAACAGCGTGCCCTGCGCCATATGGGGGATCGCCTGCGCCGCCACTTGCCGCAGGATCGACCCGTTGGGCAGCATTGTGATCACCGCGTCCATGCCCGCCACAGCGGCTTCAAGGCTGTCTGCAACGCGCACGCCCTCTGCCGTGGTGCCCGCCACGTCAAAGCCCGCCACGTCGTGGCCCGCTTTGGCGAGGTTGGTCGCCATAGGCGCGCCCATGTTGCCCAGTCCGATAAATCCGATCTTCATGCTCATGTGGTTCTCTCCAGTGTCAGGGCGTCCCCGGCCAGCGGGCGCAGCATCTTGGCTGTCGCGGCAAGGGGGACGTTCATATCGGCATATTGCCAGTTGGGGCTGCGGTCCTTGTCGATGATCGCCGCGCGGATCCCTTCAAGGAAGTCGCCATGCTCCATCGCGCGGAAGGTAAATCGGTATTCCATATCCAACGCCTTCTCGATGCTCAGCGAGGGGCCGCGCAGACGGTGGATGATCTCGATCGTGCAGGCCATCGCCAACGGGCTGCTGCGCTGCATCTTCTTGAGCGTGTCTGCGGCAAATTCGCTGTCGGATGCGCGCAGGGCGTTGAGGATATCCGCCAGCGTTTCGCCGCCAAACAAGCTGTCAATCTCGGCCGCCTGCGCCTCTAGTGCAGAGGCGGGCGGCGTGGTGCTTGCGGTTTCCAGAATGGCCACGTCGCCTGAGTTCTCAAGCGCGGCTATCACGTCGGGCCAGTTTAACTCTGCGATGTAAGTGTCTGCGAAGCCAGCGTAAATGGCATCTTCACCCTTCATGCGTGACGCGGTTGTGCCCAGATATTCGCCCACCCGTCCGGGGGCCAGCGCCAGCATCAGGCTGCCGCCCACATCGGGCACCAGACCGATGCCACATTCCGGCATCGCGATCTGGCTGCTTTCCCCCACCACGCGGTGCGAGCCATGACAGCCGATGCCCACGCCGCCGCCCATGGTGAACCCCTGCAAGAAGGAGACGACGGGCTTGGTATAGGCGAATATCTTGGCGTTCAGCCGGTATTCATCCGCCCAGAACTTGCGCCCGTAGGCGTAGTTGCCCTTGGTGCCCGTGGCGTAAAGTTCGGCGATGTCACCACCCGAGCAAAAGGCACGATCCCCTTCGGCGTCAAGGATGATCAGATCGACCTTCGGGTCATGCTGCCAAGCGTCGAAGGCGTCTTCAATGGCCAGACACATGTCGTAGGTCATGGCGTTCAGCGCTTGCGGGCGGGTGAGGGTGATCCGTCCCGCGCGCCCTGAAATACGGATGGAGATATCGGTCATCGGTTCTTCAGCATATCCCGCGCCACGATGACGCGCATGATTTCGTTGGTGCCTTCAAGGATCTGGTGGACGCGCAGGTCACGCACCAGCTTTTCGATGCCGTAATCCGCCAGATAGCCATAGCCGCCGTGCAGTTGCAGACATTGATCGACGACCTTGCTGCCTGCCTCTGTCACGAACTTCTTGGCCATCGCGCAGAACTTGGTGGCATCCGGCGCGCCCGTGTCCAGCTTCCACGCTGCTTGGCGCAGGAAAACGCGGGCGGCTTGCAGTTCGATTTCCATCTCGGCAAGGCGGAATTGCAGACCCTGAAACTGGTCGATGGGTTTGCCGAATGCTTTACGCTCGCCCATATAGGTGAGCGTGGCGTTCAGCGCGGTCTGTGCAGCACCCAAGGAACAGGCGGCGATGTTCAAACGGCCGCCATCCAGCCCCATCATTGCATATTTGAAACCTTTTCCCTCTTCACCCACCAGATTTCCGGCAGGAATGTTGCAATCGTCAAACTGCACTTGGGACGTGGGTTGGCTGCGCCAGCCCATTTTATCCTCTAGCCCGCCAAAGGAAAGCCCTGCGGTCCCGTCTTCGACATAGACAGTGGACACGCCCGCGGCCCCCTCATCCGAGGTGCGCACCATCGCGACATAGGCGTCGGAATAGCCGCCGCCCGAGATGAACGCCTTGGTGCCGTTCAGTGTGTAGCCTTCGTTCGTGCGGGTACATTTCGTCTTGAGCGCCGCCGCGTCAGAGCCCGATCCGGGCTCCGTCAGGCAGTAGCTGAGCACGGTGTTCATGCTCAAGATGTCGGGCATGATCCGCGACTTGAGCTCGTCACTGGCAAAGCTGTCCAGCATCTTGGCGCACATGTTATGGATCGACAGAAAGGCCGCGACCGACGGGCAAGCCATGCTGAGCGCTTCGAATACCAGCGTCGCATCAAGCCGCGTCAGGCCAGATCCGCCCGCATCCTCGGACACGTAAAGCCCGCCAAAGCCCAGCTCTGCAATCTTAGGCCAAAGGTCTTTGGGGATTGTTTCGTCTTTCTCCCACTTCTGGGCGAAAGGGGCGATATGTTCCTGGCCAAAGCCATAGGCCATGTCGAAAATCGCGGTTTGCTCTTCTGAAAGTGCGAAATCCATAAACGGTGATCCCTCCCAAGACCGGTCGAATTGAACGTGTGTTTAATTGTAAGCATGCACGTGGGCGTCGCGCAAGCACCCTCCGGCGGGGGAGCCGCCGAAGGGCGAGGATGGGGCTTATTCCATCGGCTTGAAGTTGAACTCGCCACCTTCTTTGATGCCCGAGGGCCAGCGCGAGGTCACGGTTTTGGTCCGTGTGTAAAATTTGAACGCATCCGGCCCGTGCTGGTTCAGGTCGCCAAAGACCGATTTCTTCCAGCCGCCAAAGGTGTGATAGGCGAGCGGCACGGGGATCGGCACGTTGATCCCGATCATGCCGACGTTGACGCGCGCCGCAAAGTCACGCGCGGCGTCGCCGTCACGGGTAAAGATCGCGGTGCCGTTGCCCATTTCGTGATCCATCGCAAGACCAAGCGCCTCTTCATAGGTTTTGGCGCGGACGGTAGACAGAACCGGCCCGAAGATCTCGTGCTTGTAGATGTCCATATCGGGGGTGACGTTGTCAAAGAGGTGCGGGCCGACAAAGAAGCCTTCCTCGTAGCCTTGCAGCTTAAAGTCGCGCCCGTCGACAACCAGCGTGGCCCCCTGATCGACGCCAGTTTGTACCAGCCGTTCGATGTTTGCCTTCGCGGCTGCGGTGACCACGGGGCCGTAATCGACATCATTGCCCGAAGTATAGGGCCCGACTTTCAGCTTCTCGATGCGCGGCACCAGCTTTTCGATCAGACGGTCGGCGGTTTCCTCGCCCACAGGCACAGCGACCGAGATCGCCATGCAGCGCTCGCCCGCCGCGCCATAGCCCGCGCCGATCAGCGCGTCCGCGGCCTGGTCCAGGTCGGCGTCCGGCATGATGATCATGTGGTTCTTGGCACCGCCAAAGCATTGGACGCGTTTGCCATTCGCGCAGCCCGTGCCGTAGATATATTCGGCGATGGGGGTTGAGCCGACAAAGCCCACCGATTGAATGACAGGGTGATGCAGGATCGCGTCAACCGCTTCCTTGTCGCCATTGACGACCTGAATGATACCTTTGGGCAGGCCCGCTTCTTCCAGCAGTTCGGCCAGCATCAGGGGCACGGATGGATCACGCTCGGACGGTTTGAGGATGAAGGCGTTGCCGCAGACGATGGCGGGGGCGAACATCCACATGGGGATCATGGCGGGGAAGTTGAACGGCGTGATGCCTGCGGACACGCCAAGGGGCTGACGCATGGAATACATGTCGATGCCGGGGCCCGCGCTGTCGGTGAAATCGCCTTTCAGCAACTCGGGCGCGCCGATGCAGTATTCCACCACTTCCAGACCGCGCTGCACGTCACCGGCGGCGTCGGGCAGGGTCTTGCCGTGTTCGCGGCTCAGCGCCTCGGCGAGCTTGTCCATATCGCGGTTCAGCAGGTCCACGAACTTCATCATGACCCGCGCCCGACGCTGGGGGTTCACCGCGGCCCATGCGGGTTGCGCGGCCATGGCGTATTTCACGGCCTGATCCATTTCGGACTCGCCAGCCAGCGGGACTTTCGCCTGCACTTCGCCGGTTGCGGGGTTGTACACGTCGGCAAAGCGGCCTGACGTGCCTTTGACGTGGGCGCCGTTCAGGTAATGGGTCAACTCTTGCATGGAATGCTCCTTCTGTGCGTTTGGCGGCAGGTTAGGCTTGCAAAAAACAAAGCAAAAGAGGCATGGCGTCAAAATCGTTTTGCATTATTGCAAAGCCTCGCGCGGGCTGAAAGGGTAGGGTGGGGCGCTGCCCCCGTCCTTCGGACGTCCCCGGAGTTTACGGGCAAAATGAAGTCTGTGCAGAAAATGAAGCATGAAGGGAGCCGTGGCCGATGATGGGAAACTGGGACGACCTACGGCTCTTTCTGGCCGTCGCGCGCGAGCAGAGCCTATCGGGCGCGGGGAAGCTGTTGCGGTTGGACCCAGCGACCTTGGGGCGACGCATGGCGCGGCTGGAAAAGACCATGCAGGCGGTATTATTCGTGAAATCGCCCTCGGGCTACGCGCTGACCGAGGCGGGCGTGCAGTTGCTGTCGCGCGCCGAAGCCGCAGAGCAGGCGATGCGGCAGGCCACGGCGGATGTGGTCGTGCCGTCTGACCAACTGGCAGGGCAGATCAGGATCGGGGCACCGGACGGCTGCGCCAACTATCTACTCCCACAGGTCTGCGCCCGTTTGGTGGCGGATAATCCGGGGCTTGATATCCAGATTGTCGCCCTGCCGCGGGTGTTCAACCTGTCGCGGCGCGAGGCGGATATGGCGATCGGGGTCAGCGCGCCCACGGCGGGGCGGCTGGTTGTGCAGAAAATCGCCGACTACCAGCTGCATCTTGCTGCCGCCGATAGCTATCTTGCCGCGCGTCCCGCGATCCGTACCGTTGCAGACCTGCAGGGGCACCGGTTGGTGGGGTATATCCCCGATATGATTTTTGATCGCGAGCTTGATTATCTGGCGGAGCTTGGCATGACGCGGGTGCCTCTGGCCTCTAATTCCGTGTCCGTTCAGGTGAATATGATCCGGCAAGGGGGCGGCGTCGGGATTGTGCATGATTTCTCGCTCTCTGCGACGCCGGGGGTGACGCGCATCCTGACCGGTGACGTGCATCTGAGCCGCGCCTTTTATTTGATTCGCCACGAAGACGACCGGCGCAATCTGCGTCTGAGCCGCTTTGCGGAAGCTCTGGCGCAGGGCGTCCGCGCCGAAGTGGCGAAACTGGAGGCAATTGCTTGACACGCAACAGTATTAAAGGGAACCTGACCTATAGGTAATATTCTTGCGAAGGGGCCGACCATGCTAGTTTCCCAAATCCTGAAAACCAAAGCGGATGACAGTGTTACGACGGTAAAACCGGGCACGCGTATCTCGCAGGCGGCGGCGATGTTGTCGGAAAAGCGGATCGGGACCCTGGTCGTGTCAGCGGACGGCAAAACGCCCGATGGTATCCTGTCGGAGCGTGACATCGTGCGCACCCTTGGCCGCGAGGGCGGCGGCTGTCTGGACGACACCGTAGAGGCGCTGATGACGCGCGATTTGATCACCTGCGCCAAGGATGAAACCGCGGATGATATCCTTGCCAAGATGACGCAAGGCCGCTTTCGCCACATGCCTGTTTTGGAGGATGGGGTTCTGATCGGCCTGATCTCTTTGGGGGATGTGGTCAAGGCCCGCCTGATGGAGCTTTCGATGGAGAAAGACGCCCTGGAGGGGATGATCAGGGGCCACTAGCCCACCGAAATTGGCGTTGCATCTTCGCGGTGTAAATGCTTGCTTGCACTTCGAATAACGACTTGAAATGACTGGACTCTCCCATGCGCGTAGGCCTTTACCCCGGCACCTTCGACCCTATTACTTTGGGTCACATCGACATTATCCGGCGGGCGGCGACGCTTGTTGATAAACTGGTGATCGGGGTCGCGATCAACCGCGATAAGGGGCCATTGTTCGAGCTGGAAGAACGTGTCGCCCAGATCGAAGAGGAATGCCGGAAGCTGAACCAGGAGACCGGGACAGAGATCGTGGTGCATCCTTTCGAGAACCTGCTGATCGATTGCGCCCATGATGTGGGGGCACAGATGATCATCCGCGGGCTGCGGGCCGTGGCGGATTTCGAGTACGAGTATCAGATGGTGGGGATGAACCGTAAGCTGGATGACAGCGTCGAGACGGTCTTCTTGATGGCAGAGGCCGAGCATCAGGCGATTGCCAGCCGTTTGGTCAAGGA
Organism: Sulfitobacter sp. SBS6; assembly: GCF_048285585.1. NCBI lineage: Bacteria > Pseudomonadati > Pseudomonadota > Alphaproteobacteria > Rhodobacterales > Roseobacteraceae > Sulfitobacter > Sulfitobacter sp. SBS6. The sequence continues at coordinate 506,576 of NZ_JBLWBA010000005.1, read as the reverse complement.
AATCGCCCGGCTTGGCGGGGACGTCAGCAAATTTGTGACGCCCGCCGTCAATGCCGAGCTGTTAAAGCGTTTCTCGCAGTAACGATCAGAGGGTTTTCGCAACCTCGCGCGAGGTGTCGAGCATACGGTTCGAGAACCCCCATTCGTTGTCATACCAGCCCAGAACCCGCAGCTGTGTCCCGCTTTGGACAGAGGTCTGATCAAGGGCCACGACACAGGAATGTGAATCGTGGTTCAGGTCGATCGACACCAGAGGACGTTCAACCAGACCAAGGATGCCTTTCAGCGGGCCTTCGGCGGCGGTGCGCAGGGTGGCGTTGACCTCCTCCACCGTGGTGTCTTTCGACAGTTCGACCACCAGATCGACACAGGATACATTCGGTGTGGGCACGCGGATCGCGGTGCCGCCGATCAGCCCGTCAAGCTCGGGCAGTACTTTACCCAGTGTCTTGGCCGCACCGGTGGTGGTGGGGATCATCGACAGCGCCGCGGCGCGGGCACGGTACAGGTCGCTGTGCGCCGTGTCATGCACCGGCTGGTCGCCGGTGTAGCTGTGGATTGTGGTCATATGGCCGTGCTTGATGCCGAAGGCGTCATGCAGGGTCTTGGCCAGCGGTGCCATGCAGTTGGTGGTGCAGGAGGCGTTGCTCAGCACCGTGTCTTCGGCGGTGATCAGATCGTGGTTCACACCGTAGACGATTGTTTTCATGGCGTCTTTACCGGGGGCAGAGATGACGACCCGTTTCGATCCATTCGCCAGATGTTTGGCCGCCGCCTCGCGCGTGGTGAAGATGCCGGTGCATTCCAGCACGATGTCCACATCGCCCCAAGGCAGGGCAGCGGGGTCGCGTTCTGCTGTCACGCGGATCGGGCCTTGGCCCACATCCATCGTGTTGTCGCCCAGGGTAACCGGACGGCCAAAGCGCCCGTGGACCGAGTCGAATTCGAACAGATGTGCGTTGGTTTCCAGCGGGGCGAGATCGTTGATCGCCACCACCTGCAAATCATCGTCGCCACGCTCCATCAGCGCGCGCAAAACATTACGACCGATACGGCCAAAGCCATTGATTGCCAATTTGGTAGCCATGGGGCGTCCTCCTGAATTTGATAGCGCTAACATCGACATTTATGACAAAGAGTCAACCTGTGCAGGGCAATATTGCGTCGGAAGCGATCGGAGGGAAGGGGCCGACTGTCGGATCAGCGCCAGAACGCCACCCATTCGATCAGGTCGACAAATTTCTTGGTCAGGAAAATCAGATGTTCGCTGCCATAGATCAGCGCATCAATCCCCAGTGCGGTCAGCAATACAGCAGCGAGAGAGACAGCGATGGGGGTGTCCATGGGGGCGGTGGTCCTTGCCTGCGGGTGGCCCAGATATGACAGGGCAACCCGCGCGTCGCAAGTCTTAGCCCAGTTTGCCCATGGCAACGGCAACATCGGCCATACGGACAGAGAAGGCCCATTCGTTGTCATACCACGCCAGGACACGCACCAGACGGTTGCCAACGACCTTGGTCTGGTCGGGCGCGAAGATCGACGAATGTTCGGTGTGGTTGAAATCAACCGACACTTTCTGTTCCGCATCATAGGCAAAGACCCGCGACATCGGGCCGTTTGCAGCGGCGCGCATGGCCTCGTTGACCTCTTCAACCGTGACGTCACGGCCTGCCATAAAGGTCAGGTCAACCGCGCTGACGTTTGGCGTTGGAACGCGCATAGCGGTGCCATCCAGCTTGCCTTTGAGCGCGGGCAGCACTTCGCCCAAGGCTTTCGCCGCACCGGTAGAGGTCGGGATGATCGCCATCGCAGCGGCGCGCGCGCGGTAAAGGTCTTCGTGGCGGCGGTCCAGCGTCGGCTGGTCGCCGGTATAGCTGTGCACGGTGGTCATGATGCCGCTTTCGATGCCGAACGCATCATGCAGCGCCTTGGCCATCGGGGCCAGACAGTTGGTGGTGCAAGACCCGTTCGATACCATCGTGTCCGAGGCCTGCAATTCGCCGTCGTTCACACCGTAGACCACCGTGCGGTCGACGTTCTTGCCCGGTGCCGACAGCAACACGCGTTTCGCGCCCTGATCCAGATGCACCTTTGCCAGCAGCCCGTCGTTGAACTTGCCCGTGCATTCCAGCACGACGTCGCACCCTTCCCAGTTCAGCTCGTTCATCTGGTAGGTCGACATGACCTCCATCTCTCCGCGCCCCAGATCCAGCGTGCCGTTGCCGACTTTGACGTCATTGGGAAAACGCCCGTGGACGGAATCGTATTTGATCAGATGTGCTGCAGTCTCCAGCGGGCCGGTCGCGTTGATGCGCACCACCTCGATGTCATCCCGGCCCGATGCCGCGATATGAGACAGGGTGCAGCGGCCGATGCGGCCAAATCCGTTGATACCGACTTTGATGGTCATGGGGGCGTCCTTTGGCAAAGATCTGGAACTTTGCCGGTTCTATATCTGGTGGTCGTGAACAGGGGAAAGGGCTAAAACCCCCTAATTTCCGTATGTTAGCGATAAATATTCGTGTTAGCGATAACCCTCAGATCGGCTTTGCCTTCTGCCTGCGCTGCGCTACCCTTACGCCAACAAATATGGAGAGACTGAATGAGCGGCCTATTAGCCCTGTTGGATGATGTAGCAGCGATTGCAAAAGTGGCCGCGGCCAGCGTGGATGATGTGTTCGGCCAGGCCGCCAAGGCCAGTGCCAAAGCCGCGGGTGCTGTGATCGACGACGCCGCCGTGACCCCGAAATACGTCAGCGGCTTCGAGGCCAACCGCGAGCTGCCGATCATCTGGCGCATCACCAAGGGGTCGCTGAAGAACAAGCTGGTCTTCTTGTTGCCCGCCGGTTTGCTCCTGTCGAATTTCGCGCCATGGCTGATCGCGCCCTTGTTGATGTTGGGTGGGGCCTATCTGTGTTTTGAAGGCGCTGAGAAGATCGCACATGCGCTTGGCGTAGGGGGAAAAGGCCACGAGGATCATCCGCCCGGTGCCGATGAAAAGGTGATCAAGGACCCTGCCAAGCTGGAAGAGCAAAAGGCCAAAGGTGCGATCAAGACCGACTTTATCCTCTCGGCCGAGATCATGACCATCGTGCTGTCAAACCTCGAGGTGTCAAATTTCTGGATGGAAGCAGGCGCTTTGGCCGCCGCCGCCGTGATCATCACAGTCGCGGTCTATGGCTCCGTCGCGCTGATTGTAAAGATGGATGATGTGGGGCTTTATATGGCCAAGAACGGCAATCTCGGCCTGACCCGTGGTCTGGGCCGCGGGATCGTGCGCGGCATGCCCTGGTTCCTCAAGGCGCTGACCATCATCGGCACGGCAGCCATGCTCTGGGTCGGCGGATCAATCATCGTGCACGGTATGGAGGAACTTGGCTTCGGCGCGCTTGGCCACCTGATCCATGACTACGCCGTCGCTTTCGGCCATATGGTTCCGGTCGCGTATGAAGGTGCCGCCGAATGGATCGCCAAAGCCGCGATGGACGGTGTGTTTGGTCTGGCCCTTGGGCTGGTGCTCATCCCCGTCGGTGAAAAGATCATTACCCCGCTGTGGCGTGCGGTCTTCAACCGCAAGGATGCCGGCGCACACGCGTAAACGGGGCGGATATGAGGGAGAGGAAGGGGGCGCAGGTTGCGCCCCTTTTTTGTTGGCGCGCGCTCAGCTTGCCTAAAGACCGCGGGGCACAATTTACCGCTTCGTCGTCTACATTGCGCCTAAATTGCAAGCTAGCGGTATTAGAGACGGCATAGGGAAACCCTTTTTGTTTCACACCTCGTTTAGATATTTTCTCGCAACGACGTCGGCTGCGATGCTGGTCTACTTGGGCTTGACCCTAGACCCGTCGATCCGCGCGGAAAACGAACGCTTCGCGGCGTGCAAAAACGATACTTCGTCTCAATGCCTCTCCAGCTTGGGCGTAGAGCAGGCGATGGATGCCCGCTTCGTTCCGCCACACATGCCTGAAGTGAGCATGTTGGCCCAAATGGGGCGCATCGACGACGCTTTTGCCTTGGCGCTACGTGCTGAAAGCGAAAATGAGCCGCTGCCAGAGGACGTTGAGGCGACCGTCGACAGGATGCTTGCTAGCCACCGTCTTACAGGGGCGCTTCGCGAGGGCAAGAGCCTGCAGGAAGCGATGGAAATGACACCGGGCGTGGGTGCTGGCACCCTTTGGATCACTGCGCTGGATTTCCTTGGCCGCAGGCCATACGGGGTGCCTGCGCGCGACGGAAGCACTGCGGACGCAATCCCGCGTGACGTAGTATCAGAGATCGCGCAGCGCATCGTCGATATTGCACAAAATGAACCCGTCAGGCCGCGCATTAGCCACCTAGTGGAAGCGGCTGAGTTGCACGCAGCTTTAGGGAGCCGAGACGAAGCGTTAAAGGTGCTTCAATCTTTGCCGCAAACGGACGACGCCTCCATCAACCCAAGTGAAAACCTTATGCGGCTCGTTGGGCCGTCAACATTTCTGCAGCTCTATCGCGAGGCAGGCGGTACGCATCTTTCCATACTTTTGACCGCCGCGGCGGCAGAGCCGGATATGACCCTCGCAGCCACGTATCTGGAAGAGGCCTTTACCGCGTTCTCGACCAAAAAGCCCTTTCCGGAATATGTCTGGATGGAGCGCATTATTGAACGCGCCGTCGACCTTGGCTTGCAGCCACTTGCCCTTGAGTTGGCACGCGCCTTCGAGGATCGAGCTGACACCGAACCCGCGATCTTCCCCGTCTTTGCACATATAGAAGCTGCGCGTGTTTTGTTACTTGCTGGTGCCGACGAGGGGGAAGTTCAGGCGCGGCTTGACGTGGCGCTTAGCGCGTTCCGCACGAAGGATGGGAAAACTGCAAGTGACGCTTCCGAGATCGGGAGTATTCGGTGGGGCACTCGTCGGCTGGATGCGCAGGCACGGCGTGAAATGGCGACGCTAAAGGCGCGGCTCGGAGAAACTGAAACAGCCATCGCCTATATGGCTGGGTTGGAAAAACCATTGTTTTCTTGGATGAGCATGCTGACCTCGGAGATTCCGGTTCAGAACGTGGATCTGCTTTTGCTTGCTGCGCGTGGTGCCCTTTCCGATGAAGAGCTCGCCTATGCAAAGCTGCAGCATGCGCAACAGCTGTTGCTAAGTGACACGGGCGAAGGGCAACGTGTTTGGGCGCAAGCGAAAGCGACAGAGCTAGCGAAATCCGACATGCTGACTGGTGAGCACGCGGTTCGCGCCTACAGTATGCTGTCTAGAATTGGGGCGCTTGTCGAAGACCAAAGACTTGAAAGGTTAGGGTTGGAACAAATGGCTGAGGCCGCCCTGAAATCCCGCCGCTACCAAGATTTGTTGATGGCTGGCTTTTGGTGGAACCGATCACAGCAAATGCCGTGATTTCCACCTAGTGTGTCTGCCCCTGAGCCACCGCAGATCTGCAAAGTGCGTCGATCGCATACGCCTGTGTCGACTGCTATGGTCGTCCGACCGAACGTTTCCTGCGCCCCCCACAAACCAAAAAGGGGGAGCAAAATGCTCCCCCCATTCTCGTCTCGCTAAACAGCTCAGATCACAGTAGCGCTTTGGCCTTGTCGGCGACGTTCTGCGGGGTGATGTCGAACTTTTCGAACAGCTCTTCCGCGGGCGCGGAGGCGCCGAAGCGGTCCATGCCGACGAAATCGGCCTTGTTCCACTTGCCACGCTCGCCGGTGAGCCAGCGGTCCCAGCCTTGGCGTACGGCGGCTTCGACGCCGACGCGGACGGGGCCGGCGGGGAGGACGCGGCGGCGGTAGGCTTCGTCTTGGGCGGCGAACAGCTCCATGCAGGGCATGGACACGACGCGTGTGCCGATGCCTTCGGCTTGCAGCAGGTCACGGGCTTTCAGCGCGATCTCGACTTCAGAGCCGGTGGCGATCAGGATGACCTGACGTTTGCCTTCGGCGTCCGCCAGAACATAGGCCCCCTGTTCGGTGAGGTTCTTGTTCTTGTGCTCAAGCCGCACGGTGGGCAGGCCCTGACGGGTCAGCGACAGCACGGACGGTGTCTTTTTGCTGCTCAGCGCGATTTCCCAGGCCTCGGCGGTTTCAACCGTGTCAGCGGGGCGGAACACATAGGTGTTGGGTGTCGCGCGGCTGATGGCCAGATGTTCGACGGGTTGGTGCGTCGGGCCGTCTTCGCCCAGACCGATGCTGTCGTGGGTCATGACAAACACGCTTGGCACCTGCATCAGCGCGGCAAGGCGCATGGCGGGGCGGGCGTAGTCGGTGAAACACATGAAGGTGCCGCCGTAGGGGCGGATACCGCCGTGCAACGCCATGCCGTTCATCGCGGCGGCCATGCCGTGTTCGCGGATCCCCCAGTAGACGTAGCGCCCACCACGGTTGTCCACGTCAAACACGCCCAGATCAGCGGTCTTTGTGTTGTTCGAACCGGTCAGGTCAGCCGAGCCGCCCACGGTTTCGGTATAGAGCGGGTTCAACACCTCGAGCGTCTTTTCGCTGCTGGCGCGGGTGGCCAGTTTCGGCGCGTTTTCCGACGTCTGCTTTTTGAACGCCTTGATCGTCGCGCTCAGCTTCTTGGGGGCGTCACCGGCCAGCGCGCGGTTGAACTCTTCACGCTTTGTGCGCGACATGGCGTCGAAACGCTCTTCCCAGGCGCGGCGGTCGTCTGCGCCGCGTTTGCCGATCTCTTCCCAGGCGGATTTCACGTCGGCGGGCACTTCGAACGGTCCGGTTGTCCAGCCATAGGCGGCTTTGGCGGCGGCCATCTGGTCCGCATCGGTCAGCGCGCCGTGACCTTTCGAGGTATCCTGCGCGGCGTGACCAAGCGCGATATGCGTTTTGCAGGCGATCATCGTGGGCAGATCGGATTTGCGTGCCTCGGTCAGGGCGGCGTCGATCTCGTCGGGGTTGTGGCCGTCGATCTCGATGACGTGCCAGTCAGCCGCCTTGAACCGCGCGACCTGATCCACTTTGTCGGACAACGATACCGGCCCGTCGATGGTGATGTCGTTGTTGTCCCACATCACGATCAGTTTGCTCAGCTTGTGGCGGCCCGCAAGGGCAATCGCCTCGTGGCTGATGCCTTCCATCAGGCAGCCGTCACCCGCGATCACATAGGTGAAGTGGTCGACGATCTTCTTGCCGTATTGCGCGCGCTGGATTTCCTCGGCCATGGCAAAGCCGACAGAGTTCGCGATCCCCTGACCCAGCGGGCCGGTGGTGGTTTCAATCGCATCGGCCAGGAAGTTTTCAGGGTGTCCCGCGGTGCGTGCGCCCATCTGGCGGAAGTTCTTGATCTCTTCGAGGGGGAATTGCTCGTAGCCGGTCAGGTGCAGCAGCGAATAGATCAGCATGGACCCGTGGCCGGCCGACAGGATAAAACGGTCGCGGTCAGGCCACAGCGGGTTGGACGCGTCGAACTTCAGGTGCTTTTCGAACAAGACAGTGGCGACATCCGCCATGCCCATCGGCATGCCCGAGTGGCCGGAATTGGCGGCGGCGACAGCGTCCAACGTCAGGGCGCGAATGGCGGTCGCTTTGGACCAATGGGCGGGATGGGCTTTGGCGAGGGCGTTCAGATCCACGGTGCAAGCTTCCTTATAAGGGGGAGAAGGGATTGCGCGGATCAATACCAGCCACCCCGCAAAGATCAAGGCCCAGAGGGCATCGCCCGCAGCAGAGCTTTTCCGCCGGGCCAAGGCATTGTTCTTAAAGGGGCAGTATTCCGCCTTTGGTTTCGGTAGGATCAGCGGAAACCACGTTGACCAGCGATTCGATGGTTGGCAAACTGCATTTTACGACTGACATACGACGTTTTACGAGGAACCCTGCGATGAGCGACATAGAACACTTGCAAGGCCGTATTCTGGCGGCGCTTGAAAGGGCATCGCGCGGAGCTGACAAACTGGCCGTCGCCAAGGCGGAGGTCCCCGATCTTTCGGAAGAACTGGCGCAGGAACGCGCTGTCAACGCAGAGCTTTCTGAACAGGTCACTGCCCTGAAAAAGCGGCTGGAAGATGAAACCGCGCATCTGCGGGCTGAACTGGCCACAGCACAGGCGCGCAACAACAGTGCGGCCGCGGCACAGGCCCAGACCGAAAAGCTTGATCTGGAAATCCAGCGGGTGCGCCGCGCCAATGCGCAACTGGCCGATGCCTGCGCTGCGCTGCGCGAAGCCAATGCCGAAGGGGTGGGGGACGCCGATCTGATCAATGCCGCCTTGCAGGCAGAGCTTGACGCGCTGCATGCCGCCCGTCGCGCCGATGTGGCAGAGGCGGACGCGATCCTCTCTGTTCTTACCCCGCTTGTCCCCACTGCCGAGGAGTCTGCCTGATGCCCGAAGTTTCCATCTCTATCGGCGGTCGCCAATTCGAAGTTTCCTGCCAGGAGGGCGAGGAAGACTACCTGCACGCCGCAGCCAAGATGCTCGACGATGAAGCGCAGGTGTTGTCGGATCAGGTGGGCCGGATGCCCGAAGCGCGGATGTTGTTGATGGCGGGCCTGCTGCTTGCCGATAAAACCGCCAGCGTCGAGGATAAGATCAAGGAAGCCCGCGCCGAACTGGCAGAGCGTGACGCGGAACTTGCAAGCCTGCGCAATGTCGTGGTGGAGCCAGAGCGGATCGAGGTGCCTGTCATCCCGCAAAGCGTCACCGACAGCCTTGCCGAAATGGCTGCCCGCGCCGAAGCCTTGGCGAGCGAGATCGAAGATAAGGCCCGAGACAAGGCCCAAGACGGGGCCCAGTGACCCTGCCGCGCGCTATCACATGCGGGGCCGCGGCGGCGTGGTGGCTTGGGGTAGGGGGCAGCGCTTTGGCGCAGGCCATGCCGGTCACCGCCACCTATATCTGCGAGCGCGGGGTCGAGGTGCCGGTTTCTTATACCACCCCGGAACAGGGGGAGGCGACGGCTGTGCTTTATGTGGAAAACCGCATGGTTACGCTGGTCCGGACCCGCGCGGCATCAGGGGCGCGCTATGCATGGCCCTCGGACGGTTCTGGCTATGTCTGGTGGACCAAGGGGGACGCCGCGACGCTATTCTGGCATGATGCGGCGGCGGATGAGGATGTCACGCTCTACGCGGCGTGTCAGGCGCGGTGACGTGTTCTATGCAGGGCGCGCGCCGATCTGTGTGGCGCGGTTCGGGTGCCCCTTGATCCAAGGCGCACCCGTTTCTTATCAGCGGACCGTTAGCTGTTAGCCGTTGGCTTCGCGGATCTTGTCAGCGGCGTCCTTGTCGAAGGCGACGCCGTTGTCTTCCAGCAGCGTGTCCAGCTCGCCCGACAGCATCATTTCGGTGATGATGTCACAGCCGCCGACGAATTCGCCTTTGACGTAAAGCTGCGGGATGGTGGGCCAGTCAGAGAAATCCTTGATCCCCTGACGCAGCTCTTCGTCGGCCAATACGTTCACATCGGTGTAGTCGACATTCATATAGTTCAACACGCCAGCCACACGGGACGAGAACCCGCACTGCGGCATCGTCTTGTTGCCCTTCATGAACAGCACAACATTGTTGGCGGTGATGGTTTCCTGAATTTGCGTCTTTGCGTCGGTCATTTCGATTTGTCCTTTGGTATAAAGCGTTTCGCGTATTCTTGAGGGTCGCGGGGGATGCGGTAGTTGGTCTGATGTCCGCCGCCGCCGCCACCCGAATGATAGGTCGCGTCAATTTCGTGATAGCCCTTGCCCGGCTTTGACCCGCGTTCGGTATCGCGTGTGTGTTTCAGCGCCTGTAGGCCGCGCAGAACCGCCACGATCAGCACCAAGACGCTGAGGATCAGGACCAGGATCGGGTCCACCGGATCAATCCGGCGCTTTGGTTGTCAGCGCCAGCGCGTGCAAATCGCCGTTCGATCCATCCATCCGGCCCTTGAGCGCGGCATAGACGGCACGTTGCTGTTGCACACGGTTCTGGCCACGGAAACTTTCGTCGATGATCATCGCGGCCATATGCACGCCGTCATTGCCTTCGACGGTGATCTTGGCGTTTGGAAAGGTCTCGCGCAGCAGGTCTTCGATTTCGCGGGCTTGCATGGGCATGTGTGGGGCGCTCCGTCTGGCATGTCATTGCCCAAGATGTAGTAGTGTGCAGGGCGGCGTGCAAGTTATCTCCCCGTTATCTCATTGAGCGGGGGCATGGGACGCCCTACATAAGAACAGTCGCCGCCGCGACAAGGTAAGGAGACCACCCGCCATGGAGATTTTCGAGAACGCACCGGAACGCGCCTATGCATGGGCGCAAGCGGGCCGCGGGGCCGCGCTGGCCACAGTGGTGGAGACATGGGGCTCTGCCCCGCGACGGGTTGGCGCGCAGCTGGCCATCGCCGCAGATGGCGAGATGCAGGGCTCTGTCTCGGGCGGGTGTGTCGAGGGGGCCGTGGTGGTCGAAGCGCTTGAGGCGATCGAGGACGGCACGCCGCGCTTGCTGGAATATGGCGTCAGCGATGGCGACGCCTTTGCCGTGGGGCTGGCCTGTGGCGGAAAGATTCGCGTATTGGTCGAACCTGTGGGCGCAAAGGCGATGCCGTTTGACGTTCTGGGCGACCTCGTCCGCGCCCGCGCCGCGCGCCAGCCCGTGGCCTATCAGGTGCCCCTGTCGGGCGGGGTGGGGCGCTTGGTCACGGGCGGCTATGCCGACCGCTTTCGCATGGACCGTTCCGGCGTTGAAGAGGATGGCGATACATTTGTCGCGATCCACAACCCGCCGCTGCGGCTGGTTATCGTCGGGGCGGTACACATCGCGCAAGCCTTGGTGCCCATGGCGCAGGTCGCAGGCTTTGACGCCGTGGTCATCGACCCGCGCGAGGCGTTTGGATCGCAAGCGCGTTTTCCCGATGCACAGGTGATCAACGACTGGCCGGACGCGGCGATGGACACCGTCGGCGTCGATACCCGCAGCGCAATTGTGCTGCTGACCCACGACCCCAAACTGGACGACCCCGCGCTGCATATCGCACTCCGGTCCGACGCCTTCTATATCGGGGCGCTCGGATCGAAACGCACCCATGCCTCCCGCGTGGCACGGCTAGAAGAGGCGGGCTTTACCGCTGCCGACATCGCGCGCATCAACGGCCCCGTCGGGCTGGACATCGGGGCCGCCAGCCCGCCCGAGATCGCGGTGTCGATCCTGTCGCAGATGATCCAAGCCCTGAGAAAACCGTGAAGTTCGGCCCCATCGACACGGCGCAGGCCGAGGGTGCCGTGCTGGCCCATTCCATCGCATTGCCCTCGGGCCGTTTGCGCAAGGGGTTACGGCTTGAGCCCGCCCATCTGGCCGCGCTTCGGGCAGAAGGCATCGACCGTATCATTGTGGCGCAGCTCGCGTCAGGGGATGTGGATGAAAACACCGCCGCGGCACAGGTGGCGCAGGCCGTGCTGGCGGCGCATCCCCATCTGACGATGACGCGCGCCTTTACCGGCCGCGTGAACCTGCTGGCCGATGGGCCGGGGGTGGCGCAGCTGGATGTCGGCGCGCTTGAAGCGTTGAACGCCGTGCACCCGATGATCACGCTGGCCACGGTCCCGCCGTTCCAGCAGATGGCCGCGGGGGGCATGGTGGCGACGATCAAGATTATCTCTTACGCCGTCGCGCAAAGCGATCTTGCCGCCGCCTGCGACGCGGGGCGCGGCGCGATCCGGCTGGTGCCGCCGCAAATCAAGGACGCGACGCTGATCATCACCGAGATTGACGGCGGCGCGGGCGACAAGGGGAAAAAGGCCATCGCAGACCGGCTTTCTGCGCTGGATGTGGATCTGAAAAAAGTCGTTATGGTCCCGCATGAGGTCACCGCCCTGCGCGATGCCATTGCGGCGGCGGATACGGCGCTGACGCTGATCCTCACCGGCTCTGCCACCTCTGACATTGATGACGTGGCCCCGCAGGCCCTGCGCGCCGCGGGTGGAGAGGTCTCGCGCTTTGGCATGCCGGTTGATCCGGGCAATCTGCTGTTTCTGGGGCAGATGGGCGATGCGCCGGTGATCGGCCTGCCGGGCTGCGCGCGCTCTCCTGCGTTGAATGGGGCGGATTGGGTGCTGTCGCGGGTGATCTGCGGCATAGAGGTATCCCCGCGCGATATCGCCCGCATGGGGGTGGGTGGCCTGCTGAAAGAGATCGCCACCCGTCCGCAACCAAGACGCGGTTGACCGACCCTGACGCAAGGCCCGTCGCCGCGCCGCGCCCGCGAAGTTCAACCCATGCGAAAAATTTCTGTTCTCAACGCCCCTTTGGCGTGCTTAACTCGACCCAACACATGACATAAAACGGGAGGAACATCATGACCGAGGTCAAAATGACCGTGAACGGCAAACCTGCATCCGGTGCCGTCGAAGGGCGCACGTTGCTGGCGTCATTCCTGCGCGAAAACCTGAGCCTGACCGGCACGCATATCGGCTGCGACACCAGCCAGTGCGGGGCCTGCGTGGTTCATGTCAACGGCGAGGCGGTCAAGGCCTGCACCATGCTCGCGGTCGAAGCGGACGGGGCCGAGGTCAAGACGATCGAATCCATGGCCAACCCCGATGGATCGCTGACAGTGATCCAACAGGCGTTTCAGGACCACCACGGGCTGCAATGCGGCTTTTGTACTCCGGGCATGATCATGTCGGCCTCGGCGCTGCTGAAAGACAACCCCAAGCCGACCGAGGCAGAGGTCCGGCACTATCTGGACGGCAATATCTGCCGCTGCACCGGTTACCATAACATCGTCAAGGCGATCATGGCCGCATCCGGTCAGGACGTCAGCGCGCTGGCTGCCGAATAACCACCGTGCGACGTGCGGCCCTGTTGATGCAGGGGCGGGAGGACACGGCGCACTCATCCTGAAAACCGCGCTTTCCCACGCAAACGGGGAACCGCAGCAACCCATAGATTGACGACATAAGAATAAAGCCAAACGCAAAAGCCACATACGACGGTGCGGACCCGATCCGTGCCCCATAGGGAGGAATTGACCATGCCAAAGGACGGCGGAATTGGTGCCAGCAGCAAGCGGCGCGAGGATATCCGGTTTTTGACCGGTGAGGGGAATTATACCGACGATATCAACCTGCACGGACAGGCGCATGTGTTCTTTCTGCGCTCGGATATCGCCCATGGGGTGCTGAATTCGGTCGATACATCCGCGGCAGAGGGGATGCCGGGGGTCGTGAAGATCTTTACCGGTGCCGATTTCGCCGAGGTCGGGTCGATCCCCTGCGGCTGGCAGGTCACGGACAAGCATGGCGCGCCCATGCAAGAGCCGCGCCACCCCGTGCTGGCCGAAGGCAAGGTCCGCCACGTAGGCGAACCGATTGCAGCTGTCGTGGCGGAAACCCTGTCGCAGGCCCGCGACGCGGCAGAGGCGATCGTCGTCGATATCACCGATCTGCCCGCCGTCGTCGATATGAAGCAGGCCGTGCAGGAAGGCGCGCCCAAGGTTCATGACGATCTGACCTCGAACCTCTGCTACGATTGGGGCTTTGTCGAAGAGAACAAGGCCGCCGTGGACAAGGCCTTTGACGAAGCAGCCCATGTCACCACGCTGGAACTGGTCAACAACCGTCTGGTCGCCAACCCGATGGAGCCGCGCGTCGCCGTCGGCGACTATGCACGCGGGACAGGGGATCATACGCTTTACACCACCAGCCAGAACCCCCATGTGATCCGCCTGCTGATGGGGGCCTTTGTTCTGGGCATCCCCGAACACAAGCTGCGCGTCGTGGCCCCCGATGTGGGCGGCGGCTTTGGCACCAAGATTTTCCACTATCAGGAAGAGGCGTTCTGCACCTTTGCCGCCAAAGCCTGTAACCGTCCGGTAAAATGGACCTCCAGCCGGTCCGAGGCCTTCATGTCCGACGCCCACGGGCGCGACCATGTGACCAAGATCCAGATGGCGCTGGACGCGGACAATAACTTTACCGCGCTGCGCACGGATACTTACGCGAATATGGGGGCTTATCTGTCGACCTTCGCGCCGTCGGTGCCCACATGGCTGCACGGCACCTTGATGGCGGGCAACTACAAGACGCCGCTGATCTATGTGAACGTAAAGGCCGTGTTTACCAATACCGTGCCCGTCGATGCCTATCGCGGCGCGGGACGGCCGGAGGCAACCTATCAGCTGGAACGGCTGGTGGATAAATGCGCCCATGAGCTTGGGGTCGACCCGATTGCCTTGCGGCGACAGAATTTCATCACCGAATTCCCCTATGCCACGCCGGTCGCGGTGGAATATGACACGGGCGATTATGTGGCCACGATGGACAAGCTTGAAGAGATCGCCGATTTCGCCGGTTTCGACGCGCGCCGCAAGGAAAGCGAGGCCAAGGGCAAGCTGCGTGGGTTCGGCGTGAACTGCTATATCGAGGCGTGCGGCATCGCGCCCTCGAACCTGGTGGGGCAGCTTGGCGCGCGGGCGGGTCTGTATGAATCCGCCACCGTGCGGGTCAATGCCACGGGCGGTCTCGTCGTGATGACCGGCAGCCACAGCCACGGGCAGGGGCATGAAACCGCCTTCCCGCAGGTGATCGCCGAGATGATCGGTATCCCCGAAGAGATGGTCGAGATCGTGCATGGCGACACGGCAAACACCCCGATGGGGATGGGCACCTACGGCTCGCGCTCCCTCGCAGTTGGCGGGTCGGCCATGGTCCGCGCCACAGAAAAGATTATCGCCAAGGCCACCAAGATCGCGTCGCACCTGCTGGAAGCCTCGGAAGGGGATATCGAGCTGAAAGACGGGGCCTTTACCGTGGCAGGAACGGATAAATCCGTTGCTTGGGGGGATGTGACGCTGGTTGCCTACGTGCCGCATAACTACCCGCTGGAGGATATCGAGCCGGGTCTGGAAGAGACGGCTTTCTACGATCCGTCGAACTTTACCTATCCGTCCGGTGCCTATGCCTGCGAGGTCGAGTTGGACCCCGAAACCGGCCATGTCACCATTGACCGTTTTGCGGCGGCGGATGACTTTGGCAATATCGTCAACCCGATGATCGTCAGCGGTCAGGTCCACGGCGGGATCGCGCAAGGCATCGGGCAAGCGCTGATGGAGAATTGCGCCTATGACAGCGACGGTCAGTTGCTTAGCGCGTCCTACATGGATTACGCGATGCCACGGGCCAGCGATCTGCCGTTCTATACCGTTGATCATTCGTGCCAGACGCCCTGTACGCACAACCCCCTGGGCGTGAAAGGCTGCGGTGAGGCAGGGGCCATCGGGTCGCCGCCTGCGGTGGTGAATGCGGTGTTGGACGCCATGCGATCGGGCGGTAAGGATGTCGGCCATATCGACATGCCTGTCACACCGGCGCGGGTTTGGGCGGCGATGAACGGATAAGACGGTTGGGGCAGGTGCGGGGTTCAGCCCCCTATATGCCTCTGGCGCAGAAAATAAGGGAAAGCGGGGGCCAGCCCCCGCGCCCCCGGAGTTTATTGGCAAAATGAAGAGAGGCGTTTGGGGCCGCGGCCCGCTCTCTGATTGGAAGGACGCAAGATGTATGATTTTGATGTAGTGAAACCCGCGACAGTGGCCGAGGCGGTCTCGGCATTGGGGCAGGACGAGGCGCAACCGCTGAGCGGCGGGCAAACGCTGATCCCCACGCTGAAGGCGCGCTTGGCGATGCCGTCGGTTCTGGTGTCGCTGAGCGGGATCGAGGACATGCGCGGCGTGCGTATGGGCGATGACGGTCGTCTGTGTATCGGTGGGGGTACCGTACATGCGACCGTCGCCAAAGAGGCAGAGGCGCATTACCCCGGGCTGGCAAGTCTGGCCGCGCGGATCGGAGATCCGGCCGTGCGCAACCGTGGCACCATCGGCGGATCGGTCGCGAATAACGACCCCTCGGCCTGTTATCCGGCAGGGGTGCTTGCCAGCGGTGCGACGATCGTGACCAACGCGCGCGAGATCGCGGCGGATGATTTCTTTGAGGGGATGTTCGCCACCGCGCTGGACGAGGGCGAGATCATCACCGAAGTGCGTTTCCCGATCCCCGAGAAGGCGCATTACGAGAAATTCATCCAACCTGCCTCGCGCTTCCCGCTGGTGGCCGTGTTTGTGGCAAAATTCGCTGACGGTGTGCGGGTCGCGGTGACGGGGGCGTCGGAGGATGGCGTCTTCCGGTGGAGCGATGCAGAAGCCGCGCTGAGCGGGAGTTTTGCCGTGGATGTCCTGTCGGGGTTGAGCCTGCCCGGTGACGGCATGATCAGCGATCTGCACGGCAGCGGTGACTACCGTGCGCATCTGGTTGCTGTGATGACAAAACGGGCAGTTGCCGCGCTGACCTAAACCGCTCGATACTTTAATGAAAACCGCCCCTTGGGAAACCTTGGGGCGGTTTTTTGCTGTCTGGATGATTATCACTTGCGCAGGGTTGGGAACGATTTTGCAGCATCGGTGTTGTGCCGTAACGCTGCCCGAACGGCGTCCATAACCCCGTGAGGATTAGGAATGTATAAACTTTTGAAATCGACGACCTCTTTGACCATGTGTTTGGCGCTGGCTTTGCCCACAGGTGGTTTTGCCCAGACGACAGAAAGCTGCGTGGCCGAAGGGGAGCAAACCGTGTTCCCATGCGTGCTGCCTGACGGCAGTGTCGTGGCGGATGCGGATCAAATGATGACATTGCGTGCCGATGGCGATTTGGCGCAGGCCCTTGGTCTTGAGGCGGAAGCCCAGACCGAAGCGCAAGCCGAGCCCGATGCAGAAGCCGCCGCTGAAACCGTAGACGCCGCGGAAGAGCAGGCTGCCGCCGCTGCCGAAGCCGAAGCCGCTGCCACCGCGCAAGCCCAAGCCGCCGCGGAAGAGCAAGCCGCTGCCGACGCAGAGGCCGCTGCCGCTGCAGCCGAAGCAGAAGCCGCTGAGGCGCAAGCTGCAGCCGATGCAGAAGCTGCCGCCGCCGCGCAAGCCGCTGAACAAGAGGCCGCCGAAGCTCAGGCCGCTGCCGACGCGCAAGCCGCCGAGGCCGAGGAAGCTGCTGCCGCCGAAGCGCAGGCCGAAGCAGAGCGTGAGGATGCGGTCGCCGCACAGATCGCCGCAGACGCTGAAGCCAAGGCCGCAGCCGAAGCGGAGGCAGAGCAAGACGCCGCTGCGGCTGCCGAAACCTCGGAAAGCCCTGAAGCGCAGTCTGCCGAGACACAGGCAGATGCTCCTGCCGCTGAAAGCGATGCTGGCGTAGAGGCAGAGGCGCAAGCTCAGGCCGAGCCGACAGAGACTGAGTCGACCGAAGAAACCCAAGCCGAGACCGACGTGCCGGCAGACAGCTCTTCCGACGCTGAAACGCAGGCAGAGGCCGAAACCCAGCAGCAAACGGAAGAGCAGATCGCCGCTGATCTGGCCGCCGAACAGGCTGCGGAAGAAGCCCGTCAGGAACAGCGCGCCGCTGATGCAGCCGCTGCTGCCGAAGCCGCCGCCGCTGCTGACAGTGGTGAAGCCAAGGCCGATGTAGTGGTAGAAGAGATCACCGAAGAAGACACACGCGCCTCGAGCGAAGAATTTTCGACGGCCGTCACTGGTGACACCTCTGCCGAGGCCAATACGCAAGCCAAAAAGGACGACGACGACGGGCTGAGCAAGTTCGAGAAAGCCCTGCTTGTCGGTATCGGTGCTGTGGCTGTCGGGTCGATCCTGAACAACGGCTCGAAGGTCGTGAGCAACTCGGGTGACCGTCTGGTTGTTGAAGATCCGAATGGGGATCTGCGCGTTTTGAAAGACGATGATGCGCTTGTGCGTCAGGCCGGTGACGAAGTCCGCCGCGAGACGTTCAACGACGGTTCTTCGCGCACCACTGTGATCAAGCCGAACGGCAGCAAGATCGTGACCATTCTGGGTCGGGACGGCACCGTATTGCGCCGGATCAACGTCGATCCACAGGGCAATGAATATGTGCTGTTCGATGACACCCAAGCCGAAGAGCGTATCGTTGTGAACGAGCTGCCACAGGTCCGTCCGCAGGCCAATACGCTGGCCAGCCAGCAAAACGAGGAAGCGCTGCGTGCCGCGTTGCAAACGCAGTTGCGTGGCGATCAGGCCCAGCGGTATTCGCTGCGTCAGGTGCGTGATGTCCGTCAGGTCCGTGCCCTAGCACCAGAGATCGAGCTGGACGCTGTGCGCTTTGCCACAGGGTCGGCTGCAATCCAGCCTGAACAGGCCCGGGCGCTGTCCAAGATCGGGACCGCGATCAGCAATGCGATCAAGGATGATCCGCGCACTGTGATCCTTGTGGAAGGGCACACCGATGCGGTTGGCAATGCGGGCTACAACCTTGCGCTGTCTGACCGTCGTGCCGAGACCGTTGCATTGGCCCTGACCGAGTATTTTGACGTGCCGCCAGCCAACCTGATCACCCAAGGCTACGGTGAAAGCGCGTTGAAAGTACCGACCGAGACCGCCGAACCTGCCAACCGTCGTGCGGTTGTGCGCAACATCACAGGTCTGCTGCGTCAGTAACCGCGACCTTCAAGACATAGAAAAGCCCCCGCAGGAAACTGCGGGGGCTTTTTGCGTCTCGGGACTGTAAGACCCGGAATTATTTGCTTGGCAGCGGCCCGATGAGCATGACCATCTGGCGGCCTTCCATCTTCGGGAAGTTTTCAACGCGGCCAACTTCTTTGGTGTCTTCGGCAACGCGTTCAAGCAGCTCGCGGCCAAGGTTCTGGTGGGCCATCTCACGGCCGCGGAACCGCAGCGTGATCTTTACCTTGTCCCCATTGTCGAGGAACTTGAACACGTTACGCATCTTGACGTCATAGTCATTGGTATCGGTGTTCGGGCGGAACTTGACCTCTTTGATCTCGATGATCTTTTGCTTCTTGCGCGCTTCGGCTTCACGCTTTTGCGTCTCATACTTGAATTTGCCAAAGTCCATGATCTTGCACACGGGCGGGTTGGCATTGGGCGAAATCTCGACCAGATCAAGTCCGGCATCAACAGCCATTTCCATGGCGCGATCCGGTGTCACGACGCCGACGTTTTCCCCATCCGCACCGATCAGGCGGATTTCGTTGGCGCGGATGTTTTCGTTGATGCGCGGGCCGGTGTCTCTTTGCGGCGGCGCGTTATGCGGTCTGCGAGCGATGATGGTCGTCCTTTGATTGTTGTACTGATGTCGAGCACGGAAGGTAAACCTGCTCATGGTCTTCTTCAAGTCGCAAAATGGCGCATATACAGGGTAAAACCGCGTATTTTTGGGGGATTTACCCAAGGGGAAGCAGCGTATCGCGCATTTGACGCTATGTGTTGGCATATAGTATGTGCAGCAGGGGATTAACAAAGTTCAAAGGAACCACAGCATCATGAAAAACCTCATCTGGATTGTCATCGCAGGGGTGATCGCGCTTGGCGCGTACATGTTGTATTCGGGCCGGTCGGTCCAGGAGATTGCGACCGATGCGTCGGATGCCGTCAATGCTCCCGCCGCGCTGGAAAGTGCGACCGAAGCTGTGGGCGACGCTGTCGAGGCGACAGAGGGCGCAGTGACCGAGGCGGTAGAAGCCACCACCGAGGCCGCGAATACCGCAGCCGACGCGCTGTCGGAAGCGGCCGAGGATGTGGCCGATGCCGCGGCCGAGGCGGGCGAGGATGCCATGAACGCGGGCAAGCAGATCGCCGAGGATGCAACGCAAGCGGCGAATGATACCGCAGAAGGCAACGCGGAGGTTTCCACCAGCGCAGAGGCCGATGCCATGGCTGCCAGCGATGCAGAGGCGAGCGATGCCGCCAGCACCACGCAAGCGGGCACGGCACCCGCCGCTGACCCGCAAGCCGAGGCAGACGCCGCAGCGGTTCAAGAGGAAGAAGCCGCCGCCGTGGCCGCGACAGATGCACAGGCGAGCACAGATGCGGGGGCTGCAGCCGATACAGAAGTTCAGGCCGACGTCACCGCCGATGCCAATACGCCAGAGCAGTTGACCACCGTCGATGGCTTTGATCTGGAAAAGGTGCAAACCATGATCGACACCTCTGATCTGCCCGCCACGCAAAAAGCGCTGCTGAAGCAAGGGCTGGTCACCGCCGGTGAAAATCCCGATGCCCTGCGCGCGATCCTGGCACGGATCCGCGAGGCGCTGGCGCTTTAAGCGCGGCCCACGCAAAGCCGATCCGCCAGACATGAAAAAGCCGCGCCTCGAAAGAGAGCGCGGCTTTTGTTTTATCTGTGGTGCCCCTTGCAAGGGCACCGCTGCGTCTGATCAGCCGACAAAGGCCTTTTCAACGACGTAGTGTTTGGGGTCGGAGTTCGCCCCTTCCTCGAGCCCGAAACCTTCAAGCACCTCCTTGATGTCCTTGTTGAATTCAAGGCTCCCGCACACCATGCCGCGATCGGTGTCGGCGCTGATCCCGTCGATGCCGAGGTCTTTGAACACCGTGCCGTCCTGCAGCAGATTGGTGATGCGGCCCATCTTGGGGCTTTGTTCACGGGTGGTGGTGGGGTAATAGACCAGCTTGTCGCCGATCATCTCGCCGATCAGCGGATCATCGGCAAGGCTCTCGACCAGCGTGCGGCCATAGTCCAGCTCGGCCACATCGCGGGTGGTGTGGGTCATGATGATCTGGTCGAATTTCTCGTAGGTTTCCGGTTCGCGCAGCAGCGAGGCAAAGGGCGCAAAACCCGTGCCGGTGGCGAAAAGCCACAGACGTTTGCCGGGCAGCAGCGCGTCATGCACCAGCGTGCCGACGGGCTTGGGCCGCAGGATGATCTGGTCGCCGGGCTGGATGTGTTGCAGCTTCGAGGTCAGCGGGCCGTCCTGCACTTTGATCGAATAGAACTCCAGCTCTTCGTCCCAGGAGGGCGAGGCGATGGAATAGGCGCGCAGCAACGGCTTTTGCTTGCCGGTCTCGGGGTGCGGGTCGCCCATCAGGCCGATCATCACAAACTCGCCCGAGCGAAAGCGCAAGGATGCAGGGCGGGTCACGCGGAAGGAAAACAGCCGGTCCGTCCAGTGTTTGACAGAAGTCACGGTCTGCGCGTCAGGCAACGTGGGTACGGGTTTGGCGTCGGTTTGGGTCACTACATTCTGCTCGGTCATAATTTCATCTACGCGCGGATCGCGGCACGCAGCCTTTCTCTAGGGGAAGGGAGGGGGCAGGGAAAGCATCTTGGGGCGAAAACCCCGATCAGCCGCGCAGACGCGCCTGATAATTATGCTCTTGCCAGTTTGCACGGGCCAGCCATTGGTCCTGCGGTTGACGGGCGGCCAGATCATCGGGGATCTCGACCTCGTCAAAGCCCGACCGGCGCGCCATGGCGTATTGGTCCGCAATCACATGCCCATGCGCCCGCAGCCGCCCGGTGTAGCCACGCAGACGCAGTTGGCGCGCGATGGTAAAGCCACGCCCGTCGGCTGAGCTGGGGAAGGCCACGCGGATCATCGAGATCGCACCATCCACAGGGATCGTTTCCGGTTGCACGTCAGAGGGGACGTCAAGGGCGGTCGCACCCGCCTCTACGCCTTCAGCAGCATCGAAGGGGGCGTAGGGCGTGGCGAAATCATCCGCCACAAACCCCTGATCATTGATCAACTGTGTCATGTCTTTGCTCCTGTGCGGACCATCTTGCCATCGACAAAATGGATGCCGCATTCTTCTTTTTCAATGTTTCTCCAGCGGCCGGCGCGCGGGTCTTCGCCCGGTTTCACCTTGGTGGTGCAGGGGGCGCAACCGATGCTGGGGTAGCCTTGGGCCACCAGCGGGTGCCGGGGCAGGCGGTTTTCGTCGATATAATCCGACACGTCGGAGGCCTGCCAATGGGCCAGCGGGTTCACCTTGATCCGCGCAGGCGCGTCGGCGGGGGTTTCGACCTCGAAGAACGGCAGGCTGGCGCGGGTGCCGGACTGGAACCGCTTGCGCCCCGTGATCCAGCCGTCGAATCCCTCTAGCGCGTGCTGCAGGGGCACGGTCTTGCGGAAGGCACAGCAGGCGTCCGGGTCGCGCAGATGCAGCGTCCCGTCGGGGTCTTTCTCTGCCACGTCCTGCGCCCGGATCGTCTGCACATTGCGCAGCCCCAACCGTTCGCTCAGCTCTTGCTGATAGACCAGCGTTTCAGCAAAGAGCATCTCTGTGTCGATGAACAACACCGGCAGATCGCGTTTCACCATAGAGGCAAGGTGCAACAGGGCGACGGATTCCGCCCCGAAGCTTGAGACAAGCGCCAGATTGGGCACGTTGTCGATCGCGGCACGCAGCACGTCGGTGGCGCTGTGATGGCGCAGGCCATCGTTCAGCTTTTCCACCTGACGGGTCAGCGCTGCGACGCGGTCCGGCCCTTCGGGGAGGATTTTTTCCCCATTTGGAAGTGTCAGTTGATCACGCGGCATTGGCTTGTGCTTCCGGGTAGAGGACGGCCTTGAACGGGGCAAGACCGAGGCGACGATAGGTTTGCAAGAAGGTCTCGCCCGCGTCGCTGCGCAGGTCGAGGTAACCTTTTACCAACCGTTCAATCGCCGGAATAATGTCGTCGGCGGAAAAGCCCGGACCGGCGCGCTCTCCGATGGCAGCGTTTTCGGTGCCGTCACCGCCCAGAGTGATCTGGTAGTTTTCGACACCGGCGCGGTCGAGCCCGAGAATCCCGATGTGGCCCACGTGGTGGTGTCCACATGCGTTGATGCAGCCCGAGATCTTGATCTTGAGCGGACCGACATCGTGTTCCAGCTTCAGCTCGTCAAAGCGGGTCGCGATTTCCTGGGCAATCGGGATCGAGCGGGCTGTGGCCAGCGCGCAGTAGTCCATACCGGGGCAGGCGATGATATCGCTGATCAGGCCGATATTGGCCGTGGCCAGGCCGACCTCTTTCAACGCCGCGTGCAGCGCAGGCAGGTCACCACGGTGCACATGGGGCAGGATCACGTTCTGCTCGTGGCTGATGCGCAGTTCGTCATGGCCGTACTCGGCCGCCAGTTCAGCCATACGGTGCATCTGTTCGGCAGTGGCGTCGCCCGGGGTCTTGCCATGGGCCTTGAGGCTGATCGACACGATCGCGTAGGACGGATCGCGGTGGTCGGTCAGGTTGGTGTCGGCCCAGCTTTTGAACACGGGATCGCTGTCATAGGCAGCAGTATAAGCGTCCGTCGGGGCGGTCTTGAACGTCGGGCTGGCGAAATCCGCCTCGATCCGCGACAGCATCTGCTGGTCGACGCCGGTGAACTGCGGACGGATCAGCGCATAGCGGGCGTCCACCCGTGCGCGGATGTCGTCGATGCCGTTCTCATGCACGGTGATCTTGATCCGCGCTTTGTATTTATTATCGCGGCGGCCCAACAGGTTATAGACCGAGACGATGGCCTCGAGCGTGGGCAGCAGGTCCTCGGAGCTGACGAAGTCATAGAGCACCTTGCCGATCATCGGGGTCCGGCCAAGGCCGCCGCCGACGATGACTTGATAGCCGATCTCGCCGTCTTTCTCGACGATTTGCAGGCCGATATCATGGGCCTTGATCACCGCACGGTCATGGGGCGCGCCAGAGACAGCGACCTTGAACTTGCGCGGCAGGAACTGGAATTCGGGGTGGTCGGTGGACCACTGCCGGATCAGTTCGGCCACGGGGCGCGGATCGGCGATTTCATCCGCGGCGGCACCGGCGAAATGGTCGGCGGTCACGTTGCGGATGGTGTTGCCGCTGGTCTGGATGGCGTGCATGTTCACTTCGGCCAGCGCGTCCAGCATATCGGGGACATCACGCAGCTGGGGCCAGTTGTACTGGATGTTCTGGCGCGTGGTAAAATGGCCGTAGCCCTTATCCCATTTGGCAGCGATATCGGCCAGCTTGTGCATCTGGCGGCTGCTGAGCGTGCCATAGGGGATCGCGACCCGCAGCATATAGGCGTGCAGCTGCAGATAGAGCCCGTTCATCAGGCGCAGAGGCTTGAATTCATCCTCGGTCAGGGAGCCGTCGATGCGGCGTTCGACCTGTGCGCGGAACTGTGCGTTGCGTTCGGCGATGAAGGCATCGTCAAATTCGGTGTAGCTGTACATTATTGAACCTCCTGCTTGCCGTGGGTGTAATTGCTTGGACCCTTGGCGCGGAATGCTTCGCGGAAATGCGATGGCTTGGGTGTGTCTGTGCTGGTGTCGACATCGGCCAGATAAGCCCCGACGGTCAGGTCGGCTTGCTGGATCGCATCGATAAGACGCACATCGGCGACGGCCTCGTCGGTCAGGACTTCGGCCTCTTCCAGTTTGCGGGTCCAGCCGGTGGCGGTCTGGTAGATCACGTCGCCTTCCAGCAAGGCATTGGCGGTGACGACTTTGGGGGTGAAGGGCTTGGCCATTATGCCATCTCCTCTTGAAACAATTCGGTGGTGGCGCGGGCGGCGGCACGGGGTGCCAGCCCATAGAAAGTCAGGGCGGGGCCGGTCAGATTGGCCGCGTTCAGGTCGGTGGGTAGACGGTCCAGCGTGGTCTCGACAATCCGCTGATCCGCGCGCGAGGCGTTTTCGACCAGCGTGACAGGCGTGCTGCGATCGGCCCCGTGCATCAGCAGGCGGCCTTGGATGAACCGCGCGGATTTCTTGCCCATATAGATCGCGGCGACCTCGCCCGGGCGGGCCAAAGCGGCCCAGTCATGATCGGCGAACCCTTTCATGTCATGGCCGGTCAGGAACCGGACAGAGGCGTTGCGCCCGCGTTTCGTCAGGCTCTGCCCGATGGTCGCGACGGCGGCAGAGGCAGAGGTGATCCCCGGCACGATGTGCCAGCCGATGCCATGGGCATCCACGGCGTCGATCTCTTCGTCCAGGCGGCCAAAGATGGTGGCGTCACCGGATTTAAGACGGACCACCTGGGCCCCCGCCTGCGCGTGTTCGACCAGCAGATCGTTGATGGTTTCCTGCGCGGTAGAGGGGCCGAAGCCTTCCTTGCCCACGTCGATCATCAGCGCCTCGCGGCGGGCGAGCTCGAGGATCTCGGGGCTGATCAGCCGGTCGTAAATCACCACATCGGCCTCGTCCAATGCGCGGCGCGCCTTGAGGGTCAGCAGTTCGGGGTCACCGGGGCCGCCGCCGACAAAGGCGATGTGACCGGCACGTGCGGCGCGGGACTGGTGGTCGGCCAGCAGCGTGTTCAGCGCGTTTTCGACGGCGGCTTTGCCATCCGCTACGGCGCGGGGGCCGGCGGCAAAGTAATAGTCACGCCAGAAATCGCGGCGCGGGCGGCCAAAGGGCAGGGCGTCGGCCATCTTGCGGAAACCCTTGCCGATCCGCGCCAGCGTTCCCAGCGTTGTGGGCAGACGCTCTTCCAGATCGGCCTTGATCGCACGGGCCAGCACGGGGGCCGCGCCTTCGGTGCCGATGGCGATGGTCACGGGGTCACGGTCGACGATGGCGGGGGTGATAAAGGCGCTGTCGTGCAGATTGTCGACGATATTGACCAATGCCCCCTCGGCACGCGCAATCGCGGCGGTGCGGGCGTCTTCGGTCTCGTCTTCATCGGCAGCGTAGAAGAGTTTCGCACACAGCACATCGCCGTGGCGCAGCGCGCGGGTGTGTAGCGTCAGGCGGCCCGCATCGGCCCATGCCGCGATCTCGGGCGCGGGGGTCGGGGCGAAGACGCTGATCTTGGCTTCGGTCTTGAGCAACAGGCGCAGCTTGGCCAAAGCCGCTTCGCCACCGCCTGACAAGACGATGCGCTGGCCCTTGGTGGACAGGTAGATTGGGAAATGATCCATGTGGTTCGGTCCTTGCGCTTAGCTTGAGCTCTATATAGGAAATAATTCCAATACGGCGCTAGGTGTCTGGGGATATAAGGACGTATGTTCCATTCAGTCTTGCAAACAGAACAACAGACCACAGAGTGAAGGAAAAGCAGAATGGACGTTCGGATCGATGACGTGGACCGGAAAATTCTAGCGCAGTTACAACGCGATGCCAGCCAGTCATTGGACGATATCGCGCGCGAGGTCGGCAGTTCCAAGACCCCTGTGTGGAACCGGATTCGTAAACTGCGCGAGGCCGGGGTGATCGGGCAGCATACGGTTGTGCTGGATGCAGAGGCGCTTGGCTTCGAGGCGTGTTTCTTCGTGCTGATCCGCACGTCGTCCCACGAGGCCGACTGGCAGGCGGCGTTCCTCAAGGCATTGAAAAACCGTCCCGAAGTGCAAGAGGCGCACCGGCTGGCGGGGGACATCGACTATATCCTGAAGGTCCGCGTCAAGAACGCCCGCGCCTATGATGCCTTTTATCAGGCGCTGATTTCAGAGGTCCGCGTGCACAACGTCACAGCGCTGCTGTCGATGGAAGAGATCAAATCCACCACGATGCTGCCGCTGTAACGCCGTGGCGCGGGGAGGCGCGAATTAGATCGTCACCATCAAGCGTTCCAGCTTGTGGAAATGGTAGGTATTGGCAAAGCGCGGTGCTTCGGCCAGTTGCAGGTTTGGCGCATGGTCAAAAAGCGCACGCAACGCGATCTGCATTTCCAGCCGAGCCAGCGGCGCGCCGACGCAGAAATGCAAACCACCGCCAAAGGCCGCGTGGGCCTTGGCCGGACGGGTCGGGTCGAACACATCGGGTTGGTCGTAAAGCGCGGGATCGCGACCCGCGGCCCCCAGCACCAGTGCAATTTTGCGGCCCTTTTCCAGCGTGACGTCGCCCAGTTCGATATCCTCGTAGGCGAAACGTTCAAAGACATGCAGGGGCGGGTCGTAGCGCAGGATCTCTTCAACCGTGGCGTTGATCGCATCGGGGGCGAGGGCGCTGGCGGGCGTGTTATTTTCCAGCAAGCAGGCGATCCCGTTGCCAAGCGCGTGTACCGTCGCCTCGTGGCCTGCGTTCAGCAGCAGGATACACGTGCCGATCAGCGCATCCGTGCTCAGTTTTTCGCCGTCTTCTTCGGCGGCGATCAACTGGGTGATCAGGTCGTCACGCGGGTCTTGGCGACGCTCATTGACATAGCGGCGCAGGAAGGCGGTGAAATCGGCGGCGGCGGTATTGGCGGCCTCTTCGGTCGCGCGGGTCCGGCCGATCTGGTAGACGGCGACCATATCATTGGACCAGCGCAGCAGGTCGGGCCACATATCCTCTGGCACGCCAAGCAGCCGCGCGATGATGCGCACGGGCAATTGGGTGCAAAAAGCGGGGATCAGGTCAAAGGCTTCGCCCTTGGGCAGGTCGGCCAGCAGGGCTTGGGCAATCTCTTCGATTTCGGGGGCGAGACCGGCAATCCGGCGCGAGGTAAAGGCACGCAGCACCAACCCGCGCAGACGGGTGTGGGTTGGCGGCTCAAGCTCGAGCATCGATTGGTCTT
Source organism: Sulfitobacter sp. SBS6 (assembly GCF_048285585.1). Lineage (NCBI taxonomy): Bacteria > Pseudomonadati > Pseudomonadota > Alphaproteobacteria > Rhodobacterales > Roseobacteraceae > Sulfitobacter > Sulfitobacter sp. SBS6. The sequence goes on along the minus strand of NZ_JBLWBA010000005.1, from coordinate 479,379 downwards.
CCACCGCATAGAAGTCGCGCATGTGATCGGGCGTGGGCTTGCGCTGGTCGGCAGGGGTCTCGCGGCCCAAGCGGCGGTCACGCAGCAAGGCCTGCACCGTCGCCGCATCAAAAGCGGCCATCATCCCGTAGTCTTGCCAGAACAGCACGGGGCCCTGCGCACGCGCGCGCGTGTAGGCGGCATAGGGGTTTTGGACGAAGTCGGGATCAAGCGGGGAAAGGTTCAGTGTTTTCATGGGGCCTAGCAATAGCTGCGGCTCTGGTCTTTGCAAGCGGGTCTGTGCCAAATAACGCCATGACCTCCGGAATGCGCCGCCGCGTCGCGACCTTTGTGCTGTTTCTGATCACCGTGTCGGTCCTCTCCGGCGGGGTCTGGCGCTATGCCTACTTGCAAGGGCTGGACCAACTGCGCGCGCGGGGGCAGGCGGATCTGTCGCTGGTCAGCGACCGTCTGGTCGGGCAGTTGCAGCGATACCGTGATCTGGCGGTGTTTCTGGCGGATCACCCGCAGGTGGCGCAGGTGCTGGACCGGCGTCCGGCGGTCGAGGCGCAGGCGTTTTTGCAAGAGGTCGCGGATAAGACCACGGCGCTGGATGTGCAGGTGCTTGACCGATCCGGCGATGTGATCGTCGCGGCACTTGGCGCGGAAGCGGTGCGGGTGCCACGGGCGGATCAACGCTTTGTCCAGCGGGCCTTGCGCGGTGCGCTTGGCTGGGGGCATGGCCCCGCCGCGCCCTTGACCGACCGCGCCTATTTCCACGCCGCCCCTGTTTTCGCGCCCGATGGGCAGGTGCGCGGTGCCGTTGTGGTGTCGACTGATCTGAACGGCATCGATTATGATTGGCGCGGCAGCAATCCGGCGGCGTTCTTCACCGACACCGACGGGGTCGTCCAGATCGCCAACCGGTCAGAGCTGCTGTTCTGGGCGCGTCCCCGTGCGGCGCAGGGGCTGGTGCCGCCGGATGGTGCGGCGTTGGATTTCGCGGTGTCTGACGTGCGCGGCCACGAGATCTGGCATATGGGCTGGGGGCCGTATCTGCCGGACGCCGCCTTGCATCTGACCCGCGCCTTGCCGGTGGTGGGGATGACGGGCGAGGTGCTGCTGGATATCGAGGGCGCGCAACGTTTGGCACGGGCACAGGCGGCGGCGGTGGCAGCGCTTTGCCTTGCCTTTGGCGCGCTGCTGTTTCTCGCGACCGAGCGCCGCCGCGCCCTTTCAGAGGCGAACGCGGCGCTTGAGCGGCAGGTCGCCAAACGCACCGCCGCACTGAACGCCAGCAACACCGAATTGCGCCGCGAAGCGACCGAGCGCGAGGAGGCGCAGGCCGCACTGCGCCGCGCGCAGGCGGATCTGGTGCAGGCGGGCAAGTTGTCGGCGCTTGGCCAGATGTCGGCGGGCATCAGCCACGAGCTGAACCAGCCGCTGATGGCGATCCGGTCCTTTGCGGAAAACGCGGTGCAGTTCCTTGAGCGTGACCGCCCCGACAGGACGGCTGAAAACCTGACCCGCATCTCGCAGATGGCCGACCGGATGGCGCGGATCATCCAGAACCTGCGGGCCTTTGCGCGGCAGGAAAGCGTGCCGCAGACCCGCGTCGATGTGACCCGCGTGGTCGCCAGCGCGGTGGAGCTGACCCAAAGCTATCTGCGCGACGCAGGCGTGACCCTTGACTACCAGCCCGCCAATGCCCCCGTCTGGGTGCGCGGCGGCGAGGTGCGCTTGGGGCAGGTCTTTGTCAACCTCATCACCAACGCCGTCGATGCCATGAGCAGCAGCGACACCAAACGGCTGAGCATCACAATCGATCCCGCCGACCCCGTGCGGGTGCAGTTCCGCGACACCGGACCGGGGATCGAGATGCCGGACAAGGTGTTCGACCCGTTCTACACGACTAAATCTGTGGGCAAAACCGTGGGCGGCGGTGCCGAGGGTGCGATGGGGGGCATGGGGCTGGGGCTGTCGATCAGCTACGGGATTGTGCAAAGCTTTGGCGGGGGGATCCGTGGCACCAACCTTGACGCGGGCGGTGCGATGTTCTCTGTCACGCTGGAACGCGCCGATACGGGCGAGGAGGGGCAGGCATGAGCAGAACCGTTCTTTTGGTCGATGACGATGCGTCTGTCCGCGAGGCGCTGGCGCAGACGCTGGAGCTTGCCGATATTGATGTTGTCGCCGCGGGGTCGTTCGTCGCCGCCAAGGATAGGATCACCGAACGGTTCGATGGCATCATCCTGTCGGACATGCGCATGCCCGGGCGCGACGGGTTTCACTTGCTGGCCTATGCCCATGAACAGGATCCCGATCTGCCGGTGATCCTGCTGACAGGCGAAGGTGACATCCCCATGGCCGTGCGCGCGATGGAGGCAGGGGCCTTTGATTTCCTTGAAAAACCCTGCGCCCCTGCCGCGCTGGTCACTGTGATCGAACGCGCACTGAAAACCCGCGCGCTGGTGCTGGAAAACCGTCGGCTGCTGCATATCGTGGAAACTGGCGATCCGGCGGCGCGGATGATTTTCGGGTCGTCGGATCTGTCAGAACGGCTGCGCGACAAGGTGCGGCGCGTGGCGCAGGCCAATGCCGAGGTGCTGGTCACTGGCCCGTCGGGCTCTGGTATTTCGAAAGTGGCAGAGGTGATCCACCTATCCTCGCGCCGCTCCAAAGGGCCCTTCGTCAAACGTGCTGCCGCGGGGCTTAGTCCCGATGATGTGAGCGATGCGCTGCACGCCGCCTCGGGCGGGTGCCTGTTTCTGGACGAGGTCGCGCAGCTTCCCGCGCAGACCCAACTGAGCCTGATCGAAGCGCTTGAGCAGGTGCCAGATGTGCGTCTCATTGCGGGCAGCGCGCGGGAGCTACAGTCATTGGTGGCCGAGGGGCAGTTCCACGCGGATCTCTATTACCGGCTCGAGGTCATGACCGTGCGCATCCCGTCGCTGGCTGAACGCCCCGAGGATATCGCCACGATGTTTCGCCGCTACGTCGATCAGGCGGCAGAGCAGTCGGGCGTGCAGCCGCCCGAAGTGACGCCGCAAATGATCGCGGGGCTGATGGCGCGGGACTGGCCCGGCAACGCGCGCGCGCTGATGTCAGAGGCGATGCGCTTTGTCATGGGGGTCTCGGACGAGGTGACGCCGGATGCGAACCTTGGGTTGGCGGACCAGATGGCGCAGGTGGAACAATCCCTGCTGCGCGCGGCCTTGCGCCGTGCCGAGGGGCAGGCGAGTGCGGCGGCGCAGGCGCTGAAACTGCCGCGCAAGACCTTCTATGACAAGCTGGCCCGCTACGGGATTCGGCCCGAGGACTTTCGCAGCTAGCCTGTGCGGATTTTCGCACAACTGCGCTGCCTGCTGTGCGGTTATCCGCACAGGTAGCGTGCATCGCGTTGGTTCGTAACCTTAAGTAAATTCACCAACACTTTGATAAATAATATGTTTAACGCGATCCGCATCTTTCAACCTCTCTTCCTTGTGAGGTCGGCGAAATAACGCTCTAGTAACGCCACCGCATTTGGAACGACCGGATGCCGAGACTTGAAAAACAGTTCTCTGGGAGGAGACATCACATGAAATTCCTGACAACCACTCTGGTGGCTATGACCCTTTCCGTAAGCGCCGGTGCTGTTGCCGCGGCGTGTGACGATGGCGAAGTCGTCATCAAGCTGAGCCACGTGACCAACACAGACCGTCACCCCAAAGGCATCGCCGCGTCCTTGCTGGAACAGCGCGTCAATGACGAGATGAACGGCAAAGCCTGCATGGAAGTGTTCCCGAACTCCACGCTGTACAACGATGACCAGGTTCTTGAGGCGCTGCTGCAAGGCGACGTTCAGATGGCCGCACCGTCGCTGTCGAAGTTCGAGCAGTTCACCAAGCAGTTCCGCATCTTCGATCTGCCCTTCATGTTCAAGGACATCAACGCTGTAGACGAGTTCCAGAACTCCGAAACCGGTGTTGCGATGAAAGAATCCATGACGCGCCGTGGCCTGCTGGGACTGGCGTTCTGGCACAATGGCATGAAGCAGATGTCGGCGAACAAGCCGCTTAACGTGCCGTCGGATGCCAATGGTCTGAAATTCCGCGTGCAGAACTCTGACGTGCTGAAGGCCCAGATGGCGGCAATGGGCGCATCGCCCCAGCCGATGGCCTTCTCGGAAGTTTACGGCGCGCTGCAAACCGGCGTTGTCGACGGTCAGGAAAACACCTGGTCCAACATCTATGGCCAGAAGTTCTTTGAGGTGCAGGACGGGACAACCGAAACCAACCACGGTGTTCTGGACTACATGCTTGTGACCTCCACCGACTGGTGGGACAGCCTGGACGCCGATGTGCGTGACCAGCTGGCGACCATCGTTCAGGAAGTGACCGACACCCGCAACGCAGAATCGTCCAAAGTGAACGCCGAAGCCAAACAGGCGATCATCGATGCCGGCGGTGTGGTCCGTGAACTGGACGACGCGCAGCGCGAAGCCTGGGTCACCGCGATGAAGCCCGTCTGGGAAGAGTTCACCGCAGACGTCGGTCAGGAAAACATCGACGAAGCCCAAGCGATCAACGCCAAGCACTAAACCCTGTTCTGCCCCGTCTGGCGACGGACGGGGCATATCACTTGCGTCACGCCCCGACATGCCCCGCGGCGTGCGGGCCTGATCCACTCTCCTCTCACAGCGGAGCATTCCCATGTCACATGGTGTTCAATCTCATTCTGCGCTCGGGCGCATTGTCAACGAGCTTGAGGAAACGGCGATTGCCATCATCCTTGGTCTGATGACGCTTATCACCTTTATCAACGTCGTCCTGCGCTATGGTTTCAACACCGGCATCATCTGGGGGCTCGAAGCGGTGACCTTCCTTTTCGCCTGGCTGGTGCTGTTTGGCATGAGCTATGCGGTCAAGGTCACGGCACATCTGGGGGTGGACGCGGTCGTGAACCTGTTTTCGCTGCCCAAACGCCGTGTGCTCGCGCTGGTTGCGGCAGTGATCTGCGTGGTCTACGGGGCCTTGCTGATGAAAGGCGCGTGGGATTACTGGGCCCCCTTCGCGGGGCTGGACGCCACCACGGGCCGCTGGTTCCCCACAGGCTTTGCCGATAGCCGCGATCAGGCGTGGTATGAAACCGTCGATATCCCCATGCCGGATTGGCTGCGCTTTATCGAGCCGATCATGAACGAGGGCGAAACCTACGGCAAACTGCCACGGTTTATCCCCTATTTCATGCTGCCCTTCGGCATGGCCCTGCTGTTTTTCCGTTTCATCCAGGCCGGTGTGCGTGTCTTTACCGGACAGGCCACAGCGCTGATCGTCAGTCACGAGGCCGAAGATGATATCGAAGCCGTCAAACACATGAACGCGGAGTCCTGAGCGCATGGAAGTCCTTATCCTATTTACCATGATCGTCGGGCTGATGTTGCTGGGCGTTCCGATTGCCGTCAGCCTCGGCTTCTCGTCGATCGTCTTTCTGCTGGTGCTGTCCGACAGCTCGCTTGCGTCCATCGCGCAGACCTTCTTTCAGGCGATGGCGGGGCACTACACGCTGCTCGCGATCCCGTTCTTCGTGCTGGCGTCGTCCTTCATGTCGACGGGTGGTGTGGCCAAGCGGATCATCCGTTTCTCTATCGCGCTGGTCGGGCATTTTCCGGGTGGTCTGGCGATTGCGGGTGTCTTTGCCTGTATGCTGTTCGCCGCCCTGTCGGGATCATCGCCTGCAACGGTCGTTGCCATCGGCTCCATCGTGATCGCGGGGATGCGGGAAACCGGCTACACCAAGGAATTCGCCGCCGGTGTCATCGCCAACGCGGGCACCCTGGGCATCCTGATTCCGCCGTCCATCGTGATGGTTGTCTATGCCTCTGCCACGGATGTCTCTGTGGGCCGGATGTTCCTGGCGGGCGTTATCCCCGGTCTGATGGCGGGCACCATGCTGATGCTGACCATCTACATTATGGCGCGGGTCAAGAAGCTGCCACAGGGCGAATGGCGCGGCTGGGGCGAGGTCTTTGCCTCGGGGCGTGAAGCGGGCTGGGGGTTGATGCTGATCGTGATCATCCTTGGCGGTATCTATGGCGGTATCTTTACCCCGACCGAAGCCGCTGCCGTGGCTGCTGTCTATGCCTTCTTTATCGCGGCCTTTGTCTATCGCGATATGGGCCCGCTCCACGTCGAAGGCGAGGGACGCAACCTGTCGCTGATGCGCAAGCCCTTGGCGCTGGTCACTGTCTTCTTCCACCGCGATACCCGCGATACGCTGTTCGAGGCCGGCAAGCTGACCGTCACCTTGATGTTCATCATCGCCAATGCGCTGATCCTCAAGCACGTGCTGACCGACGAGCAGATCCCGCAGCAGATCTCTGCCGCGATGCTGAGCGCCGGTTTCGGGCCGATCATGTTCCTGGTCATCGTCAACGTGATCTTGCTGATTGGCGGGCAGTTCATGGAGCCGTCGGGTCTGTTGATCATCGTCGCCCCGCTGGTCTTCCCCATCGCGATTGAACTGGGCATCGACCCGATCCACTTGGGGATCATCATGGTGGTAAACATGGAAATCGGGATGATCACCCCGCCGGTGGGTCTGAACCTCTTTGTGACCTCGGGCGTGGCGAATATGCCGATGATGAATGTGGTCAAGGCCGCGCTGCCCTTCACCGTGGTGCTGTTCATCTTCCTGCTGATGGTGACCTATATCCCGGTCATCTCGACCTGGCTGCCGACCCTGATGATGGGGCCGGAGATCATCACCCGCTAGGGCGTTGTATCACGAAAGAAACGAAAAAGGCGGCGCACCCCATCGGATGCGCCGCCGTTTTATGTGTGTCATGCCATGAGTTTATTTGGCAAAATGAAGATCACGCGGCAGAGAGCGCCTGAAGGATCGGGACGAAATCAGCGGGTGTAAGGCTCGCCCCGCCGATCAGGGCACCGTCCACGTTATCGACCTTGAAGATCTCTGCCGCGTTGTCCGGTTTGACCGAGCCGCCATACAGCAGCCGCAGCGCATCGCTGACATCCGTGCCAAAGCGTTCGGCCAGTGTTGCGCGGATGAAGTCATGCACCTCGACGATCTGGTCAAGCGTCGGGATTTTACCGGTGCCAATCGCCCAGATGGGTTCATACGCGACGACGGTATTCTCGCCTGTGCAGCCGTCGGGCAGGGAGCCTGCAAGCTGTTCGGCGATGACATCCAGGGTGGTGCCCGCGCTGCGATCCGCCTCGCTTTCGCCGATGCAGATAATGGCCGTCAGCCCCGCGTTCCAAGCGGCCTGCGCCTTGGCCGCAACGTCGGCATCCGTTTCGCCATAGGCATCGCGACGCTCGGAATGGCCGAGGATCACATAGGTCGCGCCGACCTCCTTGATCATCGAGGCAGAGATATCGCCAGTGAAGGCACCTTTCGGCTCTGCGTGGCAATCCTGCGCGCCGATGCCGACGGGGGTGCCTTGGGCCTTGGTCACCGCTGGTAGAAGGTAGGGGGCGGGCGGGCAGATCACCGCCTCTGCACCGGTGCTGTCCATTGCAGCGGCCACATCGGCCAGCATGTCGAGACCGGCCAGCGTGCCGTTCATCTTCCAGTTTCCAGCGGCAAGCTTGCGGCGCATATGCAAATCCTTCATGTGGTTTTTCAAAGGGATACCAGCGCCACCCCGACAGGGCAACGGCAAGCTTGGGTCACGCCCCGCCAGCGCGGCGCGATACCGTTAGCCGAATTTGATGGATTCGCCGCAGCCGCAGGCTTCGGTCACATTGGGATTGCGGAACTTGAAGCCGGATTCCAGCAGCGAGGTTTCATAATCGATCTCGGTGCCGAAAAGGAACATCTGCGCCATTGGCGCGATCATCACACGCGCGCCGTCCTGTTCGACGACCTCGTCATTGGCGTCGGCCTCGTTCACATACTCCATCGTATATTCCATGCCGGCGCAGCCACCCTTCTTGATGCCGATGCGCAGACCGGCGTGGCCGGCGGATGTCATCAGCTTGGTGATCTGATTGGCGGCTTTGGGGGTGATGGTGACGGCTTGCTTGCCTGGGATTGCGAACATGCTGAATACTCCTGTTACCGACAAGATAAGGGCTTTCGCGGGGTTTCTCAAGCGGGGGGATGCACAATAGCGAAAGGCCGCCCCCGAAGGGACGGCCCATGTCGTCACGCGCGATTGCGCCGGATCAAACCCCGTAGGTTACAGGCCCATGCAGTTGGCATAGTAGGTGACGGTTGCGGGCCAGTCAGAGAAGACCCCCTTGACGCCAGCGTCCTGTGCCAGCACGTCCAGCGCGACCAGATAGTCGCTGTCGTCGGTGATGATGTCGCCAACGGATTGGAAATACCAGCCACCGCCCGTGGACAGCGGACCGGAGCGTTCGAGCGTCCAGGCGATCAGGTTCAAACCGGCTTCGCTGGCTTTCTTGGCATAGTCAGAGGCGGCCAGTGCGCCGTCTTTGTTGGTCAGCAGCATGTTCAGCGACGGGGCCAGATATTGCACGCCTTGCTCTTTCAGCTGGGCGAAATCCTGTGTCCAGGTGCTGGGGTCCTGTTCGTCGAACCCTTCGCTCCATTCCACGAGATAGACGGCCTGTTTGCCGAACTCGGGCTCTGCCTTGATCCAGTAAAGCACGTCATCCAGGTTGAACGACTGCGCCCAAACGTCCGAGGCAGGGATGCCCGCGGCTTTGTATTCGTCGATCATCTTCTGCGCATAGTCTTCCTGGCTGAAGCCGTCATGGGGCATCTCGACCGAAGGGGACTTGAGCTCGGGTGTGAATTTCGCGCCGAGGGACTTGAACAGCTCGATCGATTCCGCGTGGGTCATCAGATCGGCACCGTCGCTGTAGAGCTGGGTGCGGAAGCTGGCTACGCCGCCCTGATAGTCTTCGGCGGTGGTGGCGGTGGCGTCGGCGCTGTCCATTTTGGGCGTCAGGGTACGGAACTCTGCCAAGGTGATATCCGAGGTGCGGCATTCCGCGCTGGCACCCTCATCGCCCGCAGCCGCGGTGAAGCCGGTGGTGCATTTCTCGGCCAGATCGGAGACGAGGATATTGGTGGTGGTGTGCAGATCGTTCTGCGCGTGACGGCAGACCAGTTCGTGATCGGCGGTAAAGGTCACGTCGCATTCCAGAATGCCTGCACCCTGGCGGGCGGCGGCAACGTTTGACTGTACGGTATGCTCTGGGAACATCAGCGGCGCGCCGCGGTGCCCGATGGAGAAATCGGATTTGGACGCGGTCTGGCCCATGCAGGACGCCAGCTTGTCCTTGAGGTCGCCATCGGGAAGCTTGTCCACCAGATAGGCAGGACGGGCACCGTATTCGACAGGGACGGGGGTGCTGTGGGCGTCGGCCAGCAGCGCGGTGGGGGCCAAAGCCAAAGCTGTAAGGGCAGTAGTTAGTCGCATGATCGCTCCAAATAAAATCATCTGGCAGCGGTGTGGCTACCCTATGTTACAATGATGCGACCATTGCGTGAAACTCATGTAAAATCAACCGGGACGTGAAACGCGCCCCGGTTTCAGCCTATCGGCTTACATGAAGCCCAGTTCAAGACGGGCTTCGTCAGACATCATATCCATGCCCCATGGTGGCTCCCAGACCAGTTCCACGTCGACGGTTTTCACGCCGGGCAGGGGTTCGACCGCATCGGCGACCCAGCCGGGCATCTCGCCTGCGACGGGGCAGCCGGGCGCGGTGAGGGACATCTTGATGTTGACCTCGTTTTCCGCGTTGATGTCGATCGTGTAGATCAACCCCAGCTCATAGATATTCACCGGAATCTCAGGGTCATAAACAGTGCGGCAGGCTTCGGTGATCTGCTCGTACAGCGGATGATCCGTTGACGAGGGCGCAATCAGAGGGGTGCCTTCAAGAGGTTGTGTGCTGTCGGTCATCAGGGCCTCGCTCCTTTTTCTTATCGTTTATATAGGGATTGCAGCGGGCACCGTCCAGAGGGCGGACCCGCGATCCAATGCGGAACTTAAGCTTTGCGCTTGCGCACCGGCTGCGGCTTTACCCGCGCTTCGATCATATCATAGACCATGCCGACAATATCCTTGCCGGTGGCTTTCTCGATCCCTTCGAACCCGGGAGAGCTGTTGACCTCAAGCACCTTTGGCCCGCTGTCCGACCGCAGCAGATCCACACCGGCCGTGCCCAGGCCAAAGGCCCGTGCCGCGCGCAGGGCGGTGTCGCGTTCAACCTTGGTGATGCGCACGACCTGAGCGGTGCCGCCACGGTGCAGGTTGGAGCGGAAATCGCCATCCGCGCCGGTGCGCTTCATCGCGGCCACGACCTTGCCATCCACCACAAGACAACGCAGATCCTCGCCCGCGGCTTCCTTGACGAAATCCTGCACAAGAAAGTTTGCCTTAAGCCCGCGGAAGGCATCAATGACGGATTCCGCGGCCTTCTTGGTCTCGGCCAGCACCACACCTTTGCCTTGGGTGGATTCCAGCAGTTTCACGATGAGCGGCGCGGTGCCTACCAGTGCCATGAGGTTCGACGTGTCCTTGGGCGAGGCGGCAAAAGCGGTGGTCGGCATGCCGATTTTTTTCGACGCCAAGACCTGATGCGCATGCAGCTTGTCGCGGCTTGAAAGGATACCGGCAGAGCCGTTGACGCAGTAGGTCCCGATAGTTTCGAACTGCCGGATCACCGCACAGCCATAGGGCGTGACCGAGGCACCGATCCGTGGGATCACCGCGTCATAGCGCGGCAGACGTTTGCCATCGTAATGCACTTCGGGGGCCATGGCGTTGATCGCCATATAGCAACGGGTGGTATCGATCACTTCGACAGTATGGCCACGGGCCTCGCCGACTTCGACCAGACGCGAGGTGGAATAGTTGCTGGCTTCACGGCTCAGCACGGCGACCCGCAACGCGCGTTTGGGCGCGCGGTGGCGCACAGCGGCGGTATGGTAGACGTCATAGCTCAGATCCGGTTGCAACCGTTTCTCGGTGGGCGAGATGGTGATGTGATCTGTCAGCGCCTGACGGCCCAGCAACATGCGGCTGGTCATGCCCGCACGGTTGGTCAGGGTCACGTCAATCGGCCAGCTTTGCCCTGCGACATCCATCTTGGTCGAGATGACATAGCGCAGCTCTGCCTCGCCATTCGACGAGGTGACCTCGCGCCGGTCAATGATGGGCGCGGAGCAGGTGATGGTGATGTCTTCGTTGCCAGCCACAGGATGCACGTTGAACCGGACCTTGGGCTTGGACGCGGGGCCAAAGACTTCGATGTCATGGGCGTGCAGCGCCGATGTGCGCGCGCCGGTGTCGATCTTTGCCTTGATCGCGGGAAGCCCCAATTCGGGAAGGGCGACCCATTCTTCCCAGCCAAACGTCAATTCTTGCATGTCACGCACTCCGGCACAGCTAAATCATCCCGCCGCCTAGCAGGTCGCCTGCGTCTACTCAAGCCACGACACGGGCTTCCAAATGGCATAAATCCCGGGGTCCGGGGCAGCGCCCCGGCGGTTCCGGCTGGACATAGCGCAGATTTACGGTGCTTCCATGACAGCCTTGTGGAACGCGCGGCTAAACTGCGCGATTGCGCCTATGCGGGGGACATCTTATAGCCGCAGTCATGAAAAAATTCTCGTTCGATCTTCAGGCCCGCGATGGTGCGGCGCGTACCGGTGTCATCTCTACCCCGCGGGGGGATATTCGCACGCCGGCCTTCATGCCTGTGGGCACGGCTGCCACGGTCAAGGCCATGATGCCCGAAAGCGTCGCCGCGACCGGTGCGGATATCCTGCTGGGCAATACCTATCACCTGATGCTGCGCCCCACTGCCGAACGGATCGACCGTTTGGGCGGGCTGCACAAGTTCATGAACTGGGACAAGCCGATCCTCACCGATTCCGGCGGGTTTCAGGTGATGAGCCTGTCGGGGCTGCGCAAGTTGACGGAAAAGGGCGTGACCTTCAAAAGCCATGTGGACGGGTCGAAACACGAACTGACCCCCGAACGGTCGATGGAGATTCAAAAGCTGCTCGGCTCCGATATCGTCATGTGCTTTGACGAATGTCCCGCGCTGCCTGCGGATCGCGCGCGTATCGCGGACTCGATGCGGATGTCGATGCGGTGGGCCAAGCGCAGCCGCGAGGCTTTTGGCGACCGTCCGGGCCATGCGCTCTTTGGTATCCAGCAGGGCGGGCTGGAACGTGACTTCCGCGAGGAAAGCGCCAAAGCGCTGATCGACGTGGGCTTTGACGGCTACGCTGTGGGCGGCCTTGCCGTGGGCGAGGGGCAAGAGGCGATGTTCGGCTGTCTCGACTTCGCCACCGATATGCTGCCCGTGGACCGGCCACGCTATCTGATGGGGGTGGGCAAGCCGGATGATATCGTCGGGGCCGTGGCGCGCGGGATCGATATGATGGACTGCGTTTTGCCCTCACGCTCTGGCCGGACGGGGCAGGTGTTCACGCGTCACGGCGTTGTGAACATCAAGAACGCACGCCACGCCGATGACCCGCGTCCGCTGGACGAAGCCTGCACATGCCCTGCGTGCTCGAACTACAGCCGCGCCTATCTGCACCATGTGTTCCGTAGTCAGGAAATGATCTCGGGGATGCTGCTGACATGGCATAACCTGCATTATTTCCAGGAAATCATGGCGGGTATGCGCGACGCGATTGCGGCGGGGACATTTGACGCCTGGCAGGCTGATTTTCATAGCCAGCGTGCCCAAGGCGACATCGACCCGCTTTAGGAAAACTCTGCGGTGAATGGAATAAACCTTTCGCCCCGTCCTTGCGATGACGGGGCGGAAGGTTAGGTGCTGTAGACAAGAAACAACACCGCAAAGGAGTTTTCCATGACCGAGGCATTATTCACCCCCCTGAAGGTCGGTGGCATCGAGGCCGCGAACCGTATTGTGATGGCCCCGCTGACCCGCAGCCGCGCCAATGACGACAGTGGCGAAGTCGGCGACATGCACGTCGAATACTACGCGCAGCGCGCCGGTGCCGGGATCATCATCACCGAAGCGTCCCAGATCAGCGCCGAAGGCAAAGGCTACATCAAAACCCCCGGCATCTACACCGAGGGGCAGGTTGCTGCCTGGAAAAAGGTGACGGACGCGGTGCACGCCAAGGGCGGCAAGATCGTGATCCAGCTGTGGCACGTAGGCCGGATCAGCCATGTGGACATCCAGCCTGACGGACAAAAGCCCGTCGCCCCCTCGGCCATCGCGGCAGAGGTGAAGACCTTTACCAAAGACGGTATGACCCCGACATCTGAACCGCGCGCCTTGGAGTTGGACGAGATGCCACGCATTGTCGCTGATTATGTCCACGCGACCAAGATGGCGCGCAAGGCAGGCTTTGACGGGGTCGAGGTCCACGGGGCGAACGGCTATCTGCTGGACCAATTCCTCAAGACCTCAAGCAACAAACGCGATGACGCCTATGGCGGGTCGGTCGAGAACCGCGCGCGGCTGCTGTTCGAAGTCTTGGACGGTGTCGTTAACGCATGGGATGGCGATCACGTCGGCCTGCGCCTGTCGCCTTTCTCGCCTGCGAACGGCATCGCGGATGAGGACCCGCAAGAGACGTTCACCTACGTCGTGGATGCGCTGAACAAATACAATCTCGCCTATCTGCACATGGTCGAAGGCTCGACCGGCCAGTCGCGCGATTTGGACAGCGGCGAAGACCTTGGCAAGCTGCGGTCGCTGTTCAACGGCGTCTACATGGCAAATAACCTTTATGACCGCGACATGGCGATCGATGCCGTGGCCAGCGGCAAAGCTGATCTGGTGGCCTTTGGCCGGCCTTATATCGCCAACCCCGATCTGGCAAAACGGCTGGAACTTAACGCACCGCTGAACGAGGGGGATACGAAAACCTTCTATGCCGGTGGCGAAGAGGGCTATACCGATTATCCCTTCCTCGAAGAGGTCGCGGCAGAGTAAGCTCGTTAAACGCGAAAAAGCACATATCCGGCCCGTTTTTTGTCATTCGGGCCGGTTAACCATGGTTCTTGGCGGTTTTCGCGGATAATCATACGATCCGCGCTTGTCTGTCCGCCGGTGGCGGTTCATTCTAGGGCGACCCTTACGCCAGATGGCCCGCATACGAACGGATCACAGCATCATGGGGATTGAAACAGGCGGGTAGGGTCCCCAGATATCCTACTCAGAACAGGAGATGAACGAACGGTCGCCTAAGATAGGGGCCAGTGTCATCTTGCAGTATAAGGAAAAGAGCATGTTAGAGCCTCTGAACGCGTCCTACCCGGTATTGCCTTTGCGCGATATTGTGGTGTTCCCCCACATGATTGTACCGCTTTTCGTGGGCCGCGATAAATCTGTGCGCGCCCTCGAAGAAGTTATGGCCGATGACAAGCAGATCCTGCTGTCGAGCCAGATTGACCCCGGCGTGGACGACCCCGATTCCGATGGTATTTTCAACACCGGCGTCCTGGCGAATGTGTTGCAACTGCTGAAGCTGCCCGACGGCACCGTGAAGGTGTTGGTCGAGGGTCAGGCGCGGGTGCGCATCACGGAATACCTTGAAAACGATAGCTTCTTTGAAGCCTCTGCCGAATATCTGACGGAAGAGCCCGGTGACGAGACCACCACTCAGGCGCTGCTGAAGTCCGTCGCCGAAGAGTTTGAGCGTTATTCCAAGGTCAAGAAGAACGTCCCCGAGGAAGCGCTGTCGGCGGTGACCGAAGCGTCCGAGCCTGCACGTCTGGCCGATCTGGTCGCGGGGCATCTCGGCATCGAGGTCGAGCAGAAACAAGACCTGCTTGAAACCCTGTCCGTCTCCGAGCGGCTCGAGAAAGTATACGGGCTGATGCAGGGCGAAATGTCCGTTCTGCAGGTCGAGAAAAAGATCAAGACCCGCGTCAAATCCCAGATGGAGAAGACGCAGCGCGAGTACTATCTGAACGAGCAGATGAAAGCCATTCAGAACGAGCTTGGCGATGGTGAAGACGGCAAGAATGAAGTCGCCGAACTGGAAGCCCGCATCGCGGACACCAAGCTGAGCAAAGAGGCCAAGGAAAAAGTCGACGCCGAGCTGAAGAAGCTCAAGAACATGTCGCCCATGTCTGCCGAGGCCACCGTGGTGCGCAACTACCTCGACTGGATCCTGTCGATCCCGTGGGGCGTGAAGTCGCGCACCAAGAAAGACCTCGCCAAGGCACAGCAGGTGCTGGATGATGATCACTATGGCCTTGAAAAGGTTAAAGAACGCATCGTCGAATATCTTGCCGTGCAACAACGCTCCAGCAAGCTGAAAGGCCCGATCATGTGCCTTGTCGGCCCTCCCGGTGTGGGTAAAACATCGCTTGGGAAGTCTGTTGCCAAGGCGACGGGGCGCGAATTTATTCGCATCTCGCTAGGGGGCGTGCGTGACGAATCCGAGATCCGCGGTCACCGCCGGACCTACATTGGGTCCATGCCCGGCAAGATCATTCAGGCGCTGAAAAAGGCGAAAACCACGAACCCGCTTATCTTGCTCGACGAAATCGACAAGATGGGTCAGGATTTCCGTGGCGACCCCGCATCGGCCATGCTCGAGGTGCTTGATCCGGAACAGAACGGCACATTCGTCGACCACTACTTGGAAGTGGAATACGATCTGTCGAATGTCATGTTCCTGACCACGTCGAACAGCTATAACATGCCCGGGCCTTTGCTCGACCGGATGGAGATTATCCCCCTGTCTGGCTATACCGAGGATGAGAAGCGCGAGATCGCGAAACAGCACCTTGTGGCCAAGCAGGTCAAGAACCACGGTCTGAAGGCAAAGGAATTTGCCATTGAAGACAGTGCGTTGACCAGCATGATCCGCTACTATACCCGCGAGGCCGGCGTGCGGAATCTTGAGCGCGAGATCGCCAAGGTTGCGCGGAAATCGCTGACCAAGATCGTCAAGAAGGAAGCCGACGAGATTACCGTAACGGGCGACAACATCGAGGATTTCCTCGGCGTGAAAAAGCACCGCTACGGCTTGGCCGAGCTTGAGGATCAGATCGGCGTCGTGACCGGATTGGCCTATACTTCGGTTGGGGGCGAATTGTTGCAGATCGAAGCCCTGCGCCTGCCGGGTAAAGGTCGGATGAAAACCACCGGTAAGCTTGGCGATGTGATGAAGGAATCCATCGACGCGGCCAGCAGCTATGTGCGGTCGATCAGCCCCAAGATCGGGGTGAAGCCGCCCAAGTTCGACACGCTAGATATCCACGTCCACGTGCCCGATGGTGCGACACCGAAAGATGGCCCCTCTGCCGGTCTGGCGATGGTGACATCGATCGTGTCGGTGCTGACCCAGATCCCCGTGCGCCGCGATATCGCGATGACGGGGGAGGTGTCCTTGCGCGGGAATGCGATGCCAATCGGCGGCTTGAAGGAGAAGCTGTTGGCGGCGCTGCGTGGTGGGATCACAACGGTTCTCATCCCGACCGAGAACGAAAAGGACCTGCCGGATATCCCGGATAACGTGAAAGAAGGGTTGACCATCATTCCCGTCAAACACGTGTCCGAGGTGCTGAAACATGCGCTGGTCCGCGAGCCCGAAGCGATCGAATGGGATCAGGAGGCAGAAGATGCCGCCGCAGCCGCCGCGCTGGCCCGTCGCAACGCTGCAGGCGATAGCGCCACAGCGCATTAAACAACGATCCAACCGACATCAGGCCGCCCTTCGGGGCGGCCTTTTTCGTGGGCACGTCCCCAATTTTCGCGCAGGACTGCGTCATCCCCAAGCACCGCTGGATTTCCCCCGGTGGCCCCGCTAGGGTTTGATGAAACCTCCCCAACGGACGAGACGTCAAATGACCACGCCCAAGAAAACCACAACGCCTAAACCAGCCGCACCCGACACCGCCGCAGCACCTGCTGTGGTCGAAGCACCGCGCCCTGTGATCCTCGGCCCCGTGATGCGCAAGAAAGAGCTGATCGACACAGTGGTCGAAAGGTCGGGCGTGAAAAAGCGCGATGCGAAACCCGTCGTTGATGCCATGCTCGCCGTATTGGGCGAAGCACTGTCGGACAGCCGCGAGCTGAACCTGCCGCCGTTCGGCAAGCTGAAAGTGATCAACGAGAAAGAGTTGAAAAACGGCAAGATGATCCGCGTCAAAGTGCGGCAGGTGACACAGGGGCAGGGCGGCGGCGATACCGCTGATCAACCCGACGACTGAGGGCGAAAATCGCTCAAGATCTCCGGCGCAAAGCTACGACGCCCGCAGTAGCCCTTCACCTTGGTGAGGGGCTTTGTCGTATCAAGGTCTTTGTCTTGTTGATGCCACAGGCTGCGCAGGCAATCCCTTGACATCAAACGCATAAAACCCCGTCGCCGTCGGCGCAGGTTGCGTTGGTAGAACTGAATTGTGGTGGTGGAGTGGTGGGTCGTGAGAGGCTCGAACTCCCGACATCTTCGGTGTAAACGAAGCGCTCTACCAACTGAGCTAACGACCCGGTAGCGCTCTACTACCCCAAGGTTCAGCCGGGGTTCAACCCCATTTTTGCCGCCCCGGTGATTATTTTCGATTTTTTTCTGACGACGCCCCGGATTGGCGCGGATTCACACGGTAACATTGCGTTTTCAAACGGTTTTGCCGCCTTTGGCAGAGTGCGACGGGCCGAATCCTCGCGCCTCCGTTGCCCTTGGGGAAGTCACCGCGCTGAAATCGGCGGATGACCGATAGACGGGCTGTGTTTGGCGCGCTACTCAATGCACATTCACGTAAAAGGTGGGAGAGCCTTTTGCATATATTCAGCAAGCCCTTGCAGCAGCAAGGCACCGGGGCCGACCACAATTGCCGGCCCCATAGGAGGAGGAATTCACATGGCCGTTCAGATTGATCCGACCAGCTACCGTAACCTGGACATCAAGGCGCATGACGATGGCGTCTGGGTGGTGACCCTGAACCGTCCCACCAAACGCAATGCCCTGGACATCGACACGATCGAGGAGCTGGTCACCTTCTTTTCCGCCGCACCGCGCGCTGGTGTACGTGCAGTGGTACTGGCAGGCGCGGGGGATCACTTTTGCGCCGGGCTTGATCTGATCGAACACCATGACGAAGACCGCAGCCCCGCCGATTTCATGCACGTCTGTTTGCGCTGGCACGAGGCGTTCAACAAGATGGAATACGGCGGCGTGCCCGTGATCGCAGCATTGCAAGGGGCCGTTGTCGGCGGCGGGCTAGAGCTTGCCAGCTCTGCCCATGTGCGGGTGATGGACCAAAGCGCGTATTTCGCGCTTCCCGAAGGCCAGCGCGGGCTGTTCACCGGCGGGGGGGCTACGATCCGTGTGACTGATCTGGTCGGCAAAGCGCGGATGATCGATATGATGCTCACCGGGCGCGTCTATCAGGGGCAAGAGGCCGTCGATCTGGGCCTTGCGCAGTATATCGTCGAAGGGTCCAGCATGGACAAGGCGATGGAACTGGCGCGCAAGGCGGCGCAGAACCTGCCGCTGTCGAACTTTGCGATCTGTAGCGCGGTGAGCCATATGCAGAATATGTCGGCAATGGATGCCGCCTATGCCGAAGCCGTGGTCGCCGGTGTGGTCAATACGCAGCCTGACGCGCGCGCCCGCCTTGCGGCCTTTGCTGACAAAAGCGGCGCGCGGGTGCGGCCGAACGCGGAATAGCAAGTCGTATGGATCACGCGCGGGTGCTGCGCGTGATCCCGCTTTCGCTGCGCCCTTCGGCATAGCGGGTCAGTCGTTGCGCCAGCAGCCCGACAGATAGATGCAACAGCACCGTCAAACAGGCGAGCATGATCAACGCGGCGAACATCAGGTCGATCTTGGCGCGGCCATTGGCCAGCAGCATCAGATAGCCCAGCCCCTTTGACGCGCCGACCCATTCGCCAATCACCGCCCCGATCGGCGCATAGACCGCCGCCAGCCGCAGCCCCGTCGCAAGGCTTGGCAGCGCGTGGGGGATTTGCACGTAGCGCATGAACCGCAACGGCCGCGCCCCCATCGATTGCGCCAGATCGCGGTAGCCATCAGGCACGCGGGTCAGCCCGTCGTGAAAGGCAGATGTCACTGGGAAATAGATGATCAACACCGCCATCACGATCTTGGACCCCATGCCATAGCCGAACCACAGCGTCAGCAATGGGGCCAGCGCGAAAACCGGCACGGCTTGGGTAAAGACCAGCAGCGGCAGCAGCAAACGCTCTGCCGTTTTGGACAGCGCCAGATGGATCGCGGTAACAGCCCCCAAGGCGGTGCCGATCAGCAGCCCCAGCAGCACCTCGACGGTAGTGACCCATGCGTTCTCGATCAGCGTCTCACGGGCGCGATAGGCCGCCTGCGCCACGCGCCACGGCGAGGGCAGGATATAGTGCGGCGCGTCGGTCAGCAGCACCGCGGCCTGCCAAAGGCCAAGCCCCAGCAGGATCGCAAGCGGTATGTCGTATCGCCTCATGCAGGCACCCCCCGCAGATGGGACAGCAGGGCGCTTTGGCAGGCCCAAACCTCGGGCGCGGTGACGGGGCGCGGTGCCCGAAGCGCGGGGACGGGCCAGCTTTGCACGCCGGTGGCCGAAAGGATCAGGATGTGGTCGGCCAGCCGCGCCGCCTCTGCAGGATCATGGGTGACCAGCAGCACGGTCCGCCCGTGCAACAGCTCTGCCGCGAGCTCTTGCATCGCGGCACGGGTGCCCGCATCAAGTGCCGAGAATGGCTCGTCCAGAAAGACCACCGCGCGATCCTCCAGCAAGGTCCGCGCCAGCGCTGCCCGCTGCCGCATGCCGCCCGACAAGGCGGCGGGTTTCTTATGGGCATGATCCTGCAGGCCGACCCGTTCAAGCATGGCGGAGGCACGGCCTCTGTCAGGCGTGGTCCCCCGCAGCCGGTCGCCGATCATGATGTTTTCGATCACCGTAAGCCACGGTAACAGCAGGTCGGATTGCGCCATATAGCTGATCCGCCCCGCCAGTGGTTGCCCGTCAGAGGCGGTGATCGTGCCGTCAAACGCGCCGCCCGTCTCAAGCCCCAGCAGCAGCCGCAACACCGTGGATTTGCCCACCCCCGACGGGCCGAGCAAGCAGGTCCACGCCCCCGCGGCGAGGGTCATATCCATGTCAAACAGGGGGCGCGCGTCAATCCGGTGTTGTCCCGTCAGACGCAGCGTGGGCGGTGGGGTCATGGCAGGTCCAGCCCCATCTGCCAAAAGCCGACCTCTAGCCGTGTGGCCGTGGAAAAGCGGTTTTGCAGTGCCGTGCGACGGGGGGCGGTTTCAAGGTCACCGATCCGCCGCGCAACCGCCGCGTCGACCATCGCGCCCACCGTCTGGCACAGCGCCTGATAGTCGGGGTCGGCGTAGGTCTCGATCCACTCGGCATAGGGCGTGTCGGCGCTGCAGGTCTGGGCCAGGCGCTGCCCGATCTCCCCATAGCCCATGACGCAAGGCAGCAGCGCCGCCATCAGATCAAGGAAATCCCCCTGCATCCCGGCATCCAGCACATAGCGGGTATAGGCGAGGTTGGCGGGGGCTTCCGTCGCGGTGAAAAGCGCCGCTTCGTCGATACCCGCCGCAGCACAGGTGCGGATATGCAGCGCCATCTCGTGATTGACCAGCGCATCCACCGTGGCGGCGCAGGTCTTCATCTCTTCCATCGTTTCCGATTTGACCACCGCCATCGACCAAGCGCGAGAGAAATGCACAAGGAAAACATAGTCTTGGATCAGATAGTTCACAAAGCAATGGCGCGGCAGGCTGCCGTCTCGCAGCCCTTCGACAAAGGCATGGTGGGTATAGTCTTGCCACTCCTCCGCCGCAGCAGCGCGCCAAATCGCGAAGCTGCGGCCATAGTCCGGCGCGGTCATCGGGCGGTCACATCGATGGCGATGGTCGACACGGGCGAGATGTCGGGGATCAGACCCGCGTCATGCAAGAACGTCTCGAATGTGGCGTAGCGTCCGGCATCCATCGCCGTGGGGCGCAGGGCGAAACGGGGCAGCGTATCTTTCCACGCGCGGGCGTTCAACTCGTCCTGCAGATCGGCAGAGGTGGCGGCGAAAACCTCCCAGCTTTCCTCGGGGTGGTTGACGATATATTGCGTCGCTTTCTCGGTCGCGGCCAGAAACCGCGCGATCATGTCCTTGTCCATCGTGTCGCGGTTGGCGACGTAGATCAGCTCGTCATACGGTGGCAGGCCCTCTTCCTCGACGTAGAAGCAGGTACCATCGACGCCTTCGATATCCATCTGGTTCAGCTCGAAATTGCGGAAGGCCCCGATGACCGCATCCACCTGACCGGACATCAACGACGGTGACAGCGACCAGTTGACGTTTACCAGCTCCACATCATCCAGTGACAGCCCGTGATGGGTCAGGATCGCGCCAAGCACGGCCTCTTCGACACCGCCGACAGAGAATCCGACCTTTTTGCCTGCCAGATCCGCAGGAGAGGCGATGGGACCATCGGTCAGCGCCAGCAGGCAGTTCAGCGGCGTGGCCACCAGCGTACCGACCCGTTGCAGGGGCAGACCTTCGTGGATTTGCAGGTGCAACTGCGGCTGATAGGAAATCGCAAGATCCGCCTTGCCTGCGGCGACCAGCTTGGGCGGGTCGGAGGGATCAGCGGGGGCGATGACCTCTACGCTCAGGTCCTGTTCGGCGAAGTACCCTTTTTCCTGCGCCACGATGATCGGCCCGTGGTCGGGGTTCACGAACCAGTCCAGCAGCAAGACCATCTCGTCCTGCGCCAGCGCCGGGCCAGAGGTCAGCGCCAGCGCGGCCAGAATGTTACGAAGTTTCATCGGTTTGTCCTTTCAACGGGGAAGGCTCGCCCATGGCGAGCAGGGTAATGGGGCCATGCCAGTAGCTGGCCAGATGGGTCGCCGCCTGCCACGCGCGCAGGCCCGAACGGCAGGCGATCACCGCGCGGGGCTGATGTGTGGGGCGGGGAACGGTGGAAAGAAAATCGGGCAGGGTGATGCGCCGCGCTGTGGGTGTCGCGGCTGTGGGAGCCTCATCCGGCCCACGCAGATCGACGACCCAATCGCTTGCGCGGATCTGCGAGGGCGCGACAAATCCGAAACCGTGGTCGGGCTCCGGCGCGGTATCAAAGCGGAAGCCGCCAGAACGATAGGAGGCGAGATCAAAGCTGATCAATTGCCCCAAAGGGGACGGCGACAGTCCAAGCAGGCAAGCCAGCGCCATCTGTGCTTGTGCGGCACCGATCGTGGCGACAACCGGCCCCATCACCCCCGCCGTGTCACAGCTCGCCGCGCGGTCCGGCAGATCGGGGAACACCGCCCGCAGCGACGGCGCGCCGCCGCAGAACCCGCCGACATAGCCGCCAAACCCAAGGGCCGAGGCGCTGATCAAGGGCAGACCCGCGTTCAGGCAGTGATCCGATAGCACATAGCTTGCTGCGAAGCTGTCGGCGCAATCCAGCACGAGCATCGCATCATGGCACAGCTTTGCCACGGTATCCGGCCCAAGGGTCACGGGGTGGGCCACCACGGTGCACGCGCTGTTGCGCGCGGTTAGGGCGCGGGCGGCGGCGGTGACCTTGGGCGTGCCGATATCGGCTTCGGTAAAGAGCGTCTGGCGGTGCAGGTTCGACAGGGCCACGTCATCACCGTCCACCAGCGTGATATGCCCCACACCGGCCCCTGCCAGCAGGGGCAGAACAGGCGCCGCCAGCCCGCCCGCGCCGACCACCACCACCCGTGCCGCCGCCAGCGCCTCTTGGCCCGATGGGCCGACCTGCGGCAGGATCATCTGGCGGGCATAGCGGGTCATCGGGTTGCCCCCAGCCATGCGGTGATGCGATCCTCGGGCGAGGGGTTCAGGGTGATGTCGGTCACCGCCGCGACGCAATCGGCACCGGCGTCAAAGGCACCCGCCGCGCGGTCGACCGACATGCCACCGATGGCCACAAGCGGGGTCTGCCCCACCCGCTCACGCCAGTCGCGCAGACGGTCCAGCCCCTGCGCGTGCCACTTCATCTGCTTCAGGATCGTCGGGTAGATCGGGCCGAGGGCGATATAATCGGGGCGCAGGTCCAGGGCGCGGGTCAGTTCGGCCTTGTCGTGGGTACTAATGCCCAAACGTGCACCCGCATCGCGGATGGCGGTGAGGTCGGCGCTGTCCAGATCCTCTTGTCCCAGATGGATAAAATCACACCCTTCGTCGAGCGCGATACGCCAGTGATCGTTGATGACGAGGGTACAGTCGTGCTTGGCGCAGATCGCCTTGGCCTGCCGGATGTCGCGCCGCAGGGCAGGGGCGGGCGTGTCCTTGATCCGCAGTTGCACCAGTTTGATGCCAAGGGGCACCAGCCGCTCCAGCCAGGCGGCGCTGTCGAAGATCGGGTAGAAACGGTCAAGGGTCATTCCAGAAACGCCTTTCCGATCAGGGGGGTAGAGGGCGCGGCCATATCGCGGGGCGGCATCGGGTCCGCCTCGGCGGCAAGCTGTCCGGCGCGGATCGCGGTGGCAAAGGCTTCGGCCATGGCGGCGGGATCACCGGCTTTGGCGACAGCGGTGTTCAGCAACACCGCGTCAAACCCCAGTTCCATCGCCTGTGCGGCGTGTGAGGGCAGGCCGATGCCCGCGTCGATCACCAGCGGCACGTCAGGAAAATGCGCACGCATGGCGCGCAGCCCGAAAAGGTTGTTCAGCCCCATCCCCGACCCGATGGGCGCGCCCCAGGGCATCAGCACCTCGCAGCCCGCCCGCAGCAATCTATCCGCGACCACAAGGTCTTCGGTGGTGTAGGGAAAGACCTGAAACCCGTCCTCGCTCAGGATGCGGGCGGCCTCGACCAGACCGAAGACATCGGGCTGCAACGTGTCCTCCTCGCCGATGACCTCGAGCTTGATCCAGCGTGTGTCGAATACCTCGCGGGCCATATGGGCGGTGGTGACGGCCTCTTTGACGCTGTGACATCCGGCGGTGTTGGGCAGCACATGGACGTCAAGCGCGCGGATCAGTTCCCAGAAGTCCTGACCGGCGCGATCCCGTCCGCTTTCGCGCCGCAGCGATACCGTCGCCACCGCCGCCCCGCTGCGCGCAAAGGCGTCTGACAGCACCTTGGGAGAGGGGTATTGCGCGGTGCCCAGCATCAGACCATTGGCAAGGGTTTCTCCGTAAAAGGGGCGCATCTTAGCCTCCCTGCATGGGGGCGAGCACTTCGATGCTGTCGCCGGAGGTCAGGGGGTGGCTGGCCCGCAGGCTGGCGGGGATAAAGCTGCCATTGACGGCCGTAGCGACTTTCGCGCCGCCAAATCCTTCGGCCTCTAGCAGTGCGGCAAGCGTGGGCGCGTCGCTGTCGAGCGGGGCACCGTTAAGCTGTAGTTTCATGGAAAATCTCCGGTGTTTTGGCGTCAAGGATCAGGTCAGCCACCATGGTCGCCAGCGCGGGGGCGAGCAGGAAACCGTGGCGATACAGACCGTTGGCGCGGATCAGATTGCCCTGCCGTTCGATGCGCGGCAGGTTGTCGGGGAAGGCGGGGCGGCTGTCGACGCCGATCTCTAGGATCTCGGCCTCGCCAAAGGCGGGGGACAGTGCGTAGGCCGCGCTCAGCAGTTCAAGCACGGACCGCACGCTGGCATGGGCACCGGCGCGGCCTTCGACCATTGTGGCCCCGAGCATGTAAATCCCGTCACCGCGCGGCACGAGGTAGATCGGCACACGTGGGTGCAGCACGCGGATGGGGCGGGTGATCTCGATGTCGGGGCAGGACAGCAGCGCCATTTCCCCTTTCACCCCGCGCAACTCAGGCAGATCGGCGCGCGCGTGATAGCCGCGGCAATCAACGACGGTGCCGTCTTGCGCCAGCGTTTCGGGATCGGCCTCGCCCTGTTCGAAACTGGCCCCATCGGCCACCAGCCCGCGCCACAGCTCTGCCAGCGCAATGCGGGGCGACAGGTGGGCCTCGGTCTGGAAATAGAGCGCTTTGGCAAAGCGGTCGCCAAGGTCGGGTTCAAGCGCCGCGATCTCTGCGCCGGTCAGGGTTTGGTAGCTTGTCGTGCGGCGCGCAAAGCGGGTCAGATCGCTGCTGTCCCGCGCCGGAGAGATCACAAGCGACCCGCGTCGGTGCAGCGATGTGGTGCGCTGCACCCACCAATCCGCCGCCCTTTGGCCCAGCCGGATCACGGGTTCCTCGGCGCTTTCGCCTTCACAAAACGGGGCGAGCATGCCGCCAGCCCACCAAGAACACCCTTGCGGGCCGGGCTGGCGGGCGCGGTCGATCAGATGCACGCGCATCCCGCGATCCAGCAAAACACGCGCGGTACACAGCCCCGCGACGCCCGCGCCGATGATGGTGACCTGCGTCATGACCAGACCGCGTGGAAGTGATGCACTGGCCCGTGGCCCGTGCCGACCTCAAGTTGATCCGCGGCGATGATGGCGCGGTGCAGATAGTCATGGGCGGCCTGTACCGCCGCGCCAAGGGGGTTGCCGTGGGCCAGCCCCGCGGCGATGGCCGCGGCGTAGGTGCATCCCGTCCCGTGGGTATTGCGCGTGTCGATGCGAGGCGCGCTGAGCCATGTGACACGCTCTGCGGTGACCAGCGCGTCGCTACAGATATTGCCCGCGCTATGGCCGCCCTTCATCAGCACCGCCTTCGGCCCCATCTTGAGCAGCGCACGGGCTTGCGTGACCATTTGGTCGGCGCTGTCAGCCTCGGGCTGGTTCAACAGGCGGGCGGCTTCGGGCAGGTTGGGGGTCAGCAGATCGGCGCGCGGCAGGATATCCGCGACCAGCGCTGCGACGGCGTCTTCCTGCAACAGCGCATCGCCGGATTTTGCGATCATCACCGGATCGACCACGACGGCCCCCCGAAACGCGGACAGCGCGGATGCCACCGCCTGAATAATCTGCGGAGAAAACAACATGCCCAGTTTGATCGACTGCACCGAAAGATCGGACAGCACCGCATCGATCTGGGCCGCGACGATGGGGGCGGGGATCTCGTGCACGGCGCTGACGCTGCGCGTGTTCTGCGCGGTCACGGCGGTGATCACGCTGGCGGCATAGACACCATTGGCCGACATCGCCTTGATATCGGCCTGAATACCGGCACCGCCGCCGCTGTCGGATCCGGCGATGGTCAGGGAAATGGGGGTCGTCTTGGTCACATGCTCGCCTTTCGGTGGTGGGCAAGCAGACGCAAGAATGAGCTTTGTGGCGTGGGCCTAAGGCCGTTGCACAAAGATACCCGTTCCCTACGCCGGTATTGCCCGGATCAGGTTCGACGGGTCGGTGCACGCACCTCTCAGCCCCCTAGGGCACCCCGACGGATAGATGTTGGAACTGCGCCCCCCGTGGGGGTGTGCAGCGTCGTTGCCTTAGGCGTAGCCAAGTTCGGCAAACGGTGCAAGCCGCAAAATATTCAATCAAAGGTGGCGCAATTCTGGGCAAAACGGGCGCGGTTTGGACAGCCCTCCTGACGCTTGTCAGCCGAAACAACGCCTCGTAACCCAAAGCAACGTAACGTCACATTTCCCATATTCTGCGGCGTTAACCCTTTGGCATCAGCAAACTAGGGGTGATCGCGCAAAGACCCCGCGTGGCTGCGGTATCAAGTTCTGTTCTGCGGTATTGGCATCAAAATATCTTGCCCCTAGGCTGATTGACAGATTGAGTCGGATACCCTCGGGAGGAGGGGGCCGACACTCGGGGGGATGCGTTTTCTGGCCCGTTTTACGGGTCGTACCGGACGCGTCGCGACAAGCATTGGGAGGTGCTGCGTGACATCTGCAAAGATCACATCTGCGTCCTGCGCACGGGCATCCGCAGCTTTTGCGGTGCCTGTGATTCTGCGATCCCGAACAATCCAAAGATGTACAACAGGGAGAGAGACCACATGAAGAATATGACACGTTTTGCCAAGGCCGCTGTCGGGTCCTTTGCGGTATCGATGGCGCTTTCGGGCGTCGCGATGGCGCAGGAGTATGAGTGGCCGCGCATGCTCGTGATTGCCACGCCGGGCACGTCGACAGGCAGCTTTGCCTCGACCAACGGTTGGGGGCCTGCGTTGCAAAAAGAAACCGGCACCACCGTGCGGATCGTTCCCGAAGACAGCGAGCCCATGCGCTACAAACGTTTGACCGACCGCGAAGACGTGTCGATCGCGTCGGTTGCAGCGTCGGAAATGGCGTTGCAAGCGGAAGGGGTCGGCGGCTACGCCGCGGCGAAACCCATGCCGCAGCGGATCCTGTGGCACCACAACGACACGCCTTGGGGCTTTGTTGTGGCTGGCGATTCCGAGCTGCAAAGCCTTGAAGACATCGGCAAAGGCGGCGTGCGTGTGACCTCTGGCGTGTTCTCGCCCGCAATCGTCGCGGCGATCACCCAGGCCCTGCCTGCCTTTATCGGCATGACGCCCGAGGAAGCGCAGGAAAAGATCGAATTCGTCCCGGCCTCCAGCTACGGTGAAAACTGTCGTTCGGTTGTCGAGGGGAAGTCCGATGTGGCCTATTGCTCACCGATCTCTTCCGTCCTGTCCGAAATGGAGGGCGCACCGGGTGGCATTCGCTGGCTGCCGATGGACCCGGCCAACACAGAAGGCTGGGACGGCTACCTGAGCTACCGCCCCATGACGATCCCCTCGACCATCTCTATGGGGGTGAGCACCGCCAAGGGTGTCGAGTCCATGACGTCGAACTTCGTCTATGCCGTGCCGGTCACCGCAGAAGAGGATTTCGTCTATAACATGGCGAAGTGGATGAATGAATCCCACGACAACTACAAAGGATCGCACGCGCTGGCGACCCGCATGTCGCTGGAGCATTTCCGCAACTTCCTGGATGCCAACCCGATCCCGGTGCACGAAGGCACGGTGAAATACCTGCGTGAAATCGGGGCGTGGACCGAAGAAGACGATGCCTGGAACAACGAGGCCATCGAGAAGATGGACGCGTGGATCGCGGCACGCAACGCCGGCATGAAAGAGGCGATGGAGCAGGGCGTAGAGATGAATTTCGAGAACCAGGAGTATCTCGACATTCTGGCCAAGCACACCGACGGGCTGGAGCCGTTCCGCTCGCGCCTGTAACGCCGCGCCGGACCGTCATCGACGGCATAAGACAGGGCGGAGCACAGCGTGCTCCGTCCTCCTAAGACACTGCCACAGCGCCCTTATTTTCAGGATCATCCATGTCAGCAACACAACACCCTCCGGCGGCTGAAACGGCTGTCGAACCCTCGTCCGAGACGACGCGACTGGGGGGATTATTCTCGTTCACCAGCATCGCTTTTGTGCTGCTGTGTACCTTTGGCCTCGGGATGGGGCTGGCCTATGTATTCGGCGTTCCCATCGGCGGGCGGCGTCTGATCGAGGGGCAGTATTACTGGGTCTTCATCGGCACCTTCCTTGCGGCGGCGTTCATCGCGCTGCCAGCGGTGAAATCGCACACCCATGTGCCGATCTATGACATCGTGGCGGCCGCCGTGAGCTTTGGCATCTGCATGTGGTTTTCCATGTATGCATGGGAGATCGTGCAGGCGGGTTGGACCAATTTCTACGCGGGCGTCGTGCTTTGGCTGCTGATGCTTGAAATCGCGCGCCGGTCGGGGGGCATCCCTTTCTTGCTCGTGGTGCTGGTGTTGGGGCTGTATCCGCTGGTGGCCGATTACTTCCCCGGTTTGCTGATGGGCATCCCCTATACGTTTGAACGCATGATCGAGGCGCATGTCTTCCGAACCGAAGGGTTGATGGGCATCACCACCAAGATCGTGGCCGAGATCGTGCTGGGCTTTCTGGTCTTTGCGGGCGTGCTGATCGCTACGGGGGCGGGGCAGTTCTTTATCGATCTGGCCAATGCGGGCTTTGGCAAGTACCGCGGCGGTCCAGCGAAAGTATCGATCGTGGCCAGCGCCTTTTTCGGGTCGCTGTCGGGGTCGATTTTTTCGAACATCGCGGGCACCGGGTCGATTACCATTCCGACCATGAAAAAGGTCGGCTACCCGCCCCATTACGCTGGCGCGATCGAGGCCTGTGCCTCGACCGGCGGGGTGGTGATGCCGCCGGTGATGGGGGCGATTGCCTTTGTCATGGCGATCACCATCGGTGTGGATTACGCGACCGTGATGGTGGCCGCGATCCTGCCGTCGGCGTTGTTCTACTTTGGTCTGATCCTGCAAGTCGACGCCTATGCCGCGCGCAAGGGGCTGGTGGGGATGAAACCCGAAAACCTGCCCTCGGCCCGCGAGGTGATGAAGCGCGGCTGGCCCTTCCTGCTGGTCATGATCTTTCTGGTCTGGGGCCTGCTGTATATGCGGTGGGAGTATTACGCCCCGTGGTACGCCAGTGCGCTGATGATCGCGCTGAGCTTCCTGCCACGCGAGACCATGATGACACCTGCGCGCATTTTTGAAACCCTGCGCCAGGTGGGCACGCTGGTCACACAGACCGCAGCGATCATCCTGCCGATCGCCTTTGTGGTCAGCGCCTTGACCATCACCGGTGTGACAGGGTCGATGACCTCGGGGCTGGTCGCTTTGGGCGGGGATAACGTCTATCTCGTAATCGCGCTTGGGGTTTTGGCCTGCTTTATCATGGGCATGGCGGGGCTTGCGATTGTGGCCTACAT
Source organism: Sulfitobacter sp. SBS6 (assembly GCF_048285585.1). NCBI lineage: Bacteria > Pseudomonadati > Pseudomonadota > Alphaproteobacteria > Rhodobacterales > Roseobacteraceae > Sulfitobacter > Sulfitobacter sp. SBS6. The sequence continues at coordinate 449,876 of NZ_JBLWBA010000005.1, read as the reverse complement.
CTTCCTTGCGGTGACGCTGGCACCCGCGATCATCGAAATCGGCGGGTTGAACACGGTCGCGGTGCACTTTTTCATCGTCTACTACGCGATGCTGTCGGTGATCACGCCTCCGGTGGGGGCTGCGGCGTTTCTGGCGGCGACGATTGCGGGGGCCAAGCCGATGCTGACCTCCTTCACCGCGATGCGGCTGGGGGTGGTGATCTACTTTGTGCCGTTGTTCTTCCTGTTCCAGCCTGCGCTGGTGCTGCAGGGCGATCTTACGCCGCTGATCTATGTGCTACCGTCGATCATTATCGGCATCACGCTGCTGTCCGGCGGGCTTGAGGGCTATCTGCTGGGCGTCGGTATGGTGCGGCCCTGGCTGCGTCTGCCTCTGGGGATCGCGGGCTTTGCCTTCAGCTTTCCGGGGCTGACGACGACGCTGGTCGCGGGGGTCGCCTCGGCGGTGCTCGTCGCGGTGATCTGGCGGGACAACCGCAACGGCGTGGTTGCGGTCCCTTGAGATTGGGCGCGCGGGGACATCCCCGCGCGCCGCAGTTCATGACGTTTGCGAGGGGCGCAGCTGTGCCGTCCCCAAGGCGCTCAGCGCCAGCATCAGCGCCGCGGTGCCAAGACACAGCGCCAGCCCCCCCAGTTGATAGGTGAAGCCTGACAAAAGCGTGCCTACCAACCGACCGGCCGCGTTGGACATATAGTAGAACCCCACATCCATCGTGACCCGCTTTGCATCCGTGAAGCTGAGGATCAGATAGGAATGAAGCGCCGAATTCACCGCGAAAATTGCCCCGAACACCAGCAAACCGAGGACAATCGTGACCGTCAGCGCGGGGGACGGCGCAGGCGTGATCCAGACCAGCGCGGCCAGCAGGGCAGGCACGACCACCAGCGCAAGGTTCCAGTGGCGGGCCTGCGCGAGCGTTTCGCCCTCGGTCCGGCCTGTGGCCCGCAGTATCTTCGGGGCCCAGCCTTGCACGGCCCCATAGAGGATCGTCCACACCGCCATGAAGCTGCCGATCATAAAGAAAGCCTCCCGCTTGCTTTCGACGCTGCCATCGGAGAGCACGGCATAGAAATAGATCGGGATGCCCACGACAAACCATACGTCGCGCGCCCCGAACAGAAACAGCCGCGCGGCGCTGAGCCAGTTGATATTGCGGTTTTTGGACAGGACTTCGGTGAACTTGGCGTCCTTGCGCCCCACGGGCAGGCCCGCGGGCATACCGATGATGACGCCGATCAGGATCACAAACAGGATCGCCGCCATCACCAACGTCGACGGCACAAACCCCAGCAACGCCAGCATCCCCGCACCCAGCAGAAAGCCAGCGCCCTTGACCGCGTTCTTCGATCCGGTGAGCAGTGCGACCCAGCGGAACAAGCCGCCCCCCGTGGTGGGGGCCAGCAGCTTGACCGCGGATTTAGAGCTCATCTTGGCAAGATCCTTGGCCACGCCTGACAACCCTTGCACCAGCATGACAAAGACGACCGAGGCGGCGACGCTCCATGCCGGATCAAGCTGCGTCAGCGCCAGCAGCGCGACCACTTGCAACGACAGCCCCGCATAGAGCGTCGAGGTCAGTCCGAAGCGCGCCGCGATCCAGCCCGCCGACAGGTTGGTGACCACGCCCGCGATCTCGTAGAGCACAAACAGATAGGCTAGTTGTACCGGAGAGAACCCGAGCGTGTGAAAATGCAGCAGCACCAGCATCCGCAGCGCGCCGTCGGTCAGCATAAAGGCCCAATAGGCGGCGGTGACAGTGATATAGGCGGTAAAACCGGCAGGGCGTGTCACAGCTTGCCGCCCACCATCAGCGCCACATCCACTAGACGGTGCGCATAGCCCATTTCATTGTCATACCACGCATAGACTTTGACCTGCGTGCCATTCACCACCATCGTCGATGGCGCATCCACGATCCCGCTGCGGGTGTCATTGGTGTAATCCGACGACACGAGCGGGCGTTCCTCAAAGCCCAGAATGCCCTTTAGCGGCCCCTCGGCGGCGGTTTTGAACAGGGCGTTGACCTCTTCCACACTCGTCTCACGCTCCACCTCGAACACGCAATCGGTGATCGACGCATTCAGCAGGGGCACCCGCACGGCGTGGCCGTTCAGCTTGCCGGTCAGCTCCGGATAGATCAGCGTGATCGCCGTGGCCGACCCTGTGGTGGTGGGGATCAGGTTGGTCAGCGCCGATCGGGCGCGGCGCATGTCCTTGGCGGGGCGGTCCACGATGGTTTGCGTGTTGGTCACGTCATGGATCGTGGTGATCGACCCGTGTTTGATCCCGATCCCTTCCAGCAGCACTTTGACGACGGGGGCGAGGCAGTTGGTGGTGCAGCTCGCCGCGGTGACGATGCTGTGCGTGGCTGGATCATAGGTGTCGTCGTTCACGCCATAGACGATATTCGCCGTCGGCCCGTCCTTGACGGGGGCAGAGACAACAACCTTTTTCACGCCCGCCTCGAAATAGGGGGCAAGCTTGGCTTCGGTCTTGAACGCACCGGTGCAGTCGATCACCACATCCACACCGTCCAGCGGGAGGTCTGTGATCGATTTGGTGCTGGTCACGGGGATACGCGTGCCATCGATGGTGATCGCGTTATCCTCTGCGCTGAAGGTCGCAGGCCAGCGCCCGTGGACGGAATCAAACTCCAGCAGATGGGCGTGCATCTCGGGGTCGCCAACCGCGTCGTTGATAAAGGCGATCTTGGCCCCCTGTTCCAGCAAGGGCCGCAGGGCGAGTTTTCCGATGCGGCCAAGGCCGTTCAAAGCATAGGTTGTCATGGTGGTTTATCCTGTGGTCACTGGGTCGGCCCCGATGGCATCGACCCGTTTTTGCAAGGCAGCGCGGTCCAGCGCGTCGAAAGGCAGGGCGGTAAAGGCCAGCAGCCGGTTGTGCAGCGCGCCATATGTCTGTTGGAAGGCCAGCCGGCGTTCCGCTTCTGTCCCTTCGGCTTTGACGGGATCGGGCATGCCCCAATGCCCCGACACGGGCTGGCCGGGCCAGGTGGGACATTCCTCGTTTGCGGCGTGGTCACAGACGGTAAAGACGAAATCCATCTGCGGCGCATCGGCGGTCTGGAATTCAGAGATATGTTTGGACCGCAGCGCGTCGATGCTGTGGCCCTTGGCTTGCAGCATCTCGACCGCAAGGGGGTTAAGCTCGGACCGGGGCAGGGTGCCCGCGGAATAGGCGGTGAACCGGTCGCCCGCCATGTCCCGCAGGATCGTCTCTGCAAAGATGGAGCGGGCGGAATTGCCGGTACATACGAAAAGCACGTTGAACTTTGTCTGGGTCATCATCTGCGTCCTGTTAATGAGGTCAGAGAACGGGGGCGGGCAGAGATCAGCGCGCCCCCGACAACAATCCACGAACAACCCCGATACGACCTCGCCCGCCGCATCAAGGTTGACGGTATACAAGAGCCGCGTCCCGTCGCGCCGCTGCGAGATCAGCCCGACTTGCGTCAGCGCCGACAGATATACCGACGCCGTGCTGGATTTCAGGGCCAACACCTGCGCGATTTCCCCCGCAGGCAAGGCATCGGGATAGCGCCGCATCAGCAGGCGAAACACGGCCAGCCGCTGCGGGTGGCTTAAGGTGGCGAGTCGATCTGTGAGTAGTGATTCCATATTTCATGAATATGTGAATTACACATTGAGCGTCAACAGCTCTATTCGATCCCGCCAAAGGTTTTTTTGCCGCGGGGCCGCATTTCGGGTGACGTGGCGTTTCAGGGGCGGGGTGTCTTGCGCGCCCTTGGCTTTGCGGGCATCGATTGGGCTGCAGCGCGTCCGCGCGCGGTGACAGACGTATAAAGGACCCGACATGACAGACGTGACCCTGGCCGAGGTATTGGCCACAGCAGAGCAGGACGGCACCGCGCCGCGCTATCAGGTGCCAGAGAACTGGGCGCAGGGGCGTACGGCCTTTGGCGGATTTACCGGTGCCTTGCTGGTCAATGCGGCCCGTCGGGACCGCCCCGATCTGCCCGCGCTGCGGTCTGCGCTGATCAACTTTACCGCGCCCGTGTCGCAGCCGCCCACGATCCATGCCGAAGTGCTGCGCGAAGGGCGCAACATCACCACCATTGCCACCCGCGCTGAAATCGACGGCAAGGTCGCGGCAACGGGCACGTTTTCTTTCGGCCATGCGCAGGAAAGTCAGTTGAACGTCGGCCATACCGCGCCCGATGCCCCCCAAGGGCCGGACGACACGCCCTCATACTTCCCGCCCGCATTGAAACGCCCGCCGGTACGGTTCTTTGTCAACTTCGAGGTCAAACTGATCGAGGGCAGCCTGCCGTTCTCTGGTGCCGATCGCGGCTATGTCCGGATCTGGGCGCGGCACCGTGATCCGGCGATGTGGGGGACGCTTGAAGGGCTGATCGCGATTGGCGACGTGCTGCCCCCTGCGGCCTTCCCGATGATGACGCGACCGGGGCCGAATTCATCAATGAACTGGATCATCAACCTGCTGTCCGATCACGCCAATACCCGCGACGGCTGGTATATGATGGAGACACAGCTGACCGCCGGTAACGGCGGCTATAGCTCTCAGGTCATGCGGGTCTGGAATACCGATGGGGATATGGTCGCAGACGGCATGCAGTCGGTGATCATCTTCGCCTGACGCCACGCTGTCGTCCGATATGAGAAGCCCGGCCCGAGGATATCAGGCCGGGCTTTTGCACGTGTCAGGGGCGGATCTACTGCGCCGCGATCTTGGCCGATCTGGACGCGGGCTTGGCCGGTGCCACATGCATGCCGAGCCGTTGCAGCAGGTCGTTGTCTTTCCACGTGGCGGGGTTTTCGGTGGTCAGCAGCTGGTTGCCCACAAAGATCGAATTCGCCCCCGCCAGAAAGCACAGCGATTGCAGCTCGTCACTCATCCCGGTGCGCCCTGCGGAGAGACGCACGACCGAGGCGGGCATCAGGATACGCGCCAAGGCCACGAGCCGGACCAGCGCAAAAGGGTCGACCTTTTCGGATTTTCCCTGCACGGGCACGCCTTTGACCGCGTTCCATAGGTTCACCGGCACGCTGTCTGGGTGGCTGGGCAGCGTGGCGAGGGTGACCAGCATGCTGATCCGGTCCGCCTCTGCCTCGCCCATCCCAAGGATACCGCCGCAGCAGACCTTGATCCCGCCCTTGCGCACATGTTCCACCGTTTCAAGGCGGTCTTCCATCGTGCGGGTCGAGGCGATCTCGGCGTAATACTCGGGCGAGGTATCGATGTTGTGGTTGTAGAAATCGAGCCCGGCATCCTTAAGTTTGGTCACCTGTTCGGGCGACAGCATCCCCAGCGTCATGCAGGTTTCGAGCCCCAGATCGGCCACGCCGCGCACCATATCGGTCAGCTTGTCCATGTCGCGGTCCTTGGGGCTGCGCCATGCAGCCCCCATGCAGAACCGCTGTGCGCCCGCGTCCTTGGCGCGTTTGGCAGCGGCGATGACCTCTTCCGCGCCCATCAGCTTGGTCGCTTTGACGCCGGTGTCGTAATGCGCCGATTGCGAACAATAGCCGCAATCCTCGGGGCAGCCGCCGGTCTTGATGCTCAGCAGGCTGGCAGTTTCGATCGCCGTGGGGTCGAAATGCGCACGGTGCAGCGTTTGCGCCTGATGGATCAGGTCGGGGAAGGGCAGCGCGTGGATCGCTGCCGCTTCGTCAAGGGTCCAGTCTGTACGGATCATTGATCACGCCCTTTCAGCCGCGACAGGCCCGACAGCAGTGTCGCCACCAGCAGCACCTTAACCACATCACCCAGCAGGAAAGGGGTCAGCCCTGCGGCCAGCAGCTTGGGCGCGGGCACGAACAGCGCCAGCCACGCCAGACCACCGGCATAGACCACGGTCAGCCCCGCCAGCATCGCCAGCACGCGCCCGATCCAGCCGCGCCCCATCGCCAGCCAGCCGGTCAGCCCTGCCGCCACAAGGTAGCCCAGCAGATAGCCGCCCGTCGGCCCGACCATATAGCTAAGCCCGATGCCGCGTTCAGGCGTGCCCGAAAACACCGGAAGCCCCGCCGCACCGGCTCCAAGATAGGCCGCCATCGCCGCCAGCCCCAGACGCGGCCCAAGGGTGAGGGCGACAAGAAAGACCGATAGCGTGTGCAGGGTCATGGGCACTGGCCAGAACGGGATCTGGACCTTGGCCCCCAGCGTGATCAGCGCGGCACCGGCCAGCGCGAGGCCAAGCCCCTGCGCGAAGGACGGGTTACGGGGTAGGGATGTAATCGCAAGTGCCATCTGGTTTCCTCCGAGTGATAGCTTTCAAGGTCTATCCCAGTAGGACGAAGGACGCGCCTTCTGGCAATTCAGATTATAGATAATTATCTGAAAAACTCGGAAGTGCCTGAGCCGATTTGATTTTTTAGGGTGCGACTGCGCTTGCCGATCCACCCCACATGGCGCGAGAGCGTGGTGCAGGCCAGATCCACCTGACCTTTGCGCAGCGCGTCGAGGATCAGGCGGTGGTCGTGATCGGTGCGGGCTTCCCAATTTGTCCGCCATGCCCGCAGAATGAACCGCGCGCTTGCCGCTTGCAGGTCGTCAATCGACCGCATCAGCCGCGGCATCTGGCAGGGTTCCAGAATTAATCTGTGAAAACAGCGGTTTGCCTCTTCCCATTCATGTACATTCTGGGCGCTGTCGCCTTGTAGGTTGGCCTTATGCGCCTTGGCGAGGATATCGGGCGTCAGGTTGGGTGCGGCGTGCCGCAGGGCGAGCGCTTCGAGGCTGGCGCGCATTTCAGCGACTTCCCGCAGCTCTGCCATATCGAAGAAAGTGACGCGAAATCCGCGTCTTGGCAGGCTTTCTGCAAGTGATTGCGTTTCTAGCAGGCGGAAGGCTTCGCGCACGGGCACATGGCTTGCGCCGAATTCTTGCGCGATGTGGTCTTGCCGCAACCGCGCGCCCGGAGCCAACTGCCCCGAGATGATGCGGTCGGCCAATATGCGCGCGATCCGGGCGGAGTGGGTCTCTGATCTAGGTTGGGTCATAGATTATAGATAGTTTTGGCCGCCCCGCTTGTCGAGCGGGTAAACTCAGATCGCCCGCAGCAGCAATCCGCCCGCCAACAGGGCCACACCAAGCCCCGCGGCAAGCTCGATCAGGGCGGCGATCTGGGCTGCACGGGGGGTACTGGCCCATCCGGCAAGCACGCCGCCGCGCAACGCGCCGGCCCCCAGCCCCACGGCGATCGTGATGGTCGCCGTGCCAAAGGCCATCGCAAAAGCACCGGCAATCCCGACGCCCGCGATCCCCATCTGAAGCGTGATGATCAGCACGAACAACGCCCCCGTACAGGGCCGCACCGCGATAGATCCGATCAGCAGCAGCGTCTCGCGCAGGGTGGTTGCCTGTCGAACCTGTTCAGCGGTGGGGCCATGCGCGTGGCCACAGGTGGCGCAGATACCGTCGTGGTCGTGATGATGGTGATCGTGGTGATGGTGGTGATGATCATGCGGCGTGGGAAGCGTCGCGCGGAAATGGCGCAGGCCCCGCCAGAACAGCCACAGCCCGACACAGGCAATCGCGCCATAGCTGACGGGGGCCATAATCGCCTCTGTCAGCGAGATCATACGCTCGCGCCCCAAGTGCAGCAGGCTCACGCCGGTATAGACCAGAGCTACCGCCGTCACAGCCTGACCCAGCGACGACAGTAGCGCGATCACCGACAGACGCAGCATCGGCACAGCCTTGGCCGCGCCATAGCCGCCGATCAACACCTTGCCGTGACCGGGGCCTGCGGCATGCACCACGCCATAGGCGAAACAGGCGGACAGCAGGGCGGTTACCGCCTCTAGCTGGCCCGCACGCACAGCACGAAGCGAGAGGGCGATGCTGTTTTGAAACGCGCGTTGATGCGCCGCAGCCCATTGCGCCAGCCGGTCAAAGCCGCCGGTCCACCACAGCGCGGCAAGGGCGATGACCACGCCCAAGGCGATCACGGTCAGGGCGCGGCGCATGTCACATTCACCGTCGGGGCCATTTGCGCGCCGATATCCGGCAGACCCGCGTCGGAAGGATCGGTCTGGGCATCCAGCTGGGCAAGCTGTTGTTGCAGTGCCTCCATCGTGGCGGTGACGTCGGGCATGGCGACACGGGCGCTACAGGTCGGCGCGCGCGTGGTGTCTATTGCAGTCGTGATATCATAGGCGGTGTAATAGGTCGCATCATAGGGTTTGATCGTGATCGCTGTCCCGGCGGGGATTGCGGTTTCCAGCGCACGGGTGTGCATCGTGGTGATCTGTCCGTTATCAAACTGCGTCGCAATCTCGGTCGGGCCGGACAGCGCGATGGTGTTCGCCTCGGTGCTGATAACCAGATCGCCGTTGAACCCGTCGACCCACTGCATGTCAAAGCCGTTGAGCGTCGCAAGCTCCGTTTCCGTGAGCGCCCCGTCGCCGTCGGCATCAAGGCCCATATCCTCGGTCACCAGCAGTGAATAGAGCGCGTCATATTGCCAGGTCACCCGTACATGGGTCAGTTGCCCTTGATCATCGGCGACAAGCGAGAGCTGCGTGTCGATAAACACATGGGGGTGCGCGGCCAGCGGCGCGGCCCAGAGGGTGAGGATAAAGGGGGCAAGCTGTCGGATCATAGGCGTGTGATACAAGTCTTGGACAGGGGGCGCAATTGCGCGGGCGGCGGATCGGCGCGCTTCCACTCGGCGCGGTTTACCCACCCATGCGACGGCTCAGGTAGCGTTCAAGCTGGGCCATCGCATCATAGATAAGCACCGCAAAAAGGCCCACGATCAACCCGCCCTGCAGCACATAGGCGGTGTTGTTGGTCAGCAACCCGGCGATGATGACTTCGCCCAGGGTGCGTGCGGCAACGGTGGAGCCGATGGTGGCGGTGCCAAGGGCGATGACGACGGACAGGCGGATGCCGGTCAGGATCACGGGCAGGGCGAGGGGAAGCTCCACCCGCGACAGGCGTTGCCAGCGGTTCAGCCCCATGCCGCGTGCGGCCTCCATCGTGGCGGGGGGCAGGGTCGTCAGGGCGGTGATCGCGTTCTCGAAGATCGGGAGCAGCCCATAAAGAAACAGCGCCACCAGCGTCGGCCCCGCCCCGAACCCCAAGGCAGGCACGGCAAGCGCCAGCACCGCGACAGGGGGGAAGGTCTGACCGATGTTGGTGATCGTGCGCGACAGCGGCAGGAAGGACGCGCCCACAGGACGGGTGACAAAGATCGCCAGCGTCACCGCCACCAGCGTCGCCGCAACAGAGGCAAGGGCCACCAGCCCGAGATGGCTGAGCGAGAGCGACAGCAAAGAGCTGCGCGCGTAAATGACCGGACCACCAGCCGGGGCCAGCGGCGCAAAGAGCGGCGCGAACCAATCGGGCCGTAGCACCAGAGCGAGCAACAGCGCCAGCAAACCGGCGCGTAGCAGATTGCCCGCTGTCATGCGTGCACCTCGGCGCGGGCGCGGATCGCGTCCAGCGTCACGCGGCCGATGATCTTGCCCTTATCGGTGATCGGCACGGCGCTGCGCCCTGTCCACAGGCAGGCCGACAGCGCGTCGCGCAGATTTGCCTCGCGGTGCAGGGGCGCGCCGTTGGCGGGACCGTCCTCCATCACCTCAGCCAGCGGGGTGAGGGAAAGCAGCCGCAGCGGGCGTTCAACATCGCCCACCATATCGGCCACAAAATCACTCGCGGGGTGGGTGATGATCTCTGCCGGGGTGGCATGTTGCACCAGCTTGCCGCCATCCATTACCGCCACGCGGTCGCCCAGACGAATGGCTTCCTCCATATCATGGGTCACGAGGATGATGGTGGAGCCGAGCGCCTGCTGGATGCGGCGCAGATCCTCTTGCGCGCGGGTGCGGATGATCGGGTCGAGCGCGCCAAAGGGTTCATCCATCAGGATCAGATCAGGGCGCGAGGCCAGAGCCCGTGCCACGCCGACACGTTGTTGTTGCCCGCCCGACAGTTCAGAGGGGTAGCGTTGGCGGAATTCTTGTGGTGCCATCGAGAAGAGATCAAGCAGTTCGTCCACGCGGGCGTCGATCTTGTCACGGGTCCAGCCCAGCAGTTGCGGCACCGCGCCGATATTGCGCGCGACCGTGTGATGCGGGAACAGCCCGTGCCCCTGAATGGCATATCCGATCCGCCGCCGCAGGATATGCGGTTTGACGTCGAGTGTTGATTGTCCGTTGATCCGCACCTCTCCCGAGGTGGGCTCTTCCAGCCGGTTGATCAGCCGCAAAAGCGTTGTCTTGCCCGAACCGGATGTGCCCACAATTACGGTGATCGTGCCGGTATCAATGGTCATCGACACGCCGTCGACGGCGCGGGCGCTGTCGTAGATTTTGGTGATATTGTCGATCTCTATCATGGTGTCTCCTTGGGGAGGCGGCGGGTCAGGTCGACCAGAATATCCATCACGATGGCCGCCGTCAGGGCCAGCGCGACCGTGGGCAGCGCGCCCAGCAGGATCAGGTCTGTCGCGGTCTGGTTCAGCCCTTGGAACACGAATGTGCCAAAGCCGCCGCCGCCGATCAGCCCCGCGATGACCGCCAGCCCGATGTTTTGGACCAGCACGATGCGCAGCCCGGTCAGGATCACGGGCAGGCCAATGGGCAGTTCCACGCGCCACAGGCGTTGCGCCGCTGTCATGCCGATCCCGCGCGCGGCGTTCAGGGCTTGCGGCGGCGTGGCGGCCAGTCCGGCCACGGTGTTTCCCACGACGGGCAGCAGCGAATAGAGCACCAGTGCGACAAAGGCCGGTGCAAATCCGATGCCCGCGATGCCAATGCTGCGCGCACCGGGCACGGTGGCACCGACCCAGCCCAGCAGGGGGATCATCAGCCCGAACATGGCGAGCGAGGGGATGGTTTGCAGAAAGCTCAGCACCGGCAGGATCGCGCTGCGCAGCGCGGGCTTGCGGTGGCTCAGAACGCCGATGGGAAAGCCGATCAGCCCCGCCATGCCAAGCGACCCGAAGGCCAGCCACAGGTGACGCGTCGCCTCGGACGCGAAGGCGTCACGGCGCGCGGCAAATTCCTGCATCACCGACAGCGGTGCCAGCGCGCCAGAGCCGAGCATGACGGACATGGCACCCAGCACCGTTGTCAGCAACAGTGCGCGCTGAAAGGGCCCCGGTTTCATCGCAGTGATCGCATCGGCCATGAGCAGGGCAAAGATCACCAGCAAGCACCAGAACCCCGCCGCCGGAGAGACCCTTGCGTAATCGCCCGCGCCCTCCAGCAGCGCTGGCGCGCCCTGGACGAGAAGCCACAGCAACCCCGCCAGCCCCACAAGCGGCCCCGCCAGACGCAGTCCCACGTGTCTTGCAGGCAGGCCCAACGCCAGCCCCGCCACGATCGCTGCCAATCCGGGGATCGTCTGCGATACGGGGACCGCCGCCCAGATCGGCACCGCGTCCCCCGCCACGATGCGGTTTGCGGCCAGCGTCATAAAGGGGGCCAGCATCGCTGCGGCCCCCAGAACGGCAAATAGAACCCCCGGCGCGGATAGCCGCGCCCGAGAGGTCTGCAAGGACATCGTGCCCCGGATCAGTCCAGCACCCCGGCTTGGGTGAGGTAATCACGGGCCACGGCCTCTGCCGGTTCACCGCCAACCTGAATCCGCCCGTTGAGCTTTTGCAGCGTCGCCATGTCCAACCCCTCGAAAATGGGGTTCAGCACCTCGGGGATCGACGGGTATTCGGCCAGTACCTCGGCGCGGACGATGGGGGCGGGCTCGTAGACGGGCTGCACGCCTTTGTCATCCTCCATCACCACCAGACCTGTGGCCCCGACACCGCCGTCGGTGCCATAGACCATCGCGGCGTTCACACCCGATGTGCCGCGTGCGGCGGCCTGGATCGTGGCCGCTGTATCACCGCCGGACAGGATCACCGTCTGGTCCGCGTTCAGTTCAAACCCGTAGGTGTCCTGCATCGCGGGCAGCACCGCGGGGGAGGACACAAACTCGGTCGAGGCCGCGAGCTTGACCGTGCCACCCTGCGCGACCCATGCGCCGAAATCGGACATGGTGGTCAGGTTGTTGTCTTGCGCCACGGGGCCGGTCACCGCGATAGCCCATGTGTTATTGGCAGGGGCCGAGGTCAGCCATGTGACATCGTTTTGCGCGGCGTCAAGCTCGGCCGCGCGGGCGTGTGCGGCTTCGGCGTCTTTCCACACGTCGCTGTCTGCTTCGTTAAAAAAGAAGGCCGCGTTGCCGGTGTATTCGGGGTAAATGTCGATCTGGCCGGACAGCAGCGCCTCGCGGACAACCTGCGTGCCGCCCAGTTGCAGGCGGCGTTCGACAGGCAGGCCCGCGTCCTCGAGCGCAAGGGCGATGACATTGCCCAACAGCCCGCCTTCTGTGTCGATCTTGGACGATACGGTGATGTCGGCGGCCGCGGCCGAGGCGAGTGCCGCGGTAAGGGTGGCGGCGGATACGGTGATACGAAGGGAATTTTTCATGAGATGCAGGCTCCTTGGCGTAAAAAGTGACTGGTTTGCACAACTTGGGGATCAAAGTAGCGGGCCAAGCCGGGAAGCCAAGGGAAATTACTGCGAAAGCGGCAAGCGGCGGGGCGCGCACCGGTCCGTCCGCGCATTTTCGCATTTGTGCATCGAAGGCGTGCCGCTTAATGACGTCGGCAACACCCATAAATAGGTCGAAGCAGATATGAAATTCCCCAACCTCGCGCTGGCAGTCGTGCTGTCGGTCCCCTTTGCTCTTCCCGCGTCGCTGTTCGCACAAAGCGCAACGAGCGAGCAGATTGTCGAGATCGCAGGTGCCAGCTTTGCGCCGGTAATCGAGCAGTATCGAATCCCCGGATTGGTCGTGGGCATCACCTGGCAGGGGCAGCATAACTTCTATGCGACGGGTGTGGCGGCGCGCAAAGGCAATGTCGCGGCGACGCCGGATACGATCTTTGAACTCGGGTCGATCAGCAAGATTTTCACCGCGACGTTGGCCGCATTGGCTGAAGACCGCGGTATGCTTGATCTGGATGCGCCTGTGTCGGACAGCATACCCCAGCTTGAGGGGGCCGCTTTCGGCGCGATAAGGCTGGTTGATCTATCCACCCATGTCACCGGTGGCTTGCCGCTTCAGGTCCCCGGCGAGGTGGGCAATGCGCCCGAGCTGATCCGCTGGCTAGAGGGCTGGCAACCGCCGCAACCGGGGACACGCAGCTATTCCAACGTCAGCATCGGCTTGCTGGGGCATATCACGGCACAGACCATGGGTATGTCCTTTGCCCAAGCGGCTCAGGATGTGCTGTTTCCCGCGATGCGGCTTGGCAGCACCTATGTCGACGTGCCGGATGACGCGATGGATCGCTATGCCTTTGGCTATGACCGCAAGACGGATGCGCCCATTCGCGTTAACCCCGGCGTGTTGGCAGATGAAGCCTATGGGGTGAAATCGACCGCCCGCGATATGCTGCGCCTGCTGGATCTGGAGCTGGGCCGCGGTGGCGCAGATCCCGCGCTGACCGCAGCGCTTGAACGCACACGGCAGGGGCAGGCAGAGACGGCCTATTACACCCAAGACATGATATGGGAGCAGTACCCTTGGCCTGTCGAGGTCGCCAGAATGGAGGCGGGCAACGGTTATGACTTTATCCTGTCGCCCCAGCCCGCGACCCGCTTGGCCCTACCATTGCCGCCGCAGCGCGATGTGATCCTGAACAAGACCGGCGCGACCAACGGGTTCGGTGGCTATGTCGCGCTGCTACCGGGGCAAGACCTTGGGATCGTTGTGCTTGCCAACCGCAACTACCCGAACGAGGCGCGGGTCCGTGCGACCCATGCGCTGATCACCGATTTGCTGGCGACGCAGGACTAGCGGGCTTGGGCGGCGCGTTCAGAAGGGGGCGGGTTACGCCGTCCCCAGAAGATCTCGGGCGATGCGGTCAAAGATCCCGCTGCCGATGGGGATAAGGTCATCGGGGAAGTCATAGTCGGGGTTGTGCAGGGCCGCGTGATCCTCCCCCGGTCCGAGACACAGCATTGCGGCTTTGGCCCCCCAGCCGAATACGCCGAAATCCTCCGACGCGCGCATGGGTACGTTTTCCTCGCCAAAAGGCACGCCGATCGCCTCCATCGCTTTGGTCGCTACGGCATAGGCGTCTGCGTCATTGATCGAAGCGGCGAAATGGTCATGCACCTCGAAAGAGACGCCAAGACCGTATTCAGCGGCAATCGTTGATGCGAGATCGCGCGCGGCGGCCTCAAGGCTTTCCAGCCCCGCATCGCCGGCGGTGCGCAGAGTGGCAAACACCTCTGCCGCACCCGGCGCGATGCCGAAAGTCGGCTCTCCTATAGTGGCGTGGGTGACGGTGACCAGCCGGAAGTCGTCGTTGCGCGGGCCGCCGTCGCCGTGGCCCAGATCATCCAGCGCGGGGATAAGCCGTGCCACCGCGAGCGCGGGCGATTCCCCGTCTTGCGGGTCGGCGGCATGGGCCGTTTTCCCGCTGAGCTTGACCTTGAGCCCCATCGACGCGCAGTTGATCAGCCCCACGCGGGTGGAGACAAAGCCGAAGGGGCTGCCCGGTTCATTGTGGATCGCAAAGGCCCAATCCGGTTTGATCGCATCGAAAGCGGGATCGCTGACCACCGCTTTGGCCCCGCTGCCGTCCTCTTCCGCGGGTTGGAACATCAGCACCACGCGCCCCGTGGCAACCGGTTTGCGCGCGATCATGCGCCCCAAAGCCAGCAGCATCGTCATATGACCATCGTGGCCGCACACGTGGCTTTTGCCCGCAACCTCGGACAACCAGGCGATATCGCTGTTGCGTTCCTCTATCGGCAGGGCGTCAAGCTCGGCGCGGAACAGGACCGTCGGGCCAGCCGTGCCGCTGTCGAACACCGCCGCGACGCCGTGCCCCCCAAGACCTGTCAGGATGCGGGTGGGCGACAGGGGCTTTAGCGCGTGAACGATGGTCTTTACGGTCTCTACCTCTTCGCCAGAGACTTCTGGATGGCGATGCAGCGCGCGGCGAAATTCGGTCAGTTCCACAAGATCACTATTGGTCAACATAAAACGCGACGCCTTCTGCTTCGGGGTTTTCTGGTATGTTAGGTCAAAGCCTTAGCAAACGCGACGGGTGCAGTGTAGGCGCGTTTGTGCGGGCGGTGCGGGAAACCGAGCGTAGGGTTCGGGGCTAGGCGGCAGCCCCGAACCTTTCACGATACCGGATCGGAGGGACGCCCATCAGTTTGCGGAAATCGCGGCGAAAACTCTCGGCCGAGCCGAAGCCGCAGACCTCTGATATATCGGCCAGCGGGATGGCGCTATTTTCCAGCAGTTCAGCGGCGCGGGACACCCGTTCAAGCTTGAGCCAGTTGAGGGGGGTGTCGCCTGTCTCTTCGCGGAACCGGCGGGCCAGCGTGCGCCCGCTGGTGGCGGCGGTTTGTGCCATACGCGCCATCGGCCAGTCCTCGTCGAGTGTGGCGCGGATCATATCCTGTAGCGCTGCAAGATCCGACCCCATCCGCGCCTTGGGCTCGGGGCGGGGCACGAACTGACGCTGCCCGCCATCGCGTTGTGCGGGAAGGACAAGCCGGCGGGCAACAGACGCAGCGACCTGCGCGCCGTGATCCTGCCGAATGATATGCAGCCCCAGATCCAGCCCCGCCGCCGATCCGGCCGAGGTGAAAATTCGGTCGTCTTCCACGAATAACACGTCAGGGTCCACGGATATGTCAGGGTAGCGCGCGGCCAGCTTATCGGTGTAGCGCCAATGGGTTGTGGCGCTTTTGCCTGTCAGCAGCCCCGCCGCGGCCAAAACAAAGACACCGGAACAGATCGACGCGATCCGTGCGCCTTGAGCATAGGCGTCTTGCAAGGCGGCGCATAGCGCGGGCGGGATAGGGGCATCGGCACCGCGCCAGCCTGGCACGATGATCAGGCTGGCTTGCCGCAGCAGATCAAGATCCTCCTGCGCCTCGATCGTGATGCCGCCCGTGGCACGGATCGGACCGGGTTCGGCCTTAACGGTCGCATAGCGATACCAATCCGCGAACTCGGGTCGGGGCAGGGCGAAAAGCTCTACCGCGATGCCGAATTCGAAGGTGCACAGCCCGTCATAGGCAAGCGCACAGACCAAGGGGGCGTTTCGGGGCGCAATTTGGGACATTTTGGCAGAATCCGACCGAAGCTTGTCAATATAGCCAGTATCGCGGGTTTCGCAGAAATGGCAATCTTGGATCAGCAACACTTACCGGAGGTTTGACATGACCCTGCACCCTGACCTGCTGAGCGCGATAGAGACCTATTTTGACGCGATACACGAGTGTGACACCGACAAGCTGAATGCCGTGTTTCACCCGGACTCAAGCCTGTTTGACGGCGACAATGGGACGGTCTTTGTAGAGCCGATCGACAGTTTCAGCCGCGATGTCGGAGCCCGCGTCTCTCCTGCCAGCACCGGGCAACCGCGCGAGGCCGAGGTGTTGATGATCGACATGCTGTCGCCACTGAGTGCAACGGTGAAAATCCGCATCCGCGCCCATGACAATGTCTTCGTCGATCACCTTGGTTTCGTGAAGGGCGCGCAGGGCTGGCAGATTGTATCGAAGATCTGGCATCTTGAGCGGCGCATTGACGCGTCCAATGCGGTCTGAGCGGCGGGGCAATTCGATTTTACGACAACACCAAACACTTGAAAGGGATAGGAAATGACCAAGATGAATGCCGTAGGATGGTTCGATATCTATGTGGACGACCTTGATCGGGCAGTCGGGTTCTACGAAGCCATGCTCGACACCAAGCTGGAGCCGATGCCAGACCCGAGCGGTGAGATGCAGATGATGAGCTTCCCGACCGAGATGACAGCCTATGGCGCGGGGGGCGCGCTGACCAAAGCGCCCTACGCGGGGCCAGGGGTCGGGGGCACGATTGTCTATTTCATGGTCGAGGATTGTGCCACCCAAGAGAGACGCGCGACCAGCGCGGGCGGGAGCGTCGCGCAACCGAAAACATCCATCGGTGAGTTTGGCTGGATCCTCGTGTGTCAGGATACCGAGGGCAATATGGTCGGCTTCCACTCCATGCAGTAGCGGCACAAGTTTCGCTTAAATGCGCGCTGGCGAGGGATCATCCCTACGCCAGTGGCGCGTCAGCCTGCGTCTTTCCACGTCTGGGGCGTCAGGTAGACGACGCTGTCATCGACGCTGACCATCACGTCACCGTCCTGAATATGCACGCCAAGCTTCATCGCGCGGTTGGCCAGCTTTGCCAGCGCCGCGGTGTCATGCTCTGCCAGATTGACGACCTCGAGCTTGTCGAAACGGGCGGTGCTGCTGCGGACCTTGTCCCACCAGACCTCTGCCGTTTTGCCGCCATAAGGATAGATCACGACCCGCGCGGATTTGTTGCAGGATTGCCGGATGATTTTTTCACTTGGCAGGCCGAGAGCCACCCAAACGTCGATCTCGTCGCTCAGGCTTTTTTGCCAGATATCGGGTTCATCATCGGTCGACAGGCCCTTTGTCATCTCAAGGTGCTCATGCGCGTTCAGGGCAAAGGCCAGCAGGCGCACCATCAGACGTTCATCGGTTTCCGAAGGGTGTTTGGCCACGGTCAGCTTGTGCGTCTCGTAGTAGTGGCGATCCATGTCCGAGACCGAAAGCTCGACTTTGTAGATCAGAGAATTTTGCGCCATGACGTTGCCGGACCCTTGATGACCGGACTGTCCTATACAGTCTGGTGATGGGGGGCAGTACCTGCCGGTGACTGGATAAACAAGGCGAGACTGCGCTGTGGAAAATCATGCGTGTATGAGTGGTGGCGAAATATTCTTTCGCCAAGCGCGCTTTCCGTGTAAGATCATCAAACGCGTATCGCGCATGGACCTCTGACAATCCCGTGATCATCTTGGTCCAGACCTGTCAAAGGGTGCCATGAAACCTATGTTGACCAGTTCGAAACCACGCTGTTATACGCGCCCTCCGCCCTAGGCAAAAATTACCCAAGGACAACGACTTAATGATTGAATTCGAATTGAACGGACGGCAGGTCTCTGTCGACGCTGAGCCGGATACGCCCCTGCTGTGGGCGATCCGTGACGAGATCGGACTGACCGGCACCAAGTTCGGCTGTGGCATCGGTGCCTGTGGCGCGTGTACCGTGCATATCGAGGGGACGGCCACACGGTCCTGCATCACCTATCTTTCGGATGTCGAAGGGATGAAGGTCACCACCATCGAAGGGCTGGACGAAAACGGCAACCACCCTGTGCAAGAAGCGTGGCGGAACCTGCGCGTGCCCCAGTGTGGCTATTGCCAGTCGGGTCAGATCATGCAGGCAGCGTCGCTGCTGAAAGACACGCCCAACCCCAGCGATGACGACATCGACGCGGTGATGACCGGCAACCTATGCCGCTGCATGACCTATACCCGAATCCGTCAAGCCGTGCGCGATGCCGCCACCGCTATGGGAGGCTCCGACAATGGCTAATTTGATTTCCCGCCTCACAGGCGCAGAGACGCAACCCCAGATGACCCGCCGTGGGTTCCTTGTCTCCATGACGGCCGTTGGCGTTGCATTCGGCTTCCCGCAGGCGTCGAACGCCGCAATGAATCCCGCGGTGCCGGATGGCACGCCGGTCACGCCCAATGGCGACACGTTCGAGCCGTCGATGTGGTACTGGATCGACGCCGAGGGTCAGGTCAACGTCAACATCATCCGCGCCGAGATGGGCCAACACGTGGGCACCGCCATCGCGCGTATTCTGGCGGACGAGCTGGAAGTCGCATGGGAAAACGTACACATCACCCATGTCGATACGGCCGAGAAATGGGGCCTGATGGTCACCGGCGGCAGCTGGTCGATCTGGCAAAGCTGGCCTGTCTACCGTCAAGCGGGGGCCGCTGGCCGCACCGCCTTGATCGAAGCCGCAGCGGCAAAGTGGGGCGTTGATGCCTCGGGTCTGACCGCACGCGACGGTGCGGTGACCGATGGCACGCAAACCATCAGCTATGGTGATCTGGTGGCCGATGGCCTTGACCGCAGCTTCACCGAAGAAGAGCTGGTAGCGCTGCCGCTGAAACCCCACGCTGACCTGCGCCTTGTAGGCCAGGACGTGCATCCGCTTGATCTGGATACGAAAACCACGGGTCAGGCGATCTATGGTCTGGATGCCAAGGTCGACGGGATGGTGTACGGCGTGCCGATGCTGCCCCCGACGCGCTATGGCTCCAAGGTGAATGCTGTGGACGATAGCGGTGCCAAGGACATCAAGGGTTACCTTGAAACCGTGGTGATCGAGGACCCGTCGGGCACTGTGCCGGGCTGGGTTGTGGTGCTGGCCAAAACGCTGCACGCCGCGCGCACGGCGACCTACGAGATCAGCGTCGACTGGACCTCGGGCGAGACGGCGAATGTCTCGGAAGAGGATATCCAGGCGCGCTCGCGCGAGCTGATCCAGGGCGAGGAAGGGTCGATCCTGCACACAGAGCAGCCCGACACGACCGCTGCCTTTGATTCCGCCGCCGACATGCTCGAAGCCGAATACACCACGCAATCCGTGCTGCACTTCCAGATGGAGCCGGTGAACGCCACGGTCTTCCAGAACGCCGATGGTGTTTGGGAAACCCACGCGGGCAACCAGTGGCAATCGCTGATCCTGCCCACACTGGCCGCCGCTTTGGAAGTACCCGCCGATAAGATCGTGATGCGCAGCTATATGCTGGGTGGGGGCTTTGGCCGTCGCCTGAACGGCGACTATATCGTGCCCGCAGCGCTCGCCTCGAAAGCGGTTGGCAAGCCGGTCAAGCTGGTGTTCTCGCGCGAGGAAGACGCGCAGTTCGACAGCATCCGGTCGCCGTCCGTGCAAAAACTGCGCATGGCGTTCGACGATGCCAAATCGGTCACGGGTATGGAACACCACGCCGCAGCCGGTTGGCCGACGCAGGTGATGGCACCGGGTTTCATGCCCAAAGGTGTCAACGAAGAACCCTATGACCCCTTTGCCATCGACGGTGCCGATCACTGGTACACGGTGGGTGCGCATCAGGTGCGGGCGATCTCGAACGATCTGGCGAATGCGACCTTCCGTCCCGGCTGGCTGCGGTCTGTCGGACCGGGCTGGACCAACTTTGCCGTGGAAAGCTTCATGGATGAAGCGGCGCATAAAGTCGGTGCCGATCCGCTGCAGTTCCGTCTGGATCACCTGAAGGCCGAAGGCATCAACGCGGGCTCTGCGCCCAATGCGGTTGGTGGTGCATCGCGTCAGGCCGCTGTTTTGCAGCGCGTGGCAGAGATGTCGGGCTATGGCAGTGCAGAGCTGCCCGAGGGCACCGCAATCGGTATTGCCACCACCTATGGCCAGTCGCGCAGCATGCCGACCTGGACAGCGGCCGCGGTCAAGCTGGCGGTTGATCCTGAAACGGGCGAGGTCGATGTCCAGAAGATGTGGCTGGCGTTTGACTGCGGCACCGTGGTGGACCCCGACGGGGCGCGCGCACAATGCGAAGGTGCAGCGCTTTGGGGGCTGTCGATGGCGCTGCATGAAGGCACCCGGATCGAGAATGGCAACGTCATCGACCTGAACCTCGGGGCCTATACGCCACTGCGTCTGGCCGATGTGCCCGAGCTTGAAATCGACTTTGTCGAAAGCACCGAAGTACCCGTTGGTCTGGGCGAGCCCGGCACCACCGTGATCGCACCCGCGATTGCCAACGCGATCTTCAACGCGACGGGCGCGCGTGTGCGTCACCTGCCGATCACCGGCGATGCTGTGCTTGCCGCGATGAAGTCCTAAAAACTGATCGGGCGGGCGCAGTCATCGCGCCCGCCCGTTCCGACAAACCAAGTGCCCGCGGCTGATTCAAATCCGTCGGGTACCGTTGCCCATATTTCCCGAAATTTGTTCGTTTTCCCAACGCGCTGCGTCGTTGCGCATCGCGCCGTTCTGCGCACCGTGTTGCGTGGGATTGGCACCCCATCAGCTAAAACGCAAAGGATGTGCCACGCAGGCCCCCAGAACGCGAAAAGCGCCCCCGAAGGAGCGCTTTTTCGTTTGCCGCCAACCACCTAAGGGGAAGTTGGCTCCGACGGTAGGGATCGAACCTACGACCAATTGATTAACAGTTACTAAATCCTGCATTATCGCTTGGTAGCGCCACACGACACAAGCCGTCATCAAGAGACAATTATCAAATAATAACGGTCTCTTATGCTGATTTTTCTTGATTTCGTGACCACTAATCTTGTCACTAGAAGTCGCTACAACTGACTACTAAAGGACTACTAGGAGGTTCAAAGATGGTCAAACTTACCGCGCAATATGTGAGAGACCTATCCCTGACCGATCAAGGGCAACGACTTGTTGTGGATAGTGCGCAGCCAGGGTTCGGGGTCCGTGTGGGGAAAACCTCGAAGGCCTATATCGCTGAAAGCAGAGTTAGAGGGAAAACGTGCCGGGTCACCATCGGGCGTACCGACAAACTTACGCTCCCCGAAGCGCGGAAGCTGGCGGTGAAAGCATTGGCGGAGATGGCTGATGGGCGTGACCGCAACGCGGAAAAGAGGCAAGAGCGGGCCAAGCTGATGACATTAGGACAAGCTGTGGAAGGTTGGCTTAACGAGCGTGACCACAGGGTAGGCACCGCGAACCAATACCGGGACACGATGGACCGCGAGTTTAGCGACTGGCAGAATATGCAACTAAGACAGATTACACCAAAGGTATTTCAAACTCGTTTCCATGAGATGATGGAACGAACGCAAACGGGGGCCGCACTGGCGGTGCGCACATTCAAATCTTGCTGGAACTGGGCGCGTGCTGAGGTGACAGATGCAGAGGGGAGAGCACTACTGCCAGAATGTCCGGCAGAAATAGTGCGGGCCAAGAAACTGATGCCAAAAGCGAAGCGTAAACAAACCTATGTTTCTAACTGGTGCGCCTTTTTCGATGCGTTAGAAGTCCTCGAAACCAATTCGAACCGCCATCAAGGTGCGGACGAGAACTTCCGGCTTTTTATCGAGTTGCTGGCGCGAACTGGACTGCGACGAAACGAAGCCGCGAACTTGCGATGGTCGGATGTCAACATGGAAGCTAGGACGCTCACGATCACGGCAGACAGAGCCAAGAACGGTGAAGCCTTGACCTTGCCCATGTCAAACCAAACCGTTGAGCTGTTTGAGCGCGTTCGGGACCGCACTGAGGGTCAAACCTATCTATGGGGTGCAGACCCTTACGGAGATCCCAGGAGGACGCTTATGGCCTTCAGGGAGTTGCTAGGTTGGAATTTAAACTTCCACGATTTGCGACGGAGTTTTGCCACCATTGCCACGGAACTGGACATCCAGCAGTCGAAGATCATGCGCCTACTCAATCATGCCACGGGGGCAAGCGTCACTTTAGGCTACCAAGTCTCGAAAAACCCCGAAACGCTTCGCAGCTCGGTTCAGGAGATCTCAGATTTTATTGACGATTGCCGTCGAATGAAAGTTGTCAATAACGCGGCTTGACAACAATTTAGGCCCTAGCTACCTTTTTAATCGTCGCAGGAAAAAAACGACACATCGCGTCCTTACCACGGAGGGTGCCTGATTAACGCCGAAACCGCGGTCTGAGGACTTGGAAGTAGGTGGGCAGACGCGAAGCAAAACCAAAAAATAGTGCGCAGCCAAATATATTGGTGCGCTTTGCTTCGAACCTGTGGAGAAACGCAAATGTTACGAAATACCACAAAGCAAATTCCTGTTGAATCAGGCGAAATGCTCACATCTGACCAAGCAGCTATGTTGATGGGTGTTACTGCTAGATGGCTCACCCATGACCGGCATGTCGCGAGAGCAAATGCTACTCCGCCCCGCGTGCCATTTGTTGCGCTTGGCCCACGTTCCGTGCGGTACAGGCGAACTGACGTACTGGCCTTTATTGATGCAAATCGCGTACAGGGGGGGTGATGCAATGCGGGAAAGACCAGACACGAGGGCGGGCGCGCACACGTCGGAGAGATCCGATCAAGACAGCCTTATGTCCCCCGGCTATCTCAATGATTTTCTTATAAAAAGGAGTGCGCTAGAGGTTCATATCAAGTCACTTCCAGATGGAAAAAAAAGGGGCTCTTACTCAGGTCCGTTCTCGTTATGGGCGTTACCAAGCGGAGGCGATAAAGATTGTCATGCGCCGTGCATTGTTAGACGGGACAGAGAGACATGAAGCAACTGTCTTCAATAGGTTAGCGACGGGCTATGTTGATTATTAGCCTCCAAGATTAGGGCCCTAGGGGCGGAAAATGAGTGGGTTGGCTAACCCTATATAAAAGCCCCCCCCGGTTGCAGCCGAGGGGAGGTGGCAACGATATCGCTGGGAAATTCGAAACTGACCTTTTCATCCGTATGTTTAGGCGAGGCTTGATTCTGTGACAAGTGCAAGCTGTCTTCCCGGCCCAAATCAGGTTCGGAATATGACGCTACCGGTAAATAAGACAGCAAAATTAGAGGCTTTAAAGCTTCTGGCGATGGGCGGGACGATGGCAAAGAAAGCGACCATTCCACAAAAGAAGCCCCCTACTAAAACAGCCGAATATAATGTTTCTGCAAGCAAAGCAGCCAATGCGAAAACGGCCAACGAAAAGTGGGAACGTCCCAATCTCAACGCACTCTGCCGAAAGTTGGCGGGCGAGGACATGGCCGCGGGACTCTTGCTGGCTCACATTCTCTACATCTGGCGCAATCGTAAAAAGAAGCTTGAGCGCCATGGTCTCCATTGGCTGGCTCACAAGCGAGAAGCATGGGCCAAGGCATCGGGCCTCACCTTCTCAGAGTTTAGGGACCGTGCTTTACCCCGACTTAGGAAGGAGTGCCAAGCATTTCTGACTATCAAAGCAATGGGCAATGGACCGGCTAAAATGCTTTGGATAAGCGTCGATGAAGAAACACTGATGGAGTTCATCAAAGGCAGCAAGACGATGGATTGGGAAATGTTCTGGGCGCAGTTAGACGGGGTCGGGGTGGGGTTTCATAAGTCTCCGAACAACTACTATTCGAAAGACATTTAGAAATGCCCCGAAACGGGCTCTGAAGACGATTAGTAAAGGTCTCCGTTCGACGACGATTATAAAGATACCTACGGTATCTTAAGAGAAAGGACGTTAAGAGAAACCCCATGTATAGATAACTTTATCTATACACATCAAACCTTCGCTGCGCTCTGGTTTCATCGAGCAAGTCTTCAGAAAAGACCACAGAGGGGGGTGGTTCGGTGACCAACAGAAGAGCCTAAAGAAGTAACGCGAGCGCGAACGCATTCTGAACCTTTGTCGAAATCTGATCTGACGGCCTCGAATAGTTAGAAAGGCAGCCATTATCCAGGCATCATCGAACGGCAGTGCGTGTGTCGAGTTTTAGGTGCGTCAAGGCCAACTTGAGCGCCTTGGTGCCATACCCTTACCGGAGCGATGAGATTGCGCCCACACGGCCTCTCACCGCCTCTCACGGCAACTCTTCGACTGCTCCCCCGGATCATGTGTGGTCAGGCGCAATCGCGCCGAATCTGCTTGGTACAAGCTAACAGTATGGAAACGGGCGGCGAACGGGAAGGAGACCTCTCCGTCTGAACTCGACGCTGTTTCCTCAACCAAGGCAGATCACGTCCGATCGAAAAGATTTAACGCATAGCTCCTGAGAGAACGCTTGGCGTGCGAAAAAAAACAAGTGACCCGGCTGAACAACTGACATTAGCAAGCAAAGGCATGTCAAACTGGCGCTGATCCGGCTGGCATGCGGACAGGTTTTTGATAAAAAGCGGCCTGCTGAGTCAAAAGAACCCTACTTTCAGAGAGAAATGACACAAAAACTATCCTGACTTAGAGGGGCAACCTGTGCCGTGCAAACAATTGCACGCTCGATGTGGTAGGGCGGTCTATAAATCGTAATTTGGTCTAAAGAGTGCTCTAAATATTGACCTCATCGCACTTTAAGATAATCTAATACTGGGTGCGATTGCCTCCGTTTTAAAGGAGGACAGGAATTGCTTGCCTATATCAAAGATCACCATGACATCATTGAAGCATTGACCGTATTGGCTGCAAGCACGAGCTCACGTAGCTTAACTTCAGGCGCGGGACTCGACCGCTACCTCGCGGCCTCGCTGCTTCAAAAAGCTATTCGGCGCGGAGAACCTGAGTTTGCGTGGAGAGCCGCGAGCTACCTAGTTGAAAATTATAGAGAATACTTTTGGCGTAGGCTGCCGATCATCGCGCTTGAGGACATCGGTTTAGCTAATTTGAAGCTCGTCGAACTGGTGTTGGCAACCTCCTCCGACACTTCAGTTCGCGCAAAATGTGGGGGATGCATAAGGGTTGCATCTCTGCTGATCGACCACATGTGCGAGAGCATAAAGGACCGTTCTAGTGATGATCTCTATGACGTGTTGACAAGAGATCATGCTGTGGAAGAACACCGTGCCCGTCTTCTGGAATGCAATCCGGACGTTCTGTTCAATCCGTTTGAATGGGGTGAGGGGGGGGTCGTTAAGACAGCTAACAAACTCGCGGCTCTTGCGGGATGTGGCGCTGAAGTTCCAGCAATGGGACTGAACAGGCGTAGGTGGAAGTCAGCCATAGAAGCGCTCGACGAGACCTTCGTTTCACCCGTCGTTCGCGAAGTGGCGCTATTGGGGGTTGATGTTACCGGCTGTGTACTGGCACCGATGATGCTCGCCGCATCTGGCCGATCCCAAATCACCGGGGCGACGATCGACGATCCAACTCTCGAACCCACTAGCATGGCCGATGTACCTCTATGGGCCCTTGGATTGCATACTCGTGTGGGGTTGGACGGGTTCCGACGGTTTATCGCACAATCGCGGAAAATGAAAGCAATACTGCGAGAGAGCGCGACCGGTGACGTCTCGCCCGCTAAAATGGTCGGAGGACTGGTCTTTCGGCTCGACTGTGGGCAGCTGAAGCGCCGCTTGGATTGGCAGACGGGCAATGAACTAAAATCGCGAGCGACCAACTTGGGCTGGGGCGTCCGGGACGAAGCTGTTCCTGAAGCTCTCGCTATCCTTCGCAATGAATACGACCTGCTGAGCGAATGCCGCGCGGCTGCACTTCGAGATTACCTCAAATGAACAGGGCGCAGTTGTCCCTCCCGCATGTGCTACCTGGCCTAACCCGGCATAATCCTTTCTTATCCCGGTTTATAAAGGCGACAGATGGAACCGGAATGACTCGTACCGAGGCGGTCGAGCATTTCGTACGTGAAAGCCTTTCCGAAAACACCCGCCAAGCCTATCGCTCCGACCTGGCGCACTTCATTGGTTGGGGCGGGGTATTACCAGCGTCACCGGAATTGGTCGCCCAATACCTAGCAGATCATGCCAAACTGCTTGCCCCCGCTAGCCTTGCGCGGCGGATAGCCACCTTGAGCAAGGTCCATGCCGCAAACGGTTGGGGAAATCCGTGCCGTGCTGAAATCGTTCGCGCAACAATGCGGGGAATCAAGCGCGTCAAAGGTACCGCACAGGATCAGGCCAAGCCACTCCTACGCGAAGACCTGTTCTTAGTCCTTGATACCCTTGGAGACGACACTCGCTCTATCCGTGATCGTGCTTTGTTGTTGATAGGCTGGGCAGGTGGTTTCAGGTCATCTGAACTCACGGGGCTGGACGTGACAGATGTCGAAAAAGTTCGCGAAGGTCTTGTGCTACACCTGCGTCGTTCTAAGACCGACCAGACCGGGCAAGGTCGCAGGCTTGGCATTCCTCTCGGAAGAACCCGACACTGCCCCGTGGCGGCGCTCACAGCATGGCTGGACACCGCCAAACAATCTAACGGTAAGATATTCCGTCCTGTCGATCGCCACGGCAATCTGAAAGGCAACGCGTTGCGTGGAGATGCGGTTTCAACCGTCCTCCGAGGCCGTTTAACAGCCGCAGGAATTGATCCGATTGGCTACAGCGGCCACAGCCTCCGCGCAGGCCTCGCCACCAGCGCCATTAAGGCGGGCGTGCCGACCTACAAAGTTCGCGCACAGACAGGCCACTCCTCGGATGCGATGCTAGGCCGGTACGTGCGGGAGGCTGGATTGTTCGACGGGAACGCCGTAGTAACTTTGTTGTAACTAAGCTTTCGTCACGCCTACTGAGATTATTCACTACCTCTTCAGGGAAGTGCTGTTGGCTCTCGTAGATATTGTGAAGCTAGGCATCTAATTTCGGATACGCGGCGTAAACGCAGATGGAACAGAAAAATGACAGAAGCAGTTCGGTTTTCCAAACGTTACGAGGATGTAGGCGACACCAAGTCTGATGGCGTCACCTACACCCCCCGCGCATTGGCAAACTTTGTTGCAGACCGTATCGTCGCAAATAAGGCCCCCGTTTCCACTCGTCCGGTCCGCCTACTTGACCCCGCTGTGGGGCATGGGGAGTTATTGCTGGCCCTGCTGGCACGTCTAGATGGGCCAGTCGAGGTCTATGGGTTTGAAACGGACCCTGAAGCTTTGGAAGTGGCCCGTATGCGGTTATCGCTGGAATATCCCAGCGCATTGTTGAAGCTGCGCTTCGGTAGCTTCCTTGATCACGTGCTAGATGAGTTCTCCGGGGGGCTTTTTGGTGCCGCTGAAAAGTATGATCTGATAATCGCGAATCCACCATATGTCCGAACACAGATCATTGGAGCGGAGCGGGCGCGCCTTCTCTCTTCACAGTTCGGGTTGACTGGGCGTGTGGACCTATATCACGCCTTCTTGCTGGGTATGGGGACTGTATTGGCGTCAGACGGTGCCGCTGGGTTCATCGTGTCCAACCGATTCATGACAACCAAAGGCGGCGCGTCTGCGCGCGCAGGGATGATAAACGACCTCCGCCTGCGCGAGGTTTATGATTTGGGTGATACAAAACTGTTTGAAGCGGCGGTCCTGCCCGCAATTCTGATCGCGCGGGGAAATGGGGATGAAGCTCAAACGCCTTCCTTCCATTCGATTTACGAAACCAGAGCGGAGCCCGAGTTCACCTCCAAAGATGTACTCACCGCTCTTGAACATGAAGGAGCGGTAGCTATTCCGGATGGCCGTGCCTTCCTTGTTCAGCACGGCACGTTAGACAATGGCAACGATCCGACCGGTGTTTGGCGGTTGGCATCGGAAGGGGTCGAGCGTTGGCTTGATGCCGTTCAACAGAATACTTGGAGCACCTTCCGCGAAATTGGGAAGATTAGGGTCGGCATCAAAACATGCGCTGACAAGGTTTTCATTCCCAAGGCCTGGGACAGGGAATTGGAACTGCACCGCCCATTGACTACGCATCACACGGCGCAACGGTTCCGGCCCGAGCCGCCCCACAGGAAGGTCTTGTATCCTCACCACATAGTTGACGGTCGCAAGCAAGCCGTGAATCTGGCGCAATACCCGGCTAGCCGGGCCTACCTTGAAGAACATCGCCAGACCCTAGAGGGCCGCAGCTATGTGATTGAGGCGGGGAGAGAGTGGTATGAGATTTGGGTGCCACAAAACCCAGCGGATTGGCACGCCCCAAAACTGGTTTTCCGGGACATATGCGAACAGCCGACATTCTGGATGGACCTAGAGGGAACCATCGTCAACGGGGACTGCTACTGGCTGACGGGCGACGAAGACTTGCTATGGCTCGCCCTTGGCGTGGCCAACTCAACATTCATTGAGCGGTTCTATGACCGGCGGTTTAACAATAAGCTGTACGCTGGGCGTCGTCGCTTCATCACGCAGTATGTGGAACAATTCCCACTCCCAGACCCCGCCGGCGACAGCGCGCGTGCGATTATTGAGGCTTGCCGCGACCTCTACGCGCGATTGATTGATGGCCCAGAGCCCGATCTGGAGAAACGGATTGATGAGATGGTCTGGGCCGCGTTCGGATTACCTGTAGAAGAAGTCTGAAGGCAGCGGTATCTGGAGCTTCTTGTTCAGCACTTTCCCGCCAAATTGGGGAAAGCGGGTGAAAAAGCTCGCACCAGTGGTGAGGTACAAGTTTGTCAGCGTCACGTTTACCCCGTCCGTATGGGCAGAAAATAACGCATAGCGAACGTCGCAATGGCGAATCTGAGTCCCTTCGATCTGAGGCACGTCCAGTGGTTCCTTGCTGGCGGGAAGGACAAGGCCCAAGTCGATTGTCGGGGAGGTCTGGAGTTTGACCTCAATGAGCTGGTTCCGAACATCTGGAAACCGCCCATCGTCACGGTAGTCTGCGTAGCCCAGAAGTTCGCAGACGATGCGGTGCAGAGCGGCTCCCCGGTTGCGTTCTTGATCTCGGCCTGCATCGGGGAACGACTGGCCCACGGCACCGAGCAGCCGGTCAAACACCTCGCCGATGGGCAGGATGAGGCCGTGGGCTGGGTGATCTATTGGGCTGACTTGTTCGGCGAGGTTGGCACCGGCGCGGACGTGGGGCAGGAGGATGTCAGTGTCAGCTGACGCAATAAGTTCCGCGCCCGCTTGCCCGGGGACCAGCCGTGCCTGATACTTCTGCGTCAGCGTTCCCGTTGTGTCGAGCTGAGCCAGCTCCTCCCCATTGACCACCTTTATGCGCCTTATGACGCCCGCATCATCAACCCGGAGGAGCACATACCTGCGCGACGGAGATAGCTCTTCATTCCAGATTTGGAGGTTGTTCGCCTTCTGGGCGTAGGTATCGAACATCTGCCCATAGAAGCGCGGCTGAATTTTTGTAAAGCTCTTGGGAACCGGATAGCCCAGAGCGTCACAAACGTGCTGCTTGACTAGCTTCGATCTTGTCCTGATCGGTACGTCTAGGCCATCAATCCCTACAAGGGCTTCGCTGAGAATACGTTCTAGGTCCGGTGTCGGTATCCAAAGCTCAGGATCACCAACTTCGATTGGATCAAATATAGTTAGACCACTTTCTGCAATCGCGCTGACGTAATCATTGCCCATTTAATGCCTCTCAAGCCGCACCTTATCACGAAGTAGCATTTGAATTGTATCTTTGCTAGCTTTCGCAAGAATTCTGGGTATGCCACGGCTCGCCTACCGGAACGGAACCGCAACGCGCAATAAAATTGGTGGGAAAATATTGCGGGACCTCTTCCACTGAGCCGGTCATCTCGTACCTCGATACGTTAACCAAGCACTAATATTACGCTGAGTTTCGCCTTTTCAGGCAAGGAAGAATTTCTGCAAATGAGTTCTCTAGTACTAGGTCAGGTACGGTACCAGTTGCTGCAGCCTTTACAGCACTCTCCCTGTCAATATCCTCAGTTGTCCAGTGAGAAACCGCAACAAGGGCTCTGTATTTTTCTGAGTTAACGTTATTTCCATATTTAGCCCAAGCAGAGAAAACCCCAGCGTTTTGGGCCATGTAAATGTCTTTCCCAATGCTGTCACCGACATAGACTGCATCACTTGGACTAAATCCTTCGAGGTCGCAAATATCCAATAACACTTGAGCATTTGGTTTTCTGTCCTCGGGTGGTAGCTCTTTTATGTTTACCTCTGGAAATTTCTTTAACCATTCCTCACTTTCGGCTTCGGTCTTGATTCCCCCCTGCGCTCTTTCTCTGCAATATATAGAATTGAACCTATCAAGGATATTGAGTTGCCGAAGCCGCCCAAGAACTGAATACAGCTTGCCCTCTGTATGCGCTACGAGAGTCACGTTCTCGGATTGGAGCGCGTTCAGTGTATCTAGGACGCCATCATAAAGTTGGAGGTGGGTTTTCCGCACTGAATTGAAGGAATGAAACGCCGAATCTAAGTGGGCCGCCTTTTGCTCAAGTGAAAAATCTGGAAAATGATTTGAGACAATTTCAGTTTCCAGCAGCGCAAAAGGGTGCTCGGTATCATGATGTTTTTGGTGAACCTTACGAAGGTCTACCAACAGATCAGCCTTGTCGCAGCCTAATATCTCGGTCGCTCGATCTACCATCGCGTAAAATGCTGGTACAAAATAATCTACCCAATCATAGAGCGTGTTATCGAGGTCGCATACCAAAAGTTGTGATGGCAAGTTAGTTCGACCCACTTGTCGCTTTGTCCGTAGGGCTTTCGGATGGAGTGGGAGCGGTGGCATCTGAGTTTTCTACTTGTCTATTTAAATCGGTGGCTCCCGCAGTCGACGAGGTCGGCTCTATCGTTGAAGGAGTTGAAGGAGTTGAAGCATCCAGTTTTTTTGTGTCAGAAACGCTACCAAACGAAGAACTATTTGTAAAAATTAGCAAAGCGACAGCAGCCAAGGCCAAAAATCCTTGTGTCGCTCGATAGAACGACCTGATTTTGTCATGAGCCGAAACTTTGATATTTCCACCGTAATGATTTTTTCCTGTTTCATCTTCCTGAGCGCTCGCATCCGTGAAGCGGCTGAAATGCGAGATAGAGCAAGTCATCCCCTTTCGCAAACCGACCATGGGGACCAAGCAGTTTCGCTCGAAGTCCTCACCAAACGTAACCGCACCTCTGAGCATGCGATGATAAACATTTAGGTCGAGTGTCTTGACCGCTTGTAGGGCCAGCATGGCTCCAGCGGTAAGGAGAACCGACACATGGAGAGTAAGGTCGTAGCCAAAGACCGAAAACGAAAATGAGAAGTCGTCGCCTTCACTCAAGAGCACGATCCCTACGCCTAGGGCTGCTGTCACGAAGGTGAGGCCAAGCTGACGTGATTTGACTTGCATTTCATTGAAGTGCATTTGCGTTTCAACTGACTTCGCCCAAATCTCGATGATTTGCTGCCCTTTGTCAGTGCCAAGATCTTCTGGAGCCATAGTTGCTCACCTCTATTATTATTAGCTTATTTTCTCTTGATTTTGGCAGATGCTTTGCGTGTTTTATAGAACCGCGCGCATTTTCCCGAAACGTCAGACAATACTATAAGATAGATTACAGTCCGAGAGGGTAATGTCCACTGCGGGTTGTCTGCCGTCATCTGGTGGCCAATCGGGAGTTCGCCTGTCTCCGCGCTGCCGCAAGGCCTCCTCGTCCCGAACTCTAGACATTTGCCCATGGTCACTCGATTCATCTGCGGCGAACGTCACCTTTGCGCTCCACAGCAAAGCATGAAGCGTGACCTGAGCGCCTCAGAGGGATGACTTTATGAAGGCCGCTATCCTCCGCATAGCTGCCGTTCGACCACTGCGCAGCATCTGGCAAAGAGGGCTCAGAATCTTCTTCTGGCGGTCTCGTTCGGGAGTAAGGACCTGTGTCCTTAACAATGCATCCAACGAAGATCATTTGGCAGGTGGCAAACAACAATAGGAAAACCCTACGCCTCCCAAAATTTAGCAAAATGGCATGCCAACGGACCTTATGGCAGCAAACCTATTCCACATCACAATTTTGATACAGGCAGCTCAATCTACGCCCAAAACGACACTCGAGCATGCTGGACGACACCACATCTATGCCATTTCGATGCAAAATAATGCGGGGCCTTCCAAGCGCGGGCGAGCGGAATGTCGGAATAGGCGGCAATCCTTCCACTGTTGTTCTTCTTGAACAACTCAATCAGGCGCTAGAGGCTCTTCACGGCCAATGCCTCTACCTGTACAGCAACAATCTCTAACGCACTGTCTGAAACTCCCTGAGCTGCAGACTGGACACGTTGTATCAGGAGGTCGCGAGGGGCTGTCTTGAGTTCTTCGTGGCCGAGGAGCTGATTAGGCGTAGCGCCCAGCGCCTCAGCAATCCAAACAAGTGTAGCGAGGTCAGGTTCACGATCACCACTGACATAATGCGCGTAGCGCCGATCGCTGGGACCACTACGTTGAGCAGCATCTGGGTTGGAGATACCCAGTTCCTCCGACCGACTTCTCAAATTCTTAGCAAACGCATCCATGTGAACGTTTCGTTCTGGATTATACGTGTATGCCATGTACAATTTGGTCATTAATAAATGAACATAATGCTTTTGACAGATGACCTATGAGAACGACATTCTATGCACTCACGGCAGCCGCCGTTTTCGTAACGACCACCGCCAAAGCAGACCCCGGTGAGATTATCTCAATAGACGATGGTGCGTTGCTCGTTTGTCGGAGCTACTCAACAGCTCAAACCATGTATGCATTGGTGGCGAATGATAGGGACGATAACGTCAATGGCTGTTGGGTGGTCGACCCACCCATGGAAGTCATTGTTCTGCAAGACGGCCCCCGCCTTAGTAGCATTACCTACCGTGATTTGACTACTGAGGCAGAGATTGCTCGGATGGTCGCGAGCGGTGCTTCTGAGCTCATGCTGGAGCGTGTGCGCGCGAACCCGTGGTCAGCATGGTATCAAAGTCCTGCATGGGCGTTTACCGAATGGCTCAAACCGGAGTAGTTTGCTGCCAAGTCGCCGCAGTAAGACGGGCTAAAAGTCGTCATCCTATTTCGGGCTTCCTAACGACAGCTTTAGACCGATTGTGTTGGAGAGCTCCCTCCGCCTTGGAGTGTGCCCCTCGGACTAAAGTTCCGTTCTGCGGACAGTCAGGTTTGACGCTCTGACCGGGCATTATGATTGATAGTGAGAGCGAGCGTGCTCAAGGTTTGGGGCTTTTCGAGCTGACCCGAGTCCTAAACAAAATCAGCCCTATAGGTCGTTCAGAGCCAAAAGTTGGACTGTAGCGGCATCCCCACGCTATGAATCGTGGGAGCGATGCCAATGGCGCTCAATAGCCGAACCGCAACGCACATACAATTGGTGGGAAATATATGGCGGGGCCCCTTCTTTTGGGTCGGTCATATGGTACAGTAAATCAGAACACAATGGCATGGCTTCAGCTAACCGACTGGTATCGTTAATATCGCAGAAACTAGGATGCTTTCCCATCGTC
Organism: Sulfitobacter sp. SBS6; assembly: GCF_048285585.1. NCBI lineage: Bacteria > Pseudomonadati > Pseudomonadota > Alphaproteobacteria > Rhodobacterales > Roseobacteraceae > Sulfitobacter > Sulfitobacter sp. SBS6. The sequence continues at coordinate 416,139 of NZ_JBLWBA010000005.1, read as the reverse complement.
TCCGTCATTTCCAGTCTATATTCGCCGGGTTGAACTCGGGTACCCCATCATCACAAGATACCAGACATGCTCATTGTGGGGCGTCCTAAACGTTCTAAGGAGCATTTTACGCCCTACTTATTTGCTACTTTAACATAGACGTTCTTCATGAGCTCTGTCTCGAAATGCTTGGGGCTAGGGCAGGGTAGAACTCGAAAAATGAATCTGAAGTCGAATTCTTTCAAAAGGCGCGAACAACTAAATCCTGTACAACCGGTCAACGATAATTACTAAGATTGACTACTATATGCCTGCTAGGAAATATAAACCAAAAAACCCAGTATGACAATTCTACCTATCATACTGGGTTTGTTATATTTTTTGGCTCCGACGGTAGGGATCGAACCTACGACCAATTGATTAACAGTCAACTGCTCTACCGCTGAGCTACGTCGGAACGGTCTGCACCGTATAGCTATGGTAATTTCCGGCGTCCAGAGGGTTTTGCCACTTTTTTCCAGATTTTTTCAAAAGATTTTCAGACCCGGCGAAAGGTGGCTGTCGCAGAGAGGGATTCAACGGGGGCGACGCGGTTTTTACCTGTAAGGTCAATCAGATGCGCAAGGACGTTGCGGGTCGCGGCACCCAGTAGCGCAGGCGGGGTTTCGGTGTAGATCGCGGCGGCAAGTTGGGCGGCGGTGGCGGGGGCCTGGTCAAGGGCACGTAGGATATCAGCCTCGCGCGAGAGGCGGTGCGACACCAGCCAGTCGAGCCTTGCCGCAGGGTCGGTCACCGCCGCGCCATGACCCGGATAGAACACCCGCCAGTCGTTTTTTTGCAGTTCCGCACAAGATGCCATGAAATCGGTCAGATCCCCATCCGGCGGCGACACCAGAGAGCTGGCCCAGCCCATGACGTGATCCGCGGTGAAACAGGCGTCATTCCAGCCAAGGCTGATGTGGTTACCAATATGCCCGGGGGTGTGAATCACGCTCAGCGTCCAGTCGTCGCCGGCGATGGTCTCTCCGTGAGTTAGGGGGCGATCGGGGATGAACTCTGCATCAATGCCTTCGCCGCCGCCAATATCGGACACGGCGGCCAGTTGTTGCATCACCGCAGAGCGGCCAGAAAATGCGTCGCCAAAGGCCAGGATCGGCGCGCCGCAGGCACGGGCAAGGTCGCGTGCGAGGGGCGAATGGTCCAGATGCGTATGGGTTACGATGATGTGGCTGATGTGCTGCTCGGGTCCGATGGCATCGCGTATCGCTTGCAGGTGCCGCGGCGACGCGGGGCCGGGGTCGATCACGGCGATGCCGCGCGTGCCCAGCAGATAGGTATTCGTGCCACGGTAGGTCATGGGCGAGGGGTTGTCGGCCACGATGCGGCGCAGGCCCGGTTCCAAGATCTCGGCAATACCGATGGCGGGGTCGAAGTCGTCAGGGGGCAGCATGGTTTGGCCTTTCGCTGGGGCAGGGGGCTGGCTAAGGTCTATCCCATGTTCTTCGTCTGGCTCAAACGATATATGCCCCGCGGCATCTATGGGCGCGCTGCCCTGATCCTGCTTTTGCCGGTGGTGATCTTGCAGCTCGTGATGACCGTGATCTTTGCACAGCGGAACTATGAGGGGGTCACGAACCAGATGACCGATACAGTCCTGCGCGAGGTCGAACTGGTCATGCAGGTGGTCGATGATGCCCCCTCCGCCGCTGCCGTGCCCGCCACGGTGCAAGATCGGCTGGCCGCGCTGGACATGGGGGTGACGCCTGTGTCAGCCAGTGAGGTGCCGACGCGTAACCGGATGTCGTGGTATGATTATTCCGGTCGGGTGATGGTGGCGCGGTTCGATGAGTATCTGCCATCCTTCCTGAGCCTTGATCTGACGCGGCCCACGGGGGTGCATCTATATGTGCAGTCGCGCTTTGGCCCGCTTGATCTCCAGTTCGAGAGGCGTAGGATCTCGGCGCAGAATCCGCATCAGCTGTTCGTGTATACCTTCAGCTTCGGCTTTGTCATGACGTTGATATCCTTCGTTTACCTGCGCAACCAGCTGCGCCCGATCAAGCGGCTGGCCCGCGCGGCCGAAGCCTTTGGGCGCGGGCGTCACGTGCCATATACCCCCACAGGCGCTGTCGAGGTGCGTGCGGCGGGGGCGGCCTTTGTCGATATGCGCGCACGGATCGAACGGCAGATTGAACAGCGCACCTTGATGTTGTCGGGGGTCAGCCATGACCTGCGCACACCCCTGACGCGGATGCGGCTTGGCCTGTCGATGATCGACGAAGACGACGCGGAGCCGCTGTTGCAGGACGTCGATGATATGCAAGGCATGCTGGATGCCTTCCTTGATTTCGCCAAAGGAACCGCAGAGGGAGACGCCGAACCCCTGGACCCGCACGCGCTGATGCAGACCGCGGTCGAGGATGCGCAACGCGCTGGTCGCAACGTGACCTTGCTCCCACCCGAAGGCGACGGCACCGGCACCGTCCGGCTGCGCCGCATGGCGATTTTGCGCGCGGTGGATAACCTGATCTCGAACGGGGTGCGCTATGGGGCGCGGGCCGAGGTATCTGTGCTGCTGACGGATAAAACCCTGCGGATCAGGGTAGAGGACGACGGCCCCGGCATCCCCGAGGATCGCCGCATCGAGGCCGTGCGCCCGTTCTCGCGGCTTGACCCCGCGCGCAATCAGAACAGTGGCAGCGGCGGCGTGGGTCTTGGCCTTGCTATCGCGACCGACATCGCCCGCGCGCATGGCGGCGTGCTGAGGTTGGGCAGTTCGGACACTCTGGGCGGTCTGCGCGCCGATATCGTCATCGCACGGTAGTGCGCCAAGGCACCGGTGGCGTCAGCGTGCGGTGGCGTAGTCTTGCAACTGCTCAATGCGCGATCGCGTCAGGTCAATCCGGCAGCGCAGCGTCACATTGATCGCGGCCGTTCCCCCCAAAGACAAGCGTTCGGGAAACGCGCAGTGATATTTGCGGTAGTCTTCAAATGCGATCTGAGAGTTTTGCAGCAAGGCGCTCGCCGAGGCATCGGCATTTCGCGAAAACGCCTGATCAAACGCAGCCAGCGCCGCTTGGGCATCGAGATAGGCGCGCACCATGTCACGCTCCACCTGATCGCCCATTGCAAACAGACATTGATGCACGGCGTTCGGATCTGTCTGCGGCGCGGTGCAGTCTGACAAAAGTTCTGATGCAGGGGGTAGTTTTTCAGCGGTGGCCGTTGCCGGGATCAACAGCAGCGAAAAGAACATGTATTTCAACATCTGGCGTATCCTTTCGGGCGATATGGCAAAGCTACGAAAGAGATACTGCCGCAAAGCACGGCGGAATGCTACCGGTGGGGCCAAGGGCGATGATCGACAAACGGCCCTTAGCGGCGAGACATGCCGCGATCCCCGAAAAGGATTGATGTGAATTTGAGGGAATATTGGAGCGGGTAACGAGAATCGAACTCGTAACTAAAGCTTGGGAAGCTGCCGTGATACCTTTTCACCATACCCGCGCGCCGTGAGGTGACTTAATCCGATGTGGCGGGTGCGTCAAGCGGGGTTTTTGCCTGACGCGCCCTTTGCCGATGGTTGCGGGCAGACCTTAGCGGCGGCGGCGGCGGCGGGTGCCGCCGGAGCTGTCGCCGCCGGTGTTGAAGGTCTCGGTCGGGAGGGTGACGATGCTGTTGAGGATCGGGAAGGGCTCTACCGCGTTGGGGATGGCAGAGGCGTTGACGAAATGCTCTTGGAAGCGGGGTTCGATGGCGGTCTCGATCTTGTGGATGTTGCGGACCGTCTCTTCGATCTCGGCGCGGCTGGAGGTGTTGAGCAGGGCAATGCGCGCGCCGGTGCCTGCGGCGTTCCCGGCGGATGTCACCTTGTCGAGCGGGGCGTCGGGGATCATGCCGAGGATCATCGCGTGCTTGGGGCTGATATGGGCGCCAAAGGCACCGGCCAGCACAACGCGGTCCACGTGATCGACCCCGAATTTATCCATCAGCAACCGCGCGCCGGAATAAAGTGCTGCCTTGGCCATCTGGATTTCTCGGATGTCGCGGTTGGTCACGGTGATGCGCGGGCCACCATCGGCGGTGCCATCATAGACCAGATAGGAATTGGTGCGCCCGTCGGCAAAGACATTGGCCGATCCGGTTTGTTCAGCCGTGCCGATCAGGCCGGGGGCGTCGACGATCCCGTGGATGCGCATTTCAGCGACCATTTCAATGATGCCCGAGCCGCAGATCCCGGTCACGCCGCTGGCACCGATCTGAGATAGGAAAGCGGGATCGTCGGACCACAGGTCGCTGCCGATCACCTTGAACCGGGCGATCTTGGTAACGGGGTCAATCTCTACCCGTTCGATCGCGCCGGGAGCGGCGCGTTGGCCGCTGCTGATCTGCGCCCCCTCGAAGGCGGGACCGGTGGGGGACGAACAGGCGAGCACTTTATCGCGGTTGCCCAGTAGGATTTCGGCGTTGGTGCCCACATCAACCACGAGCACCAGATCGTCAGATTTATCGGGGGCCTCCGACAGGGCAACGGCGGCGGCATCCGCGCCCACATGGCCCGCAATGCAGGGCAGCAGATAGACGCGGGCAGAGGGGTGGATGTTCAGGTCCAGGTCCATGGCGCGCAGACGCAGGGCGTTTGAGGTGGCCAGCGCAAAGGGCGCTTGCCCAAGCTCGAACGGGTCGATGCCCAGAAACAGGTGGTGCATGACCGGATTGCAGACAAACACCGCATCCACGATCATGCCCTTGTCGATGCCGCCCTCGGTGCTGATTTCATCGAACAATGTGTTCATGCCGGCACGGACCGCGCGGGTCATCTCTGCCGCGCCGCCTTCGTTCATCATCGAATAGCTGACGCGGCTCATCAGGTCTTCGCCAAAGCGGATCTGCGGGTTCATCACGCCGGAAGAGGCCACAACCTCTCCGGTTTGCAGGTCGCACAGATGCGCCGCGATGGTGGTAGAGCCCAGATCGACCGCCAGCCCGTAAAGCGACCCTTCGTAGAAGCCGGGCCAAAGATGCATGATGCGGGCCGGGTTCTCATCATCGCCCAAATGCACGGCGACGGTGACTTTCCATGCGCCCTTGCGCAGGGCAGGTTGCAGCGTTTGCAGGATTTGCAGATCGGCGGTGACATTTTCAAGCTGCCACTGATCGCGCAGGGCGTCGCAGAGCCTCTCCAGATCGCCCGAGGGGTCGTGCATGTCGGGTTCCTGCACCTCGACGTAAAAGAGCTTGGTCGACGGGTTGAGCACGATATCGCGTGCCTCGGCACGTTTGCGGACCACCTGTTTGTGTACCTGGCTTTCGGCGGGCACATCGATCACCACGTCGCCCATGATCTGCGCCTGACAGCCCAGACGGCGGCCATCAATCAGACCGCGCTTGTCCTTGTAGCGTTGTTCGACGCTGTTCCATTCGGACAGCGCATCCGGCGCCACGGTGACCCCATGCTTAGAGAACTGCCCATATCCGGGCGAGACCTGACATTTCGAACAGATGCCACGCCCGCCGCAGACGGAATCCAGATCAACGCCCAACTGCCGCGCCGCCGTGAGCACCGGCGTGCCCTTGGCAAAGTGACCGCGTTTGCCCGAAGGCGTGAATACCACAAGGGGATCGTTGCTCATCTGTCTTTATCCTCAACACTTTGGCGCACCATAGCGTAGCAGGCGGCAGGTGAAAGCCGCGATGCGGCATAATTCCTGCCATCTGCGCCTGTCTGTGCCCCTGTACCCCCATAACAGCGGCTGCGCGGATCACGTATGCGCGTCAAGCAATGCAGTTAGCGTGCAAATGGGTCTTTCCAATCAAGACCATCCATGAAATATGAAACCGCCAAATGAACCCATGCAAGCCGAGGTGCAAAATGGAGATTCGTGAGGCTCTGACCTTTGATGATGTACTACTGGTGCCTGCGGCATCCAACGTGTTGCCGTCTACGGCTGACACGCGGACCCGCGTTACCAAATCGATCGCGCTGAACATTCCGCTGCTCAGCTCTGCGATGGATACGGTCACCGAAAGCCGCATGGCGATTGCCATGGCGCAGGCGGGGGGCATGGGGGTCATCCACCGTAACCTCACGATCGACGAACAGTCCAAGGAAGTGCGCCGCGTAAAACGGTTTGAATCCGGCATCGTCTACAACCCGATCACCCTGCGCCCCGACCAGACGCTGGCTGATGCCAAGGCGCTACAGGAACGCTACCGTGTCACGGGCTTCCCCGTTGTTGATGAAGCAGGCCGCGTTGTGGGCATTGTGACGAACCGCGATATGCGCTTTGCCTCTGATGATGCCACGCCGGTGCGCCTGATGATGTCCTCCGACAATCTGGCGCTGCTGCAAGAGCCCGCCGACCGCGACGAGGCGATCAGCCTGATGAAGGCGCGCCGGATCGAGAAGCTGTTGGTCACCGACGCCAAGGGCAAGCTGACGGGTCTGCTGACGTTGAAAGACACCGAACAGGCCGTGCTGAACCCCACCGCTTGCAAAGACAACCTTGGCCGTCTGCGCGTTGCCGCGGCGACGACTGTCGGCGACGCGGGCTATGAGCGTTCGCAGGCCCTGGTTGAAGCTGGTGTCGACATGATCGTGATCGACACCGCGCATGGCCACTCTGCCGGCGTCGCAGAAGCCGTCCGCCGTGCGCGGGAGCTATCAAGCACGGTCCAGATCGTTGCGGGCAACGTCGCTACAGGGGACGCGACCCGTGCGTTGATCGATGCGGGGGCGGATGCCGTTAAGGTTGGCATCGGGCCCGGGTCGATCTGCACCACCCGCATGGTGGCTGGCGTCGGCGTGCCGCAGCTGACGGCGATCATGGATTGCGCCAAAGCTGCGGGCGATGTGCCTATCATCGCAGACGGCGGGATCAAGTTCTCGGGCGATTTCGCCAAGGCGATTGCGGCAGGCGCGTCCTGCGCGATGGTCGGCAGCATGATTGCGGGCACCGATGAATCCCCCGGCGAGGTGATCCTGTACCAGGGCCGCAGCTTCAAAAGCTACCGTGGCATGGGCAGCCTTGGCGCCATGGCGCGGGGCTCTGCCGACCGGTATTTCCAGAAAGACGCCGCATCGGACAAGCTGGTGCCAGAGGGGATCGAAGGTCAGGTGCCGTACAAAGGCTCTGCCAATGCCGTTGTGCACCAGTTGGTCGGCGGTCTGCGTGCGGCCATGGGCTATACTGGCTGCGCTACGGTCGAAGAGATGCGCAAGAACTGCACTTTCGTCAAGATCACCAACGCGGGTCTGTCTGAAAGCCACGTGCATGACGTGCAGATCACCCGCGAAAGCCCGAACTACCGCATCGGGTAACTCCCTTAAATCAAAGGCGTAATCTACGTGACCCAAGCATGACCCCCGGCGCGCGCATCTCTGCCGCCATCGAGATCTTGAACACAATGGCGGACGGTGTCCCGGCGGAGCAAGCCTTGACCCGTTGGGCCCGTGGCAGCCGCTATGCAGGGTCCAAGGACCGTGCTGCGGTGCGCGATCATGTGTTCGATGTCTTGCGGCAGCGGCGGCTAGCCGCGCACCTTGGGGGGGATGACACGGGGCGGGCGCTGATGATTGGCGTTTTGCGGGCGCAGGGCATCGACCTTGCGCCGCTGTTCAACGGGGAAGGTCACGCGCCGCTGCCGTTGTCGGACGCAGAGGCCACGACCCCCGACGTGCCAAGTGATATGGCGACCCTGTGGAACCTGCCGGACTGGGTCATTCCGCTGTTTCAGGCGTCGCTCGGGGCAGACGCAGAAGCTGTCGCGGAGGCCCTGCAATCGCGGGCACCGATCTCGGTCCGGGTGAATACGGCGCAGGCAACGGTCACGGATGTGGCAGAGGCACTGGCCGAAGCCGGTATCGAAACACGCAGGAATGACCTTTGCGCGACCGCCCTGACGGTGACTGAGGGGGAGCGAAAACTTCGCAACTCTGACAGTTACTTACACGGTGATGTTGAACTTCAGGATGCGGCCAGCCAAGCGGTTGTGGCAGCGCTTCCCGAAGCTGAGCGGATGCTTGATTATTGCGCAGGTGGCGGCGGCAAGGCGCTGGCAATGGCCGCGCGGCGCGATGCGACTGTCTTTGCCCACGACATCGACCCGCGTCGAATGGTGGATCTGCCCACGCGCGCAGACCGCGCTGGTGCAACCGTCAGACAGGTGACAACCGATGAACTGGACGGGGCCGGCCCCTTTGACGTCGTTCTATGTGACGCTCCCTGTTCAGGGAGCGGGTCGTGGCGCCGGTCGCCCGAAGGCAAGTGGACGTTTACAGCCGGTCGTCTGGAAGAATTGACACAAATTCAGGATAAAATCCTGGATCACGCTGCCACGCTGACCGCCAAAAACGGGACGCTGGCCTATGCGACATGCTCGGTGCTGCACTCTGAAAACGAAGATCGGGCTGCGGCGTTTTTGTCGCGGAACCCGGACTGGACGCAGGTATTTACCAAGCGTTTCCATGTAGATGCGCAGGGTGACGGTTTTTTCACGGCACATTTCAAGCGTCGTTGAAGGATCTTTGAAACAACTTGAAGATGTTATTTCCTTTGACCTGATACGAAATTAACAGCACATTAACCGTCCTAAGTCTAAATGAACTCGGTTTCATGATTTAGGGGGAAAGTGTTGGCTCAAGAAAGTGCGGCTCGTCAGATCGTCTTTGGTAAGCGTTGGCTGGTTCTATCAGCCTTTGTTATCTTCGCCGCCATCCTTGGTTCAATCGCTCCAGCGCGCTCTCTGGCCATCGTTCTACAGGCTGCCAGCGCCACTGTCGGCCTTGCTGTCTTGGTTAACTTTGTGGTCGCGCTGCGCCGCCAGCGGGTGCAACGCGCGCAGCGTACGGCGGCAAAAACCACGATGGCTGATGATCCGAACCCCTGTGTACTTACCACCAAGGAAGGCGATATCGTTGCGCAGAACAACGTTGCGTTAACCACCTTTCTGCGTCCGGCACAGCCCACCATCGCCGACCTGCTCGCGCCGCTTTTCGCGGACCCTGAGGCGCTGTCGTCTCGGCTCGCGGCCAAGGCGACGGAAGGGGGCGCTGCGAAAGAAGACATCAACACCCGTGACGGCACCATGCGCCTGTCCGCGCACCGCGTGGGGGAAGATCTATTTTGGCGGCTCGAAACCTTGTGGGACGCGTCCGAAAACGGGGCTGGCACCAGCGATCACGGGTTGCCAATGGTCATGGCCAGCAACTCGAACGTCATTTTATTCATGAACGCCGCGGCCCGCAGTCTAGTCGGCAGGCGCGTGACGGCGTTGAATCAGATCATCGGCGATATCCCCATCGCTTCGGGGGAAATGGTCACCGTGCAGACTGCCAAAGGCCCCATATGCATGACCGTCGCCGAGATCGGAGCCTCGGCCAACCGCCGCGCACTGTATTTTCTGCCCCATGCAAACGACCGGTTTCAGGACGCAGGATGGTCCGCGCTTCAAAACCTGCCGATTCCGCTCATCAAAGTCGCCCCGAGCGGCGAGGTTTTGTCCTTCAACGCCCCGGCAGAGCAGTTGGTGGGCGCGGAATTGACGGAAGGCGTGTCGCTTGCCGACGTGATGGAGGGGCTGGGGCGATCAATCTCGGACTGGTTGCAAGATACGCTGGAAGGGAGGTTGCTGCAAAAGCCCGAGTTCCTCAGGCTTAAACGCAGCGATCGGGAAGTGTTTGTTCAGATAAGGTTAAGCCTAATTTCCGAAGGCGGCACGCCCACGCTTATCGCCGTGCTACATGACGCGACCGAGCTTAAATCGCTGGAGGCGCAGTTTACCCAAAGTCAAAAAATGCAGGCTATCGGGCAGCTTGCTGGGGGCGTTGCCCATGATTTTAACAATCTGCTCACCGCTATTTCCGGCCACTGTGACCTGCTCCTTCTGCGCCATGACCCGGGCGATCGTGATTACAGCGATCTGGTACAGATCGACCAGAATGCCAACCGCGCTGCGGCTTTGGTGGGGCAGTTGCTCGCCTTTTCACGCAAGCAGACGCTCCGTCCCGAGACGGTCAATATGCGCGACACGCTTGCCGACCTTACCCATTTGCTTAATCGTCTGGTTGGTGAAACGGTGACACTGACGCTCAGCCATGACCCGATCTTGCAACCCATTCGTGCAGATAAACGGCAGTTGGAACAGGTGCTGATGAACCTGATCGTGAACGCGCGCGATGCGATGCCCATGGGCGGGGAAATCACGGTCACGACAGAAAATACCCTGCTGGCTGAACCGCTTACACGTGATCGGGTAACCGTGCCCGTCGGGAAATACGTAACTGTTCAGGTCACTGACGAGGGCGAAGGTATTCCGCAGGACCGTTTGCAAAAAGTGTTTGAACCCTTCTACACCACCAAGCGGACCGGCGAGGGGACGGGGCTGGGGCTGTCCACCGCCTACGGTATTGTCAAACAGTCGGGGGGCTATATTTTCGTCGACAGCACGATCGGGGAAGGCACCACATTCACCCTGTATTTCCCGTGCCATAGTAAGGGCGCGGAGGCATCAGCGCCGATGAAGCTAACCGCTTCCCCGACCGGATCGAAAAGAGAGGACGGGACCGTCTTGCTGGTCGAAGACGAAGCACCGGTGCGTGCATTTGCCAGCCGCGCGCTGCGCATGCGCGGCTATACTGTTCTAGAAGCCGACTCGGCCGAGATGGCACTAAAAACCCTTGAGGACCAAGCGCTTAATATTGATGTCTTTGTGACCGATGTGATCATGCCGGGAATGGATGGCCCCACTTGGGTACGCGAAGCGCTGAAAGCACGACCGGGGGTGCCTGTGGTCTTTGTCTCTGGCTATGCCGAGGACAGTTTCGGCGATGCCCAGATGACGATTCCCAATTCTGTTTTCCTGCCTAAACCGTTTTCGCTGACGGAGCTGACGAATACTGTGAACAGTCAGATCCAATAGGCTGGCTGGTTGCTACTCGATCGAGTCGTAAAGCGCGAATTCATCTGCGAATTTGCGTTTGAAACGTTGCTCTATCTCCGGGGAAAGATGCAGGTCTATTTGAGGGGACACGTTTTCTTGTTTCAGATCAAGCGTCACGTCGAGCCTTTGTTCAAGAAAACCTTTTAACCGATCCTGATTCTCGTATCGAAAATAATGGGTTATGCCCGTTCCGTTCGGTTGCGCTGCCATAAAGTTTAGCTGGCTGCCCACGTCGGCAAACCCAGGCTTTTTCCCCTTCATATAGGCAAGGATGAATTCGTCAAAACTCACATCAAAGGTGGCATTGGGCTTGCCCTGCATAAAGGGCCGCTGGCGATAACGATACCAACTGCCCAGCCAACTGATCGGCTCGCGCATGACGGCCATCAATTCAAGCTCCGTGTCACAGACTTTCAGAAACATCGGGCGAATAAACCGGTTGTAGCGATAGACCGGCGCATGTTTCAGCATGGGCGGTTCGGAAATGACCATATCCGCCCGGGGGGCCAAAGCGGTTTCATAGGCGGTGGTTCCGGTTTTTGGAACCGACAAAAACGCAAGGCGTTCCTTAAAGAAAACAAGCACTTGAAAGAAAACCTTTCGTCAGTCGAATAGTAATTTTCGCGTATCAACCGAATGTTAATCAGTTCAATAAATAGATGAAAGGGCAAACAAATACATTGTAATGTTCTCATTTTGATCTCATATGGAACATAGAAAGAACATCAAGATGGTCGGGGCATGATGATTGCGGCTTGCAGACCACTGTGACAGTAAGAGGATAACCTATCATGGCAACGGCAGATCTTTTGACTATGGACAACAAGAAACAAGCTGAGAAGCAAAAGGCCCTGGACAGCGCGCTGGCACAGATTGAACGCCAGTTCGGCAAAGGGTCGATCATGAAGCTGGGGGCCGAAGGGGCCATTCAGGACATCAAGGCAAGCTCGACCGGTTCGTTGGGGCTGGATATCGCGCTTGGTATCGGCGGTCTGCCCATGGGGCGGATCATCGAGATTTACGGCCCGGAATCCTCGGGTAAGACCACATTGACCCTGCATTGTGTTGCGGAGCAGCAGAAAAACGGCGGCGTTTGTGCCTTTGTTGACGCGGAACACGCGCTTGATCCGCAATACGCGCGCAAACTGGGCGTTGATATCGACGAGCTGCTGATTTCCCAGCCTGACACCGGCGAACAAGCGCTTGAAATTACGGATACGTTGGTCCGCTCTGGTGCGGTGAATATGGTGGTGGTCGACTCCGTTGCGGCGCTGACGCCAAAGTCCGAGCTGGAAGGCGATATGGGCGACAGCTCTGTCGGGGTGCAGGCCCGTCTGATGAGCCAGGCAATGCGTAAGCTGACAGGCTCGATCTCGCGGTCGAACTGCATGGTGATTTTCATCAACCAGATCCGGATGAAAATCGGCGTTATGTTCGGGTCGCCCGAAACGACGACCGGCGGGAACGCGTTGAAATTCTATTCTTCCGTGCGTCTGGACATCCGCCGCATTGGCGCGCTCAAGGATCGTGACGAGGTGGTCGGCAATGCCACACGGGTCAAGATCGTCAAGAACAAGGTGGCCGCACCGTTCAAGCAGGTCGAATTCGACATCATGTATGGGGAAGGGATCTCCAAGATGGGCGAGCTGCTGGATCTAGGGGTCAAGGCTGGCGTGGTTGATAAATCGGGATCGTGGTTCAGCTATGGCGATGAACGGATCGGGCAGGGGCGTGAAAACGCCAAGACCTTCCTGAAAGAGAACACCGCCATGGCAAATGAGATCGAAGACAAGATCCGCGCGGCCCATGGGCTGGACTTCGACGGCTCCGACAGCGACGACGCGGATATCCTCGAAGCGTAAAGGCTTGCACCGCAAGTGGTTAGAAAAGGCGTGCCCCCAGGGCGCGCCTTTTTTCATGGGGGCTGCCTGTGGACAGTGCTCTGTCGCGAGGGTATTCGAAGGTAATTGTTTTTGCCCCTCGAAAGGCCCCGCATATGAAGACGCTCAACGATATCCGATCAACCTTCCTTGGTTATTTTGAAAAGCAGGGTCACTCGATCCAGCCGTCCAGCCCGCTGGTGCCGCGAAACGACCCCACGCTGATGTTCGCGAACTCCGGCATGGTGCAGTTCAAGAACCTGTTTACCGGCGTCGAAACCCGCGATTATTCGCGTGCGACAACAGCGCAGAAATGCGTGCGCGCCGGGGGCAAACATAATGACCTTGACAATGTGGGCTATACGGCGCGGCACCATACCTTCTTTGAAATGCTTGGGAACTTCAGCTTTGGCGACTATTTCAAGGCCGAGGCCATCGCGTTTTCATGGGAGCTGATTACCAAAGAACTGGGCATTGATCCCAACCGTCTTTACGTGACCGTTTACCATACCGACGACGAGGCTGCGGAGATCTGGAAGAAAGTCGCCGGGCTGCCGGACGACCGGATCATTCGCATCGCGACAGATGACAACTTCTGGATGATGGGGCCGACCGGCCCTTGCGGCCCATGCTCCGAGATTTTTTACGACCACGGGGATCACATCTGGGGCGGCCCTCCCGGATCGCCAGAGGAAGACGGCGACCGGTTTGTTGAAATCTGGAACCTCGTTTTCATGCAGTATGAACAGTTCGAGGATGGCAGCCGCACCGCACTGCCGAACCAATCGATCGACACTGGCATGGGGATCGAGCGGGTCGCGGCGCTGCTGCAGGGCACGAACGACAACTATGCCACCGACCTGATGCGCAACCTGATCGAGGCGAGCGCCCATGCCTCCAGCACCGATCCGGATGGCCCGGGCAAGACGCACCACCGCGTGATCGCCGACCACCTGCGGTCGACCTCCTTCCTGATCGCGGACGGGGTGATGCCGTCGAACGACGGGCGGGGCTATGTGTTGCGGCGGATTATGCGCCGGGCGATGCGTCACGCGCATTTGCTGGGGCTGAAAGACCCGTTGATGCACCGCCTTGTGCCCGAACTGGTGCGTCAGATGGGCGGGGCCTACCCCGAACTGGGGCAGGCGCAGTCACTGATTACAGAGACACTGCTGCTGGAAGAAACGCGCTTCAAACAAACGTTGGACCGCGGCCTGAAGCTGCTGGATGACGAACTCAAGGGCCTGCCCGCCGGTGCCGATCTGCCGGGCGAGGCCGCGTTCAAACTCTATGACACCTACGGCTTCCCGGTCGATCTGACGCAGGATGCCCTGCGCGAACAGGACCGCAAGGTTGACCTTGAAGGCTTCAACGCCGCGATGGATGCGCAAAAGGCCAAGGCGCGTGCCGCATGGTCCGGTTCGGGCGAAGCGGCGGATGCGACCATTTGGTTCGATGTGGCCGAAAAATCCGGCACCACCGATTTTCTGGGCTATGATACCGAAACCGCCGAGGGGCAGATCCTTGCGCTGATCCAGGACGGTGCGCAGGTTGCCGAGGTGAAACAGGGCGACGCCGTTCAGATCGCGCTGAACCAGACACCGTTTTATGCCGAAAGCGGCGGTCAGGTCGGGGACACCGGCACGATCAGAACCGACAGCGGCGTGGTCACGGTGACCGACACGCGCAAGACCGCGGGCGTCTTCATCCATATCGGCGAGGTGACAGAGGGCACAGTCAAGACCTCTCAGGCCGCGGTCTTGGATGTGGACCACGCGCGGCGGACCTCGATCCGTGCGAACCACTCCGCCACACACCTGCTGAACGAGGCGCTGCGCAAGACCTTGGGGGATCACGTGATGCAGCGTGGCTCTTTGAATGCGGCGGATCGTTTGCGGTTTGATTATAGCCATAACCACCCGATGACGGCCGACCAACTGGCCGCGGTCGAGGAGGAAGTGAACAGCTACATCCGCCAGAACACCGCCGTGGAAACCCGGATCATGACCCCGGATGACGCGCGCGAGATGGGGGCGCAGGCGCTCTTTGGCGAGAAGTATGGCGACGAGGTGCGGGTTGTTTCTATGGGCCGCGAGGCCGGTTCGGGCAAGGGCGCGGACAAGCAGACCTATTCGCTGGAACTCTGCGGTGGTACCCACGTGCGCCAGACCGGTGACATCGGGGCCTTTGTGCTATTGGGCGACAGCTCCAGCAGCTCGGGCATCCGCCGGATCGAAGCGCTGACCGGCACCGAAGCCCTCAAGTGGCTGCGCACGCAGGAAACCGCGCTGACCCGCGTCGCAGCAGAGCTCAAGACCTCGACCGCGGATGTGCCCGATCGCGTCCGTGCCTTGCTGGACGAACGCCGCGCCTTGGCCAACGAGGTCGCTCAGCTGCGCCGCGAGCTGGCCATGTCGGGCGGTGGCGATGCCGGTGCCGCGGCCCCGCGCGAGGTGAACGGGATCAAGTTCATCGCGCAGGTGGTCAACGGTGTGACCGGCAAAGATCTTCCCGCGCTGATCGACGAACATAAGGCCAAGCTCGGGTCCGGTGCGGTGCTGCTGATCGCTGATGCAGACGGCAAGGCAGCGGTTGCGGCGGGTGTGACCTCCGATCTGGCCGCCACGATCTCGGCGGTTGATATCGTCAAGACAGTCGTTGCCGAACTGGGCGGCAAGGGTGGCGGTGGCCGTCCTGAAATGGCCCAGGGTGGCGCCAAAGATGTCGCAAACGCCGAGGCCGCGATTGCCGCAGCCGAAAATGTTCTGAAAGGATAAACTATGCCCGCTTTGTGGATTGCACATGTCACGGTTACTGACGAGGACGCCTACGGTAAATACGCCAAGCTTGCTGGCCCCGCCATCGCGGCGCATGGGGGCAGCTTTCTGGCCCGTGGTGGCCGCTTCGTGCAGCTTGAAGGCAAGGAACGCCCGCGCAATGTTGTGGCCCGTTTCGCCTCTGTCGAGGATGCGGTCGATTGCTACAACTCCGACGCCTACCAAGAGGCGCTGAGCCACGCCAAAGACGCGTCGGAACGCGAGCTGATGGTCGTAGAGATCGACGGCTAAGCCCACAGCTGGCCAAGCCCGCACCCAAGCTCTTGTCAGCGGCCAAGCAAGGCCGCTGACCCCACTAAACCTCCCCCCCACACATCGCCAGACATAAAAAAAGCAGGGCAAAACCAGCCCCGCTTTCCAAATGGTATAAAATCCTGGGGTCCGGGGCAAAGCCCCGGTCCAGCGTCGCTTTGTTTACGCCGACTTTGCCATCCGTTTCCGCTCGTGCGGGTCCAGATAGCGCTTGCGCAGACGGACTGCGTTTGGCGTCACTTCAACCAGCTCGTCGTCATCGATATAGGCGATGGCTTCTTCCAGGCTCAGGGTCATGGGCGTGGTCAGACGGACGGCTTCGTCGGTGCCCGAGGCGCGGACGTTGGTCAGCTTTTTGCCCTTCAGCGGGTTCACCTCAAGATCGTTCTCACGGCTGTGTTCGCCGATGATCATGCCGGTATAGACGTCAGCCTGTGCGCCGATCATCATCTTGCCGCGTTCTTCAAGGTTCCACAGGGCGAAGGCCACCGAGGTGCCGTTCTCCATCGAGATCAGGACGCCCGCGCGACGGCCGGGAATCGTTCCTTTGTGCGGTGCCCAGGAATGGAACACGCGGTTAATGACGCCTGTGCCGCGTGTGTCGGTCAGGAATTCACCGTGGTAGCCGATCAGCCCGCGCGACGGGACATGGGCGATGATGCGGGTTTTGCCGGCGCCGGCAGGTTTCATTTCAACCAACTCGCCCTTACGGGTGCCAGTGATCTTTTCGATGACCGCGCCGGAGTATTCGTCATCCACGTCGATGGTGGCTTCTTCGATGGGCTCGTGACGCACACCGTCGATCTCCTGGAACAGAACCTGCGGGCGCGAGATCGAAAGCTCGAACCCTTCGCGGCGCATGTTCTCGATCAGAACGCCCATTTGCAATTCGCCACGACCGGCAACCTCGAAGGCGTCGCCGCCGGGGGTATCGGAGATTTTGATCGCGACGTTGGATTCGGCTTCCTTCATCAGGCGCTCGCGGATCACGCGGGACTGGACTTTCTTGCCGTCACGACCGGCCAGCGGGCTGTCGTTGATGCCGAAAGTCACGGTGATGGTGGGCGGATCGATCGGCTGGGCAGGGATGGCTTCGTTCACCGATGTATCGGCCAGCGTGTCGGCCACGGTTGCCTTGGACATACCGGCGATGGAAACGATGTCACCGGCTTCGGCCACGTCGATGGCTGTCTGCTCCAGCCCGCGGAAGGCGAGGATCTTGGTGCAGCGGAAGTTTTCAATCAGTTTGCCGTCGCGCGACATCGCCTTGATGCTTTGGCCGGCTTTCAGCGTGCCTGTTTCCACGCGACCCGTCAGCAGACGGCCCAAGAAGGGGTCGCCGCCCAATGTGGTTGCCAGCATGGTGAAGGGCTTGTCGGCGTTTTCGATCTGCTTGGGCGCGGGGACATGTTTGAGCACAAGCTCGAACAGCGCGCTAAGGTCTTTGCGCGGGCCGTCCAGCTCTGCATCGGCCCAGCCAGAGCGGCCAGAGGCGTACATATGCGGGAATTCAAGCTGTTCGTCGGTCGCGTCAAGGCTGGCGAAAAGGTCGAAACATTCGTCCAGTGCGCGGTCAGGCTCCGCGTCGGCCTTGTCGACCTTGTTCAGCACAACGATCGGGCGCAGGCCCAGCTTCAGCGCCTTGGAGGTCACGAATTTGGTCTGTGGCATCGGGCCTTCAGCCGCGTCGACCAGCAGGACAACACCGTCGACCATCGACAGGATGCGTTCCACCTCGCCGCCAAAGTCGGCGTGGCCGGGGGTGTCGACGATGTTGATGCGTGTGTTGTTCCAGACGACCGAGGTCGGCTTGGCAAAGATCGTGATGCCGCGCTCGCGCTCCAGATCGTTGCTGTCCATCGCGCGTTCGGTTGTGGCCTGGTTTTCGCGGTAGGTGCCGGATTGTTTCAGAAGCTCGTCAACCAGCGTCGTTTTGCCGTGGTCAACGTGAGCGATGATTGCGATGTTACGCATGTCCATTGGGGTATGCCTTTGATACGGGAGGGGGCCGCGCACGCTCTCGCACCGCAGCATTTGCGCAGCGCTTACCGTGCCCGGCATCAGAAAGCTAGCCCTAAAGGCGATTAGCCGCCGGTGCCTGTGTCTTCTGTGCTGTCGCGCTGGTCGCGGATGGGCAGCGGTTCATTAAAGGTCAGCGTGCGATAGGGGAAGGGGATCTCGATGCCCGCATCATCCAGCGCGCGTTTGACGGCGGCCACGACTTTGTCACGGCTGCTGCGGATGTCGATGGGGCGCGAGCCGGTCCACCATGTGACCTCGAAGTTGATCGCGCTATCCGCGAATTCCTGCGCAAAGATCTCGACGTCGCGCACGTCGTCGCGTACCGCATCCACGCCGCGCACCGCATTGGCGATCACGTCGCGCGCGGCATCCACATCCTCGCCGTAGGCCACGCCGCAGATCACCGTGGTCCGGCGCACATCGCGGGCGGTACGGATGGTGACGGGGTTCTTGAAGAACATCGCGTTCGGGGCGACCACAAGCTGCCCGTCGGTTTGGCGCACATGGGTATCGCGGATCGTGATCTCTTCGACCTGACCCTCGAACCCTTCGCATTCGATGTAATCCTCCACCGCGAAGGGCTCGCGGATCAGCAGCAAGATACCGGCGAGGAAGTTTTCGAATACATCCTTGAAGGCGAAACCGATGGCGACACCGCCCACACCCAAGGCGGTCAGCGCCTTGCCGGGGGTGATTGTGGGAAATGCGATGGTCACCGCGATCAGCACCCCGAAGAGCCACATGCCCACGACGATCAGCATCATGATCACGTCAACAAGCGACCGCCGCATATGGGCGCGGCGCAGGGTGCCGGGCACGACGGCCTGAACGATGCGGATGATGGCCCAGAGAAAACACAGGAAAACGATCGACAGGATAAGCTGCGGCAGGACGCTCCAGAACCCGATGGCGTAGCCTTCTAGCTGATTGCGCAAAGGGTCGGGGAGGGTGCCCCATACGGAGCTTAGTGAGTCTAACATGCGGCACTTTCGGTCGTTGCGTTACACGCTAACGCCTAAAACCAGCGGCAGGTTCCGAGAAAGCGCGCGTCAGTGGGTGGCACTGTGGGAAAACAGGTGGATGACCAGCACGCCGCCGATGATCATCGACAGGCCCACCACCGCGGCGAGGTCGAGCTTTTGTCCGAACACGATATAGCCGATGCCCGCGATGCAGACGATGCCAAGGCCCGACCAGATTGCATAGACGATCCCCACGGGCATCACCTTGAGCGTCAGCCCCATCAGGTAAAAAGAAATCGCATAGCAGACGACGACGCCGACGGAGGGCCAAAGCCGCGTAAACTGTTGCGAGGCTTGCAAAGCGCTGGTGCCCAACGTCTCTGTCAGGATCGCGATCATCAACCAAAAGTAATGCATATCCTGACGCCCCCGTTGCTGCTTTCCGGCCCAGTCCTGCGGCGGTCACGGGCCGGTGTCAAGAGCGGTGCAGGTCTGTGGATCAGGTCGCGATATAGCGGTCGCGGCGGTGGTTGAAGGTAATGATCAGGTTCAGCACCAGTGCCCCAAGCAGCGAATAGCCCACGACGGAGGCTGGAAACAGGAACAAGGCGACTGAAAAGATCACGGCGTCGGTGATCAGCTGGACCCATCCGGCTTTGAACCCCGTGGTGTCCTGCACCAGTAGGGCCACCACCCCAAGTCCGCCGAGCGACCCGTTGTGGCGGAACATCGCCAGCAGTCCCAGACCCACCAGCGCGCCAAAGATCACCGCCGCGAGGGCAGGGCTGAGCGACTGGATCGCGAAACCATAGGGCAGGAATTCGGTCACGACCGACAGCATGGTCACGGAAATCAGCGACTTGATCGTGAACTCGGCCCCAAGCCGTTTATACGCAAGGAAGTAGAACGGCAGGTTGATCAGGAAGAAGACCGTGCCAAAGGAATAGCCTGTCAGATAGGCGATGATCACCGCCAAGCCCGCCGTCTGTCCGGTGATCAGACCGGCAGAGGTCAGCACAAAAATTCCGATACCGCAGAGAAAGACCCCAAGGCTGAGGCCTTGAACATCATCTAGTGAAGAATGGTGGAGGGGATCAGCATATGTCATATCGCTCAGATAGGGCAGCTATGTTGACCTGTCTAGGGGTGCTGCAGTGCAGAATAATATTTTCCCCGATAACATCACGTCACGCGGGGGATCGTGCACAGAAAAAGGGCCACCCGGTAGGAATGGCCCTTAATTTGAGCATTCGGCTTACTGCGCGCCAAGCGCCTTGTTCAGGTTCTCGTCCACCTTTTCAAGGAAGCCCATTGTGGTCAGCCAGCCTTGGTCGGGGCCGACCAGCAGCGCGAGGTCCTTGGTCATGAAGCCCGATTCCACAGTATCCACCACGGTTTTCTCGAGCGTTTCGGCAAAGCGTGTCAGCTCGGCGTTGCCATCCAGCTTGCCGCGGTGCTTCAGCCCGCCGGTCCATGCGTAGATCGACGCGATGGAGTTGGTCGAGGTTTCCTCGCCCTTCTGGTGCTGACGATAGTGGCGGGTGACCGTGCCGTGGGCGGCTTCAGCCTCGACCGTCTGGCCATCGGGGGTCATCAGCACGGAGGTCATCAACCCGAGCGAGCCGAACCCCTGCGCGACGGTGTCTGACTGCACGTCGCCGTCATAGTTCTTGCAGGCCCACACATAGCCGCCGTTCCACTTCATCGCGCAGGCGACCATGTCGTCGATCAGACGGTGTTCATAGGTAATGCCCGCCGCTTTGAATTTATCTTCGAACTCGGTCTCGTAGATGTGCTGGAACAGCTCAAGGAAACGGCCGTCATACTGCTTGAGGATCGTGTTCTTGGTGCTCAGATACACCGGCCAGCCCAGGTTCAAACCGTAGTTCAGCGAGGCGCGGGCGAAGTCGATGATGGATTTATCAAGGTTGTACATCCCCATCACGACACCGGCGTCCGGGGCGTCGAAAAGCTCGCGTTCAATCTCTGTCCCGTCTTCGCCGACGAATTTCAGGGTCAGCTTGCCCTTGCCGGGAAATTTGAAATCGGTCGCTTTATACTGGTCGCCATAGGCATGACGGCCCACGACAATCGGTTTGGTCCAGCCGGGCACAAGGCGGGGGACGTTCTTGCAAATGATCGGCTGGCGGAAAATCACGCCGCCCAGAATGTTACGGATCGTCCCGTTGGGGGAGCGCCACATCTCTTTCAGGCCGAATTCCTCGACCCGAGCCTCGTCAGGAGTGATGGTCGCGCATTTGACGCCAACGCCATATTCCTTGATCGCATGGGCCGCGTCTATGGTGATCTGGTCGTTGGTCTCGTCGCGGACCTCCATCCCCAGATCGTAATATTTCAGATCCACATCGAGATAGGGAAGGATCAGCTTTTTCTTAATGAAATCCCACATGATGCGGGTCATCTCATCACCGTCGAGCTCAACGATCGGGTTTTCCACTTTGATCTTGGTCATCATCTGCGGTCCTTTGAAATGATACTGATACCCGCATAGCCTATTCAGGCATGAATGCCTAGTCGGTATGCAATGGTATACTGAAAAGAGTTGCGCAGCTTAGCCCATATCATCGCGCTGCGACAGGCGTGTGACACGCGTGGTGGGGGATGATGGGTAGAGGGGGCGGGCAGTTAGCTCCGCGCGGCAAACCATGCAGAGACACGGGCGCGGGCAAACTCCCAAAGCCCTGGCGCGCCGGTCTGGATTTTGCGGCCCACTTTTTCCACGAATTGCGCTTCGGTTACGTTGTATTCAACCCAGCTGCCGCCGCCCGCCGCGAGGTTCTGCATCGGAGGCTGGAAGCGGTCGAGCGATTTCGCAAAGCGGGCTGTGGGGGTCTCATTGGCTTCGAACTCTTCCCAGGTCGCGCGAAGATCGTCGCGCAAGTCGTTGGGAAGGAGGCCAAAAATACGGTCTGCGGCAAGCTGTTCCTGCGCTTCCATATCGGCAGTGTCGTAGCTGCCGAAAATCGGGTTGTCGCCTGCGTCAATCTCTACCAGATCATGCAGGATCAGCATCTTGATCACGCGGGTAATGTCGACATCGGGGCCCGCCTGATCCGCCAGCACCAGCGCATAAAGCGTCAGGTGCCAGCTATGTTCAGCCGAGTTTTCGGCCCGCGACGCATCGCAAAGCAAGGTCCCGCGTGTGACCGACTTGAGCTTGTCCGCTTCGTTCAGAAAGGCGATCTGCTGCTCAAGTCTGGTGGTCATACGTCAGTTTTCCTTTGCACGGTGCGCGGCAAGCGCCTTGGCCATAAAGTCACGCCCCTGTGCGGCGGCAAGCCGCGTGCGGATCGCCGTGACAAAGGCTTCTTCCATCGTCTGCGACGACGCGCCCAGAACAGCAGCAACTTCCATAAAAAGCCGCTCCTGTCCGGTTTCGCGTTGGACCGCCAGACATTCTTCGGCCATTTGGTTGGCCAGTTCGACGACTGTCGGATCCGCCATTAGCGGGTTGTCTCCGTCAGGCGGCGCTTCACGTAGTCTGTGGTAGAGGTGATCAACGTCTCCATATGCGGCTCTTCAAAGAAGTGGCCGGCCCCCTCGATCTCTTGGTGGGTGATGGTGATGCCTTTCTGCTCGTGCAACTTGTTCACGAGGTTCACGGTATCTGCGGGTGGTGCTACACGGTCAGCGGTCCCGTTGATCACCAGACCGGAGGCCGGGCAGGGTGCGAGGAAGCTGAAGTCATACATATTCGCCGGTGGCGCGACAGAGATGAAGCCCGTGATCTCGGGGCGGCGCATCAGCAGCTGCATCCCGATCCATGCGCCAAACGAGAAACCGGCAACCCAGCAATGCTTGGAGTTGTTGTTCATCGATTGCAGGTAATCCAGCGCCGAGGCCGCATCGGAGAGTTCACCGACGCCCTGATCGTATTCACCCTGGCTCCGGCCCACGCCGCGGAAATTGAAGCGCAGAACGGTGAAACCCATATTGTAGAAGGCATAGTGCATATTATACACGACCTTATGGTTCATCGTCCCGCCGAATTGTGGATGCGGGTGGAGCAGAATGGCGATGGGTGCGTCGCGTTCTTTTTGTGGATGGTAGCGGCCTTCGAGGCGGCCTTCGGGTCCGGGAAAAATAACCTCGGGCATGAGCGTCCCTGCTTGGGGTTCTAAGTGCAGCGGAATAGTTGACGAATTCGCTAGGGCAGTTTAGAACGGTTCTAACTTGTGTGATCCCCGTTTCTGGGGGTCAGACTTTGCGTTTAGGCATTTCAGGCGTCGTCGTCAATCAAACAGGCGCTTATGGGGAAGGGAACACTGCGATGAAGCTGTCAACCAAGGGGCGGTATGCGATGGTCGCTTTGGCCGATATAGCGCTTCAGCCTGCGGATCGTCTGGTCAATCTGGGCGATATCGCGACGCGTCAGTCGATTTCCCTGCCGTACCTAGAGCAGCTTTTCGTCAAGCTGCGCCGGGCCGAACTGGTATCATCGGTGCGTGGTCCGGGCGGCGGCTACCGCTTGGGGCGGCCCGCGTCGGACATTCGCGTTGTCGATATTCTGGCGGCGGTCGACGAGAAGGTCGATGCGATGCATGTGGGGGCCGGTGCCTCTGGCGGGTCATCGGGCAGCCGGGCGCAGTCGCTGACCAACCGCCTGTGGGAGGGGCTGAGCGCACAGGTCTATGTCTTTCTGCACCAGACGCGGCTGTCGGATGTTGTCGCGAACGAGCTTGCCCCCTGTCCGGCGGTGCCGAACCTCTTTGCCATCGTGGACGAGGCGGATGCGGAATGAGGGACGCTGTCCCTCACACTCCCTGGGATTTAGGACCATTTGGAAGCTGATGTGAGAGTATATCTTGATCATAACGCGACCACGCCCCTGCGGGCAGAGGCGCGCGCGGCCATGCTGGCGGCGATGGATGTGGCGGGCAACCCGTCCAGCGTCCATGCCGAAGGGCGTGCGGCCAAGATGATGGTCGAGAAGGCACGCGGGCAGGTGGCGGCTTTGGTCGGCTGCGATGTGTCGGAGGTGATTTTCACGAGCGGTGCCACCGAGGCGATTGCGGGGGTGGTGCAGGACGCGGGCAATGTGGCCGGCGCAGCCGTGGAGCATGAAGCCGTGCGCATCTGGTGCCCGGAGGCCGAACAATTGCCTGTGGGTCGCAATGGTCACGTGGATTTGAACGCGCTGCCGGACGGAGCCTTGGCGGGCAAAACACTGTTTTTGCAACGTGCCAATAGCGAGACAGGGGTATTGCAGCCGGAAAGCCTGCTGGACGAGCTGGCGCGTTTGGGCGCGTCGCCCTCAAGCGTGTTCCGTGACGCGGTGCAAGCGGCGGGCAAGTTGTCGGATCTGGGGCGCTGGCGTTCGGATGTGGGTCGTCATGCGTCATTGGCTGTCTCGGCGCATAAGTTGGGCGGCCCCAAGGGCATCGGTGCGCTGATCGCGGGGCCGGAATATACGCCCGGATTGATGCAGCCGATGTTGCGCGGAGGCGGGCAGGAATTGGGCCGTCGTGCGGGGACAGAGAACGTCATCGGCATCGCCGGTTTCGGGGCTGCGTGCGCTGCCGCAGCGCAGGATTTGGCGGATGGCGTATGGGAACGGGTTGCAGAACTTAGAAATGTTCTAGAGAAGGCTCTTGAGGCTGCGTCAAAGAAGACTATTTTTGTTGGGAAAGACGTGGCGCGTTTGCCGAACACCTCTTGCTTTATCACGCCCGGGTGGCGCGGTGAGACGCAGGTGATGCAGATGGACCTTGCGGGCTTTGCGATCAGCGCGGGGTCTGCGTGCTCTAGCGGTAAGGTGGCGACAAGCCGGGTGTTGACGGCGATGGGGTTTGACGACGCTGAGGCATCCTGTGCCGTGCGCGTATCGCTTGGGCCGGACACCACAGAAGAACAGGTCTTGCGTTTAGCAGACGCCTGGACCGCGAAATTGAAGAAACACGAGGCGCGGGCCGCTTGATGCGCGCCGCCAGTTGAAGGATGAAAAGCATGGATAGCACTTTGGTCAAGGACGACCCGAACACCGGCGTTAAAGAGGGCGTTGATCAGGAAACCGTGGATGCCGTGCGCGAAGTCGGCGGTGCCTATAAATACGGGTGGTCCACAGATATCGAGATGGACTATGCCCCATTGGGTCTGAACGCCGATATCGTCAAGCTGATCTCGGAGAAGAACGAAGAGCCCGAGTGGATGCTGGAATGGCGTCTGGCGGCCTATGAACGCTGGCTGACCAAGAAAGAGCCGAACTGGGCGATGGTCGACTATCCGGAAATCGACTTTCAGCAGCAGTATTACTATGCGCGTCCGAAATCGATGGCGGAAAAGCCCAAGAGCCTGGATGATGTCGATCCCAAGCTGCTGGAGACCTACAAGAAGCTGGGTATCCCTTTGAAAGAGCAGGCGATTCTGGCAGGCGTCGAAGGCGCAGAGAAGATTGGCGACGAGCCCCGCAAGGTGGCTGTGGATGCGGTTTTTGACTCTGTTTCTGTCGGGACCACCTTCCAGGACGAGCTGAAAAAAGCGGGCGTGATCTTCTGCTCTATCTCCGAGGCGATCCGCGAGCACCCCGAGTTGGTCAAGAAATACCTTGGTTCGGTCGTGCCGGTGAATGACAACTTCTATGCGACGCTGAACTCGGCCGTCTTCTCTGACGGGTCGTTCGTGTATGTGCCGCCGGGCGTGCGCTGTCCGATGGAGCTGTCGACCTATTTCCGTATCAACGCGGAAAACACCGGCCAGTTTGAACGCACGCTGATCATTGCCGACAAGGGGTCCTATGTCTCCTACCTTGAAGGCTGTACCGCGCCGCAGCGCGACGAGAGCCAGCTGCACGCCGCGGTGGTCGAGATCATCATCGAGGAAGACGCCGAGGTGAAATATTCGACCGTTCAGAACTGGTACCCCGGTGATGAAGACGGCAAGGGCGGGATCTACAACTTTGTGACCAAGCGTGCAGACTGCCGTGGCGACCGTGCCAAGGTGATGTGGACGCAGGTCGAAACCGGCTCTGCCGTGACGTGGAAATACCCGTCCTGCATCCTGCGCGGCGACGACAGCCAGGGCGAGTTCTATTCCATCGCCATCGCAAACAACATGCAGCAGGCCGACACCGGCACCAAGATGATCCATCTGGGCAAGCGCACCAAATCGCGCATCGTGTCCAAGGGGATTTCGGCGGGCAAGGCGCAGAACACCTATCGCGGCTTGGTGACCATGCACCCCAAAGCCAAGGAATCGCGCAATTATACCCAGTGCGACAGCTTGTTGATCGGCGACAAATGCGGGGCCCACACGGTGCCTTACATCGAGGTCAAGAATAACAGCAGCCGGGTGGAGCATGAGGCGACCACATCAAAGGTAGACGACGATCAGCTGTTCTACTGCCGTTCGCGCGGCATGGATGAGGAAGAGGCGGTTGCCCTGGTCGTGAACGGGTTCTGTAAGGACGTGCTTCAGGCGCTGCCGATGGAGTTCGCGATGGAAGCGCAGGCGCTGGTTGCGATCTCGCTTGAAGGGTCCGTGGGGTAATCACGATGATGCGCAAGCTGACATGGGACGTGACCATTGCCGCGCTCGTTTTCTGGGTGCTGATGGCGCTGTTTCGCGGGGGCGGGCTGACGCTCGTCGCCTTCGAGAACACGTTCTTCCAGATGCTGATCTTTGCGATGATTTACGCTGCAATCCGTGTGGCCCTGTTGGTGCTGCGCAAGGGGGATGGCGAATGATCACCGTAGGGACCAAAGGCGCAGCGCTCTGATGCAGGCATCGGCGGACACCACTCCCTTGCGCCTGCACTGGTGGAAGGCGGTCCCGAATTTCGGGGACGCCCTCAGCCCTGTGGTGCTCGCCCATGTCGCGGGCCGACCGGTGGCGCATGCCGGTGTGCGCAAGGCGGAAGTCTGGGCCATCGGGTCGCTTTTGCAGGTGGTCAAGCGCAACTTTAGCGAGCCGCAGGATCACCGCCCGGTGATCTGGGGGGCGGGCTTGTTGCATCCGGTGCAGGGGACAGGGTTTGTCGATCATGTCGATATCGCCTTGGTCCGTGGGCCGATCACTGCCGCGCTGCTGGGGTTGGAACTGTCGGAGTTCGGTGATCCCGGTCTGTTGATCAACGCCGTGTGGCCGCAAGACCGCGCGCCCAATGGCAAGATCGGCATCGTGCCGCATCATTCGCTGGTGGATGACCCTGTGTTGCAGGCTCTGATCGCCAGTGACGCGCGGTATCAGCTGATTGACCCGCGCGGGCAAGCGCAGGATGTCTGCGCGGCGATTGCCGCGTGTGATCATATGTTTGCGTCTTCCCTGCACGGGTTGATCGTGGCCGATGCCTACGGCGTGCCCAACAGCTGGCTGGCCCCGATCGGGCAGTCGCGCTTGAAATATCTGGATTACGCGGCCTCGGTCGGCCGGCCCCTGCGGGCCCCGATCAACGTCGAGGACATCCCGACGGCGGTTCTGCCCGACCCGCTGTCACCGCTTTCCTATCAGGCGGGCATAGATGCCTGCCGCACCGCTCTTTATGCACGTTTTCCCAAAGCCTTACAGGCAGGGAGAGCGGCATGAAATCTTACACCGATGACGGCCCCTCGACGGGGTTTTCATTCACTCAATTCACTGTCATTGCAGCGCCAAAGCGCAAGAAAAGGAACCCATCATGCTGAGCATCAAAGGCCTGAAGGTCAAACTGGAAGAAGAAGACAAGCAAATCCTGAAGGGTGTCGATCTGGAAGTCGAAGCCGGTAAGGTTCACGCGATCATGGGGCCGAACGGGTCCGGTAAATCCACGCTGTCCTATGTGCTGTCGGGCAAAGACGGCTACGAGGTCACCGAAGGCTCCGCCCATCTGGGTGACATCGACCTGCTGGACCTTGAGCCAGAAGAGCGCGCCGCCGCTGGCCTGTTCCTTGCCTTTCAGTATCCCGTTGAAATCCCCGGCGTTGGCAACATGACTTTCCTGCGCACCGCTGTGAATGCGCAGCGCAAGGCCCGTGGCGAAGAAGAGATGTCTGCCGCGGAATTCCTCAAGGTTGTGCGCGCCCGCGCCAAAGAGCTGAAGATCGACGCTGACATGCTGAAGCGCCCCGTGAACATGGGCTTCTCGGGTGGTGAGAAGAAGCGTAACGAGATCTTGCAGATGGCGATGCTTGAGCCGAAAATGTGCATCCTCGACGAAACGGACTCCGGTCTGGACGTCGATGCGATGAAACTGGTTGCTGACGGCGTGAACGCGCTGCGCACCGAAGGCCGTGGTTTCCTTGTGATCACCCACTACCAACGTCTGCTGGACCACATCAAACCCGATGTGGTGCACATCATGGCTGATGGCCGCATCATCAAGACCGGCGGCCCCGAGCTGGCGCTGGAAGTCGAGAACAACGGGTATGCCGACATCCTGTCCGAGGTGGCGTAATGGCCGAAGCAGCGACACAACAAACCCCGACCGAGGCGTTGATCGCCACGTTGGACCTGCCCCAAGGGGGCTGGTCCGATGCGGCGCGCAAGGATGCGTTGTCCCGTCTGCAACAGGCAGGTCTGCCCGAGCGTCGTGACGAATACTGGAAATACACCCGCCCTGATACGCTGACCCAGCCGCAGGCGATCTCTGCCGCGGTGCGCGCGTCCGAAGACGTGGCCCTGTTTGATCAGATCGACCGGCTGAAGCTGGTCTTCGTTGACGGTGTGTTTGATGCCGATGCGTCGGATGATCTGGCGCTTGAGGGCATCACCATCGAACGGCTGGCCCAAGCGGACGCTGATCTGCATTGGGCGCGTGATCTTTACGGGACGCTGGAAAAGAACGGCCAGACACCTGTGGCACGCCCCTTGGCGGCGCTGAACACGGCTTTTGCCGCCGATGGTGTGTTGATCCATGTGACGGACAAAGTCTCCAAGCCGGTGAATATCGTTTATCGCCGGACCTCCGAGACAGCGGATGTCATGCTGCACCACGTCGTCAAGCTGGACGCCGGCGCTGAATTCACGCTGCTGGAGAACGGCCCCGTCGCCGCGCGCTTTAACGGTGTGCTTGAGGTTGAAGTCGCGGATAACGCGTCTTTCCACCACGTGCGCGCCCAAGGCCGCGATCACGAACAACGTGCCGCGACCCATATCTTTACCCATTTGGGGACTGAGTCCGCGTTCAAATCCTTTACCCTGACCGCCAATGGCGTGATGACACGCAACGATTGTGTGATCGAGCTGACGGGTGACGATGCTGCCGCCCATGTGGCGGGGGCCTGTGTGGGCGACGGGGGTGATTTCCACCATGACGACACAGTGTTCATCACCCATGACGCGGTGAACTGCGAAAGCCGTCAGGTGTTCAAGAAGGTACTGCGCAACGGGGCGACCGGTGTGTTCCAAGGGAAGATCCTGGTCAAGGCCGACGCGCAAAAGACCGATGGCTACCAGATCAGCCAGTCGTTGCTGCTGGATGACGACAGCCAGTTCCTTGCCAAGCCAGAGCTTGAGATCTACGCCGATGACGTGGCCTGTTCGCACGGCTCCACTTCGGGGGCGATTGACGAGGACGCGCTGTTCTATCTACGCTCGCGCGGTGTGCCGCATAACGTCGCGACGGATCTGCTGACCTTGTCCTTCCTGGCCGAGGCCGTCGAAGAGATCGAGGACGAGACCCTGCGCGAAGAGATCACCGCACGGCTTGCCGCGTGGCTTGAGCGGCACGCAGCCTGATGGCGGCGACACGCGATATCGTGGCCAGCTACCGCAACCCCGCCGCCGTCGTGCGGCGGTTGTTGGGACAGGGCCCGCGGGAGGATCGCAACCTGGTCTATCTGATGGTCGCGTGTCTGATCTTTTTCGTGGCCCAGACCCCGCGTCTGGCCCGCGAAGCCCATGTCAACGGCACCGAGCTTGACATGCTGCTGGGGGCGACCCTGTTGGCATGGCTATTCATCGCGCCGCTGATTTTCTACATGCTGGCGGCGGGGACGCAGATCATCCTTAGGGTGATGCGCGGTCGCCCCAGCGGCTATAGCACGCGTCTGGCGCTTTTCTGGGCCTTGCTGGCGTCCAGCCCGCTTGTGCTGTTGCACGGGCTGACGGCAGGGTTCGTCGGCGAAGGGATCGAATTGCGCATCGTCGGTCTGGTCTGGCTTTGCGTGTTTTTATGGTTTTGGATCAGCGGGTTGCTGGTCGCATATCGGACACGCTCATGAATGCCCCTGATACAAGATCGGTACTGACCGAGCTGGTCGTGCTTAGCCTGCGCGACCCGCGTGCTGCCGCGAACCAGATCATGGGATGGCAGCTCGGGCGGGACGTGCTGTGGACCGCTCTGGCGCTGGCAGCGGCGATCAACACGTTGATCTTCTCGGTCAGTCTGGTGCTGCAACCGACGCCCGCGATGCCTGCGTTCTTTACCAGCCCGCTGGCGATGTTTGTCCTGCTCTCGGGGGTCCTGGTGATCACGACCCACGGGCTTTACTGGGCCGGGCGTGCGCTTGGGGGCGAAGGCGACCTTGGCGATGTGCTGGCACTGG
The DNA here is from genome assembly GCF_048285585.1 of Sulfitobacter sp. SBS6. Lineage (NCBI taxonomy): Bacteria > Pseudomonadati > Pseudomonadota > Alphaproteobacteria > Rhodobacterales > Roseobacteraceae > Sulfitobacter > Sulfitobacter sp. SBS6. The sequence goes on along the minus strand of NZ_JBLWBA010000005.1, from coordinate 385,786 downwards.
TGGTGTTCTTGCAGGTCCTGCGGATCATCGCGCAGGTGGCGATTTTCCTGCTGATGTTCATCTCTCCGGGGGTGTCGGTGCTGGCATCTTTGGCGACGGGCCTGATCGGGCTTTGGATATTGGTCAACTTCATCGCCGCTGCCTTTAACTTTACCGGACTGGGCAAGGCTGTCGGCGTTTTGCTGATTTCTATGGCGGCCATCGTTCTGGGGCTTAGCCTGCTTCTCTCTATCGTGGGCGTTGCCGCCCAAGGAGTGCTTCTTGATGTATGACGTAAACGCCATCCGCAGCGACTTTCCGATCCTGTCGCGCGAGGTGAACGGCAAGCCGCTGGTCTATCTCGACAATGGGGCCTCGGCCCAAAAGCCGCAGGTCGTGATTGATGCGATCAGCCGCTCGTACAGCCATGAATATTCCAATGTTCACCGCGGCTTGCACTATCTTTCTAATCTGGCAACCGATCAGTATGAATCCGTGCGTGGCACTGTGGCGCGGTTCCTGAATGCCGGAAACGAGGATCACATCGTCTTTACCTCTGGCACGACAGAGGGGATCAATCTGGTCGCTTACGGTTGGGCCATGCCGAACCTGCAGGCAGGGGACGAGATCATCCTGTCGGTGATGGAACATCACGCCAATATCGTGCCGTGGCATTTCCTGCGCGAGCGTCAGGGCGTCGTGATCAAATGGGTCGATGTGGACGCCTCTGGCGCGCTTGATCCGCAAGCCGTGATCGACGCCATCACCCCCAAGACCAAGCTCATTGCCGTGACGCAGGTGTCGAATGTTCTGGGCACGGTGGTGGACGTCAAGGCGATCACCGCAGGGGCCCATGCCAAAGGCGTGCCCGTCTTGGTTGACGGGTCGCAGGCGGCGGTACACATGCCTGTGGACGTGCAGGATATCGGCTGCGATTTCTACGCGATCACGGGTCACAAGCTTTATGGTCCTTCGGGGTCCGGCGCGATCTATATCAACCCCGATCGCATGGCCGAGATGCGCCCGTTTCTGGGCGGCGGCGATATGATCCGCGAGGTCACCAAAGACGGCATCACCTATAACGATGCCCCGATGAAGTTCGAGGCGGGCACCCCCGGCATTGTGCAGACCATCGGCATGGGCGTGGCGCTGGATTACATGATGAACATCGGGATGCAGAATATTGCCGCCCATGAGGCATCCTTGCGCGATTATGCCGTGTCGCGTCTGTCGGGGCTGAATTGGGTGCAGGTGCAGGGCACCACGCCGGACAAGGCCGCGATCTTCAGCTTTACGCTGGACGGGGCGGCGCATGCACATGATATCTCTACCATTCTGGATAAAAAGGGCGTGGCGGTACGTGCGGGTCAGCATTGTTGCGGGCCGCTGATGCAGCATCTGGGCCAGACCGCCACCTGCCGCGCGTCCTTCGGGATGTACAACACCAATGCCGAGATCGACACGCTGATCGAGGCGCTTGAACTGGCGCATGATTTGTTTGCGTGACCCAAGGCTGATTTTGTAATTGCAGGGGGCGGGTAGTCTGGCTATACCGCCCCTAGATGGACCCTTAGCTCAGCTGGATAGAGCGCTGCCCTCCGAAGGCAGAGGCCAGAGGTTCGAATCCTCTAGGGTCCGCCATCCTCCCTTGAATGAGCTATGTTTGTGTGGGGCTTCGCCCTCAGGCCTGCACGGCTTCTGGCGTGTCGCCAGTCGTTGCGGAGGTAGGGGTGTCGTCCGTATTGTCAGCGGCTGACAGGATCACGGCGGGCTGCCGTGCGGCGACGGTGGCAAATTCCATGTGGAAGGTCGTGCCTTCGCCGACAACGCTGTCGTAGAACAATTTTCCCGACATCTGCCGGGCCAGCTGTTGCGAGATATGGAGCCCCAGACCGGACCCCTGTGTTGCATATTGCCCGCCGTTCTTGACCTGTTCAAAGCGGCCAAAGACCTGCCCCTCCATCCCGTCGGGGATGCCGCGGCCGCTGTCCTTGATCGACAGGCGCACATGGCCGTTGCGGATGGACAGGCTGCCTTCAACGGTGCTGCCTTGTTCGGAGAATTTGATGGCGTTGGACACGAGGTTGTCGATGATCTGGCGGATGGCAAAGGCGTCACCGGTGATCGTTGCAGTCTGATCGCCTTTCGGCAGCACGAGGTCGATCTTCTGCTCGGCGGCGAACATCTTGTTCTCTTCCAGGCTTTCTTTCAGTAGCGCCCCCAAATCGACCGGCAGCGCGTCCAGCGACAGCGCGTCTACGTCGATCTTTTGCGCCAGCAGGATGTTATCGACCAGACGGGACAGGCGCATCCCGTTGCGCTGCGCGATTTCGAGGGGGGAGCGGATGCGCGCGTCGATCTCGCCCAAACGCCCGCTAAGCGCCAGTGCCAGCCCGCCCTTGAGCGAGGTAAGCGGCGTGCGCAGCTCGTGGCTGACGACAGAGATGAATTCATCCTTGGCGCGGTTGGCTTCGTCGGCGCGCAGCAGCGCGTCTTCAAGGGCGCGGGTGATGACGATACGGTCGGTGATATCGACCAGGGTAATGCTCCACCCCAGAATGGCACCGTTCGGGTCCAGCGGGCTTTCGATTTCCTGAATACGCGGGTCATAGATGCGCTGTTCGATGGTCAGGGATGCGTCCGTCGTGCGGGGGCTGCGGGTGTCGATCTTGGCCAAAAGGGCGTCGGCTTCGGCTTTGGACAGGTTGCACAAGCCGCTGCGTTTCGCGGCAGAGTTCATCAACGTGACACGGCGGTTGTTGTCGATCAGGATCACCGGTTCGCTGGTCGTATTAAACAGGATCGACTGCCCGATCGACGCCATATCCATTGTCTTGTTCGTCAGCAGCATGAAGGTAAAGGCCAGGATACCGACGGTGAACATAAACGCCGTGGGGTCCAGCCCGAAGACGGTGAAGCCGAAAATAACGTAAGACGCATTAGCAGACAGCGGTGTGATCGTGACCACCGCCAGCATCGTCAGCAGCGGCCAGGCAGAGCGGCGGGCGCGGGCAAAGGCCTTGATCAGCGCATAGAAGGTCGCGGCGACGAAAGTATACAGCACGGCCGTGATCGCAAAGAACCCCGGCCCGTGGATATAGGTGATCTGCCGGTCACCGGGCAGGATGGCAGTCTCGGCGGTATAGACCAGCTGGTGCATGCTATTGGTTGCAGCAAAGACAAAGCAGCCCACGGGCACCAGCACCAGCGCGGCCACCACACGCTTTTTCGACAGCCATTCGGCCTGATGCACATAGGCGAAGACAAAGAAGCACCACGCCACAGGTACCAGCGCATTGCCCAGCCATGCGACGATGGCCATGTCAAACTGACAGGCAAAGGAGGGGGTGGAAGCTTCGGCCCCGACGGTGATCAGGGTCCAGATCATGGCGATGAAGGTCAGGGCGTAGAACCGCTTGCCGTGGAAGTGCTGATATTTCAGCATGCAGACCATAACGACCGCGGCGACAGCGCTCACGCTTGCGGCAGCCCAGAACACGGGCTGCATAGCTACACCTTCAAAGCACGTTGTCATCAATTCACCCACGGACTGCGTCTTTGCAAAGCGATCTAGGCATACGGATGTGTTGAAACTTTGACAGAAGTTAGACAGCAGGCCCGTGCGTTCGGGGCCGTCGTTCTGTGTCAAAGACAATACAAGGCATAGTAAAGCTTTGCGCTGTGATCATGCGTGTGTGGGATGTGGGGTCAAGCGCTGGACGGATTAAACACTGGCCTGAACACAAAAGAAATCCCCGCAAAACCGTGGTTTGCGGGGATTTTGACCTTGGCGGTAGGGAGAATCCCCATTACCGGCGGCGGCCACCCTTGCGGCCGGCGCGACCACGCCCCTCTTGACCGGCCTTGGGCGCGACCTTGTTGAACTTGATCCATTCGGTGCCGTGAGGGTCGCGGTCGAACAGGAAGTTGGCGGCGCGGATCGCCTCCATCTCTTTCCCGGGGGTGGGTTTGGTCGATCCCATCCCGAAGAGCGTCACAAAGGTTTCGTCGTCGATCTCGTCCGGCAGGATGATGCCCGCCGTCACCAGTTCGGCCTTCTTCTCGGCAATCTTGGTCTGGTTCACGGGCAGGGTGATCGGGTTCATGATCGCCGAGGTCATGCCAGCGCCCATTGCCATCGGCAGGAAAGCATTGTTGATGCCGTGACGGTTGGGCAGGCCAAAACTGATGTTGGAGGCACCACAGGTCGTGTTCACGCCCAGTTCCTCGCGCAGACGGCGCACAAGGGTAAAGACCTGATGCCCCGCCGTCGCCATTGCGCCGATGGGCATGACCAGCGGGTCGACCACGATATCATGGGCTGGAATACCGAAGTCGGCAGCGCGTTCTACGATCTTCTTGGCAACGTCGAAACGCACGTCGGGATCTTCGGAAATGCCCGTGTCGTCGTTCGAGATCGCAACCACCGGCACATTGTATTTCTTGACCAGTGGCAGCACGAGCTCCAGCCGCTCTTCCTCGCCGGTGACCGAGTTCAGCAGCGGGCGGCCCTCGCAGGCCTCGAGACCCGCTTCCAGCGCACCGGGGACCGAGCTGTCGATGCACAGCGGGATGTCGACGACGTTTTGCACGACGCGGATCAGTTCGGGCATCAGCATCGGTTCGACAAAGTTATTATCCGCATAGCGGGGGTCTTCGGCCATCTTGTTCGAGAAAACAGCACCCGAGTTCACGTCCAGAATATTCGCGCCCGCCGCGGCTTGTGCAATGGCGTCCGCCTCGACGCGGCTGAAATCGCCACGCTCCAGCTCTTCGGCGAGGATCTTGCGGCCGGTGGGGTTGATCCGCTCCCCGATCACGCAGAAGGGCTCGTCAAAGCCGATGATCGCTGTTTTTGTTTTGGATTCGACGACAGTTCTGGTCATGGTGTTCAGTCTTTCCTTAGACGGAGTTGGCTGGTTGAGCAGCGGGTCCGCCATTTTCAATGGCCCAATTGGCATTCGTCTTGATCCCACCCAGCGGGAAGAAATGCACATGGGTAATGTTGAAATCTGGGTTGGCGGCTTTGTGGGCGGCCAGTTCGGTGATCACATCTGTCGGCTCGTAGGGCAACAGCAGTTTGGTGACATCCATCGCGCGCTTTTGCAGCACCTTCAGCGAAGGGCCGACCCCGCAGGCGATGGCGAATTTGATCAGGGTTTGCAGCTTGGCGGGGCCTGCAATGCCGATGTGGATCGGCAGGTCGATGCCCGCGTGTTTCAGGCTATCGGCCCATTCGATGATCGGCTGGGCCTCGAAGGCGAATTGTGTGGCGATGGCCATCTTCGCGTCCGTCCGTTCGGAAAACCCCTGCTTCCAGCGCAGCGCATCGTCCACCCGCAGACGTGATCCATCGGTGTCGATGTCGCGGTTACCCTCGGGGTGTCCTGCGATGTGCAGCCGTTCAAACCCGTGTTTGTCAAACAATCCGGTGTCCATCAACTGCATGGAGTCGCTGAAATCGCCGTGGGGCGTCGTGACGCCACCGGCCAGCAGCAAGGCTTGGCGTACGTCAGCCTCGCCCTGATACATGGCGATCCAGTTTTCCAGCGTGGCACGATCCTTGATGATGCGGGCGGGAAAGTGCGGCATGACCTTATAGCCGTCTGCATTAAGCCGCGCGGCTGTGGCGACCATGTCTTCGATCGGGGTGCCATCGATATGCGCGATATAGACCCGTGTCCCCTCGGGCAGCAGATCGCGGAAGTCTTCGACCTTTTCCGCCGTGCGGGGCATCACCTCGATCGAGTAGTCGCGCAAAAAATCCGCGACCTCGGGGGTAGGCAGATCGGACACGGGGGCTTCTTTGCGCCGGAAGTTCAAAAGGGACATGAGCATTTCTTTCATGAAGGGATCAACTTTTGCACCGGCAACAGGCGTTCAGGCCCAGCCGTCATTGGCAATCAGCGTCTTGATGCGGTCACGGTCGAACTCTGCGTCGATGCGCGCGACCTCTGCATCGGCCACGGCGTCGGGTTCGCCGTCGACCGTATAGGGATCGGCCTTGCGCCATTCGGCCAGATAGGCATCGCTGTCATCCGCGCCGATTTTCATCGCGGCACGGTCGATGGCCTGTTCGAACCGTTCGGGCAGCGGACGCTTGGACCCGCGACGGCCTTTGCCGACGATGACCTGCGCAGGAATATCACGCCAATAGACGATGGTAACTTCGGGCATGATTGATTCCTCTGCTGTGCTTGTTTTTCTTAGCGGCTGTTGATCTGTCCCCGTCGCCGTTTTTCGACATTCAGAACGGCGTCTGCGACGTGGTCACACTACAGCGCGCAACCGCGACAGGCGAGGGGGGCGGGGCGTCATAATTCTCAAGATGGTTGTGAGGGCGACTATAAGCTTACGCTGCCGGATCTCTGGTTTCCCGCTTGCCCCTTGCCCGCAGAAACATTACCTTGGGGGCAACTCAATATGAAAGGCGCAATCATGGCGCCACAGCGTCCCAAAGGTGCGGGCGCGCTCGATGTACCGCCGGCTCTGAGCCCCGCGCCAGTTCCGCCCAGATCGACCGAACTTTATGCGGCCCTTGATCTGGGCACAAATAGTTGTCGCATGCTGATCGCACAGCCAAAAGGCAGCGGTTTCCATGTCGTCGATAGCTTCTCGAAGTCTGTCCAGCTTGGGGCAGGGCTTGAGAAAACCGGGCGATTGTCGCGCGGATCGATGACGCGTACCATTCAGGCATTGCGCATCTGCCAGCAAAAGCTGCGCCGTAACAAGGTGCGGCGGATGCGGCTTGTCGCGACCGAGGCGTGCCGCCGTGCCGCCAACGGTGCGGAATTCATGCAGCGTATCCAGCGCGAGACGGGGCTAAAGCTTGATATCATCAAGCCCGAGGAAGAAGCGCAGCTTGCCGTGATTTCCTGCGCGCCGCTGGTAAACCGCAAGACCCACAACCTGCTGGTGGTGGATATCGGCGGCGGTTCGACCGAATTGGTCTGGATCGACATCTCGAAGGTACCAAAGGCGGATCGTGCGCAATCCATCATGCGGCTGCATGGGGGCTTCCATCAGGCGAAGACAGACGTGCCCGCCGCGCGTGTGGTCGACTGGATCAGCGTGCCTTTGGGCGTGGCGACCCTGCGCGATCAATTCTCTGACGTGGAAGACGACGCCGCACGCTTTGCCTTGATGAGCTGGTTCTTCGAGGAGAACCTGACCGACTTCACCCCTTATCAGTCGATCCAGTCGCAGGACCATTTCCAGATTGTCGGCACCTCGGGCACGGTCACCACTGTTGCTGCCAGCCATTTGGGGCTAAAGCGCTACGACCGGACAAAGGTGGACGGGCTTCGCATGACCTCGGCGCAGATCGACAAGGTGATCCATTCCTATCTTGCGATGGGGCCGGGCGGGCGGCGTGCCGATCCGCGTATCGGGCTGGACCGTCAGGCGTTGATCATGTCAGGGGCCGCGATCTTGCAGGCGTTGATGCGGTGCTGGCCGACGGATAGATTAAGTGTTGCAGACCGTGGTCTGCGCGAGGGGCTGCTATATGCCCAGATGAGCGCGGATGGCGTTTTGGAAGAAGGATTAGGCTGATGGCGAAAACTCCGACAGGCAAGACGCCCACGGGCGGTGCGTCGGGCGGGAAGACCCCCACTGGCAAGAATACATCAGGGCGCGGCCAGCGTGACCTCAAGGTCAAGGTCAAGTCGGCCCGCGGGCGCAAGCTAAGCTCGACCCGTTGGTTGCAGCGCCAGTTGAACGATCCTTATGTCAAACGCGCCAATGCCGAAGGGTATCGCGGGCGGGCGGCTTACAAGATCATGGAACTGGACGACAAATACCGCTTTCTGGTGCCCGGTGCGCGGGTGGTCGATCTTGGCGCGGCCCCCGGTGGCTGGTGTCAGGTCGCGGTCAAACGCTGTAACGTTCTGGGCGAGAAAAAGGGCAAGAATGTCGGCACCATTCTGGGGATCGACCTGCAAGAGATGGAGCCGATTGCAGGCTGCGAATTGCACCAGCTTGATTTCATGGAAGACGACGCGGACGAGATCGTCAAAGGCTGGCTGGGGGGCAAGGCCGATGTGGTGATGTCCGACATGGCGGCGTCAAGCTCGGGCCACAAACAGACCGACCACAACCGGATCATCGCACTGTGCGAAGCTGCGGCGTATTTTGCTTTTGACGTGCTTGAGGATGGCGGCACGTTTGTTGCGAAAGTGCTGGCCGGCGGGGCGGAGGGCGACTTGCAACAGCTCCTCAAACGTCGGTTTACCAAGGTCGCCAATATCAAACCTCCGGCCAGCCGGTCCGACAGTTCCGAGAAATTCGTGGTCGCCACCGGTTTCAAAGGGGCGCTACCCGAAGACCAAGAGAATCTGTAGGCCCCGCACCGCCATAAGGCGCGCGGAATTATCAAATGTGATGCGGCAGTTAGACGACTGCCGCATTTTTTTGTGCGGCGGATGTGGTTGCTCTCTTACATATTCGTGAAATGGACCTAAATTGGATCATCGCGCCGCGGCAAAGTTCAATTGCTGCGACAAGAAGCGCTCATAAATCCGTATTTTTCCATCGCAATTTGCGAAAAGAGGGCTGGTCGTTTTGGCGTGGCTCATGACATAGTTGCGGCCATGTCTTTGTTCCTGATTATAGCCCTCCCGTTTCTTGGCGCCTTGCTGCCCGGCCTGATGTATCAGGCAGGCCGTCAAAGCTGCTTTTTGGTGACCTTTCTGGTGACGGCCTGCGCCGCGATCGGCCTTGCGACACATGCACCGGCCGTTCTTGCAGGCGAGGTCGTGACCGCCAGCCTCTCGTGGCTGCCGCAGCTGGGGTTGAACGTGAACCTGTTCCTCGACCCGCTGGGGCTGATGTTCGCGGGTCTGATCCTTGGCATCGGGATGCTGATCATCCTTTATGCGCGGTTCTATCTGTCGCGTGACGACAATATGGGCGCGTTCTTTACCTATCTGCTGCTGTTCCAAGGCGCGATGGTCGGGATCGTCCTGTCGGATAACATCTTGATGTTGCTCATTTTCTGGGAGCTGACATCGCTGTCGTCCTTCCTGCTGATCGGGTTCTGGAAGCATCTGCCCGAAGGGCGTCAGGGCGCGCGGATGGCGTTGACCGTGACGGGGATGGGCGGTCTGGCGATGATCGGTGGCATGCTGCTGCTGGGGCAGATCGTGGGCAGCTATGATCTGACCGTGATCCTTGAGAACCGCGAGCTTATCCAAGCGTCGCCGCTGTATCTGCCTGCGCTGATCCTGATCCTGCTGGGCTGTTTCACCAAATCCGCGCAGTTCCCTTTCCACTTCTGGCTGCCGCACGCGATGGCGGCCCCGACGCCTGTGTCGGCGTATCTGCACTCTGCCACGATGGTGAAGGCGGGGCTGTTCCTGATGGCGCGCATGTGGCCGGTGCTGTCGGGCACTGAAATCTGGATCGTGCTGGTCTGCTCTGCCGGGTTGATCACGATGGTGCTTGGCGCGCTGATCGCGATTTTCAAAAACGACCTCAAGGCGCTGCTGGCGTTTTCGACCGTGTCGCATCTGGGGCTGATCACTTTCCTGCTGGGCACGGGCACCTCCTTTGGGGCGATGGCGGCGGTGTTCCACATTCTGAACCACGCGAGCTTTAAGGCCGCCTTGTTCATGAGCGCGGGTATTGTCGATCACGCGGTCCATACACGCGATATGACCCGACTGGGCGGCTTGCGCCGTCTGATGCCGATCACCTTTGCGATTGCCACGTTGGCCGCATTGTCGATGGCGGGTATCCCGTTGCTGAACGGGTTCCTGTCCAAAGAGATGATGCTGGAAGAGGCGCTGCACACTACGCTGTTCGGCTCGCCCTATCTGGTGGCGGCAGTGGCAACGCTCGGCGCGCTTTTCTCGGCCGCTTATAGCTTCCGGTTTATTGCGCATACCTTCTTGGGCAAAGAGCGGAACGATTACCCCGCCAAACCCCACGACCCCGAGTTTGGCCTGTGGATTTCCCCCGCCTTGCTGATTATTCCCGTGATCGTCATCGGTGTGGCACCGTTTCTGGCGGAACCCTTTGTGCGCACCGTGACCCAAGCTGTCATCGGCTCTGCCGCCGAGATGCCAAGCGCGCATATCAAGCTGTGGCACGGCTTCGTGCCCGCCCTCGGCATGTCGGCGATTGCTGTGGTGGGTGGTTTGCTGCTGCTCGCCGCCTTCGGCCCGCTGGCGCGTCTTTGGGCCGCCACACCGCGCCCCGAGGCCAAGGACATTTTTGACCGTATCATCGCCGCGGCCGTGGGTCTTGCGGGTCTGGTATCGGAGCGTCTGCATAACGGGTCCTTTACCCGCTACGCCGCCGTTTTCGTGACCGCCGTCGTCGCCATCGGGGCGCATGCGTGGTTTACCGGCACCGATGGTGCCCCCGCGCGCGCGATGCTGCCCATCACGCCCGTCGGCTTTGCAGGTTGGCTGATGCTGATGATCGCGACGGGTTTCCTCGTGACGGTACATCGCAACCGTCTGGCGGTTCTGATCCTGATGGGGATCATCGGCTTGATGGTATCGGTCGGGTTCAACTATTTCTCGGCCCCCGATCTGGCGCTCACGCAGATCTCGGTCGAGGTGGTGACGATTGTCCTGTTGTTGCTGGCGCTCAACTTCATGCCCAACAGCACACCTAAGGAAAGCACCATTCTGCACCGCAGCCGCGATATCGTGGTATCGGTCGTGGCAGGTCTGGCGGCAGCCGGCTTGATCTATTCGATCCTGATGTCGGATTTCCCGATTGCCTCTATCGCGGACTACCACCTTGCCAATTCCTACAAAGGCGGCGGCGGCACCAACGTGGTCAACGTGATCCTCGTGGATTTCCGTGGCTTCGACACCTTTGGCGAGATCATCGTTCTGGGGATCGCCGCGCTGGTCATCTATGCCCTGACAGAGGCGCTGATGTCCGGCCCTGTGCGCGCGCGTCTGCTGAACCGTGGCTATGAGGAAGAGCGCGCAGGCGATGCGCATCCGCTGATGATGGTGGTGCTGACACGCGTGTTGATGCCCATCGTTCTGCTGGTCGGTGTCTATATCTTCCTGCGCGGTCACAACGAACCGGGCGGTGGTTTTGTCGCCGGTCTGGTGGTCGCGATCGCGGTCGTGATGCAATATATGGCCAGCGGCTTTGCCTGGGCGGACAAGCGCCAGCGCTATCATTACCACGGGATCATCGGGGCAGGGGTGCTTTGCGCTGGTCTGACCGGTATCGGTGCGTGGTTTGCCGGTGCGCCGTTCCTGTCCTCTGCCTTTGGCTACTTCCGCATCCCCCCGATGGAGAAATTCGAGCTCGCCACCGCTATGGGCTTTGACCTTGGGGTCTTCCTCGCTGTTGTCGGCGCGGTGATGCTGTCGCTGGAAAGTTTCTCGCGCTTGGGCCGTCGCGCCGGCATCGAGGAAAGCGAACATGCCATGGATATCGACCCGTCACGGGATGAACCGAAAACCGAGACGGAGACCTGATATGGAGCTTTTAGTCGCGTCCGCCATTGGCGTTCTCACCGCTGCCGGGATCTATCTTATCCTGCGTCTGCGTACCTTTCCCGTGATCATCGGCACATCGCTGATCAGCTATGCGGTCAATGTATTCCTGTTCGCCTCTGGGCGGCTGGCGTTGAACGCCCCGCCGATCCTGCGCGACGGGGTCGAGGTCTATACCGATCCGCTGCCCCAAGCGCTGGTGCTGACGGCGATCGTGATCTCCTTTGGGATGACAGCCGTGGTCGTGATGATCGCGGTCGGGTCCTACCTCAGCGCGGGCGATGATCTGGTCAACGAACCCGACACGCTGGCCGGAGCCGATACCGCAGAACCCTCTCCACGCGGAGGAGGCCCGGCATGACCCATTGGCTTATTCTTCCGATCGTTCTGCCAGCCATGCTGGCGGCGTTCATGGTGCTGGCCGCGCGCTATCACCTGCTGATCCAACGGGTGCTGTCCGTTACGGGCACACTGGGACTGCTGGCACTGGCGCTTGGGCTGTTCTGGCAAGCCTCCGACGGGACGGTCAGCCTGTACCAGCTTGGCAACTGGGCGGCACCTTTCGGTATCGTGCTGGTCGCGGATCGTCTGTCGACGCTCATGGTGCTGTTGACCTGTGTGCTGGCCGTGCCGGTGCTGCTTTATGCGATCGGGTCGGGCTGGGATAACCGCGGGCGGCATTTCCATCCGCTGTTCCAGTTCCAGCTTATGGGGATATTGGGGGCCTTCCTGACCGGCGACGCCTTCAACCTGTTCGTTTTCTTCGAAGTGTTGCTAATCGCCTCTTACGGGTTGATGATCCACGCGGGCGGGCAACGGCGTCTGCGCGCGGGGACGCAATATGTGCTGTATAACCTGCTGGGCTCGACCCTGTTCCTCTTTGCCCTTGGTACGATCTATGCCGAGACAGGCACGCTGAACATGGCCGATCTGGCGATGCGCGTGGCGACGCTTGATGCGGGTGATGGTGCGGGTATCCGAGTTGCTGCCGTGCTGTTGCTGCTGGTCTTTGCGGTCAAGGCCGCGATCCTGCCGCTGCATTTCTGGCTGCCCGCCAGCTATAGCGAGGCACCGGCCCCCGTGGCGGCGCTGTTCGCGATCATGACCAAAGTCGGGGCCTATTGTATCATCCGGTTCTACACGCTGGTTTTCCCCCCCGATCTTGAGATCACGCAGGGGCTGTTTGATGTCTGGCTGATGCCCGCCGCGCTGCTGACCGTCGCCCTTGGTATGGCGGGCGTGTTGGGGGCCAAAAGAGCCGACCGCATGGTCGCGTTCTCGGTGATCGGGTCGATGGGCATGCTGCTGGCTGCCGTGTCGGTCTTTACCCCCGCCGGAATTTCCGCCGCCCTTTATTATGCGATCCATTCCACTTTTGCCGCCGCAGCATTGTTCTTGCTGATCGACGTGATCCGCACCCGTCGCGGCACGGCCGAGGTGTCCTTTGTCGATGCGCCGCCGCTGGCAGGTGGGGCGCTTGTCGCGGGTATGTTCTTTGTCGCGGCGATTGCCATGACCGGTCTGCCGCCGCTCTCGGGCTTTCTGGGCAAACTGCTGATCCTTGACGCGGCCCGCAGCGCTGACCTGATGTGGTGGGTCTGGGGTGTGATCCTTGTCGGGTCGCTGATCGCGGTTGTCGGTTTCTCCCGCGCGGGGAGCCAGATTTTCTGGAAAGCGCACCAGTCCGCCCCAGAGCCAGCCGAGGATGATGAGGCACCGGTTGTTGCCGAGGGGCAGGGCGTCTTGCCGATGGTGGCCATTGGCGGGCTGCTGGCCCTGCTAGTCGCGCTGACCGTTGCGGCGGGGCCCATGACCCGCGTGTTGAATGCGACCGCTGCCCAGCTGTTCAACCCCGAACGCTATCTTGCGGTGGTCCTGACCACGCCGGGTAAAGAGATCACGGACCATCACGCAGAGGATGACCACGGCGCTGCCGAAGGATCAGCCGATGCGACGAAGGACCACGGCGCAGAGGATGCCGCCGCACCAGAAAAGGATCACTGATATGTTGTCCCGACTGCTTCCGCACCCGATGCTGACAGCGATCCTCGCGATTGCCTGGTGTCTGCTGGTCAATGAAATCAAGCTTGGCACCGTGGTCTTTGGTGTCATTCTGGGACTGCTGATCCCGATTGCCACCGCGGCCTATTGGCCTGACCGCCCGCCGGTCGCGAAACCGGTCAAGCTTCTGGGCTATCTGATCATGGTCATGTGGGATATTCTGGTCGCCAACGTCGTGGTCGCGATGATTGTCCTGTTCAAGTCCAACAAGAACATGCGCCCCGCCTGGGTCGTCATCCCGCTAGAACTGCGCACCCCCGAGGCGATCACCATGCTGGCGGGGACAATTACCCTCACGCCCGGTACGGTGTCGGCGGATGTGTCTGAAGACGGGAAAGCCCTGCTGGTCCATGCGCTGGATGCTGAAAAACCTGACGCGGTGCGTGACGATATCAAACAGCGCTACGAGCGTCGCCTAAAGGAGATTTTCGAATGATTCTGATTGCTTTGAATATCGCCTTTGTCGCTGTCGCGGTCTCGCAGCTTCTGGCGATGCTGCGGTTGTTGAAAGGCCCCAATACCGGCGACCGTATCCTGTCGCTGGATACGATGGTGGTGAATGCGATTGCCCTGATCATCCTGCTGGGGATGCGTTTGGGCACAGACATCTATTTTGAAAGTGCGATGATCTTTGCCATGCTTGGCTTTGTGTCGACCGTGGCCATCGCGCGCTTTGTGCTGCGAGGTGATATCATTGAGTGATCTACCCCTAATCCCCGAAATCATCATCTCGGCCCTGCTGATTGTGGGCGGGTTCTTTACCCTTGTCGGTTCCATCGGCCTGATCAAGCTGGACAACTGCATGTCCCGTCTGCACGCGCCGACCAAAGCATCGACACTGGGCGTGGGATCGCTGCTGATGGCGGCGATGATCTATTCTTTCGTCTCCGGCACGGGGTCCCTGCACGAGATTCTGGTAATGGCGTTCTTGTTCGTCACAGCCCCCATTACCGGCAATTTCATCGCCAAGGTGAATTTGCACCGGCTGCATCAGACCAAGGATATGCCGCCAGCGCCCAGTGATCACGTCTGGGGCACATACTCCGACAAATAAGCCAAGCCCGCGCCCCAAAGCGCGGGTTTTTTCTTGGGCGCGAGGTAGGTCGGGCAGGGCGTCTGACGGCGGATCAAAGAAAATTTCAATTTTCCTGCCGATCCATGCAAAACCCCGCTTGACGCCATCGCGAGCAAACCCTATCACCACCAAACGCTTCGACGGCAACGACGAAGTACGCAGTGGGCGGTTGTAGCTCAGTTGGTTAGAGTACCGGCCTGTCACGCCGGGGGTCGCGGGTTCGAGCCCCGTCAACCGCGCCACCGCTGCATTTTATCAGATATTTTGATAACAAGCACACGCCCTTCGGGGCGTGGTTTGCTTGTGCGTTCAGACCCCTGATTTCCGCCTAGGGCAGGGGATTTCGGGTGCTGATTCATGCGCAAAATGCGGCGATGAAAATTTCCAAAATTCTTTGTAGTTTTCTGCGGTTAATCGCTTGACGCTCTGCGCTGGTTATCTTATTCCGCCCTTACTGCGCGGTTGTAGCTCAGCTGGTTAGAGTACCGGCCTGTCACGCCGGGGGTCGCGGGTTCGAGCCCCGTCAACCGCGCCACTTCTCCCTTTTTAGATTTCTGATTTACCTCGTCCTAAAAAGGGAAAAGCGGGCCGTTAGGCCCGCCCGTTTGCTTACGTCATCGCATCCAGAATACGTGCCCAGCTTCGGATTCCCTTGTGGAAGCTTTCGAGGTCGTATTTCTCGTTCGGGGAGTGGATGGCGTCGTCGTCTTTGCCGAATCCGATCAGCACCGGCGTGGTATCCAGAATTTTCTGGAAATGCCCCGCAATGGGAATCGATCCGCCACAGCCGACATAAGCAGCGGGAACGTTCCATTCATCGGTGAGCGCTTTGCGGGCATCTTCGAATGCGGGGGCGGTGGTCTCGAACACCGATCCTTGGCTCGACCCGTGGGCGTGGAACGTCGCTTCGCAGTCCTCGGGCATCATGTCGGTTACCATCTTGCGAAAGCTTTCGCGGATGACGTGAGGGTCCTGGGTGCCCACCAGACGGAAGCTGATCTTGGCGTGAGCCTGCGAGGGCAGCACGGTCTTGAAGCCGGCACCTGTGTATCCGCTCCACATGCCGTTGACCTCGCACGTGGGGCGCGACCAGATCATCTCGATCGGCATGCGGTCCTGTTCGCCGGCGGGTTTCGACAGGCCCACATCGCCAAGGAAGCTGTCGTGATCAAAGGCAAGCCCTTGCCACTGCGCCTGAATATCGTCGGGCAGTTCTGGCACGCCGTCATAGAAACCTGGCACCGTGATGCGGCCCGTGTCATCGTGCAGGGAGGCGATGACCTTGGACAGGACGCGCGCGGGGTTCATCGACACGCCGCCGTACATGCCAGAGTGCAGATCAAGATCAGGGCCGGTGATGGTGACCTCTTCGCCCATCAAGCCGCGCAGCATCGTCACGATCGACGGCACCTTGGACTGGAACATGCCCGTGTCGCAGATCATGGCATAATCGGCGCGCAGCTCGTCGGCATTCTCTTCCATAAAGGGCACCAGCGACGGGGAGCCTGATTCTTCCTCGCCCTCGAAGAAGAAGGTCATGCGGCAGGGGAAATCGCCATTGACCGCTTTCCACGCGCGCAGCGCCTCGACAAAGGTCATCAGCTGGCCCTTGTCATCTGCGGCACCGCGTCCGCGGATCACGCGGCCTTTTGTAGTGTCCTCGACGG
Source organism: Sulfitobacter sp. SBS6 (assembly GCF_048285585.1). Classification (NCBI taxonomy): domain Bacteria; kingdom Pseudomonadati; phylum Pseudomonadota; class Alphaproteobacteria; order Rhodobacterales; family Roseobacteraceae; genus Sulfitobacter; species Sulfitobacter sp. SBS6. Next base: position 369,533 of record NZ_JBLWBA010000005.1, on the reverse strand, counting down.
CGGGATCAAAGGGATCACGGTGCCACAGGTTCAGCGGATCAACAGGCTGGACGTCATAGTGACCGTAGAACAGGATATGCGGCTTGTCGGCGGGGCCGTCCACATGGCCCACCACCATCGGGTGACCGGGGGTGGGGCGTTTGGTGGTCTTGATACCGATGCTGTTCAGGTCCTCGACCAGCCAATCGGCGGCGCGGTCGCAGTCTTCCTTGAACGCGGGGTCAGTCGAGATGGAGGGGATGCGCAGCAGATCGAGCAGCCGGTCGGTGGCCGCATCCAGATCATGATCGATCCGTGCCAATACGTCGGGTAGGGACATGGGGGTAAACCTTTCTGTCAGGGTGAAGATTGCCGCGACCGTATCAGCGCGCTTGGCCGTGTCCAGTGGTGCGCCCGACGTGCCCGCAGCTTGCGCGCCATACCGCGTGAGAATTGCTTGAGAATCAGGCCTTTGACGCAAGTCGGACAGCGTGCAGGTTTCCGATGCGCGACATCCGACCGCGATGCGACGCGCCCCGCGGCGGCACCTGCGACAATCGGTTCCTATTAAGGCATTGAATTGAATGGCTCTAAACTATATTCATTCTAAAGCACGAATATGGCGAATGATCCGGTTGCCTTTGCTGGTCCCGCCACCGACGAAGGAGCAAGGCGCAATGGACTATACCAAACAGCTTGATCAGGCGATTGACCGGCTGCACGAGGAAGGTCGCTACCGTACCTTCATCGACATTGAACGCCGCAATGGTCAATTCCCCCACGCTGTCTGGACCCAACCCGACGGGCAAGAGAAGAATATCACCGTTTGGTGCGGGAATGATTACCTCGGGATGGGGCAAAACCCTGTCGTTCTGGCCGCGATGCACGAAGCGCTTGACGCGACGGGTGCAGGGTCGGGCGGGACGCGCAATATCTCGGGCACCACGATTTACCACAAACGTCTTGAGGAAGAGCTGTCGGACCTGCACGGCAAGGAAGCCGCCTTGCTGTTCACCAGCGCGTATATCGCGAATGACGCGACGCTCAGCACGCTGCCCAAGCTGTTTCCCGGTCTGATCATCTATTCCGACGAGCTGAACCACGCGTCGATGATCGAAGGGGTCCGCCGCAATGGCGGGGCCAAGCGTATCTTCCGCCATAACGATGTGGACCACCTGCGCGCGCTTATGGCCGCCGATGATCCCGCCGCACCCAAGCTGATCGCCTTTGAATCGATTTACTCGATGGATGGCGATTTCGGCCCGATCGAGGCGATTTGCGACATTGCCGATGAATTCGGCGCGCTGACCTATATCGACGAGGTCCACGCCGTGGGGATGTACGGCCCGCGTGGGGCAGGGGTCGCCGAGCGTGATCGCCTGATGCATCGGCTGGATATCATCAACGGAACGCTTGCCAAGGCATACGGCGTGATGGGGGGCTATATCGCGGCCTCGGCCAAGATGTGCGATGCCATCCGGTCTTACGCGCCGGGGTTCATCTTTACCACGTCCCTGCCGCCAGCGGTTGCCGCCGGTGCTGCGGCCTCGGTCGCCTACCTCAAGACCGCGCCCGAACTGCGCGAGAAGCACCAGCAGCAGGCCAAAGTGCTGAAACTGCGGCTCAAGGGATTGGGTCTGCCGATCATTGATCACGGCAGCCATATCGTCCCTGTGATTGTCGGAAACCCCGTACACACCAAGATTCTGTCGGATCGCCTGCTAGAGGATCACGGCATCTATGTGCAGCCGATCAACTTCCCCACCGTGCCCCGCGGGACAGAGCGTTTGCGCTTTACCCCGTCGCCCGTACATGGCCCGCTGGAAATCGAAGGGCTGGTCCACGCGATGGACGCTTTGTGGTCCCATTGTGCGCTGAATCGTGCCGAAATGGCGGGGTGACCCCGAATATTTCGTATAGTCCGTTGATTTATGCTACCGATATCGAAAGAAAAGCTTAATCTCGAATCAACATGTTGTTTCGATTAAGGGCAGCGGGCATAGCTACGGGACATTTTTATGATTGGGCGGTGGTCTTCCAAGTCGGCAGATAACGAGCAAGTTGAAGCCAGAGGTTTCGACGCGTTCGACTTGCGCCTTGGTGACCTGATGCGTGGTGAGCGCGCGACGCTTGGTAAATCCCTGCTGGATGTCCAACGCGAGCTTCGGATCAAGGCCTCCTACATTGCCGCGATCGAAAACGCCGACCCGGAAGCCTTTGATACACCTGGATTTATTGCCGGTTACGTGCGGTCTTATGCGCGCTATCTGAACATGGACCCGGACAAGGCGTTCGCAGCCTTCTGTGCTGAATCCGGTTTTGCCGTGGCGCATGGCATGTCCTCCAAAGCGTCCGTCGTCAAAAAGCCGACCCGCGAAGAGCGTATGACCCGCAATGGCGAGAGCGATATTTTTGCCCGCCCTGCGACTCCTTTCACACCCGTCGGTGATTCCCTTCTGGCGCGCATAGAGCCCGGTGCATTGGGCTCGCTGCTGGTGCTCGTCGCTTTGATCGGCGGGATTGGCTATGGCGGGTGGAGCGTTCTGAAAGAAGTGCAGCGCGTACAGGTCTCTCCGGTGGATGAAACCCCTGTTGTGCTGTCTGACCTCGATCCGCTGCAAGGCGCGCTTGCCTCTGCCCCCGAAACGACAGAAGACCCCGATGCGCCGACCGCGATGGCTGTGCCACGTTCCGACGCGCTGGACCGGCTTTATCGCCCTGCCGCACTGGATGTGCCTGTTCTGGTCGCCCGGGATGCGCCGATTTCCTCGATTGATCCGCGCAGTATCGGCAGCTTTGCCTCGACCTCTCCTTCGCCATCCGTAGGGGATGCGTTGCGCACCGCAGAGAATACCGTGGTCCAACGGGATACGCCCGAGGTACTGCCGGGTGCCGTGCCGCAGGTGGTCGAAGGGCCCGCGCCGCAGCTGCGTATGGTTGCTGCTTATCCATCCTGGGTGCGTGTACGCGCGGCAGACGGCAAGGTTATCTTTGAAGGCATCATGAACAAGGGCGACAGCTGGGATATCCCCGCCACCGAAGAGCCCCCGACGCTGCGCACCGGCGAATCCGGCGCGCTGTATTTCGCGATGGACGGGCAGTACTTCGGGCCTGTTGGCGATCGTGGGGCTGTGACGTCGAACCTGCCGCTGCACCGTCAGGCGCTGGCGGAGCTTTACGAGCCAGCCGTACTGGAAGAGAATTCCGCGCTCGCGACAATGGTGGCCGAGCTGAAGAATGCGGCGACTTCGCCGACGGAATAAGCCGGATACCATTGCAACAACGCGACGGGCTGAATAGGTGTAGGGCGAACCGAACCTGACAGACCCATCGACTGTTTCATTGCCAAAGGTAGCTTTGCATGTCCCTCAATCACATTCGCCCGTGGCGCAACATTTACCGCCGGAAGTCCCGTCAGATCATGGTGGGGAATGTGCCGGTCGGGGGCGATGCGCCGATCACGGTGCAGACGATGACGAACACGCTGACGACGGATGTCAAAGCGACCATTGCGCAGATTCAGGCTGCCGCCGATGTAGGGGCGGATATCGTGCGTGTGTCGGTGCCGGATGTCGAAAGCTCCAAGGCGCTGAAAGAGATCGTGCGCGAGGTATCGGTGCCGATCGTGGCGGATATCCATTTCCACTACAAACGCGGAATCGAAGCCGCCGAGGCGGGGGCCGCCTGTCTGCGGATCAATCCGGGCAATATCGGCGATGAAAAGCGTGTTAAAGAGGTGATCAAGGCCGCGCGGGACAACAATTGTTCGATCCGGATCGGCGTGAATGCTGGATCGCTGGAACGTCACCTGCTTGAGAAATACGGCGAGCCATGCCCCGATGCGATGGTCGAAAGCGGGATGGATCACATCAAGATCCTGCAAGACAACGATTTCCACGAATTCAAGATCAGCTGCAAAGCTTCTGACGTCTTTATGGCCGCCGCTGCCTACCAGCAGTTGGCCGAGGCGACGGATGCGCCGATCCACCTTGGCATCACCGAGGCGGGGGGGCTGACCTCGGGCACGATCAAATCGGCCATTGGCCTGGGCAATCTATTGTGGATGGGTATCGGTGACACGATCCGTGTGTCCCTGTCTGCGGACCCTGTGGAAGAGGTCAAGGTCGGCTACGAGATCCTGAAATCCCTTGGTCTGCGTCACCGTGGTGTGAACATCATCAGCTGCCCCAGCTGCGCGCGTCAGGGCTTTGACGTGATCAAGACCGTCGAGGCGCTGGAACAACGGCTGGAGCATATCAAAACCCCGATGAGCCTGAGCATCATCGGCTGCGTCGTCAATGGCCCCGGTGAGGCGCTGATGACGGATGTGGGCTTTACCGGCGGGGGCAACGGGTCGGGCATGGTCTATCTTGCGGGCAAACAAAGCCACAAGCTGGGCAATGACGCGATGATCGATCACATTGTCGAACAGGTCGAAGCCCGCGCCGCCGTCATCGAAGCAGAGACCCAAGCGGCAGAGCAAGCAGCCGAGTGACTTTGCCCCAAGCGGCGCATTTGCCATCGACAGATATTTGCGTATTCCATATCAATAGATATGCCTGATCACGCCGCCAAGACCCCGACGTACGCCGAGTTTTTCTGCGGCGGTGGCATGGTGCGCGCGGCCTTGCAGGACCGCTGGGATTGCGTGCTGGCCAACGATATCGACGCGATGAAATGCAAGGTCTATGCCCAGAATTGGGGGCAGGCGGCATTGCATCAGGGCGATATCTCGACCATGCCCGATGACCTTCTGACGCGTCAGATCGATATGTATTGGGCGTCGAGCCCTTGTCAGGATTTCAGCCTTGCGGGCAAGGGGCGGGGATTGGGCGGCGCGCGCAGCGGTGTCTTTGCCCATTGGGCCGACAAGATCGCCACGGCCATAAAAGCAGGATTTGCGCCGCGTATTATCGCCTTTGAAAACGTCGTCGGGTTGGTGTCGCGCAATGGTGGCGCGGATATGAACACCGTACTCGCGACCTTTGTGCGGCTTGGCTATAAGGTCGGCGCGCTCGAGATCGACGCGCGGCGTTTCCTGCCGCAAAGCCGGCCGCGTCTGTTCGTTGTGTGCGTGCGCGAGGATATCGATATCTCGGGGCTGACGGTGCCAAAACCGTCCCATGTCTTTCACGGCAAGAAGCTGCAAAAATTTCTCGCCTCCGCCGCGCGGCCGGTCCGATCCAACTGGGTCTGGTGGAAGCTGGGGGACGCCCCCGCCGACGAACAGGTGCTTGAGCGCGTGCTTGAACGGCGTGCCACCATGCCGTGGTTCAGTGCCGCGGATACCGACCGTCTGCTGACGCTGATGTCGCCCCCCAGCCTTGAACGGCTGCGCGTGGCGCGCAAGGCGGGGCGCACGGTGGTGGGCACGATTTATAAACGCGGGCGCCCCGATGCGGATGGGAATGTCCGCCAACGGGCAGAGCTGCGCACCGACGGGATTGCGGGCTGCTTGCGGACCCCTGCGGGCGGGTCCTCGCGGCAGATCCTGATGTTTATCAAGGGCAACCAGACCAAGGCCCGGCTTGTCTCCTCGCGCGAGGTGGCGCGGCTGATGGGGTTGCCGGACAGCTACAAGATGCCCGACACCTACAACAACGCCTACCGCGTGGCGGGGGATGGGGTCGCTGTGCCCGTCGTACGCTATCTCGACGAGGTGTTGTTCGCGCCACTGCTTGAGCGTCAGTCACTGGGGGCCGTCGCGTGAACGCGGCGCAGGCGTTTCGGGGCAAGGCACTGGCGGCGCTGACCAATCAGATCGGCGTCTATGCGCTGTGCGATCTGGACGGCAACCCGATTTATGTGGGCCAGTCGGTTGATGGTATCCGCACGCGGGTGCGCCGGCATCTGACATCGGCGCGGTCCGATGTGATTGCCAACCGTCAGATCGACGTGTGGGAGATCGCCTTTGTCTGGGCCTGGCCGGTGGCGACGAAGGCAGAGGTCGAACCGCTGGAACGCGCGATCTTTGCTCATTACGACGCTGAATTGCCGCTGATGAACGGCAAGGCGATGGTGGCCGATGCGCCGCTGTTCGACTGGCCGGAAAAGCAGGTGGTGCAGGTCATCGACGAAGAGGAACGACAGTCGCGCCTGACCCCGTCAAACCGGCTGCCGCGCCAGATCAAGCAGTATGACTTGCTGGTCGATTATATCCTCAACGTGAAAGAGGCCCCGCATCTCAAACGGTCGCTAGATGCGCATTTCAAACGCATGGTGCGCTATCACCAGCGGTTTCTCTAGGCGCTACTGGGCCAGATACCGCCGCAGCACGATGTCGGGCATATGGCCACGCAAGATGCGGTCCGCCATGACGTAGAAGGGAGGATCGGTCATGCCAAGCTGTGCAGCAAGGGCGGCGCTGGCAGGATCAGACATCATGTGGTGCGTGAAGGTGATGTTATATGTATCTGTTATTGCTTCTAATTCCGCCACTGCGCGATCACAGTCTGCGCAGTCGTCGCCGGTAAACAACGCAATCGGCGCTCCGGCTAATACTTGATCTGTCAGGGAAGAGATAAGCGCGAGATCCGCCTGCGCCTTCTCTTGATAGGCTTCGGCAGCATAGGTGCGGGGGGCCACAGCGGGTGCTGCAAGCTCGGGCTCTGCCAGAAGCAACGCCCGCACTTCTTCCCCCAAGGCGCGCCGTTCTGCATGGGTCAGCGCGCCAAAGTCGGTTTGCGCGGCCACCGGAAAGGCCGCCACGCAACAAGCCAATGCCAGTCGCATCTTAGCCGCGTTTTTCTTCCAGAATGGCTTTCATCTGGTCGTAAGGCAGATAGCCGCGCAGCAGTTCGTCCTGCATCACAAAGGTCGGTGTACCGGAAATCTGCAGCGTCTGTGCCAGCGCGCGGGTCTTTTCGATCTCTGCGGTGACTTCGGCACTGTCCATCTTTTCCTGAATGGCCTCGGCATCCAGATCAAAGCTGCTGGCCAAGCGTCCCAGCGACGTCGGGGTGATGTCGCCGTTAAAGCTCATCAAGGCGTCATGCACGGATTTATAGGCCTCGTCCCCCGCAACGATCTTGGTTGCGATGGCAAAGCGCGAGGCGACCATGGATTGTTCGCCCAGAATCGGCAGTTCTTTCAGAATAAAGCGGATATTGCCGTCGCCATTGACCAGTTTTTCAACCTCGGAGAACGCTTTTTTGCAGTAGCCGCAGCGGTAGTCCATGAACTCTACGATGGTCATGTCGCCTTCGGGATTGCCACCGACATAGGAATAGCCGTCGTCAAAGATCGCGGCCGCATTGTCGGACACCAGCGTGAAATCCGCCTGCGCCTGTGCTTCGGCCTGACGGGCCTGCAACTGGTTAACCGCTTCCATGATCACTTCGGGGTTTTCCATCAGATAGGCGCGGACCTCGGCGCGGAATTGCGCGCGTTCGGCATCGGTCAGTTCGGTCAGGTCCATCGCATGGGCGGGGGCTGTCAGGGAAAGGGCCACTAGGGCGGGGGCGATCAGCTTTTTCATCAGGGTCACTCGCTTGTTGTTGCGTCGGGGTGCAGGCACCGGTTGCAAGGGTGGTGCGCGATTTTGCCAGCGCGCACAAGGGTTGACGGCACCGGCGGGGTGCGGTGAAAGGTTCGGGCTCAACAGTAGGATCAAGCCCATGCGCATTTCAACCCGATCTCAGGTCGATCCCTTTATCGTGATGGATGTGATGCAGGCCGCCGCCGCCGCCGAGGCGGAGGGCCGCCACATCATCCATATGGAGGTCGGACAACCCGGCACGGGCGCGCCCAAAGGGGCCAGTACCGCATTGACCGCCGCGATGGAGCAGGGCGCGCTTGGCTATACCGTCGCATTGGGACTGCCTGCGCTGCGCCAGCGGATCGCGCGGATGTACGGGGAGTGGTACAATGTCGATTTGGACCCGAACCGCGTGGTGATCACCTCTGGGTCTTCGGGCGGGTTCATCCTGACGTTTACGTCGCTTTTTGATACCGGGGACCGTGTGGGCATCGGGGCACCGGGGTATCCCAGCTACCGCCAGATCCTCAAGGCGCTGGACCTTGCCCCCGTCGATCTGCCCACCTCGCTCGACAACCGCTTGCAGCCGGTGCCTGCGGATTTCGCGGGCATGGACCTTCAGGGGCTGCTGGTGGCGTCGCCGGGCAACCCGACGGGCACGATGCTGGATCACGCTGCCATGTCCGCGCTGATCGACGCGACGCAAGCGCAGGGGGCATCTTTTATCTCGGACGAGATTTACCACGGCATCGAATACGAGAAAAAGGCCGTGACCGCGCTTGAGATTACCGATGATGTCTATGTCATCAATTCGTTTTCCAAGTATTTCTCTATGACCGGTTGGCGTGTCGGCTGGATGGTTGTGCCAGAGGATCACGTGCGGGTGGTCGAAAGGATCGCGCAAAACATGTTCATCTGCGCCCCCCACGCCAGTCAGGTCGCCGCGCTTGCCGCGATGGATTGCACCGATGAGCTTGAGGCGAATATGGATGTCTACCGCGACAACCGCGCGATGATGATCACCGGCCTGCGCGAGGCGGGCTTCACTCGGTTCGCGCCCCCCGACGGGGCCTTCTATGTCTACGCCGATGTGTCCGAGCTGACGGATGACAGCCGCGCATTGGCGCGGGATATTCTGGACAAGGCGGGTGTGGCCGTGACCCCGGGGCTCGATTTCGATCCGGTGCGCGGGCATCACTGGTTGCGGTTTTCCTATGCGCGCAGCACCCAGGATATTGCCGAAGGGCTGGGACGGCTCAAGACCTATATGGCGGCCCTCTGAAAGGCTGGCTCGGGTTGCGGCGGGGTGCTATACCTGCCGCAACCACCCCGAGCAGAACGGTGACAGGCATGCGTATTCTTCCCATTATCGCAACGGTTTGCGCGCTGTCCTTGCCAGCGTCCGCGCAGGATCTGACCGCGCTGGCGCGCGTGGACCCTACCAAAAGCGCCATCTCGGATGGCTGGTTCGGGGGCACGACGCTGACGCTTGGGCTGAGCCAAGGGGTGCCGTTTCGGGTGTTCTTGCTGGATGATCCTGCGCGGCTGGTGGTGGATTTCCGCGAGGCCGACTGGAGCGGTGTGAACACCGCAGACCTGCTGCCTGAACCCGGACGGATTACCGGTCTGCGCTTCGGCCCGTTCCAACCCGGTTGGTCGCGGCTTGTCGCGGATCTGGCCGAACCGATGATCCCGCGCGAGATCGGGATGCCGGTCAACAAGGGCTCCGGTCACGCCACGCTTGAGATCGCGTTGACATCCGTCACCCCCGAGGAATTTGCCGCCGCCGCCGGTGCGCCCGTTGATCCGGCGTGGACCATGGCGCTGGCCGCACCGCCCAAGGCGGTTGCCGACCTGAAAGAGGTGCCGTTTCGCGTGGTGCTGGACCCCGGTCACGGGGGCGTTGATCCGGGGGCAGAGACAGATGGTATCCTGGAGAAAGACCTGATGCTGTCCTTTGCCCAAGCGCTGCGCGATACATTGGTGCGCGACGGGATCGATGTGGTGATGACCCGAGATACGGATCATTTCGTCGCGCTTGAAACCCGCGTCGCCATTGCGCATCAGGCCGAAGGCGATCTGTTTATCTCGCTCCATGCGGACAGTTTGCAGCACGGCGGCGCAAAGGGGGCGACGGTCTACACGCTGTCGGACGACGCCAGCGATACTGCCACCGACCATCTGGCCGCACGCCACAACCGCGCCGATATTATCGCGGGGGCCGATCTGACCGGATCGGATGACGAGGTTGCCAGCGTGCTGCTTGATCTTGCCCGCCAAGAGACAGAGCCGCGGTCGGTTGCCGCCGCTAAAGTGCTGGTTGAAGGCATGAAAGCCGCCGGCGGTCCGATGAACCGCCACCCGCTGCGCAACGCGGGCTTTTCGGTGTTGAAATCGGCTGACATCCCCTCGGTCCTGATCGAAATCGGGTTCCTCAGCTCGAAGCGTGATCTTGCCAATCTGCGAGACCCGATCTGGCGGGCGGTCATGGTGTCGGCGATTGCGGATTCCATCGCCAAGTGGCGCGACGCGGATGCCGCGCTCAAGCCCTTGATTCGCCAGTAAACCGCACCCGAACGCCCCTCTAGGTGTTGCGCGGGTTACCGCACAGGGCCACCGCATCGTGTTTTGACGATTCCCGCAGGGTTGCGTATAGACGGGTCACCAACCCTCCTTGCAAGGAACTGCCAGCCGTGTTTCGTTTGATCCTGTCTTTCTTCGGGGGTATTTTTACCACCCTCACCATGAGCATCGGTATGGTCGCGCTGACCATCGGCGCGGTGTTCTGGATGTATGGCCGCGATCTGCCCAGCCACGAATCCCTTGCGCAATACACGCCCCCGACGATCAGCCGGATTTATTCGGGGCAGGGGCGGCTGATCGACGAATTCGCCAAGGAACGCCGCCTGTTCGCGCCGGCCAACACGATCCCGCCGCTGATCAAACAGGCGTTCATCTCGGCCGAAGACAAGAACTTTTATACCCACGAAGGCTATGACCTGCGCGGCATCGGGGCGGCGGCTGTAGACGCGGTGCGCACAAGGGGCAAGGACGTGCGCGGGGCATCGACCATCACGCAGCAGGTGATGAAGAACTTTCTTCTGTCCGGCGACCGTCGGGCCGAACGCAAGATCAAGGAAATCATCCTCGCCGCACGGCTTGAGGAAACGCTGCCCAAGGAAAAGATCCTTGAACTTTATCTGAACGAGATCTTCTTGGGCCAGAACTCCTACGGTGTGGCCGCCGCGTCGCAGACCTATTTCAACAAGACATTGGGGGAGCTGGCCCCGCATGAGGCTGCGTTCCTTGCCTCGCTGCCCAAAGCGCCGTCTGATTATCATCCTGTGCGCCGCAAGGACCGGTTGCTGGCACGCCGGAACTTCGTGCTGCGCGAGATGAAGGAAAACGGCTATATCACCCCCGCCGTCTACGAGACCGAGGTCGCACAGCCTTTGCGCTCGGTGCAGAACGGGGACTTTGAAAGCTTCAAGGCCGAACTGCCGCCGCGCGATTACTTTACCGATGAAATCCGCCGCCAACTGTCCGAGAACTTTGGCGAGGGTGAATTCTTTACCGGCGGTCTGACCGTGCGTGCCACCATCGACAACGAGATGCAGCCCATTGCCGCACAATCCTTGCAGCAGCAGCTTGAGGAATATGACCGCGGCATCGGTATCTACCGCGGCACCGGCAAGAAGATCGCGCCCGAAAAGCTGACCACCGAGGCGGATTGGCGCGAAGCCCTGTCGGACACCCGTGTGCCACGTGACGTTGATCTGGAAAACCCGTGGTATCCTGCCGTGGTGCTGAGCCTGACCAATGACGCCGCCCGCATCGGGATCGAAGGCGTGGACGAAGACGCAGACGGTCATTTTATCCCCGCCAAGGATGTCCAATGGGCGCGCAAACGTCTTGAGAACGGCAAGCTCGGCAACCGCGCCCAAGTGCCTGCTGACCTACTTGAGGTCGGCGACGTGGTGCTGGTGCGCCGCATGACCGCGGATAGTGACGGGTCGTTCATCCGCTGGACTTTGCGTCAGATCCCGGAAGTGCAGGGCGGCTTTGTCGCGATGGACGTGAACACAGGGCGCGTGATCGCGATGCAGGGCGGTTTCTCCTATCAGGCGTCGGTGTTCAACCGTGCGACGCAGGCGAAACGCCAGCCGGGGTCGAGCTTCAAGCCTTTTGTCTATGCTGCGGCATTGGACAGCGGCTATACCCCTGCGACCATCGTTGTGGATGCCCCGATCGAGATTAACACACCCCAAGGCATGTGGCGGCCGCGAAACTCGTCGAACAAGTTCTACGGGCCGACGCCCCTGCGGACGGGTATCGAACAGTCGCGGAACCTCATGACCATCCGTCTGGCGCAAGAGGTCGGAATGAACACCGTTGGCGACTATGCCGAACGGTTCGGGGTCTATGACAACCTGTCGCCGGTACTGGCCAACGCGCTTGGTTCGCAGGAAACGACGCTCTACCAGATGGTGTCGGCCTATGCGATGTTCGCCAATGGTGGCGAACGGGTGCAGCCGACGCTGGTGGACCGGGTGCAAGACCGCTATGGCCGCACTGTCTACAAACACGACCAACGCATCTGTAACGATTGCCAGCTTGAAACGCTGGCCCCCGGTGTGGGGCCGCGCATCATCTCGAACCGCGAACGGGTGATGGACCCGATCACGGCCTATCAGCTGACATCGATGATGAAGGGCGTCGTGGATCGCGGCACGGCGCGTGGGGCGGTGAACCTGCCCGTGCCAATCGCGGGCAAGACCGGCACCACCAACGACGCCAAAGACGTCTGGTTCGTCGGCTTCTCAAGCAATATCGTGGCGGGCTGCTATATCGGTTTCGACAATCCGCGCTCGCTGGGGCGTCGTGCCTATGGGGCGGGGATGTGTGGCCCTGTATTCCAGCGGTTCATGAGCGAAGCGATCAAGAAATACGGCGGCGGCCCCTTCGAAGTGCCCCCCGGCGGTCACTTCATCAAGATCGACCGCTTCACCGGTGCACGTCTGTCTGACAGCGCCGCAGGTAATAACGTTGTGGCCGAATACTTCCGTGACGGCGAAGAGCCGCTGTTCGGGATCACCTTTGATGGTGGCTTTGCGATGGGTGCGGATCTGCCGCTGGTCGAAGAAGCCGGCGGCGGCGCGCGCGAGGTCACGACCTCTACCGGTAAGAAGGCGCGTGTCGGGCCCAAGGCAAGCTTTGGCAGCATCAGCTCCGGCGGGTTGTACTAGACCCGGCCCCATTCTACAGCGCTTGCCCAAGTTGCGGCGCTGGTCTATTTGAAACGCGGCCCCGGCTATTCGGGGCCGCGATCTATTTAAAGGCAGGATACCATGCGCGCAGATGCACAAAACACAGCGGATAAGATCAGCAAATCGCTGGAGCTGTTGGCACAGCGTCTGGACGTCGAAACCGCGCCATACCGTCTGGAAGAATTCAACGCCCGTGTCGAAGACCCCAATCTGTGGGATGATCCCGATGCGGCGCAAAAACTGATGCGCGACCGTCAGGCGCTGGTCGATTCCATCGCCACCTACGAGGGCATCAAACAAGAGCTGGCCGATAACATCGAGCTGATCGAATTGGGCGAGATGGAAGGCGACGACGAGGTTATCGCAGAGGCCGAGACCGCGTTGAAAAAGCTGGCCGAGACAGCCGCCCAGAAAGAGCTGGAAGCGCTGTTGAACGGCGAGGCCGACGGGAATGACACCTTCCTTGAAATCAACGCGGGGGCAGGCGGCACCGAAAGCTGTGACTGGGCCAATATCCTGTCGCGCATGTATGTCCGTTGGGCCGAGAAAAAGGGCTATAAGGTCGAGCTGCAATCCGAAAGCCCCGGCGAAGAGGCGGGGATCAAATCGGCGACCTACAAGATCAGCGGTCCGAATGCCTATGGCTGGCTCAAGTCGGAATCCGGTGTGCACCGTCTGGTGCGGATCAGCCCCTTTGACAGCGCCGCCAAACGGCACACGTCCTTTACCTCTATCTGGGTGTATCCGGTGGTGGACGACAACATCGAAATCGATATCAACCCCAGCGACATCCGCATCGACACCTATCGGTCCTCGGGGGCCGGTGGTCAGCACGTAAACACCACCGACTCGGCCGTGCGGATCACGCACCACCCCACCGGCATCGTCGTGACCAGCTCTGAGAAATCGCAGCACCAGAACCGCGACATCGCGATGAAGGCGCTGAAATCGCGGCTGTATCAGATGGAGCTGGACCGCCGCAACGCGGCCATCAACGAAGCCCATGAAAACAAGGGCGATGCGGGCTGGGGCAACCAGATCCGGTCGTACGTCTTGCAGCCGTACCAGATGGTCAAAGACCTGCGCACCAACTTTGAAACCTCGGATACCAAAGGGGTGCTGGATGGTGACCTTGACGGGTTGATGGGGGCCGCGCTGGCGCTTGCCGTGTCGGGCAAGACCCGCGCCGAGGCGCAAGAAGGCTAAGGCCAAATATCAGGCAACTGCGCGCGGGCGGCCTTGTCTCGTGCAGCAGTTTTGCCGGCGCCCCTTGCATCCCGCTGAGGCCTTCCGTTCTATGATCCCGAACGGAGGGCTCGGCCATGAACATACTAGACATCGGGGCCTTGGCCCAATCGGAGGCTTTGGCGAACGGCAGCCTGACGGCGCGTGCTTTGATGGAGGCCACGCTAGAGCGGATCGACGCCGTGAACGGCGCGGTCAACGCCATCGTCGCGCTGCGCCCGCGGGCCGAGCTTCTGGCCGAAGCCGATCGGGCCGATGCCACGCCTCGGGTCGGATGGCTGCACGGTATTCCCATTGCGATCAAGGATTTATCCGATGCCGAAGGCTTGCCAACCGCCAAGGGATCACCGCTGTTCGCCGGTGCGATTGCCCAGAAGGACAGCGTCTTTGTCGCCCGCATCCGCGCGGCGGGGGCGATCATCATTGGCAAGACGAACACGCCTGAATTCGGGTTGGGCAGCCACACGTTCAACCCCGTCTATGGCCCGACGCGGAACCCTTATGACCACACACGTTCGGCTGGCGGGTCTTCGGGCGGGGCGGCGGCTGCTTTGGCGACGGGGATGGTGAGCATCGCGGACGGGTCCGACATGATGGGCAGCCTGCGCAACCCCGCGGGCTGGAACAACGTCTACGGCATGCGCCCCAGCTGGGGCACAGTACCGGCAGAGCCAGAGGGCGATATGTTCCTGCATCAGCTGAGCATGGCCGGCCCGATGGCGCGCTGCCCCCGCGATCTGGCGGCCTTGCTGGACACAATGACCGGAGAGGACCCCAAACAACCCCTCGGCCTGTCACCCGGCCCAAGCTTGCCGGAGATGGACACCCCGTCGCCCACGCGCCGCATCGGGTGGCTGGGCGACTGGGGCGGGGCCTTTGCCTATGCAGACGGGATCGAGGACGTGAGCAAAGCGGCCCTGGATCAACTGGTCGCCTTGGGGCATCGGGTGACCCATGTGCCAGCCCCCTTTGACGCAGACGCGATGTGGGACAGCTGGACCACGCTGCGGTCTTTTGCCGTTGCTGCTGGTTTGGGCACGCTCTACCGCGATCCGGAAACCCGCGACAAGCTCAAGCCCGCCGCCCAATGGGAGATCGAGCGCGGGCTCGGCTTCACGGGGCAGGAGGTGCAGCGCGCCAGCCTGACGCGGTCGGACTGGTATCGCCGTGTCACCGCGCTGTTTGACGAGGTTGACGTGCTGGTGCTGCCTTCGGCGCAGCTTTGGCCCTTTGACGTGGATCAGGTGCATCCGACACAGATCGCCGGACGGGACATGGATACCTATCACCGCTGGATGCAGGTCGTGGTGCCCGCCGGTCTGGTGGGGCTGCCGGTTGTCAACATCCCCGCCGGTTTCGGGGCAGAGGGGCTGCCTACGGGGCTACAGATGATCGGACCGCGGGGCAGCGATACGGCGCTGCTTCAACTGGCGCAACAGTGGCACGCGGCAACGCAGTGGCCCCAGATGCGCCCGCCGCAATTGGCGTAGCGGTCATTCAAAGGCGAATTCGGTGCGCAGAAGGTGGCGGTGAAAGGGTTCAAGATCGTTTGCCTCGCACAGCCCCTTCAAGCGGGCGGCCTGCAACACGGCCGCCGGGGTTTGCGGCAGGTATTCATAGACCAGCCGCGTCGCCCGCAACCCGATCGAATTTTCCGGCACGGTCCGGGTGATATATCCGACCCAGAAATTATTGTTGAACGACGCGATCCGCCCCAGATAGTTGAACGAAGAGGTCATCGCGCCGCGCCGCGAGGCGATAATGGCGATGCCTTCTTCCTGCTGCAGCACCACGCCGCGATATTCGCGCAATTCCGAATGGGTGGGCAGGCTTTGGATGCGCATGGCGTGAGGGGCCTCGTAGCCGCGCAGATAGGTATGCCGGCCACTGCGAAACACCATAACCAATCCCAAGGCGAATTTCTCGGGGTAAAGAAAACTACGGCGCGAGAAGCGGTAGAAACCACTGGGAAATGTGGCTTCGGGCAGGTCCAGCGCGCCCGAAACGATGAAGTCGCCCATGAAATCCGGGGGGGAGGGGTCGATCTTCTTGATCTCTTCCAAGGGCTCCAGAAGGACACGCGCATCAACGTCGAAAAACTTGCACATCCGGTCCAGAATATCGGGGCGCGGAAAGCTTTCCCCCGATAGATAGCGATTGAACTGCGTGCGATTGATCCCCAGTTCCTGCGCGAGGTAGGTGATGGAGGGGTAACCTACTGAAAGTTTTTTTAAATTTGACCCGAAAATTGTCCTGATATCGGCGGGGTTCGTCATGAAATCAGTCCACTAAAATTAATTGAACTAAATCTCACAACCTTTGAACGAATTTGCAAGGAGATTTGCAATATAGGGCTGTGTAATGACGCTAATCAGCGTCAAATTTCGGTGCGCGCGACACAAAATGATTTCGTAAAAAAATCGACAATTTGTAAAAATGACATGATTATCTCTCATGTCTGCAAGCATCTGGAAGGAACAGTTAAATGTACGGTGTGGTACTTTGGAGCGATGCCCGAGCCAACAAAGCTGTGTTCTGGTGCGAGGATCACGGCGACCTTGCATATTTCCAGGGTGACCCAGCGACAGTGAACCAGACGACAAGCTGTTTCGATGCCGGTGATCTGGTCCAGTTCGAGGTCTACCACGAGGCCAAGTTGCGCAAGGCGCTTAACCCCAAGGTCGTGCGATCCAAGGCGGACGCTGATTTGCCGAACAAACTGCTGCGCCATTCCGCGGGCATTACCCGAAAGCAAACAGGCGGCGAGGTGCTTCCATTCCGCCCAAAAGCCGCCCCGCCGGTAGAGTTCCGCCACCGCGGTCAGGCCTAGTCCGGCCGAAGCCGGCCAGACGTCAACCTGCCACCTTAGCGTATCAGTCGCCGCGCGACAGGGCTGCCACACCCGTCCGTGCCACGGACACCAGCCCCAAGGGGCGCATCAATTCGGCAAATGCGTCAATCTTCTCGGGCGCGCCGGTGATCTCGAACACGAATGTTTCCAAGGTGCTATCGACAACGTTGGCGCGGAAGATATCCGCCAGACGCAGGGCTTCGACACGTTTGTCGCCGGTGCCATTCACCTTGAACATTGCAAGCTCACGCTCGACCACGGGGCCTTCGACGGTCAGGTCATGCACCTCGTGTACCGGCACAATCCGCCCCAGCTGCGCCTTGATCTGCTCGATCACCTGCGGCGTGCCCGAGGTGACGATTGTGATGCGGCTAAGGTGGCCTGTGTGGTCGACCTCTGCCACGGTGAGGCTATCGATATTATAGCCACGGCCCGAAAACAGACCGATCACGCGCGCCAGCACACCGGGTTCGTTCTCGACCAGTACGGCGAGCGTGTGGCGTTCGATCACATCCGAGAAATTGGGACGTAGGTTATAGGCGGAATGGCTGTTGGAGCCTTTTTTGATCTTTAGGGCTGACATGACACTGTCCTTCTAAGATTTGTTCAATCTCGGCGCGCGACCCCGCGCCGATGTGTTTCCTTGTGCCGTTGGCGGCTTAGACCAAGACCGATCCTTTGGCGTCGATCACACCTTGCGTATCGACACCGGCCAGCATCATGTCGTTATGCGCTTTGCCCGACGGGATCATCGGGAAACAGTTTTCGTGTTTTTCCACCAGACAGTCAAAGATCACCGGGCCGTCATAATCGAGCATCTCCATGATCGCGTCGTCCAGATCGTCGGGGTCCGAACAGATGATCCCCTTGGCCCCGAAAGCTTCGGCCAGCTTGACGAAATCGGGCAGGGATTCAGACCAGCTTTGGGAATAGCGCTCGCCGTGCAGCAGCTCTTGCCACTGGCGGACCATCCCTAAGCGTTCGTTGTTCAGGATGAACTGTTTCACCGGCAGACCGTATTGCATCGCGGTGCCCATTTCCTGCATGTTCATCAGCCAAGACGCTTCGCCGGCGACGTTGATGACCAACGCGTCAGGATGCGCCATCTGCACGCCGATGGAGGCAGGGAAACCATAGCCCATCGTCCCCAACCCGCCAGAGGTCATCCAGCGGTTCGGATCCTCGAAACCAAGGTATTGAGCGGCCCACATCTGGTGCTGACCCACTTCGGTGGTGACATAGCGGTCACGCCCCTTGGTCAGCGCCTCAAGTCGCGAGAGCGCGTATTGCGGTTTGATGATCTTGCCTTTTTGCTCGAATTTGAGGCAGTCAACGTTGCGCCATTCCTCGATCTTCTTCCACCATTTGCCAACGGCTTCGGTGTTTGTCTTGCGGCCGCGCGATTTCCAGACCTTCAGCAGGTCTTCCAGCACATGGCCCACGTCGCCGACGATAGGGATGTCCACGCGGATGATCTTGTTGATCGACGAGGGGTCGATGTCGATATGCGCTTTCTTGGATTTCGGGCTGAACATGTCGACGACGCCGGTGATCCGGTCGTCGAAGCGCGCGCCGATGTTGATCATCAGATCGCAGTCGTGCATCGCCATATTGGCCTCGTAAAGACCATGCATGCCGAGCATCCCCAACCATTTGTCACCCGACGCCGGATAGCTGCCAAGCCCCATCAAGGTAGAGGTGATGGGAAAGCCTGTCGCCTCGACCAATTCGCGCAGCAATTGCGACGCCGCAGGGCCGGAGTTGATGACGCCGCCGCCGGTATAGAATATCGGGCGCTTGGCGGTTTCGATTGCGGCCACCAGTTCGGTGATCTCGGTCATGTCGCCTTTGACGGGCGGCTGGTAATGCGAGGTGGACGGCTTCTTGGGCGTGTATTCCCCCGTGGCGAATTGCACGTCTTTCGGGATGTCGACCAGAACGGGGCCGGGGCGCCCGCTGGTGGCCACGTGGAACGCCTCGTGCAGGACGCCGCCCAGCTTGTCGGTCTCTTTCACCAGCCAGTTGTGCTTGGTGCAGGGGCGGGTGATGCCCACGGTATCGGCCTCTTGAAACGCGTCAGAGCCGATCATGAAGGTCGGCACCTGACCTGTCAGGACCACCAGCGGAATGGAATCGAGCAAGGCATCCGTCAGGCCGGTCACCGCATTGGTGGCACCCGGGCCCGAGGTTACAAGAACAACGCCCGGTTTTCCGGTCGAGCGCGCATAGCCTTCGGCAGCATGGACCGCCCCTTGTTCGTGACGCACCAACACGTGTTTGATGCTGTTTTGTTGGAACACCTCGTCATAGATCGGTAGGACAGCGCCGCCGGGATAGCCAAATACGGTATCGACACCCTGATCAATCAGGGCTTGAACGATCATTTTCGCTCCGGTCATTTTACGTGTCATCTTGGTGCTCCGTCAGGCGGTGGTTTATCAAAAAATACGTTGCGCAAAAAAAAGCCCCCGATTTTGACGGGGGCGCATGGTGACTATTATGGTCTGCCGTTACCGGCCCATGCGCGTGTGTCTTAGAATGACGACGATATCTGTCAAAGCTAGATCTGTCATAGCCAAAGGCCCCTCATTGCGTGCATGGACATTATGAGCGCCACAAAGGGGCGTCAATGCTCTATTGTCGATAAAAGTGTCGCTGGGTGCAAAAAATCTTTTCATTTATTGCGCGAAATCCTGAATTTTCTAATTTTTGCAAAATTGGGGGCATTTCTCGGGCCGATTTCAGCTAGAGTCGCACTCCGGTCCCTTGCAGCACGCCGTGTTCCATCGCATAGCGCGTCAGCCCTGCGGTGGAAGAGATGCCAAGCTTGCGCTTGATATTCTTGCGGTGGGTTTCGACGGTGCGGACAGAGATATCCAAGGTCAGCGCGACCTCTTTGTTGGATTTCCCCTGTGCCAGCTGCAACAGGATCGTCTGTTCGCGTTCGGTCAGGGATTCACGCGCGGCATCCTTGGGTTCAAGCGACCCTTGCGCGCCGGTGCATAGATACCGTTCGCCGCGCATCACCGTATCGATCGCCAGCTTGATCTCGTCCGTCGGCACATCCTTGAGGATATACCCCATGGCGCCGTGGCTCAGCGCCGAAGAGATATATTCGGGGTTATCATGCATCGACAGGATCACGATGCGGGTGTCGGGCTGGCGTTCGAGCAAGATCTCGGTCGCGGACAGCCCGCCGATCTCTGGCATGTTGAGGTCCATGAGGATCACATCGGGGTCCAGTTCCGCGACGCTCTCAATCGCGGCGCGGCCATTGGGCAGACAGCCGACCACATTGATATCGTCATAGCTTTCAAGAATGGACTGGATGCCTTCGGCGACCATCGGGTGATCGTCCACGATCATCACTTTGATCAACTCGGGCGGCTGGGTGTCTGAAAGGGTCATGGGGCAGCTTTCGGGAAGGGGCATATCAGGGCTTAGGGCAGGGCGGTTGGCGGCGGGCGCAGCATATGGGTTAGCGGGACGGTGGCGGTAATCTCGGTGCCGCCTTGGGCAGAGGTTTGCATGGTCAGCGTGCCGTCTAGCTGCTCGATCCGCTCTTGCATATTGCGCAGGCCCAACCCTCCGGCGGTGGAGCGTGTCTTGGCCAGCCCCAGCCCGTTGTCAGAGATCGACAGCGTCGCGCCCTGTCGGTGACCGCGCAGATCGACGATGACTTCGGTAGCGCGGGCGTGACGTTCGATATTGGTCAGCGCCTCTTGCGCGATCCGGTAAAGCGCGATCTTGGCCTCGTCGTCCAAGCGGTTGCGGAAGACCACGGTATCGAAGCGGCACTGAATTCCGGTGCGCAGGGCGAATTGTTCGACCAGCGTTTTCAGCGCGGGACCAAGGCCCAGATCATCCAGAATACTGGGGCGCAGGTCGCGGCTGATGCGGCGCACTTCGGCGATGGACTGTGCAAGGCTGTCGATCCCCTTTGCCAAAGGCTCTGCCGCGCGGGCGTCGCCCCTTTCCAGCCGGCGTCGCGCGTTGTCGAGCGCATAGCGCACCCCCACCAGAATCTGGCTGATGCCGTCATGCAGTTCGCGCGCCACGCGGCCGCGCTCTTCCTCTTGGGCGTCAAATACCCGCTGCGTCAGCTTTTTGAGCTTCGCATCCGCAAGCCGCCGTTCACGCAGGTTGACCAGCATGCCCGTGCCAAAAACCAACAGCAGGGCGGTCACCGTAATAACGCCGATATAGAAGAACGTACGCTGCACCCGCGCCTGCACATCGGATCGCGCCGCGGCCCCGCTGGCAAGCACATCGTCGATGAACACACCCGTCCCCACGGCCCACTGCCAGCTCGGGAAAGAGGTGACATAGGTGATCATCTGCGCATCCTCTCCGCTAGAGGGTTTGGGCCACATATAGGTGTGATACCCGCCGCCACTGCGTGCGATGCGGATCAGCTCGTCCACCACGGGCGTGCCGTCGCTGTCCGTTTCGCCGGCAAAGTTGCGGTTGATCCGGTCGGTCTGGCGCGGGCTGACAAGGGCGGTGCCGTCGTAGTCATAGACAAAGAACTGACCTTCCTCGCCATAGATCATCGCTGCGAGGATCTGCGCCACCTGCGATTTCGCCGCCCCGTCATCAGGAGAGGCGGACCCGTAGACAAAGTAAAAGCCGTTGCGCGCCTGTGTCACATAATTGCGCAGCTCGACTTTCTTGGCGTCCAGCAACTGCTGCTCGAGCGTTGAAATCTCGCGGTCGGCCACCGCGCGCGCCTGCAGTGCCACGACAAAGGCAATCGCCGTCACCGCCAGCACCAGCGGCACAGAGGCGATGAGCGTCAGCTTTTGGGCGTAGGTGGGGGCGATCATGAAAGACGGGCGGCGCATGCAGCGCTGATACTGGGAAATCCACGCGAATCAAAGTGCTAGATGCAGTCACAAATCACCCGCTATACGCGTGTATGCACAACATATGGCAGGTGCGGCGGGACATTTGCCGCATATTTGGGCGGTAAATATGCGCCCTCTACGCAGTAGTTGGTATTTTCAACCATTCGCTTTTGCGTAGAGTGAACGACACTTGAAATGACCCGCGCGCATATAATGAAGCGCGGGCACCCTCATATAACTCGGGAGGAGTATCCAATATGGACCGTCGTTCATTTCTGAAGACATCCGCGCTTGGCGGGTCTGCCGCCGCTGCATCGACACTGGCCGCACCGCTGTACGCCCAAGGCAAACGCACACTGACCATGGTCACCGCATGGCCCCGTGGCTTTGCCGTGCTTGATGACGCCGCGACCTACCTCAACAACATGGTTAACGAGATGTCTGACGGCACGTTGACCATCGAAAAGAAAGCCCCGGGCGAGCTGGTCGGCGCGTTCGAGGTCTTTGACGCCGTTTCCTCCGGTCAGGCGGATATGTATCACGCGGCTGACTACTACTTCATCGGCCAGCACCCCGGTCTGGCGTATTTCACCGCCGTGCCTTTCGGTGCAACAGCACAAGAGCTCACCAACTGGTATCTGCACGGTGGCGGCCATGACCTGCACAACCAGATCGGTGAAATCTTCAACATGAAGATGTTCCTCGCCGGTAACTCCGGTTCGCAGTCCGGTGGCTGGTTCCGCAAGGAAATCAACTCTGCCGCGGACTTCAACGGCCTGAAATTCCGTATGCCCGGTCTGGGTGGCAAGGTGCTGGGTAAACTGGGCGCGTCTGTTCAGAACATCCCCGGTGGCGAACTGTATCAGGCGCTGTCCTCGGGCGCGCTTGACGGGCTCGAGTGGGTTGGCCCCTTCGCGGATGAGCGCGCCGGCTTCCAGGAAGTCGCCAAGATCTACTATACCGCTGGTTTCCACGAGCCAGGATCGGGCCTTACTGCATCGGTCAACCTTGATGTCTTCAACGACCTGACACCGGCGCAGCAGAAGATCATCGAATATGCATCGATGGCGACCACGCACACCGGTCTGGCCGAAACACTGGCCAACAACGGTGCCGCATTGGCACGTCTGCAGCAGCAGGGCGTGAAAACCATGCAGTTCCCCGATGATGTCTGGGATGCATTCGGTGCGGCCTCCAAAGAGGTTATGGACGAGAACATGGACGACTCCCTGTTCGCCGACATCCGCAACAGCTTTGAATCCTCGCTGTCCGCATCGGCTGAATGGCTGTCCAAATCCGACGCCTATTATGTCGAACAGCGCCAGCGCGTTCTGGGCAAAATGTAAGCCATCCCCACGGGATGACAGGGGGGCTGCCTTAGGGCGGCCCCACACGCGACTTTGCGATCCGGAACACGGGCGCGCAAAGCGAGGATAATTTTCGCACCAAGCCCACACTGAAACCGGGCGGGCGAAGGGGGGATATCAATGGCAGAAGATGCAGTATGCGCTGGATTTTTCCGCGCGGCGGAAGGGGCCAAGATCAGCTGCTTGGACCAATTCCAAGACGGCAACCTGATCAGCTTCATTCTGGGCAACATACTTGAAGCGTTCTACAATTTCTTTGCAGCGGTGCTGAACCCGTCCATGTGGCTGGACTGGTCCAACAGCGAAGCCTTGATGCGGTTCATCTATTACGGTGCCTCGGTAGAGCTGTTCTTTGTTTTGCTCGTCGGACTGCTGATTGTCACGGCTGTCGGCATCTGGAAACGCAGCTTTATGTGGGGCTGTGTGCGCGGGCTTGAAGGCTTCGCCAATGTCACCGGGCGTTTCTTTGCCTGGGCCGGGCTTTTGATGGTGTTGCAACAGATCATCATCGTCTTCATGCAACGTATTTTCACCCGGCCTGATATCTCTATCGGCTTTGGTATTCCGCTGCAGTTCGACATCAGCTGGTTCGCGGAAGAGTTGAAGCTTTTCAATGCGTTGGTCGTATGTCTTTGTGTGTCCTACACCTTTGTACAAGGCGGGCATGTGCGCGTTGACCTCTTCTATGCCGGCGCAAAATTCCGTACCAAGCGCGTGATCGACATGTTCGGCGCGCTGTTCTTCATGATCCCCTTTGCGATTGTCACATGGCTTTATGGCTGGTTCTTCCTGTGGCGCCATCTGGTGACACCGAACCCATCGGCCTCTGACCGGTTGGAGCTGCTGCTGCGCAAGGCGCGCTTGCTCAAGTGGAACGTGGAAACCATCGGCTTTTCGCCCAACGGGTTCAACGGCTACTTCTTGTTCAAGATCCTGCTGTGTGCCTTCTGCGCAATGGTGATCTTGCAAGCAATATCAGTGTTTTATCGCGCTTTGTTAGAGTTCCGTGAAGGGCCTGAAAGCGAAGATAAATATCTCGACCGCGATACGTTGGGCGAGGGCGAAGAAGCCTATGAGGGCACACATTAATTCAAGGGGCGTCCCATGCTATTTGGTCTCGACGGGGTCGAAATTGGCCTGATCATTGTTTTTGCCTGCCTCTTTGGCGGCATCCTGTCCGGTTTCCCGGTGGCCTTTGCCATCGGCGGTGCTGGCATCATCTCTTTCGGTATCATCGCCGCACTCGATAGTGCGGGTCTGATGGTGCATCAGGCGATTGACCAATCGTCGCAAGCCTATCGCGATCTGGTGAACTCGGGCGTTCCCAATGACGCGGTATCGAAATTCCGCTATCCGGATTTGCCGCTGATCGGTGAATCGGTCTTCCCCCAAGGCTGGGAAGTCGCGCTGGACCGGAACGTCAGCTTTATCGTGAACCGTATGAACGAACGCGTTCTGGCGGGGCAGTCGATCGAGACCTTGCTGGCGGTTCTGATGTTCGTTCTGATGGGCATCACGCTGGAACGGTCGAAGATCGCGAACGACCTGTTGACCACGATGGCGCGGGTCTTTGGCCCGCTGCCCGGCGGTTTGGCAGTATCGATTGTGGTTGTGGGCGCGTTTCTTGCGGCCTCCACCGGGATCGTGGGCGCGACGGTTGTCACCATGGGGCTGCTGGCGCTGCCGACCATGTTGCGCAACAACTATTCGCCTGAAATCGCGACAGGTGTCATCGCAGCCTCCGGTACTTTGGGCCAGATCATTCCGCCGTCTATCGTTATCGTCCTTCTGGGCACATTGGCGGGCGATCTATACTCCGCCGCCCAGGAAGCGCGCGCAACCGCCGTAGGCTGTACCGATGCGCTGACCTACTTGGGCCAGCCCGCGGTTGTGTCTGTGGGGACGCTGTTTCAGGCCGCGTTGCTGCCGGGGATCATGCTGGCGCTGCTTTATGCGCTTTACGCCTTTGTCTATGCGCTGCTGAACCCTGAAAAGGCGCCCGCCGTGCCGATGGGGGCGACCAATGCCGAACCCATCACGCGGGGCGAAGGCTTTACCTGGTTCCTTGGCATGCCAGCCCTGCTGATCGTGGGCACGATTGTTCTGGGCAACCTTGGCATCGTGGGCAGCCAGTCGACTGTCGTGTCCAGCTTTAGCGACATCGGGCAGGGTGCCAGCCTGCGCACCAACGTCGGCGAGGCCTGTCAGGCCGCGATGATCGAACTGCACGGGCAAAGCGCATGGGATCAAGCGGTAACCGAGCAAGCCGCGATCGAGGCGGCGGGCGGTCAACAGGCCAGCGAAAAGCTGACCGAAGAAGCGCTGGCCGCCAAGCAGGCTGAAAAGATCGCCAATGCCGCCCCCATCGGGACCGGTGTTGCGATCATCCTGATCCTGCTGGCGCTGGTGATGACCACCGGTCGCGGTGTCGCCCCATCGGCGGACAAACGGCCGCTGATCATCGGTGGCATCGGTCTGGTGCTGACACTGCTGGTCGATATCCTGCTGGTCGGTCCGGCCACGTCCTCGGGCACGATGGTGCTGCTGATGGCGCTGCCTTTCGTGGCTGTCATGTATGGCGTGGTCTATGCGCTGAAGCTTTGCGCGGGTAACGAGCTGATCCGCGTGGTCTTCCCGCCGCTGGTCCTGATCGTTGCGGTACTGGGGTCGATCCTTGGCGGGATCACCAACCCGACGCCCGCTGCGGCCTTGGGGGCAGGTGGCGCGATCATGCTGGCCGCTTATCGCAAGCTCAAGGATATGGACCGGTCGCCCAAGGTGATCATCTGGTCCACTCTGGCCATCCTGATCGCGATCCTTGTCGGCGTGAACTTTGACCTGCGCATCAACCAAGAGGGCGTGAGCGTCGAAAGCTGGTTTGCCTTCTTTGTCGCCTATGGCGCGTATCTATACGCGGTGTTCGGTCTGCTGTTCTCGTGCTGGATCCTCTATACCTCGGGCGTACTAAGCCCCGTGGTCCGCGAGACGGCCAAGGTGACCTCGATGGTGTTTACCATCCTGATCGGGTCGCAGTTGCTGAACCTTGTGGTGATCTCCTTTGGTGGCGAACACTACATCCAGCAGTGGCTGAAAAGCTTCGACAACGAGCTGACGGTCTTCCTGATCGTGATGCTGGTGCTCTTTGTGCTGGGCTTCGTGCTCGACTTCCTCGAGATCATCTACATCGTGATCCCGATTGTCGGGCCGGTGATCTACGGCGGCACCTTCGACCCGAAGTGGGTGACGATCATGATTGCGGTGAACCTGCAAACCTCGTTCCTGACACCGCCCTTCGGCTTCGCGCTCTTCTACCTGCGCGGCGTGGCCCCGGCGAGCGTTACCACCTCGCATATCTATCGCGGGATCATTCCTTTCGTCTTGATCCAGGTCGGGGCACTGGCGCTGTTGTGGATGTTCCCGGTCATCGTGACCATCGTGCCTGACCTGATCCCCAACTGATCTGGGGTCAGGCCGCCACAAAAACAAAAGGCACCCTGCGGGGTGCCTTTTTCGTTTCAGCGGGTGACAGCGGTCGAATGTGCCGCAGCGGTACGATTTAGCCTTTGGTCGGGCTCAGATCGGGGAGGGCGATATTGGCCACCTGTTCGGCAATCGGGTCGGTGTTCAGCGGATGCTGTTCGGGTTCGAAATCATCGGGGTTGCGCATCTTCTGCCACGCGCCGCCCATATAGACCTCAAGCCCCGAGAACTTGGCCTTATAGCCCATCTTGGGGCTGCCGGGCACCCAATAACCCAGATATACATAAGGCAGACCCGCCGCACGGGCGATTTCGATGTGGTCAAGGATAATGTAATTGCCCAACCCGTCACGGGGGCGGTCAGGGCTGTAGAACGAATAGACCATGCTCACCCCGTCATCGAGCACATCGGTCAGGCAGACGCCAATCAGCTCGCGGGTTTGGGTATCGGTATATTCAATCACACGGCTGCGGATCGGGGTTTCCTCGATCATCGCGGCGAATTCGAAGACATCCATATCGGCCATGCCACCGTCTGCATGGCGGCTGTCAAGATAGGTGCGGAAGAGGTCATATTGCTCTTCCGTGGCCCAAGGCGACGTCGCCCGCCGCGTCAGCCCCGCGTTGCGCTTGATCGTGCGCTTCTGGCTTTTGCTGGGGGTGAAGTCGGCGACGTTGATGCGCGCTGACAGACAGGCCGCGCAATCCGTGCAAGACGGGCGATACAGTACATTCTGCGACCGCCGGAAGCCTTGCCCCGACAGGCTGTTATTCAGCTTGGTCGCGGAGTCGCCCTGCAGCGCGGTGAACAGTTTACGTTCCATCCGGCCGTTCAGATACGGGCAGGGCTGGGGCGCAGTCACATAGAACTGCGGAGCGATGGGAAGTGTATGGCGCATGAAAATCCGTTGTTGTTCGGAGGAAATTCTAACAACTGGTCCAAAGCGCGCCAAGCACAAGTTTGGGTCAGTTCACGCTTTCGACACGACGGTTCAGCGGGACTGTGCCGAGGATCACGTCGCTCAGGCTCTGATGGCGCGAGGTGGCGCAGATCAGAATGATCGAAATCACCTGCAAAGGCATCATGGCAACGCTGACCGTATAGCCCGAAGTATGCAAGAACGCCGAGGCCAGATCCAGCGGTTCATCGCGCGCCGTGCGCAATTCCATGCCGAACAGGCGCATGCCCCAGGTGGCCGACCCGCTGGCAAGCGTCGCGACACGGTAGGTAAAGCCCACCATCAGCATCAGCAGCGGGAAAAAGAACAGGCCGGTGAAGGCGGTGAACGGCAGGATCAACACGCTGGCGATCAACACCAGCAGGGCGTCAACAACCCAAGCCATGAACCGCTTGGTCGGAATACCGCTATAGAATTGAGGCTGGTCGAATGGATCGGGGGTGGTGGGGGTCATCATGTCCTGTCCCTTGAGAAAATCGGCCCCCCCGCCGTGGCGGAGGGGATGTTGATTGAACGCGCAGGCTTTAGGCCTTTTGCGCATCATCGTCGTTTTTGGAGCCTTCGGCCATGAACTGGTCGAACTCTGCCTTGTCCTTGGCTTCGCGCAGACGGCTCAGGAAGGCTTCAAAATTGGTTTGCTCTTCCTCCAGACGGGCCAGGGTGTCGGCCTTATAGGCATCAAAGGCGGCGTTTCCGGTTGAACGTCCGGTGATAGACCCACGGCGGGCGCGTTTGCTGCAAGACGAAGATTTAAACATGCGTTTGCTCCAGATCATATAGGCAAGAAGGGCAAGGCCAAGCGGCCAGAAAAGAATGAAACCGACAACCATGGCGGCGATCCAGGCCCCTTTGCCCTTGTCGTCAAGAAAGTCCTCGGTACGGCCCAGCCAACTGCGTTGTGCGGTGTAGGTGGGTGCATAGGTCTGTGTCATCAAGTTCCCTTTCGGTCAGAGTGTGGTGGCCCTGAACGCTGCGGGCCGGTGCGGTGGCGGGCAATGTAAATGCCTTTCACATTACATTAGATCGGGGTGCGCCCTGTGGTTTGCAAGGGATAATGTAAATCTTTTTTACATTATTTGGATTTGCACGTGTTTGGTGGGGGTTAGCAGGTGTCACGGCGCCATTGACGACCGGCATAGAACCAGCGAATGCTTGGCGTATGAGAACACTTGCCAGTCAGATCACCCGCTGTCCCCGCATCTTTACGGCCGATCAGGCGCAGGATGCGCGCGCGCTCTTTCCCGATGCGCTGCCCGAAATTGCCGCGCTTGTGGCGGGGGCGGGATCGACGTCGCCCTATCTTCTGGGGTTGATGCAAAAGGAAACCGACTGGTGTCATGCGGCTTTCGATGATCCCGCAGGGGCGGTGCAGCAGGTGATCGACAGCGCGGGCGCAGTGCCCCCGGACCAGTTGTCCAGTCATCTACGGCAGGGCAAGCGGCGCGTGGCGCTGATGACGGGGCTGGCTGATCTGGCGGGGGCTTGGTCGCTGGAGGAGGTGACCGGCGCGCTGACCGATTTCGCCGACGCCGCCGCCCAAGCCGCGCTGACCGCAGGGCTGAAAGCGCAGATCAAACGCGGCAAGCTGCCCGGCATGACGGAAGAGGACGCCGACAGCGGCGCAGGCATGGTCGTGCTGGCTATGGGCAAGATGGGCGCGCGCGAGCTGAATTATTCGTCCGATATCGATCTGATCTGCCTGTTCGACGAAACACGCTTTGACGCCAGCGATTTTCACGACGCCCGCACCGCCTTTGTCCGCGCCACCCGCGCGATGAGCGGGACGCTCAACGACTTGACGGGCGAGGGCTATGTCTTTCGCACAGACCTGCGGTTGCGGCCTGATTCCGGTGTGACGCCCGTGTGCATCGCGATGGAAGCGGCAGAACGGTATTACGAAAGTCTGGGCCGCACATGGGAGCGTGCCGCCTATATCAAGGCACGCCCTGCGGCGGGCGATCTGGCGGCGGGTGATCAGTTTCTTTCGGTGCTGCGCCCCTTCGTCTGGCGCAAGCATCTGGATTTTGCCGCGATACAGGACGCCCATGACATGCGCCTTGCGATCCGTGAGCACAAAGGGTTGGGGGGCAGTGTCTCGCTTTCGGGGCACAATATGAAGCTGGGGCGCGGCGGTATCCGCGAGATCGAATTTTTCACCCAGACCCGTCAGCTGATCGCCGGCGGGCGCGACGCAGATCTGCGCGTGCGCGGCACCTGCGAAGGCATGGCCGTGCTGGCGGAGAAGGAATGGATCCCCTCAGAAGTGGCCGAGACGCTGTGCGATCACTACCGCGCGCATCGCACCGTGGAACACCGCGTCCAGATGATCCGTGATGCCCAGACCCATACGTTGCCCCAAACAGAAGAGGGGTTCGACCGGCTGGCCGCGATGATGGATATGGATGTCCCCGCGCTGCGCAGTGACCTTGAACGGCGGCTGGAAGAGGTTCACCAACTGACCGAAGGGTTCTTTGCGGGCTCGACCTCGCGCCCTGAAGCGGCTGCCGCGCCCGAGGAACATGTCTTTGACGCTGCGATCGTGGACCGTTGGCTGAACTACCCCGCCTTGCGCAGCGCCCGGGGGGCGGAGCTTTTTGCAGAGCTGAAACCCGGATTGCTGGCGCGTCTCGCACGGGCCACGAAACCGGATGAGGCATTGCTGGCCTTTGACGGCTTTCTTGGCGGTCTGCCCGCGGGGGTGCAGTTATTCTCTTTGTTGAAGATCAACCCGCAACTCTCTGATTTGCTTGTTGATATCGTCAGCGCGTCACCTGCGCTCGCCGCTTATCTGTCGCGCAATGCGCAGGTGTTCGACGCGGTGATAGGTGGGGATTTCTTCAGCGAATGGCCGGCAGAGGACGCTTTGGTCGACAGTCTGACAGAGGTGCTGGAGGCCGAAGAGGATTATGAGGCGCGGCTGGATACCTGTCGTCGATGGGCCAAGGAATGGCATTTCCGGATCGGGGTGCATCACCTGCGTGGGCTGATTGATGCCGCGACGGTGGGGGCGCAATATGCCGATCTGGCGCGGGCGGTGTTGCGCGGGCTCTGGCCGGTGGTGATCGACGAATTTTCGCGCCGCCACGGGCCGCCGCCCGGGCGCGGTGCGGTGCTGGTCGGGATGGGGTCACTTGGTGCGCGCCGCCTGACCGCTGCCTCTGATCTGGATATGATTGTGGTCTACGATTCCGCTGGCGTCGAAAGCTCTGACGGCAAGCGCCCGCTGGCCTCACGGCTCTATTATGCGCGGTTGACGCAGGCGATGATCACCGCGATGACCGCGCCGATGGCCCAAGGCAAGCTCTACGAAGTGGACATGCGCTTGCGCCCGTCGGGGACGCAGGGGCCGGTGGCGACGAGTTTAGCGAGTTTTGAAAGCTATCAGATGGGGCAGGCCTGGGTATGGGAGCATCTGGCCCTGACCCGCGCCGATTGTGTGACCGGCCCCGATGATTTGATGCGGGATGTTGCGCGCCTGTGCGACAAGGTGCTCGCCCGGTCGCGCGACAGTGCCGATACCCTGCACGAGGTGGCGGCGATGCGCGCACGTCTGGCAACGGCCAAGGTGGCCGGCGGCATCTGGGATGCCAAGAACGGGCCGGGGCGCTTGCAGGATATCGAATTGCTGGCGCAGGCCGGGGCCTTGCTGGCGGGCACCACGGCGCGGGATATCACCTCTGCGCTTGGGGATGCGGAGGCGCAGAACGTCATCACCGCCGATCAGGCAGCGGTGCTGCGCCGCGTCTACCGCAGCTGTTGGGCGCTGCAATCCGCGACGCGGTTGCTGTCATCCTCTGTCCTGCGCGAGGATTCTCTGGGGCAGGCGGGTTTACGGTTTCTCTGCCGCTCTCTCGATGTGGACACGCCCGAAGACCTGCACGCGCATCTCGCGCAAAGCTACGATCAGGCCGCGACGATCATCGCCGATGCACTGGCCGCTTACGTGGACAAGGCGGATGGGGGCGGGACATGAGCAAAGGGGACCCCAACGATCCCAAAGGGCTGATCTTTGAATCCTACCGCATAGAGGGGATCACCCAGGCGGAGTGTCGGTCAATCTTTCTGGATTGGGCGCTCAGCCTGCCAGCGGAAGCGGATACCAAAGCCGCCCTGCGCGCCTTGTTGGGCAGCGTGGCAGCAGAGAACCAAGACCATCCCATGA
The DNA here is from genome assembly GCF_048285585.1 of Sulfitobacter sp. SBS6. Lineage (NCBI taxonomy): Bacteria > Pseudomonadati > Pseudomonadota > Alphaproteobacteria > Rhodobacterales > Roseobacteraceae > Sulfitobacter > Sulfitobacter sp. SBS6. The sequence continues at coordinate 337,900 of NZ_JBLWBA010000005.1, read as the reverse complement.
CCCAAGTGATGCAAGAGGGGTTGATCGACATGGCCACGCCCCGGCGGCGCGGCGGCTGGCGCACCCGACCGCGTAGCTAGACAGGCCGACATTAAGGCGCAAACGTGCCGAAATACCCTAATGATGCCTTAGGTTTTGAACATTCTTGCCCCATTCCTGCCTTAATTGAGCAGCATTACCGTTACATGGCTGCACAATCCGTATCGTCAGCAGCTTTTGGAGGGGTAAATGAAACATCATAAACTGTTGATCGCTTTGGCCTGTGCCGCTGCCGTGTCCGGTTGTGCACCGGCGGATATTGCCAGCCGGAATGCGATGTATGACACATCCTCGACCCGCATGTCCTTGCTCGACAATCTGAACGCCTACCAGCCCGATACGTTGCTGGACGCGGTGCATATCCAGCACACCAACGTCTCTGTGCCCGATCACCTGCGGGTCGCACAAGAGCCAAGCCTGCTGCAATCGGCCGACATCGTCTGGCATGGCGAAGCAGACACTGACCGCCGCGATCAGGTGCGCGCGATCTTCGAGGCCGCGATCCGCCAGGGGGCAGTGACCGCCTATGGTCCCGTGCCCGCCGCGCTGGAGGTCGAGGTCTTGCGGTTCTATAACCCCGCCTCGGAAGCCCCGTCGGCAGAGTTTATCCTGACCGTTGTCGATGCCCGCAATGGCAACCCGCTGGCCGAGCCCCGTCAGGTCGCGGTAGAGCTGAGCAGCTTTGCGCCCCCCGTCGCAGAGGCGCAGCCGGACAATGCGGTGATGATCCATGATCTGGCCCGTGCGATCGAACAGCAGCTCGCCACGCCGGGCAGCTATAAACGCACGAAACTTGCCGCCTATTAAGGCAGCAATCGAACTCTGCGCTTCCCCAAACGCGCGGAACCGACTAATGGGGGCGGTATGACAACGCCCCTTTCCCCTCCCGCTTCGACCGACCCTTCCGATTTGCCCGTGGTGCGCCTGCTGCCCAAGGCGAATGCCCGCGCCATCCGGCACGGGTTTCCCTGGGTCTATGCCAATGAAATGGTCACCGACCGCCGTACCAAGGCGCTTGCGCCCGGCAGTCTCGCGCTGCTGGAAGACAGTGCCCGTCAGGTGATGGGGGTGGTCGCGGTGAACCCGGCCTCCAAGATCTTCTGCCGGATGCTGGACCAGAACGCGCAAGCCGTGGTGAACCAGAACTGGTTCGAGGCCCATATCAACCGCGCCGTGCAGCTGCGGGACCAGATGTATGACGCGCCCTATTACCGGCTGATCCACGCCGAAGCCGATGGGTTGCCCGGTGTTGTGATCGACCGCTTTGGCGACACGGCCGTCATTCAGGCCAACGCCGCATGGGCCGATGTGCATATCGATGCGCTGACAGCAGCGCTGGTGGAACAAACCGGCGTGCGCCACGTGCTCAAGAACGCGTCGGGCCGGACCCGCAGCCTTGAAGGGCTGGATGATGTAAGCGGTGTGCTGCATGGCGAGGCTCCAAGCGCGCCTGTGCAAGTGCCGATGAACGGCGCGATCTATATGGCTGACCTCACCGGCGGCCAGAAAACCGGCCTGTTCTACGACCAACGCCCGAACCACGCCTTCGCGGCGAACCTGTCCAAAGGCAAACGCGTGCTGGATGTCTTCGCCCATGTTGGCGGATTCTCACTCGCCGCGCTGGCACATGGCGCGTCTTCTGCGGTTGCGGTCGACGGATCGGCACCCGCGCTTGAGCTGGCGCAGCAGGGCGCAGAGGCTATGGGCGTGTCAGACCGCTTTGCCACGCGCCAGGGCGACGCCTTTGACATCCTGACAGCACTGCGGGCCGAGGGCGAAGAGTTCGACGTGGTGATCTGCGATCCGCCCGCCTTTGCCCCCGGTAAACCCGCGCTTGAAGCCGGTCTACGCGCCTATGAACGCGTGGCGCGTCTGGCGGCGCAACTGGTGGCCGAAAACGGCGTGCTGGGTCTGTGTTCCTGTTCCCATGCGGCGGATCTGACGCAGTTCCGCACCGCATCTGTGCGCGGTATCGGTCGCGCGGGACGGCGCGCGGCGCTGCTGCATACCGGTTTCGCCGGACCTGACCACCCGCAGCTGCCGCAACTGGCCGAGACGGGATACCTCAAGTCGTTGTTCTTCCGCCTGTAATGGCGCTGCGCATCCTGATTGACGCCTGCGTGCTCTATCCCACCGTGATGCGCGAGATGGTGATGGGCGCGGCGCGGGCGGGGGTGTTTGAGCCGCTGTGGTCCGCGCGCCTGTTGGAAGAATGGGCGCGCGCCGCGATCAAGCTTGGCCCCGAAGGCGAGGCACAGGCCCGCGCAGAGATCGCGTTGCTGCGCGCCGCCTGGCCCAAGGCGGAAGTGCCCCCGAGCCCCGGTGTAGCGGCACGGCTGTACCTGCCGGATGAAAACGACGTGCACGTGCTGGCCGCCGCGATCACCGGCCACGCCGATATTATCATGACACTGAATGCCAAGGATTTCCCCCGTGGCACCTTGGCTGAAGAAGGGTTGGCGCGGGTTGATCCCGACAGCTATCTGCACGGCGTCTGGCTGGCGCAGCCGCAGGTGATGGAAGCGGTCGCCGCCCATGTTCTGCAAGAGGCACGCCGCCTGTCAGGCCATCCGTGGGAGATGCGACCCTTGCTCAAGAAAGCACGGCTGCCGCGGCTGGCAAAGGCGCTTGGTTAACGGTCCCAGGCGGATTGCAGCGCCGTGAGCGCGCCGATCCTGTCTGCGGTCTTCGGGTGGCTCAGCAGCCAGGCGGGGGCGGTGCCGTGGTTGCTTTGGGTCAGTGCCTCCAGCTTTTCGAACAAGGAAATCTGTGGCGCGATGCCGATACCCGCTTTGGTCAGCAGGGCGGCGGCATAGGCGTCCGCCTCGTATTCATCGCTGCGCGACAGGCGCGCGGCCAGGAGCGTCGCCAGCATATTGGCGATCCAGATACCGACACCGGGGAGGATACGCCCCAAGATCATCCCAAGCGCCGCGCGCATGGCATTCTGGCCGGAAAAATCGATCATCCGTCGCCGTGAATGCCCCAAGGCCACATGGCCGAGCTCATGTGCAATCACACTCGCGAGTTCCTCGGCGGTGACGGCGCCGGATTTGAATTTCTCGTAAAAACCGCGGGTAATGAAGATCCGCCCATCGGGGGCGGCAAGACCATTGACGGGGGCGACTTCGTATATATGGACCTTGATCCGCGGCAGATCGAGGGCGCTGGCCAGTTTCGATGTCATCTCGCGCAGGGCAGGGTCGAGCAGTTCAGTCGATTTTTCATCCAGTTCCTTCGCGGTGCGCCAAGCGGAAAAGCGATACATGGCAAGCCCGTAGAGCACGGCGAGAAGTATGGGGAGGATCCGGATCATGCACCCAATATGGACGCAGGCGAGCGGGGTGCAAGGGTGGAATGAGTATTTGGGAAAAGGGTGAAGGGGGCGTGGTAGGGGCCGCGGGCGGGCGCGGCCCCTGGGGCAGGGTCAGGACAGTTTTGCGTCCATCGTGATTTCGGCAGTCATCAATTTGGAGATGGGGCAATTTTCCTTGGCGGTTTTGGTCGCCTCTTCGAACTGCTCTTGTGTGGCGTTGGGAATGACACATGCCACATCAAGGTGAATCTTCGGCACATGAAAGCCGCCGTCTTTTTGTTCAAGGAAGACCGTGGCCTTGGTTTCGATGCTATCGGCGACCAGATCGTAGTCTTCAAGGATCATCGACAGCGCCATGGAGAAACAGGACGCATGGGCCGCGCCGATCAGCTCTTCGGGGTTGGTGCCGTCTTTGCCTTCGAAACGGGTGTTAAATCCGTAGGGTTGGTCGCTGATCACGCCGGTCTGGGTGGAGACATGGCCTTTGCCCTCTTTGAGGTTGCCTGTCCATTTTGCGGAGCCTGACTTCTTGATCATGGGAATTCCTTTCACCATTTGGGTTCATGGTGAAAACGCGGGGGCGCGGTGGAATGTTCCGATCTATGATGGGGTGGCGGCTGATTACCGGGTCAGGGTCTTCATCCCGCGGCTCAGCCCCTCGAGGGTCATGGGCACCATTGCCTCTGCGCCAAAGATTTCCTGCACCATCTTGATGGATTGGGTGTAGGGCCAGTATTTCTCGGGGATCGGGTTGATCCAGAGGTTGCTGTTCCATTGTTCGCGCGCCCGAGAGAGCCAGACCGATCCGGCCTCGGCGTTCCAGTGTTCATTGGCGCCACCGGGGTAGGCGATTTCGTAAGGGGACATGGACGCGTCGCCCACGAAAATGCATTTGTAATCCGGCCCGTAGGTGCGCAGCACCTCCATCGTGTCCAACTGTTCCGTCCAGCGGCGACGATTGTCGCGCCAGACACCTTCATACAGGCAGTTGTGGAAGTAGAAATATTCGAGGTGTTTGAATTCGGACTTGGCGGCGCTGAACAGTTCTTCGACGGTTTTGATATGCGGATCCATAGAACCACCCACATCCAAGAACAGCAGCACTTTGACCGCGTTGCGCCGCTCGGGGCGGGTTTTGACATCGAGGTAGCCGTGTTCCGCCGTCGCACGGATGGTGCCGCCCAAATCAAGTTCGTCATTGGCGCCGTCACGGGCCCACCGGCGCAGACGTTTCAGCGCGACCTTGATGTTGCGGGTGCCCAGTTCGACCGTGTCGTCGAGGTTCTTGAATTCGCGTTTGTCCCAGACCTTGACCGCGCGCTGGTGGCGCGATTCATTCTGGCCGATGCGCACGCCTTCGGGGTTGTAGCCATAGGCCCCGAAGGGCGAGGTGCCTGCGGTGCCGACCCATTTATTGCCCCCCTGATGGCGGCCTTTCTGTTCCTCGAGCCGTTTGCGCAGCGTCTCCATCAGCTTGTCAAAACCGCCCGCGGCCTCGATCTCTGCCTTTTCCTCGGGGGTGAGGTGCTTTTCGGCCATTTTCTCCAGCCACTCGTGCGGGATGTCCACGGCCTCCATCACATCGTCGAGGCTGATGTTTTCAAGGCCCGAGAAGGCGGCCGCAAAGGCGCGGTCGAACTTGTCGATGTTGCGTTCGTCTTTGACCATGCTGGTGCGCGCCAGATAGTAGAAGGCATCGACATCATAGGTCGCGAGACCGGCTGCCATCCCGTCGAGAAAGGCGAGAAACTCGCGCATGGACACCGGCACCTTGTGTTGGCGCAGTTGGTCAAAGAACGGCAGAAACATGAATTACGCTCCGGTTAGGACTCGGTCCAGAACGACTGTAAGGATCATGCCGACGATGATAAAGGCCATCGCAAACCCGGCCGCGTATTGTGCGATATCCTTGCGGTTGCCGTTGCGTTTACGGGCGGTCAGCCCCCCGATAACAGCGCCGATCACGGCGAGAAGTATGACGATCATTTTAACCCGTTTCGCTAGTTATTTGAGCGGGTTAAGCGACGCGATCTCGCGCATTTTGGCCCGCACAGCCCAGTCAGAGCCAAATCCGTACCGTGCCCAGCCCAAACTGTCCACCCTGACGGCCTGTGCCTCGGCCGCGCGGTTCTCAAGCTCGAGCGCTTCGGCACGCAGCAACAGCAGGGTGCTGAGCAGGGCGGCGTTCTCGCGTCGGCGTGCGGTGTCGATATGCGGCGCGATCAGACGTAGCGCTTCGGCACCCTGACCCTTGGAGACCGAATAAGCCCCCAGTTGCGTCGCCACATAGGCGCGGTGCAGATCGGTGCCGGGGGTGCGGGCGTAGAAGAGGTCGGACATCTTGTATTGTTCATGCGCGGCTTCGGCATCACCCGATTGCAACGCGCGCCCCATGGCGTAATGGGCAAACGCGCGGCGGTGATCCTGCCAGCCCAGGCTTTGTGCGATCTTGATGGCGCTATAGGCCGCGTCCTGGCGTTGCCCGCTGGAGCGACCGGGCCCGAGCGCGCCCTGAACGGCGGCATTCCAGGCGCGGGGGGTGCGGGTCAGGAAGCGTGCTTTGGTCGATGTGCCGCCCGGATTGATCCGCGCCAGAATACCCGGCAGGGCGTTTGCCACTTGGCCCCGTGTCATGCCCGACCGCAGCGCCGGATCGTAGTAGGCGCGCAGGATCATCATATCAAATCCGGTCAGCACCGTATGCACGTTGTCATCGTTAAAGACGGAATCCGGTAGGCGATACAGATCGTTGAGAGGGCCAAGCGCTTGGGCCAGTTCTTCGTGCAGACAATCGCGGACCTCTTGCGGGCTGGCGTCATTCGGGATGAAGATCGACACGCGGCTGCGGGTTTTCAGCAAGGACCAGTTGGTCTGCGCGGTGCGGCGCACCTTCTTGTATTCATCAAGGCTGCTGACATTCGGGGCCACAAAACATGCGGCTTGGGGTAGCACCTTGCTGATGGTGCGACGGCTGACAGCTTCGACGGTGATATTGGCATTCGGGCCGCTGGTGGGGCTGATGTCGATCCGGGCCTCCTGCCGCAAGCGATTGAGCAGCGCGGTCAGATCGGGGCCAAGGGTCGGGGGCGGCGCACCGATGACGCGCACGGTGACCGGACCTTCGAAACGGGTGAAAACGGGGAGCTCCTTGCCGCTTTCCATGCGGAATGACAGTTCGATAAAATCGAGGCTGAGGTCGTTGTTGGAGCGCGGTGCCGGGAGCGATTGATGCACGGTGAACCGTTTCATCGCGGGCAAAGAAGAGGTTGAGGCGGGTTCCATCGCGGCGCGGGTCACCACACCGGGATGCGAGGCCGGAACGCAGGCGCTGATCGCCAGCATCAAGGGCAGCAAAAGGTATTTCTTCATGGATGCGACCCCGTTGTGGCAGGTGCAGGGACCGCGAGGACAACTTTAACAGTCTCCAACACGCGGCGCACGAACGGTGCAAAAATCATATCCATCATCTACCTGACTGCCCTTTTGAGCTGATTACAGGTGTTTTTCGCCCGCCATCCAGACCATTCTAGGGAGCAACCATGTCAAAACAGAGAAAAATGTTAACAAATAAGGCAGGCTTATGACCATCGTTGCTTAGACGTCACAAATAGGACGGGCGCGTTTGCAGCCGTGAAATAACGCGCGGGCGGTTGGATATTCCCTTTATGCGGGATCGGGGCGCGGCGCACCGCGCCCCTTTGGGGTCACTTTTGCGCGCGTGCCATAAAGGCAAGCCGTTCGAACAGATGCACGTCTTGTTCGTTTTTCAGCAGCGCCCCGTGCAACTTTGGCAGGGCGGACTTGCCGTCTTTTTTCAGGTCGGCGGCATCCATATCTTCGGCCAGCAACAGCTTGAGCCAATCTAGCACTTCCGACGTCGATGGTTTTTTCTTCAGCCCTTGCTGTTCGCGGATTTCGTAGAATTGGGTCAGCGCCGTGGTCAACAAGGATTCCTTGATGCCGGGGTGGTGGACCTCGACGATCTTGCGCAGCGTGTCCATCTCGGGGAACTGGATGTAGTGGAAGAAGCAGCGGCGCAAAAAGGCGTCGGGCAGCTCTTTTTCGTTGTTCGAGGTAATGATGACGATGGGGCGGTTTTCGGCTTTGATCGTCTCGCCTGTCTCGTAGACGAAGAACTCCATCTTATCGAGCTCTTGCAAAAGGTCGTTGGGAAATTCGATGTCGGCCTTGTCGATCTCGTCGATCAGCAACACGGTTTTGCCTTCGGCCTCAAACGCCTGCCACAGCTTGCCCTTGCGGATGTAGTTTTTCACATCATGCACACGCTCTTCGCCAAGCTGGCTGTCGCGCAAGCGGCTGACGGCGTCATATTCGTATAGACCCTGTTGCGCACGGGTGGTCGATTTGATGTTCCATTCGATCATGGGCAGGCCAAGGGCGGCTGACACTTGTCGGGCCAGTTCCGTTTTACCTGTGCCGGGCTCACCTTTTACAAGCAGAGGTCGTTCCAGCGTTACAGCCGCATTCACCGCAATCGTGAGGTCATCTGTGGCGACGTAATCTTGAGTACCTTGGAATTTCATCTTGTTTTCAACCTTCTTCAACGCGCTATTCTTGGTCCTTAAACCAACAAACATAAGCATTGTGTAGTGACAATCCGCTAACGCTGCGTTAGATGCACGCCACGGGAGTGATGTCGGGAGACGCGCCTTCATGACAGGATTTAAGACCGCGATGGGGAATGATATGAAGCAGGAAGTTTTTTTGGCGGATGGTTATACACCTGCCGAAGACGAGCCGTTCATGAATGATCGGCAAGTCGAATACTTCAGACGCAAACTATTGAACTGGAAAGCCGAGCTGCTGGCGGGAAGCCGGGACACGATCGAGGGCTTGCAAGACGGGACACGCAACATCCCCGATGTGAACGATCGCGCCTCCGAGGAAACGGATCGCGCGCTGGAATTGCGCACACGGGACCGCGCCCGCAAGCTGGTCAGCAAGATCGACGGGGCGCTGCGCCGCATCGATGAGGGTGAATTCGGGTACTGCTCTGTCACCGGAGAGCCGATTTCGCTGAAGCGTCTGGATGCGCGTCCAATCGCCACGATGAGCCTTGAGGCGCAAGAGCGTCACGAGCGCCGCGAGAAAGTCCACCGCGACGATTGATCGTCCGGTAACGGGCCGCAAATGACTGCATTTGCGCGAGAATGATAATGAAAGCGCCGCGGTGAGAGCCCGGCGCTTTTGTGTATGAAGCTGGCAAGACAGGCGAAAGCGAAATGGGCATCAGCAACGCAATCGTTATTGGTGGGGGTATCGGCGGCTTGGCCGCGGCAGCGGCTTTGTCACGCCGCGGCATGGCTGTCACGCTGCTGGAGCAGGCTCCGGCGATCACCGAGGTCGGTGCCGGCCTCCAGATCAGCCCTAACGGTATCGCGGTGTTGCGAGCGATGGGGCTCGACGCCAAGCTGACCGAACGCGCGGCGGTGCGCGGGCAGGCGGTGGTCTTGCAGGATCACAAGGCTGGGGCGCGTGTGGCGCGGTTGGACCTGATGCGCGGGCAGGGCGCATATCCCTATATGTTCGTGCATCGCGCCGATCTGGTGGACATCCTGCTGGGCGCGGCCAAAAGGGGCAATGTGACGGTAGAGCTCGGGGCCGAGGTGGCAGAGGTGACCCCCGGTGCCACACCGCAACTGCGCCTGACCGATGGGTCGCGTCGACGGGCAGAGCTGATCGTTGATGCCAGCGGGATCCACAGCCGGGCGCGAGCGGTGTTGAATGGCGCGGATCAGGCAAAGTTCACCGGTCAGGTCGCGTGGCGCGCGGTTGTGCGCAATGACTTCAACCACCCAGACGAGGCTCATGTCACCATGGGGCCGGGCCGGCATCTGGTCAGCTACCCTTTGCGCGGCGGGCGGCTGGTCAATCTGGTCGCGGTGGAAGAGCGTGAAAGCTGGGCCGCCGAAGGCTGGAACCATGCGGACGATCCGGCGAACCTGCGAAAGGCTTTTGCGGGCTTTGGCGGGCGGGCTGCCGCGATGATCAATGCGGCTGAGGCCTGCACGCTTTGGGGGCTCCACCTGCATCCGGTTGCGCAGACGTGGCATCAGGGCGGGGTTGCTTTGCTGGGGGATGCCGCGCATCCGACGCTGCCGTTCCTTGCGCAGGGGGCCAATATGGCGCTTGAAGATGCATGGGTGCTGGCCGACAGCGTGCTGAACCAGCCCGCAGAACAGGCGCTCGCCCGCTATCAAAACCTGCGCCAACCCCGTGTTACCCGCGTCGTCAAAGCGGCGGCAGGCAATGCCGCGCGCTATCATTTGCGCCCCGGGCCTTTGCGGTCGGCCGCGCATTTGGGGCTAAAGCTGGGCAGCACCCTTGCACCCTGGGCGATGGTCGGCGCGTTCAACTGGCTGTACCACCATGATGTGACCGCGCCGAAATAGGCTACCGTCGCCGTTACTTGGCCCTTTGCAACATGCCGAACAGATCCCGCGGATCTTCGGGGTCGGCCAGCAGGTCAAGCGGGTCGAACAGATCGGTCGCCTTGATCTGGTCGCGCACATAGCGCAGCGCCGAGAAATCCTCGATCGCAAAGCCGACGCTGTCGAACAGGGTGATCTGCTTGTCATCGGTGCGCCCCTGCGCCTGACCAGTCAGCACCTGCCAGATTTCGGTCACAGGATGATCCGGTTCAAGCTGCTGTATCTCGCCCTCGATCCGGGTCTGTTCGGGGTACTCCACAAAAATCCCTGCGCGGTGCAGGATCGCGGGGGCAAGCTCGGTCTTGCCCGGACAGTCGCCGCCGATGGCGTTGATGTGGATGCCGCTGCCGACCATATTATCCGTCAGGATGGTGGCATATTGCTTGTCCGCCGTGCAGGTAGTGACGATCTGCGCGCCCAGCATCGCTTCTTCCGCGGTGTCGCAGGGCACGACCTTGATGCCCAGACCTTGCAGGTTGGCGGCGCATTTCGCGGTGGCATCTTTGTCGATGTCATACAGCCGCACCTCGTCGATGCCGACAATGGCCTTCATGGCGAGGGTCTGGAATTCGGATTGCGCCCCATTGCCGATCATCGCCATCACATGCGCGCCCTTGGGGGCCAGCAACCGCGCCACCACGGCAGAGGTCGCCGCCGTGCGCAGCGCCGTCAGCATCGTCATCTCGGACAACAACACCGGATAACCGTTGGCCACATTCGCCAGCAGGCCAAAGGCGGTCACGGTCTGCAAACCGTCTGCGGTGTTCGAGGGGTGGCCGTTCACGTATTTGAAGCCGTAGACCTCGCCGTCCGAGGTCGGCATCAGCTCGATCACGCCCTGTTCCGAATGGCTGGCCACGCGCGGGGTCTTGTCAAACAGCTCCCACCGTTTGAAATCCGCCTCGATATACTCCCCAAGTCCGATCAGCATGGGTTCAATCCCGATGTGGTGGATCAGCTTCATCATATTGTCGACGGAAACAAAGGGCACCAGCGCCTTGTCAGAGGGGGTCAGATTGGTCATGGTCGTGGTCCTTTACTCAAATCAATAGGCGCGGGTGGGGCGGTCGAATACGCGGCGGCCAAAGGCAGAGGCGGCCAGATCGACCATCAGCTGCGCGGTACGGCCCCGTTCATCCAGAAAGGGGTTCAACTCTACCAGATCAAGCGAGGTCATCAGCCCGCTGTCATGCAGCATTTCCATCACCAGATGGCCTTCGCGCACGGTCGCACCGCCGGGAACAGTCGTGCCAACCGCGGGGGCAACGGAAGGATCAAGGAAATCCACATCGAGCGAGACATGCAGCATCCCGTTCGCCGCAGCGACCTTTTCGAGGAAGGTGTTCAGCGGCGTGGCGATGCCCGTCTCGTCAATCTCGCGCATGTCGACGCGCTGGATGGTGGTTTCCTGCAGGGCTGCACGCTCTGCCGCGTCGACAGAGCGCAGGCCGATGATGGCAATATTATCGTGGGGCAGCGGGTAGGGAAGATCGGGGAAGGCATCAAAGCCTTCGCGCCCCGTCACATAGCCCAAAGGCGTGCCGTGCAGGTTGCCGCTGTCGGTGCTTTCGGGCGTATGGAAATCGCTATGCGCGTCCAGCCACAGCACAAACAGGGGGCGTTCCTGCGCCTGCGCATGGCGCATCGCGCCCAGGACGGTGCCGGAGGCAAGCGCATGATCGCCGCCCATGATGATCGGGGTACCGTCCTGCAAGGCGGCTTGGGTGGCCTCGGCCAGGCTATGTGTCCAGGCGATGGTTTCCTCAAGCGCGTGCAGTTTCGGGTGCTGGCCGGGCGTGAAGGGCGCGGGCGCGACATTGCCACGGTCTGTGACGCTATGGCCCAGATCGGTCAGCGCGCCCGCCAACCCTGCGGTGCGATAGGCATCGGGGCCCATCAGACAGCCCAACCGGCGCTTGCCGCTATCCAGCGGGGCCCCAAGAAGAATACAGTTTTGTCCAGACATGGGTGAGATCCTTTCGTCAACGTTTCCAAGACGATATCTAGCTGGTCTGGTCAGAAACAATCATCTAAAGTGACCAAGTCGGAGATAATTTGACCAAACTGGACAGTCAATATGGACACAACGGACGAAGCAATTCTGGCAGCGCTGCGCGACGACGCGCGGGCGTCTCTGTCTGATCTGGCGGCGGCCTTGCGGCTGTCACGTACCACCGTGCGCGCGCGTCTCGCCCGTTTGCAACAAAGCGGAGAGATCCTGGGCTTTACCGTCGTGACGCGCTCGGACGTGCGTGCCGATCCGGTGCGCGGATTGATGATGATCGAGATCGAGGGCCGTGGCGCTGACCGCATCACCCGCACGCTGGCCGGAATGGCGGCGTTGCGGGCAGTGCATTCGACCAATGGCAGATGGGACGTGATCGTCGAGATCGGCACCAAAACGCTTGAGGAGTTCGACGAGGTTCTGGCCCGCATCCGCAAGCTCGACGGGGTGGTCGCGAGCGAGACGAGCCTTTTGCTCAAGACGCGCAAGGCAGGGCAGGCCGCCTCCTAGAGCGGCCTGCGAGATGGTTCAGCGCGGTGCGCGCGCGGCAGAGACCCAGAACGCCAGCAGGATGGCACAAATGACCGCGTTCCAACCCGCCATGGACAGACCGAAAAGCTGCCAAACGATGTCATCACACATGACCAGACCGGAGGGCGCGCTGGTGGACAAAAGATCGCTACCGCTCATCGCGCCAAGATCCATGCCGCCGCCTGTGCAGGACGACGGGCCGGGCCAGAATTTCCATTCCACCCCCGCATGATAAACCCCGATCAGCCCCGTGATCGCCACCGACAGCGCGCCCAGCCAGATCAACGCCCGCGGCGCACCAAAGAGCACGATAACCCCGATCAGGATCGCCGCTGCATGGGGCCACCGCTGCCATAGGCACATTTTGCAAGGCGCATAGCCGCCGATATGTTGGAACCCAAAGGCCCCCAACAGCAGCGCAGCAGACCCCAGCGTAGCGATCAGGACATAGGTGTTTCGCGTCATCACAGATACCTCAGCAAGAAGAAGCTGCCGAACAGCAGCACGACAAATACCGTAAATACCAAAGGCAGACGGCGTTCAATAAAGTCGCGGATAGGTGCGCCAAATTTCCACAGCAGCGCCGCCACGATGAAGAACCGCAGCGCGCGCGCAAGGATCGAGGTCACGATAAAGGTCGCCAGTGGCATCCCCGTCCACCCAGACATGATCGTGATCACCTTGTAGGGGAAGGGCGTGACGCCTGCGGTCAGCACAGCCCAGAAGCCGACGCCGTTGAACCGGTCCGAGAATGCCGCCATCGCGTCGCCTTTGCCAAGGCTGGCAAGGATCGGTTGGCCCAGTTGTTCAAAAGCCAACGCACCGATGGCGTATCCCAGCAGCCCTCCCAAGACCGACGCGATCAGTGCGATCCCCGCGATGAGCCATGCGCGGTTCGGGCGCGCAAGGATCATCGGGATCATCAGCACATCCGGCGGAATGGGAAAAACAGAGCTTTCAAGGAATGCCACAACCGCAAGGGCCCAAAGCGCGTGCGGGTGGTTTGCCAGGCCCAGAACCCAGTCATATAGCCGTCGGATCATACTGCGGTCTCCGGTATTGTTTTCTGTTCAATGGCAACACCAGAACAATCGGACGGGGTCAAGCAAAAGCGGTAAAATTGCTCTTGCCGTGGGGCGCGTGGCACGGTAACAGACCCCCATTGTGCCCAAGTGGCGGAATGGTAGACGCAGGGGATTCAAAATCCCCCGCCGCGAGGCGTGCCGGTTCGAGTCCGGCCTTGGGTACCACCTTGTTATTGCAAGGCTTTCCGTAAAATTCAGTTTCGATCGTCGATAGGTGTAAAGGTTGCTTTTGCAGCTTTGGCGATGTCGCGTCCTCTTGTTCGTTGCATATCAAAAGCCGCGCAGGGAATTGCTGCGCGGCTTTGCGAAAGGGTCCGTCTGGGGGTGTGGTCTGCGTTAAAGCTCGTTTGCCCAAGGCGGGTTGGCACCGGCGCGTGACACGGTGATGGCGGCAACGCGGGCACCATAAGTCATCGCGTCGCGCAAAGCGTCGGGATCAAGCGTGCCAAGGGCTTCAGGCGTCAGCAGACCCAGGTCGGACAGCTTCGCCAGAAATCCCGCATTGAACGTATCACCGGCACCGATTGTATCGACGACGTTGGTCTTTACCGCCGGCACTGCGATCGATGTGCCGTCTGCAAGCGTTGCTATGGCACCCTCGGCCCCTTGGGTGACAATCACAACCGACGGGCCGGTGTCGAGCATTGCGCTGATCTTTTCGGCCTGCGTCAACGGGGCGGGGTTCAGCCAGTTAAGATCCTCGTCCGAGACTTTGACGATATCCGCCTGGCTGATCATCGCCGCCATCCGGCGGCGGTAGCCGTCTGCGTCGGTGATAAACAGCGGGCGGATGTTGGGGTCGATCATCACCGCCCGCGGCCCGCCCTGACGTTCCAGCAAGGCAGCATAGGCGCTGGCACTGGGATCGCTGGCAAGGCTGATACCGCCAAAGAACAGCGCCGTGATATCGCTCGGCAGCTCTGGCATATCCTCGGGGCGGATCATCCGACCGGCGGAGTTTTCGTCGAAGAATGAATAGCTTGCCTGCCCATCTTCAAGTTTCACAAAAGCCAATGTGCTAGGACGGTCAGAGCGGATGATATGCGTGGTGTCCACGTCACTGGCCTTCAGCGCATCGGCGAGTTGGTCGCCGAACATATCGCGCGACAATCCGGTAAGCATGCCCGTGCGGGCACCCAATCGGCCAAGCGCGATAGCGGTGTTAAAGACCGCGCCGCCCGAATGGGGCACAAACCCGTCCGGCCCGTCGAGCGACGGGGCCGCGACCATATCGATCAATGCCTCCCCGCAACACAGGATCATTGCCCCATCCCCGCGCGGTCACCGGCCAATGCGGCGGCCACATCCGGCTGATCGGTATAGACCGCAAGCGCGGCCTCGCAGCCTTCTGCCCAGATGAGCGAGAGCCAGTGTTCAAACGCCTCGGCAAAGGCCTGATGCTCGGCCAGATCGCCATAGATATGACGCTGCGCAAGCCAGAGCTGCGGCGCTTCGCGCGCGGCCAGGGCCACAGCGTTGAGGCGCGCCCACTGCGGGTCGTTCGGCTCGATCTCTGTCCCGTCCATGCGGGTGCCTGTACACATACGGGCCCATAGCGCCTCTACCAGGGCCAGACCGGAGCAACTGCCCTTGGCCGCCAAGGCGTCGCGCAGGACCGGCAGGACAAACCCCGGATGCCGTGATGACCCGTCAAAGGCCACGCGCCGTGTGGTGTCGCGGATCGCGGGGTTGGCGAAACGTTTGGCAATCAGTTCGACATAGGCCGCCGGGTCTTGACCGGGCACGGCGGCGACGTAGGGGGCGATTTCCTCTGCCTCGATCTTGCGGAACATGGCAGAGGTCAAGGGGTGCGCCATGCAATCGGCGATGGTCTCCAAGCCCAGCAACTCTCCGGCGTTGGCCAAGACCTGATGTCCTGCGTTGAGGATGCGGATTTTCATCGCCTCGTAGTCATGCACCGCGTCGGTAAAGATCGCCCCCGCCTTATCCCAGTCGGGGCGTCCGGCGCAGAAGTCGTCTTCGATCACCCATTGGCGGTAGTTCTCGTGGGTCACCGGTGCCGCGTCATCGACGCCAAGGCTTTGCGCCAGCGCAATCTCGTCAGGGCCGGTGGCGGGCACGATGCAATCCACCATAGAGTTCGGGAAGCTGCAGTTTTGCTCGATCCACTGGGCAAGCGCCGCATCACTTTGGCGGGCGAGGGTCACGACGGCCTGGCGCGTGGCGGTGCCATTGCCGCGCAGGTTGTCGCAGCTTTGGACGGTAAACGGGCCTTGGCCCGCATCGCGTCGCAGCTTGAGCGCGGCAATGATCGCGCCGAAAACCGTCTTGGGCTGATCGGGCTGCGCGCGGTCATGCTGGATATCGGCGTGGGTCAGATCAAGACCGCCGGTTTCGGGGTCGATGAAATAGCCGCCTTCGGTCACGGTCAGCGACACGATGCGGATCGCGGGATCCGCCATCGCGGCAATCAGCGGCGCGTTGTCTTCGGCGATGGGGGTGTAGTCGATCATCGAGCCGACGACCTCTGCCGTGACACGGCCGGGGGCAAGCTCGATTAAGGTGGTCAGATAGTCCTGCGCTTTAAGCTTGTCGCGCATCGCGCTGTCATAGGCCCGCACACCGGCGCCGATCAGCGCCCAATCCTGCGCCAGACCCTGTTGCATCAGCTTGTGCAGATACCACGCCTGATGGGCGCGGTGGAAGTTGCCCAGACCGATGTGGATGATCCCCGCCGAGAGCGCGGCGCGATCGTAGTTGGGCGTGCCAATACGGGCGGGCAGGTAACCAAGGCGATCCAGGGACAGCGGCACCGGAGGCGGCGCGTCGGTGTTTGTTATGGTCGGTTCATTCATGAGACCGCTTTCGTAGGAAGCAAAGTTAAAGGGCAGGGGCACGCGGCGCTTCATGCGATGCGTAGGCCGTTGGCGTCGAAGCGGTGAAGCGAGTCCTCGCGCGGGGTCAGGAACACTCGGTCGCCGTGGCGCAAGCCCACTTCGCCGCGGGCACGGACGGTCATCATCTCGGTCAGGCCGGTGTCATAGACGTGGAAGAACGTGTCCGATCCCAAATGCTCAGACACTTTGACGACGCCGCTCCAGATGCCTTCGGTTGTCGACACGTCGATGTGTTCAGGGCGGATGCCGATGGTATGCGCACCGTGTTTGGCCGCCTCGGGACCCGAGATCAGGTTCATCTTGGGCGAGCCGATAAAGCCCGCGACAAAGGTGTTGCGGGGTGTGTGGTAAAGCTCAAGCGGGGAGCCGACCTGTTCGATCACACCGGCCTGAAGCACCACGATCTTGTCGGCCATGGTCATCGCTTCGACCTGATCGTGGGTGACATAGATCATCGTCGTCTCAAGCCGTTTATGCAGCTCGGAGATTTCAAGCCGCATGCCCACGCGCAAAGCAGCGTCAAGGTTGGACAGCGGTTCGTCGAACAGGAAGGCCGCGGGTTCACGGACAATCGCCCGACCAATCGCCACACGCTGGCGTTGCCCGCCCGACAGCTGGCCGGGTTTGCGGTCCAGATAGGCGGTCAGGTTCAGCGCTTTCGCCGCGGCATCGATGCGGCGGTTCTGTTCGTCCACGGGGATGCCCGCCATGCGCATCGGAAAGGCGATGTTCTTGCGCACGGACATATGCGGATACAGCGCGTAGGACTGGAACACCATCGCCAGACCGCGCTTGGCGGGGGGCACATGGGTGGCGTCCTGTTTGTCGATGCGGATTTGCCCGCCAGAGGTATCTTCGAGCCCTGCAATCAGGCGCAGCAAGGTGGATTTGCCACAGCCCGAGGGGCCGACAAAGACGGTGAATTCGCCGTCTTCGATGGTCAGGTCCAGCGGCGGGATGACTTCGACGTCACCGAAGCGCTTGGAAACCTTGTCTAATGTGATGCGTCCCATGGTGTTGTTTCCTTATTTCACTGCGCCAAAGGTCAGGCCGCTGACAAGTTGTTTCTGGCTGAACCAGCCAAGGATGAGGATCGGCGCGATGGCCATGGTCGAGGCCGCGCTGAGCTTGGCGTAGAACAACCCCTCGGGGCTGGAATAGCTGGCGATAAAGGCCGTCAGAGGGGCAGCCTTGGCGGCGGCGAGGTTGAGGGTCCAGAAGGCTTCATTCCAGGCGAGGATCACGTTCAGAAGCAGCGTGGATGCGATGCCGGGGATCGCCATCGGCGTGAGGATATACAGCACCTCTTCGCGCAGGCTGGCACCATCCATACGGGCTGCCTCTAGGATCTCGCCGGGGATTTCCTTGAAGTAGGTGTAAAGCATCCAGATGATGATCGGCAGGTTGATCAGCATCAGCACCACGACCAGCCCCAGCTTGCTGTCCAGCAGACCCATTTTGATAAAGATGAGGTAGATCGGATACAGCACCCCGACCGCTGGCAGCATCTTTGTGGACAACATCCACAGCAGGATGTCTTTGGTCCGGTTGGAGGGGACAAAGGCCATTGACCACGCGGCGGGAACGGCGATCAGGATGCCCAGAAGGGTAGAGCCCCCTGCGATCACCACCGAATTCCACAAGAACCGGCCGTAGTTCGAACGTTCCTGCACGGCGGCGTAGTTCTCTAGTGTCCAGTCAAAGAACAGGAACACCGGCGGGTCTGCAATCGCCTGGGCTTCGGTCTTGAAGCTGGTCAGGATGGTCCAGAGGATGGGGAAGAAAATCAGCAGCCCGACGCCCCATGCGAGTGCGGTGTTCAGAGCCTTGCGTTGTGTGGTCGTTGCACGTGCCATGACGGGCTCCTTATGCGTCGAGGTTCTTGCCAACCATGCGCATCAAGAAGATGGCAACGATATTGGCGAGGATGATGGCATAGACACCGCCGGCAGAGCCGAGCCCGATGTTCTGGCTTTCCAGCACACGCTGGAAGATCAGATAGGTCAGGGTTTTGGTGCCAAAGGCGCCTTGGGTGGTCACGAAAATTTCGGCGAAGATAGAGAGCAAAAAGATCGTCTGGATCAGCACCACCACCGTGATCGCCCGCGACAGGTGGGGCAGGGTGATGAAACCAAAGCGTTTGACGGGCGATGCGCCGTCCATCTCGGCGGCCTCCAGTTGTTCACTGTCCAGCGACTGGATCGCGGTCAGCAGGATCAGCGTCGCAAAGGGTAGCCACTGCCAGCTGACAATCAGAATGATGGATTGGGTCGAGGCTTCGGTCAGCCACACCAGCGGTTCAGCCCCGAACAGGCCCCACAGGTGGGCGAGCAGCCCGTTGACCGGATCCATGAACATGTTCTTCCAGACCAGCGCCGATACGGTCGGCATCACGAAGAACGGGGCAATCACGAGGATCCGAACGATCCCTTGACCCCACATCGGCTGGTTCAGCAAGACGGCCAGCAACACACCCAGAACGACGGTGATGAACAGGACGCCGCCCACAATCACCAGTGTCGCCTGAACCGACGGCCAGAATGCGCTGGACGATACGAAGCGGACGTAGTTGTCAAAGCCGACCCACCCCAGATCACCGCCGCGCAGGGGCAGGTATTTGCGAAAGGAAAAATACAGCGTCATCGTCAGGGGGACGAGCATCCATCCCAGAAGCAGCACGACAGCGGGGGCCATCATCAGACGGGCGGCCGATCGTGAGTGTTGCGTTGCCATTGAATATACCTCCTCCGTTGACGGGCTAGGGCCGTCCCGGACGATCATGCACGTGTTGGAAAAAAGGGGCCAGTCAGCAAGGGGGAGCTTTGCTGACTGACCCCGAGGGCGATCAGATCAGTAGCCGGCGGCTTCCATCTCATCGGTGGTCAACGCTTGTGCGTTGGCCAGGGCTTCATCGACGGACTGCTGTCCTGCCAGCGCGGCAGAGAACTCTTGACCGACCTGTGTGGCGATGCCTGCAAACTCCGGGATAGCTGCAAACTGCACACCGACGTAGGGCACCGGATCCACGGTTGGCGCGGTGGGATCAGCCGACAGGATGCTGTCCAGTGTCATCTGCGCGAAAGGCACCTTTTTGTATTCGGCGTTTTCGTACAGCGATGTCCGCGTGCCGGGAGGAACATTTGCCCAACCGTCTTTCTCGGCGACCAGTTCAAGATACTCTTTGGACGTGGCCCATTCGATGAATTCTTTCGCGGCGGCTTCGTTATCGGTGCCAGCAGGGATGCCAAGCGCCCAAGCCCACAGCCAGTTGCCGCGTTTGCCTTTGCCGGTGTCAGGTGCCAGCGCAAAGCCGACCTGATCCGCGACGGTGGAATCTGTCGGGTTGGTCACAAAGGACGCCGCAACAGTCGCGTCGATCCACATGCCGCATTTGCCCTGTTGGAACAGCGACAGGTTTTCGTTGAACCCGTTGTTCGCCGCACCCGGAGGGCCCGCGTCGTTCATCAGGTTCACATAGAACTCAAGCGTTTCTTTCCATGCGGGCTGGTCAAACTGCGCGCCCCAGCTTTCGTCGAACCAGCGTGCGCCAAATGCGTTTGCTGTCGCGGTGAGGAACGCCATGTTCTCGCCCCAACCGGCCTTGCCACGCAGACAGATGCCGTTGATGCCGGCGTCACGGTCGGTCATGGCGCGGGCGGCCTCAGCGACGAATTCCCATGTGGGCGCGTCGGGCATCTCCAGTCCGGCTTTCTCCATCAGGTCCTTACGGTACATGATCATGGAGCTTTCGCCATAGAAGGGGGCCGCATAAAGCGTGCCGTCGACGCTCAGACCGCCGCGCATTGCGGGCAGGATGTCGTCGGTGTCATAGTCTGCAGACAGATCGTCCAGCGGCACCAGCCAGCCTTGCTTGCCCCAGATCGGGGTCTCGTACATGCCGATGGTCATGATGTCGAACTGCCCACCTTTGGTGGTGATGTCCGTGGTCACACGTTGACGCAGGACGTTCTCCTCCAGCGTGACCCATTCAACCTCGTGGCCGGTTTTGGCAGTAAAATCATCGGTAAAACCCTGCATCCGGATCATGTCGCCGTTGTTGACTGTAGCGATTGTGATCGTATCCGCAGAAGCAGCGGCTGCCGTCAAAAGTGAAATGGCGGTCGCCGTTCGAAACGCGTTCAAAACAAACATCTTCTACCTCCCTGATGAGATGTTAGCGACAAGCTTACGGCTATTGGTGAACTCGCGTCAATTTGAATTTTACGCGCGTCTAGTTTTGCGATTTAGGTTCGTGTTTTCAATTGCCTAGGCAGAGCCCCTGAGCACGAGCTTTCCGTCAAACAGCGTCTCTGTACGCGAATCAAGAGAATCATCTGCCTCGATCAGGGCAAGCAGGGTGGTCGCGCTTTTCTCGGCAATGGCTTCGTAGTCTTGGGACACGGTGGTCAGGCGCGGGCAGGTGAAGCGCGAGAAAGGATGGTCGTCATGGCCCGCGACGCGGAAGTCGTGGCCTGCTTCGATCCCGACGCTCATCCCCGCCTCGAAAATGGCGGACAACAGCCCGATGGCCAAACGGTCGTTGCTGCACAGTATGGTTTTTGACGGTAGGCTTCGGTCGCGGATTACGCGGGTGCCTTCGCGAAACCCGATCTCTTCGAATTCCCATCCCTCGCCACCGACCTGGATTAGATGCGGCGTTTGGCCCAGACGTTCCATCGCCCTGACATAGGCCGCCCGCCGTTTGTAGGCGTTGGGGTTCATCGGGTCTTTCATCTCGAAAAAGGCAGGCGGCTCGCCCGTGCGGCACAGATAGTCGACGATCAGATCAACGCTTTGTTCATTGTTGGAGCCTATGAACGCCTTGCCGACCTTTTCGATGTTCGCATCGAACAGGACGGTAGGGACCTCTTCGGTAAAGGTCTGGATCTGCGCGTGATCAGAACTGCGCCCGAAAGCGGCCAGCAATACGCCCGCCGGTTTCAACATGCGGAGGTTTTCGAGATTCTCCAGCTCCATCTCGGGGCTGCCGTGCGACCCGAGCAGAACGGGCCGGAAGCCCTGCCGCAGGATGTGTTCTTCGATCGTGCGGGCAATCTTGGCAAAGAAAGGGTCGGCCAGATGCGGCACCACGACGCCGATGTTCTTGGTCAAACGGCGGTTCTGGTTCATGGCGTAAAGATTGGGCCGATAGTCATATCGGTCCAGCGCTGCCTCAACCCGTTTGCGGGTGCTGCTACGCACGCTGGTGGGGTCGTTGAAGAACTTGGAAAGCGTCGGACGGGAGATCCCGCTGACGGCGGCAAACTCTTCCATATTCTTGATTTTCCGACTGCTCATCAAACGCTTCTTCTGGTGGTGGCAGAGGCCAAGTGACGACGCCATGTTCCTGTATCTGTTGGATCAGCATACTTGTCGCGCGGTAAATATCACCCCCTAACATCATGAGACAGTGGGATTTTGCTGCGAATTTGACCAAAATACCCTCTTGCGGTTGTAGCGGCAGATGTTCGCTCAAACCCATGTCCTCGCCTCGAACTTATGGTGTCGGGCGTTAATAATCGGCATATGCCACCCCACCTGAGGTGCTGAAGACTATCCTTTAGGTGGTATTGCGATTCGGTTTCCTGCTGGCAAACTGGCGGCGTTTTCGAAAAAATGGACGCGGTCGCAAGCTATTGGTTCCAAATCGCGAATTTACGCCCCGCCACAGTCCCGTCACGCCGAATTTAATCGCAAAGATGGTTTATTGTGTCTGCCTGCGAAACAGTGCCGAGGGCTGAATTTGAGAAATCATTAAGATTAGGTGAAAAAACCCCGAAAGTTACCAGCACTGTCGAAATTCGCGCCCTGAGATGGGAAACAATGTGCTACCTATGCGTGCAGTTTCCGCGTCGCCGTCGAGTCAAACAAGGCGGAAAAGAGGCGCGTCTGCGAATTCTTGCCATTTTTTTCCTTCCAGCAACGTCAGCGGGTGGGTAATAAGAACGTGCCCAACTGGGGGGCAAAGTTTTTTAGGTTTCGGGGGCGACCGCATCGAACGCACATGTTGTGCGGGGAAGATGTGTTCGCTTGGCTCTTAAGAGCCGATGAATATACCACTGCCGGTTGCGCGGCAGCGGGCAGCTGTCTGCGGCTGATCCTCCCTTCAGAACGGTAGAGTTCTTTGTGTGTCGTCTGTGACCGCGGAGCTTTGTTAGGGGTATTGTGCGCCGTTTTTTAACGGCCCGCCACGTTGGCGGAAGGAGGAGAAACTGATGGGACACTGTATCTACAGACCACGATTGCCGGACCGTTCGGGTATGGGTGATGTTGCAACTCTGCGTTGCTCCGCCGCTGCCGACACAGTCTTGATTTCTTCCCCGAAGCGCCGTTTTCGGATCACAACAAGAACACAAATGACCCGTATCAAAACGGCTGCAGATTTGGGCGTGTCACGTGATGCACCCGTCCGCGCGCCGTATGTTTCATTGCGGCAGCGTCGCGGGCAGGGCGTTGCTTTGTCCCGCCTTAGTACCCCGGCACAGAATTGGTGCCATGTGATTTAATTAGCTTCGCCCATGACTGGGCACCCTCGTTTTACGGCTGACGGTACAACCGTAGCGTGCCTGACCTGATTTTGGAGACGACCGATATGACCATCTTTTTAAATAAACTGTGGCTCTTTGGAAAAACCTCGACCGCCGAGGCCGAGAAAACCGCGACCGAGGCTCCGGCCGACGGGCCGAACGGGATCGTGGACGGTAACCAGCAGGGCAACAAGATCGACGCCAGCTATAATGATGACCCAAGCGGAGACCGTGTTGACGGTAACGACGCGGTATTTGGCAACGTCGGGTCCAATGATGACATCATCCTCGCACGTGGCGGCAATGATACGGTCAACGCGGGTTTGGGGAATGATACGGTCGTCGCAGGGTCGGGCAATGATTATGTCGACGGTGGCAAGGGCAACGACATCCTGATCGGTGATGGCGCGACCAAGGGCAACTACGGCGACACCCGCGAAAGCTTTGAATGGTCCAAGGCACCCGACCCATCGGGCGACGGTTCCGCGATCGACGACAATGACAACCTCAAGGGCGGGTTCACGCAGAATACCGGCACCGTCAACGTCACATTCGAGCTCAAGAGCTTTTCGCCGCGTAACAATGCGGACCAGGAATTCAGCGATAGCAAACAGTTCACCGGAAATGTCGAGGGCGATGCCCACGGCGTGAACGATAACAGCTCGTTTGAATCGCTGGCCAACTGCACCGGCGAAACAAAGTTCGAACTGCGGTTTGACGAGGCCGTTGGCAATGTGTCCTTCAACGTGAACGACATCGACAACAGAGGCGCTGTGAAAGTGCTGGCCTACGACGCATCCGGCAAGATGATCGACGTCGACATGATCGCCAACAGCAGCTCCGGCAAAGTGGAGCTGACGGACAGTGACGGCAAGTTCGGCGCGGACACGGCCACCAGCAAGGGCGGCGACGATTCCCCGTCGTCGAGCAAGTATTCCGTCAACGTGTCCATCGACGGTCCCGTGTCGCGGATCGAGTTCATTCACACCGGTGCCACAAGCGGCAACTCTGGTGTAAACGTAACAGACGTTTTCTTTGACAACCCCGCGGCTTTGCTGGCGGATGACGACGGCACTGTCGGGAACGACACGCTGCACGGTGGCGAAGGCGATGACATCATCTTTGGCGACAGCGCCGGCCTGACCAAAGCGCAGCCCGTCTCGAAGACTGTTGAGCCTGTATCGGGTGCGGATCATACCGTTCTGACATGGGATCTGGCGAATGTGACGGTGGCTGGCGGTTCAAGCCCCTTCCAGAACAGCGATGTGGGCTCCGGCGATCTGTCTGGCAAGTCGTTCACCATCAACGAAAATTCAGCACCTGTCGCGGTTGGCATCAATGATGACGACGATAAGTTGAATGACAACGACAACTCGCAAACCCTGGCGAAAACCACCAAGTTGGATGGCAATACCGAAAAGTCCGGGGACAAGATCATCCCCGAGTATTCCTATATTGTGCGCCCCGAAGGCGCAGTAGATTCCTCGCAGGATGTGACAGTCTACGTCGTGAACTTTGACGGCAACGATGCCGTCGGCTTCGTGACAGACAAACCGCTGGAAGTCGGCAAGTCCTACGATTTCGTCAGCCACAACTCTAACCTGCCGTCGATCAAATACGATCACATCGCCAACACCTATACCGTGAGCGATGACAGCACGTCCCCAACCGATGGCACCGTTGGTGGCGACGATGTGCTGACCGGCGGGAATGGCAACGACACGATCTTTGGTGAAGGCGGCAACGACAGCATCGAAGGCAATGCGGGCCACGATTCGATCGAAGGCAACCACGGCGATGACACCATTTCCGGTGGCACCGGCAATGACACGATCTATGGCGACAACAACACCGGCGGTGCCTCTACACCCGGCGGCACGACAGAGCGTGAGAGCTTTGAGTGGGACAAGGCACCAGACCCTCATGACAACTCGGCTGTCGATAATAACGACAATCTGGGCGGTGGCTTTGTTCAGGACACGGGCAACGTCAATGTGACCTTCTCGGTCACCGGCAGCAGCAAAACGCCCGAGACGACATTCTCCACTGACCAGCAGAAGGTGCATTCGATCACCGGCGATGGTCAGGCGACCAATGCGAACAGCTCTTTGGCGTCTCTGGCGAACCAGGATGGTGAAAGCGCGACCTATCGCCTGGACTTCTCGAAGGATGTGACCAACATCAGCTTCCGCATCAATGACATTGATAACGCGTCGAAAGTTGTGATCGTGGCCGTTGGCCCCGATGGCGCACGCACGCCGATCAACGTCAGCACAGGCGGCGGCATTCAGGCACAGAACCAGGACGGCGTTGGCGGGAATGAAACGCTGATCAGCCGCGGTGCCGATGGCCCGGATACAGATCCGAGCCACTCTGCGCTGGTGAACATCTCGGGTCCGGTGGATTACCTCGAAATCACCCACACGATGGATCAAAGCCTGTCGCCCGGGAACCACGCGGGCATCAACATCACCGACGTCTATTTCGACGCGCCTGTGGGCGGCGTTGACGGTGGTGCCGGCAATGACCTGCTGATGGGCGACGACGGCGATGATCTGATCGACGGCGGCGCAGGCAATGACACGCTGTTTGGCGGCGATGATGACGATACGTTGATCGGCGGCGACGGTGATGACCAGCTCACTGGCGGCGAAGGCAAAGACAATATTAGCGGCGGCGCGGGCAAGGATACCATCTTTGGCGGCACCGATGGCGATACGGTTGACGGTGGTGCCGGCGGCTTCAATGCCGACCCTGCGCTCAACACCGACGATGACACGCTGGACCTGACCGGTTTGAACTTCCGCCTGCGCGATCTGGAACCAGATAGCAACGGCAATGGTCAGAACGGTACGGTTGATCTTTACAACGACGACGGCACATCCGCGGGCTCGTTCAAATTCACCGAGATCGAAAACATCATCGGCGAAGAGATGGCCGGCCCTGTTGATGGTCTGGACAGTGGCGAGGATATGGCCCCGGGCTACACCGACGCCCAAGGCGACCAGATCGACGGCACAGACGGGATCAACGATACGATCTTTGGCAACGGTGGCGACGACACGATCGACAGCGGGTTGGGCGACGATACCGTTGACGGCGGCTCGGGCGACGACACGTTCACACTGACCGATGGCGTCGACAACGACGTTATCATCGGCGGCGAAAGCGGCGAAACCGACGGCGATGTGATCGACAGTACGGCTGTGGATGACGACCTGACAGTCACTTTCACCGACAAAGAGGAAGGGACACTGACCAACGGGTCCGGCACCACCGAATTCTCGGAGATCGAGAGACTCGAACTGGGTGGCGGTGACGATACGGTCACAGGCTCTGGCGGCGATGAAAATGTCTTGACCGGTGACGGCAACGACGTGGTGAACGCCGGCGGTGGTGATGATACCATCGATGGCCAGGGCGGCAATGATACCATCGACGGTGGTGAATATGATGACAGCCTGATCGGTGGTGACGGCAACGACTCCCTCGTCGGTGGTGAGGGTGACGACGTACTGATTGGCAACAAGCCCGGCGCGATTGGCGTGCCCGACACAGACGTTCCTTTGGTCTCCACACCCTTTGATCAGGATACCAACCCCAACGACGACAAAGACACGCTGATCGGCGGCGCGGGGAATGATACGATCGATGGCGGCGATGATGCCGACTATATCGACGGTGGCGACGATGATGATGTCATCGAAGGCGGCATCGACAACGACACCATCTATGGCGGCAGCGGCAACGACACCATCACCGATGTCCAAGGTGCGGACGAAATCTATGGCGGTGACGGTGACGATCTGATCGAAGCAGGTATCGACACCTTCTCTGATTATGCGAATGATCAGCCGACCGTCGGTGGACGACCCAACCCATTCTTCAACTCCGGCGATCCGAACAAGGACGATGGTCGTGATTTTGTCGATGGCGGCAGCGGCAACGATACGATCCGCACCGGCGACGACTCTGACACCATCTACGGCGGTACGGGCGACGATTCTATCAACGCGGGTATCGATGACGATGAAGTCCACGGCGACGACGGCGACGACAGCATCATCGGCAGCCACGGGTCCGACAGCCTGTATGGCGGCGAAGGCAATGACACCATCTATGGTGGCTTTGGTAACGAACCGATCGCCGGCTACGAGGGCGAGGAAGTCGACGCCACCGATCCGCAGCCGAACAACGGCAAGGACTATATCGAAGGCGGTGCCGGCAATGACGTGCTGTACGGTGAAGACGACAACGACACCATCCTGGGTGGTGCCGATGACGATTACATCGACGGTGGTATTGACAACGACAGCCTGGATGGCGGCGATGGCGATGACACTATCGTTGGTGGGCAGGGCGACGATACAATTGTCGGGGCGGCAGGCAACGACAGCATGCGCGGCGATGCCGGTCGGGATACCTTTACCAACGTCAACGGTGGCGACACCATCGACGGCGGTGCTGGCACGGACGAGACCGACTATGACGTCATCGATCTGCGGGGATCGCTAAGCCCCGGTGGTGGCTACCGCATCGTAAACGTCACCGAAGATATAGATCCGGGCGATGATACAGACGGCGACAGCCCCAACGATGGTATCGACGGTACGATCGTCTTTACGGATGCGTCCGGCACTGAGACCGGTCGTCTCGACTTCACCAACATCGAAGAGATCATTCCTTGCTTCACGCCGGGCACCTTGATCGCGACGCCGAAAGGGGAACGTCGGGTCGAAGATCTGGTAGTGGGCGACCGTGTCATCACCCGTGACAACGGTATTCAGGAAATCCGCTGGGTCGGTGCCCGCGAGATGACCGGACAAGAGCTGGCGCATAAAGCGCATCTGCTGCCGGTTCTGATCCGTCAGGGTGCTTTGGGCAACAATCTGCCCGAGCGTGACATGCTGGTCAGCCCCAACCACCGCGTTCTGGTGGCCAACGACAAGACAGCGCTCTACTTTGAAGAGCGCGAAGTTCTGGTCGCGGCGAAACACCTGACCGGTCTGGAAGGTGTTGATATCGTTGAAACCTCTGGCACGACCTACATCCATGTGATGTTCGACCAGCACGAGGTGATCCTGTCTGACGGCACATGGACTGAAAGCTTCCAGCCGGGCGATATGAGCCTTGCAGGTGTCGGCAACGCGCAGCGCAACGAGATCCTGGAGCTTTTCCCGGAACTGGCAACCCGCGAAGGGGTGGACGGCTACGTCGCCGCGCGCCGCACGCTAAAAAAGCACGAGGCGAAACTTCTGACGAAGTAAGCGCCACATTATATGCAGCAACATGCCTGCATCCCCTAGGGGGTGCGGGGCGAAGAACGGGGCAGGCGACTGTCCCGTTTTTTCGTGTTCAGGGGTACGTGGTCAGGGGCCGGTCAGCGCGCCGCGCGCCATGCGGCCCATGCTTCGGGCGTATCAAGGTCCAGTCGCGCGCGGTTCTCCGGCAGGGGGATCAGCAGCGTCTGGTCCTGGGCCTGAGCGATGATCTCTTTCCCGCCGGTGTCACCTTGCATCCGTGCAAAATGATCGAAATGGCAGGCGGCAAAAACCGTCGGGTGACCCGGCTTTCCATCCGCCGTCGCACCGCGCCATATCGTGTAATTTGATTTGATATCAACGGCTTGAAAGACGGTGTTCAAGTCATCTTTAGTCAGTTCTGGCAGGTCGGCAAGCAGCACCATCGCGGCAGGCGTCCCGGCGGGAAGGGCCGCAAACCCTGCGCGAAGCGAGGCGTTCATCCCCTCTGCCGCGTCGGGAACGGGTAGCGCTTCAACCTCCATATCAGCCACAAGCGCGTAGCGAGGGTGGGGCGCAGGTGGCAGCGCCACAATGACCGCCCCTCGCGTCGCCGCCCGCGCGATCCGTGCCTGTCGGCGCAGCAGCGCTTCGCCCTCCACAATCTCTAGCAGTTTGTCGCGCCCCCGCATCCGCGAGGATTGCCCCGCGGCCAGCAGGATGATGGGGATGTCATGGCTCATACACCGACCATAGCCAGAATTGTCAACCACCGTAAGAGCATAGCATCAGTCCCACCCGCTGATTTGGCCCGGCATTTTTGAACCATCGGGCGGAATAGGGCGTTGGGCTTGTAAGCCAGGTGATCTCCGCGCAAGCTTGTTGAACATGGCACTTCATGACGCGGACATACCCTATGAACTTTGACTTCCTTTTACCATCGACACTGCTCCGCAAGGGCCGTGAATACAGCCGCAAGCTGTGGGTGCGGGTGCTGATCATGGGGTTGTTGGCGGTCTTGTCGCTGCTGCTAAGCATGTTGATCGAACGCTGGATTCCGCAATCGCTCGCGACCTATCTGACCGGCAGTGCGGCGGACCGGTTGCTGTCGATCATCGCCAACGCGATGCTTGCGGTCACCACCTTTTCGCTTAGCGTCATGGTCACGGTATATCGCAGCACCTCGACCCAATGGACGCCGCGCATTCACCGCTTGATCGTGCAGGACCGCACCACCCAGAATACACTTGCCGTCTTTATCGGGGCCTATGTGTATGCGCTGATCGCCATCATCCTGCGCGAGCTTGGGGTGTTCGACGACAAGCGGTCTTTCGTGTTGTTCGTGATGACGGTGATCGTATTGACGGTGATCGTGTTCAGCCTGATCCGATGGGTGCTGCATTTGCAGACCTTTGGCAGCCTGATCGATACCTCGCGACAGGTGGAGGATCAGACACGCCGCACCTTCAAGGAACGCCTGCATAATCCCTGCCTCGGGGCCAATCCGCTGACAGGTGATATCCCCGACAGTGCAAAGCCGTTCACCGCGGATGAAAACGGCTATATCCAGCATATCTACCCCGAAGCGTTGAATACCGTGGCGGAAAACCACGGGGTGAAGATCTATCTCAAGCGCAACATCGGCAGCTTTGTTTTCGTCAACGAACCTTTGATGATGATCGACCGCGTGGGGCAGCCCAAGGACGATGAACACACCGATGAAACGCTGCATGCAGGGATCAATGCCAGTATCACCATCGGCGATCTGCGTACCTATGACCAAGATCCGCGCTTTGGTCTCATCGTGATGGGGGAGGTCGCGTCAAAGGCGCTGTCGCCCGGCGTAAATGACCCCGGCACCGCGATCGACGTGATCACCCGCATTGGCCGCATCCTGAGCTTTTACGAGGACGAGACCGAAAGGGACCGCGACGAGGTGCTGGACCACATCTATGTCGCACCGCTGGACCCGTCCGACCTGATGCAGGACGCTTTTGGCGCGTTGGCGCGGGACGGGTGTACGGTGGTCGAGGTGCAGCAGCGGCTTCAAGCCACGCTGAACGGCCTGATGCGGCACCCTGACGAGGGGCTACGCATCGCCGCGCGCAGGGCTGCCGAACGTCACCTCAGACGCGCGCTTGCCAAGATCGACTTTGAACCCGACCGGGCGCAGTTGATGGAAAGCGCCAGCCAAGACGTGCGCGATGCGGTCCGTGACGCGGTAAAGCGCAGCGATACAGAGGATGACGCGCCAAAGATGGACAATGACACAGACACCACCTGAGGGCGGCTTTTACAGGGGGCGGATTTTCAGCTGTGTGATCCGGTTGCCATCGCGGGCGATGACCTCGAACCGGAACCCGTGGAAAGAGAACACCTGATTGGGCGTCGGGATCATCTGCGCTTCGTGGATCACCAAACCGGCGACGGTATTGGCTTCTTCGTCGGGCAAGTCCCATTCCGTGGCGCGGTTCAGGTCGCGGATCGTCATGGCCCCATCGACGAAATACTGCCCGTCCTCGGCCTTGGTCACGCCATGGTCCGCATCTGGGTCGAATTCATCGGTGATCTCGCCGACGATTTCTTCAAGGATATCCTCGAGCGTGATCAACCCCTGAAGCGAGCCATATTCATCCACCACCAATGCAAAATGGGTGCGGCGCCGTAGGAACTGGCGCATCTGTTCGTCCAGGGTAGATGTCTCGGGCACGAAATAGGGTTTCATCGCGATATCGGCGATTTTGAACGTCTTGAACGGTTTGTCATCCTCGGCACCGCTGATGTGCTTGTACATGGCACGCAGCAGGTCTTTGGCATGGATCACACCGATGATGTTCTCGGGATCATCGCGGTAGACGGGCAGGCGGGTGTGGTTGCTTTCAAGGATCTGTTCAAGGATCTGCGAAGGGTCATCGGCGGCATCGATCATCTCGATCCCTGACCGGTGGAGCATGACCTCTTCCACCATCCGTTCCCGCAGGTCGAGCGCGCCTAGAATACGGTCGCGGTCTTCCTTCTCTACCACGCCTTCAGAGCGGCCGATTTGCAGCGCCCCCGCGATTTCCTCGCGCACGGCAAGGATGTTGCTGTCAGGGTCGATGGTCACGCCGAAAAGGCGCAGGATACCGCGGACCAGAAACCGCACGGCTGATACCACGGGGCTGAAGATCAGCACCACCAGCGCAATGGGCCGCGACACGGCGGCGGCGGCGGTTTCGGCATTGGTGATCGCATAGGTCTTGGGCAGAACCTCGGCAAAGATCAGGACCAGCAGCGTCATCACCAGCGTCGCCAGCGCCACACCGGATTCGCCAAAGACCCGCGTGAACAGCGCCGTCGCAAGTGAGGCTGCAAGAATGTTCACAAGATTGTTGCCCAGCAGGACAGAGCCGATCAGCCGCTCGTTATCCTCGGTGATCTTGAGCGCACGTTCCGCCCCCTTGGACCCTTTATCCGCCTGACCCCGCAGCTTGCCCCGCGATGCCGCCGTCAGCGCCGTTTCCGACCCAGAAAAGAAGCCGGAAAGCACCAGAAGAAACAGGATGATACCGCTGCTGATCCAAAATGCGCCGTCTAGGATTGCGGGGGCCGTGTCCATTTGTGAGTATACCTTATCCGTTTGCTCATAGGGTTATGGGCGTGTGTGCGGTTTCATTCAAGGGATGAGCAGGGTGAACCATCAAGATTTGGGACAATTGAACGGGCCAGTTGTGCTGTTCGGCGGTCCGTATTCCAACCTGCAGGCGCTTGACGCGCTGTTTGACCGCGCGCGGGCCTTAGGGGTGGGGCCGGATTGGATGATTTGCACCGGCGACGTCGTGGCCTATTGCGCCGATGCCCATGCCGTCAGCGACAGGATGCAGGACAGTGGCATCGCGGTGGTGGCGGGGAATTGTGAAAAGCAACTTGCCGCAGGTGCGATGGATTGCGGCTGCGGGTTCGAGGATGGCAGCGCCTGCGATCTGCTGTCGGTCGGCTGGTACGGCTACGCCAGCGCGCAGATCACCCAAGCGCAGCGGGACTGGATGGGGCAGGTGCCGGATATCCTCAGCTTTCACCACGCCGGAAAGCGCTATGCCGTGATCCACGGGGGGCACCATGATATCGCCCGCTTCATCTGGCCCGTCTCGCCCGAGGCCGAGTTCGACGCGGAATGGCAGGCGGTTGAGCGCAGCATCGGTCCGGTGGACGGGATCATCGCAGGGCACTGCGGGGTGGCGTTTGAACGGCAGACAGCGCGGGGGATGTGGATCAACGCCGGTGTCATCGGCATGCCGCCCAACGATGGCGCACCGCAGACGCGTTTTGCGGTGCTTGATGCGGGGCAGGTGTCGTTTCACCGGCTTGACTATGACCATACCGCCGCCGCCCGCGCGATGGTGCAGGCGGGGCTGACCCAAGGCTACCATAAAGCGCTAGAGACCGGTCACTGGCCGTCAGAGGATGTCTTGCCGCCGGAACTGCGCCGCCCCGCCTTGGCCAGCGGATGATTTTCCAGCACCAGCTCGGACAGACGTGCCTCTAGGACATGGGTGTAGATTTCGGTCGTGGCGACATCGGCGTGCCCCAGCATCGTCTGGATCGCCCGCAGATCGGCCCCATTGGCCAGCAGATGCGTTGCAAAGGCGTGGCGTAGGGTGTGGGGGGTAACCTTGGACGGATCAACACCGGCGGTCAGGGCGAATTCCTTGATCAGCAGATAAAAGCGGTGGCGCGTCAGATATCCGGCGCTGCCGCGACTGGGGAACAGGTAGATCGACGCGGGTTTGCCCTTGGCCTGTGCGGCCTCGTCGGTTTTATCGCGCTGCACCAGCCATGCCGCCAGCGCCTCGCGCGCGGGGTCAGACAGGGGCACCAGACGTTCCTTGCCGCCTTTGCCCATGATCAAAAGCAAACGCGGATCGCCGCGGGCCGCGCTGACCCTAAGGCTCACCAGCTCGCTCACCCGCATGCCGGTGGCGTAGAGCAGCTCCATCAAACAGGTGTTGCGCAGCTGGTCCGAGGTGTTGCGCCCCGAGTGGCGCGCCGCGTCGAGCAGCTGGTCAACCTCGTCTTCTGACAGCACCTTGGGCAGACGCTTGTCCTGCCCCGGACCGGCAATCTGGATCGCGGGGTTATCGGTGCGCCACCCTTCTTCAAAGGCGAAACGGTACAGCTGTTTGATCGCCGAGAGCCGCCGCGCGCGGGTGGATTTGGCAAGCCCCTGCGCGTCGCACCAGACCAGATAGGCTTCGATATCCTTGCGACCGACCGTGACGAAATCCAAGGCGCGGCGGGCGAGAAAACTGTCAAAATCCTTCAGGTCGCGCCCATAGGCGAGTTGCGTGTTCGTGGCCGCGCCCAGTTCCGCCGCCTGCGCCTCTAGGAAGGTTGAAATCCAGTGCAGCAACTCGGTCTGCATCAGTCACGCTCCAGCAAAGACGTTTGCAGGGCAGCCCGCCGCGCAGCATCTTCCAGCCCCAGGGCCCGCAGGGTAGAGATCGCATCGCGCAGGGCAGCCGTGTCGCCGCGGGCGCCGTCCTCTAGCAGGGCAATTGTATGCAGGATGGCGCTGCCCAACTGACCGTTTTGCGCCATTTCAACCAGCCCCTTACGTGGTGTTGGCGTCGTGAACGCGCTGGAAATCCCCTGTGCGTGGGGGATATCGGGCGTGGTTTTCGGGGCCTCCCCGCGCGCGATCTGCGACAGGAATGTAATCTCTGCCGGTGTCGTATCCGCGATGGCAACCTGCTCGTAGAGCGGTGACAGCAGCAGGATACGGTCGCGCAGGGCGGCGCTGGCACCGGTAAGGTCGGTGCTCTGCAAATCCTCGGCATAGAGGGTGGCGAAGGTCACTTCGGTCTCGGCCTGCTGCATGGCGCGCCACGCAGGGCGCAGGGCTTTGGCGATTGCCTCTGTATTGCCGCTGGACATGGCCGTGTCGAACCGCTGGAGCGCGTCGACACGGTCCCACACCCCGCCAGAGGCCGCAGGCTCACGGTCTGTATAAATGCCCAGAAACCGGTTGTCGGGCAGGGCACCGATACGGGTCAGACGCTCCGCCGCGTCTAGCTGCGCCTTCCATCCCGCGATATCGCGCAGATCGGCCACAGCATAGGCGGCGGGCAGGTTCCGCGTGGGCTGCGGCTCTCCGATCGCTTCAAGAAGCCGAAACTTGAGCGGCGTCATCTCGCGCGGGCCGGGCAGGGGCGCGACCCCTTCGTAAAGGTCAGGGTTGAGGAACCGGTCCAGCAACGACAGATCGCTTTCGGGCAGCAGCGCCAGCGCTTGGGCAGACCCCAGCGTCAGCGCCGCCGTGTCCCATTCCCCCGACCGCGCAGCGCACAGGATGCGCACGCCGTAATCCGTGGTCAGGAAGGGCTTGTCCTTCAGCCGTAGGCAGGCACGATCTTCTGTGCCCAAAAGCAGGCTCACCTGCATCCATAGGCCAAAGTGATCCGGCGAAGTCTCGACACCCGCCTGTTCGATCAGCGACATCGCAGGGTCAAGCGCCGCAGCATCCATCAAGGTGCGCACACGGGCGAGGGCAAGCGCATCGCCCTGTTTCGCGTCCCCCTGCGGCGCTGTTGCTTGCGCCAGCAGCAGGGTAAACAGCAGCGAATGGGCTACGGGCAGGTGAAGCTCTGGCAGACGGTCAAGCTGATGCGCGATGTCTTCCGCGGTGCTGCCCGTCCATAGATCCTGCGGCAGTCCTGTCACCTTGGTTGGCACCAAACCGATAGCGCGCGGCCCGCCTTTGCCCAAGGGGGCCACGGTCACGACAGGCGGCAGCGCGGTCCGCGCCACCGGGGCCTCGTCCGGCTTGACGGGGGCCTTGCGCGTCGGTTGCGGCGTCTTGGGACGTTCGCCGAGCCAGTCGATCACCGACAAAGGCGCGTTGCGGTCATTCCGCGCCGCGGTTTGCGCGGCGACACCAAGGGGGAGGGCAATCAGGCAAAAAACGCTTAGCTGCCTGACAAATCGGATCATTGCTGCTCCAACGTCACGGATTCGCGGATTTCGACCTGGGGTGGTGCAAAGTCCGCCCCGAAGAACGGCCCCACATAGGCATAGACCGCAAGGCCGATGAACCCGATAATTGCGAGGTAAATCAGAAACTTGATCAGCTTGCCCATGGAATCCGCCTGCTTTCTTCTGCATCTTTTGACTATTCTATATATGGCCTTTTGGGCAAGATCACGTCATTCACACAAGAATGAGCGAAATTCAGCAATCCCCAGCCGATACGGCCCAAAACACCCCTCGGTACCATCTTAAGAAGACGGTTGTCATGGTGGGTATGATGGGCGCAGGTAAAACCGCCGTGGGCCGCGCTTTGGCCGCGAAACTCGGCGTGCCCTTTGTGGACAGCGACCACGAGATAGAGGCCGCTGCCAATCTGACCGTGCCCGAAATCTTTGAGCGCGACGGCGAGCCCTTCTTTCGCAAGCGCGAGACCGAAGTGATCTCGCGTCTGCTGGATAAAGAGCCCGGCATCCTGTCGACCGGCGGCGGTGCCTTTCTGGCGCAAGCCAACCGCGAGAATATCTCGGCGCGCGGGGTGTCAGTGTGGCTGGATGCGGATCTTGATCTGCTGTGGAACCGTGTCCGGTACAAGACCTCGCGCCCGTTGCTGCGCACCGCTGACCCACGCGGCACCCTGACCGAGCTTTACGAAAAACGTGTGCCAATCTACCGGCTTGCGGATATGACAGTTGCCAGCACGCCGGCACTGTCGATTGACGCGATGGCGCAGCGCGTGGTGGATGCGCTGGCGGATCGTCCAGATGTACTTGAGGTGCTGTGATGCGAGAAACGGTTCATGTCGGTCTTGAGGGCCGCGCTTATGATGTGGTGATCGGCCCCGATCTGCTGGCGCAAGCAGGCGCGTTGATTGCCCCGCTGTTGCGCCGCAAACGTGTTGTGGTGGTCAGTGATGAAACGGTTGCGGCGCACCATCTGGACAGTTTGCGCGCCGGACTGGACGCCGCTGACATCAGCGTCGAGGCGCTGGCATTGCCGCCGGGCGAGGCAACAAAATGTTGGGCAGAGCTGACCCGCACGGTCGATTGGCTGATGGATCAGAAGGTCGAACGCAACGATGTCGTGATTGCTTTTGGCGGCGGTGTCATCGGTGATCTGGTGGGCTTTGCCGCCGCGATCCTGCGCCGCGGTGTACGCTTTGTGCAAATCCCGACCTCGCTTCTGGCGCAGGTCGACAGTTCGGTCGGGGGCAAGACGGGGATCAACGTATCACAGGGCAAGAACCTTGTCGGCGCGTTTCATCAGCCGTCCCTTGTATTGGCCGATACGGCCGTGCTTGGCACATTGCAGACGCGCGATTTCCTCGCCGGATATGGCGAGGTCGTCAAATACGGGCTGCTGGGGGATGCGGCCTTCTTTGACTGGCTCGAGGTGAACGCCCCCGCGATGGCCGCTGGCGATATGGCGCTGCGCGTAGAGGCGGTGCGCCGGTCTGTGCAGATGAAGGCCGATATCGTGTTGCGCGACGAAAAGGAACACGGCGACCGCGCGCTGTTGAACCTAGGCCATACCTTCTGCCACGCGCTTGAGGCGGCGACGGGCTATTCCGACCGGTTGCTGCATGGCGAAGGTGTGGCGATCGGCTGTGCGATGGCGTTTGAATTGTCCGCCCGTTTGGGGCTTTGCGCGCAAGAGGACCCCAGCCGCGTCCGCGCGCATCTGCGGGCCATGGGGATGAAGACCGACCTGCGCGACATCGACGGAGATCTGCCGGACGCCGCCTATCTGCTTGATCTGATGGGGCAGGATAAAAAGGTCATCGACGGCAAGCTGCGCTTTATTCTGGCTCGCAGCATTGGCGATGCTTTTGTCACCGCCGATGTCCCCAAGGACGCGGTGCTGCAGCTGCTGGACGACGCGCTGGCTGAACGCCACTAGGGGGCCACGCCGACGCGTCTTAAGTCACGACAAAGAAAAAGGCGGGGGAATTCCCCGCCTTAATTACGTTTGGTATCAGATTGATATCAAAATGGAATTTCATCATCCAGATCGCGCGAGGAACCGCGACCACCGTCGTTGCCACCGCCCGAGGGGCCACTGTCATATCCGCCGCCGTAGCCGCCCTGATCCGACGGGCCACTGTCGTAGCCGCCACCGCCGCCGCCGTAGTTGCCACCACCACCGGAACCACCACCGTCGCGGCCATCGAGCATGGTCAGCGTACCGCCAAAGCCCTGCAGGACAACTTCTGTGCTGTATTTGTCTTGACCGGACTGGTCTTGCCATTTGCGGGTTTGCAACTGGCCTTCGATATATACTTTGGAACCCTTCTTCAGGTACTGCTCTGCGATGCGCACAAGCCCTTCCTGAAAAATCGCCACCGAATGCCATTCGGTCTTTTCGCGGCGCTCGCCGGTGTTGCGGTCTTTCCATGTCTCGGATGTCGCGATGCGCAGGTTGCACACTTTGCCGCCGTTCTGGAACGAACGCACTTCGGGATCGCGCCCCAGATTCCCGATTAGGATCACTTTATTCACTGAGCCGGCCATGATGCCCCCATTTGCTGCAAGTTTACGGGCCACGCGCGAATCCCGCACGCACCTTGGATTGGCCGACGTTATACCCAGCAGGGTTTGCGATAAACAGGGGGAAGGCGGGATTATCGCCGTTGCGACCCACGCAGATGTGACAGGGGGCAATAAAGGGTGGCACCAACGGGTCAGTTTGATATGGTCTGCGGGAATTGAGACTGCGTGGGGCAGGGACAATATGCGAATTTTACTAACGGCGGCGCTGTGCTGCCTTTCTGTGTGCGCAGCACCGGTTGCTGCCGATGTGTTTTCATCCAAGAACCGAACCAAGCTTTTTGCGTCCCAGACCAAGATTTTGGACACACGGGCGTCAAAACAATATGCGGCCTCTGTCCGGCTGCAGCCACAACGCGTGGTCACCCCGACAAAATGGGACACACCCAAATATCGCGGCAAGTACAAGGGCGTCTATCTTGGCATGGCGCGCGAAGCCGCGATGCGCCACGGCATTCCGGCGGATCTCTTCTTGCGTCTCGTGCAGCAGGAAAGCGGCTGGAACCCTGCGGCGCGGTCGCATAAAGGCGCGCTTGGTCTGGCGCAGCTTATGCCGGAAACGGCGCGGATCCTGCGCGTGGACCCGACCGACCCCTACGAGAACCTTGATGGCGGTGCACGATACCTCAAGCGTCAATATCAGGCGTTCGGGTCATGGAACCTCGCGCTTGCGGCCTATAACGCGGGGCCGGGGGCGGTGAAGAAATACGGTGGCATCCCGCCCTACGCCGAAACCAAGAACTATGTGAAGGTGATCGCGGGTCTGTGATGCACCGCGATAAGTGTCTGTGAATACTATATATTTTGCCGCTTTATACTGATTTCCGCTTGCCGTTTTTCGCGGCGATGGAACCATATCGCCACGGCTGATGTTCCCTTTCCACAGCGTCAGCAGGTCGTCTTCTACGGTCTGCGCGCATCAGAAAGATAAGGAGCATTCGCATGTTCAACTCAGTTAAATCGATCGCCTTGGCCACGGGTGTCAGCTTGGCCGCATTGTCCTCTGCCGCATTTGCGGACGACAGCGTTGCCTTCTCCGCGATTGACGTAAGCTCGTCGATCAACGCCGCGCAGGACGCTAACGCGATGGAATACTACCCCCAGATCACCGAGGATCTGAAAGCCGCCGTGGCCGCCCGCGTATTGGGCAGCGATGATGCCAGCGATCCGACGATCAACATCGACATCCGCAAAATCTCGCTGGATGGGGATACGATGCTGAGCGACAGTCAGGAATTTAACGAGATCGAAGGTGTGGTGGACATCACATCACCCAATGAATCGATCGGCGCACGCAGCTTCCCTGTGAATGTCGCCGCCTATTCGGTCGATCAGGTCGTGCCCGAGGGCTATGTCGCTGTGTCCCCGACCGAGGGTGTTTTTTACGAAGTCATGATCAACGGTTTTGCCGATGAGGTGGCCGAACAGGTCGGCAATCTGAACACCGCAGGTAGCGGCGTCAGCAAATAAGCCACCCTGCCTCGATCAGGCAGAAGCGGCCATCGCACATGCGGTGGCCGTTTTTTGATGCGTAGCGAAGGGTTCAGCGCGCCGTAACGTCCATCTCGATCACCGGCTCCATCGCCGCAAGCTGCGCGTCATCCAGATGACATTTTACCGTATGCCCCGCCGCCAGCGCCCGCAGCTCTGGCACCTGCGTCTCGCACAGATTTCCCGGCACCCGAGATTTCCATCGGCAGCGCGTCTGAAAGGGGCAACCGGGCGGCGGATTCATCGCCGACGGAACATCGCCTTCCAGCACGATATGTTTTTTCTTCACCCGCGTGTCGGCAATCGGCACCGCAGACAGCAGCGCTTCGGTATAGGGGTGATAGGGCGGAGAGAACACCTGATCCGTGGTGCCCAATTCGACCACATGCCCCAGATACATCACCATCACCCGGTCGCTAAGGTATCGCACGATGCTCAGGTCATGGCTGATGAACAACAGACAGGTCTGTTGCGCCTGCTGGATCTCCATCAAAAGATCCGTCACCGCCGCCTGAACCGAGACATCAAGCGCCGAGACGGGTTCATCCGCCACCACGATCCGCGCGTCTCCGGCAAAGGCACGGGCAATCCCCACGCGCTGTTTCTGCCCGCCCGACAGTTGGCGCGGCATGCGGCTGGCGAATTCCCGTGGGAGTTTGACCAGATCCAGCAGCTCCAGCATGCGCGCCTTACGGTCGCGCGCGGATGTGCCCACGCCAAACACTTCAAGCGCGCGAATGATCTGGCGACCCACGGTCATTGACGGGTTCAATGTGTCGAAAGGGTTCTGGAACACCATCTGGATATCAGCGACGGTCTGTGTCCCCCGATCCTCGATCGCGATGGTCCCGATATCACGGCCATCCAGCAGCAGATGACCGGCTGTGGCCGTCTCCAGCCCCATAAGAACCTTGGCAAAAGTGGACTTGCCGCAACCGGATTCCCCAACGATGGCAAGGGTTTCACCCGCGCGCGCTTCAAAGCTCAGCTCTTCGTTTGCTTTAACCACTTTGGTACCGGTGCCGCCAAACATGGAATGCGCCGCCACCTGATAGTATTTCTTGAGCTTGTCCATTTTCAGAACGACGTCGCCAACCTCGCCCTTCGACTTGGTCGCCGCATGCGCCATCGGCGCGGCCCAGTCGATTTCATCGTGGCGGATACAGCGGGTCGCGTGACGCGTGTTTTCGGGCACGTCCAGCATCGGAATGGCACCCTGATCGCAGCGCTCTGCGACAAAGTAATCACAGCGCGGGCCAAAGTTGCAGCCCTCGGGGCGTTCGTGGGGCAGGGGGAAATTGCCGGGGATAGCGACCAGCGGGCGCGCGGTCTTGTCGGCACCGGGCAGCGGGATCGACCGGAACAGAGCCTGTGTATAGGGATGACGCATGCCGTCGAACACATCCGCAATCGACCCGCGCTCGACCGCCTCGCCTGAGTACATGACACAGATGCGATCGCAGGTGTCCAGCACCAGCCCGAGGTTGTGGCTGATGAACAGCATAGAGGTGCCGTATTTGCGCCCCAGATCTTTGACCAGATCAATGATCGCCGCCTCGACCGTGACATCCAATGCTGTGGTCGGCTCGTCCAGGATCAGCAAGGACGGCTCTGACATCAGGGCCATAGCGATGACGATGCGCTGCTGTTGACCGCCTGACAGCTGATGCGGATAGGACTTGAGGATACGTTCGGGGTCCGGCAGCTTGACGTCGGTCACCAATTGCAAGGCGCGGGCATGGGCCTCGCGTTTCGACATGCCACCGTGGATCATCGGCACTTCCATCAACTGCTGCCCGATCCGCATGGCGGGGTTCAAAGAGGCCATAGGCTCTTGATAGATCATCGCGATTTCGCTGCCCCTGATCTGACGCAACTCAGCGGCACTCATCTGGGACAGATCGCGCCCCTTGAACTTGATGGACCCGCCCACGACCCGCCCATTCACCCCAAGGTCCTGCATCACGCCCAAGGCGACCGTTGATTTACCACAACCGGATTCACCAACCAGCCCCACAGCCTCGCCCGGTTTGACCGAGACCGAAAAATCCATCACCGCCGGAATTTCGCGCAGCCGTGTGAAGAAAGAGATCGACAGCCCGTCGATCTCCAGAATTGGCCCGTCATATGCCTCGCCCATGTCCAACTCCCTTACCTTCAACCGCAACCATATACTTCATTTTGCCAAGTAAACTCCGGGGTGCGGGGGCTGGCCCCCGCCGCGGCCATCCCAAATCAATCCCGCAAACTCTCTTCGCGCAGCCCATCCGCGAGCAGGTTCAACCCCAGCACAAGGCTGAGCAAAGCCAGCGCCGGCGCGATTGCCGCATGGGGGTAGAGCGCCAGCAGGCGCCGCCCTGCGTTGATCGTGGTGCCCCAATCGGGGCTCTCGGATTCCAGTCCCAGGCCAAAGAACCCAAGCGTGCCAAGCAGGATCGTTGTATAGCCGATGCGCAGGCAGAAATCGACGATCAGGGGGCCGCGGGCATTGGGCAGGATCTCCCACAACATGATGTACCACGGTCCTTCGCCGCGGGTCTGCGCGGCCGCCACGTAGTCGCGTGTCTTTATGTCCAGTGCGAGCCCGCGCACGATCCGGAATACTGTGGGCGCGTTGACGAAAACCACCGCGACAAAGACCACCAGCAACCCCGGCCCGATGTCGAGGAAATCCACAAACGCAGGCAGGCCCGGGATCTCGTAGGTCTGGGTCCGCACCAATGCCCCATCGTCCGAGATCATCGCGAGGTAAAGCCAGCCCACCAGCCCCAGTACCACGACCAGCACTGGCGTGCGGGTGCTTGGCTGCGTGCGCAGACGTGTGTTGAGCAGCACCCCAAGGAACACCAGCGGAAAGATGAACAGCACAATTGCCATGTAATTCGGCAGTCCGGTCAGCACAATCTCGGGGGTGACCAGAAGATAAAAGATCAAGATCACCGGAAAGGCGAGGATCAAATTGGCAAGAAAGCTCAGGAATACGTCCAGTTTACCGCCATAATAGCCCGCAGGCAGCCCCAGCGTGATCCCCACCATAAAGGCAAAGACTGTCGCCATCGGCGCGATCTGGATCACCACCCAGGCGCCTTTGATCAGGCGGCTGAACACGTCGCGGGCAAGGTTATCGCCGCCCAGCAGGAACCACGGGTAGTCGCCATCCTCAGCGCGGGCCAGTGGTGTGCCGGGAAGCTTGTTCTTCATGCCCGAGGTCTGGCTGAGGCTGTCGTGGGTCACGATCATGTCGAACACCCCGCCGAACAGCCCCGTATAGACCCAGAACATCACCAGCCCAAAGCCGATCATACCGACGGTGCTGTCAAACAGTTTGCCATAAAGCCCCAGCCGGCGTTTGAAGGTGATCGACAGGGCAAAGGTCACGATCAGCGCAATCCAGACGGGCAGCAGACGCTGCGCCATGCCGCCAAAGATGCCGGCCTCGGCACCCATGAAAATGCCCCCGACGACATAGACCATCAGCAACGCCGTCGCCGCCGCGATCCCCGCCGAGGTAAGCTGCCCCAAGCGGCGCACCCCCGCAGGGGAAGTCGGCAGCAGGGGCCAGACCATCTGCGTCGCGATGCCAAGCAGCACGACCAGTACCGCGCCCCCCAGCAATGGGTTCACCCAGTCCAGCGCACCTGTCCATGTCAATGGGTCCATCTGCATTGTCTCCTCAGGTGATCCGGATGCGCGGGTTCAGCACGACATAGCCGATGTCCGAGATCAGCTGCGTTGTCAGCACCACGATCACCGACACGACCGACACGGCCAGCAACAGCTCGATGTCATTATTCGACGCGGCGCGGACCAGCAGCCAGCCGAAGCCCTTGTAGTTAAAGAGGGTCTCGACGATGACGACTCCGTTCAGAAGCCACGGGATTTGCAGCATGATTACCGTGAACGGCGCGATCAGTGCATTGCGCAGAGCGTGTTTCAGGACGATGTTGCCAAAGCTGACCCCCTTCAGCCGCGCCGTGCGGATGTATTGCGCGGTCATCACCTCGGTCATCGAGGCACGGGTCATGCGCGCGATATAGCCCATCCCGTAAAGCGAGATGGTGAGCACCGGCAAAAAGAAATTCCAGAAGGTCGCGTCTTTCATCGCACTGGCAGCGGAGCCCAGAAACAGCGTTTTGCTGTCGATCCAGCCCCAGTCGGCCAGCAGGGGCGACAGCCCAAATCGCGAGGAGGCGAGCAGGGCGATGAACACGACACCAGACACATATTCAGGCGTCGCGGTTGTCAGGATCGAAAAGGTCGACAGGGTCCGGTCCGTCCGCGACCCTTCGCGCATCCCCGCCAGCACGCCCACAATCAGCGCCATCGGCACCATCAGCAGGATCACGCAGCCCATCAACTTGCCCGTCAGCGCCAATCGCGTCAGGACAGTGGGGCCGACATCCTCTTGGAAAACTGTGGAAAATCCCCAATCCCCTTGCAAGATTCCGCAAAAGCGGCGGCGGTCGCCCTCGGGCGTGTCTTTGGTGTAGCACCGCCCGAAACTGGTGCCGTCATCCTCTTGCGTCACCCATCCGGGCATGACGCCCAGCCATTGGCCGAATTTGACCGGCAGCGGGTCAAGATAGCCGCGATCCCCCAGATAGCTTGCGACCGCTTCGTCTGACATGCGGAAGTTGCCTTGGGTCTTGGCGAGCTTTTCGAGGTTCGGATAGAGGTTGGTCAGCCAGAACACGATAAAGGTCAGGCATAGCGCTGTTACCACCATCACGCCCAAACGGCGCAATATGAAAATACCCATGTGATGACCCTGTTGCGCGGCGGTACGGCGACACCTTGAAGGCGCGCGGCTGCGTTTGAATTTGTCGCAGCGCGGTCCGGCTTTTGCCGATACGTTGCGCGCTGCGCGGCTCCCTTATTATCCGCTTTCGGCCATGACATTGGCGGTGCGGATGTGTTTTTCTTGAATACCAGTCAGCCACAGGTCGCGGTGGCAGGTCAACTCGGTACTTTGGAAAAGGGCGCTTCCCACAGCGTCCTTGCAGGCACCGGCCCCGACGCGTCAGGCCGCCGTTGCCCGCAGGCGCGAGGGTGTGAGGCCAGTGTGTTGCTGCATGAACCGTGTGAAATAGGCGGCAGAGCCAAAGCCA
The DNA here is from genome assembly GCF_048285585.1 of Sulfitobacter sp. SBS6. Classification (NCBI taxonomy): domain Bacteria; kingdom Pseudomonadati; phylum Pseudomonadota; class Alphaproteobacteria; order Rhodobacterales; family Roseobacteraceae; genus Sulfitobacter; species Sulfitobacter sp. SBS6. Next base: position 293,700 of record NZ_JBLWBA010000005.1, on the reverse strand, counting down.
AGGTGGCGCGCGATATCCTGGGCGGAATGCTCTGTCGTGCCAAGCAGATGCCGTGCCTCATGCACCACCCGTTCGGTCAGGATATCCGCTGCAGTCTTGCCGGTGGCGGATTTTACGGCCCGTGACAGATGCGTCGGCGTGACCTCCAGGCTTTCGGCGTATTGCGCCATCGGCGCGCCGCTGCTGTAGTGTTCACAGACCATCTGACAGAACCGCGCGCTTAGCCGTGCGGCGGCGTTGCGCCGGTTGGGGACATGTTCGTCCTGCATGATCTGGCGCCGCAGCCAGACCGACATCAGCGCCGCGTGCCCCTCTAACGCGTCGTGATACAGCGGGCGCTTGGCCTGTTGTTCGCGCTGCGCGGCTTCGATCAGTCCGGTCAGTTCGGTCTGGGCCTGCACATCCCGAATACGCAGGTGGCGCGGCATTTGGGGCAGGCGCAGCTCGGTGCTGTCGGGGATCACCACCGCTTGCCCGATGCCCTGCCGCCCCATATCAAGGGCAAAGAGCGCACGGGCAGGGATAAACACCGCGTTATGCGCCCCCAAGCCGCGCCGCTGGCCGTCAAGCTGCAGCACCCCCTGACCGCGGGTGATCCAGATCAGCATATGCACAGGCCGGTCATGACAAAGCTGCACGCGCCAGTCCTGCCCTTGCGACAGTTGCGCCAGCGTCAGCAATTCGATCGTGTTCTCTGTCATTGCATGACCCTATCAGCAAAAGACAAGTGAACACTATCGTTATACAGAGATACGGAAAGATAAAGGCAGTAAAAGATAATTTCGCCGTTTTGGCAACTGCGTGCTAGCCCGGCACATATTGCAGCCAATCGGCGGTGTTCTTGCGCATCCACGTGCGCTGCCGCTTGGCATATTGCCGTGTCGCGATGATGGCATCCTGTCGCGCCACGTCAAGCGGAGTCGTTCCGTCAAGGTAGCGCATCAGCTCGGGCACGCCGATGGCACGGTGCGCGGGCAGGGTGGGGTCGTAATTGGGGCGCACGGCGGCAACTTCGTCCAGCGCGCCTTGGTCCAGCATCTGGTCAAAGCGACGGATGATCCTGTCGTTCAGCCAGTCCTTTGACGCGGCAACGGCGACAGGCTGACAGCGATCCATCGGCAGGACGGGCGGCGGGGTATCATCTTGCCACGCGGCCAGCCCGCGCCCTGTCGCTTGCTGCACCTCCCACGCACGCTGGACGCGCATGGGGTTATAAAGATCGATGCGGCGCGCCGTCTCTGCATCAAGCGCGTCGATCATCGCCGCGCGGGTCATGGTGTTGCCCGCGGCGCGCACCGCATCGGGGGTCGGGGGAATGTCCACCAGCCCCTTGGTCAGCGCCGCGAAATAAAGCCCCGTGCCACCGACAATGATCGGGCGTGCGGGCTGGCGCAGCACCTCGGTTACCTCTCGCAGCCAGTGGCCGACCGAATAGGGATCGTGTGCCGCGACATGGCCATACATCAGATGCGGTGCCAAGGCCTCTTCCTCGGCTGGGGGGCGGGCCGAGATCACGCGCCAGCAGCCGTAGACCTGACTGGCATCCGCGTTCACAATCACCCCGCCCTGAGCCTGCGCAATCGCCAGCGCCAGCGCCGATTTACCTGACGCCGTGGGCCCCGCAATCAGGACAGGCGCGGCAGGGTCGATAGAGGAAACCACATCAGAGACGCGGGACAACGGGGCATCTGGCATTTCTTTGCGTGAACCTCTGACGGAGCATTGAATGTTTGCGCTATTTGCGACATTTTACGGCGCAATGAAAACCCCTCCCACACCCTGAAAGGTGCGCCCATGCCCGAGAGCCAGTCAAAAGTAACATTCAACCGGGTCATGCTGAAGATTTCAGGCGAAGCATTGATGGGCGATCAGGGGTTCGGGCTGAACCCGCCAACGGTGCAACGCATCGCGAACGAGGTCAAATCGGTGCATGATCTTGGCGTCGAAATCTGCATGGTCATCGGGGGCGGCAATATCTTCCGCGGGCTGCAAGGATCGGCCCAGGGGATGGAACGCACCACCGCCGATTATATGGGGATGCTGGCCACCGTGATGAACGCGCTGGCGATGCAATCCGCGCTGGAGGAACTGGGCATCCACACGCGGGTGATCTCAGCGATCACAATGAACGAGGTCGCCGAACCCTACATCCGCCGCCGCGCCGTGCGCCACCTTGAGAAAAAGCGCGTGTGCATCTTTGCCGCGGGCACCGGCAACCCCTATTTCACCACCGATACCGCCGCGACGCTGCGCGCCAATGAAATGGCCTGCGAAGCGATCTTCAAGGGCACCAAGGTCGATGGTGTCTATGACAAAGACCCCGCCAAATTCGACGATGCGGTCCGCTATGATGCCGTCAGCTATGACGACGTGCTGCAAAAGCGCCTGGGGGTCATGGATGCCTCTGCCATCGCCTTGGCGCGCGACAACAACCTGCCGATCATCGTCTTCTCTCTGGACGAGCCGGGCGGCTTCAAGGGGATTCTCGCGGGCGAGGGCACATACACACGGGTTCAGGGCTAGGCCCCAACCTACGATAGATGCGGGGCTCCCTATACAAGGGGGGCTTGATCGCGTTATATCGGTTCAAATCTAGATAGTTACAAAACCACCGGGGACATCATGTCAGACGATTTTATGCTGGACACAGACGATCTTGAGCGGCGCATGAACGGCGCAATCGCATCGTTGCGCACCGAATTTGCCTCTTTGCGCACAGGCCGCGCGTCCGCTTCTATGCTGGAGCCTGTGATGGTCGACGCCTATGGCAGCAGCACGCCGATCAACCAGGTGGGCACCGTCAACGTGCCCGAGCCGCGGATGGTCACCATCAATGTCTGGGACAAGGCGCTGGTCGGCAAGGTCGAAAAGGCGATCCGTGAATCCGGTCTGGGCATCAACCCGCAGCTGAACGGCACCATCATCATGCTGCCGATCCCCGAGCTGAACGAGGAACGCCGCACCCAGCTGACCAAGGTCGCGGGGCAATATGCCGAAAGCGCCCGTGTATCGATCCGCAACGTGCGTCGCGACGGGATGGACCAGATCAAGAAAGCCAAGGCCGACGGCATGTCGGAAGACGATCAGAAAGTCTGGGAGGGTGAGGTTCAGGACATGACCAACAAGTTCATCGCCCAGATCGACGAGCAGCTTGAAAGCAAACAAGCCGAGATCATGCAGGTTTAAGTACCTTATTCGATGCGCGCGACCCCAAGGTCCGCGCATCGGCCTGCAGTTCGATAAGGATAGATGATGCCTGCTGCGACCGACCAGACCTTCCAGCTTGTCCCAGGGGCACCGCGCCATGTTGCGATCATCATGGACGGAAACGGCCGTTGGGCGACCCAGCGAGGGCGTCCGCGTCTGTTCGGGCATCATGCCGGTGCCAAACGCGTGCGTGAAATCGTAGAGGCATGCCCCGATTTCGGCGTCGAATATCTGACGATCTTTGCCTTCTCGACCGAGAACTGGAAACGTACTCAGGTCGAAGTGGCCGGGCTCATGAGCCTGTTCCGCCGCTATATCACCAAAGAGACCAAGGCGCTGAAAGCCAAGGGCGTGCGCGTCCGGTTTATCGGTGACCGTGTCCGGCTCGATGCGAAACTGGTCAAGCTGATGAATGTGCTAGAAGCAGAGACCGCGGAAAACACCCGGACCCATCTGACGATTGCGCTGAACTACGGCGGTCGCGACGAGGTCGCGCGCGCGACGCAGCGGCTGGCACAGGACGTCGCAGCGGGTCTGCTCAGCCCTGAGGACGTCGACGAAGAAACCCTGCCGCGCTATCTGGACACCCATGTATTGCCGGACCCCGATCTGGTGATCCGCACCAGTGGCGAGGCGCGGATATCGAACTTTCTGCTGTGGCAATCAGCCTATGCCGAATATGAATTCATTGATACGCTCTGGCCCGACTTCACCAAAGCCGAGTTTGGCAATCTTTGTGCGGCCTTTGGCAATCGCGACCGGCGCTTTGGTGCCGTGTCCTCCTGATCGTACGACGAAAGGAAAGCACTATGACACCTTCTTCGGAACGCTGGTCCGACCTCACGGCGCGCGTCGGTTCGGCGCTGGCGATGATCGTGGTCGGTCTGGGCGGTATCTATCTGGGCGGGCCCGTGTTCCACGTTCTCGTCGCGATCATTTGCGGCGTCATGGCGTGGGAACTGGTGGGGATGTTGAACCCGTCAAACCGCAGCGCACGGAGGCAGATGGGCTTGCTGGTCGGGGCAGCGACGCTCGCCGCGATCTACCTGCCCGTGGGCTTTGCCCTGCCGGTGCTGCTGGCCCCCGCGTTGGTGGGCTTTGGCCAGTTGGAAAAGCACCGCACCATTTTCATGTGTTTCACCGTGATGATCATGCTGGCCGGTTTCGGGCTAACGCAGGTTCGCGATGATTTCGGCTTTGGCTGGCTGATGTGGCTGGTGCTGGTTGTGGTGATCACCGATGTCGTTGGCTATTTCGCCGGCCGTGCCATCGGTGGGCCGAAGTTCTGGCCCAAGGTCAGCCCCAAGAAAACATGGTCCGGCACGGCGGCGGGCTGGATCGGGGCCGCGGCTGTCGGTTTCCTGTTCTCGATCAACACCGGTGTGGGCTTGCAGCTGGTCGGTGTCTCTGTCGCCATGTCGATGGCGTCGCAGATGGGTGATATGGCGGAATCCGGGATGAAGCGTCGCTTGGGGGTCAAGGACAGCTCTAACCTGATCCCCGGTCATGGCGGTTTGCTGGATCGGTTCGACGGTATGCTGGGGGCGGCGCTGTTCCTGCTGATCATTGGTCGTTTCCTGACCATCACCCCCGCGCTAAGCTGATCTTCATCCCATGAAGAAAGTCAGTATTTTCGGGGCCACGGGCTCTATCGGGCAGAATACCATTGATCTGATCGCGCGCGCGCCCGACGCCTATGATGTCGTCGCGCTGACCGGTGCCAGCAATATCGCGCAGCTGGCCGAAGATGCGCAGCGGCTGAACGCGCAGCTTGCCGTCACGGCCCATGAGCATCTGCTGGACGACCTGCGCGACGCGCTATCGGGCACGGGGGTAGAGGCCGCCGCCGGACCCCAAGCCATCAACGAAGCCGCCGCACGCCCCGCCGATTGGGTCATGTCCGCCATCATCGGGGCCGCGGGTCTGGCACCGGGGGTGGAGGCGTTGAAACAAGGGGCGACGCTGGCCCTTGCGAATAAAGAGTCGCTGGTCTGCGCCGGTCAGCTGATGCTGGATACGGCCATGGCACATGGGGCCACCATGCTGCCGGTCGATAGCGAACATTCCGCCGTGTTTCAGGCCCTGATCGGCGAGGATATCTCGGCGGTGGAACGGATCATTATCACCGCCAGCGGCGGGGCGTTTCGCGATTGGCCGCTGGAAAAGCTTGCCGATGCCACGCTAGAGCAGGCGTCGAGCCATCCGAACTGGGACATGGGCCAGCGCATCACCATCGACAGCGCGTCGATGTTCAACAAGGCGATGGAAGTCATTGAAACGCGTGAATATTTTCGCGTGGATCCCGACCAGATCGAAGTGTTGGTACATCCGCAGTCGATGATCCATGCGCTGGTGGGGTTCAATGACGGTGCCTTGATGGCGCATATCGGCCCGCCCGACATGCGCCACGCCATCGGCTTTGCCCTGCATCATCCCGACCGAACGCATTTGCCGGTAGAACGGCTGGATCTGGCAAAGATCGGCAGTTTTGACTTCCGCGCCCCCGATGACATCCGTTGGCCCGCCCTGCGCCTCGCGCGCGAGGTGATGGCGCGTGGTGGCATGGCCGGTGCGGTGTTCAACGCCGCCAAAGAGGTCGCGCTGGACGGGTTTATCGGCGGCAAGCTGCGCTTTCCCCAGATGGCCGAGATCGTCGAAGACACGATGGAAGCGCTTTTCCCTGACAATGGGGTGATCGATGCGGCCATCACACTTGATAACGTCGCACAGGTGGACCATCTGGCAAGGCAGGCCGCATGGGCCGCAATAACAAAGAGGGCAGGGTAGAGTTTTGGATATAATGGCATTGATCCCGCAGTTTGGCGGGCTGATCTGGACGCTTCTGGCTTTTGTGATTGCCCTGTCGGTGATCGTCGCGATCCATGAATATGGTCATTATATCGTCGGACGCTGGTCCGGCATCCACGCCGATGTCTTCTCTCTCGGGTTTGGCCCTGTGATCTACAGCCGCTTCGACAAACGCGGCACCAAGTGGCAGATCGCCGCGCTGCCCTTTGGCGGCTACGTGAAATTCGCGGGCGATGCGGATGCGGCCTCGGGCAAGGATGTGGCCGCGATGGAAGCGGCCGAAGCGGACCCCAAGCGGTTGCGTGCCACCATGCACGGTGCGCCGCTATGGGCGCGTGCAGCCACGGTCGCTGCGGGGCCGGTGTTCAACTTTGCCCTGTCCATTCTGGTTTTCGCGGCCATCGGCCTGTCGGTCGGCGTTCCGCGTGACCCGATGACCGTCGGGGAATTGCACCCGCTGCCGTTTGAACAGAATGAACTGGTTGAAGGGGACGAGATCGTCTCTATCGGCGGGGTGACCCTGCCGCCGGTGTCCGATGCCACCGCCTATGCCGATGCCTTCGCCAGCATCCCGCTGGACCAGCCGCTGCCCTATGAGGTGAACCGTGGCGGGGAAGTCGTGACCGTGGATGGGCCTTACGTCATGCCATCGCTGGTCAAGCAGGTGATGCCGCAATCGGCGGCCTATGAGGCCGGTCTGAAAAGCGGCGATGTGATCACCTCGGTTGATGGGGCAGAGATTTTCGCCTTCCGCCAGTTGAAGACCGCTGTTGAAGCGTCTGAAGGCACACCGCTTGAACTTGATATCTGGCGCGACGGACAAATGCTGGACATTACCCTGCGCCCCAAAGTGACGGACGAACCGCAGCCAGACGGCAGCTTCAAGTCGCAGATGCGCATTGGCATCGTGGGCGGCACCGCTTTTGACACCGCCACCACGAACCCTGGCGTGCTTACAGCGCTCTGGGGTGGGGTAGAGAACACAGGCCGGATCATCAGCGGGTCGCTGTCGGGTCTCAAGCATATGATCGTCGGCAATATCAGCACCTGTAACCTGAGCGGCCCGGTGGGGATCGCGCAAACCTCTGGCGCGATGGCGTCGCAGGGCGCGCAAAGCTTCATCTACTTTATCGCGGTGCTGTCGACGGCGGTCGGTCTGCTGAACCTCTTCCCGATTCCGGCGTTGGATGGCGGGCATCTGGTGTTCTACGCCTATGAAGCCGTGACCGGCAAACCACCCAGCGATGGCGCGTTGCGCATCCTGATGACCATTGGTCTGACCTTGGTGCTGGGGTTAATGGTCTTTGCCTTGGGTAACGATTTATTCTGCCCTTAGGCGATATTTTGCCGCCTAAAAGGGGGTAAAAAGTTACAAAAGTCTTATTGCTGCCTTAATTGGTCAAACGAGCGCCGCAATCGCCTGCGATATTCGATCCAAGTTACAAAGGATACGAGTATGCAGACGTTCAAGACAAGTTATCGCGGTTTGAGCCTTTTGGTTGATCTGAACTGGGACCGCGCTTTGTACTTCGGCTTCCTGATCATCGCGCTGACCGCCGGCGCGTGGATCGGCGCATAACGCCGTTCTCTCTCCCTATCCCTGTGCCCTCCCGCACTCTATCGTGATCCAACTGGCCGCCATACACTCTATATAGGTGCATGGCGGTCTCTTCGTTTTGACAAAGGCCGCTAACCTGTCTAGTCAGGACGAAAGAGTTTTTTGACAGCGGGTAGGGCAAATGATGCACAACGACAGGTGGAATAAGCCCACCGAAACAGCGGTTTTCACTCCTTTTGCGAAATCCTTGCGCAGCGCTTCTTTTTGCGTAATGTTATCAGTGGCTTGGCTGGTGCCAGCGCCACATGCTGACGCGCAAAGCTATCAGTTCAACACAGTTCAGATCGACGGCAACGAACGGATCGGCGACAGCGCCATCCTAAGCCGCGCAGGAATCGCGCGTGGTCGGGCGATCAGCGCGGGCGAATTGAACGATGCTTACCAGAACCTTCAGGCGTCCGGCCTGTTTGAAAGCGTAGCACTTGAACCGCGCGGCGGGACATTGGTGATCACGGTCGTAGAATTCCCCACCATCAACCGCATCAGCTTTGAAGGCAACGCGCGCATCGACGACGAAGCGCTGGCTTCGGTCGTTGATTCAGACGAACGCCGCGTCTTTAACCCGACCCAAGCCGAAAAAGACGCCAATGCCATCGCGCAGGCCTATAGCAACGACGGCCGTATCGCCGCCCGCGTCCAGCCCAAGGTCATCCGCCGCGACCAGAACCGCGTTGATCTGGTATTTGAAGTCTTCGAAGGCGACAACGTCGAGATTGAACGCCTGAGCTTTGTCGGCAACCGCGAATATTCGGACCGTCGTCTGCGCCGCGTTCTGGGGACCAAGCAAGCGGGCCTGTTCCGCCGTCTGATCAAACGCGACACTTTTGTGCCCGAACGCATCGAGGCCGACCAGCAGATGCTGCGCGATTTCTACCTGTCGCGCGGCTATGTCGACATGCGCATTTCGGCGGCGAACGCTCAGCTGACCGAAGAACGCGACGGCTATTTTGTGCAGTTCAACGTGCAAGAGGGGCAACAGTTCAAGATCGGCGAACTGACCGTGACCTCGACCATCAACGGGGTGAACGCCGACGATTATCGTGGCGTAATCAAGACCAAATCCGGTGCCGTCTATTCACCGTCGCTGGTCGAGACGGATATCGCCCGGATGGAACGCAAAGCCATCCGTGACGGCGTAGACTTTCTGCGGGTCGAACCGGTCGTCACGCGCAATGATCGCGACCTGACGCTGAACGTCGAATATCGCATCTCTCGTGGTCCACGTGTCTTTGTCGAACGGATCGACATCGAAGGTAACACCACCACGCTTGACCGCGTTGTGCGCCGCCAGTTTGACAGCGTAGAGGGTGACCCGTTCAACCCGCGCGAAATCCGTGAAAGCGCCGAGCGTATCCGCGCCCTTGGTTATTTTGAAAGCGCCGAAGTCAACGCCCGCGAGGGGTCTTCCCCCGAGCAGGTCGTCGTTGACGTGAATGTTGTGGAACAGCCGACAGGCTCGCTCAACTTCGGTGGGTCGTTCTCGTCTAGTGACGGGATCGGCGTCGCGGTCAGCTTTGCCGAGGATAACTTCCTGGGACGCGGCCAAAAGCTCAAGCTGACGGTCAGCACGGCTGAAGATGCACAGCGCTATGGCTTCAACTTTATCGAGCCGAGCCTCTTGGGGCGTGATGTGGCGTTCGGCCTGAACCTCGATTATGCCGAAACAAGCTCGTCCTATAACTCCTTCGACACCGAACGTATCGTCTTCCAGCCGACCCTGTCGTTCCCTGTCAGCGAAAACGGGCGGTTGAGCCTCAACTATACCTATGACGATCTTGAGATGTCAGAGCGTGACGATACCACAACCGGTTTTGTCGTCGCAAATGACATCGCCGCAGGCCGTCAGGTGACCTCTTCGATCGGGTATAACTACAGCTACGACACCCGCCGCGCCGGTCTGGACCCGACTTCGGGTGTGCTGCTGCAATTCGGGCAGGATTTCGCAGGTCTAGGGGGTGACACCAAGTTCGTGAAAACCACCGCCAAAGCCATCGGCGAAAAGCGTATCTTCAACGAGGAAGTTACCCTGCGTGCCACCTTGCAAGGTGGGGCATTGGCATGGAGCGAAGGCAACAACCGCGTTTCCGACCGCTTCTTGATCGGCCCATCGATCATGCGCGGCTTTGAAACCGGCGGCATCGGCCCGCGCGATCAAAGCAACGGGTCTGACGACTCCCTTGGGGGTAACCTCTTTGTGGTTGGTAGTCTTGAGGCGGAATTCCCGCTGGGCCTGCCCGAAGAATACGGCATCAGCGGCGGCGTCTTCTATGATGTCGGCAATGTCTGGAACCTCGACGATGTAGAGATCCCTCTGGGCTCGTCTATCGTTGGTGAATCCGGCTCGTTCCGCCACGTGATCGGTGTCTCGCTCTTCTGGGATACGCCTGTTGGTCCCTTGCAGTTCAACGTCTCTAAAGCCTTGAAAAAAGAGGACTATGACGAAGAACAGAAGTTCGAAGTGACCCTGCGGACCGATTTCTGAGGCCGTTATGAAACTGCGGGCACTCTTGATTTGCCTTCTGCCGGTACTGCCCCTTGCGGCGGTGCCGGTTTTTGCACAACAGCAGTCTGAACGGCGCGTGGTGCAAAGCCCGATCCTGACCATCGATTCAGATCGTGTGTTCAATGAAAGCGCCTTTGGTCTGCGGGTGGCGGATGACGTGGAAACCCAAAGCGCTGAAATCTCTGCCGAAAACCGTCTGATTGAAGCGGATTTGAAGGCCGAGGAGCGCAAGCTCACCGATCAGCGCAGCAAGCTCAGCCCCGATGCCTTCAGCGGGCTGGCGGATGCCTTTGACGAAAAGGTGCAGAAAACCCGCGCGGCGCAAGCGGCAAAGGGGCGGGCGTTGAACGAATTGGTCGAGAAGGAACGCCAGGTGTTCCTGGCCGCTGCGGGCCCTGTGTTGGAACAGATGATGCGTGAAGCCGGGGCGGCCGTGATCCTTGAACGCCGGTCGGTCTTCGTCAGCGCCAACGCCATCGACATCACCGACGAAGCCATCGAGCGGCTTGATGCGTCGGTCGGCAGCGGCAAGAACTGATCCCCCCGCTTGCCCATGGCGGCCAGAATTGGTAGCCAGCTTACAGCTTTTAACAGACAGGACATGCAATGACTGACACCCTGCCAAGTGCCGATATCCAGATGATCCAGCGGATCATTCCGCACCGCTATCCCTTTTTGCTGGTCGATAAAGTGGTCGATATTCAGGGCACGCAAAGCGCTGTCGGGATCAAGAATGTCACGATGAACGAACCGCATTTTCAGGGGCATTTCCCCGGCATGCCGATTATGCCCGGCGTCACCATCGTAGAAGCGATGGCGCAGACCGCTGCGGTGATGGTCGGTGTCACGCTGGAAATGGCGGATAAGGACATGAAAGTCTATTTCATGGCCATCGACAAATGCAAATTCCGCCGCAAGGTCGTTCCTGGTGACGTCGTCCGGATGGAGCTGAACACCCTGCGCGGCAAACCCGGCGGTAAAGTCTGGAAATTCGGCGGCGTCGCGTCGGTCGAGGGTGAAATGGCGGCCGAGGTTGAATTCACTGCGATGATGGACCTGTCCTGATGGGCAACATCCACCCAAGCGCCGTGATCGAGGAAGGGGCGCAGATCGCGGCCTCTGCCAAGGTCGGCCCGTTCTGCGTCATCGGCCCTCGGGTCGTGCTGCATGACAACGTTGAGGTGAAGTCCCACGCCATCGTCACCGGCGACACCGAAGTCGGCGAAGGTACGGTGATCTTTTCCTTCGCGGTGATCGGTGAAATCCCCCAAGACCTTAAGTTCAAAGGGGAATCCAGCCGCCTCGAAATCGGCAAACGCAACCGTATCCGCGAACATGTCACCATGAACGGCGGCACCGAAGGCGGTGGCGGCGTGACCAGGATCGGCGATGACGGGCTGTTTATGGCGGGCTGTCACATCGCCCATGACGCCATTCTTGGCGACCGGGTGATTGTGGTGAACAACGCCGCCGTCGCGGGCCACTGCATCATTGAAGACGATGTTCTGATCGGCGGGCTGGCCGGTATCCATCAATTCGTGCGCATCGGTCGCGGGGCCATCATCGGTGCTGTGACGATGGTAACCAATGACGTGATCCCCTACGGTCTGGTGCAAGCGCCCCGAGGGGTCTTGGACGGGCTTAACCTTGTCGGGCTGAAGCGTCGCGGTGTCACCCGCGCCGACATCACGGCCCTTCGCGCGGCGTTCCAGATGCTGGCGCAGGGCGAGGGGACATTCCACGACCGCGCCCGTCGTTTGGGCGAGGAAACCGGCAGCGATTACGTCCGCGAGATCGTCGATTTCGTGCTGGCCGACACGGGCCGTCACTTTCTGACACCGGGTTGATGCTGGCGCTGATCGCAGGGGGCGGCGGACTGCCTCAACGGGTGGCGGGGGCGCTGGCCGATGCGCCTTTGATCTGCGCCTACGAGGGGACGACACCCGTCGGGCTGGTGCCGGATCTAGTGTTCCGGCTTGAAACGCTTGGCACTTTGCTGGCCGAGCTGACTGCGCGCGGCGTGACGCAGGTGTGTTTCTGCGGCACCGTGGCTCGGCCGTCCTTTGATCCGTCCAAACTGGATGCGGCAACGCTCCCTTTGGTGCCGGTCTTCCAGAAAGCCCTTGCTGTGGGGGACGACGGTGCCCTGCGCGCCTTGGTCGATATTTTCCAGACAGCGGGGTTGACCGTCGTTGCCGCCCATGACCTCGCGCCCGACTTGATGGCGCGCGAAGGCGTGCTTAGCCAGCGTCAGCCGGATGCGCAGATGCGCGATGACGCCGCGCGGGGTGCTGCCCTGGTGCGCTGCCTTGCGCCGATGGATGTGGGGCAATGCTGCGTTGTCGGGCAGGGGCAAGTCATGGGGATCGAGGCGATTGGCGGCACAGATCACCTGCTGTCGACCCTGCCTGATAGTGCGCGCTTGGCCAGCGCGGTGCTGTTTAAAGGTCCGAAACCCGGCCAAAGCCATCTTGTCGATATGCCCACCATCGGGCCCGACACCCTGCGCCGCGCCCATGCGGCAGGGCTGGCGGGTGTTGTGATCGAGGCGGGGTCCGTCATTCTTCTGGAGCCAGACGCCTGCGTCGCCTTGGCGGATGAATTAGACCTCGTGCTATGGGCAAGGGCCGCGACATGAAGGTGTTCATCATCGCGGGCGAACCTTCGGGTGACCGATTGGGGGGGGCGCTGATGGCAGGGCTGAAATCCCTGCGCCCCGACATCACCTTTGACGGGATCGGCGGGACAGATATGGCCGCCGAAGGGCTGACCAGCCGTTTTGATATGTCCGAACTGTCTGTCATGGGCATCGCCGAGATCCTGCCGAAATACAAATCCTTGATGGCGAGGATCAACGAGACGGCGCAGGCCGTGATTGAAGCAAAGCCCGATGTGATGATCACCATCGACAGCCCCGATTTCTCGCTCCGCGTGGCCAAGCGGGTCAAGGCGGGGTCGGATATTCGCACGGTGCATTATGTCGCGCCCACAGTCTGGGCCTGGCGTCCTGGGCGCGCGAAAAAGATGGCGCGGTATATCGATCACGTGCTTGCACTTTTCCCCTTCGAGCCGCCCCTGATGGAGGCCGAGGGCATGGCATGCGATTTCGTCGGCCATCCCGTGGTAGGAGAGAAGATCGCCACACACCGCGAAGCCGCTGCCTTTCGTCAAGCCCATGAGATCGGCGACGCCCCCCTGATGCTCGTCCTGCCCGGATCTCGGCGGTCAGAGGTGGCGCGTCTGTCGGATGTGTTCGGCGATGCGGTGGCCCGTTTTGCCCGGACACATCCGGATCTGCGCGTGGTCATTCCCGCCGCCGGTCCTGTGGCAGACGCGGTCATTGCGCAGACCCAGGGCTGGACGGTGCGCCCCATCGTGCTGGACCCGCGTGCGGGCAGCAGGGAGGAAGGTGCCGCGATGAAACGGGCGGCTTTTGCCGCCGCGGACGTGGCACTTGCGGCCTCTGGCACCGTGTCGCTGGAACTGGCCGCCGCATCGCTGCCGATGGTGATCGCCTACCGGATGAACTGGCTCAGCTTCCGATTGATCAAGGCGATGGCGTTGATTGATACGGTGACTTTGGTGAACCTTGTTTCCGACACGCGCGTCGTGCCGGAGTTTCTGGGCCCCGATTGCACCGCCGATAAGATCGCTGGCGGTTTGGCGCATGTCTTTGCGCATCCCGAGGATCAAAAGGACGCGATGGCGCTGACGATGGAGCGGCTCGGCAAAGGGGGCGAGAGCCCGGGCCTGCGCGCGGCGCGGGCGGTATTGGCAAAGCTATAGGTCTAGAGGCTGGCTATAGAGTAAAATGAGGGACGCTGCCCCTCAAACTCATGACGCTAAATGAGGGGCGCTGCCCCTCAAACTCACTACCCCATATGAGGGGCGCTGCCCCTCAAACTCCCCGGGATTTTAAACCATTTGGAAGGGGTTAGCCTTTGTGGATCCAGCCGCCGCCGAAGATGCGGGTGCTTTCGGGGTCGTAGAAAACGCAGGCCTGACCCGGCGAGATCCCTTCCTCGGGGGTGAGCAGCTCTACCGTCGCTTCGGTATCCGAGATCGGACGCAGGATCGCGTCTGTCGGAGGGCGGGTAGAGCGTACGCGCACAGCAATGGGCCATTCGCTTTGCGACACAAGCGGGGTGTCACCAAGCCAGTTAATCTCTTTCACGGGCACAGTACGGGTGGCCAGCATCGATTTCGGCCCCACGACGACCTGCGCGTTATCCGCGTCAAGTTTCACCACATAGAGCGGGTCGGCCAAGCCGCCGATGCCAAGGCCACGGCGCTGCCCGATGGTGTAGTTGATCACCCCGTCATGCTGCGCCAGCACATTGCCGTCGGTGTCGACGATATTGCCGGGGTTGGCGGCTTCGGGGCGCAGTTTGCGGATCACCGAGGCGTAGTCGCCATTCGGGACAAAGCAGATATCCTGACTGTCGGGCTTGTCCGCCACGCTCAGCCCGTATTTCGCCGCCAGCGCCCGCGTGTCGTTTTTTGACGGTAGATGGCCAAGGGGGAAACGCAGATAGTCCAACTGTTCGGGCGTGGTCGAGAACAGAAAGTAGCTTTGGTCCCGATTGGCATCGGCGGCGCAATGCAGTTCGGCCCCGTCGGGGCCCATCTTGCGCTGGATATAGTGACCGGTCGCCATGCAATCGGCATCCAGATCCTTGGCCGTTTCCAGCAGATCCTTGAACTTCACCCGTTCGTTACAGCGGATGCAGGGCACGGGCGTGGCCCCGCCCAGATAGCTATCGGCAAATTCGTCAATCACGGCGTCCTTGAACACGTTTTCATAATCCAAAACGTAATGCGGGAACCCCATGGATTCCGCGACACGCCGCGCATCATGGATATCGATGCCCGCACAGCAAGCCCCTTTGCGCGCCAGTGCCGCACCGTGGTCGTACAGCTGCAGGGTGACGCCGACGACGTCATAGCCTTCCTCGGCCAGCATGGCGGCGACCACGGAACTGTCGACACCGCCCGACATCGCCACAACGACGCGGGTGTCGGCAGGTGCTTTGGCAAAGCCCAACGAATTGAGCGGCGGGGTGCGATCAAGCGGCATGAGAATACTCCGGGAGGTTTGAGGCTTAATATAGGAAAATTAGCGGTACTCTCAAGGGGCGACTTCACGGGTCGTTAACATGCGGCGACCTAGCCTGCACCGGATCAAGAACGGGCCGTGAACAGTGGGCGCGCGTCTTATGTGTATGGGGTGAAAAGGGGAAAACGAGTGTATTTGAAAAAGGTCGAACGACCCAGGGCGGTGACCTTGCCCGACGGGTCCAGCTTTAGCCTTGCGGATCTGCCGGATCGCAATACCCGCCGGTGGGTCGCATCGCGCAAGGCTGCGGTGGTGCGTGGCGTGTTATACGGGCTGATCACTGAGGCGGAAGCGGAGGAACTCTATGGTGTGGGGCGGGCCGAATTTGTCGAATGGGTGCGCGCAGTCTCTGAACATGGGGAAGCGGCTTTGCGGGCCACAGCGCTACAAAAGTATAGACAACTTTAAGTTGCTCGCCTAACAAGTTGAGCACTATTAACGAGTGGTTAAACTATTTTGTTCACGGTGCCTTTTATACCAAATCCATTTGAGCGGAGTGAGACACATGCGAATACTGTTGGTCGAAGATGACCCAACCACCTCCAAAAGCATCGAACTGATGCTGACCCATGCCAATCTGAACACCTATACCACCGATTTGGGGGAAGAGGGCATCGATCTGGCAAAGCTCTATGACTACGATCTGATCCTGCTGGATCTGGATCTGCCGGATATGAACGGGCATGACGTTTTGCGCCAATTACGGCTGAGCAAGATCCAGACGCCGATCCTGATCCTCTCCGGCTCTGACGACACAGAAAACAAGATCAAGGGGTTCGGCTTTGGTGCCGATGATTATCTGACCAAACCTTTCCACCGCGAAGAACTGGTGGCGCGCATTCATGCGATCATCCGGCGGTCCAAGGGCCATTCGCAATCGGTGATCAACGTCGGGCGCGTGTCGGTCAATCTGGACGCCAAATCGGTGACCGTGGGGGATAAGCCCGTGCATCTGACCGGCAAGGAATACCAGATGTTCGAACTGCTGAGCCTGCGCAAAGGGTCGACCCTGACGAAAGAGATGTTTCTAAACCATCTTTACGGCGGCATGGATGAACCCGAGCTCAAGATTATCGATGTTTTCATCTGCAAATTGCGTAAAAAGCTTAGCAATGCCACGGGCGGCGAGAATTACATCGAAACGGTCTGGGGCAGGGGATATGTGCTGCGCGATCCGGCCACCATGGGCTACCCCGAACAGGAAAGATTGGCCGTCGGCGGCTAGCCACAAAGGCAAGGGAAATATTCTAGACGCGGGGGAGTTCCCTGCGTATCTAGACCCCAGTTGAAACAGCAGGCTGGGGCTTACCGTGACTGATAAAACCGCACTTCAGGAGCTTTCCGAGGAGGAGGCCAAAGCCGAATTGGCGCGGTTGGCTGACCTGTTGGGGCGGGCGAATGCGGCCTATCACACGCAGGACGCGCCCGACCTGTCAGACGCGGAATATGATCGCCTGAAACGTCGCAATCAAGCGATCGAGGAACGGTTTCCCGGCCTCAAACGCGCTGACAGCCCTAGCGACAAGGTCGGTGCCGCCCCGGCGGAAGGGTTCGGCAAGGTCCGGCATGACGTGGCGATGCTGTCCTTAGGCAATGCCTTCGAGGATGAGGATGTTGTCGATTTCGATGCGCGCATCCGCAAATATCTGGGGCTCCCGGGCGGGACGCCGCTGGCCTTCACCGCAGAGCCAAAGATTGACGGGCTGTCGCTGTCGCTGCGCTATGAAAACGGGGATCTGGTACAGGCCGCGACCCGTGGGGATGGTGCCGTCGGGGAAAACGTCACCGCCAATGCGCGCACGATTGATACTATTCCGACGCGGATCGAGGGCGCACCGGCGCTGCTTGAGGTGCGCGGCGAAGTCTATATGCGCCACGACGATTTTGATGCGCTGAACGCCCGACAGACGGCCAACGGGGGCAAGACCTTTGCCAATCCGCGCAACGCCGCCGCCGGATCCTTGCGCCAGTTGGATCCCGAGATTACCCGCGCAAGGCCGCTGGCGTTTTTCGCCTATGCCTGGGGGGCCTTGTCCGCGCCACTGGCCGAAACGCAGTTTCAAGCGATAGAGCGGCTGAGCGCATTCGGGTTTGACACCAACCCGCTGACGACGCTCTGCGACGGTCCGCAAGAGATGATCGCACATTACCGCAAGATCGAAGAGCAACGCGCGACGCTTGGCTATGACATCGACGGCGTCGTCTACAAGGTGAACGATCTGGCGTTGCAAGACCGGCTTGGCTTTCGCTCAACCACTCCCCGTTGGGCAATTGCGCATAAATTCCCTGCAGAACTAGCCTGGACCCGGCTGGAGGATATCACCATTCAGGTCGGCCGCACCGGCGCGCTGTCGCCGGTGGCGCGGTTGAAGCCGGTGACCGTGGGGGGCGTCGTTGTCTCGAATGCGACGCTCCATAACGAGGATTATATCAAAGGGCTCGACAGTAAGGGGGCCCGTATCCGCGAGGGCAAAGATATCCGCGTCGGCGACTGGGTGCAGGTCTACCGTGCGGGGGACGTGATCCCCAAGATCGCGGATGTGGACCTTGGCAAGCGACCCGAGGACGCTAGAGCCTATGTCTATCCAACGACCTGCCCGGAATGCGGCAGCGACGCCATCCGCGAGGAAGGTGATGCGGTGCGTCGCTGTACGGGTGGTTTGATCTGCCCTGCGCAAGCCGTTGAAAAGCTGAAACATTTCGTATCGCGCGCGGCTTTTGATATTGACGGTCTGGGCGCGAAACAGGTCGAGCAATTCTATGCCGATGGCTGGATCGCGGAACCGGCGGATATCTTCACGCTAAAGGCGCGCTATGGCAGCGGCATGCAGCAGCTCAAGAACCGCGAAGGCTGGGGCGAGAAATCTGCCGATAAACTGTTTCAGGCCATTGAGGATAAACGCAAAATTCCCCTGTCGCGGCTGATTTTTGCGCTTGGCATCCGCCATGTTGGCGAAGCGGCGTCGAACCTGATCGCGCAGCATTACGGCAGCTGGACCGCGTTCGAGGCTGCAATGGGCCATGCAAAATCCGGGGTTGGCCCCGCCTGGGACGATCTGATCGGTGTCGACGGCGTCGGTCAAGTCATGGCGCAAAGCTTGGTAAGCACCTTTGCCCAAGAGGCCGAACGTGCCTCGATCGACCGGCTGGTGGCGGAACTGTCGGTGCAGGATGTGGCGCGCCCTGTTACCGAAGGCTCCCCCGTGGCAGGAAAAACCGTGGTCTTCACCGGCACGCTTGAAAAAATGACCCGCGCCGAAGCGAAGGCGCGCGCCGAACGTTTGGGGGCCAAGGTCTCTGGCTCGGTCAGTGCGAAAACCGATATTCTGGTCGCGGGGCCGGGGGCTGGTTCCAAGGCCAAGAAAGCGGCGGATCTGGGCATTCAGACATTGGACGAGGACGGCTGGCTTGCGCTGATCGACGGCGCATGACGGGCCGGCCCGAGGCGCTTTTCCCCCTCTTTGCCAAGCTCGAAACGTTGGAAGGGGTCGGGCCGAAGACCGCGCAGAACTTTGCCCAGCTTGGGGTGATGGCCCCGCGGGACCTGTTGTTTACGCTGCCGTATTCCGGCATCGACCGACGGCTGCAGCCCAGTGTCAAGGATGCGATCCTGCCCGCCACTGTCACCGTGGCGGTCACCGTTGGCGCGCATCGGGCGCCTGCAAACAAGGGCGGGGCCTACCGTATTCATGTCGAAGACAGCGCCACCGCCTTTCAACTGGTCTTCTTTCACGCGCGCGGGGATTACTGGAAACGGCAGATGCCCGAAGGGTCACGGCGCGTGGTGTCGGGGCGGGTAGAGCTTTTTGACGGAATCCCCCAGATGGTGCACCCGGATTTCGTTGTGCCCGAAGCCGAGGCGGGCGATATTCCGACGTTTGAACCGGTCTATCCGCTGACCAGCGGGATCACGCAAAAGCTGATGTATAAGGCCACGCGGGCCGCATTGTCGCGGGTGCCAGAGGTCGGCGAATGGATTGATCCCAATCAGAAAAACCAAGAGGACTGGCCAGACTTTCCAGATGCGCTGCAACAGGCGCATGCCCCGAACGACATGGCTGACCTTTCTGCCGCGGCGCCAGCGCGGGCGCGGCTGGCCTATGATGAATTGCTCGCCCATCAACTGACGCTTGCCCTTGCGCGCGCCAAGGACCGGCGGAAGGCGGGGCGCAAGACGGTTGGCGATGGCCAGTTGCAGCAGCGTGTGCTTGGCGCATTGCCCTATGCGCCCACCGGTGCACAGAACCGCGCCATCGCCGAGATTGCAAAGGACATGGCCAGCGGCGCGCGGATGAACCGCTTGCTGCAGGGGGATGTGGGCGCGGGCAAAACGCTGGTCGCCTTCATGGCATTGTTGCGAGCGGTCGAGGCAGGCGGGCAGGGCGTGCTGATGGCCCCGACAGAAATCCTTGCGCGTCAACACCTTGAGGGCTTGCGCCCCCTGGCCGAACAGGCGGGTGTAGTGCTTGAGCTCTTGACCGGGCGCGATAAAGGGCCCGAACGGCGCGCCAAGCTGAGCGCGCTGGAAAGCGGCGCGATCCAGATCCTTGTGGGCACCCATGCGGTGTTTCAGGCCGATGTCGCCTTTGGCGATCTGCGCCTTGCGGTGGTGGATGAACAGCACCGCTTTGGCGTGCGCCAGCGGCTTGAGCTTGGCAAAAAAGGGCAGGCCGTCGATGTTTTGGTCATGACCGCGACGCCGATCCCGCGGTCGCTGGCCCTTGCGCAATATGGCGATATGGACGTGTCTGTGCTGGATGAAAAGCCGCCCGGGCGCAAACCCATCCGCACCGCCCTGATTGCCACCGACCGGATGGAGGAGGTCGTAACCCGCTTGCGCGCCGCCATCAGCGAAGGGCGGCAATGCTATTGGGTGTGCCCGCTGGTCGAAGAAATCGAGGTCAGCGATCTGATCGCCGCAGAAGCGCGGTTCAAACACCTGCGTGCGGCCTTGGGCGAAGGCGTGGTCGGGCTGGTCCATGGGCAGATGCCGCCCGCCGATAAAGACGCGGCCATGCGTGACTTTCAGCAAGGGCAGACCAAGCTGCTGGTCGCCACCACGGTGATCGAGGTGGGCGTCGACGTGCCGAACGCCAGCATCATCGTGATCGAGCGCGCCGAAAGTTTCGGGCTGGCACAGCTGCACCAGCTGCGCGGGCGCGTGGGACGGGGGCAGGCGGCCTCTACCTGCTTGCTGATGTATCAAGCCCCGCTCAGCGAAAGCGGCCGGCAACGGCTGGAGGTTTTGCGCGAAAGCGAGGATGGTTTTGTGATCGCCGAGACGGACCTCAAGATGCGCGGGACCGGTGATCTGATCGGCACGGCGCAATCCGGCGTACCGCGGTTTCGGGTGGCAGATCTGGAGAAACAGGCGGCTTTGATGCAGGTCGCCCAATCGGATGCGCGCGCCTTGCTGGCTGTGGACCCTGATCTGACCACCCCGCGCGGCAAAGCCGCCCGGTTGCTGTTGTGGCTGATGCGCCAGGACGAAGCGATCCGTTTGATATCAGTGGGTTAGCAATTTAATCCCATTTTGTTCTCTTTTGTTCTCATAAAGTTCTTTACACAGGGGTTTGAAAATGAGAACAAATAGGCAACGGAAACGGGAGAACGCAAATGACCACGATCCTTACAGTCAAAGCCATTGCCAAACGGTCGAAAGACACGCTGTTGCAAGATGCCGCAGGGGCGGCTGCCTTGGTTGTCATCCTCGTGGTCGGTCTGCACCTTCCCGCCTTCGTTTGACTTCTGCCTGCGTAAACCGTGTTGTTTTGATCTAGCCCGCGCATCTGTCCCAAACTCTATGCGTTGGCGAAGTCCGCAATACCTTCGTCCCTGTGCCCGAGTTGTCCCCTCTGTCACGGATCAAAACGAGCCTTCACGGTCACCGCACCCTTACGCCGCCATCCTGCCCGGATGTGCGGCGTTTTTTTTGTGTAGGCGTTCGGTGGGGGGCGTTCGCCGCTGGAGGCATCGCCGCCGCGGCGCTATTGGCGCAGATCGCGGCGGAACGGGCCTAGCCGTTTTGCGCAACCTCTTGGGTCTGTTCCATCGCTTCGGCCAACGCCTCTATCGTCAGCAGGATGGAGGCATGACGGTTTTTATAGGCCACCGCGGGGGTGAGCACCTCGAACCCGTCAAACGGGGCGTTGGGCACGGGGCCTTGGCCTTTCAACATCGCTTTCAACTGATCCCGCGCCGTCTGGATCTGATCCAACGTGGCACCAACTGCCGCCGCACCGGCCACAGCGGCAGAAGCCTGACCCAAGGCGCAGGCCTTCACATCCTGCCCCATCTGCGCCAGCGTGCCGTCTTCGACCACGACATCGACCGTGACGGTGGACCCACATAGGGGCGAGCGCCGCGTGACGCTGGCATCGGGATTCTCCAAGCGCCCCAGATGTGGGATGTCAGCCGCAAGCCCCAAAATCCGCGCCGAGTATAGCTTGATCAGGTCTGTCTCGTCACTCATGGCTGTTCCTCTGTGTCGTTAACCCTTACATAAGCCTTCACGCGGATGATGCAAAAACAAACTGAAGGCACGGCGATGGACTTTGACACCAGCACATTGAAATTCAACGAAGCAGGGCTGATCCCCGCGATTGCGCAGGATGCGACCACGGGCGAGGTGTTAATGATGGCGTGGATGAACGCGCAGGCCGTCACCCAAACGCTGGAAACCGGTCGCGTCACCTATTGGAGCCGCTCGCGTCAGTCGTTCTGGATCAAGGGCGACACCAGCGGCCACGTGCAAGAGCTGGTCGAGCTGCGCATCGACTGTGACCGTGATTGCTTGCTGGTGAAGGTGCATCAGACGGGGGCGGCCTGTCACACAGGACGGCGAAGCTGCTTTTATACGCTGGTCGAAGACGGTACCGAACGTATCACGCTTGACGTAATGGATGATGAATAGGCGCTAAAGCCCTATCATCGCACGAATATCTTGTGGTGACGCGCCTTCACTCCGGTACAAGGAGATTGCGCGCGCGTCATCGCGTTTTGCCAGCCGCTTGCCATTTTCATCACGGATCAGATCGTGGTGGAAATAGCGCGGGGGTTTGTGGCCCAGCAGATCCAGCAGCAAAACTTGCACCTGAGTGAAGTCAAACAGGTCCACGCCGCGCACGACATGGGTGATCCCCTCGCGGATATCGTCGATGGCAGAGGCAAGGAAGTAGGCGGCGGTTTGGATGTCTTTGCGCCCCACCACGATATCACCGATCTTTGTCAAAAGCGCTGCATGATCAAGGGGATGGGGGCCAGCGTGTAGCGGCCCGTCCTCTATGAACCCCAGCCCGTCTGACGCCTGTTCAACTGCGCGGTCCATATGCAGGCGGATGGCGTCATTCGGTCCGCGGTCGTCCATGCTACGCGTTTTGCAGGTCTGCGGATAGACGCTGTGCGGTGCCCCTTCCTGCGGCGCGGCGAGCGCGGCGGCAATATCTTTGCGGCTACAGCGGCAGGGATAGGTCAATCCACGTGAAGAAAGAGCCTCAACACTTTGATTATACACATCAAGATTTTCGGACTGCATCAGGGGTGGTGCATCCCATGTGATGCCCAGCCACGCCAGATCGTCCAACGCTTGGCGCATGTACTCGGGCTTTGATCGCTCCAGATCCGTGTCTTCGAACCGCAGCAAAAAGCTGCCGCCTTGCGCGCGCGCCATATCGTGGGCCACCAGCGCCGAATAGGCGTGCCCCAGATGCAGCGGCCCGGTGGGCGACGGCGCGAACCGGGTGCGAAAGCTCATGCTGCTGGCGTGGTGCCGTCCAACCAGCCCTGCCAGTCTGTCTTGGCGCGGTCGGTGTAGGCTTTGTAGCGATCCTTGCGGCCGCGACGGCCGGATTTCAGCCCCTCGACCGGTGGGAACAGGCCAAAGTTGACGTTCATTGGCTGGAAGGTTTTCGCATCCGCGCCGCCGGTGATATGGGTGATCAAGGCGCCGGTCGCAGTGGTCGGCGGGGGGGGGGCGGCCGCTTCGCCCTTGATCTCGGCCACGGCCAGACGCCCGGCAAGCAGACCCATCGCAGCGCTTTCCACATAGCCTTCGACACCGGTGATCTGCCCTGCAAACCGCACGTTCGGCTGGCTGCGCAGACGCATCTGATCGTCCAACAGCGTGGGCGAGTTCAGGAAGGTATTGCGGTGGATACCGCCGAGCCGCGCGAAGGAGGCATTTTCAAGCCCCGGAATCATCCGCAGCACCTCTGTCTGGGCCCCGTATTTCATTTTGGTCTGGAAGCCGACGATATTATACAACGTGCCCAGCTTGTTATCGCGGCGCAGCTGCACCACGGCATAGGGTTTATTGTCGGGATCATGGGGGTTGGTCAGGCCGACGGGCTTCATCGGGCCAAAGCGCAGCGTTTCGCGCCCGCGTTCGGCCATCACCTCGATCGGGAGGCAGCCGTCGAAGTAGCCCGCCGTCTCGCCTTCCTTGAATTCGGTTTTATCCGCGGCCAGCAGCGCGTCGATGAACGCCTCGTATTGGTCCTTGGTCATCGGGCAATTGAGGTAGGCTGTACGCTCTTCCTCGGTCTCGCCCTTGTCATAGCGCGATTGCATCCACGCTTTGCTCATATCGATGCTGTCGTGGTAGATGATCGGCGCAATCGCGTCGAAAAAGGCCAGCGCTTCGGCACCGGTTTCGGCAGCAATGGACTGCGCCAGATCGCCCGAGGTCAGCGGGCCGGTCGCGATGATCCAGTGACCCTCGCGCGGCAGATCGGTGATCTCGCCATATTCGACAGAGATATTTGGATGCGCCATCAGCGCGTCTGTCACCGATTGCGCGAAGGGGTCACGGTCCACCGCCAAGGCACCGCCGGCGGGCAGGCGGTGTTTCTCAGCTGTTGCCATGATCAGCCCGTTGGCGGCACGCATCTCCCAATGCAGCAGCCCCACGGCGTTCTGTTCGTTATCATCCGAGCGGAAGGAGTTGGAGCAGACCATTTCCCCCAGCAGCCCCGTCTGATGCGCGAAGGTGCCGACCTTGGGCCGCATTTCATGGAGCACAACCTGAATGCCCGCGTTCGCCGCCTGCCAGGCGGCCTCTGATCCGGCCATGCCGCCGCCGATGATATGGAGTGTATGTGTCATGCCAGCGATGTAGGGCAGGGGCTGTCGCGGTGCAATAGCCAGCGGTGCCTGTCGCGAAACGCGTGCCCGCCGCCCTTTGGGCCATCAAACATATCGACTGAATGTGAAGGGGGATTTTTGGGGTCGCCGCTGCGGGAACGGTCGGTCAGTGAGAGGCTGACCTGGAGGGACCTTCCGCCGGCGGCGACCCAAAATCATCAAGGCATCAGCCTTGTCTTATTTGTGCCACAAAAGCGCCCGAATTGAAAGCACGAATTCGTGATCTGTGCGGCACCATCGGAAACAGTCTGTTTCCGGCCTACTGATCCCACTCAGGGGTGCGTTTTTCCAGGAAGGCCGCGATGCCCTCGGCTGTGTCGGGGTTGAGCATGTTTTCCACCATCACGTCGCTCGTGTAGACATAAGCTTGCGCGACCGGCATGGCGAGCTGCGCATAGAAAGCCTGTTTGCCGATCTTGACCGCTGTGCCCAGCTTGTCCGCGATCTGCTGCGCCAGCGCTGTCGTCTGCGTCGCAAGCTCGTCTGGTGGGGCGATACGGTTGATCAACCCCAGTTCGCGGGCGCGGGCTGCATCGATAAACTCGCCCGTGGTCAGCATCTCGAACGCCTGTTTGCGCGGGATATTGCGGCTGAGCGCGACCATCGGGGTCGAGCAGAACAGGCCGATATTCACCCCGTTCACGCCAAAGCGCGTATCCTCGGCCGCGACCGCAAGATCGCAGGTCGCGACCAGCTGACATCCCGCGGCCGTGGCGATGCCGTGGACTTGCGCGATCACCGGCTGGGGCAGGGACTGGATGCGCGCCATCAGACGGGCGCAGCGCTCGAACAGGTCTTGGAAGCCGGCGACACCCCCATCCTTGGCGTCGCGCAACGCCGTCATCTGCTTCAGATCATGCCCGGCGCAGAACGCCTTGCCCGCCCCTGCAAGGATGACGACCCGTATGTCGGGCCGATGGGCGATCTCGTCCAGACGCGCCTGCAACGCGGCCAGCATCTCGTCCGACAGCGCGTTCAACCGGTCCGGCGCGTTCATCGTCAACCGGACTACCGCACCGTCACATGCCATTTCGACCATTGTCATCTTGAACCCCTCCCGCTTTTCCCTGAGCCTAGCCGCGACATATGAGGGAGGACAAGTATGCCAATTATGATGGATGCCGATGCGCTCGCGGTTTTTATGAAAGACGTGTTCAAGCAGGTTGCCGATGATTTCGCCATCGACCATGTCGGAGAGACCGATCTGACAACACGTTTGCTCACCGCGGACCGGCACCTGCGCCCCGGCGGCACCGTGTCCGGCCCGTCGATCTTCGCGCTGGCCGATGTCAGCGCCTATCTGATGACCTTGGCGCGAATCGGGCCCAAAGCGCTGGCGGTGACCACAAACTGCTCGATCGATTTCATGCGCAAGCCAGCGGCCAACACCGATCTGATCGCCAAGACGCGGTTGCTCAAGCTCGGCAAGCTGCTGTCGATTTGTGATGTGCTGGTCTATTCCGAAGGGCTGGACGACCCTGTGGCGCGGGCATCGCTGACCTATGCCATTCCGCCACGCTGATTGTACCCCACACTGACGGGTACAATCGAAAAAAGGGCCGGTATTTACCGGCCCGAGTGAAGAGGTCTGGAGTGCGCCACAGGGACGTTACGCCTTCCAGAACACCCGAATAGACTCATCATGAGCCTGTCGCGGTGTGAGTCCCACGTCTGCCAACTGCCAAGGCTCAAGCTGTGCGAGCGCTTTGCGTGTCCGGCGACGCGATGCCATCTTCGTGACGCAGACCGCAAATTTGACCGCAAGAACAGCGGCAAACGGTGTGCTGCGCTGGTTCAGGATTGCCACAGTTTCGTGGTTGAGGGTCAGGGTCTGTGTCATGAGAATCTCCTATTTCTGAATTGTATTGACACAATGTTACGTTTTGCCGTAACAAAGGGGTACAAAATGCGATACATTTTGAAAAGGAAAACATTGTAATGGGTACAATTTGGCAACCTGATCAAATTGACGGGCCTGGCCCCAAATACAAAGCCGTTGTTACAATGATACGAAACGGTATCTCGAACGGCGCTTTATCGGCGGGGGAAAAACTGCCACCGGTGCGGGAACTGGCATGGAAGCTTGGCGTCACGCCGGGGACTGTGGCACGGGCCTATACGATGCTGACCGAAAGCGGCACGTTGCAGGCCGAGGTCGGGCGCGGCACCTTTGTCGCGCTGCCGCCCACGACCCCCGATCGCAACAGCCCGATCGAGATGGATGTGATCGCCCACCACGTGCATCAAGGAACCAAGAACTACCCCGCGGATACCTATGCCGTGAACATGTTCTCGCCGCACCTTCCATCGGCGGGGCAGGCGACGCTGATCCGCAATCTGATGGCCGAGGTCGCTCAGGATCCGGCGTCAGGTGTGATGCATTATCCCAGCCGCACCGGGGCGCGCCCCGCCCGCGAAGCCGTGGTCAAATGGCTGGCCGGCACGCCGCTGGGATCCTTTACCGAAGCCGATGTGATCCTGTCTCACGGCGGGCAAAACGGTCTGTCTCTCGTGTTCCAGTCCATCCTGCAAGGCCGACGCCCCGCCATAGCGATTGAAGAGCTGTCGTACCCCGGTTTCCGCCGCGCGGGCGAGCTGCTGCGCGCCGATGTCATTCCGGTGGCCATGGATAAAGACGGCGTGATCCCCGAAGCGCTGGACGAGGTGGCGCGGAACCATGATCTTCAGATTTTCTGCACCTCGCCCGAAGTCCATAACCCGACCGCCGGTTTCACACCTGTGGCGCGCCGCGAGGCGCTGGTTGAAGTAGCGCGCAAACATGACTTTCAAATTGTCGAGGACGATTGTTATCGCATGCGCGTAGAGCGTGCGCCGACCTACCGCATGCTTGCGCCCGAACGCGGCTGGTATGTCTCGTCGCTGGCCAAGACACTGACCCCTGCGCTGCGTATCGGTTTCGCCATTGGCCCGCGCCAGCGGACACCCGATCTGCGTCGCGTGGCCGAGTACAATTGCTTTGGCCTTGCGACCCCGCTGATCGACCTTTGTGCCAAGCTGCTGGTACATCCCGATATCGACACCATCGCCGAAGGCACGCGTCAGGGCTTTAACGCCTATGTCCAAAGTGCGGTGAATATACTGGGCGGCTATGATGTGGCGTGGCGCACCAACGTGCCGTTTTTGTGGCTGAGCCTGCCGGTTGGCTGGCGGGCGGGTGCGTTCTGTCAGGCTGCTGAAGGGCAGGGTGTGCAAATCCGCTCGGCCGAGGAATTCGTCTGCCGCGATGCCCGCGCGCCCCATGCGGTGCGGCTTGCGATCAACGCAGGCGTGGCGCTGCACAGTTTTGAGGATGCGATCATGCGCCTGCGACATCTGCTGGACTCTCCACCCGAGCAGTTGAGCGTGTGATTTTTGTGGGGTATAATAATACCTAATTTGCAAGGTGTTGTTTTTGTGTAAGAAAATAGGGAATGTGGCGCTTGACGTGGCGAAGGGCGTGTTTATAACCCAGCCATCAGATAGCGGGGTTCGGTTTCGGACCCTTTCACCAAAGTAACGGGAATTCCCTCCATGAAAACCTTTTCTGCAACACCGGCAGATATCGACAAGAAATGGATCATCGTCGACGCTGAAGGCGTCGTCCTTGGCCGTCTTGCGTCGATCATTGCCATGCGTCTGCGCGGCAAGCACAAGCCTTCCTACACACCTCACATGGATTGCGGCGACAACGTCATCGTGATCAATGCCGAGAAAATCCAGATGACCGGCAAGAAGCGTGAAGAAAACTTCTACTGGCACACCGGCCACCCCGGCGGGATCAAAGAGCGTACCAAAGCTCAGATCCTTGAAGGTGCGCACCCCGAGCGTGTTGTGACCCAAGCGGTCAAGCGCATGCTGCCCGGCAACCGCCTGAGCCGCCAGATCATGACCAACCTGCGCGTTTACGCCGGTTCCGAACACCCCCACGAGGCGCAAAGCCCCGAGGTTCTGGACGTGAAATCCATGAACTCTAAAAACACGCGGAGTGCATAAGCATGGCTGATGAAATCAAAACACTCGAAGGCCTCGAAGCGGCCGTAACCGAGAACATCGGTGGCGTTCAGGGGACAGAAGTTGAAATGACCCCACGCGAGCCCGTGCGTGACGCGCAAGGCCGCGCCTATGCAACCGGTAAGCGTAAAGATGCGGTTGCCCGCGTCTGGATCAAACCAGGTTCCGGTAAAGTCATCGTAAACGGCAAAGCGCAAAACGAATATTTTGCACGCCCCGTTCTGCAGATGATCCTGGCACAGCCTTTCACCATCACAGGCACCGACGGTCAGTTCGACGTTGTTGCAACTGTGAAAGGTGGCGGTCTGTCCGGTCAGGCGGGCGCGGTTAAGCACGGTGTTTCCAAAGCACTGCAGCTCTACGATCCCTCCCTGCGCGGCGCGCTGAAAGCGGCAGGATTCCTGACGCGCGACAGCCGTGTTGTTGAGCGTAAGAAGTACGGTCGTGCGAAAGCGCGTAAGAGCTTCCAGTTCTCCAAGCGTTAAGTTTTACTTTACAGTTTTTGGAAAAGGCCGCTCCTGCTGGGGCGGCCTTTTTCGTATGCGCCTGAGGCCAGCCGACCCTTCGGGGAGAGTTTATTTCGCAAAATGAAGCCGGCGGGGTGGTTTTGTTTTCAATGCTGCGTGCTTAGGTAAAGGATGCGTTAAAAACGGAGCCGCCCCATGCGATATTCAGTCCTTGATCTTTCCCCCGTGCCCGAAGGGTCAGATGCCCGTCAGGCCATTGCGAATACGATTGATCTGGCAAAGCGGACCGAAGCGGCGGGATATTATCGCTACTGGATGGCAGAGCATCACAATATGCCGGGGATCGCCTCTGCCGCGACATCGGTGTTGATCGGCCATGTGGCGGATCACACCTCTCGCATCCGTGTGGGCGCGGGGGGCATCATGTTGCCGAACCACGCGCCGCTGGCGATTGCAGAGCAGTTTGGCACGCTTGCCACGATTCACGGAGACCGGATTGATCTGGGCCTCGGGCGCGCGCCCGGTGGGGATCAGGCCGTGTACCATGCCTTGCGGCGCGGGATGCAAGGGGGCGACCGTTTCCCCGAAGATGTGGCCGAGCTGATCGGCTATCTTGGCGAGGCCCCTGCGGGGGCGCGTGTGATGGCGCATCCGGGGCAGGGCACCCATGTGCCGGTGTGGATCTTGGGCTCTTCGCTTTATGGCGCGCAGCTGGCGGCGCATTTCGGGCTGCCCTATGCCTTTGCCTCGCATTTTGCCCCCGATGCGTTGGAAGACGCCGTGGCGATTTACCGTCGCGATTTCAAACCCTCGGCGCAGTGGGAGAAACCGCATTTCATGTTGGCGGCAAATGTTTTCGCGGCGGATACCGATGAAGAGGGGGCCTACCTTCGGACCTCCATGCAGCAGGCTTTTGTGCGATTGCGCACCGGCAAACCAGGCAAGCTGCCGCGTCCCGTGCGCGATATTGATGCCGAGGTTGGCGTGCAGATGCGTCAGGCCGTCGATCAGGCCCTGCGGGTCACTGCCGTGGGCAGCCCCGAGCGTGTCGCGCGGCAACTGTCGCAGATGATTGAGACATATCAACCGGATGAATTGATCCTGACAGGGCAGATCCACGACCACGCCGCGCGGGTCAAATCCTTCGAGATCGCGGCGCAGGCCTTGGCGGAGATCGCCGCCTAGTCGTCCGGTCCTACCAGACCAAGGCCGCGCAGGTAGATGCCAATGCCGCTTTCCAGCAGATCATCTGCGGGAAAGGGCGAGGCCCTGCCGGGGGAATTCCGCGCGAAGAGTTCAACCACACCGTGGCTCAGTGCCCAGATATGGGCCGAGAACATCGAGGCGGGCGGGCGCTTTTCCAACGGGATATGCTGGCTGAGATCGCTTGCGGCCTGTTCCAGCACCCCATTGGCCCGCGCCGCAGCGGCAGCCAGATCGGGGGTGCGGTTGACGGAAATACCGCTTTCGAACATCGCGATGTAATGGCCCGGATAATCGCGGGCGAAAGCAAGATAGGCGCGGCCCGTCGCCTCGAACGCCTTGAGCGCGGAAGGCTGGCCGGATTGATACGCGGCTTCCATCAATTCGGCAAAGATATCATAGCCTTGCAATGCGCCTTCGGCGATCAGGTCTTCGCGGCCTTCGAAATGCCGATAGACGGCTGCGGGTGTGACACCCGCCTGTTTCGCCGCCTCTGATAGGGTGAACCCCGTGGGGCCGCGATCCTCGATCAGTTTGAGCGCGCCGTCGATCAACGCCTGTCGCAGGTTGCCGTGGTGATAGCCGCGTTTAGGCATCCCAGATATCCGGCCCGCCGCAAATCTGGTCATCAATCGCGCCGATCGCCTTGGTATCTTTGCCTGTATAGTCAAACGCGTGGAGCACGGTCCGGATCGCTGCCAGCCGCGCGCGGCGTTTATCGTCAGAGCGGATCACCGTCCACGGGGTCTGCGGCGTGTGGGACCGCTGCAAGGTGTCCTTGATCGCGGCGCTATAGGTGTCCCATTTCGCCAGCCCTTTGACATCGATGATGCTGAGTTTCCATTGTTTCAGCGGGTCGCCTTCGCGCGCGAGCATCCGCCGCAGCTGTTCGCCGCGGCCTACGTTGAGCCAGAATTTGAACAGGTGCAGCCCGTCGTCCACCAGCATCTTTTCCAGCGGGACCACCTGATCAAAGAAGGCTTCACGCTGGGCCTCGGTGCAAAAGCCGAAAACCGGTTCGACGACACCGCGATTATACCAGCTGCGATCAAAGAACACCATGTCGCCGGCGGTTGGCAAATGCTTGATATAGCGTTGAAAATACCATTGACCTGCTTCGGTTTCGGTGGGTTTGGGCAGGGCCACCACATGGGCGGAACGCTGGTTCAAATTCTGATGGAAGCGCGAGATGGTGCCGCCTTTGCCCGCAGCGTCGCGGCCTTCAAAGATCATCGCGATCCGCGTGCCGGTGTCGCGCGCCCATGCTTGCAGCTTGACCAGTTCGATCTGGAGCCGATCCATCTCGCGGTCATATTGCTTGCGCCCCAGACGTTCGGAATGGGGGTAGCTGTCGCTCAGGATATCGTCCTTGTCGGCGCGTTTGATCGCCTTGTTGATGGGCGCGGGCGCGTCGTTTTCGAAATAGGCGCTGATCGCACCGTCAAAGGGCAGGTCCATGGGGGCCTCCTCAAATATCCTGTTCACCCTAACTTATGGAGCGTTCTGCCCCCTAGCGCAAACCCGCACGTGTCGCTGCGCGGTCGATGGCGGCGATGACGTCGGGTTGGGTCACATGTTGCGGCATATGGCCGATGCCGGGCAGGGTGGTCAGCACCGCGTCGGGCAGTTGCGGCGTTGCGATTGCCGCGTGGACATCCAGCGGGACGATAGTGTCTGCGGTGCCGTGGATCAGCTCGACCGGCATGGTCAGCGTATCATATTTCGGGACCATCTTCTTGATCTCGGGCAGCAGCGTGTTCACCTGTTGCGCATTGGCGCGCATGGACATCCGGCGCAGGGACAGGCCGGTGCCGATGTGGTCACTATAGCCGTCAGGCGTGGCTTGCGGGGCAAAGATCGCGTCGACGCTGGCGCGCACAAATCCCTGCGGCACAAAGGCGGTGACCAGCGGGATCACAATACCCGACCCAAAGGCCGAACCGGTGATCTTGTACTGCCACCCAAGGTCACCTTCCCACGGCTCGGACACGGCGGACACGAGCACCAGCGCCGCCGTGTCATCGGGCCGCGACAGCCCCCACGCCAGCGCCACCGCGCCGCCGTAGCTGTGCCCCAGCACGATCGGGTTGCTCACCCCAAGCTGGTCCGCTGCCTTTTGCAACAGCGCGGCCTGTTCATGGGGTGTGGCCGCGGTGGCATTCCATGCGCCCGCGTGCTGGGGCAAATTGTCGGTCCAGCCGAGCCCAGGACGGTCGAACAGGATAACGCGGTAGCGGTCGGAAAGCTGGTCCACCATGTCAAAGGTGAAATCCCGCATATTCCCTGACGCCCCGTGGATCAGCACCAGATCCGGCCCGCTGCCTTGCACCTTGGCATGGACCTTGACGCCGTCGATATCGATCAGCTCGCCAATCGGCGGGTAGGCGGCGTTGGCCGCAGCCTCGCGGGTGCTGGCCCGCCAGTGCACCACGATCACTAAGCCCACGGCGACCAGCGTCAGGATCAACAGCATGCTACGTCCCAAAATTGCTGCGACCGATGTCGTTCAGATCGTAGTGGGTGGTCTGGTAGATCTCGTTGATCCAGTTGCCGTAGAGCAGATGTGCGTGGCTGCGCCAGCGGTTCAGCGGGACCTGGGCAGGGTCATCATCGGGGTAATAGTTGCAGGGCACGTTGATCGGCGTGCCTTGGGCGACATCGCGGTCATATTCGTCCTTCAATGTGTCGCGGTCATATTCAAGGTGATTGAAGATATAGAGCGCCCGATGCCCTGCATCTTCGACCAGACAGGGGCCGACCTCCTTACTGCCAAGCAGGGTGGTCAGGCTGGGCACGGCGTCGACCTCTGCCGCGCGCATTTCGGTCCAACGGCTGACCGGCACCACCAGATCATCCGAGAACCCGCGCAAATAGGGCGACGACGGTTCAAGGTTGCTGTGGCGGAAGCAGCCGAAGGCCTTTTCCTCCAACAGATGCTTTTTGATACCGTGGAAGTAATTGATCATCGCCATGCCACCCCAGCACACACCAAAGGTCGAATGGACATTGGTTTGGGTCCAGTCAAAGACGCGGGTAAGCTCTTCCCAATAGGTGACGTCATCAAAGTCCAGATGCTCTATCGGGGCACCGGTGATGATCAGCCCATCGAATTTCTCGTGGGTGACTTCCTCGAACGGGCGGTAAAAGCTTTCAAGGTGATCTGCGGCCGTATTGCGCGACTGGTGGTCTGACATGCGGATCAGGCTGAATTCGATCTGCAAGGGCGTCGCCCCGATCAACCGCGCGAACTGGTTTTCTGTCTGGATCTTTTTCGGCATCAGGTTCAGCAAGGCAATGCGCAAAGGCCGGATATCCTGACGCGCCGCCATTTCCTCATCCAGCACCATGACACCTTCGCGCGTCAGCACGTCATAGGCAGGCAGGTCGGAAGGCAGTTTAATCGGCATGTCGGTATTCCACGTCTAGGGGCTCAGGTCTTGCATCATCTGCGCCGGATTTAGATAAGCGCCCGCGCAGAGGGCGCCAAGGGTCACGCGCCTAACGTCCCCGCGATCAGGTCGTTGAAATCATCCTCGGATTTGAGCCCGGCCACCTGATCTGCGGTCACGGTCACCCCCCATCGCGACATCGCCTCGTAGCGCGGCTGTCGGTGGGCAAGCGCTTGGGCGTAGGTCCAGCGGATAAAGGCATCCGGATCGACATCATCCTCTTTGCAATTGTTTTCGCTCAGATATTCCTGCCACACCCGCAGCAGGAACTCGGGCTGATAGGCCATCGGCTTGGGGGCTTTGTCAAAGCGGCGGATCAGCTCTTGAGTGTGAGCATCGTCGCCCTTGATCCAGACCGGCAGACATTCCGCCGACAGGGTTTGCATCAGCGGATCATTGTCGTCATCGGGGTCCACCCATTCGCAGATCGAGCCGCCGGTGTCACAGATGAAATGCGGATACCCATAAAGCGTCTGCGCACGGCGCGCGAAATGGCCGGTGTCGCGCAGTGCCGCGATCTCTGCCTGTTTGAACGCGTCCTGTCGCGAGGCATATTCCGCCATCGGCAATCCCCCCTTGGCCGCATCGCCGGGCTTGCCCAGCCAGGTCGCCACGGGCGAGAGATTATCGAAGGTGATGTTTGACCCGATGTAAATGCTGTCGCTCAGCAGAAGATCCCGCAGGAACGGCACCTTCATCGCTTCGGCCTTGGCGTTGTCAGCGATGGTTTCACCCAAGTATCGCGTCCCGATCCGGTAGTCGATGGAGTAGTGGAACCACCCCCCCGACTGCCGCAGCAGATGCGCCATATGCGTCTTGCCCAGACCCGACATGCCAAAGACCAGCACATGTTTATGCGGCGCGGCACGCCACGCATCGGCAGAGGGGTAGAGCATGGGTCGTCATCCTTGGAACGTCTTGTTTCGCAATGAGTAGCCTAGCCTGTGCCCAGACACCAGACGCGAGACATCGGCCACAAGACATCAGACATCGCGCGCCCATGAAAAAGCCCGCCACATTGCTGGGGCGGGCTGATAGAGCGTTGCTGTGATAGGGCTTAGAAGGTGAAGCCGACTTTCACGCCGATTGCGACAGCGTCGTTGTCTTCGAATGTCGCTGCGGGCGATGCAGGTCCTGCCTCGGTTTCTGCATCACCGATGTTGATGTAGCGAATACCGGTTGTGATTTTCACATTGTCACGGGAGTATGTCGCGGCAAGCGCCAAGCTTTTGTTGCCATCTGTAGGACCTAGGTTGCTAGAAAAACCACCTTCGGACTTCTCGTAGCCTATGGATGCTGCCACAGACCAAGTATCATTCAAACGTCGTCCAACACCCAAGCTATAGCTATATACATCGTCGTCATAGCTAAGCAGCTTGCCGCCGCGTGTAAGCGTAGCATATTGCTGCGGTGCGATTTCGAACGACGACCAGTCAGTCCAGCGAACACCACCGAACAGTAGAGTATCGGCAGCAATACCCGTCTGGAATTCGAGGTTCAGCGACTGGGGTGTATCCACCTCTGTAGTCGATTTCACACCCATACCAAGTGCTGAGTTTTCCGTTGTATCAACGTCGTAACTAATCTTCGAATTATATGTAAGGGATACCCGCATAGCGATTTCTGGCTTTTCGTAAGCCACACCGGCGACATACCCAACCCCGGTTTCCTGGTCGCCGTTTACGGAATACGGTGCACCGGGATTTGTGATAAATGGGTTGTTCGGGTCCGGTGCCGCAGTAACGAAAGGAATAAGCGCCGAAGCTTCAATTCGTTGAACACGGATACCACCATGAACGCTAAAGTTGTTTGGCATTTTGTAGCGAAGTAAAGCCGTCAGGGCATCGCTATCGAAGGTGGCAGTAGATCCGGCGGCAAAGTAACCTGTGCCGGTGTCATAAGCCACGTCTGCTCCAAACGGCTGATCATAGATGATAGCATAAGAAAGCTGATCACTGATATCGGCTTTATAAGCTGCGCCGAAAGTAAAGAAATTGTCTGTCATATTCCCGGATTTGACACCCGGAGTTGCTTGAACCCCAACCCCCGATGTATTCGGCGACACCGACCCAAGGCTGAACTCAGCATACCGGCCGCTTTCGAACAGGGCCGTGATCGACTGACCCGACCGGTCGATCCCCCCCGCGTGCAACGTGGATGCGCTACCCAACAGGGCCGCCATTGCGATTACTCGATACGTCATCTCTAAATACTCCTCCCCAGAAGCAATGCAGCCACAACACGCAGCCACAATTTATACAGCAACTGAACGGTAGCATGCGTCAATCTGTCAATTCTTGACCAAGGGGAAGTCTGCGCCCCTATGCCAGAACTGTTGCAGTTTCGTTACGAAACGCGGCGGGATTCGATCCAGAGGTTCATGTAATTGCCGGCAAAGATAATCGCGCCGCCGATGAAAACCCAGATATCCAAGGCCTCGGCATAGACCAGCATTCCGATGACGGCGATCAGGGGCAGGCGGACAAAGTCAATCGGGACGACCACTGTCGCAGGCGCAATGGACAAGGCGTTGGTCAGACAGAAATGCGCCATTAGCCCTGCGACGCCGATCAGCAACAAAAGCGGCATCTGTGCCACCTCGGGCACCGCGATATCCCCGTCGTAACCGGCCATGATCACGCCAAAAACCAGTTGCGTCACGGTCAGGTAAAACAGGATGCAGGTGATCGTCTGGCTGCGCGTCAGCCGCTTGGTCAGCATGATTGTCAGTGCAAAGAATATCGCTGAGGACGCCGCCGTGATCACGCCGGCATTCAGCCCGGCAATCGTCGGACGGGCAACACAAAGGATGCCGATGAACCCAAGAACCGCCGCCAAAGCCCGCACCTTGGTAAGCCGTTCGCCCAAAATCAGCGGCGACAGGACAATCACCCAAAGCGGAGAAGTGAATTCAAGCGCAAAGACCTGCGCGAGCGGGATCACGGTAACCGCGTAAAACCACAGATTCTGTCCGGTGAAATGCGCCAGATTGCGCCCGATCTGCGTGCCGAAATCGCGTCGGTTGATCTGCCCCCAGGTCCCGTAAAAGGTCGCGAGCGTAAACACAGCGATCACGCCCACCAGCGACCGGTACATCATGATCTCGAAAGTATCGAGGCTGCCGCCAAGCTCGCGCCCGGCGACGGCCATCGCAGAGAAAGACGTGATCGACCCCATCATCCACAAAGCCGCCCTTAGCGTCGGGGTCATGGTCTCTCTTCCAAATGGAAAAAAATCCCCGCCGGAGGCATCTTTGTCATGCGGCCGATCACAGCCATTCAGATCATTCCCATTCAATCGTGCCGGGAGGTTTCGACGTGATGTCGTAGGTCACCCGGTTGATGCCCGGAATCTCGTTGATGATCCGCGTCGCCGTCTCGCCCAGGAATTCATGGGTGAACGGATAGTAATCCGCCGTCATCCCATCGACCGAGGTCACGGCCCGCAGGGCACAGGCGAAATCATAGGTCCGCCCGTCGCCCATCACCCCCACGGTGCGGACAGGCAGGATCGCCACAAAGGCTTGCCAGATTTCATCGTAAAGCCCGTGCTTGCGGATCTGGTCGATATATACCGCGTCCGCCTCGCGCAGGATGTCGAGCTTTTCGCGGGTGATCTCACCGGGACAGCGGATGGCGAGGCCGGGGCCGGGGAAGGGGTGGCGGCCGATAAACGACGGTGGCAGACCCAGCTCGCGGCCAAGCTCGCGCACCTCATCCTTGAAAAGTTCGCGCAGCGGCTCGACCAGCTTGAGGCCCATCTTTTCGGGCAAGCCGCCCACATTATGATGCGATTTGATTGTTACCGACGGCCCGCCGGAAAAGGACACCGATTCAATGACATCGGGGTACAGTGTGCCCTGTGCGAGGAAGGTGGCATCGCCGACTTCCTTGGCGTGCTTC
The DNA here is from genome assembly GCF_048285585.1 of Sulfitobacter sp. SBS6. NCBI lineage: Bacteria > Pseudomonadati > Pseudomonadota > Alphaproteobacteria > Rhodobacterales > Roseobacteraceae > Sulfitobacter > Sulfitobacter sp. SBS6. The sequence continues at coordinate 256,275 of NZ_JBLWBA010000005.1, read as the reverse complement.
TGGAACACGTCGATGAACAGTTTGCCGATGATCTTGCGCTTTGTTTCGGGGTCGGACACGCCATCCAGCTCGCCCAGGAACAGTTCCTGTTCGTCGGCGTGGATCAGCGGCATGTTGTAGTTGTCACGGAACATGGTGACGACCTCTTCGGCCTCGCCCTTGCGCAGCAGACCGTGGTCGACAAAGACGCAAGTAAGCTGGTCACCAATCGCTTCGTGGATCAGCACGGCCGCGACCGAGGAATCGACCCCGCCGGACAGACCGCAGATGACCTTTTGATCGCCGACCTGTTCACGGATCGCGGCGATGGCTTCGTCGCGGTAGGCGCTCATTGTCCAGTCGCCCTTGAAACCCGCGAGACGGACAAAGTTTTCATACAGGCGCGCGCCATTGGGGGTGTGGTGCACTTCGGGGTGGAACTGCACGGCATAGAAGTTGCGCGACACATCGCCGGTGACCGCGAAAGGCGCGTGGGGCGAGGTCCCGTAGACTTCGAAACCGGGCGCGATGGCGCTGACGTGATCGCCGTGGCTCATCCAGACTTGCTCTTTATCGGTGAGGAACCATCCTTCCAACAGCTCAAGACGGGCCTCGGAGGGGGTCACATAGGCGCGCCCGAATTCGGCGGTGCCGTGACCGCGTTCAACCTTGCCGCCCAGGCAATGCATCATGACCTGTTGGCCGTAGCAGATGCCAAGGATCGGCACGCCAAGCTCGAACACCGATTGCGGTGGCATGGGCGCACCTTCGGCGAAGACCGAGGAGGGCCCCCCCGACAGGATCACCGCCTTGGGCGCAAAATCCTTGAGAAAGGCATCATCCACCGTGTTGAACGGGTGGATTTCGCAGAACACATTAAGTTCACGCAAACGGCGGGCGATCAGCTGGGTGACCTGGCTGCCGAAGTCGATGATGAGAAGGCGGTCATGGGAGATATCTGTCATGCTGACTGATTATGGGCGGATGGCCTGCGTGGCAAGAGTGGAGTGGGGGCCAGCCCCCAGACCCCCGGAGTTTATTTTGGCAAAATGAAGGGGTCGGCGGATCATGATGTCGGTTTTTGACCTCTAAGGCCGTAAACCGCGTAAAGCCCGCTGCGTGAATGGGATAGCTAGGCGTCAGTTTTGACGGAAAGGAAGACCTCATGGCGGAATCAGCAAGACGCGGGCGCGGTGGTGGCGGTGCGGCACGTCGGGCGGCACGCTCGGCTGTGTCCTTCGAGACAGCAAAATACATCGAACGCAACATTCCCAACTACGAGGTGCTGACCGAAGAGGCGCTGCAGATCATCGAGTATAACGCCGATACGGTGTTGGAAGAGATCGGCGTGAACTTTCCCGACAATCCCGAGGCGCTGGCGCTTTGGCGCGCGGCCGGGGCGGATGTGACCGGTGACCGCGTGCGTATCCCCCGCGGGCTGGCACGCGAGCTGTGCAAGACCGCGCCATCGCAGTTCACCCAGCACGCGCGCAACCCCGCCCGCAACGTCGAGATCGGCGGGCGCAATCTGGTGTTGGCCCCGGTCTATGGCCCGCCTTTCGTGCGCGACACCGCCGGGGGCCGTCGCTATGCCACGATGGACGATTTCAACAAATTTGTGAAGCTTGGCTATATGTCCAAGTGGTTGCACCATTCCGGCGGCACCGTCTGTGAGCCCACCGATGTGCCCGTCAACAAGCGCCATCTGGACATGCTCCATGCGCATATGACGCTGAGCGATAAACCCTTCATGGGATCCGTCACGGAACCGAGCCGCGCGCAGGATTCCGTGGACATGTGCAAGATTCTGTTCGGGGCGGATTTCGTCGACCAGAACACGGTGATGACGTCGCTGGTGAACATCAACTCGCCCATGACGTTTGATGATGTGATGATGGGGGCGCTGAAGGTCTTTGCCGAGAACAATCAGGCGTCGATCATTTCGCCGTTTATCGTTGGCGGCGCGATGGCACCGGTATCCGTGGCAGGGACATTGACGCAGGTTCTGGCCGAGGTCATGGCCGGAATCGCCTATAGCCAGCTGATCCGCAAGGGCGCGCCTGTGATTTTCGGGGCCTTTGTGACTTCGATTGACATGAACTCGGGTGCGCCGACCTTTGGTACGCCGGAGGCCGCGCATATCACCTATGGGGCGGGGCAATTGGCGCGGCGGATGAACCTGCCATTCCGGTCCTCGGGCTCGTTCTGCGGGTCAAAACTGCCCGACGCGCAAGCAGCCTATGAGACGGCGAACAGTCTGAACATGGGGCTTTTGTCGGGGGTGAACTTTATGCTCCACGCCTGTGGCTGGCTCGAAGGCGGGCTGGTCGCCTCGTTCGAGAAATTTGTGATGGATGCCGATCAGCTGGGCGCGTTGCATCATTTGGCGCGCGGTGTAGAGATTGACGAAAACGCGCAAGCGCTGGATGCGATCCGCGAGGTTGGTCCCGGCGGGCATTATCTGGGATGCGCACACACACAGGCCAACTTTAAGGAAGCCTTCTGGAAATCCGATCTGCTGGACTACAAGCCATTTGAAACATGGTCAGATGAGGGCGCGCGCGATACCCAGTCGCTGGCGGCGGCGCGGGTCGAAAAGCTGTTGGGCGACTATGTGCAACCGACCATGGACCCCGAGACGCGTGCGGCGCTTGATGCCTTTGTCGCGGAACGCAAGGCGGCGGAGCCTGACAGCTTTATGTAGCCGCATCTCGCAGAGTTTCGCGCAAGATCGCGGCCTCGGCAATGAGGGCGATCATCACCTCTATATGACGGACCAGGTTATAGCCTGCGTCCGTCTTTTTACGTCTGGCGTTCAGGTCTGCCTCTATATCGATCAGCTGCACCAGCACGACTGCGCTGCGTGGCGGGGGCGCTTTCCCCAGTATCCGACGCAGGGCCGGGCCGCGGCGATAGCTGCGGGCCCCGATGGTGCCTGCCTGCACCAATATGGCGGGACGGTGTATACCGCTGAGGCGCGCTAGAATATCTTGCATAAAATCAAATCCTTGCTGGCTGCGGGGTCATGCCATCGCATGGCCGCTCACGGGCAGGATTTCACGCAGGATACTGGTGTTGCTCGCGCAGCGGGGTCAGCGTGCGTCGCGGTTACGACTGTTTACCATTTGGAAACAATTATGGGTTGTATCCGTAAATATTTACAAATCCATAACCAATTAACCTTTTGGTATTGTGGATAAGGCTGTGGATAACCGCGCCGCCTGAAGAAAGGAGACCGCATGACTCAAGTTTTGAATACGCCGCCGGACCGACGTGGATTGCCCGGATGGGTGCCGGATGCCGCGCGGCATTATGTGTCGCATGTGGAGATGGGCCAGCCGATCCGGGCGCTGGCGCGATCGGCTAAGTGTCACGCCTCTACCATCCTGCGCCAGATCCGGCGGCTGGAAACGCGGCGTGATGATCCGCTGGTGGACGACGCCCTTGATCTGCTGGGGCAGGTCAGCCGTTTTGAAACCCACCCCATGCAGGAGCCCGCCGCGATGAATGACACCTCACCCCCCATGATGCCCGATGATGAAACTCTGAGCAGCGAAGCGCAGCGCATCTTGCGGCGCTTGTGCGAAACCGGTGCGCTGCTGGCGATCGCGGCCGAGATGGACAAGGCCGTTGTCGTGCGCGGTGGTCCGGATGGCGCGCAGACGCGGACTGCCGTGGTGGACCGCTGTGTCGCGCAGGCGATGGCGCTTAACGGCTGGATCGCGAGTGATGGCGAGGGGCGCATCCTGCGCTATCACATCACCGCGGCCGGACGGCATGCGCTGGAAGAGATGCTGGGGCAGGGAGCAGAAAACGGTTTTGCCGAAGCCCAAACCAGTTTTGCCCCTGCGCCGCCGCTGCCAGAGGGGGCGCGGCAGAAAACAGCGCGTCGCTTGCGCTACACTCTGGCAGAAAGCCCGTTGGCCGCGCTTGCTCGCAGACGCGACGCAAAAGGCGCGCCGTTCCTGTCCGACAGTCTCGTCCAAGCCGGAGAGCGCCTGCGCGAGGATTTTGAACTGGCGCAAATGGGCGAGGCGGTGACGCAGAACTGGGACCGGTTTCTGGCACCGGGCGGGCAGGGCGACAGCGTCAGCTTTGAAGGCAGCGCACCTTCTGCGGCCCGGGCACGGGTGGGATCGGCGCTGGCGGATCTGGGACCGGGGCTGTCGGATATTGTGCTGCGGTGTTGCTGCTATCTGGAAGGGTTGGAAACCACGGAAAAGCGCCTTGGCTGGTCGGCGCGGTCGGGAAAGATCGTTCTGCGTATCGCCCTGATGCGCTTGCGCAAACACTATGCGGAAACGCTTGGCCCCGGGAGCGCGATGATCGGCTAGGCGGCGAATCCGGATCGGCGCGCACCGCATGGCTGCCCCGCAGATGACAACTGCCTCTTTCATGCGCCGCGCGAACCGACTACATAAGGGGCGTATTCCAAACGGAGCCTGATCATGCGAGACCTGAAAATCCCCGAGCAGCGCCACCCTGAAAAGGCCCGACGCCCCGACAATCCACAGCCGAAAAAGCCGTCGTGGATCCGGGTGAAGGCGCCGGGTGGCAAAGGCTATGCGGATACCGCAAAGATCATGCGCGAGAACAAACTGGTGACTGTCTGCGAAGAAGCGGGCTGCCCGAATGTGGGCGAATGCTGGTCGCAGGGCCATGCCACCATGATGATCATGGGCGAGGTCTGCACCCGCGCCTGTACCTTCTGCAACATCGCAACAGGGCGCCCGCCGGAAGCGCTGGACATCTTTGAACCCGGGCGTGTGGCCGATGCTGTGTCCAAACTGGGGCTGAACCACGTGGTGATCACCAGCGTGGACCGCGACGACATCGAAGACGGCGGGGCAGAACATTTTGCCCAGACCATCCGCGCCGTGCGCAAACGGTCCCCGGGCACCACGATCGAAATCCTGACCCCCGATTTCATCCGCTGCGATCCCAAAGTGCTGGAAACCGTGGTCGAGGCGCGCCCGGATGTGTTTAACCACAATCTGGAAACAGTGCCCGGCCTCTACCCCGAGGTCCGCCCAGGGGCGCGGTATTTCCATTCGCTGCGTCTGTTGCAGCGGGTCAAAGAGCTTGATCCGACGATGTTTACCAAATCCGGCATCATGGTCGGTCTGGGCGAGGATCGTCAGTCGGTTATGCAGGTCATGGAAGACATGCGCGCGGCGGACATCGATTTTCTGACCATCGGGCAATATCTGCAGCCGACACCAAAGCACCACGCGGTGGACCGGTTTGTGCATCCCGATGAATTCGCCGCCTATGAAAAATCGGCCTATGGCAAAGGGTTCTTGATGGTCTCTGCGACGCCTCTCACGCGGTCGAGCTACCACGCAGGGGATGACTTTGCGCGGCTGCAGGCGGCGCGGTTGGCCAAGCTGGGGTAACTGTGTTGCATTGATCTTGAGGGGTGCTACCCCTCAAACTCACGCGGTACAATGAGGGGCGCTGCCCCTCAAACTCACGCGATATAATGAGGGGCGCTGCCCCTCAAACTCCCCGGGATTTACATCCATTTGGAAAGGTTAGAACGGGTTTTTGATCCGTTGAGTCGTGGCCCATTCGGGCCAGTAGCCAAAGTATTCTGCGGCAAAGATCAGCGCGCCGGCTAGGACCACAGCAAAGACGAATTTGACGCGGCCCGCCGAGGGCGGGTGCTGCACCCACCGTTTCATCCGCATCAGCCAAGCGACGTTCATGTAAAACGGACCTTGCCGATAAAGGGCTGGTTGCGGTCGCGCTGTGCGAAATCGATGCCGTAGCCCACAACAAATTCATCCGGAATTTCAAACCCGATCCAATCGGCCTTCATGTCCACCTCGCGGCGGCTGGGTTTGTCGAGCAGGGCAATGGTTTTCAGCCGTGCGGGTTCGCGCGACATCAGCAGGTTGCGCACGTGATGCAGGGTGTGGCCCGTGTCGACGATATCTTCGACAACCAGCACATCGCGCCCTTCGATTGCGCCGCGCAAGTCTTTGAGGATACGTACTTCTCTGCTGCTTTCCATACCATCGCCATAGCTGGAGGCTTCGAGGAAATCGACCTCGATCGGGAGATCAAGTTCGCGCACCAGATCGGCGATAAACACGAAAGATCCGCGCAGCAGCCCCACCACTGTCAGCTTTTCGGTGCCTGCGAATTCGCTTTGGATTTCGCGGCAAAGGGTTTCGATCCGCGCGGCGATTGCCTTGGCCGAGATCATTTCATCGATGACATAAGGTCGCGTCGTCATGGGTTTTACCTTGAAAAAGGGGGAGATAGGATTTCATAAGGGCTAACTTCATGACAGATGGAAATCAATGCCTACCCATTCAGAGACCCGCGAACTGCCCTACACCGCCCAACAGATGTATGATCTGGTGGCCGATGTGGCGTCATACCCAGATTTTCTGCCCTGGACCGCCGCCGCGCGGATCAAAAGCCGTGAGGATAAGGGGGATCACGAGGTGATGGACGCCGATCTTGTCATCAGTTTCAAAGTGTTTCGCGAACGTTTCACCAGCCGGGTGGTGTTGTGGCCAGAGGCCAAGAAGATCGACACCGAATATCTGGATGGCCCGTTCAAATACATGAAATCGAACTGGGCGTTCGAGGACAATGGCGACGGCAGCTGCAAGGTGCATTTCTTCGTCGATTTCGAATTCAAGAACGCGATTTTGCAAAAGATCATCGGCGTCGTCTTTAACGAGGCGATGCAGCGGGTGGTGCGGGCCTTTGAAAAACGCGCGGCCGCCCTCTATGGGGCGAGCGTGTAAGAATAACCCGAGACAACAAAGGCCCCAATGCGGGGCCTTTGTGTGGGTCTTTGGGTTCCGGATCAGCTGCTTAGATCATAGGCCCGTTCACCGTGGACGGATAGATCAAGCCCGTTGACCTCGACCTCTTTGCTGACACGCAGCGGCGTGATCGCCTTGCAGACCAGCACCAGCACGACGGTCACCACCGTGGTATAGACACCGACAATCGCCAGCGACCCCAGTTGTGCGGCCCAGGACCCCGCCCCGAGGGCCGCGATCATGATGGTGCCGAAGATACCACCCACGCCGTGAACCGCGAATACATCAAGCGTGTCGTCGATCTTGGCCTTGTTGCGGATCAAGACGACCGCTTCCTGGCACAAGATCCCGGCAACCGCGCCGATCAGCAGCGCCGCCCAAGGGCCGACGAAGCCCGACGCAGGCGTGATGGAGGCCAGCCCCGCGATGGTGCCTGTGACGATGCCGACCAACGATGCCTTGCCGAATTTGATCCGCTCCCACAGCGCCCAGGTGAGCGAGGCGGTGGCGGCAGAGATATGGGTCACCGTGATCGCCATCGCCGCACCTCCGTCTGCGGCCAGTTGCGAGCCGCCGTTAAAGCCGAACCAGCCGACCCAGAGCATCGCCGCCCCGATCATCACGAAGCCCGGGTTATGTGGCGGGGTATTGTGGTTGAGGCGTGGACCAAGGAAGACCGCGAGGATCAGCGCCGCGAGGCCAGCTGTTTCATGCACCACGATGCCGCCCGCGAAATCGCGCACGCCGACCTCGCCAAAGATGCCACCATCGGCCAGGAAACCGCCGCCCCAGACCCAATGCACCACGGGCGCGTAGCACAGAAGCATCCAGAGACCCGAGAAGAGCATTACGAATCCAAAGCCGATACGCTCCACATAGGCACCGACGATCAGCGCAGGCGTGATCACTGCGAATGTCATCTGGAAGGCGAAGAACAGGATCTCGGGCAGGGTGCCTGACAGGCTGTCAGCAGTGACGCCCGACAGGCCGATCTTGCCCAAGCCGCCCCAGAGGCCCGATGTGTCGGGACCAAAGGCGATGGAGTATCCGGCGAAGAACCACAGCACGCTCATCAGACAGGCGACGCCGTAGGTATGCATGAAAACGCTCAGCACGTTGCGGCTGCGCACCAGCCCGCCATAGAAGAGCGCGAGCCCCGGTAATGTCATGAACAGGACCAAGGCCGTGGCGGTCATGATCCAGGCCGTATCAGCTGCGTTCATCTTGGTTTCCTCCCGAAAGGTTTTTGATTGCAGACGGGTGAAACGGATGTGCGCGTGCGACAAAAGTTAAAATGTGGGCAAAGCCGGTGATTAAACGGGCATTTCTGCATTCGCCACATATTTAGGCAGCAATTTGGCCATGCCGCCTGTTTTGCGGGCGTTATGTAATCGCCTCAAAAATCAGCCCCAAGGCGAAATCGCGGGCAGCGCGGCGGACTTTATCACGGCCCAATGCGCCGAACTCTTGCGTTTGGGTGGTGATACCGGACGTCGTGGCGAGGCCGAAACAGACGCGGCCTTCGGGCTTATGCTCTGACCCGCCGGGGCCTGCGATGCCGGTGATCGACACGGCGATCTGCGCGCCAGATCGTGCCAAGGCACCACGCGCCATTTCAAGGGCGACCTGCTCGGACACCGCGCCGTGGGCGGTGAGTGTGTCAGGGCTGACGCCAAGCAGGTCGATCTTGGCGGCATTGGTATAGGTGACAAACCCTCGGTCGAAGATCGCGGAGGATCCGGGGAGGTCCGTCAGGGCGGCGGCGACCATGCCGCCCGTGCAGCTTTCGGCGCAGGCGATCATGACCTCGCGCGTGCGGGCGCGGTCCAGAAGGGCGTGCAAATCAGGCAAAGAGATACACGTGATACAACACGGCCAGCGCGATCACCCCCAGCAGGGCGAAAATGCCTGCAAAGATATCATCCAGCATCACGCCAAGCGCATCGCCGCGCCGGTCGGCCCAGCCGATGATCAGCGGTTTCCAGATGTCGAACAGCCGGAAAAGCGCAAAAGCCGCGATCCAGCCGGGCCACATCACAAGGATGTTCATGTCCATCGTCCAGCTGGCATAGCTGAGCGGCAGCAGCGCGACCCATTGGCCTGCAACCTCGTCGATCACGATTTCCGACGGATCATGATCAGCGCTTCCGGCGGTCATGCGTGCGGTGGCCCACCACCCTGCGGCAAAGGTAAGCACGATGCCTGCGATCAACAGCGGCAGCCCCCCGATGACATGGAGCAGCCAGGCCCAGGGCAACGCGACCAGCGACCCCCAGGTGCCCGAAGCAGGGCGGATGTAGCCCACTCCCAGAACGGTCGCGATCAGCTTTGCCAAAGTCATAGTTTCACCAATGTTGCTGTGGCCATGCAGGCGATGCCTTCGCCGCGGCCGGTAAATCCCAAACGTTCCGAGGTCGTCGCCTTGACCGACACACGGCTTTCTTCAAGGGACAGGATATCCGCCATCACGCGGCGCATCTCTGCGGCATGAGGCCCCACTTTGGGGTATTCGCAGATCAGCGTGCAATCGACATGGGTCAGGGTGAACCCTTCGCTGCGCGCCAGATCGGCGGCATGGCGCAGAAAGATATGGCTTTGCGCCCCTTTCCACTGTGGGTCGGACGGGGGGAAATGCTGGCCGATGTCGCCCATAGCCAGCGCGCCATAGATCGCATCGGTGACCGTATGCATGCCGACATCGGCGTCGGAATGACCGACCAGCCCCTGATCATGCGGGATATCGACTCCACAAAGTGTGACATGATCCCCCGGACCGAAAGCATGTACATCAAACCCGTTGCCGGTGCGAATATCCATTGAAGACTCCAATATGCGGGCGGCGCGGGTCAAATCGCCCGGCACCGTGATTTTCAGGTTATCGACGCTGCCGGGGGTGATGGCAACCGCAACACCGGCGGCGCGGGCGACCTCTACATCATCGGCGGCGATGCCTTCAAAGGCGGCATGGGCGGCGCGGATCGTGGCGGCATCGAAGCCTTGCGGGGTTTGTGCGGCATAAAGCGCGGTGCGGTCCTGCGTGCCTGCGACGGCTCCGTCTTCGGCCACCCAAAGCGCGTCGGTGACAGGCAGGCCGGGGGCGGCTGCGGCATCTGTGGCCAGCGCGTCGATCACACCGTCGATGATCTGCGGCGTGACACAGGGGCGGGCGGCGTCATGGATCAGCACCAGATCCGCATCCCCCAGCAGCGCCAGACCGTTGCGCACCGATGTTGCACGATCCGCCCCGCCTTCGGCGACAAGACAGCCTTGCGCGGTGAAACCTTCGGCCTGCGCCATGTCACTGGCGCTTAATACGATGATGATCCGGTCTACCAGCGGATGCCGCTGGAAAGCCGCAAGCGTGTGGTCGATCACGCGTTTCCCGCACAGCGGCTGCCATTGTTTGGGCACGGCTCCGCCCGCACGGGTGCCCCGTCCGGCGGCCACGATGAGCGCTGCGATTTTCGGTGTCGACGCCATCGCGCGCCCCCTTTGATAAACTCGCCCCGTTCTAAGCCTGCAAAGCGGCCTGTGCAATCGCCCGCGCGTGGTGCCTAAATTTTAGGCGACAGGTCAGTTTCTCACCAGCAAAAGCTTTTGGTTTGATTGAGTTTCGGCCCACCCCTCGGTAAACCAAAGGCAATTGCACAAGGATTAAGCGTTTGGATCTCTCGGATCTGCCCTTCAAACTCGACCCGCCCGTTTTGCTGGCTCCGATGGCGGGGATCACCGATCTGCCGTTCCGCACACTGGTGGCGTCTTTTGGCGCAGGGTTGGTGGTGTCAGAGATGGTTGCCAGCGTCGACATGATCAACGCCCGCCCCGGGACGCTGGAAAAGGCCGAACTGGGGCTTGGCGTCGAAGGCACTGCGGTACAGCTGGCAGGACGCGAGGCCGCCCCGATGGCCGAGGCCGCGCGGATGGTCGAAGGTCAGGGCGCGCGGGTGATCGATATCAATATGGGCTGCCCCGCCAAGAAGGTGACCCAAGGCTATTCCGGCTCTGCGCTGATGAAAACGCCCGACCACGCGCTACGGCTGATCGAGGCGGTGGTGAACGCGGTGAAGGTCCCCGTCACGCTCAAGACGCGGCTGGGGTGGGACGACAATATGCTGAACGCGCCACAGATCGCCGCGCGGGCCGAAGCGGCGGGGATCACGATGATCACCATCCACGGGCGCACGCGCTGCCAGTTCTATAAGGGGTCCGCCGATTGGGCCGCGATTGCGGGTGTCAAACAGGCGGTCTCTGTTCCCGTCATCGCCAATGGCGATATCATCAGCACCGATGCCGCGCGGCAGGCGCTGGCGCAGTCGGGGGCCGACGGTGTGATGATCGGGCGCGGTGCCCAAGGCAAACCCTGGCTGCTGGCTCAGGTGGCCCATGATCTGTTCGGCGCGCCCGCACCGGTTATCCCGCAGGGCACCGATTTCGCGCGCATGGTGTCCGACCACTACGAGGCGATCATCCGGTTCTATGGCGAGGTGATTGGCCTACGCGTCGCGCGCAAACATCTGGGGTGGTACATGGACACCAGCAACACCCCCGCTGATCTGCGCCGCGCGGTACTGACCGCTGCCAGCCCCGCCGAGGTGCACCGTCTTATCCCGTCCGCCTGTCTGCCGGACCACCAGTTGGAGGCCGCTTGATGTCGCTGGATACCGTTTTCGCATCGCTGCCCGTGCCCGCCATTCTGATCGATACAGACGACACGATCGCCGAGCTGAACTCGGAAGCCGAAGGGTTTCTGAACGCCTCTGCAAAATCCGTGCGCGGTGTGCCGGTGTGGGACATGATCGCCGTCGATGCCCCTCTGGAAGAGGCGTTCACCCGCGCCCGCGACAATGGCACGCCCTTGTTCGTCAACGATGTGGATGTCGGCAGCGGCCAACGCCCGCCGGTGCAATGTGCGTTGCACTTCGCGCCGCTGATCGATGCGGCGGGGCAGATGATCCTGATGATCACCCCCCGCGAGATGGCCGGTCGGATGACGCAGAATAATTCGGTCAAATCCGCCGCCAAATCCGCCATCGGCATGGCCGAGATGCTGGCCCATGAGATCAAGAACCCGCTGGCAGGGATCACCGGTGCCGCGCAACTGCTCAGCATGAACCTCAGCACCGAGGATCTTGAGCTGACCGATCTGATCGTCGCGGAATCGCGCCGGATCGTGAAGCTGCTGGAACAGGTCGAACAATTCGGCAACCTGATGCCGCCGGAACGCAAGGCGGTGAACCTCCACGACGCTCTGGACCGCGCGCGCCGGTCTGCGCTGCTGGGGTTTGGCGCGCGCATGAAGATCATCGAGGATTACGACCCCTCGCTGCCGCCGGCCTTGGGCGACAAGGACCAGCTGTTGCAGGTGGTGCTGAACCTGATCAAGAACGCGTCAGAGGCGGCGGGCCCCTCGGGCGGCACGATCCGGTTGCACAGCTATTATGAACATTCGTTCCGCATGCGCCGATCCGACGGCACGGCGCAATCGTTGCCCTTGCAGATCGAAGTCATCGACGACGGCCCCGGTCTACCAGAGGCGATCCGCGCTGACGTGTTCGAACCCTTCGTATCCGGGCGCGAGAACGGCACCGGGCTGGGGCTGGCGCTGGTGAGCAAGATCATTTCCGACCACGGCGGCTGGATCACGGTGGAGTCTGTGCCCGGCAAGACCGTGTTCCGCATCTCACTGCCGCGGGCCGATAAGACCCAAATTGAAAATACCGCTTCCGATCAGGAGAATTAACGATGGATGGCACCGTTCTGGTCGCTGATGACGACCGCACAATCCGCACCGTTCTGACACAGGCACTGACCCGCGCGGGCTGCAAGGTGCACGCGACATCCAGCCTGACCACCCTGATGCGTTGGGTGGGCGAGGGCAAAGGCGACGTTGTGATCTCGGATGTGGTGATGCCCGACGGCAATGGGCTCGAGATGCTGCCCAAGATCGCGCAGGACCGCCCCGGTTTGCCCGTGATCGTGATCTCGGCGCAGAACACGATCATGACCGCGATCAAGGCGGCAGAGGCGGAAGCCTATGACTACCTGCCCAAGCCTTTCGACCTGCCTGACCTGATGAAACGCACCGCCCGCGCGCTGGAGCGCAGCGGACCGGCGCGCCGTCCGGCGCAGACCAGCTCTGACAGCGATGGGGACCGCGATGATCTGCCGCTGGTGGGGCGCACGCCGGTGATGCAGGCGCTCTACCGCGTGGTGGCGCGGGTGATGAACACGGATCTGCCGGTGTTGATCTGGGGCGAATCCGGCACAGGAAAATCGCTGATTGGCAAGGCGATCCACGATTTTTCGGACCGGCGGAACCTGCCCTTTGTCACCGTCACCTCGGCCGAGTTGCAAGACCTTGAAGGCCCGACACGTGTCTTGGCGAGGGTCCGCGGCGGGACGCTGCTGATTGACGAGATCGGCGATTTCTCGGAAGAGATTCAGGCCCGTATCGCACGCATGATGGACACGCCCGGCGAACATGCGCCGCGGTTCCTTGCCACCAGCCAATCGGATCTGGCCGCCGCGATGAAGGCGGGGACCCTGCGGCGCGATCTGTATTATCGTCTCTCGGGGGCGACGCTGCATGTCCCCGCGCTGCGCGACCGCGTGGATGATATTGCCTTGCTTGCCGCGCATTTCCTTGAACGGTCCGAAACCGGCAATACCGCGCCGCGCGCCCTGTCCGAAGGGGCGGCGAAGGTCTTTGCCAACTATCAATGGCCCGGCAACGTGCGACAGTTGGAACACGCGATGCGGCAGTTGGCGCTGACCAGCCGCGCGCCCGAAATCACCCAATCCGAGGCAGAGCATGTACTGGGCGCGCAACCCGACCCCGAACCGCTGCGCGCGCAGGCCAATACCGAAAAGCTTGGCGCGTCGGTCGAACGTCACCTACAGCGATACTTTGACCAGCACGGATCCATGCTGCCGCCCCCCGGGCTCTACGCCCGTATCCTGCGCGAGATCGAAGCCCCGTTGATCGAGATCGCCCTTGCCGCAACCGCTGGTAATCAGGCGAAATGTGCAGACCTTCTGGGAATCAACCGCAATACGCTGAGAAAAAAGATCACGGACCTCGATATTGAGGTGACACGCGGTCGAAAAATGATGTAAAAGCGCCACATAACCGTGGCCATCTAGCCTCAAAGCCGGATCAGGACCACAAAAATGGGCGGTTGATGCATAGGTGCATCACATCATCGGTGAGGATAGCGGGTGCTTACCCGGTCACGCAGCTATTATCTTATGCGGCTTGAGCGCCTGCGCCGGATCAGGCGCGTGCGCAATCTGGCGACCCTGGGGCTTGTGGTTCTGGGGCCGGTGCTGGCGCTTGTAACCTATCTGGTGCTCGGCCCGCTTGAACAGGGCGGAAACACCCCCAGCCTGCGCATCATTCTGCTGATCGATCTGGTCTACATCCTGCTCGTCGCCGCCCTTGTGCTGAGCGAGGTCGCGCGGTTGGTGGCGGCACGGCGGGCGAAGTCTGCGGGCTCGCGGTTGCACCTGCGTCTGACGGGGGTGTTCGCGCTGATGGCACTGATCCCGACGGTGAGTGTTGCGATCTTCGCGGGGCTGACGATCAACGTCGGGCTTGAGGGCTGGTTTTCCGATCGGGTACGGTCCGTGGTGGGCAATTCGCTGGCCGCCGCCGAAGCCTATGAAAACGAGCAAAGCGATGACCTGCGCGAAGATGCCATCGCCTTGGCCCGCGCGATTGATCAAGCGCGCACGCAGGGCGTTGATGTGCCGGACACCCAGCTTTTGGCGGACGGGCAACGCCTGATCCAGCGCGGCTTGCGCGAGGCCTATATGATCGACGGCACTGGCCAGATCCGCGCGCGCGGCGACCGGTCCTATCTGTTCGATTTCGAAGAACCGACACCCGAACAGATCCGCGAGGCACAAGAGCTCGACGGCGCGCCGCTGGTGATCGAGGATTGGGACAACAACGAATTCCGCGCGCTGGTGCTGATGGAAGCCTTTGTCGACCGCTATCTTTACGTCAGCCGCGATGTAGACGGAAAAATCCTGTCGCTGCTGGACGATACCAAGGAAACGGTGCGGCTGTACCAACAGCTTGAAAACGAGCGCGGCAAGCTGCTGTTCGAATTCGGGCTGCTTTATGTGGGCTTTGCGGTGATCCTGATTCTCGCAGCGGTCTGGCTGGGGCTGTGGTTTGCCGAACGTCTGTCAGGGCCGGTGGGCCGGTTGACCGGCGCGGCGCAGCAGGTCGGTGCCGGTGATCTTGAGGTTCAGGTCCGCGAGGAAGAAGGCGATGACGAGATCGCCATGCTTGGCCGCTACTTCAACCAGATGACCAAACAGTTGAAAGGCCAGCGCGAGACGTTGCTGGATAACACCCGCCAGATCGAACGCCGTCGCCGTCTGTTCGATTCGGTGCTTAGCTCCGTTACTTCAGGCGTCGTGGGGCTGGACCCCGAAGGGCGGGTGACCTTCGTCAACCGCTCTGCCGCGCGCCTGCTGGACTGGAGCGAGGACCAGCAATCGCTGGCGCTCTCTGTCGCGGTGCCGGAGTTCGGCCCGCTGTTCAATTCGGTCGTCAAAGGGCAGAACGAGGTCGCGCAGGGCGAGATCAAGGTCTCGCGTCAGGGGCAGATGGAAAATCTGCTGGTGCGCGTCGCCACACGGCGCAGCGAAGACGGGCGGCTAGAGGGCTATGTTGTGGCCTTTGACGATGTGACCGATCTGGTAAGCGCGCAGCGCATGGCCGCATGGGGCGACGTGGCGCGGCGCATTGCCCACGAGATCAAGAACCCGCTGACCCCGATCCAGCTGAGCGCCGAGCGGATCAAACGCAAGTTCGGCCCCAAGCTGCCCGACGACGCCGCCAGCCTTGACCAGATGACCGGCGTGATCATCCGCCAGACCGGCGACCTGCGGCGTATCGTCGATGAATTCTCCAAATTCGCCCGCATGCCAGAGCCTGAGACCTCTGTGCAGAATGTCGTTCAGGTGCTGCAAGATGCGGTCTTGTTGCAGCAGTCGGGCCAGCCCGACGTGACCATCAGCGCCAATCTGCCGACACAAGAGATACTGGCGCGGGTGGACCAGACAATGCTGTCGCAAGCCTTAACAAATTTGATTAAGAACGCGGGCGAAGCCATTGAAAGCCGTAAGCAAAATGACCCAGAGGCCGACATAGACCCGCGCATCGAGGTCCAGTTGACCACAACCCAAACGGCGCTACAAATCACCATAGCGGATAACGGCATCGGATTGCCGGAAGACCGCGCGCGACTGTTCGAGCCATATGTCACCACCCGATCCGAAGGGACTGGCCTTGGCCTGCCCATCGTGAAAAAGATCATCGAAGAACACGGCGGGACGTTGTCGTTGGAAAACGCGCCGGTCTTCGCGGGCGAAACACATTTTGGCGCAATGGCGGTTATCACGCTACCCCTTGCTGCCCCCACCGGAACCCCAGAACTGGAGACCCATAATGAGTGACATCCTGATCGTTGACGACGAACGCGACATCCGCGAGTTGATTTCGGACATTCTGGAAGACGAGGGCTTTGTCACGCGGTTGGCCGGCAATTCGGACGAGGCGATCTCGGCCATCAACGCGGAGCCGCCGGCGCTGATGATCCTTGATATCTGGTTGAAAGACAGCCGGATGGACGGGATCGACATTCTGAAAACGGTAAAGCGGGACAATCCGGATGTGCCTGTCGTCATCATCTCGGGGCATGGGAACATCGAAATCGCGGTCGCGGCGATCAAGCAGGGTGCCTATGACTTCATCGAAAAACCCTTCAATATCGACCAGTTGATGGTGGTGATCCGCCGCGCGATGGAAACCTCGCGCCTGCGTCGCGAGAACCACAGCCTCAAACGGCGCGAGGTCGCCAGCACCGATATGATCGGCAGTTCGACCGCCTTCAAAACGCTGATGGGGCAGCTTGACAAGGTCACGAAATCGAACGGTCGGGTGATGCTGCGCGGCCCTGCGGGGGCGGGCAAAGAGATCGCCGCGCGCTATATCCATGCCAATTCCAACCGTGCCTCCGCCCCCTTCGTAACGGTCAACTGCGCCAGTGTGGCGCCAGACCGCATGGAAGAAGTGTTGTTTGGCCGCGAAACCCCTGACCGTGGGGTAGAGCCGGGCCTGCTGGAACAGGCGCATGGCGGGGTGATCTTCTTTGACGAGGTGGCCGATCTGCCGCTGGGGACACAATCGAAAATCCTGCGTGTACTGGTGGACCAGCAATTCACCCGCGTCGGCGGCAACGACAAGGTGCGTGTCGATCTGCGCGTTATATCCAGCACAAACAAAGACTTGGACGCCGCGATTAAAGCGGACACCTTCCGGCAGGAACTGTTTCACCGGCTCAACGTCGTGCCGATCTCTGTTCCGTCGCTAGAGGACCGCCGCGAGGATATCCCCGTCTTGGCGCGCCACTTTATCGCGGACTTCAACGCCTCGCAGGGGTTGCCGCTGCGCGAATTCTCGGGCGATGCAGAGGCGTTGCTGCAGACGATGGTCTGGCCGGGCAACGTGCGTCAGCTCAAGAACCTTGTGGAACGTGTGCTGATCCTTGGCGACGGTACCGGCCCGATCGAAGCGCGCGAGCTGCCGGGCGAGGAAGAAACCACCGACGAAGAGGGCCGCGTGGTGCTGTCCGGTGCCTTGGCGACCTTGCCCCTGCGCGAGGCCCGCGAGGCGTTTGAACGCGAATACCTGCTAACCCAGATCAACCGGTTCGGCGGCAACATCAGCCGCACCGCGAATTTCGTCGGCATGGAACGGTCGGCGCTGCACCGGAAGCTCAAAAGTCTCGGGGTGGTGACCTCGGCCAAGTCGGGCACGCGGGTGGCGCATGTGGATGATGACGGGGCAGCCGATAGCTGACCGCGTTCGCTACCCCCGCGTCACGATCTGGAAACTGCCATCGTCATTGCGGATCACGCAGGCGTTTTCGGTCAGCGCGGGCAGAGCGGTCGTGCGCCCTTGCGGCGCGGCCTTGGCGATGCCGGCGGGGCATTGCGGGATCGACACCGGCGCAAAGCCCGCATCGGCCATACATTGCGTTTCAACCCTTTTGCGCAGATCGGCACTGGGATCGACCGTATAGGTCTGTCCAGGCTCGAAATACCCCGCGCGGGAAGTGCAACGGCCATCGGACCGGCAGACGCGGCGCGGCGGGATGAAACGGGGCGGGGTGCGCACGGTTTGAAGCGCCACAGGCACCTGCGCCAAGGCATCGACCTGACATTGCGTGGTCTGCCGTTCGACCATCGCGACAGTGGCGCCGGGCTTGTAGTAGGTGTTCAACGGTGCGCAGGCCGCCAGTGCCACGCCCCCCCAGATGATCAAAGCCGTTTTCCGCATATGCGCCCCCCGTCTTGCTATGGAAGCAAGTCTGACATTTGAATTGACCCTTGCATAGCCATCTGTCATTCAAATCACTGGCATATCACGGGTCACGCGGGCACGCCCCAGCTGGTGACGCAAGGCAAGGCTTCACGCCAAAGGAACCCCATTTATGAAAGTGATCATTTGCGGCGCAGGGCAGGTCGGGTGGCAGATTGCCCGCCATCTTTCGGGCGAACGCAACGACGTCACAATCGTTGACAGCAACGCCGATCTGGTGCGCCGCGCCACCGATACGCTGGATGTGCAAGGGATCGCAGGCTTTGCAAGCTACCCCGACGTGCTGGACCGCGCCGGTGCCCGCGATGCCGAAATGATCATTGCCGCCACCCATTCGGACGAGGTGAACATGGTCACCTGTCAGGTGGCCCATTCGGTCTTTGGCATCAACCGCAAGATCGCGCGACTGCGCAGCCAATCCTATCTGACGGCAATCTATTCCGATCTTTATCGTCGCGATCACATGCCGATCGACGTTGTAATCTCGCCTGAGAAAGAGGTGGCGAATGCGGCGTTGCAGCGGCTTTCGGCCCCCGCGGCCTTCGATACAGAGACCTTCATGGACGGGATGGCCCATCTGATCGGCATCCAGATCGACGAAGACTGCCCGGTCGTGAACACGCCGCTGCGACAGCTGACCGATCTGTTCTCGACGCTCCGCGCCGTTGTCGTCGGGGTGCGCCGTGATGGGACGCTGTTTGCGCCGGAATCCAAGGACCAGCTGTTTGTCGGTGACGCCTGCTATGTCTTTTGCCACCGCGATGACATCCCCCGCACGCTCGAGATTTTTGGCAAGACCACCAGCAAGCTTGAACGCGTCGTGCTTGTGGGCGGGGGGAATGTCGGGCTGGCCGTGGCCCAGAACCTCGAGGCGCGCGGCAAGCGGGTGCGCACCAAGATGATCGAGAAGAACCGCCGCATCGCGGAACGCGCCGCCGAGGCGTTGGAGCGGACGATCGTGCTTAACGGTGACGGGCTGGACGCATCCCTGCTGGCCGAAGCGGGGATTGGCCGCGCCGATGCGATGATGGCGATTACCGATGATGACAAGACCAATATGCTGGCCTGCGTGCGCGCCAAATCCGAAGGTTGCCCCTATGTCATCGCGCTGATCAATGACCCCACGCTGGTCCCGCTGATGGAGCCTTTGGGCATCGACGCCTATATCAACCCGCGTTCCACCACCGTCAGCTCTATCCTGCGGCACATCCGTCACGGGCGGGTGCGGTCGGTCTATTCCATCGGCGACGCAGAGGCAGAGGTGATCGAGGCCGAGGTGCTATCGACCTCTCCGATTGCGGGCAAACGCGTGTCCGACATTGATTTCCCAGAAGGGGCATTGATGGGCATGGTCCGCAAGGGCGACGAGGTCATGCGCCCCCTTGGCACCACACGCATCGAAGAAGGTGACGTCATCGCTGTGTTCTGTCTGGCCAAAGACGTGCCGCAGGTCGAACAGCTGATGCAGGTCTCCATCGACTTTTTCTGATGGTGCCTGCGTCCAAATTACCGGAGCGCCGCACGTGAGACGCAAATCCTATATCCGCCGCGAGATCCTTGAACTGCCGCTGTTCTTGCTGATTTTCGGTGTGTTCAGCGCCTCGACGATCTTCCCGGCGATCTTTGCGCTGACCACCCAAGACCATCTGGCATCGCGGGCGTTTTTCTATTCGGGGCTGCTGGGGGTGATTATCTTTACCCTGATTGCGGTCGCCCATGCCGGACGGCGCGCGCGGCACGGGGCCTTGGGGCCGTTGATGTCGCTGTTTTCCAGCTTTGTCTTTTTGCCCGCGCTGCTGGCGATCCCGTTTCTCGAGGCCCTGCCAACCACGCGGTTCCTGCACGCCTATTTCGATATGGTCAGCGCGATCACCACGACCGGCGCGACGCTGTTCGATGATCCCGGGCGGATCAGTGACACGCTGCATCTGTGGCGCGCGCAGGTCGCCTGGATGGGCGGCCTGCTGATGTGGATCGCGGCCTCGGCCATTCTGGCCCCCTTGCACCTTGGCGGATTCGAGGTGACCTCGCAGGCCGAACCCGGCAACCCGGACGAACGCCGCAGCAATATGGGCCAGATCGACCCGCGCCAACGGTTGCTCAGGTCCGCGG
Organism: Sulfitobacter sp. SBS6; assembly: GCF_048285585.1. Classification (NCBI taxonomy): domain Bacteria; kingdom Pseudomonadati; phylum Pseudomonadota; class Alphaproteobacteria; order Rhodobacterales; family Roseobacteraceae; genus Sulfitobacter; species Sulfitobacter sp. SBS6. Next base: position 236,001 of record NZ_JBLWBA010000005.1, on the reverse strand, counting down.
CGGCGCTGACGCCCACCTATCTGGCGCTGACGCTGATGCTGTGGCTGCTGCTGCTGGCCAACGGAGATCGATCGCTGGTCGCGCTGTGCCATGCGATGTCGGTGCTGGCGACCTCGGGCATCTCGCCACTTGGGGGGACGCATGACACCGGTGTCGGCTTTGGGGCCGAGGCGATGATGATGCTGTTCATGCTGTTCGCGCTGTCGCGGCTGACCTTTTCCAAAGACACGGTGACGGCGACGCAAGGGGGGCTTTTTACCGATCCGGAATTCCGCATGGGGCTGGCGCTGATCCTCGGCGTGCCTGTGGTGCTGTTCGTGCGCCATTTTCTTGGCGCTTTCGATGTGGATGCAAGCGCCGAAGCACTTGAGACCGGCAGCGCCTTCTGGGGCGCCATGTTCACGGTCACCTCCTTTCTCACGACCACCGGATTTGTCAGCGCGTCCTGGGCCGAAGCCCAAAGCTGGTCGGGGCTCGAGACTCCGGGGCTGATCCTCATGGGGCTGGCGCTGATCGGCGGCGGGGTGGCGACCACGGCGGGCGGGGTCAAGCTGCTGCGGGTCTTTGCATTGTATCGCAACGGCGTCCGCGAGATGGAACGGCTGGTCCATCCGCACTCTGTCTCGGGCGCCGGTCAAGCGGGGCGGCGGCTGCAAAGCAACGGGGCGTTCATCGCCTGGATATTCTTTATGCTTTTCGCGCTGTCGCTTGCGGGGGTGACCCTGCTGCTGACCTTCGTCGGCGCGCCCTTTGCCGATGCGCTGGTGATGTCGGTGGCCACACTGGCGACAACCGGCCCGTTGATGGAATTTGCCGCCGATGCCCCCATCGCGTTGATCCAGCTGGGCGACGGGGCCAAGATGATCCTATGTGCGGCAATGGTGCTGGGGCGGCTGGAAACTTTGGCGATTATTGCGCTGCTCACCCCTGATCTGTGGCGCGCGTGACACGGGATGTGGCTTTGCGCGCAACAGTTCTGACATTTTGGGGTGGAAACTCTGTGCGCGGGTCTTCATAGTCTTCCGAAGGGGTAAACCGATCCGCGGTTGCCAGCAAGAACAACAGCAAGAATAAGAGCGAGACCAACAATGGCGGCTGACCGACAAAACCTGCAAGACGCATTCCTGAACCATGTGCGCAAGACAAAGGTGCCGGTAACGATTTTCCTGATCAACGGTGTGAAGCTGCAAGGCGTCATCACATGGTTTGACAATTTCTGTGTTCTTCTGCGCCGTGATGGCCAATCGCAGCTTGTGTACAAACATGCGATTTCCACGATCATGCCAAGCACGCCGATCTCGCTATACGAGGGTGAAGACGCTAATTGAGCCGTCCTCCGTTTCAAATTGATGACACCGCAGGCCCGAAGCGTACCCGGGCTTGGGTGATTCACCCTGACATCAAGTCAGACAATGACCGCCGCATCGCGGAGCCCGCCTTGGCGGAAGCCGTTGCCTTGGCCCGTGCCCTGCCGCATCTGGACGTGGAAGGGGCCAACATCGTGCCCCTGCGCACCGTCAGCGCGGGCATGCTGTTCGGCTCTGGCAAGATCGAGGAGCTTCGGCTTGTCTTTGAAGAGGCCGAGGTTGAACTGGTGCTGGTCGATGGACCAGTGACGCCGGTCCAGCAGCGCAACCTTGAAAAAGCATGGGGCGTCAAACTGCTTGACCGTACCGGTCTGATCCTCGAGATTTTCAGCGACCGCGCCGCCACCCGCGAAGGGGTGCTGCAGGTCGAAATGGCTGCGCTGAACTATCAGCGCACGCGTCTGGTCCGCGCCTGGACTCACCTTGAACGTCAAAGGGGTGGATTGGGCTTTGTCGGGGGCCCCGGCGAAACCCAGATTGAATCGGACCGCCGCGCCATCGACGAACAACTGGTGCGCTTGCGCCGGCAGCTGGACAAGGTCGTCAAGACTCGCGCCTTGCACCGCGCCGCGCGTGCCAAGGTACCGTTCCCCATCGTGGCGCTGGTGGGCTATACCAACGCAGGCAAATCGACGTTGTTCAACCGGATGACCGGTGCCGATGTGATGGCGAAAGACATGCTTTTCGCCACGCTGGACCCGACCATGCGCAGCCTTGTGCTGCCCGACGGGCCAGAGATCATTTTAAGCGACACCGTCGGCTTCATCTCTGACCTGCCGACGGAACTGGTCGCCGCTTTCCGCGCGACGCTAGAAGAGGTTCTGGCCGCCGATATCATCTGCCACGTGCGCGATATCTCTCATGCAGAGACGGAAAGTCAGGCACGCAATGTGCGCGATATCCTGACGTCCTTGGGCGTGCCCAAGGATACGCGCAGCTTCGAGGTCTGGAACAAACTCGACCAGTTGGATAACGACCGTGCCGCCGCCGTACGTGCCCGTGCGCAGCGCGACGACAGTGTTCTTGCCATCTCTGCCATCACGGGTGAGGGGTTGGACGCGTTGCAAGCGGTCATCGCCGAAGCGCTGCAAGGTGCGGTGCGTGAAGCCGAGCTGACGCTGGCCTTTGCCGACGGCAAGAAACGCGCCTGGCTGTTCGAACAGGACGTCGTGATCGAGGAAACCCAAACCGAAGACGGGTTTAACTTGATCGTGCGTTGGTCGGCACAGCAAGAAGCGCAATACCAGCGGCTGTAAGGCCGGCGGGCCTCGGGACCATTTAAAATAAGATAAAAAACGCCCGGAAAAGTCGCATTTTCCGGGCGCTGCTGCATATGATTGGGGAGCGTTGATTTTTCAGGAGCCCCCGATGACTTTGATTATTCTCTATGTGCTGACATTCGCGATCTTTCTGGGGCTCGACTTTCTGGGCCTGAGCTATCTGATCAAACCGGTTTTCAGCCGTGATATCGGCCCCTTGCTGCTAGACCAGTTCCGGCTGCTGCCCGCCTTTGTCTTCTATGCCTTCTATATCGCTGTGCTGCTGTATTTCGTCAGCTGGCCCGCGGTGGCACAGGATAAATCCTTGCTGTGGGTCTTTGGCAATGCGGCGCTGATCGGGGCCTTGGGCTATGGCACCTATGAGTTCACCAACCTCGCGACGTTGAAAGACTGGACACCGCAGATGGTGGCGACGGATTTCTCTTGGGGGGTGGTGTTGACCGGGACCTCTGCCACCTTGGGGGTCTGGGGCACGCGGGTGTTTTCCTGACGGTTCAGGGGTCAGAGAAGAGGGGGGCCAGCCCCCCGGCCTTTGGCCGCCCCCCGGGATTTTGGGCCATTTGGAATTAGCGGCCAAGCTCGGACGAGAAGCGCCATGCGCCGGGTTGGAGCTTTTGCAGTTCCCAGTCTCCGACGCGCGCGCGGATCAGGCGGAGTGTCGGCAGGCCGATATGGGCCGTCATGCGCCGCACCTGACGGTTACGACCTTCGGTGATCGTGATCTCGAGCCAGGCATCAGGGACGGATTTGCGAAACCGCACCGGCGGGTCGCGGTCCCACAGAGGGTCGGGCGGGTCCATCAGCCGCGCCTTGGCGGGGGCGGTCTTGCCGTCTTTGAGCGTGACACCGCTGCGCAAAGCGGCGAGGGCTTGTTCATCCGGCGTGCCTTCGACCTGCACCCAATAGGTTTTGGCCAGTTTATATTTCGGATGCGAGATACGGGCTTGCAGCGGGCCACTATCGGTCAGCACCATCAGCCCTTCGCTGTCGCGGTCCAGCCGTCCGGCGGGGTAGAAGCCTTTTTCATCGATATAGGCCGACAGGGTCGGACGCGGCGAGCCCTCGGTGCCCTTGTCGGTGAATTGGGACAAGACGCCAAAAGGTTTGTTGAAAAGGATCACGCGGTTCATTCTGCCTCCGGTATCAGCTTGGTGATGCCGACGGGGGCAGCGCGGGCGAGCTCTTCGTCTAGCGACATGGGAATGTATTCACCGCGCCGCCAGAGCTGTGCCAGATCGTCGTAGTGATGCGACAGGAAGTGGCCCGATTGGCCCGTTGATGTGATGAACACCGATGAATCCGGATCGGCGAAGTCATAAACCCCGCGGAAGCCTGCGCCGTGGACATTGGCGAAAGGGTCCGGCCCCGTGCCGCGGGTGCGGCCGCGCAGCAGGGTGTTGTCACCGCCCGAGGTCGATTGGCGGATGTTCATGAAGTAGCGCAACACGGGGACTTCTCCCAAGGTCTGGTGGTCGTGGGTGGCTTGGTGTGCGTCGCCCCACCGCAGGGATTCCAGCTGGCTGCCCCATGTCTCGTTGATCCAGATCAGCGCATCGTCCAGCGCCATGCGGGCCATGTCGGGGCAGGTCTCTTTCGGGGCGGATTGCAGCACGTCGCACCATGCGGCCGCACCGTCCACATCGCGGAAAACACGTTCGATGAACAGCGGATCGACATGATCGAATTCCTCCGCCAGGGCCCCAAGCTCGTCCTGGATCAGCCGTTGCTGCAAGGCGCGCAGCCAGGCGGCATAGATCAACGGTTCGGGCAGATGTTCGTTCATCTCGCCCGACCAGCCGGCAAGCAGGGTCAGCGCCCGTTGGCGTTGTCGTTCGGGCGTGCCTTCGGGCGCGGTTTCGCCGGTGAACCAAAGCTCGGCCCCGATCAGCGGTAGCAGGGAGCGCGCGGTGAAGCTGACCGTATCCAGCTGCGCTTCGATAAAGCTGTCGCGCGTGTGCACCTGACGGCGCTGCATCAGATTGCGCCACCGCTGGATGCGTTGCGTATCGCCCCAGAGGAAGGACACGTGGTTGGGGAAGGGGCGGTCCACCGTCTTGTTGTTGGTATTGCCGATGATCCCGCCACGGGGCGACAGGAATTCGGGGTTTGCGCTATAGGGCAGGCGGCCCTGCCAGCGGTTCGCGGCGATCCAGCCCGGTGTGGGCATGCGCCCCTGGCTTTGATGCGCGGCGTCACGGGCGGGCAGCGCGCCGATGGTTTTCATCGCGATGGTATTCACATCCACCAGCGTCAGGTTTTGCGACGGCGCGATATAGGCCTCGCCCGCGGTGATCCCTTCCTCGACGGTCTTGGCCTCCATCAGCTGCATGGCCGCGGCGATCGAGGTATCGGCGGGGTCAAGCGCGGTCCAGTTCAGCGCGGCGACATGACCGGGCGGGGTGATCGCAGCAAGGTTATAGTGGCTGCCGGGAAGCACCGGCCCATTGTCGGTCCAGCGCAGGGTCAGCGTGATCGGATCGGCATCCTTGACCGTGATGATCGACGCGCGTTTGGCGAATTTCTTGAACCCGTCGGGGGTGCGGTATTCCTCGCTGTTGTCGGGGTTCAGCTCTTCGATATAGACGTCCTGATCGTCGGCATAGGATGAGGTGATCCCCCAGCCAAGCGCGCTGCTGCGCCCTGTCAGCACCACGGGGATACCGGGGATCGTGCCGCCGATGACACCGCCCGACTGCAACTCGAGCCGCGCGAGGTACCAGATGGTCGGCGCGGTGAAGCCCAGATGCGGGTCATTGGCGATCAGCGTCCCGCCCGAGGCAGAGCGATCCCGTGCGGCAGCCCAGGCGTTAGAGGCACCCGCCAGATCAAAGGATTTGAACGGCGACAGCGGCGAGGGATCAAGCGGGATATTGGCAGCGAACTGCGGCAGGCCGGGGGCCAGCTGCGCATATTCGGGCAGGGCGGCGATGCCACTGCCGGGGGCGTCAGGCAGGATATCGGACAGGCGCTTTTGGTCGGGCAGCGCCAGCGAGGTGCGGGCGCGTTTGACCTCGGCATCCAGATGCCCCGACAGCTGCAAGGCCATCAATTTGACCAGCGCGACGGAATCCGCTGCGCGCCAGGGCGCGACGGGGGCGTCAAACAGCAGCATTTCGGGGGCACCGCGACCCAGGGCTTCGGTGTTGATCTGATCCAACCGGGCATTCACCCCAGCGGCATAGGCATCCAGCGCTGCGCGGGTCTTGGGGTCGAGCGCCTGAAGCGATTGCACCGACAAGGTATAAAGATCAAAGCGACGCAGCAGGCGGTCGATACGGACGGTGGTGGTGCCGAAAACCTCGGACAAGCGGCCTTGGACCGTGCGGCGCATGGTGATCATCTGCCACAGACGGTCCTGCGCATGGGCAAAGCCCAGCCCGTAGAACACATCTTGGTCGCTTTCCCCGAAGATATGCGGCACATTGGCGTTGTCGCGCACGATCTCCACCTCGGCCCCGAGGTTGGGCACGCGGACCGTATCGTCGTAGTCAGGCAGCGACCGCGAGGCCAGCCAATAGGCACCGCCGACACCAATTACCGCCAGCACCACCAAGAGCGTTGCAATTCGCATCAGCCACCGAAAAACCACTGCCATGTCACGCTCCTGGGTATATCTACGCGCGATTGACCAATGCGCGCAGGGTGATAGGTTCCTCTCAGGCAATAGCGCAACTGAATGACAAGGAAAAGACGATGGCAAAGCTCGCATTTTTGGGATTGGGCGTGATGGGTGCGCCAATGGCCGCGCATCTGCAAAAAGCGGGGCATGACGTGACCGTGTACAACCGCACCACAGAGAAGGCGCGCGCTTGGGCAGAAACCCACGGTGGCAAGATGGCAGAGACGCCCAAAGCCGCCTCAAAAGGGGCAGAGATCGTTTTTTCCTGCGTCGGCAATGATGACGATCTGCGCTCCGTCTGCGTTGGCGACGACGGCGCTTTTGCCGGCATGGGCGAGGGCACGATTTTTGTCGATCACACCACGGTTTCGGCCGCGGTGACGCGCGAATTGCACGCGGCGGCGGATGCGCGCCAGATCAGCTTTGTCGATGCGCCGATTTCCGGCGGGCAGGCGGGGGCGGAGAATGGCCAGCTGTCCATCATGTGCGGTGGCGATTCCGGTGCCTTTGATCGTGCGCTGCCCGTGATGGAGGTTTACGCCAAGATCTGCCGTCGGCTTGGCGACAGTGGTGCCGGCCAGATGACCAAGATGTGCAACCAGATTGCCATTGCCGGTCTGGTGCAGGGCCTGAGCGAGGCGCTGCATTTCGCCCAGAAGGCCGGATTGGACGGGCGCGATGTGGTCGAGGTGATCAGCCAGGGTGCCGCAGGCAGCTGGCAGATGGCCAACCGCTACGAGACAATGCTGGACGATAAATTCGACCACGGCTTTGCCGTGGACTGGATGCGTAAGGATCTGGGGATTTGTCTGGACACCGGTAACGAGATTGACGCGAGCCTGCCTGTCACGGCGCTGGTCGATCAATTCTATAAGGATGTGCAGAAAATGGGGGGCGGACGTTGGGATACGTCGGCGCTGTTCAAACGTCTGAATGCCTTGGGTTAAGCCCAAAGCTGCCCGATCCGCGATGCTGCGGATCGGGCGTTTTGCTTAGGGAATGATGCGCGAATATTTCGTGCCTTCCAGTGTGGCACCGATACGCAGACCGGCGCGGCCAAAGACGGCGGCCAGCACGGGGGCAAGCACGGTTGTGGTATCCGCTTCGACGCTTTCACCACGATCCGAGATGACATATTCCAGATCGGCACCCGCAGCCCAACCGGGGGAGCGGCGGAAATCGCTGAGCGCGGCTTCAGTCATGAAGAACAGCACATGCGCGTATTGCTGCGCCCCGATTTGCAAGCCGCCCGTCGCCTTGGTGACCGAGTAATAGTCGACAGTCACGTTATTCACCCGCAGCGCACCACGGCCATAGGCACCGCCAAAGCCAAGGCCGGCCTCGGTCACCAGCGGCATGATCAGCATACCGTTGGATTTTTCCGCCAGTTGCCGCGTGTTGGGGAAGCTGCGGTACATCGCGTTGAGCGTCGCATCGACGCGGGCGTCAATCATCCCGCTGCCACGGCTGCCGACACCGTTGCCACATGCCGCAACGGCACCCGCGCTTGCAATCGCACCCAAAGCGAAAGCCCGGCGCGAGAAAGTGTTGTTTGTCATAGTCTTCTGCCTGTAATTGCCTGTGCCGGTTCATCCGGTTTCTGCGCGATCTTATGCTCAAAACCCGCGGGTGTCACGAATTTAGGGCTTGAATCGGCGGTGATCTGCCACAAGTGGCGTGTTATTTGCGCATCGAAGCCGCGTTATCCGTTCATCAACCGCGCCACGGCGGGGGCAAAATAGGTCAAGACCCCGTCGCAGCCCGCACGTTTGAACCCCATCAGGCTTTCCATCATCACGCGGTCTTCGTCGATCCAGCCATTCTGGGCGGCGGCTTTCACCATGCTGTATTCACCCGACACCTGATAGGCAAAGGTCGGCGCCCCGAAGCTGGATTTCACGCGGTGGCAGATATCAAGATATGGCATGCCGGGTTTGACCATGACCATATCGGCCCCTTCACGCAGATCACGCTCGATCAGGCGGATGGCCTCGTTGCTGTTGGCGTAATCCATCTGATAGGTCTTCTTGTCGCCGGTCAGCGCCCCCGAGGCCCCGACAGCATCGCGAAACGGGCCATAGAAGGCCGAGGCGTATTTCGCCGCATAGCTCATGATCATCACATCCGAATGGCTTGCCCCTTCAAGACCTGCGCGGATCGCGGCGATGCGCCCGTCCATCATATCGGACGGCCCGATGATATCGGCCCCCGCGTCGGCCTGCGCCAGCGCCATCTTGACCAATGCTTCGACCGTACGATCGTTCACAATGATCCCGTCTTCTACAAAGCCGTCATGGCCGTTGATATTATAGGTATCCAGCGCGACATCGGTCATGAGGACCATATCGGGCACCGCCTCGCGGATCGCGCGAAGGGCGCGGTTTGCGTTGTTTTCAGGATCCCAGGCACCGGCGCAATCCTCTGTCCGGTCCTCGATACCGGTGTAAGGAAAGATACACATCGCCCCGATCCCCAGATCAGAAGCCTCGCGCGCGGCATCGACCAGCTTGTCAACGCTGCGCCGATAGACGCCGGGCATGGAGGGGACGGGCTCTTCCGCGCCCTCACCGCTGCGCACGAACACCGGCCAGATCAGATCCCCCAAAGACAGCGCATTTTCACGGACCAATGCGCGGACGCCCTCGGATTGACGGGTGCGGCGCAGGCGGGTGGCGGGAAAGGGGGCTTGTTGGGGTCTCATGCAAAAATACCTCAGATGCTATCGGGCAAGGCTTGCCACGTATTTTTGCACGGCTCAAGGCTAGGAATTTCGCGAACGCGCCGCTATGACAGGCAGACGATTGTAGGGCAGCACGTCTGAACACAATGATTTCACTTCAAAGATGAGCGCACCTTGACCCTCTATCAGACAATTTTCGAAGTCATCGACATGCGGTCGTTTTCCAACCTGTGGTACTGGATCGCCGTTGCGGTGATCTGGTCTTCTGCCAGCCATTGGGTCTTGGGCGTGCCCTTTGATATGGTGCTGCGCGCGCGGCGCAACGGTGAACAGGCGCTGGTCGACCTGGAGGATATGGCACGCATCAACGTGAACCGTATTCTATATATCACCCAAGTGTCCGGCATCTGGATTTTGGGGTTCACCTGCTTTTTCATGACGATGCTCTTTACGCTGGCGGTTTTCTACCGTTTCGAATTCGCCCAAGCCGTGCTCTTGCTGGCCTTTCCGCTGTGTCTGGTAGGGGTGCTGAGCGTGTCGACCGCGCAGCAGATCCGCGAGGATTCCGGCACCGGCGACCGCCTGATCAAACGGCTGAACCGTCACCGTCTTTATACCCAGATCATCGGGATGATTTCGATTTTCATCACATCGATGTGGGGCATGTACCAAAACCTTTATACAGGTCCGTTTGGCGGTTGAAAAAACCGCGATCGGATACAGGTAGCTGCTGATGTCAGAGAAATCCCAAATCACGCTGTCCGGCGTCCCCGAAGGTTTTGACGCACAGGCGGTGCTGAACGAACTGGGCAAAAACGGCACACCGGTGTTGCATATTGCCCGTGATGACAAACGCATGGCGGCAATGCAGGCGGCGCTGCGCTTTTTCGCGCCGGATGTGCCTGTGGTCGTCTTCCCCGGATGGGATTGCCTGCCCTATGACCGCGTGTCGCCCAATGCCGATATCTCGGCGCAGCGGATGGCGACGCTGGCGGGACTGGTGCATGGAATGCCGGACCGTTTTATCCTGCTGACCACGCTGAACGCCGCGACCCAGCGGGTGCCTGCGCGCGATGTGCTGCGCGATGCCGCGTTTTCGGCCCGCGTGGGCGACCGGATAGACGAGGCAGCCTTGCGCGGGTTCCTTGTCCGCATGGGCTTTGTCCAGAGCCCGACGGTGACCGAGCCGGGCGACTACGCGATCCGCGGCGGCATCATCGACATTTTCCCACCCGGTGATCTTGGCCCTGTGCGGCTGGACCTCTTTGGCGATACGCTGGACGGGGCGCGCCGCTTTGATCCGGTGACGCAGCGCACCACAGAAAAGCTGGAGCTCGTGGAGCTTGCCCCCGTCAGCGAAGTCATCCTTGATGAAAGCGCTATCACCCGTTTCCGCCAGAACTACCGGATCGAATTCGGGGCCGCGGGGACCGATGATCCGCTGTATGAAGCGATCAGCGCAGGGCGCAAGCATCAGGGCGCGGAACACTGGATGTCGTTCTTTCACGAAACGCTCGAGACCTTGTTCGACTATGTGCCGCGGGCGACGATCACGCTGGACGACCAACTGACCGCGCAACGTCTGTCGCGGTGGGAGAGTATCGCAGATCAATACGAAACCCGCAGGCTGGCGATGGCGAACCGGTCGAAGATGGACAGCGTCTATAAGCCCGCACCGCCCGAAGGACTGTACCTGACCGACACCGCGTGGGAAACCGCGCTGATCGGCAAACGCGTGATCAGTTTCAAACCGCTCCCACAGCCGACGGGTCCGAATGTGCTGGATGCGGGTGGACGCTTGGGGCGCAACTTCGCGCCCGAACGTCAACAGGAAACCGTCAGCCTTTTCGGTGCTTTGGCGGCGCATATTAAAGCAAAACTTCAAGAAGGTCCGGTGGTCATCGCCAGCTATTCCGACGGTGCGCGCGAACGGTTGACCGGCCTGATCGAAGACGAAGGCATGGGCGAGACCATCGCCATCAAGAACGGCACCCGCATCGGCAAACGCGGGCTGCATCTGGCGGTTTGGGCGTTGGAACACGGGTTCGAAGCCCCTTGGGAAGGCGGCAGCAGCGCCTCGAAACTGACTGTCATCTCTGAACAAGACATCCTTGGCGACCGCTTGATCCGCGCGCCGAAACGTAAACGGCGGGCCGAGAATTTCCTGACCGAGACACAATCGCTGAGCCCCGGCGATCTGGTCGTGCATGTGGATCACGGTGTCGGCCGCTATCTGGGGATGGAGGTGGTGACCGCCGCCGGTGCCGCCCATGAATGTCTGCTGCTGGAATACGCCGAAAGCTCGAAGCTCTATCTGCCGGTCGAGAATATTGAACTGCTGTCACGCTATGGCCATGACGAGGGGCTGCTTGACAAACTGGGCGGTGGCGCGTGGCAGTCCAAGAAAGCCAAGCTCAAGGAACGCATTCGCGAGATGGCGGACAAGCTGATCCGCATCGCCGCCGAACGTGCGCTGCGCAAAGCGCCTGTCATGGATCCGCCCCCCGGCATGTGGGACGCGTTTTCCGCGCGCTTCCCCTATACCGAGACCGACGACCAGTTGAATGCCATCTCGGATGTGCTGGACGATCTGACCAGCGGCAACCCGATGGACCGGCTGATCTGCGGCGACGTGGGCTTTGGCAAGACAGAGGTCGCCATGCGCGCCGCCTTTGTCGCGGCGATGTCAGGGCTGCAGGTGGCGATTGTTGCGCCAACAACCCTGCTGGCACGTCAACACTATAAATCCTTCGCCGAACGCTTCCGTGGCTTCCCGCTTGAAGTGCGTCAACTGTCGCGTTTTGTCACCGCGAAAGAGGCCACAGCCACCCGCGACGGCATCAATCGCGGCACCGTCGATGTGGTGGTCGGCACCCATGCGCTGCTGGCAAAGACGGTCAAGTTCAAGAACCTCGGCCTGCTGATTATTGATGAAGAACAACACTTTGGCGTGGGTCACAAAGAACGTCTGAAGGCGATGCGCACGGATATTCACGTGCTGACCCTGACCGCCACGCCGATCCCGCGCACCCTGCAGCTTAGCCTAACCGGCGTGCGCGACCTGTCGATCATCGGCACGCCCCCTGTCGACCGTCTGGCGATCCGCACCTATGTCAGCGAATTTGATGCCGTCACCCTGCGCGAGGCGCTGTTGCGCGAACATTATCGCGGCGGGCAGTCCTTCTATGTGGTGCCCCGCATCACCGATCTGCCCGAAATCGAAGCGTTCCTGAAAGAGCAACTGCCCGAGCTGACCTATCTTGTTGCCCATGGGCAGATGGCCGCCGGAGAGCTCGACGACCGGATGAACGCCTTTTACGACGGGAAATATGACATCCTGCTGGCCACGACGATTGTGGAATCCGGTCTGGATATCCCGACCGCTAACACGATGATCGTGCACCGTGCCGATATGTTTGGTCTGGCACAGCTCTACCAGATCAGGGGTAGGGTGGGCCGATCAAAAACCCGCGCCTATGCCTATCTGACAACCAAACCCCGTGCCAAGCTGACGGCCACCGCAGAGAAGCGTTTGCGGGTGTTGGGCAGCCTCGACACGCTTGGGGCAGGCTTTACGCTGGCGTCGCAGGATCTGGATATTCGGGGTGCGGGCAACCTGCTGGGCGAGGAACAATCCGGCCAGATGCGCGACGTGGGGTTCGAGCTTTATCAATCCATGCTGGAAGACGCGATTGCCAAGATCAAGTCGGGCGAGCTGGAAGGCGTGATCGACGACGATGGGCAGTGGGCACCGCAGATCAATCTGGGCGTGCCGGTGCTGATCCCCGAGGATTACGTCCCTGATCTGGATGTGCGCCTTGGGCTCTACCGTCGCCTGTCCGAACTGACCACCAAGGTCGAGCTGGAAGGCTTTGCCGCCGAGCTGATCGACCGTTTCGGCAAGCTGCCGAAAGAGGTGAACACGCTGATGCTGGTCGTGCGGATCAAGGCGATGTGCAAACGCGCCGGTATTGCCAAGCTGGATGGCGGGCCCAAGGGCGTCACGATCCAGTTCCACAACGACAAATTCGCCTCGCCCGAGGGGTTGGTCACCTTCATTCAGGACCAACGCGGGCTGGCAAAGGTCAAAGAGAACAAGATCGTCGTCAAGCGCGACTGGAAAACCGATGCCGACAAGATCAAAGGGGCCTTTGCCATCGCCCGTGATCTGGCAGAGCATGTAATCGCCAAGGAAAAGAAGGCCAAGAAAGCAAAAGCCTGACCCGTTGCCGGATCAGGCTTTCACAACCGTCTGTCGTAAGGCCGCGCCGCTTTAGGTGTAGAGCGACGGCACCCCCATCTGCGCGTGGATCTCGTTCACCGCGGCGGGTTGCATCCCATAGGCGCTGGCCAGCTTGTGCAGATATTGCGCCTCTTCCTGCGTATCCAGATCGATCGCCAGCAGCGACATCGCATAGATTTGCGGGCCCATGCCGTCGGGGGTCTGGGCGACCAGCGCGTCGACATCCACAGGGGCTTCCATCTGGCCTTGCACGAATGCGGCCTCGTCAGCGTCCACGTCGCCCAGATGGTTCAGCAGCTTTTCACGCTCGGACTCATCAAATGTGCCGTCGGATTTCGCGGCCTGGATCATTGCGGCGATCATCAGCGCGGCGGTGGCCTCCTGATCGCGCGAGGGGGTGATTTCGGGGGCAGGGTTGCTATCGAATTGCGAGTTCAGCACCGCGCCAAAGTCTGCCTCTGGCCGTTCGGGGGCTTTTTGGCTCGCACCGCCCAGGCTGGACAGCAAGCCACCCGCACCTGCGGCACCTGCAAGCCCACCCAGCAGCCCGCCAAGGCCGCCCGAGCTGCCAGACGTGCTGGTGCCTGTGCCGCCGCCAAGCTGGTTCAGCAAACCGCCCAAGCCGCCGCTGCTGGCCCCGGACGATCCCCCCATCAAACCGCCCAGCATATCCTGCAGGTTACCGCCCGAGCCGCCTGTGCTGCCGCCGGTCAAACCGCCCAGCAATCCGCCCAGTCCGCCGCCGCTGCTGGCGCTGCCGGTCGTGGATTTATTCTTGTTCATCATGGCGCTGGCCCCTTTGGCCACAGCCACGCCAATCGCCACTTTGGCCAATGTTTTCATCAAGCTCATTATCGATAATCCTTTTGGGTCAAATCGCCTGCAAGTCTGTTGCAGTTTACTGTGCAAAACAACCAAAAGATCGCGGGGGTTCCCGCTTGTCGACGTGCTTGACGGTGGGACAACGGGTGGCACCTGCCACCCGCTGGCCGTCGTTCAGGTGCCGCAGAAGGTGGCCGGCACGATCTCCTGCGTCGTCGGCGCGCGGTGCAGATCGGCGTCGGTTTCGCGGTACGGGTGGGCAAGCGCTGTCATCAGCCGGTGGAACGGGTCCATATCACCGGCAACGGCGGCGTTGATCATCGCCTCTATCCGGTGGTTGCGCGGGATCACGGCGGGGTTGGCAGCATTCATGACCGATTTAGGGTCAGGCTCGGCCGCGATGCGCTGCTGCCACGCGTCGCGCCAGTTGGCAAAGGCCGCGCGGTCGGTGAATTGGCCGGCGGCGTCATCGCCTGACAGCGCGCGGAAAGCATTGGTAAAATCCGCGCCATCCGTTTGCATCAGCGACAACAGGGCGTCGATCAGTGCAGTATCTTCAGCCTTGGGCGTCGTGATCCCGATCTTGGCAGCAAAGCGTCTCAGCCAGGCTTGCTCGATCAACGCGGGCATGGCGTGCACGATCTCTGTCGCCTCGGCCACGCCGCTTTCGGGATCATCAAGCTGCTGCAACAATGAGGTTGCAAGCTGCGCCATATTCCACACGACGATCTGCGGCTGATTGGCATAGGCATAGCGCCCCTGACGGTCGATAGAGCTGAACACACGGTTGGGGTGGAACGCATCCATGAAGGCGCAGGGGCCGTAATCAATCGTCTCGCCCGAGATGGCGCAGTTATCGGTGTTCATCACCCCGTGAATAAACCCGACCGACATCCACGCCGCGACCAGATCCGCCTGTGCTGCGCAGACCGCGCGCAGCAGGCCCAAGGGCCCGTCCGCCTGCGGGTAGTGCCGCTGGATCGCATAGTCGGTGAGGCGGCGCAGGTTTTCGACCTCGCCCCGATGGGCAAAGACCTGAAACGTCCCCACACGCAGATGGCTTGCGGCGACACGGGACAGCACGGCACCGGGCAGGGCGGTTTCGCGAAAGACATCCTCGCCACTTTGCACAGCGGCCAAGGCGCGGGTGGTGGGGATGCCAAGGGCGTGCATCGCCTCGGACACCACATATTCACGCAAGACCGGCCCAAGCCAGGCGCGCCCGTCGCCACCACGGGAATAGGGCGTGCGCCCTGATCCTTTCAACTGGATATCGCGGCGCTGGCCCTTTGCATCCAGCACCTCGCCCAAGAGGATCGCGCGGCCATCGCCAAGCTGCGGGTTGTAATTGCCGAACTGATGCCCCGCATAAAGCTGCGCCAGCGGATCGGCACCGGCGGGCAGTTCGTTCCCGCTGAAGATAAAGGCCAGATCCTCGGTCGATCCGTGGGTGATCCCCAGCGTCTTGGCCAGCGGCGCGTTGAAAGCCAGAAGTTTGGGATCGGCCACCGGCGTAGGCGTGGTGCGGGTGAAAAAGCCATCGGGCAAGGCCGCGTAGCTGTTATCGAAGGGGGCTGATACTGTCATAGGGCAGATATAGGGGCCGCGGCCCCAGCTTGCCAGTCCGCGTCAGAATTTGCGCGACATGAACATGTAGTTTTCGCGAGGGCGAAAGCCTGCACGGTGGTAAAGCTTCTGCGCGATCTCGTTGCTACGCTCTACCTCAAGATGGATCGCGCGCAGACCGCCGCCCGCCAGCGCATTCGGGACGGCCAGCAATGCCTCTGTCGCGATGCCACGGCCACGCACGCCGGGGCGCACGTAGATTTCATCGATGATCGCGTCCAGACCGCCGAACTCAACCGACCAGCCGAAGGTGATGATGATATAGCCGATGGGCGCACGGGCAGGGCCGATCAGATAGGCCACCCCATAGGGCGTGCCTTCGAGCAGAGGTGCCAGCCCGTTGCGGCGGTCGTCATCCGTCTGCTCGATCCCCGTCTCGGCGTGAAAGCTGCCCACGAGGGCAACGAGACGGTCCAGATGCTCTGGCTTGGCAAGGGTGAAGGCCGCGCTCATAGACGGGCCAACCGTTCGGTCAGCAGGGCAAAGAAGCCGTCAGAATCCAGATCGCCCATAAAGGTCGCATTGGGGGCGCGGTCGGTCACGCCCCACCAATCGGCGACGGTCATGCCCATGGTCAGCTCTGACTCTGTCTCGATCTCGACGTTGATGTGGCGGCCTTTGAACAGATCGGGGTTGATCAGATAGGCGGTGACGCAAGGGTCATGCAGCGGCGCGCCGTCAGAGCCGTATTTCTCTTTGTCGAACCGTTCGAAGAAATCGGTCATTTCAGCCACGGCGATGCCCACGGGCGTGCCAAGGGCGCGGAAAGCATCGTTGCGCGCTTTGGTCACCAGCGCCTTATGGGTAACGTCCAGCGGCATGACAACGATAGGAGCGCCGGATTTAAACACGATATCAGCCGCTTGCGGGTCAACGTAGATGTTGAACTCTGCCGTTGGGGTGATGTTACCCCCTTCGAAATAGCCGCCGCCCATGAGCACGATCTTGGCGATGCGATCGGCGATATCGGGTGCTTTTTGCAACGCGGTGGCGATATTGGTCAGCGGTCCCAGCGGGCATAGCGTGACGGTGCCCGGAGCGTTATCGCGCAGCGTGTCGATGATAAAATCAACAGCATGGCCTTCGGCCATCGGCATGGTAGGTTCGGGCAGATCGGGGCCGTCCAGCCCGGTCTTGCCGTGCACATGCTCTGCCGTGACCAGCGCGCGGCCCAAGGGGCGGTCGCATCCGGCAAAGACTTTGACATCCCGTTTGCCTGCCAATTCGCACACGATCCGGGCGTTGCGCGAGGTGAGGTCCAGCGGCACATTGCCCGCGACGCAGGTGATCCCCAGAACATCAAGCTCTTCGGGGCTGGCCAAAGCGACAAGGATCGCTACGGCGTCATCCTGACCGGGGTCCGTGTCGATAATGATCTTGCGCGGTGTCATGGGCTCTCCTGTCTTGGCTGTGCCAGAGCCTTGCCGCAAGTGCCGCGACTTGTCCAGCAGGCACGGGCGGTCCTAGCTGCGTTCCGCCCGTTTTACATCCTCCCACAGGGCATCCATCTCGGCGAGATCACTGTCCGAGGGCGATTTACCTCGTGCGGCCAACCGTGCCTCTACGCCGTTGAAGCGGCGGATGAATTTGGCGTTGGCGGCGCGCAGGGCGGCTTCGGGTTCGACCCCAAGATGCCGTCCCAGATTGGCCATGACGAACATCAGGTCACCGTATTCCTCGGTCACCTCGGCCTGGGTCAGCGTATCACGCGCCTCGACCAGTTCGGTCGCTTCCTCGGTGATCTTGGCGATCACATCATCGACCTGCGGCCAGTCAAACCCGACACGGGCCGCCCGTTTTTGCAGCTTGTAGGCGCGCAGCAGCGCGGGCAGGCCAACGGCCACGCCGTCAAGCGTTCCCCCCTGGGCCTTGCCCGCGCGTTCTGCCGCCTTGATCTTTTCCCAATCCGCGGTCTGCTGCTCGGCCGATTTATCGCGGCTTTCATCGCCGAAAACATGCGGGTGCCGCGCGACCATCTTGTCCGAGATATTGCGCACCACCGTCTGAAAGCTGAACCGCCCGTCCTCTTCGCCCATGGCCGTGTGATACACGGTCTGGAGCAGCAGATCGCCCAACTCTCCCTCGAGCTCGGGCCAGTCGCGACGCTCGATCGCATCGGCGACTTCATACGCTTCTTCAATGGTATAGGGGGCAATGCTGTCGAAATCCTGTTCGATATCCCAAGGGCATCCGGTTTGCGGGTCACGCAGGCGGCGCATGATTTCCAACAAGCGTTCGATCCCGGCGTCGCGATCGTGGATCAACGCATCATTTCTTGTCTCGGCCATTGCAGCCCCCATGTGTCTGATGTCAGATGCAACCTGACCAACATCCCCACAGGAGTCCAGTAATGCCCGTCGTGAACCGTATCGCGGATTATGCCCCCCAGATGACAGAATGGCGCAGATATCTGCACACGATCCCGGAACTGGGGAATGACTGCTTCAAGACCGCGGCTTTCGTGGCGGAACGCCTGCGGGACTTCGGCGTGGATGAACTGCACGAAGGCTTTGCCACCACGGGCATCGTCGCCATTATCAACGGTCAGGCCGAGGGGCCGACCATCGGGTTGCGCGCCGATATGGATGCGCTGCCGATCCCCGAGGAAACCGGGCTGGACTATGCCAGCACCCACGCAGGCAAGATGCACGCCTGCGGGCACGACGGGCACACAACGATGCTGCTGGGGGCGGCGAAATATCTGGCGGAGACGCGCAATTTCGCGGGCCGCGTGGCGCTGATCTTCCAACCTGCCGAAGAAACCGGCGGCGGGGCCGAAGTGATGGTCGAGGAAGGGATCCTTGATCGCTTCGACATCGGTCAGGTCTATGCGCTGCACAATGCGCCCGGCTTCGAGAAAGGGGGCTTTTACACATCCCCCGGCGCGATGATGGCGGCGGTCGATGAGTTTCACATCCACATCAAGGGCTTGGGAGGTCATGGTGCCACACCGCATCTGACCCGCGATCCGGTCGTTGCCGCCTGTGGCATTGCGACAGCATTGCAAACCATCGTCAGCCGCAACCACTATGCGCAGGATGATCTTGTCGTTTCGGTCACGCAGATCCACACGGGCACGACCGACAACGTGATCCCCGAAACGGCCTATATCAACGGCACGGTACGCAGCTTCGACAAAGAGGTGCAGGCCATGGTTATCCGCCGGATGGAGCAGATCGTCGCCGGACAGGCCGCCAGCTATGATGTCAGCGCGACACTGGAATATGAAAAGGGCTATCCCGCCACGGTGAACACCCCAGAGGAGGCCGGATTTGCCGCCGCCGTTGCCACCGAGATTGCGGGCGCGGACCGCGTTATTGCCGATAATGGCCGCGAGATGGGGGCCGAGGATTTCAGTTATATGCTGGAAAAACGCCCCGGTGCCTATTTGTTCATCGGGCAGGGTGATACCGCAGGGCTGCACCACGCCGCCTATAACTTCGACGATGAGATCGCGCCCGTGGGTGCATCCTTTTTTGCCCGCATCGTCGAGCGGGCCCAACCATTAGGAGCCAAGTAACATGGGTTTGGAAGACGCGAAAAATCAGGTTGATCAAGCCTTTACCCGTGATGATCTAAAAGGGCCGAGCTTCGAGAACGCCTTTGGCGGGGCCACGTCCTTTCTGCGGCGGCGCTATACCAAAGACCTGCGCGGCGTGGACATCGCCGTGACCGGCGTGCCCTTTGATCAGGCTGTGACCAACCGTACCGGAACCCGTCTGGGCCCACGTGCGATCCGCGAAGCGTCTTCCTTGCAGCCCTACGATCCGCCCTATGGCTGGGATTTCGACGTGCTCAGCGAGTTTGCCATCGCCGACTATGGCGATCTGGCATTCGACTATGGTCACACAAGCCAGTTTCCTGCCGCTTTAACAAGCCATATCAAAGGGATACTGGACGCAGGTGCAGCAAGCGTGACCCTGGGCGGAGATCACTACATCAGTTTCCCGATCCTCAAGGCCTATGCCGAAAAATACGGTCCTATCAGTCTGTTACAGTTCGATGCGCATTCGGATACATGGCCCGACGATGATATGGACCGGATCGACCACGGCACCATGTTCTACAAGGCGGTGAAATCGGGCATCGTTGATCCGAAAACCTCGGTTCAGGTGGGCATCCGCACGACCAACCCCGATACGCTTGGCGTGACAACCATCGACGCGCGCGAGGTTCACGAGAAGGGGCCGCAGGCAGCCGTTGCCAAAATAAAACAGGTACTTGGCGACCGTCCTTGCTATCTTACATTCGATATCGATGCGCTTGATCCGGCCTTTGCACCGGGCACAGGCACGCCGGTATGGGGCGGGCTCACGTCGGCGCAGGCGGCGATCATGATGCGGGATCTGGCGGGGATCAACATCGTGGGCGGCGACATCGTTGAAGTCTCTCCGCCTTTTGACACGACCGGTGCGACAGCGATCGCCGGTGCCCATGTAGCGACCGAAATCCTGTGCCTGCTGGGGTGGAATATGCGGCAGACCAAAGCCCGCGCATAACCACCGGCGGTGCAGATTGCGACGGCAGGACGCTCCGCGGGGAGTTTATTTGGCAAAATGAAGGTAAAGATAATGATGGCATTTTTCTGGATTGCACTGGCGATTTTCGTCGCCTTGCAGGCGTACATCCGTCTTGCACCCGCCCCCGCGGCCCGCTGGGAATTGGGCGCGGTCGACAAGGCCCCCGGTGATTACCCGTCGGAGGGGGGCCTTATGGCCGTGCGCGAGGTTGAAGGCGATGGCACGGCGTTCTTGAACCGGTTTGACGACGCGATGCTGTCGTTGCCCCGAACCCAGCGGATCGACAGCACCGCAGGTCAGGCTCTTTATGTCACACGCTCGGGCTTCTGGGGCTTTCCCGATTACACCAGCGTCGCGGTCACCCCCGTTGACGGGGCGGATCAGAGCCGCGCGGTGGTCTATGGGCGGCTGCGCTTTGGTCGGTCAGATATGGGTGTGAACGGCAAGCGTCTGAAGCGGGTTCTGGCCCAAGCCGGGGTCTAGGCGCTGTGCGAGGCCGGGGCAGGCCTCGCCGATATCGCGCCACATGGGCACATTCAGCGACATCTGGCATTGCGCGGCAAAGCGACGACCGTTGACATCGAGGCAGATCGTTTGCCCCAGCTCGACCCGCTGGCCGTCGCGGTCGGTGCAATAGCACTCAACCGTTTTGCGCCCCGAGGGCGCAGGGTCCGCCGCAAGCGACGGGGCAAGGCAGATCAGACTGAAAACCAGCGAAATGCGTTTCATAGGGGCATCATAGCACAGGCTGGGTCTTGACCATAGCCGCTTCATCAGCGACATCCAGCGGTATGATCCCCATGGACCGCCTTGCCCAAATCACCCAACGTTTCCAGTTTCTGGAGGCGTCGATGTCTGCTGGCTCTGATGGGGCGGATTTTGCCAAGCTGGCCAAGGAATACGCAGATCTGCGCCCCGTGGTCGAACAGATCGACGCCTATCGCCAGTTGTTGCAAGACATGGACGATGCCCGCGCCATGTTGAAAGACCCCGAGATGGCGGAGCTGGCCGAGGAAGAGCTGCCGCGCCTGAAGGCCGCCTTGCCGCAAGCGGAGGCTGATTTGCAGTTGGCGCTGCTGCCGCGGGACGAGGCCGATAAGAAACCTGCAATGCTGGAGATCCGCCCCGGCACCGGCGGGGATGAGGCAGCGCTTTTCGCCGCTGATCTGCTGCGCATGTATCAACGCTATGCCGAGGCGCGGGGCTGGAAGGTCGAGCTGATCGAACAACAGTTCACCGAGCTTGGCGGCGTCAAAGAGGTCGTGGCCCATATTAAGGGCGAGAATGTCTTTGCCCGTTTGAAATACGAATCCGGTGTGCACCGCGTGCAGCGTGTGCCCTCTACCGAAAGCGGCGGGCGTATCCATACTTCTGCCGCGACTGTCGCTGTTCTGCCAGAGGCAGAGGATGTGGATATTCACATTGACGCCAACGATCTGCGGATCGATACGATGCGCAGTTCAGGGGCGGGCGGGCAACACGTCAACACCACCGATTCTGCCGTGCGCATCACTCACCTGCCGACGGGGCTGGTGGTGACGTCTTCCGAGAAGTCGCAGCACCGCAACCGCGAGATCGCGATGCAGGTGCTGAAAGCGCGGCTTTATGATATGGAGCGTCAGCGGGTGGACAGTGAACGATCGGCCAGCCGTGCGGCGCAGGTGGGGTCGGGGGACCGGTCTGAACGGATCCGGACCTATAACTTCCCGCAAGGGCGCCTTACCGACCACCGGATCAACCTCACCCTCTACCGGCTTGAAGCCGTGATGCAGGGCGATCTGGACGAGATTGTCGATGCGCTGACCGCGGATGCGCAGGCGCAGCTTCTGGCCGAGATGGGGCAGTGAGCGCGCCAACCGCCGCGCAAGCAATGGTCGCCGCCACAGCGCGATTGCGCGCGGCGGGCGTGCCTGACCCTGCACGGGATGCGCGGATCTTGCTGGCACATGCGGCGTCAGTCGATGCGGCGCGGGTGACGTTGATCGCGCCCGAGGAAATCGCGCCGGATATTGCCGAACGCTACGAAAAGCTGATCGCCTTGCGGGCGGTGCGCGTGCCGGTCTCGCATCTGGTGGGGCAGCGGGCGTTTTACGGGCGCGACTTCAAGGTCAGCCGCGATGTGCTGGACCCGCGGCCCGAGACCGAATCCCTTATTGAACTGGCGCTGTCCGAGCCCTTTGAACGGGTGCTTGATCTGGGCACGGGATCGGGCTGTATTCTGGTGACGCTTCTGGCCGAACAGCAAGACGCACGCGGCGTGGGCCTTGATCTATCCGAAGCTGCCTGCCTGCAGGCCAGCGCCAATGCGGTGTTGCACGGGGTGCAGGCACGCGCGGAGATCACGCAATCGGACTGGTTCAGCGCGGCCGAGGGACGGTTCGATCTGATCGTCTCCAACCCGCCATATCTGGCACAAAGCGAGATGGCGGATGTCTCGCCCGAACTGCGCTTGCATGAACCCGAGATGGCATTGACCGACGGGCAGGACGGGTTGAGTGTGTACCGTATCATCGCGGCGCAGGCACAGGGATATCTGACGCCCACAGGCCGCGTTCTGGCAGAGATTGGCTGGCAACAGGGTGCCGATGTGAAAGCGATCTTTGAGGCGGCCGGTTGGGGCCGGGTGCGCATCTTGCCCGATCTGGGCGGGCGCGACCGTGTCCTTTGGGCCGATACGCCAGCATAAACACGCCAAAACTTGTCATTTGGGGGTGTTTTTCGCCAATTTCTACTTGCTCCAAATCATTTGCCGTGCTTATTCAAGGATGTTGCAGCGGTGGATGCCTTTTGGGCGGTCCCGCGCGGCGTTAAGCCCAACAGAGCGTAAAGCTAGCTTTTCAGGGACGCGACTGCGTCCGGCAGCTTATTCCGAAGCCCAGCATAACAAGGCTGAACTGATTACATGAAATCTTCCAGATCACGGTCCCGGTCCAAGAATAATCGCAACCGTCAGCCGCAAGGTGGCAACGTCGTTAACCGCGTTTTCGACAGTTCTGGCCCCGAAGGCAAGGTCCGCGGCACGCCGCAGCAGATTATCGAGAAATACAACCAGTTGGCGCGTGACGCCCAGCTGAGCAACGACCGCGTGGCGGCAGAGAACTTCCAGCAGCACGCCGAACATTACCTGCGTATGCTGTCCGAAGCACAACGCGAGATTGACCAGCGTCGCGATCAGCAAGAACGCGAGAACCGCGAACGTCAGGCAGAGCGAGACCGCGAGCGGGTAGAGCGTCAGGAACGCGAAGCCGCTCAAGCCGGTCAGAACACTGCGGATCAACCTGCCACGGAAGCAGATACGGGCGACAAATCCGACGCGTCCCAGCAGGACAACGCCAAGGGCGATGCCCCCAAGCGCCGCCGCAGCCGCAGCAACAACAACCAGAATGACAACGCCCCCAAGTCGGACAGCGCGCCCAAGTCGGATGGCGATGACGCGCAAGATGGCAATGCGGCAGAGGACAATCTGGTCGACACGCCCGAGAACAAGCCCAAGCCCCGACGCGCGCCGCGCCGCAAACCTGCCCCCAAAGCAGAGACGAGCGAACCGGCCAAGGACAACAGTGGCGATCAGCCCGAAGCGGCCGAATAAACGCTTTGACATCGTAACAAAGGCCCCGCGATTGCGGGGCCTTTTGCGTTTCGGACGGTAAGCGTGTTGTGGTGGCCTTAGCCCTTGGCGATTTCGCGGGCCAGCGCGCAGAAGCCTTCCAGCGGCACCTGTTCGGCGCGCTCCGTCGGTTTCAATCCGGCCGCACGCAAACGATCCTCTATATCCGGTGCGGTTCCTTTGAGGGCAGAGCGTAGCATTTTGCGCCGCTGATTAAAGGCGGCCGCCACAACGCGGTTCAACACATCAGGGTCCGCAGGAAAGCGGGGTTCGGGCAGGGCCGTCAGATGCACCACAGCGGAGGAGACTTTGGGCGGCGGGGTAAACGCCTCGGGTGGCAGGTTCAGCACGATACGCGCATCGGCCCGCCACTGTGCAAGCAGCGCCAGACGGCCATAGGCCTTTGAGCCGGGCTTGGCCACGATCCGCTCGGCCACCTCGCGCTGGAACATCAACGTCAGGCTTTGCCAGAAGGGTGGCCATTCCTGCGGGGTCAACCAACGCACCAGGAGCTCTGTCCCCACGTTATAGGGCAGGTTCGCCGCGATACGGATCGGTGGGGTCAGATGGGCCAGCGGGTCGATTTCAAGGGCGTCGCCTTCGATCACCGTCAGACGGTCGGGATAGGCCTCGGCGATCTCGGCCAAAGCGGGCAGGCAGCGTTTGTCTTTCTCGATCGCCAGCACTCGACGCGCGCCTTCGGACAGCAACCCGCGCGTCAACCCCCCGGGGCCCGGCCCGATTTCAAGCACATCACATTCGGTCATATCGCCCGCTTGTCGCGCGATCTTGGCGGTAAGGTTCAGGTCGAGCAGAAAGTTCTGGCCCAGCGATTTGCGCGCCTTCAGGTCATGGGTATTGATCACCTCGCGCAGGGGCGGCAGGTTGTCGATTGTGCTCATTCTTGGACCTGTGAAACAGAAGGGTTCTGGGGGCGCGGGGTCATGATTGCGCCATGCGATAGGCCATGCGCAGCGCCTCGACCATGCTGGTGGGGTTGGCGATGCCCTGACCCGCGATGTCAAAGGCGGTGCCGTGATCGGGCGAGGTGCGGATGAACGGCAGACCGAGCGTCACATTGACGCCGCGGTCGAAATCCAGCGTCTTGATCGGGATCAGCGCCTGATCGTGATACATGGCAATCGCCGCGTCATAGCGCGACCGTGCGGCGGCGTGGAACATCGTATCGGCAGGGTGCGGGCCGCTCAGGTCATAGCCTTCGTCCTGCATCCGGGTGACCAGCGCCGTCATCCAATCTGCTTCCTGACGGCCCATTGTGCCGCCTTCGCCCGCATGGGGGTTCAGACCTGCGATGGCTATTCTAGGTGCCTTGATCCCGAATTGAGAGCGAAGCCCCGCCGCCGTAATCTCTATCACGCGGCGCAGATGGGCGGGGGTCAGCACATTGGGGACCTGATCCAGCGCGATATGGATCGTGGCCGGCACCACCCGCAGTTGGTCAGAGGCAAGCATCATCACCACATCGCTTCCCCCCGCCAGCGCGGCAAGATATTCGGTGTGGCCCGGATAGGCGAAACCGGCCCCGTCCTTCAGCGCCTTTTTGTGAATGGGCGCGGTGGTCAGCGCAGATGCGGCGCCGCTGCGCACCAGGTCAACACCGCGTGCGATCACGTCGATCACCCCCTGCGCATTGGCGGGGTCAGGCTTGCCCGCGACGGCACTGGCGGCAAAGTCGTGGCGCAGCACGGGCAAGGCGTCGCTGCCCGCGGCAAGCGCGTCCGACGGGCTGTCGATAATGCAATGGGGAATGTCTTGGGGCAGGTGGCGCGGATCCCCGATCCAGGCGAGCGGCACTTCGCCTGCCAGCATCGCCCAGGCCCGTGCGGCGACCTCTGGCCCGATGCCAGAGGGTTCGCCGCAAGAGATCACAACCGGCTTGTCGGCCAAGCCCGTCTTGGCTTGGGTCATTTGCGAACGATGCGCGCGTCGGCCCGCAATTGCTCCAGCAGCTGTTCGGCATAGCCGGTCAGCCGTTCCTGACGCAGCGCATTGGTCACATCCTCGCGCGAGGCGGAGGCATTGGCGGCGGCGGTACGCCCACACATCATCAGCAGCATCAGCGTCTGACCATTGGCACGGGTCAGCGTGGTCGAAACCTCGCCCGTGTCGAGCTTGGACAGTTCAATCGCCACGTCCTGCGGGATGTCCGAAGGGGCTTTTTTCACACGCTCCAACACTTCGGCGGGCTGGCCTTTGGCGATGCCGTAAAGGTCATCGCAGGTATCGATGCGGCCACGGATCTGCGCCGCCTGTGCCAGCGCGGGTTCTGTGCGGCCACCGGGGATGTAATAGGCTGCGTATTCAATCTCGGAATAGGTCGGCGCGGCGACGCTGGTTTCCTCGATGTCGCGCAGCTGGAACAGCGCCACGGCGTTGGGGATCGGCAACGGGTCGGTAACTTCGCCCGGGGCGAGGTTCAGGATCAGCGGCTGCAGGCTTGGCGGCAGGTCGGTCAGGTTCTGCCACGGCAGCCGCCCGCCACGCCCGCGCGAGGCGGTCGCGGAATAGCGGCTGGCGTAGTTCGAAAACTCTGCCGTTGATTTGGATTGCGATATTTGTTCGGCCAGCGCGTTCACCCGTGCAGCTTGCTGGGGCGGAGCGGGAATGATGATCTCGGACACGAGCACGCGCACACCGCTACCTTGTGTCTCGCCCAAAGCGCGGTTGATTTCAGCGTCGGTGATCTGCACGCGGCTGGCATAGCGGGCACGCACCAGTTCACGCCACCCGACCGAGTTTACAACGAAATCGCGAAACGTTTCGCGCGAGACGCCGGATTGACCAAGGGCCTGGGTGAATTCTTCGGTGCTCAGATCCGCGCGCGAGGCAAATTCGGCAAGGCTGTCTTCGATGCCCTGCGGCGTCAGTTCGATGCCCGCTTCGGCCACGGCCTCGTTGCGCAGGCGTTCGTCGATCAGCGAGGTCAGCGCCCCTTCGCGGGTCGCCCCCGGTGCGTTCAACACCTCAAGAAAGCGCTGGCGTTGCTGGACTTCGAATTCGGTTACAACGGATTCATTCACCTTGGCGACGGGCGCAAAGAGGTTCTGCGCCGAAACGGGGGCGGCGGTCATCAGACCAAGCCCAAGGACGGCGATGCTTCGTGTCAGACGGTTCAGGTTCATCTTACTTATTTCCCACATGATCGCTCATATCTTTCTGTTCCGTTGGAGGCCGAGAAGCCCCGCAGGCCGATGTTAAACCCGATATCGGTAGAGGGCTCAACACTTGTTGAGGAGGTATAGCGGCGGCGCACCGAAAGGTCGACGCTCACACATTCATTATTGTAGGTCAGGCCAAGCCCCGCCGTCGCCGCTGTACTGTTTTGCACGTCATAGCGCACGTCGGCGCTGGCGGACCATTGCTTGTTGATGTCGTAGCTGCCGTCAAGCGACACCTC
Organism: Sulfitobacter sp. SBS6; assembly: GCF_048285585.1. Classification (NCBI taxonomy): domain Bacteria; kingdom Pseudomonadati; phylum Pseudomonadota; class Alphaproteobacteria; order Rhodobacterales; family Roseobacteraceae; genus Sulfitobacter; species Sulfitobacter sp. SBS6. The sequence continues at coordinate 208,819 of NZ_JBLWBA010000005.1, read as the reverse complement.
GGAAATCGCTTCGGTCCGATCTTCGGCAGTATCCGCCTCGAGCCAGACATAGGTGCCTTCGACGGTAGTTTTGCCAATGCTCCACCCGCCGCGCAGTTCCGCCTTGGAGATGTCGAAATCGGAGTCGACCAAGGTCCGCGCGGTCAGCGAAAGACCGGCGTTATTCTTGATCTGCCCCGCCAGCAGCACGTCAGAGCGCACGCCCGACAGGCCGGACGTATCGGTAAAGGCAGGGTCGCTGATGCTGCGGAACACCTGACCAACCGCGACATAGGTGTCCCAGCCATTGGGGTCAAAGCGCGACCAGTTCACCGCCACTGCCGCGGTTGTGCCGCGTTCGCGCCGGTCGGGGCGCGGAAAGCGCGAGAGCGACAGGATATTGCCCTGGTCGAATTCCACGCGGGTGCTTTCCTCGTTCGGAATGTCGAGCCTGCTGCCATCGGTCCACCCCAGTTGCACTACGGGCGTCAGCACTTGCGACGCACCACCAGCCTCGCGGCGTGCCATCGGGTAGCTTAGACCGACGGCTGCGAAAGGCGCGATGTCGCTATGGTTCTGCGCAAAGGTATCGTCTTGGGTGATGTCGAAGAAATTGAACGTCGTGCCGACCTGCGCATCGGTGACCAAGCCGGAGCGGTGGGTGAAGCGACGCAGATATTTCAGCGACCCGTTGATCCGCGATACATCGCGTCCAATCACATCCACATCGGAAGATCGCCAATGGCTATGCGCCTCCAGCCCGAACCGCAGCTCGCCCCCCCATGCCTTGGGGAAAAAGCGCCGTTCGAATTCGCCGTCGATCACGACTGTGGGCAGGGTGCTGTTCAACTCTCCGGGGCGCAGGGTTTCAAAGTTGTAAAGGCTGGTGCGCACAAAGCTGTCTCGCCGCGCGCGTGAAAGTGTGAGATCACTGCGCAAACGGTCCTCGTCCGAATAGCCGTATTCGGTAAAGTAAGAGCTGTCGCTGACGGCCTCGATCGTGAAGCTCAGCTTGTAGCCGCGCTCAAGCTCGAAGCTGCCTTCACCGAACAGATAGCCGCGGGTCTCATCTGGCAGCTGGTCATCGCGGGTATAGGCCCCGTCAAACTCGATATCACCGTTGGTGAACGCCTGCCGATAGCGGAATTCAAGCGTGCGGGTCGAGGACGACAGATAGGGCGTCAGGGTCAGGTCGCGGCTTTCGCCCAAGGTGATGAAATAAGGCAGCTTCAGCCCCGTGCCCAACAGCGACGTGGTGCGAATGGATGGGGCCAAAAAACCGTCCGCGCGGTCCAGCGTCGGGTCGGGCAGCCGCAAACGGGGCAGGTAGAACACCGGCACCGACCGGATATGAAAAGTCGCATCATCGAAATACAGTTGCTGCGCCTCGGTATCATGCACCACGCGGCGCGCGCGGATCTGCCAGAGGGGCAGCTCGCCGTCATTGCAGGTTTTGCATGAGGTCACGGCGGTCTTGTACAGCTGGCTATAGCGCCCCTCGACACGGTCGATCTGGACGGCGGCCATCTGCACCTGCTGGTTCAGCACCATACGTGCGCCGCGCAGCAGACCGTTCTGCAACCCCTGATCCAGCTCTGCCGCATCCGCGAGAATGACGGTGCCATCACCATCGTTCAGCACAATCGGTCCTTCAATCACCAAGGCACCGGTTTCATCATTATAGCGGATCGCAGAGGCACGGATGCGGGTCGTGCCCTGAAACGCCTCTACATTGCCTTGGGCGACCAGTTCCCGGTCACGGGTGATGAACAGGTCATCGGCCACCAGAACGGCAGGACGCTCGCTGTCTTGCGCGGCAGCGGGCAGACCAAGGGCGACAAGAAATGTCAGGAGCAAACGGCGCATGTCAGCCATCCTCTGAATGAAGTAGAAGACCAAGCGCCAGAAGAATGGATGCGACAGGCGGTGCCCAAGCCGCAAGAAGAACCGGAATCTGCCCGTTCTCCCCCAGAATTTGCGCAAAACTGCGAATAAAATACAAGCCGAACCCCATCAGAACAGAGGCCAGCACCGCGACGCCCGTGCCTCCGAACCTCGTATGGCGCATGGTAAACGCGCTCGCAACCAGAACCATCGCAACCAGAAAGAACGGGCGCGCCAGTTCGGTCTGCAGCCAGACCTTGTGGCGGCGCGGGCTGAAGCCTGCCAGTTCAAGCTGCTTGATGTAATCGGGCAGATCATAGATCGAGACGGCACCGGGATCGGTGATGCTGTCGCGGATACGGTCGAGCGTCAGGGTCGAGGGCAGGGTGAGCGTGTCAAATGTCTCGGCCGCGCCTTCGGCGTTCACCCCCACTTCAAGCGGCCATGACTTCGCATCGGTCAACGTCCAGATACCATCTTCCAGCGCGGCGCTGTCCGCTTCGATCCGCCGTGCGGGCCCGCCCTCGGGCGCGTAGCTGAGGAATGTGACATCATAAAGCACCGAGGCGTCCTTGTTTGACCGCCATGCGCGGATCACGGTCTGCCCCTCGTCACTGCCCTGGCGCAGCCACAGCCCTTCGTCGCTGACCGACAGGACAGAGGTCCCGCCCGCGCGAATGCTGTCGCTGAGCTGGATGTAACGCTTGGCGGTCGCCGCAACGATGGGGTTCAACATGCCCACAGCCATCACGCCAATGATGAACGCCACCCAGATCGGGGCCTGCAACGCGCTGAGCGCTGACCGGCCGGCGGCACGGGTCACCACCAGTTCTGACGAGCGTGCCAGCGACAAAAACAACACCACGGTCGCAAGGATCATGATCAGCGGCAGGATCAGGTTCATGGTTTCAGGCGTGTTTAACAACGTCATCCCGAAGAGCCGCAGCCAGCCAATATCGTAGCTGCTGAACCGGCGCGCCTGATCGACCATATCCACCAACACGAGCAGCGAGAACAGCACAGCGGAAATGAGGATAAACCCCATAATAAAGCGGCGCGCGAAATAGAGATGCAGGATCATGCGACGCCCCTTTGCTTGCCCATCCGTTTGGTCCAGCCCGGATGGGCCGTTTGCCAGATCATCCCGATCACAATCATAGCGCCAATCAGGCTGGGCAGGAACAGCAGTGGCCACCGGCTGGCGTCGTCGCGCACCGTTTCAACCAAAGTGCCGCGCAACCCGTCAATCGCAATGAGCAGACCAAAGGCAATCACGATCTCGCGCCAGACCCCGAAGCGTGAAAACCCTCCGAGCACCAGTGTCGCATAGCCGATCATCGCGGCGATCATGCAAAACGCCGCCGAGGCAAAGCGCGCCGTCAGCTCTTCTGCGATGTCGCCCGCGCTGGATTTGGTGATCGTCTCAAGCTGATCCCACTGGGCAAACATCTCTGCCGTGGTCATGGCGTCGATGGATTGGGTGCGGGGTTTGTCGCTGCTCACCAATGCCGAGATATCGAACGAGAAATCGCGGAACTTGGCGGTCGACAGGCGTTTGCCGGCCATCTCAAGCCGTTGCGCCATGCCATCGACCATGATCAGCGTCGTGCCATCGCCATTGCGGATCAGATAGGCTTCGGACGCGGTATAGATCACGCCCTCGTCGGGGTTGCGCCGGTCCGACAGGAACACATCGCGCAACACCCCGTCGGCGTCGATCACGCGGGTATAGAACGTGACCTTAGAGGTCGGATGCAGGAATGTGCCTTCGGTCAGCAGCCGTGCGGTGACATTCTGCGAAATCTCGGCCTCGCGTTCAGACAGCTGTCCGTTGGACAGGGGCAACAGCAGATGGGTCAGCACCGACATCATGATCGCGACGCATAGGCCATAGACGAACACGGGCCGCGCCAGACGCCAAGGGCTGGTGCCCGTCGCCTGCAGCACCGTCAGCTCGGATTCGCTGGTCATCCGGTTGATCACATAGACCGACCCCGCAAAGGTCGCGATCGGCAGGACCGTGGTGATCAGCTTGGGCAGCCCCAGCACGGTAAATTCAAGAAACACCAGCGCCGTCTGGCCGTCGCCAATCAGCCGGTCAAACAGCACCACGGCGCGGTTGATCCAGAAAATCGCCACCAGGATCAACGCGAAGAAACTGAACAAAATCAGGAACTGGGACAACATATAGCGGTCGAACTTGGCCAATCTGCATCCCTTGGGTATCAACACGGGTGAACTTTCGCCCGACGATAAAGTAAATTTCCGCCCACGAAAACTGCTATCTGGCCTTAACGGCGCACGCAGGATACGTCTAAGCGAAATTCAGACAAAAGGGGTTCACCTGATGACCGCATTGACGCCAATGACATTTACCGAAACCGATATTGACCAGATCGCAGGCCACACAGGCCGTGTGGCTGTGACTGTGGGCGCGGATGGCAAGCTCAACCCCTCCGCGCGGCGCATCAACAAGCTGACCAAGGGCGCGCTGGAACGTCTGGTGGCCAGCGACAGCTTCACGAAATTGTCAGCGGGCGATGCGGTCAGCCTTGGGTTTCCCACCGGCATGGCGGCCGAGGCCGTGGATGTGGTGCAATTGGCGAATAACGCCGATCAGGAAGCCCTGCGCGCAGCCGGTGCGGCGCTTGCGAAACGGCGCGGCGATGCGGATCTGCTGGTGTTGACGGGCGGTTTGCGCAAAGCGGCCGAGCTTTGCTTTGGACTGGCCATGCGCGACTACACGTTCGAGGATCGCAAAAGCAACGGCAAGCCACGCAAGGGGCAGGTCGTGATCATGAATTCCAAACCCGAAGAGGTCGAAGCCGCTGCCGCGCCCCTGCTGGCGATCGCCGACGGTGCCTTTATGACCCGCGACCTGACGAACGAGCCCGCGAATATCCTGACCACCACCGAATTCGCCGACCGTCTGGCCGAGATGGAGTCAATCGGCCTTGAGGTCGAAGTGCTGGACGAAGCCAAGCTGGAAGAGCTGGGGATGCGCACCTTGCTCAGCGTCGGGCAGGGGTCGGCCAGCCCGTCTTACGTCGTGGTGATGAAATGGAACGGCGGCGAAAAAGACGCGGCCCCGCTGGCGTTGGTCGGCAAGGGCGTGGTGTTCGACACCGGCGGCATCAGCCTGAAACCGGGCGCGGGCATGGAAGACATGACCATGGATATGGGCGGCGCGGGCGTTGTCTCGGGCGTGATGCGCAGCCTTGCCCTGCGTAAAGCCAAGGCCAATGTCGTCGGGCTGGTCGGTATCGTAGAGAACATGCCATCCAGCACGGCAACCCGCCCCGGTGACGTAATCAAGACGATGAAGGGCGACACGGTCGAGGTGATCAATACCGACGCCGAAGGCCGTTTGGTGCTTTGTGATGTGCTTTGGTACGCGCAAGAACGGTTCAACCCCGCGGGCGTGATCGATTTGGCGACGCTGACCGGCGCGATTATCATCGGCTTGGGTCATGACAATGCGGGGGTTTTCTCGAACGACGATACGCTGTGCAACGCCTTCCTCAAGGCAGCGCAAACCGAGGGTGAAGGCGCGTGGCGGATGCCCTTGGGCGCGGGGTATGACAAGCTGCTGAAAAGCCGCATCGCCGACATGAAAAACATCGGTGGGCGGCCTGCCGGGTCGATCACGGCGGCGCAATTCCTGCAACGGTTCATCAAGGACGGCACGCCGTGGATTCACCTTGATATCGCCGGTGTGGCCTCCGTCAAATCCGAGACGGCGCTGGCACCCGTCGGGGCCACGGGCTGGGGCGTTGCCGCGTTGAACCGATTGATTTCAAACCTTTACGAGACAGAGTAAACCTGATGGGTGCCGCGTATTTCTACCATCTGACCCAGCGACCGCTGGTCGAAACGCTGACGATGCTTTTGGGCAAAGCCCAAGGCGCGGGCTGGCGTGTGGCGGTACGCGGCACCGATCAATCCTTGCTGGAACAGCTTGACGTCGCCCTGTGGCGCGGGCCCGAGGATGGCTTTCTGCCTCATGGTCTGGCCGGCGGGCCGCATGATGCCGAGCAGCCGGTGTTGCTGACCACGGACACCCACGCGCCGAATAACGCAAGCTGCGTGTTCTCGATCCATGGCGCGGCTGTGTCGGCACAGGAAGTCGCGGCCTTGGATCGGGTGTGCATCCTGTTCGACGGGCTGGACGACCACGCCTTGAATGTCGCGCGGGACCAGTGGAAATCGCTGAAAGCCGCAGGAGCCTCTGCGCAATACTGGTCCGAGGAATCGGGTCGGTGGGAGAAAAAGGCAGAGACCTGAGGGCGTTACGCCGTGTTTCAACGGGTGAGGATCAACTCTCCGTTGGTGATCTCGATCCGGCCCCAACGTTGCAGATAGCCCATCCCCAGCAAGGATTGCCGCATCTCGCCTTCGTTCACGACCGCGGGCACATCGGTATCGCGCACCCCGCCCAGTTCAACCTCGTCCAGCCGCACATAGGCGGTGCGCACTTCACCGTTGGCGGTGCTGGCACGGCCAAGATAGTTCAGGCTATCGGGCGAAAGCCCTGCGGCTTCGGCATCGGCGCGGGTCAGCACCATATCCGTCGCGCCGGTGTCCACCACAAAGCGGAGCGGCGTGCCATTGATCGTCGCCGTCAGATAATAATGCCCGTCGCGGGCGCGTGGCAGGGTGACGCTGCCGGTGCTGGCCTCATAGGCTTGGCGCGGGATGTCGCCTTGCCGGTTGATATCCTCCCACAGGCCGTAGCCCGCGGCGACACCGGTAAAGATCATGGCCCAGACCGCGACCTGTTGCAGCGTCTTGTTCCAGCCCTGACGGCTTTGCATGAAGAACCAGCCCGCGACCATCGCCATGAGCACGATCAGATAGATCAAACGTCCTGTTTCAATGTCCGGCATCGTATATCCTTTGGCAATCTTCCAAAGATATGGGGGCAGGGTGCGGAAAAGTCAGCCCGGACCCGGCCCGAAACCGAAAGCGCTAAGCCCGTCGAGCACGAATTGCACCGACAGCGCGGCAAGCAGCATACCCAAAAGCCGCGTGATCACGTTGATCCCGACCTTGCCCAAAGCGTTTTCAAGATAGCCGCTGGCCTGCATCGTGATGCCCATGATGATCAGGACGGCGAAAGTGATCGCGACGACGGTCACCAGCCCTTCAAGGCCCGGTTTCTCGCCCGTCAGCAGGATCACCGACGCGATAGAGCCGGGGCCCGAGATCAAGGGAATGGCCAGCGGAAATACCGATGGGTCGTCGTGATCGTCATCCGCCTCGGCATGGCCCTCGCGGCGTTTCGTGCGGCGGTCGAACAACATATCAAGCGCGGTCAGGAATAGCAGCACGCCCCCCGCGACACGGAAGGCGGGCATCGAGATACCGATAAAGCCAAGCACAGCCTCGCCAAAGGCAGCAAAGACCAGCAGCAGCAGCCCCGCGATGACCACCGACCGCCACGCAATCAACCGGCGCTGGCGCGGGGTCATACCGGGGGTCAAGGCCAGAAACATCGGGCCAATCGCAAAGGGGTCAATGATCACGATCATCGTCGCGAACGCGGTGATCATGAATGCCAGATCAAGTGCCATCATAAACCGTCACCGGGGCCAGCCCCGTCCTTATCCCTTGCGCCGCGCTGGCATTACGCCGACGCGGTTTCCAGTTTTTCCAACGCGCCCATCCAGATCGCTTCCGCCCGTTCAAGCGCGGCCATGACTTCGGCGTATTTCTTGTTCCAGACCTCAAGTTCGCCGACTTTGTCCTTTTCGTAAAGGGCAGGGTCCGCGAGCTTTTTCGCAAGCTTGTCGCGCATGTCGTTGATCTTGGTCACCCGCGCCTCGGCCGTGCGCACTTCGGCGCGCAGGGCAAGGATGTCTTCGCGGTTGGCGCGTTTGGGTTTTGGCGCTTCCTTGACCGGTTTGGGGTTCTTGCTGACGGGCTTTTCCACGGTCAACAGCATCTTGCGATAGGCTTCGAGGTCATCCTCATAGGGTTTGACCGTGCCGTTCGACACCAGCCACAGACGGTCCGCGACCATCGACAAAAGGTGCATATCGTGGCTGACAAGGATCACAGCACCCGAATAGCGCGTCAGCGCCTCGACCAGCGCTTCGCGCGATTCGATATCAAGGTGGTTGGTCGGCTCATCGAGGATCAGCAGATGCGGTGCGTCCAATGTGGCGAGCAGCAGCGACAGACGCGCCTTTTGTCCCCCCGACAAACGCCCCACTTCGGTATCGGCCTGATCCGGCCCCAGACCGAACCCCGCCAGCTGTGCGCGCAGCTTGGATTGCATCACACCGGGGCGCGCGCTGATCATATGCTGCAGCGGCGTTTCATGGACGATCAATTCGTCCACCTGATGCTGTGCAAAGAACCCGATGCGCAGCTTGCTGGAGTTGATCGCCTTGCCCTCGAACAACACCAAACGGTTGGAGAGCAGCTTTGACAGGGTAGATTTACCCTGACCGTTTTTGCCCAACAGCGCGATGCGGTCGTCTTGGTCGATCCGCAGGTTCAGGCGCGACAGGACGGGCTGGCCTTCGGTATAACCGGTCGATCCGCCTTCGATACTGATGATGGGCGGCGAAAGCTCGTCAGGTTGCGGGAAGGTAAAGACCTTGCGCGCGGCTTCTTCCGGCGGCGTGATTGTCACCATCTTCTCGATGGCCTTCATTCGCGATTGCGCCTGTTTCGCCTTGGACGCCTTGGCCTTAAAGCGGTCCACAAAGGCCTGCATATGCGCCTTATGCGCTTGCTGCTTTTTCGCCTGCGCTGTCAACTGCGCGCGCTTTTCGGCCCGCATTTTCGCGAACTGGTCGTAATTACCCTGATAATACGTAAGCTTACGGTCTTCGAGGTGCAGGATACCACCGACGGCACGGTTCAACAGACCACGGTCGTGGCTGATGATGATCACCGTATGCGGGTATTTCGACAGGTAGTTTTCCAGCCACAACGCGCCTTCAAGATCAAGGTAGTTGGTCGGTTCGTCCAACAGTAGCAAATCCGGCTGCGCGAACAGAACGCCCGCCAGCGCCACGCGCATCCGCCACCCGCCCGAATAGGCCGAACAGGGCTGCTGCTGATCATGGTCGTCAAATCCAAGCCCCTTGAGGATCGCGGCGGCACGGCCTTCGGCGGACCAGGCATCGATATCGGCAAGGCGGGTCTGCACCTCGGCGATGCGCGCGGGATCATCCGTTGTCTCTGCCTCGTGCATCAAGGCGGCGCGTTCGACATCGGCGGCCAGCACCGTATCGATCAGCGACACGTCAGAGGACGGGACCTCTTGGGCGATGCCCCCGATCTTGGCGCGCGAGGGCAGGCTGATGTCGCCCGCGTCCAGCGACAGCTCTCCGCGAATGATTTTGAACAGCGTGGTTTTACCCGCACCGTTTTGCCCGACCAGACCCACTTTGTGGCCTTCGGGGATGACCGCGCTGGCTTCCTCGAACAAGGGACGGCCTTCGACGGAATAGTTGATTTCTGAAATGCTTAACATGGACGCGGTGTGAACCATGTCTGGCCCCGCGTCAATCGCGGCTTTTCACGGGGCATGACCCATGCTAGGGAGCGGCCAAATCAACCCCACCTAGGAGAGCTATCATGGCCCTTGAGCGCACATTCTCGATCATCAAACCAGACGCAACACGCCGCAACCTGACCGGCAAAATCAACGCCAAATTCGAAGAAGCCGGCCTGCGCATCGTCGCACAAAAGCGTATTCACATGACAAAGGCACAAGCCGGCGTTTTCTATGCCGTGCACGCCGAGCGTCCTTTCTATGACGAACTGTGCGAATTCATGGCGTCCGAGCCTGTTGTTGTTCAGGTTCTCGAAGGCGAAGGTGCCATCGCGAAAAACCGCGAAGTGATGGGCGCAACCAACCCAGCAGACGCAGCCGAAGGCACCATCCGCGCAGAATTCGCCGAATCCGTTGGCGAAAACTCCGTTCACGGGTCCGACGCGCCTGAAACAGCCGCAGTCGAAATCGCGTATTTCTTCTCCGGTCTGGAACTGGTTGGCTAAGCCTTCTCAGGTTTGGACAGATGAAAAGGGCCGCAGGCAACTGCGGCCCTTTTTTCATGCAACGGGGATCATATAACGGCGGCGGATCTGTTCACCCTTTGAGGGTCGGATGATGTGATGACAGTTCACCGTCCACAGGGCTCACGGTTTTCATCGGTGCCGTTTGCTCAAGATGACGGTGCAACAGATCGACGTTGCGGATGTTTGCCTTCCAGCCCACGTCAAAGATGTCACCGATCAGGGGGATCGCACCGATCGCAAGGTCGATGCCCACATTCGCCCCCATACGCGCCAGAACCGACCGGCTTGCGCCCATGCGATGCGCTTCCTTCAAGATATAGCCCGCCGGTGCCAAAGCCAGAACGTCGCCAACGCCCGGTATCAGGCCAAGGATGCTGTCCCAGCCCAGCCGAACGCCCAGAACAGGCACCCGTAGGGCGCTATCCATCGTACGGGCAAGGCCACGCAGCCGGTCAAGGTCGTGTTGAACATCGGGGGAATGTGGCATGGGGCAGGGTATCCTGTTGGGGCTAGGTTAGCGACCCAACGCCTATGGGCGCAGTGCCGTTCCGCTGCCGCCTTAAGGTTTCGCAGGGACGCGTTACGCCTCGCGCACACCGATCAGGTTCATAATGCGTTCGAATTCAGAGCGGCCGGTATCATGGGCACGGGCCTTGATCGCGTCGAACTTGACCCGCAGGGCTTTCTTTTCTTCCCCCTTGCAGTCGTTCCACGGGCGCCCCTGAAGCCCCATCACCAGAACATAGTACCCGATGAAGTGGGGGCGCTGACCATTTTGCAGCAACCTCTCATAGGCTGCATCGGCACCAAGATCGCGCAGCTCTTGCGCAGAGTGGATGCCGGCACGGGCGCAGCTTTCCTCGAACGCGGGGCCAAGATTGCGGATGGAAGAAACAGGGTCAGTCATACCGGGCTGTTTATACCGCAGCTAGCCGCCTGTCACTTTCAGATGCTGGCATAATCCGTAAATATCACCGGCTGGGGTTTTTCCGGCGCGGGTTTGGGTGGGGCGGATTGTTGCGGCTGCGGCGATTGCTTGGTCATGGGTCTTCTCCGGCTTGTGTTGGTCTCTCCGTTTCAGGGGCTACCAACGTTCGGGCGGCCCTTTCGTTCACGGTGAAGTCGAAAACTGCCAGTTTAAGGGCCGGATATGGGCGGTTTTGGGGCGAAACTGTGCCATTTAAGCCATGCGTTTTCCGCATATCCACTATGGTTTGCACCTTTGCTGCACCGCGCACATATGACGGTCACGGGCATTGAAGCCCTGAAATGGAAAGCTGGAAAATGAAAACCGAAGCTACATACAAAACCGCCACTCCGGTCGAAGTCGACCGTCTTCTTGCCGAAGCCAACGCGCTGCGCAGTGCCTATATCTCTGCCGCTGTTGCCAAAGCATCGCGCAAGTTTACCGGCCTGTTCCGCACCGCACCCCGCGGCACGGCAGCAGCCTAAACCGCCAGCGCTTCGCTGACGGAACATACCAAACCGAATGCGGTGGATAGGCCGCCGCATAGACGTGAAAGAGAGAATAAGAAATGAGCTATACATCCACATATACCGCCGCACCTGTTGCGGGTCTGATGCCCAAGCTGCGCCAGTCGCTTGATGCATTCCGTGCCTACAGCGCTGACCAACGCGCCAAACGCCAGACCTTCCGCGAGCTGTCGGCGATGAATGACCGGGATCTGGCAGATATCGGTGTTGCACGTGGCGAGATCCGCCATATTGCCTCGCAAGCGGTTGCCCTGCGCTAACCACGACGCCGAAAGCCACAAGAATTTCCCCGCCGCAAAGTCCTCCCACTTTGCGGCGGTTTTATTTTGTCTGATCAGATGCTTATGCGGTGCAATCCGGCGCTGGTGATTCCCCCAAATGCGCGCTAATTCGCTTGATATCTTCCCCCAATGCCCCTTCCGCCGCTGCGGCCCCCGAAACAGCGTTTCGCGATCAAAGCCCTTGCCAGAATTATATTCCTGACGAAGGATGAATGACACCACCGCGGACTTGCTTGACGCTGCGCCATTGAAGCGCGGCTGCGTCATGTTACCTCCCCCTTAGACGTAACGGAGAATATCATGATCAAACACGCCACACTTACCGCAATCGCCCTTGCTACCGGCGTCAGTGCTGCTCAGGCAGAGACGCTGAATGTCGGCATGTCGGGCGGGTACTTTCCCTTTACCTTCGTAAAGCTTGACGAGCTGCAAGGGTTCGAGGTCGATTTCATCAACGCCGTCGCCAAGGAAACCGGCGACGAGGTGAACTTTGTCACCATGTCCTTTTCCGGCCTGATCGGCGCGCTGGAATCTGGCCGCATCGACACGATCGCCAACCAGATCACCATCACCCCCGAACGCGAGGCGAAATTCGCCTTTTCGCAGCCCTATGTCTTTGACGGGGCGCAGGTCGTGGTGAAAGAGGGCAACGAAGACACCATCGGCAGTGTCGAGGATCTGAGCGGGAAGACCGTTGCGGTCAACCTCGGCTCCAACTTCGAGGAACTGCTGAACGAGTTGCCGAACGCGGGCGAGATCGACATTCGCACCTATGAAAGCAACATTGCCCAAGACACGGCCCTTGGTCGCGTGGATGCTTTTGTGATGGACCGCGTGTCCTCGGCCCAGCTGATCGCGGAAAGCCCGCTGCCGCTGGCGCTTGCGGGCAAACCCTTTAGCGAGATCCGCAACGCGCTGCCCTTCCGAAACGATGACGAAGGTCAGGCCCTGCGTGACCGGTTTGACGCCGCGATCACCAAGCTGAAAGAAGACGGCACCCTGACCGAGATTTCGGAAAAATGGTTCGGCTCTGACATCACAACAGCCGAGTAACACAAGATGCGGGGACTGGATTTCGAATATATGTGGGGCTTGCTGCCCGTGTTGCTGGGCTATGTCCCGCTGACGCTGTTCATGGCGTTTGTGGGCATGGTCTGCGCATTGGTGCTGGCCTCTGTGCTCGCGGTTGAACGGGTGTTTCGGGTTCCGGTCCTCGACGTTTTTGTGCGGCTGTTCATCAGCTTCTTTCGCGGCACGCCGTTGTTGGTGCAGTTGTTCCTGTTCTACTACGGCCTGCCGCAAGTCCTGAGCTTTCTGGGCAAGATCGACGGCGTCACCGCGACCATCATGGGGCTGACGCTGCATTTCTCGGCCTATATGGCGGAAAGCATCCGCGCCGCCATTCTGGGTGTGGACCGCAGCCAGTGGGAGGCCGCGCAGGCCGTTGGCATGACCCAAGGCCAGATGATGCGCCAGATCATCCTGCCTCAGGCCTCGCGGGTCGCGGCACCGACTTTGGTGAACTACTTTATCGATATGATCAAAGGCACCTCGCTGGCCTTTACCCTTGGCGTGACCGAACTGATGGGGGCGACCCAGAAAGAGGCGGCGGGCAGCTTCCTCTACTTCGAAGCCTTTCTCGTCGTCGCCGCGATTTATTGGGTCATGGTAGAGACATTGGCCTTCGCACAGCGTCACCTAGAGGTCTATCTGAACAAGGCACATGCGCGATGACCAATACACAAAGCATTCCAGAGACGGGCAGGGCGATGGGGGACGGGATCACCATATCCGGCCTGACCAAATCCTTTGGCAGCACCGCCGTGCTGAAAGACATCTCGCTTGATATCGCCCAAGGCGAACGGGTGGTGATCATCGGGCCGTCGGGTACGGGGAAGTCCACCTTGCTGCGCTGCCTGAACTTTCTTGACGCGCCTGACGCGGGCATCATCCACATTGGCGATATGTCTGTCGATGCATCTACGGCGAAACGCGCCGATATTCTGGCGCTGCGGCGGCGCACGTCCTTCGTGTTCCAGAACTACGCACTGTTTGCCAACAAAACCGCGCGCGAGAATATCACTCAGGCGCTGATTACCGTTCAGGGCTATAGCAAGGCCGAGGCCAACGCCCGTGCCGATGCGACGCTGCGCGAAACCGGTCTGTTCGAGAAAGCCGACAGCTACCCCGCAGCACTGTCGGGCGGCCAGCAGCAAAGGGTGGGCATCGGCCGCGCGATGGCGCTGGATGCGGATCTGATGCTGTTTGACGAACCGACCTCGGCGCTGGACCCCGAATGGGTGGGAGAGGTGCTCGACCTCATGCGGCGCGTGGCCGAGAAACAGCAGACCATGCTGATCGTGACCCACGAGATCCAGTTCGCGCGCGAGATTGCGGATCGGATCGTCTTTATGGACGAGGGACGGATTGTCGAACAGGGCCCACCGGCAGAACTGCTTGATGCGCCCAAAGACCCGCGCACCCAATCCTTTCTACGGCGTGTCACGGGCTAGGGACTAGACCTTGATCACCGTACACCCATGGGCGGCGGCGCGGGACAGCAGATCGGGTGACAGCGCGGCCCCTGTGACAAGGTAGTCATAGGCCCAGATCTCCCCGTGCTGGCAGGCAAGGTCCAAATCCGCCTTGCCCTGATCGGCCACCAGGATCGTTGTCTTGGCGCAGCCCGCAATCGCCTTGCGCGCCAGCACCTCGTCCGAGTTATAGTCCATCACCGCGCCCGACCCCGACAGCCCGCCACAGCTGAACACGGCGTAATCCATGCGGTAACCCGCAAAAAACGCCAGCGCTGCAGCGCCGATCAGATCCAGATCGCGCATCCGTACATTGCCGCCCGCCAGCTCCACCATCACGCCCGCGGCATTTTGCAGGGCGCAAACCGCGTGGATGCTATTGGTCGCGACGAAAAGGTCTTTGTGCGACGACAGAAACCGCGCGCAATGCTCAACCGTGGTCCCCGTCCCAAGCGCCACCCGTGCGCCATCGGGGATCAGGTTCTTGACCGCCAAGGCGATGCGCTGCTTTTCCTGTCGCGCGATGGTTTCACGGGGCAGGTAGCCGATATTCTCGCTTTGCTGGCGCAGCTGCACCTTTCCCTTGCGGCGCTGCACCAGTGCCGCATCATCAAGGTCGCGCAGGTCGGCGCGGATGGTCTGCACCGAAACGTCCAGATGCTGCGAGAGTTCGGCAGGGGACAAAGCGTCGTTCTGCGACAGCAGCGCAATGATCCTGTCGCGCCGGTCGGTCAGAGTAGGTCGCGCCATCTATTTTCCTTCGAAAACAACTCAAGGTTAGCCGGACCCTAGAGCGACCCCGTCCACGGCGCAATATAATTAAATCTGTTACGCAAATGTCATAAATCTGTAGCGTAAGATGGAAATAAGGCGAGCGCGAAATGCTTTCGTACGAAAGCTACCTTTTCAGGAGAGCCCCATGAAAACCATCCTCACCACCACCGCTTTTGCCCTGATGGCCAGCACGGCCCTTGCAGATACAATCACACTTTACACCTCGCAGCCCAATGCAGATGCGCAGCAGACTGTGGACGCCTTCAAAGCCGCCAACCCCGATACCGATGTCGAATGGGTCCGCGACGGCACGACCAAACTGATGGCCCGTCTGCGCGCCGAGATCGAGGCAGGTAACCCGCAGCCCGACGTGCTGCTCATCGCCGACACCGTGACGCTGGAGGGCATGGCCCAAGACGGTCTGCTGACCGCCTACCAATCCCCCGAGGCTGCCAATTATGACAGCGCGCTTTATTCTGCCGACGGCTTCTATCACTCGACCAAGCTGATCACGACAGGTATCGTCTATAACACCGGCGTCGAGACGGCTCCGACCTCGTGGAAAGACCTGAGCGATGCGGCCCTGAAAGGGCAGGTGGCCATGCCGTCCCCGCTGTATTCCGGTGCGGCGCTGATCCATCTGGCAACCCTGACCGGCGATGACAGCCTTGGCTGGGGCTATTACGAACAACTGGCGGAAAACGACGCCCGCGCCCAAGGCGGCAACGGCGGCACGTTCAAGGCCGTGGCCTCGGGCGAGAAACCTTATGGCATGGTCGTCGACTTCCTCGCGATCCGCAACAAGGCCGAAGGGTCGCCTGTCGAATTCGTCTTCCCGACCGAAGGCGTATCCTATGTGACCGAGCCTGTGGCGATCATGTCGACCGCCAAGAACGTCGAAGGCGCACAGAAGTTCGTCGATTTCCTGCTCAGCGCGGAAGGTCAGGATGTGGTGCTTGAGATGGGCTATATCCCCGCACGCGACGGCATGAGCGTGCCCGCCGGTTTCCCTGCGCGCGAAGACATCAAACTGATGGACTTCGATCCCGCGACCGCGTTGAAGGACGCCGAAGCCAACAAGGCCAAATTCACAGAGCTGTTTGGCGCCGAGTAATGGGCGTTCTGACAAAAAACGGGGGCAGCCGGTCCGAGGGGTGGCTGCTCTCTACCATTTTGATTGTGGCGATCAGCCTGACCCTTGCGCCGGTGCTGCGCCTGTTTGTCGAAGGCGTGACGGATCAGGGCGCGGTTGGCCTGTCGCTCGCGGGCGAGGTGCTGCGCCAGCCATCGACGCTGAGCGCGCTGAAACATTCGCTGGTGACCGCAGGGTTCGGCACCCTGGTCTCGGTGGTTCTGGGGTCTGCCTTTGCGTTTCTGGTGGCGCTGACCGATCTGCGCGCCAAGGCGGCGCTGGTGTTCTGCCTGATGATCCCGATGATGATCCCGCCCCAGATCACCGCGCTGTCCTGGACCCAGATCATGGGGCCGTCGTCGGTGTTGCTCAAGACCTTGGGGCTGGCACCGCCACTGGGGTCGCCGCAGCCGCTTTATTCGGCGCAAGGTATCATTTTGTTGCTGGGCATCCAGCATATGTCGATCATTTTCCTGACCCTGCGTGCAGGTCTGCGCGCCATCCCGCAAGAGGTGGTCGAAGCGGCGCGCATCAGTGGCGCGCGGGGGCTGCGCACGTGGTGGCAGGTGGTCATGCCCCTGACCCTGCCCAGTTTGGCCGCGGGAACGGCGATCACCTTTGTCACCGCCCTTGGCAACTTTGGCATCCCCGCGATGCTGGGTATTCCGGCGGGCTATGCGACCCTGCCGACGCTGGTTTACCAAAAGCTGGCGGGCATGGGCACCAGCGTGCTGGCCGAGGTATCGATCCTCGCCATGCTGATCGGTGCGGTGGCTGTCACGGGCATCCTGACGCAACGATTCTTTCAATCGCGCCAACGGGTCTATCTGGTGGGGGCCACGTCGCGCCCCTTGGCGATCCCGCTCGGGGCGGCGCGTCTGCCGGTCGAGGTGTTGCTATGGGCCGTGGTCTGCACGATCCTTGTGCTGCCCATGTTCGGCCTGCTGGCGACGTCGCTGGTGCCTGCCTATGGCGTGCCACTGCGGCTTGACACTGTAACCCTTCAGGCGTGGACCGAGGTCCTGCTGCGCCAGCCGGTCACGACGCGGGCCTTTGCGAACTCCTTTGGTCTGGCGATCGGCGCGGCGGTTGTTCTCATGCTGCTCTGCCTGCCGCTGGCGTGGCTGATGGAGCGGAACCCGACGCGGCTGTCGCGGCTGTTTGATAGCCTGCTGGATCTGCCCTATGCCTTGCCCGGAGTGGTGTTGTCGATTGCGATGATCCTGCTGCTGATCAAGCTGCCGTTCACCGATGCGACGCTGTATGGCACGATCTGGATCATCTTCCTGGCCTATCTGGCGCGGTTCTTTGCGGTGATGTTCCGCCCCGTGCAAGCGAGCCTCAAGCAGTTGGATCCTGCCATGGGCGAAGCCGCGCAATCGGTGGGAGCATCGCTGTTCCAGCGGCTGCGCGATGTGATCGTGCCGCTCTCGGCACCGGCGGCGGCGGCAGGGGCGATCCTTGTGTTTCTCACCGCGTTTAACGAGCTCACGGTTTCCGCGCTGCTCTGGTCCTCGGGGACCGAGACTTTGGGCGTGGTCATTTTCAATCTGGACGACAGCGGCGAGACCGCAATGGCCAGCGCGCTGGCGATGACCATCGTACTGGTGGTTATGGCGCTGATGGTGCTGGTGCAGCTGATGTCCCGACGTTTCCCGAAAGGAGTAGTCCCATGGCAGACATAAGCCTGTCCGCGCTTGGCAAATCATTCGCCGGCGCCCCCGCGCTGCATGACATCACCACCACGTTCAAGGATGGCGAATTCGTCGCCCTGCTGGGGCCGTCGGGCTGCGGCAAGACCACGCTGCTGCGCCTGCTTGCGGGGTTCGAAATGCCGACGACGGGGCAGATTTCCATCGGCCCGCGCGAGGTCGCGCATGTGGCTGGCAACCGCATGGTCCCGCCCGAGGATCGCAACATCGGTTTCGTGTTCCAGTCCTACGCGCTTTGGCCCCATATGAACGTGCGGCGCAATGTGTCCTATCCGCTGGAGATCCGGCGTTTTTCCAAGGCCGAGATCACCGCGCAGACCGATCAGGCGTTACAGGCGACGGGGCTGACGGACTATGCCGACCGGATGCCGTCCGAACTGTCGGGCGGGCAGCGTCAGCGGGTCGCTTTGGCGCGCTGTCTGGTGTCGCACCCCGATGCGGTGCTGCTGGACGAACCGCTGGCCAACCTTGATGTGGCGCTGCGGGCGTCGATGCAAACAGTGTTCACCGATTTCCACAAGCGCACCGGCGCGACGATGGTCTATGTCACCCACGATCAGTCAGAGGCGATGGCCATGGCCGACCGGATCGCCGTGATGGACAAGGGCCGCATCCAGCAGTTCGACACGCCCCAAACGCTGTATGAACGCCCCAGAAACCGCTTTGTCGCCGAATTCGTCGGGCGCGGCACGGTGGTGCCCATGCGCGGGGTCGAAAAGAGCGATAGCGCCCTACACGGCCATGTTCTGGGGACGCGGATCGCGGTGCAAAGCGGGGATGACCTGCCAAGCCATGTCTGCCTGCGCCCCGAAAACCTGACCATCAGCGAAACCGGCGACCTGCGCGCCAAAGTGGCGCGGGTGACCTATCTGGGCGGCAAATACCTTCTGGAAACCGTCGCGGACTGCGGCACGCGTCTGCTGGCTGAAACACGGGCACGGTTTGATGTCGGCATGCAGCTTGGCCTGACGATCACCACCCCATGGGCATTCTCCGAGGAATAAATGCAAAGCGTAAGAGTACTTTCCGGCATCGGGGACAAGGGCCCCGCATGCATGCAATTGAACACGGGCAATCGGCGCTGGCTGCTGGACTGCGGCTTTGGCCCCGAGGCCCACGCCCATTTTGACCCGCGCTGGCTGAAGGGCGCGGATGCGGTCTTTATCACCCACGACCATATCGACCACATCGGCGGGGCGATCTATGCGGTAGAGGCGGGGCTGCCGATCTATGCCACCGCGCAAACCGCCAAGGCGCTGCCCCCTGCCGCCAAGGTCAACCTGCTGCCCGAACGGGGGGTATCTGTGATCGACGGCGTGCAGCTGACCACGGGGCGCAACGGGCACGCCATGGGCGGTGTCTGGATGCATTTCGCCTTGGGCGAGGGGCTGTTCTACTCGGGCGACTGGTCCGAGGAATCCGACTGGTTCCCGCTGGACCTTCCACCACCCGCGGCGACGGCGATCCTGGACTGTTCCTACCAGCTTGACGATGTGCCCCAGACCGAAAGATTTGCAGCACTTGACGCCTTGCTGGACAGGCTTGAGGGGCAGGTGCTTTTGCCAGTGCCGCCATCGGGCAGGGCGGGCGAAATGGCCCTGCACCTGATCCGGCGCTATGGTCACGCCAGCGTCATGCTGGACCCGGAATGTCAGGCGGTGCTGGCGACGGGTCTGCGCAGCGGCACGCTTGGCGTGGATGCGGCCAAGATCGCCCCGCTGCTGGCGCGCGGCCCGCTGGACGAGGCTCGTTTTCTGATCTGCGACACCCCCAATGCCGATGGCGGTGCCGCCTGGGGCTATGTGCGCGCCTGGCATGAAAGCGGCCGTTTGGGGCGCGACGCGCATGTGGTTTTTACCGGCCATATGACCGCCCATGCCCGCGGGATCTGCAGCGTGCCGGGGGGATATTTCCAACGCTGGAACGTACACCCGCCGCTGCGTGATCAGGTGCGTATGCTGGAACGGCTTGGCGCGAAACGCTTTGCGCCAGCCTTCTGCACCCAGCCCGAGGATTACCTGATCGAGGATCTGGGCGTCGAGGTTTTCATGCATGATCCGGTGCGCCTGTGAGGGGGGCCGCGCTTCCGCCCTCGGACTTTTGCCTGATCCGCCACGGGGAGACGACCGCCAATGCGCAAAGCATCATCGCAGGGGTGACCGATGTAGCGCTGACCGCCCGCGGCCGCGATCAGGCGCGCGCGCTGGCCCGTCGTCGCTGGCCGCAGCCGGTCACACTTTTCGCCAGCCCCGCCGCACGGGCGCGAGACACCTGCAAGCTTGCCTTTGCGCAGCGCGGTTTTACCGTGATTTCCGCGTTGCGCGAACGCGATTGGGGGGCGTTCGAGGGGCAGCCGCTGTCGCAGCAACCCATACGCGAAGACACCCCCGAAGGCGGCGAAAGCTGGCCCGCCATGCTTGATCGTGTCGCAGGCGCGATCCACGAGGCCTGTGCCGCCACGCCCGCCGGCCACCTGCCGGTGCTGGTCTGCCATTCCGGTATCATCCGCGCCGCGCGCGTGCTGTGGACACCCCATGACGCGGGCACACGCCCGCCAAACGCCATCCCGATCCTGTTTCAGCGGTCGGGCACATTTTTTGAGGAGAAAGAGCTATGACATCCGCCCCCCTGACACCTTGCGTGGTATTCGACGTCGACGGCACTCTGGCCGAGTTCGACGCGGCAAAGCTGGGTCATCTGGTGCATGGCGTCGAGAAGCGATGGGATGCCTTCCACATGGCGATGGCCGACGCCCCGCTGATTGCCCCCATCGCCAAACTGATGCGCCGCCTGAAGCAAAGCGGCGAGACGATCGTCATCTGCTCGGGCCGCCCTGACGGTTGGGCGGAACACACGATCGCATGGCTGCATAAGCACGATCTGCCCTTCGACGGCGTTTACCTGCGCGCCAAGGATCAGGACGCCGCAAGCGATCCGGAGGTCAAACGCCAAGCGCTGGCGCAAATGCAAGCGGACGGGCTGGCCCCCTGGCTGGTCATCGATGATCGCAGTTCGGTCGTTGACGCATGGCGGGCCGAGGGGCTTGCCTGCCTGCAATGCGCGCCGGGGGATTTTTGACAAGGTGGCGCGGGGTCCCGAATAGTTGCCACGGGGTAGGGGGCAACCGCCTAATATGACCCCGCCATTAGCCGTCTGACGGAGGGGGCATAAATATGCACAACGGGTGGGCGACCCCAGCGTGCTTGCTTGTTTTTTAACCACCTCAGGCTAGCTTTATCGCTGTTAAACGACTGCCTGTTGACGTTCTGCAGGTGGTCTTCAATCAAGGTGCATGAACGAAAACCTCAGCATCCTGGTTGTAGAGCCAAACCCCGAACGCGTGCGTGACATCGTGGATGCACTGCGCGAAGCGGGTTGGTCTGACGTCAAGGCTTTGCTGCAGATGTCGGAGCTGAACCAGACGGTGCGGGAATTTTCACCGGATATCGTTCTTATCGACCTGACAAATCCGGACCGCGATACGCTTGAACATATCTCTCATGCGACCGAGACGACCAAGCGGGCGGTCGCGCTGTTTGTGGACCAGACGGATGAGAACCTGACGCAGGCGGCGCTGAATGCCGGGGTCAGCGCCTATGTGGTGGATGGTCTTCAGATGGACCGGATCAAACCCGTGCTGCAAACGGCCATCGCGCGCTTCAAAATGATGCGTCAATTCCACTTTGAACTGAATGCTGCCAAGCAAGCGCTGGAGGATCGCAAGACGATCGACCGCGCAAAGGGGATCCTGATGCGCCAACGCGGCATGTCCGAGGATGACGCCTATAAGCTGCTGCGCACCACCGCGATGCGCCAGAATCGCAAGGTCATCGATGTGGCGCAAGCATTGGTGACGGCAGCGGATCTGTTGTCATGAGCGAGGTTGTTCTGAACTGTGGCTATGTCCCGTTGGTTGATTGCGCCCCGCTGGTCATCGCGAAAGAGCTGGGATTTGCTGCCGAGCAGGGTCTCGCGCTTAATCTTTTGCGTCAGCCTTCGTGGTCCGCGCTGCGCGATATGCTGGCACTGGGGCATCTGGATGCCGCGCATATGCTGTCGCCAATGCCGGTGGCCATGTCCATCGGGATGGGTGGATTGCCCGCGCGGGTAGATGCGCTGATGGTCTTGTCCGTGAACGGCACGGTGTTCGGCGTCTCTAACGCTGTTGCTTCCGCATTGGAGGATGTGCGCTTTGGGGACACGACTGCATTGCTGTCGGGGCTCAGCGCGCGCGGTGCCAAACCGCTGCGTGTGGGTATCCCCTTCCACTATTCCATGCACCGGCTGCTGCTGTCCTATTGGGCCGCGCAAGCGCCCGACCTGCAGATCGAGGAGGTCACCGTGCCGCCGATGCGTATGGCGGATGCGGTCTCGGACGGGTTTGTCGATGCCTTTTGGGTGGGCGAGCCCTGGGGCGGCGTGGCCGTGCAGAATAATGTGGCCAAGCTGATGATGGCGGGCCGCGATGTCTGGCAGTTCGCGCCGGAGAAGGTGCTTGCCGCGCGCCATGAGTGGGCCTCGCAGAACGAGGACAGCGTGCGTCGCCTGATGCGGGCGGTATACCAAGCGTCGGCCTGGCTTGATGCGCCGGGAAACAAGCCGCTTGCGGTCGAGATTTTGGGCCGCAGTGAACACCTGAGCATGTCGCCCGATTTGATCGATCCGGCCCTGACCGGGCATATCGTCCCCCGAACGGGGGCCTCTCCGATCACGGTGGATCGTTTCTTGCAGTTCCACAGCCATGCCGCCTCTTTCCCGTGGCGCAGTCAGGCGGCGTGGATCGCGCATCACCTAGGTGCCGACGCCGCGGGAATCGAGAAAGCCAAAACCTGTTTTCGCGCCGATCTTTTCCGCCAGAATCTGTCTGATATCGGCGCTGATATGCCCCAAGCCTCCGAGAAAACCGAAGGGGCGATGATGTTGCCAACATCTGTAGCATCTGCGCGGGGAGAGATGATTCTTTCGCCCGACGCCTTTTTTGACGGCAGAACGTTTGATTTCACCGCAGCTGTGCGATGAATTCTTAAGCGGCTTCTGCATGGGCCTCTGAAAAACTGCCGCAACGCAGAAAATTCGTTGCGTGAAGCCGCGTCTATGAGCCACGCTTGATGCCAAGGGACAACGTTGTCCGACCTATGCCGCTGACCAATGCTGGTCGCACATCACTCAGAGCAATGCCGCTCGTACGGAGCACGGATTTCTTCCCCGTGAACCATACGTGCGGCTTTTTTCGTTTCTGCCCTTCGGGGCCATGAAAGGACATGACCCATGAAAAATACATTCGCACTCCTGCTCGCCTCGACAAGTCTGCTGGCGACCGCGGCGTCGGCCGAAATGCTGGCGCTCGAGAAAGAAGAGCTGACCTTTGGCTTTATCAAGCTGACCGATATGGCACCTTTGGCCGTGGCTTACGAGCTGGGATATTTTGAGGACGAGGGGCTTTTTGTCAGGCTTGAGGCGCAGGCCAACTGGAAAGTGCTGCTGGACGGCGTGATCGACGGCCAACTGGACGGCGCGCATATGCTGGCGGGCCAACCGCTGGCGGCAACGATCGGCTATGGCACCAAAGCGCATATCATCACGCCCTTCTCGATGGACCTGAACGGCAATGCGATCACTGTTTCAAATGACATCTGGGACGAGATGAAGCCGAACGTGCCCACGATGGACGATGGTCGGCCGCAGCATCCCATCAGCGCCAGTGCTTTGGCTCCGGTGGTCGAAGGCTATAAGGACCGCGGCGAGCCGTTCAATATGGGCATGGTCTTTCCCGTTTCGACCCACAACTACGAGATCCGGTACTGGCTTGCGGCGGGCGGACTGAAACCCGGCTACTATAGCGCGCAAGATATTTCCGGTCAGATTGATGCGGATGTGCTGCTGTCCGTGACGCCGCCACCGCAGATGCCTGCGACGATGGAAGCGGGGACGATATCGGGCTACGCCGTGGGGGAGCCTTGGAACCAGCAGGCGGTTTTCAAAGGGATCGGCGTGCCGGTGATCACCGACTACGACATGTGGAAAAACAACCCCGAGAAGGTCTTTGGCATTACCGCCGAATTTGCCGAGGACAACCCCAACACCACGCTTGCATTGACCAAGGCACTGATCCGCGCGGCAATGTGGCTTGATGCCAACGACAACGCCAACCGCGAGGAAGCGGTGGAGATGTTGTCGCGCTCTGAATATGTGGGCGCGGATGCGGATGTGATCGCCAACTCCATGACCGGCTTTTTCGAGTTCGAGAAAGGGGATGTGCGCCCCGCCCCCGACTTCAACGTCTTCTTCCGCTACAATGCGACCTATCCGTTCTATTCAGACGCCATCTGGTATCTGACCCAGATGCGTCGCTGGGGCCAGATCGACGAGACAAAGCCGGATGAATGGTATTTCCAGACGGCTGCAGACGTGTATCGCCCGGACATCTACCTACAGGCCGCAAGGCTGCTGGTGGACGAGGGTATGGCCGACGAAGCGGCGTTTCCTTGGGATAGCGACGGCTTCAAAGCACCGACACCGGCTGCCGATATCATCGACGGGATCAGCTACGACGGGCGCGCGCCGAACGCCTATATCGACAGCCTGCCCATCGGTCTGAAGTCCGGCCAAACGGTCGTCGACAGCAAGGTCGAAGGCTAAACCCCGCCCCCGCGCGCTTTGCCACACCGCAAAGCGGAAGGGGGGAGGGAGCCACTTTCATCAAAAGCAGCAATTGGACAGCCGATATGACCGCGATTGACACAAACACACTCGATATCGAAGCCCGCCGCGCGCGGCGCTTTGCCCGGATCAACAAGGCCGACGCATGGTTTAGCGTCTTTGGCCTCTCTTGGTTGACACCGATCCTGAAGGCCGCCGCGGGGGATAATCCGCGCGCGCAGGCGGGCGAGATCTGGCGGCTTCTGGGCGTGCCGCTCTTGGCGATTGCGATCTTCCTGACCCTCTGGGCAAGCCTGGCCCCCAAGGTTCAAACCTCGCTCGGGGCTGTGCCGGGCCCTGCCCAAGTCTGGGAGCAGGTGGGCGAGTTGCATCAGGACGCCATCCGTGAGGGCGAACGCGAAGCTGCCTTCTACGAGCGGCAAGAGGCGCGCAACGCCAAACATATCGCAAGTGGCAACCCAGATCGTGTGCGTGATCGCGCCTATACAGGCAAGCCAACCTACTACGACCAGATCTGGACCTCGATCAAAACGGTGCTTTTCGGTTTTCTCATTGCGTCGATCGTTGCGATCCCATTGGGCATCGCGGCGGGCCTGTCCGTAACGGCGAATGCGGCGCTGAATCCGCTGATACAGATCTTCAAACCGGTCTCGCCACTGGCATGGCTGCCCATCGTGACCATGATCGTATCAGCCGTCTATAGCACCAATGACGGTATGTTCTCCAAGTCGTTCCTCATCTCGGCGATCACTGTGACCCTCTGCTCGCTCTGGCCCACGCTGATCAACACATCCCTTGGCGTCGCCAGCATCGACAAGGATCTTGTCAGCGTCAGTCGCGTGCTGAAAATGAATACCTATACCAAGATCACCAAACTGGTGCTGCCCTCGGCGCTGCCATTGATCTTTACCGGGCTGCGGCTGTCGCTTGGTGTAGGCTGGATGGTTTTGATCGCGGCGGAAATGCTGGCGCAGAACCCCGGGCTTGGAAAATTCGTCTGGGATGAATTCCAGAACGGCAGCTCGCAAAGTCTGGCGCGGATCATGGTCGCGGTGCTGACCATCGGTATCATCGGCTTCCTTCTGGACCGTGTGATGTATGCGCTCCAGTCCATGTTCACCTTCTCGAATAACCGGTGATCGATATGGGTATCTTGAACTTCAAAAATGTCACCAAAACCTATGGCACCCAACCCGTTCTCAAGGACATCTCCCTTGACGTTGCCGAAGGTGAATTCGTCGTCATCCTCGGGTTTTCGGGCACCGGCAAGACCACGTTGATCAATCTGATGGCGGGGCTGGAGCAGCCGACCTCGGGCAGCGTGACCTACAAGGGAAAACCCATCACCGAACCGGGCCGCGAACGCGGTGTGATCTTTCAGAACTATTCTCTGATGCCGTGGCTGACCGTGCAGGGCAATGTCAGGCTTGCTGTCGATACGATGTTCCCTGATCTCTCCAAACTCGAACGGGCGGCCAAGGTCGATCACTATGTCAACATGGTGGGCCTGTCCCATGCGGCCACGCGCCGCCCTGCTGAATTGTCCGGAGGGATGCGCCAGCGGGTCAATGTGGCACGCGCCCTGGCGATGGACCCCGAAATGCTGCTGCTGGACGAGCCGCTGTCGGCGCTCGACGCCCTGACCCGCGCCAATCTCGCGGATGAGATCGAGGCGATCTGGGACGAAGACAAGAAAACTTGCGTCCTGATCACCAATGATGTGGATGAAGCGATCATTCTGGCGGACCGGATCATCGCCCTTAATCCGGACGGCACGCTTGGGGAGGCATTCAAAGTCGACATTCCCCGCCCCCGCGACCGGATTGCGATGAACAATGACGCGGCATTCAAGGCGCTGCGCGGGCAGGTCACGACCTATCTGATGGACATCGGTATCGCCGCGAAAGTCGAAGAAACGCGTATGTTGCCCAATGTCACGCCGATCCATTCAGTGCCCGCGGCAGTCTCCAAGGCGCAGGAAGGTGCCATCCAGGAAAAATTCCTGAATTTCTCGCAGCTCGACAAGGTGTATCCGACGCCGAAAGGACCGCTGACCGTGGTCGAGAACTTTGATCTCAAGATCAACAGGGGCGAATTTATCTCGCTGATCGGGCATTCGGGCTGCGGTAAATCCACTGTGCTGACGATGGCTGCGGGGCTGAACCCGATCTCGAAAGGTGCGATCCGTCTGGACGGGTGGAACGTCCAAGGTGCAGACCCCGAACGCGCCGTCGTGTTCCAGTCGCCCAATCTGTTCCCGTGGCTCTCGGCCAAGGAGAACGTCGCCATTGGTGTCGACAAGGTCTATCCCCGCGCGTCGCAGGCGGAACGTCAGGATGTGGTGGAATACTACCTTGAACGTGTCGGGCTGGCAGACAGTATGGACAAGAATGCCGCCAGCCTGTCGAACGGCATGAAACAGCGCGTCGGCATTGCCCGTGCCTTTGCCCTATCGCCCAAACTGCTGCTTCTGGATGAACCTTTCGGCATGCTCGACAGTCTGACCCGCTGGGAATTGCAGGAAGTGCTGATGGAAGTCTGGTCGCGCACCAAAGTGACGGCAATCTGCGTGACCCATGATGTGGACGAGGCGATCCTGCTGGCCGACCGCGTGGTGATGATGACCAACGGACCCCAAGCCACCATCGGCAAGATCACCGACGTAAACCTGCCGCGTCCACGCACCCGCAAGGCGCTGCTCGAACACCCCGACTATTACAGCTACCGGCAAGAAGTGCTCGATTTCCTCGAGGAATACGAACACGGCAATGCGCCGAAATCACCTGCCTCCGGCGGGACACCGAAACCCAAAGCAATCGCGGCGGAGTGAGACCATGAAACAGAAACTTGTCGTAATCGGTGCCGGTATGGCCTCCGGTCGGGTGCTGGAGCACCTTCTGGAACAGGACCGCGAAGCCTATGACATCACCCTTTTCAACGCAGAGGCACGGGGCAACTACAACCGCATCATGCTGTCCCCGGTCCTATCGGGAGAGAAGACCTATGCCGACATCGTGACCCATGATGCTGGATGGTACGCCGAAAATGACATCACCTGCCGTTTTGGCGAAAAGGTGCTGGAAATAGACCGTGCGGCTAAGACGGTCACGGGCGAGAATGGCACGGTGTCCTATGACAAGCTGGTTCTGGGCACCGGATCGAACCCCTTTATGATCCCTTTGCCGGGTCACGATCTGGAAGGCGTCATCGCCTACCGCGATCTGGAAGACACCGAACGGATGATGGGGCTGGGCGAAGGCAACAAATGCGTCGTGATCGGCGGCGGGCTGCTGGGGTTGGAGGCGGCGGCAGGCATGGCGGCCCGCGGCGTCGACGTGACCGTTGTGCACATCATGGGGCATTTGATGGAGCGGCAATTGGACGAGGCCGCAGGATATCTGCTGCGCCGCGCCCTGACGGATAAGGGCATCACCGTCAAATGCGCCGCAAACTCCAAGGAGATCCTGGGCGAGAACGGAAAGGTCCGTGCCCTGCTGCTGGATGACGGGACGGAACTGCCCTGCGATTTGCTGGTCATGGCCGTGGGCATCCGCCCCAACGTGGCACTCGGGCAGGGCGCAGGCTTGGCCGTTGGAAAGGGCATCCATGTAGATGACCAGATGGTGACCTCCGACGTCGATGTGCTGGCTGTCGGGGAATGCGTGGAACATAATGGCGCGCTGTTCGGTCTGGTGGCACCGCTGTACGATCAGGCAAAAGTGGCGGCGCAGACCCTGCTGGGGCAGTCATCGACCTTTGTCCCGAAAGAGCTGTCGACCAAGCTCAAGGTGACGGGCTGTGATCTGTTCAGTGCGGGCGATTTTGCCGATGGCGAGGGGCGCGAGGATATCGTCTTTCGCGATCCGGCGCGGGGTGTCTATCGCCGTCTGGTGATCAAGAACAACGTGGTGATCGGGGCGGTGATGTATGGCGACACCGCCGACAGCAACTGGTTCTTTGGCCTGATACGCGACAAGACCGACATCGCGGACATGCGCGATACGCTGATTTTCGGCCCGGCCTACCAAGGGGGGACCCCCCTGGACCCTTTAGCAGCTGTTGCAGCCTTACCGCGTGACGCGGAGATCTGTGGCTGCAACGGTATCTGCAAAGGACAAATTGAAGACGCCATCGCGGCGGGTGCCTCTGATCTGGGCGCGATCAAAGCGACGACCAAGGCCAGCGCATCCTGCGGGACGTGCACCGGGCTGGTCGAACAGGTATTGGCGGTCACGCTGGGGGATGATTTCGTCTTGCCTGCCGCGGCGTCGATCTGCGGCTGCACCGATATGACCCACGAAGACGTGCGGCGGATGATCAAGTCGCAGCGACTGACCTCGATGCCGGCGGTCTGGCAGGAGTGCGGGTGGAAGACGCCCGACGGTTGCCATGTCTGCCGCCCCGCGTTGAACTTCTATCTGCTTGCTGATTGGCCGCTGGAATACCGCGACGATCCGCAATCGCGTTTCATCAACGAACGCAAACACGCCAACATCCAGAAGGACGGCACCTACAGCGTTGTGCCGCGCATGTGGGGTGGGATCACCACGCCGGACGAACTGCGTGCCATTGCCGATGCGGCGGATAAATACATGGTGCCGACGGTCAAGGTCACCGGCGGGCAGCGGATCGACCTATTGGGCGTAAAAAGCGAGGATCTGCCCGACATCTGGGCCGATCTGAACGCGGCCGGCATGGTGTCGGGACATGCCTATTCCAAAGGGCTGCGCACGGTCAAAACCTGTGTCGGTACGGATCATTGCCGCTTTGGCACCCAGGACAGCACCGGACTGGGTATCCAGCTTGAGAAAGAGCTCTGGGGCGCCTGGACGCCGCATAAGCTGAAACTCGGGGTGTCGGGCTGCCCGCGCAACTGCGCCGAAGCGACCTGCAAGGACATCGGGGTCATCTGTGTCGACAGCGGATACCAGATCAGCATCGGCGGGGCGGCCGGTATGGACGTCAGGGAAACCGAATTGCTGGTCCAGGTGCCGACCGAGCAAGAGGCGATCAATGTGATCAAGGCGGTGACCCAGCTGTATCGCGAGAATGCCAAATACCTTGATCGCATTTACAAATGGATGGCCAAGGTCGGTCTGGACTGGATCAAGGAACGGGTTGCTGCCGAAGGCGACGCTTTGGTTGATCGCTTCGAGCTGAGCCAGACGATTTACCGCAAAGACCCGTGGGCCGAACACGTGACCCAGCAGGCCGAGCGCTACAAACCCCTTGCAACCCTGTCACTGGAGGCTGCGGAATGACCAGCTGGATCGATATCGCAGCCCTTGAGGAGGTGCCACAACGCGGTGCGCGTATGATCAAGACCACGCTTGGCTGTGTCGCGGTGTTCCGCACCGCCGAGGATGAGGTCTTTGCGCTTGATAATGCCTGTCCGCACAAGGCGGGGCCGCTGGCCGAAGGCATCGTGCATGGCAAATCCGTAACTTGCCCGCTGCACAACTGGGTATTCTCGCTAGAGACCGGAGAGGCGCAGGGCGCGGACGCGGGCCGCGTCGCGACCTATCCGGCGCGGGTGGAAGGCGGGCGCATCCTGCTGGACCGGGCGTTCCTGCAAGCGCGGAGCGCCGCATGACCCTCACGCGCACCACTTGCCCTTATTGCGGTGTAGGTTGCGGTGTGCTGGCGGCCGCCGATGGTACAATCAAGGGGGATCCGGATCATCCGGCCAACTTCGGGCGGCTCTGCTCCAAAGGTGCTGCCTTGGGGGAAACCATTGATCTGGACGGGCGGCTTTTGCATCCGCAGATCAACGGGGTGCGGGCAGACTGGGATGCGGCGCTGGATATGGTGGCGCAGAGGTTCAGCGATTCCATCGCGCAGCATGGGCCGGAAAGCGTCGCCTTCTACGCCTCGGGCCAGATGCTGATCGAAGACTATTATGTCGCCAACAAGCTGATGAAAGGGTTCATCGGGGCGGCCAATATCGACACAAATTCACGTCTGTGCATGGCGTCCTCTGTCGCGGGTCACAAGCGTGCCTTCGGCACCGATACCGTTCCCGGCACCTATGAAGATCTGGAGCAAGCCGATCTGGTTGTGCTTGTCGGGTCCAATCTGGCGTGGTGCCATCCGGTCCTGCACCAGCGTATTGCCGCCGCAAAGCAGGCGCGCCCCCATATGCGGATCGTCAATGTCGATCCGCGCCGGACGGCGACCACCGATCTGGCGGATGTGCATCTGAGGATAGCCCCGGACGGGGATGTTGCCTTGTTCAATGGGTTGCTGGCGTATCTGGCAGAGACCGGAAAACTCGACACGGCCTATACCGAAAACCATGTGAACGGGCTGGACGCGGCGCTGGCGGCGGCACAGGCCAGTGATCCGGCGGACAGCGGGTTGAACGCTCGGGAATTGGCCGATTTCTATGCGCTTTGGGCAAACACGCCCAAAGTCGTCACCGCGTACTCCCAAGGCGTCAACCAATCGGTCTGCGGCACGGATAAGGTGAACGCGATCCTGAATTGCCATCTTGCCACAGGGCGCATCGGCAATCCGGGGATGGGCCCGTTCTCATTGACCGGCCAGCCCAATGCCATGGGGGGCCGCGAAGTGGGCGGTCTGGCCAATATGCTGGCAAACCACCTAGAGATCGGGAATGAAGCGCATCGCAGCGCGGTGCAGGGATTCTGGCAAAGCCCGACGATCTGCACCAAACCGGGACTGAAGGCTGTCGATCTGTTCGAGGCCTGTGCCAACGGGCGGATCAAGGCACTGTGGGTGATCTCGACCAACCCTGCGGTGTCGTTGCCTGATGCCGATGGCGTGGCGGCGGCAATTGCAAATGTGCCCTTTGTTGTTACGTCTGACATCATGGAGAAGACGGATACCAACGCTTTGGCTGACGTCCTGCTGCCCGCCACCGGTTGGGGTGAAAAAGACGGGACCGTGACCAATTCCGAACGGCGCATTTCGCGCCAACGCGCCTTTCTGCCCGCCCCCGGTGATGCGCGGCCCGACTGGAAGATCATCAGCGACGTGGCCAAGCGTATGGGATTTTCAGATGCCTTTTCCTATGGCTCATCCGCGGATGTCTTTGCCGAATATGTCGCGCTTGATCAGGCTGTTTCGGCCTTCCCGCGTGATCTTGATCTGAGCATTTTTGCCGATGCGGATTACGCGAAAATGGTGCCGACCCAATGGCCGCGCAATGGGGCGCGTTTCTTTGCGGACGGGCAATATTATCATCCTGACGGCAAGGCGCAGATGGTTGCCGTGACATCCCCTGTGTCGCTGAATTCACGCTTTACGCTCAATACCGGACGGAACCGCGACCAGTGGCACACGATGACGCGCACGGGCAAATCGGCGCGGCTTGGGGCACATCTGGCCGAACCTTATGTAGAGATGAACCCGGTTGATGCCGCCGCGTTGGGGGCGCTCCCCGGTGCGTTGATCGCGCTGCAAAATAGCCGTGGTCGCGTTTTGATGCGGGCGCTGATCACCCCGCGCGTGGCGCAAGGCGCGCTGTTCGCGCCAATGCACTGGACACGTCAGCGCAGCACCGCGGGCACGGTCAATAGCATCATGACGCCGCTGACCGATCCGATTTCAGGTCAACCCGCCTTGAAGGCCAGCGCTGTCACTGCCGAGGTTTTCAAGGCGAAATGGTACGGCTTTCTGGCAAGCATCTTGGAACCCGACCCGCGCACCACCTATGCCGCCGTGGCCCACACCAATACCGGCTGGCAGGCAGAGCTGGCGGGCAGCAAAAACCCCGAGGATTGGGAGGCAGAGGCCCGCCTTCTGACGGGGCAGGCGGAGGGTGATCTTTCGCTCCAATCCGACGCGGCGACCGGTGGCGTTCGGATTGCGATAACCCAAGGCGGGCGGATCACCGGGCTGCTTTTCGTATCCCCCAATCCGGTGGTCGTCTCGCGCAGTGCGATTATCGCGCTGATCGGGACGGACACATCCGCGTTGGCAGCGCTCGCCGGGCGCAATGCCGCTGACCGGCCGGACCCGGGTGCTACGGTCTGTGCCTGTTTTGATGTGGGGCGCAACACCTTGCTGGCCGCGATCGCCGGCGGGGCCTCTACCGTCGCGGCCTTGGGCGACGCCACCTGCGCGGGGACAAACTGTGGGTCGTGCAAACCCGAACTCGCCGCCCTGCTGGATCAGACCTTGCAACGGATGGCCGCAGAATGAGCCTTGCCCCCTATGTCCGGATCGTCGCGCGCGGCAAGGGGCGTGCCCGCGCTTTGACCTTGGCCGAAGCTCAGGACGCCATGGCGCTGATCTTACGCGGTGATGCTGCCCCCGAAGCGGTCGGCGCGCTGTTGATGGTCATGCGTCTGCGCGGCGAAACCCCCGAAGAGATTGCCGGTTTCACCGCAGCATTGCGCGCACATGTGGTGGGCAAACTGCCCAAAGCGGATCTGGACTGGCCGTCCTATGCCGCAGGCCGCAGCCGGGGGGTGCCGCTGTTCCTGCTTGCTGCGCGGCTGGTGGGGCAGGCCGGTTACAGCATTTCGATGCACGGGTGGAATTCGCATCAATCGGCCAATGCATCGGTGCGCGAAGTGATCGATCTTGCCGGACCGCAGGTGACCTATACCCCGCTTGAAACCCTAAGCCCTGCGGCTTTCAGCATCTTGAACCTGCGCGATACGCTCGGCCTCAGATCGTGCTTCAATACGGTATTGCGGATGTGGAACCCGTCCGAGGCCCCGGCGACGGTGCAAGGTGTGTTCCACCCGTCCTACCGCAGCCTGCAGGCCCAAGCCGCGCAGCTGTTGGGCCAGCAGGATCTGAGCGTCATCAAAGGGGGCAGCGGCGAATTCGAGCGTCATCCCGCCAAGGACATCACCCTGTTCGGCCTGCGCGACGGGGCGCATATCCAGCAGACCGCCGCGCCAATCCTGCATGACACCCGACGTTTGCATGAAACAGGCGATGTCATCGACCTGCAGGGCCTGTGGCAGGGGCGCGTGGACGACCCTTTCGCAATCGCCACGGTGACCGGCACTGCGGCACTTGCGCTGTGGACGCTGAAGGCGTCTCGGACACTTTCCCAAGCCGATCAAATGGCGCGCAGCCTTTGGGACCAGCGACACCAGCCAAAGGAGCAATCCGCATGAAGACATTTCCAATGTTCCTGCAAATGGCGGGCCGCCGCGTCGTGATCATGGGCGGGGGCGAACAGGCCGCCCAGAAGGCGCGACTGATCCTGAAAACCGAAGCGACGGTCGAGATCTGGGCGACCACATTCGATGCCGAACTGTCGGACCTTGCTGCATCGGGCCGTGTCACACTTCACGACGGTCCAATCACCCCGAACAGCTTTTCAGACACCGCGCTGGCCTTTATCGCCACTGGCTGCCCTGGTGCTGACATGGCGCTGCATGTTTTGGCCAAAGAGGCCGGGGCGGTTGTGAACGTGGTCGACCAGCCACAGCTTTGCGACGCGATCACGCCTTCGATCGTGGACCGTGATCCGGTGGTCGTGGCCATCGGTACCGAGGGGACAGCCCCGGTGCTGGCCCGCCAGATCAAGACAAAAGTAGAGGAAATGCTGGAGCCGCGGCTGGGGGATCTTGCTGCTCTTGCGGGCCGGTTGCGGGGGAAAGCATCTGCGCGCCTTGATCCGCGCGCGCGTCGCGATCTGTGGCGTTGGGTCTTCAACGACAGCCCGCGCTGGATGTTTGCCGCCGGTGCCGAACGCGCGGCGGCCAAGCGTATCAAGGCGGCCATCGAAACGGGCGACTTCGGCACCGCTGCGGGCGGCAGCGTCAGCCTTGTGGGCGCAGGACCGGGGGCGAAGGATCTGATCACCCTGCGCGGCGTGCAGCGCCTGCAAGAGGCGGATGTGATCTATTATGACCGGTTGCTTGACCCTGAAATCCTTGAATTGGCCCGTCGTGACGCCGAGCGCATTTACGTCGGCAAGGCTCCGGGCTGTCACAGCTGGCCGCAAGAGAAAATCACACAGACCCTGGTGATGGCTGCCAAACGCGGCCAACGCGTCGTGCGCCTGAAATGTGGTGATCCGGGGGTGTTCGGGCGCAGCACAGAAGAAGTCGATGCGCTGAAAGCCAGCGGTATCGCTTTCGAGATCATCCCCGGCGTCACCGCGGCCTGCGCCGCGGCCGCGAGCATCGGTGAAAGCCTGACGGATCGGGGCAAGATTGATACCGTGGTACTGACGACCGGCCATCGCCAAGATGGATATACGGTGCCCGAACCGATCAAGGATATCAGACCCGGCACATGTGTGGCGCTTTACATGGCCGTGGGGGCCGCGCCACAGATTGTGGATCACCTACAGACAGCGCATCCGGGGGTTCAGTTCGACCTGCAAATCGCCGTGAAAGCGCAGCGCAAGGATCAGAAGATTTTGCGGTGCTCCCTTCAAGATCTGGAAGCGACGCTGAGCGCCAATAAGATCGCAGGCGAGGCCATGCTGTTCATCCGGTGGCCTCGGGAGGCCCATCAGGCCGAAATAGCGGACCCATGTAACCGAGCGCTTAGCCACGTTTAATGCCCCTTGACGGAGACGGCGACGGTGTCGCGGGTTCCCAAGCCCCGCCTGTTTCGTCGCTACGGGACCAAGCCTGCCAGCATTCGGCGGTATTCGGTGGGATTTGACAGTGCGACGCTGCCGACCGGCAGGCCAAGCAACCTGTCGCAGATGCCACCTTCGGACCGAAGTCGTGCGTCAAGCGTATCTACTGCGGCATCGAGGTCGCGCTGGCTCGCCAATGCGAACACCTTGATCAGAACCTCACCCCGTCCCTGTGAAAGGCTTAACATCAGTTCAGCGGTCAGTCTTGCGTCAACGGGATCGAATGTCCCTTCGTCAATACCCGCTTTGATGATCGCCTCAAGAACGGGCATCACGACATCGGCCTCGGCATCGCATATCCGGCGATAGGGAATTTCGTTTCCTGGACGAGAGAAAATACTAACGAACCCACGAAGCGCGTCAACGTTATCGGCCGACCATTGTGCTGCACCGTTCAGCAAACCGTTCAACTTGGTCAGCGCATCCCCGACAGTGTGGTTCACCGCGGCTTCCGTGGTCTGGATTGCCTGTTCCGTCATACGCGCAATAAGGCCGGTCAAGAGGTCTTCTTTTGCAGCAAAGTGGTGGTAAAAGCCGCCGCGGGAAATGCCTGCTGTGTCCTGAACATCCGCGACGGTGACGCTGTCCCATCCCTGTTCCATAAATAGCGATTGGGCTGCATCAAGGATCAGATCCCGCCGTGCTTCGGGGGCCATGCGCACGCGGCTCTCGGCTTTGGGTGTGTGTTTTACCAATGCTATGACTCCGTCGCCCTAATGGTCGCCATACTGATCATGGGTCGGTGGTTACTTAGGTTTCTGCGGATCGCAGGTCAATGACGGGCACCGCCTGATTGCGATAGATCGTGCTGTGACTGGCGAAAGGCGTCTAGGAAAGGTGTCAGGTTGTCAGGCTGGTTCATCTAGCATGGTAATACTTGGATGCCTCGACGTCACATTGACGTTTCATGCGCACCGTCTATTTCTCGCTTACAGACTGCTGGTCTGTTTCTAATAAGCGTCATATGATGCGACCTCTTTGAACGGCGGCCTACATGGTGTGCATGTCTGAAAAGGAACCCTGTGTGTGAGAGTGAAGGCCAACTGGAAATGAGCGACAGCGAAAACAAAGAGCAATTGTCTTTCGAGGACGATAAAGGCGCGTCGCGGTCGGCGTGGATTGCCGCGGCTTTGGTTGTCGCCATCGTCGGCTGGATGGGCAGCGGGTATATCCTGCCCTCGGGTGACGAAGACGCAGGGCAAGCTGAAACTGCCCCCGCCAAGCCGGTTGCCGTAGCGGTTGAAAAGTCGACGCCTCAACAGGTCACGATATCCTTTCAGGCGGAAGGGCAGGCGCAACCTGACCGCGATACGTCGATCCGCGCCGAGGCGTCAGGCGACGTCGTGGATGTCTTGGTGATGGAGGGGGAAGAGGTCGAGGGCGGCGCGGTGATTGCTCGGCTCTCAGCGACGGGAGCTCAGGCAGATCTTGCGCGGGCCCGCGAAGAATTCGCCCGTGCGGACCGAGAGTTCAAGAACGCAACTGAACTATTGAACAGAGGGGTGGCGACTGCCGATCGGGTCAGCCAAGCACGCGCCACGCTTGCCGCCGCCGAGGCATCCGTGACCGCAGCGCAAGAGGCGATAGAGGCACTTGTTATCACGGCCCCGTTCACCGGACGTGTCGAAGAGCTGTCACTTGATGCGGGTGAGTTTATTCAGGCGGGTGCCGAAGTCGGGCGCATCGTTGACAATCGGCCGCTGACAGTTGCGTTGCAAGTGCCACAACAGGCGCTTGGTCAGATCAAAAGCGGCCAGACGGCGACGGTGAATTTCATCACCGGAGAAGAGCGTGAAGGCACGGTGAGCTTTGTCAGCACGGCTGCAAATGCCGAAACCCGCACGTTTCTCACCAAGATCACCGTGCCGAACGAAGACGGTGCCATTCCCGCCGGTATTTCCGCCGAAATTCGGATCCCGACCGGTTCGACAAGCGCGCATTTCGTGCAGCCCTCGACGATATCGCTGAGCCCAGAGGGGCGCTTGGGCGTCAAAACCGTTGATGAGAATGATATGGTTGTGTTCACCCCCATTCGCATCGTGCGGGCAGAGATCGATGGCCTGTATGTAAGCGGCCTGTCGGACGCAGTGCGGATCATCACTGTCGGTCAGGGTTTCGTGAACGAAGGCGAAAAGGTGGCACCGTCGTTGCAAGCCAAGGCGGATGACGGTGAGGAAAACAGCAC
This sequence comes from Sulfitobacter sp. SBS6, assembly GCF_048285585.1. NCBI lineage: Bacteria > Pseudomonadati > Pseudomonadota > Alphaproteobacteria > Rhodobacterales > Roseobacteraceae > Sulfitobacter > Sulfitobacter sp. SBS6. The sequence goes on along the minus strand of NZ_JBLWBA010000005.1, from coordinate 171,565 downwards.
CCCTCAAGATGGGCAGCCCGCGCTTCCCATTCCCGATAGTGACGCGACAAGCGACGAAGGGCAGCGGGAATGAATACGATTATTGACGCCGCATTCTCGCGTGGCCGGGTCGTTCTGATGGTGCTTCTTATGCTCTTGGGCGTAGGCGCGGTCGCCTATGTCGCCATCCCCAAAGAAGCCAACCCCGAGGTACCTTTACCGCTTGTTTACGTCTCCACGGGCCTTGAAGGGATCAGCCCGTCTGATGCCGAACGCCTGCTGATCGAGCCGATGGAATCCGAATTCGCCGCGATTGCCGGGCTTGAGAAGATCCAAAGCAATGCATCCGAAGGCTATGCGAACGTCCAGCTTGAATTCACCCCCGGCGGAGACATCGACGAAGCGCTGCGCAAGGTTCGGGAAGCCGCAGACAGGGTCGAGGGAGATTTGCCCGAAGACGCCTATGACCTCACGGTGACAGAGATCAACACGGCGCTCTTCCCGATTATCACCGCGCTCATTTCGGGGCCGGTGCCAGAGCGCACGCTGAACGCAATTGCCGATGACGCGCAAGAAGCTATCGAAGGGCTCTCCGGCGTTCTGGAGGTCGAGATTGGCGGCGCGCGGGACGAATTCCTTGAGGTACTGATCGACCCGACGGTTTTCCAAACCTACAACCTGAGCTTTGATGAGCTGATCGGCCAGCTTCAGCGGAACAACCGTTTGATTGCGGCGGGTGCCATCGAGACGGGGGGCGGGCGCATCGTGCTCAAGGTGCCGGGCCTGATCGAAGACCTGCAAGACGTCATGGAAATTCCGGTAAAGGTGCGCGGAAATACGGTGGTGACATTCGAAGACGTCGCAACCGTCCGCCGCACCTTCCAAGATCCGACGGGCTACGCACGCATCGACGGGCAACCGGCACTTGCGCTTGAGGTGAAAAAGCGGTCCGGGGCGAATATCATCGAAACAGTCGCGGCGACGCGTGCGGCGCTGGAAGAGCTGCGCAAGGATTGGCCCGAAAGCATCGAGGTAACCTACCTGCAAGATCAGTCCGAGCAGGTAGAGACGTTGCTGAGCGACCTGGAGGCAAACGTCATTGCAGCGGTTTTGCTTGTGATGATCGTCATCGTGGCTGCCCTTGGCCTTCGGTCGGCTATCCTTGTCGGTCTTGCCATTCCGGGGGCGTTTCTGGTGGGGGTAACGGCCCTTTGGGCGATGGGGTTCACGATGAATATCGTGGTTCTCTTTTCGCTGATTTTGGTTGTCGGGATGCTGGTCGATGGGGCCATCGTAACGGTCGAGCTGGCGGACCGTCGTCTGCAAGACGGGGATGATGCGCAAACAGCCTATGCCTATGCCGCAAAGCGCATGGCTTGGCCGATCATCGCCTCAACCGCCACGACCTTAAGCGTGTTCTTTCCGCTTCTGTTCTGGACCGGCATGGTCGGCGAGTTCATGAAGTTCCTGCCGATTACCGTGATCCTGACCCTTTTCGCATCCCTTTTCATGGCGCTCATCTTCATCCCGGTACTGGGTGGCCTCATCGGGAAACGCCAGCCGCAAAATGCGGCGGCCAAACGTGCGCTAAGCGAAGCTGAAAACGGTGACCCACGGCGCATTGGCGGACTGACGGGAGCCTATGTGCGTCTGTTGGAATGGGCAATCCTCAGGCCCGGTGCGACGGCGTTGCTGGCGCTTGCCATGCTGCTTGGCAGCTTTGGTCTATACGGGCAGTTCGGCACCGGCCTGTCGTTCTTCCCCTCGGTAGAGCCTGAGTTCATGCAGGTGCAGGTGCTTGCCCGTGACAACTTCTCTATCTACGAACGTGACGCGTTGGTGCGCAGAGTCGAGCAGCGTTTGATGGCCTACGATGAGGTGGCCACCGTCTATGCCCGATCCACGATGAGCGCAGGGCAAGGCAGCGAAGAAACCATCGGTACGATACAGCTTGAGCTCACCGAATGGGACAGTCGGCGCGCGGCAGAAGCCATCGGCACCGATATCCGGCGTGATGTCGCGGACATAGCGGGCATTGATGTTCAGGTCCAGACCGAAAGCGGCGGTCCCACCGCTGGCAAGCCGATCAACCTTCAGATCGCGGCGCGCAATCCGGCGGTACAGGGCGACGCTGTCGCGCAGGTTTTGTCCATCATGGAGCAGATCGGCGGCTTCACGGATGTGACCGACACGCTGCCGCTTCCGGGGGTAGAGGTGTCCATCCGCGTGAACCGGGCGGAAGCCGCGCGATACGGCGCAGATGTCAGTCTTTTGGGGCAGGCCGTTCAGCTGCTGACCCAAGGCATCGCCGTCGCGGATTACCGGCCCGAGGACGCGGACGGAGAGCTGGATATCCGGGTTCGTTTCCCGGCCGAGGAACGGTCCTTGTCAGAGCTTGGAAACCTGCGCGTTCCCACCTCTGCCGGATTGGTGCCGATCTCCAACTTTGTCACCTTCGAGCCGGTTGAACGGACGGGCACGATCACACGTGTCGATGAAAAGCGCGTCGTGACGATAGAGGCAAATGTCGCACCCGGTTTGTTGGTCAACGATCAGGTGACGGCTTTGCAACAAGCCCTGGACGCCGCAGATTTGCCCGACGGGGTCAGCTATAGCTTCGCCGGCGAGGCGCAGGACCAGACCGAAGCGATGGTGTTCCTTGTTGGTGCCTTCGTGTCCGCGATTGTCTTGATGCTGGTGATCCTGGTTCTTCAGTTCAACAGCTTCTACCAAGCCTTCGTCGTGATGAGCGCGATCATCTTCTCGGTCGCGGGTGTTTTGCTTGGCTTGATCGTCACGGGGCGCCCCTTTGGCGTTGTGATGGGGGGCATCGGGATTATCGCGTTGGCGGGCATCGTGGTGAACAACAACATTGTTCTGATTGATACCTACAATGATCTACGATCCTCTGGCATGCACCCGCGCGAGGCCGCCTTGCGCACAGGCGCACAACGTTTGCGGCCTGTCTTTTTGACATCGATTACCACGGCGCTTGGCCTGATGCCGATGGTGCTGGGGGCCAACCTGAATTTCTTCACGCGCGAAATCGTCTTTGGCGCGCCATCGACTCAATACTGGACCGAACTGTCGAGCGCGATTGTAGGGGGGCTGGTTGTCGCGACACTTCTGACCCTCATCCTGACACCTGCACTGTTGATGTTCGGCGAAAACGGAGAGAAGGTTAACGAACCGAGGTAAGTTTTAAGACGCGCTTACGATATAGGGTTGGAACGGCATGGCAGATGCGGTCATAGGGAACCTTTACCATTGTGCGACGCCCCGATCAGAGAATTTCTTGCCCCAACGCGGATTTTTGATGTCTGTGGGCGGTCTGTATCAGCTGAAGAATAATGGCGGAGAGACAGGGATTCGAACCCTGGGAACCCGTGAAGGCTCAACGGTTTTCGAGACCGCCCCGTTCGACCACTCCGGCACCTCTCCGCATCGGTGTGGTGCGTCCGTTTAGGATGGATTTTGCGGGGTGGCAAGGGGGGCTAGGCCAGTTTTCGCGGACACGGGGAATTTCATTGCTGACAGATGGATTTCGCCTAAGCTCTTGGGGTGGATCAACTTGAAAGGAATGCCCTGATGCGCCGACTGTCCCGTTTGCCGTTAACTTTATGTTTTGGATTGGCGGTCATGGTATCGCTGATTGCACCGATGGCACGGGCCACCGACAGGGAAAGGGTCGATGCATTTCTGGAAGTCACAGGGTTTGATGTCGCCCTTGAAAGCATCCGGCTGTCTGCTGATTCCGCGCCGGAAATGCTGGGGATTGATGCGGATGCCTTCGGCTCTGAATGGTCGCGTCTGGTGCGCGAGGTATTCGAGACGGATTTGATGCTGGACATGGGGGCCGGTATTCTGGCGCAGGCGCTCAGCGATGATGCGCTGGAACATGCGTCGGATTTCTATGCCAGTGATCTGGGCCAACGCCTGGTGGCCGCCGAAAACGCGTCGCATATGGAGGAAGACGATGCCGCGAAGGCAGAGGCGGGCGATGCGATCCTGGACGGGCTGCGCGGGATCGATTCTCCGCGTGTGGATCTGTTGGCGCGTCTGAACGGGGCAAGCGATGTCGAGGAGAGCTCGATCAAGGCTCTGCAAGAGGTGCAGATCCGGTTCCTGATGGCAGCGGCGGGCGCGGGTGTGATAGAATTACAGATGGAAGAGCCCGACCTGCGCGAAGCGATGCGCGCGCAAGAGCCCGAGATGCGCGCCTCTATCAAAGAGAACGCGCTGGCGGGGGCGGCCTATACCTATCAGGCGTTTTCGGATGAAGAGGTGCTGGTCTATGCCAAGGCGCTGGAAGATCCGCAGATGCAGGAGGTCTACGCGCTGATGAATGCCGTGCAGTTCGAGATCATGGCGAACCGGTTTGAAGAGGTCGCACAGCGGCTTGGCACCATGCAACCCAGTCAGGACCTGTAACCATGCGCGCCTTTGTTCTTGCTGCTGGCCTGTGGATGCTGGCGCTGCCGCTTTGGGCCGACGCGCGGTCAACCGTGCTGGTGGATGTCCTGCGTCTTGGCGAGCTGGCCGAGATTTTGCAGCGCGAGGGGTTGGAGAACGCGGAAACGCTTGATCGCGATATGCTGGGCGGGCAGGGCGGCGCGGGGTGGGCGCTGCAGGTGCGCGCCATCTACAACCCCGAACGGATCGTCGAAACTCTGCGCGGGGCATTGGATGCGGGCTTGCAAGGGCAGGCCCGCGAGGATGTCATTGCCTTTTTCGCGCAAGAAACGGGCGCAAGGATCATCACGCTCGAGAACGAAGCCCGCGCCGCTATCACCGACCCCGAGGTGGAAGACGCCGCCCGCGCAGGGTTCCATGACCTTGAGGGCAGCGACGACCCACGTCTGGCGCAGATCACCACATTGATCGACAGTGGCGATATGATCGATCGCAATGTTACCGCCGCGATGAATTCCAACTTTCAATTCATGCGCGGGATGGCAGATGGCAACGCGCTGCAGATGACAGAGGCCGAGATGCTGGCCGACGTGGCGCAGCAGCAAGAAGAGATCGCGCAAGACACGCGCGGCTGGCTTTATGGCTATCTGCTGCTGGCGTATTCTCCGCTGGAGGATGCAGAGCTCGACCGCTATATCGCCTTTGCGCAAAGCGATGCGGGGCGCAGCCTGAACACAGCGCTGTTCGAAGGCTTTGGCACCGCATACGAAGACGTGTCCTATGCCCTTGGTCGCGCAGTTGCGTTGAACATGGTGGCCGAGGAATTATAGCCAGCCGCACCGCCTTTGCGATAAGTCCTGCGAGGCCCGTGCTGGCCCTTGACATCAGGGGGGCGGTGCATCATACGGCAAGCCTCAACCTAAGGGTGCCCGTTTCGGGTGCCTTTGTTATTTCATGAACATCCCGAAACGGGATGCGCTGTCCGAGGTGGGCCAAGGCCCGACAAACTCCCGAACGGGGACCACAGGATGCGGAAACAGTAAAGGAAGACGCATGTTTGCGGTCATCAAGACAGGCGGCAAGCAGTACAAAGTTCAATCCGGCGATATGCTGCGGGTAGAACGTTTGGCTGCTGACGCGGGCGAAACAGTCCAATTCAACGAAGTTCTCATGCTGGGCGGCGATTCCCCCAAGCTGGGTGCTCCTTTGGTCGCAGGGGCCGGCGTTCAAGCCGAGGTCGTCGATCAGATCAAGGGCGAGAAAGTCATTCACTTCGTCAAGCGCCGCCGGAAGCACTCTTCCAAGCGCACCAAAGGCCACCGTCAAAAGCTGACACTGGTCAAGATCGGCGAGATCCTGTCCTCCGGCGCGGATAAATCCGACGTCAAAGCGGCAATCGGCACCGGTTCCGTCAGCGCTGCTGCCGTGACAGCCATGGAAGAGCGTTATGCGCTGAACAAAACCGATCAGGCCGAAATGGCCAAGCGCGTGAAGAACAACCAGGCCGAAGAGAAATCGGCCAAGCCTGCCAAGGCGAAGAAGGCCAAAGCTGCACCAGCAGCCGAAGGTGCCGACGATCTGAGCAAGATCTCCGGTGTTGGCCCCGTCATCGTTGGCAAGCTGAACGGTGAAGGCATCACAACCTTCGCACAGATCGCTGCTTGGACAGACGCTGACGTCGAAGCTATCGAAGAGAAACTGTCGTTCAAAGGTCGCGTCGGTCGTGAAGACTGGATCGCACAGGCCAAAGAACTCGCAAAAGGCTAAGGAGAGACACCAATGGCACATAAAAAAGCAGGCGGCTCATCCCGTAACGGCCGCGACTCAGCAGGTCGTCGTCTTGGCGTGAAAAAATATGGCGGTGAAGCTGTCATTCCCGGCAACATTCTGGTGCGTCAGCGCGGTACAAAGTACTGGCCCGCTGAAGGCGTTGGCATGGGCAAGGATCACACGATCTTCGCAACCGTTGACGGCAAGGTCCAGTTCCACAAGGGGCTGAAGAACCGTACGTTTATCTCGGTCCTGCCAGCGGCAGAAGCCGCAGAATAAGCCGCACCCGAGAGGTTTGAAAATTTAGGGATCGGCGGAAACGCCGGTCCCTTTTCCATTTTATCGCCCAGTGTTCACCCAGGAAGGGAGGGGCCGTTATGTCACGATCAAACCGCCCCGAGCTGAGCGATGGTATCATCTGTCTGCGCGCGCCCGAACACCGTGACATCGACGCCCGGTTCAAGCTTGGAAACACGCCCGAGATCCACCACATGTTCGGGGCAGAGCTGAACGCCGTGCCGGTGATGACCAAGGCGCTGGCCGAACGTTGGTATGAAACGCAGCTGGTTGAACCGCTGGCCTGGGTCATCGAACATCGCGGCAAGATGATCGGTGCGCTGCGCCTGCACAGTCTTCGTCCGTGGGACGCCAGCGCCGATGTCGCGATCGGCATTCTCGCCCCCAAGAAACTGGGCAAGGGGTTGGGGACACGCGCGCTGCATCTGCTTGCGGCCCACGCCTTTGGCCCGCTGTCGCTGCACCGCCTCTCTGCCCGTGTGCTCGACATCAACGAACGCGCTGCGGCCTGTTTCACCAAAGTCGGCTTTGCCGCCGAAGGGCGTGCGCGGCAGTCGTCTTTTCTGGGGGGTGAATGGCACGACACCCTGTTGTTCGGGCTAATCAAACCTGATTATGTTCCGCCCGTCTATGACGCCAAGCCGCGGCAAAAGCGCAAGAAGAAGAGCCAGTCATGAGCGTCGCCCTGACATCCTTTATCGTCTTCGCTGCAAGCCAGATCGGCACACCCGGACCGGCGAATATGGCGCTGATGGCCACTGGCGCGCGCTTCGGCTTTCGCGCGGCAGTGCCTTTTGTCGCGGGCGTGGCCCTTGGCAAACAGCTGGTGATCTGGCCAGTGGGTTTCGGGTTGATGCAACTGGCCGACCGCGCGCCGGGGGTTTTCGTCGCGCTGAAATTCGCCTCAGCCGCCTATATCATCTGGCTGGCGTGGAAGGTTGCGAACCTGCGGTTGGGGCAGGGCGCACGAACCGAGGCCGCGCCGGGCTTTCTGGCCGGGCTGATCGTCCACCCGCTGAACCCCAAGGCCTGGGCGATGATCGTGGGCAGTTTCACGGCCTTCATCGCGCCTGGGACGCCTGCGCTGACGGCGACGGCCACGGTGGCCGCCGTGCTGCTGGGATGCCAGATCGTGCTGCACCCCTTGTGGACGCTGGCCGGTGCGGGGATCGCAAAGACGGTCGCAGGCACCGTTTGGGAGAAATATTTGATGTGGACCTTGGCCGCTTTGACGGTGGCCTCTGTCTTGTTCGTGCTGTTCGGAGGAGGGACATAACGATGGAAGATTTAACAGTGTCGCAACAGCAAGTGATTGAAACAGAACGGTTTGATCTGCGCCCTGTGCGCATGTCGGATCGTGGGATGATCGAACATTATGCCAGCGATCCACGGGTTGCGATGCGCACCGCATCCATCCCGCACCCGCTACCGCCCGGCGTGATCGAAAGCTTCATCACCCGCGCCACCAGCACCCCCCGGACAGAAGATGTCTGGGTCATGGATGGGCTGAAAACCGGCGGCTCCGAGGTGATGGGCGTGATTTCCCTGATCCGGATGGACCGCGATCAATCCGAAGTCGGCTATTGGGTCGCCCCTGCGTTCTGGAACACGCATCTCGCGTCCGAGGCGGTACAGGCGCTGGTGCAGGCCAATCCGCTGCGCAACAAAAATATGTTCGCCTCGGTGTTTCGCGACAACCCTGCCTCTGCCAAAGTGTTGACAAATGCGGGCTTCCGCTATCTTGGCAATGCGGAAACCTATTGTCTGGCGCGCGAGACCTGCGTACCAACCTGGACGTATAGCCATAAACTATGACCACACGTGCCCCGAAAGGCCCTTTTGATGAAGTTTCTTGACCTGTGCAAAGTCTATATCCGCTCTGGCGCAGGCGGGGGCGGTTGCGTGTCTTTCCGGCGCGAAAAATACATTGAATACGGTGGTCCCGATGGCGGGGACGGCGGCTCGGGCGGATCGGTCTGGGCCGAAGCCGTCGACGGGCTGAACACGCTGATCGACTTCCGCTACCAGCAGCACTTCTTTGCCAAGAACGGCCAGCCCGGCATGGGCAAGCAGCGCACCGGCAAGGACGGCGATGACATCATCCTGCGCGTCCCCGTGGGCACAGAGATCCTTGATGAGGATCAGGAAACCGTGCTGGCGGATATGACAGAGCTTGGCCAGCGGGTCGAACTGGCGCGTGGGGGCAACGGCGGCTGGGGGAACCTGCATTTTAAATCCGCGACGAACCAGGCACCACGCCGCGCCAATCCCGGACAGGAAGGCGTGGACCGCACGCTGTGGCTGCGTCTCAAGCTGATCGCGGATGTGGGTCTGCTCGGCCTGCCGAACGCGGGTAAATCGACCTTCCTCGCTGCGACATCGAACGCGCGGCCGAAGATTGCGGATTACCCGTTCACCACACTGCACCCCAATCTGGGCGTTGTGGGGGTGGATAATACCGAATTCGTCGTCGCCGATATCCCCGGCCTGATCGAAGGTGCCTCCGAAGGGCGCGGTCTGGGCGATCTGTTTTTGGGCCATGTCGAACGCTGCGCGGTACTGCTCCACCTGATTGATGGCACGTCGAACACCATTGCCGAAGATTACCAGACCATCATCAACGAACTCGAAGCCTATGGCGGCGAGCTGGCGGATAAACCGCGGATCACCGTGCTGAATAAAATTGATGCACTGGATGAAGATGATCGCGTAACTGCCCGCGAAGAATTGGAAAAAGCCTGCGGCGCAGAGGTCATGATGATGTCTGGCGTCGCCCGCGAAGGCGTCACCGAGGTGCTGCGGGCTTTGCGTGGCCAGATTGACGACGACCGGCTGCGTTTCCGGTCCGAAGATGAAGAAGAGGCACCTTGGCAACCCTAAGCGACGGCACCCGTATCGTTGTAAAAATCGGCTCGGCGCTGCTCGTCGATCGGGCCACCGGCCAGCTGCGCCGCGATTGGCTGCAAAGTCTCGCGCAGGATGTGGCGTGGCTCAAGAGGCAGGGCAAGGATGTGGTGCTGGTGTCTTCGGGCTCCATCGCTTTGGGGCGGGGTGTGCTTGGGCTGCCGCCAACCACGCTTGCGCTGGAACAATCCCAAGCCGCGGCGGCGGTGGGGCAAATCCGTCTCGCCCGCGCCTATGAAGAGGCGCTGGAACCCTACGGGATCACCGCTGCGCAGGTGCTGGTCACCCTGGAAGACAGCGCGGATCGTCGGCGGTATCTCAACAGCCGCGCCACGATGGAACAGCTGTTGTCCATGGGGGCGGTACCCATCGTCAACGAGAATGACACCGTCGCCACGGACGAGATTCGCTTTGGCGACAATGACCGGCTCGCGGCGCAGATCGCCGTGACCGTGGCGGCAGACCGGTTGATCCTGCTGTCGGATGTGGATGGTTTCTATTCCGCCAATCCCAATGACGACCCCGATGCCATCCGCTATGATGTGATCGACACGATCACCCCAGAGATCGAGGCGCAGGCGGGCGATGCGGGCTCTGGCCTGTCCAAGGGCGGCATGAAGACAAAGCTGATGGCCGCGAAAACCGCGACCGCCGCGGGCTGCGCCATGGCCATCTCCGAAGGATCACCGTTGCGGCCTTTGCTGACCCTTGAAAACGGGGCCAACGCCACTTGGTTCACCGCGCAATCCGACCCCCAAACCGCGCGCAAACAATGGATTACGGCACTCAAACCACGTGGCAGCGTCACATTGGATGCCGGTGCGGTGGCTGCCATGTCCAAGGGCAAGTCGCTTTTGCCCGCCGGTGTCACCGCTGTTTCCGGTCCCTTCGGGCGCGGCGACTCCGTCGCGCTGCTTGCCCCAGATGGGCGCCCCATCGGGCACGGGCTGACACGCTATACCTCGGCAGAGGCAGAGCTGATCAAAGGTCGTCAATCCTCTGAGATCGAGGCCATTCTGGGCGCGCCGGGGCGTGCTGCTTTGATCCATCGGGACGATCTTGCGCTTTCCTGACATCCAAATGGTTTAAAATCCTCGCCGAAGGCTTTAGGTAGAGGACAACCCGAAATGACAAAAAAGCAGTAATTAGGTTATGACCTTGGATATGACACAGACAGACGACATTCCCGCGTTGATGGCGGATATTGGCGCGCGCGCCAAAGCCGCCGCCGCGACATTGGGCTTTGCCAGTGCCGACCAAAAGCAGACCGCGCTTGAAAAAGCCGCCGACGCGCTGATGGCCAGCAGCGCCGATATTCTGGACGCGAACGCCAAAGATCTGGCGTTTGGCCGCGACAAGGGTCTCTCTGACGCGATGATGGACCGGCTGTTGCTGGATGATGCGCGCATCAGTGCCATCGCCGACAGCCTACGTAGCATCGCCGCACAGGATGATCCCGTGGGGCAGGTGCTGACCGAATGGGATCAGCCGACGGGTCTGAACATCCAGCGCGTGCGCACGCCTTTGGGTGTCATCGGTGTGATCTATGAATCGCGCCCGAATGTGACCGCGGATGCCGGCGCGCTTTGCCTCAAGGCGGGTAATGCCGTGATCCTGCGGGGCGGATCCGAAAGCTTCCATTCCTCGCGCGCGATCCATGCCGCCTTGCAACAGGGGCTCGAAGCCGCTGATCTGCCTGCGGATTCAATCCAGCTGGTGCCCACGCGCGACCGCGCCGCGGTGAGCGAGATGCTGACCATGACCGACACGATTGATGTGATCGTCCCGCGCGGCGGCAAGGGGTTGGTCGGGCTGGTGCAACGCGAAGCGCGGGTGCCGGTCTTTGCCCACCTCGAAGGCATCGTGCACATCTATATCGATGAAAACGCCGACCCCGACAAGGTTTTGAAAGTCGTGCTGAACGCCAAGACCCGCCGCACCGGCATTTGCGGCTCGGCTGAATGTCTGCTGATCCATGAAAAAGTGGCGCGGACGATTGGCAAGGGCGTGATCAAGGCGCTGCTGGACGCTGGCGTCGAAGTGCGCGCCGATGGCGAGTTGACCGAGATCGAAGGCACCGTGGCGGCCACGGCGGATGATTGGGGTCACGAATACCTTGATATGATCATCGCGGCGAAAACCGTGGGCAGCATCGACGATGCGATCACCCATATCCGCACCTACGGCTCGAACCACACCGATTGCATCATCACCGAAGACGATGCGGCGGCGACCAAATTCATGACGCGGCTGGATTCTGCGATCCTGATGCACAATGCTTCCACCCAATTCGCCGATGGTGGAGAGTTTGGGATGGGTGCCGAAATCGGGATCGCCACCGGCAAAATGCACGCGCGCGGGCCTGTCGGTGCCGAGCAGCTGACCAGCTTCAAATATCTGGTGCGTGGCGATGGGGCTGTGCGCAGCTAAGCCGTGATCCCAAGGGTGATGGTCGTTTCTGTCACGATGGATGTTAACTGTTGCCCGCTGTCTTTCACGATGGCGGGCAACAGCCCGAACTGGACCTGCGAAGCAGTTAGCCGCTCTGCCCGAGACTGCCCCGCCAGCACGCCCCAAAGCGCAGCGTTGATGCTTAGCCGGTCGGCCGTGCCGGTGATGTCCCATCCCGCATCGCGGTGATCTATGGTGATCTGCCCACCGTAGGGCATTCCCGTTTCCAGACACAGCAGGCTCAGGAATACCATCCGCAGCGCGTTGCGCGGCGCGGCAACGCCGTCGGGCCAGGATACCTGCCATTTGGACTGACCATATAGATCACGCAGGATACCGCTTGTTTCTAGGGCAGGGACAGGCTGCGCGTCGCCCGCGCCGAAAGCCACGCGAAAGAACCGCAGCCGCGCACTGGCGTTGCGCACGCTTTCATCGATCAGCGCGACTTCGGGGCTCATATTCATGCCCGACATCAAAAGCAGCTCAAGCCCATTGTTGATTGCGCCCACCGGCGATATCAAGTCATGGCAGATGCGGCTGCCGATCAAGGCGGCAAGATCAGTGTCGGTTTCTACCATGGGACACCCCCTAAATAGCTGGCCCTAAATAGCTGCCCCCCACACCGCGCCGCAGAAAGGACGTACACTTGGAAGACCTGAATGCGATACTGACACCCGGGATGCTTGTACGCCACCCCGCACATCCCGATTGGGGCGTGGGGCAGGTGCAAAGCAATATTAGCGGCAAGGTCACGGTAAACTTCCGCAGCGAGGGCAAGATCGTGGTCGATAGTCATCGGGTGATGCTCACCCCCGTCTTTGATGAAGGCTCTTCGTTAGCAAATCGTTAATTTTCTGCCGAAAACCACCGCGACGTGGGGCAAGCATTGCGCAACGGGCGGCAACTGCCTATTTATCCGCGTGATTGCGACCGGAGACGAAACCAGCCCATGATCATTGCAAAAGCGGCAGAGTTCGAAGTCCGTCTGGCGCGCACCCAAGCGGATCTTCATGCGGCGCAGCGGCTGCGGTATGACGTGTTTGTCACCGAACTGGGGGCGGGCGGGCCTTTGGTGGATCATGACAACCGGCTAGAGGTCGACCAATACGACGATTTCGTTGACCATCTGCTGCTTATTGATCGCAAAACCCAGCAAACCGTTGGCGTGTACCGGCTGATCCGCCGCGATATGGCGGATCGGGCAGGCGGGTTCTATTCGGAAAACGAATATGATCTGACCGCGCTCAAATCCTCTGGCCGCGAGATACTCGAGCTGGGGCGGTCCTGTCTGCATCCGTCTTATCGCGGCGGCATCGCGATGCACCAGCTTTGGGCGGGGCTTGCCTCTTATGTGGCGGAACACGGGATAGAGATCCTTTTTGGCGTCGCGAGCTTTCATGGCACCCAGACCGAGGCATTGGCGCAGCCCTTGTCGCTGCTGCACCACACCTACCTCGCGCCGCCTGATCTGCGGGTCACCGCCTTGCCAAAGGCGCGCCAAGAGATGAACCTGATCCCCGCCGACATCCTGAACCGGCGTCAGGCGATGGTGCAGATGCCCAGCCTGATCAAAGCCTATCTGCGGCTTGGCGGATGTGTGGGCGAGGGGGCCTTTATCGACCATGACTTCAACACGACGGATGTGCTTTTGATGCTCGACACCGCCCGGCTTAGCGAGCGGCAGGCCAAGATCTACAGCGGACAGCAAGGATGAGCGCGGCCTGGGACAGCGCCGACCACCCGACACCGGTATCCGTCGGGCCGCTTGGCTGGGTGCTGATGCTGCTGCGTGGCATGACGCTGGCGACGGTGGTTCTTGTGGGGCTGGTGATCCTGCTCGCGATCCGCCTGATAGAGCGCCCGCTGTATGGGCAGGGTCGCCCCGTGACCCCGCATATCACCCAGATCGTCTGCAAAATCGCATTCTGGATCATGGGCTTACGCCGCGCGGTTATCGGCACCCCGATGCGCCACAGGGGCGCTGTCGTCGCCAATCACACCAGTTGGCTTGATATCTTCAGTTTGAACGCGGCGCAGCGGATATACTTTGTGTCCAAGTCCGAAGTCGCCAGCTGGCCCGGCATTGGCTGGCTCGCCAAGGCGACCGGCACGTTGTTTATTGAACGCAACCCGAAACACGCGCGCAAACAGACCGAGGTGTTCCAACGTCGCTTGCTCGACAACCACCGGCTGTTGTTCTTCCCCGAAGGCACCAGCACCGATGGCCTGCAGGTCTTGCCGTTCAAAACCACGCTCTTCCAGTCCTTCTTCGCGCCCGAACTGCGCGACGTGATCTGGGTTCAGCCTGTGACCGTGCTCTATACCGCGCCCAATGGGACCGACCCACGGTTCTATGGCTGGTGGGGCGATATGAGCTTTGGCGGCCATCTGCTGCGGACCTTGGCGTCCCTGCGGCAGGGGCAGGTGACAACGATCTATCACACGCCGCTGGCCGTCGCCGATTTCGAGAACCGCAAAGCCTTGGCCCAAGCCTGTGAAGCGCAGGTGCGCGCGGCCCATCCCTCGGCCGGGATTGCAGCGCCAAACCCCGCTGAATTGCGCTGATATAAGGCCCCAATGGCTAAAACATGCGCCTTGGACCTTGCGAAGCGTGAAAATCCGGACTATACGCGCGTCACTTAAACCCGCAGTCGGGGTTGGGCCTTTGAGGGAGAAATCCTTGAACGTCCGCCGGTTGGTCCCATTCCGGGATCGAGACCCCCGACGAGGCAAAACCGGAAAGGTATAAAGACATGGCTCTTCCTGAGTTCTCCATGCGCCAACTGCTTGAAGCAGGCGTACACTTTGGTCACCAAACACAGCGCTGGAACCCACGCATGGGTCCGTTCATCTACGGCGCGCGTAACGGCATCCACATCATGGACCTGACACAGACTGTTCCAATGCTGGACCAGGCGCTGCAAGTCATCCGTGACACCGTCGCCAAAGGCGGCAGCATTCTTTTCGTTGGCACCAAGCGTCAGGCTGCACAGCCGATCGCCGAAGCCGCAGAGAAATGCGCACAGTACTACATGAACCACCGTTGGTTGGGCGGCACGCTGACAAACTGGCAGACCGTTTCCAAATCCATCCAACGCCTGAAGTCCATCGACGAACAGTCCGAGCGTGGCTTTTCCGGTCTGACCAAGAAAGAGCGTCTTGGCATGGAACGTGACCAAGCGAAGCTGGAAGCATCGCTGGGTGGTATCCGTGAAATGGGCGGTCGCCCTGACCTGATCTTCGTCATCGACGTGAAAAAAGAAGCACTGGCCGTGGCCGAAGCGAACAAACTGGGCATCCCGGTTATCGCTGTTGTCGACACCAACTGCTCCCCCGACGGGATCGACTACATCATCCCGGGCAACGACGACGCCGCCCGCGCGATCCACATGTATTGCGATCTGGCCGCACGTGCCGCACTTGACGGTATGTCCGCGCAGCTGGGTGCCGCAGGTGTTGATATCGGTGCGATGGAAGAAGCGCCCGAAGAAGAAGCCCTGATCGACGGTGGTGTCGAAGTTGGCAACGCTTCGGAAGAAACCGTTTCGAACGACGCAATGGCAAAAGACGCACCTCTGGATATCGAATCCAAGAAGGAAACGCTGGCCGACGCCAAGTCGTAAGCGACGCGAAAGAGACGGGCAGGGGGCATGTTTCCCTCTGCCTGTCACAAAACCATTACATGATTGAGACAGTGGTGCAGGACGCTCTGCCCCTCAATTTATCCCAATTCAAGGAGAACCAAAGCGATGGCAATCACAGCATCCATGGTCAAAGAACTGCGCGACACAACCGGTGCCGGCATGATGGACGCGAAAAAAGCGTTGACTGAAACAGATGGCGACATGGAAGCAGCCGTTGACTGGCTGCGCACCAAGGGTCTGGCGAAAGCAGCCAAGAAATCCGGCCGTACCGCAGCCGAGGGCCTTGTTGCCGTTAAAGTCGAAGGCGGCCACGGTGTTGCTGTCGAAGTGAACTCCGAAACCGACTTCGTTGGCAAAAACGCTGACTTCCAGAAAATGGTTTCCGGCATCGCAGATGTTGCAACCGGTGTGTCCGACGTTGACGCGCTGAACGCGGCTGACATGGGCGGCAAGCCCGTTTCCACCGTCATCACCGACGCCATTGCGAAAATCGGCGAGAACATGTCGGTGCGCCGCATGCAGTCCATCGATGGTGACCAGGTCGTGTCCTATGTGCACAACGCTGTAGCACCCGGCATGGGCAAAATCGGTGTTCTGGTCGCAATGACCGGCGGCAACGAAGAACTGGGCAAACAGATCGCGATGCACATCGCCGCTGTGAACCCTGCGTCCTTGTCCGAAGCGGATCTGGACCCGGCTGTTGTTGAAAAAGAAAAGCAGGTTCAAATGGACATCGCACGCGAGTCCGGCAAGCCGGAAGCCGTGATCGAGAAAATGATCACCGGCCGCATGCAGAAATACATGTCCGAAGTGACACTGCTGAACCAGGCATTCGTTGTGAACCCTGACCTGACCGTCGGCAAAGCCGCGGAAGAAGCCGGCGCGACCATCACTGGTTTCGTCCGTCTTGAAGTTGGCGAAGGCATCGAAGTCGTCAAAGAAGACTTCGCAGCAGAAGTTGCAAAAGCCGCCAAAGGCTAAGCTGTCACACAGCAGATGAGGAAAAGGGCGAGGGCGCATAAGCACCTTCGCCCTTTTTTATTGTAAATCAGCTACTAAGCGGTGAAACCTAATCCTTTAGGTGAGCTTTCAGCGCATCCAATGCCATCAGATAACCTTGCGCACCAAACCCACAGATCTGACCCAGAGCCACAGGCGCGATGTAAGACCGGTGCCGGAATTCCTCGCGCGCGTGTATGTTGCTCAGGTGTACCTCGACAACCGGCAGCTCGACCGAGGCGATCGCATCCATCAGCGCAATCGACGTATGGGTATAGGCACCGGCATTCAGCACGATCCCGGCATGTTTGCCTTTGGCCGCGTGGATTAGATCGATCAGCACACCTTCGTGGTTGGACTGCTCAAACGCCACATCAAACCCAAGCGTCTTCGCTTTCTCGCGGCACAGCGCCTCGACATCGGCCAAAGTCGTCTTGCCATAGACCTCGGGTTGGCGCGTGCCCAGCAGGTTCAGGTTCGGACCGTTCAGGATCAGAATGGATGTCATAGCGAGGACCTTGTTGTTACGATGTGGTGGCGCAGACGTAGCACAGGCACCACGGCGTCGTTAGTCTTTCTTTTCAGGGTATTCGACCGGACCACCGTGCTTTTCCCATGTCGAAAAACCTTCGCGCAGATGCGCCGCGTCAAAGCCCATGTCTTGCAGCGTCGCCGTGGTGATCGCCGAGCGCCAGCCAGAGGCACAGTGAAAGACAAAGGTCTTGTCCTGTCCGAAGATCTCTTTAAAGTACGGGCTGTCAGGGTCGACCCAGAATTCGATCATGCCGCGCGGTGCGTGAAAGCTGCCGGGGATATAGCCGCTGCGCTGGCGTTCACGGATATCGCGCAAGTCAACGACAACAACATCCGGGTCCTTCAGCATGGCCATCAGATCAGGCGTTTCGATCTCGCGGATACGCGCACGGGCAGCGGCAACCATATCCGCCGAAGACATCTTGAGCGTCATATTCTTCCTTTCGTTCAGCAGCCGCCAAAGCGCCGATCGCTTACAGTTGCATCGGCTTGGCGCATGTGGATTATGGCATGCAGAACAACGGGGTAAAGCAAGAAGCCACGCGGATGGGAGGATGAAGAATCTAGATGAAGAAGCGCATTTTTATGCATACTTTCAGTGCTTTATGTCGCGTTTTAACAGTAAAACATCACCCAACGCACACCAATTATTTACATAATAATGATTATGAGATTCGGGTTAGGCCCATACGCACCCCTCACAAACACAGGATTAGCTAATGAAACTCTGCCGTATCGAAACTCCTGACGGGATAAAACCTGCGATGATTGACGCAGATGGTGCCGCGCGCGATCTGACGCAGCATCTGACGGATATCGAGCTTGCCACAATGGCACCCGCAGCGCTGGACCAGCTGCGCGATGTGGACGTTACGGCCTTGCCTGTCATCACGGGCCGTTTTGCGCCTGTGATCAATGACATACGTCGTATTCTGTGTATCGGGCTGAATTACTCTGACCACGCGGCAGAAGCTGGCATGGACGTGCCCGATCACCCGATCCTGTTTAGCAAACTCTGCGCGGCCACCGGTGCCAACGACCCGATCATCATCCCCAAGGATTCCGAGAAAACCGATTGGGAAGTTGAACTTGCGGTCGTAATCGGCACCAAGGCACAGCATGTGTCCGAGGCCGACGCGCTGTCCCATGTGGCGGGTTATGCGACTTTCAACGACGTGTCAGAGCGCGCTTTTCAGATCGAATTCGGCGGTCAGTGGGTCAAGGGCAAGTCCTGCGACAGCTTTGCCCCGATCGGCCCGTATCTGGTGACCGCAGACGAGGTGCCGGACCCGCAGAACCTTGATCTATGGCTTGATGTGAACGGCATCCGTCGCCAGACGGGCAATACCCGCACGATGGTCTTCTCGGTGGCCGAGATTATCTCTTTTCTCAGCCGTTTCATGACCTTACTGCCCGGAGACGTGATCGCCACCGGCACACCGCCCGGCGTTGGCATGGGCTTTAAGCCGCCGGTGTACCTGCAACCGGGCGATGTCGTTGAACTGGGCATCGAAGGCTTGGGGAATCAACGCCAAGAAGTCATTAAATTCAACGGGTAAGCGCCCTACCCTAATGCATAACCTGCACCGCGCACCGTGCGGATCGGGTCATCGCCACCGTGAGATGTCAGCGCCTTGCGCAGCCGCGCGATGTGCACATCCACGGTGCGCGTGTCGACATATATATCGCGGCCCCAGACGTGATCCAGCAGCTGATCGCGGCTGAACACACGGCCCGGACGCTCTAACAGGGTGACCAGCAGCCGGTATTCTGTCGGGCCCAGTTTCAGCTCGTTCGCGGCGCGGTTCACGCGGTGGCGTTCCGTGTCCAGCGTGATATCGGCATAGCTAAGCGCCGCGCCCGACGATGCCGGGCGCACACGGCGCAATTGGGTGCGCACACGGGCCATGAGCTCGCGCATGGAATAGGGTTTGACGACGTAATCATCCGCCCCCGTCTCTAGCCCGCGCACAGTGTCCACCTCTTCTGACCGTGCCGAGAGCATGATCACGGGGATATTACGCGTATCTTCGCGGGTCTTAAGCTGCCGGCACACCTCGATACCGCTCAGCAGCGGCATCATCCAATCCAGAATAATTAGGTCCGGCAGCGCCTCTGCCACCAGCAGGATCGCTTCTTCGCCATTCTCGGCCCGCCTTACGTCAAACCCTTCGGATTCAAGGTTATACGCCAGAATTTCGCGCTGTGCGGGTTCGTCTTCCACCAACAGGATCTGGGGCTGCGCCGCCGACATGGTTCTACCCCTTCAGCTTGGTGGAGGTGTTATCCGCCTTTGGGCGGTCCTCGTCCGGATGGGTGCCGGTCACCAGATAGACGACCTGTTCCGCGATCGATGTCACCAGATCGCCCATGCGTTCCACGTTTTTCGCGATGAAATGCAGGTGCATACACGATGTGATGTTGCGCGGGTCTTCCATCATGAAGGTGAGGAATTCACGGAACAGCGCGTTATACATCTGATCGACGTCTTCATCGCGTGCGATCACGTCCATCGCCAGTTCTGCGTCGCGCTGCACATAGGAATCCAGCGCGTCCTTGAGCATGGATTCAACCGTTTTACACATGCGGCGGATGGCACCGGCGCTATCGGCAACTGCAGGAAGCTGCGCGAGCACTGAATTACGCTTGGCCATGTTTTTCGCATAGTCGCCAATACGTTCCAGGCTGGCGCTGATCTTGATCACGCTCAGGATCAGACGCAGGTCCACGGCTGTGGGTGCGCGCAGGGCGATGATGCGAGCGGCGCGTTCGTTGATCAGCTCTTCGAGCGCGTCAATCGCCTTGTCCCCGCCGCGGACCTGATCGGCCAGCTCTTCGTCGCGGGTTTCAAGCGATTGTGCGGCAAGGCGAATGGCATCTTCGACCATGCCACCCATTTTCATGATCTGTGCCTGAACGCTTTCGAGGTCACGGTCAAAGGCAGAGACAATGTGTTGATCTTGCATGATACTTATCCAATCCGGCCAGTGATGTAGCTTTCCGTCCGAGGGTCTTCGGGCGACGTGAAAATCTTGTCGGTCTCGCCGAACTCCACCAGATTGCCAAGGTGGAAGAACGCCGTCTTCTGGCTCACCCGTGCGGCCTGCTGCATGGAGTGTGTGACGATCACGACCGAATAGTCCTGACGCAGCTCGTCGATCAGCTCTTCGACCTGCGCGGTGGCGATCGGGTCAAGCGCGGAACAGGGTTCGTCCATCAGCAGAACTTCGGGTTCGGTCGCAACGGCACGGGCGATGCACAGACGCTGCTGTTGCCCGCCTGAAAGGCCGGTGCCGGGCGCGTGCAGACGGTCCTTGACCTCGTTCCAGATGGCACCGCGTTTCAGGGCGCGTTCAACGATATCGTCAAGCTCGGACTTGTTACGGGCCAGACCGTGGATGCGGGGGCCGTAGGCCACGTTGTCATAGATCGATTTGGGGAACGGGTTCGGCTTCTGGAACACCATGCCGACCTTGGCGCGCAGCTGCACCGGATCGACCGCGCTGTCATAGATGTCTTCGCCGTCGATCAGGATATCGCCTTTGACGGTGCAGATATCAATCGTGTCGTTCATCCGGTTGATACACCGCAGGAAAGTCGATTTCCCACAGCCCGATGGTCCGATAAAGGCGGTGACGGTTTTGTCTTGGATATCGACAGAGACATCCTTGATCGCGTGGGTGTCCCCGTAGAAAACCTGCACGTTGCGGGCGGCGATTTTTGTTTGGTTCGTTGTCACGTCCGTCTCCGAAATTACATTGTCTTTCATAGCCTTGCCTTTCATTCTTACCAGCGCCGCTCGAACCGGCGCCGCAGCATTACGGCGATGGCATTCATGGTGATCAAAAAGACCAGCAAGATGATGATACCGCCCCAGGCGCGCTCATAGAACGCGGGATCAGCGCGTTTGGCCCATTCGTAGATCTGCGCCGGCATGGCGGAGTTCGGGTCCATCAGCCCCGATGCGATGCCGTCGGGCGGGTTCGAGGCGATGAACCCCACCATGCCGATCAGCAGCAGCGGGGCCGTTTCACCAAGCGCCTGCGCCAGACCGATGATTGTGCCGGTGAGGATACCCGGAGCAGCCAAAGGCAGCACGTGGTGGAACACCGATTGCATCTTCGACGCCCCTACCCCCAGTGCCGCGTCACGGATGCTGGGCGGGACAGATTTCAGTGAGGCGCGGGTCGATATAATGATCGTCGGCAGCGTCATCAGCGTCAGCACCAGCCCGCCCACCAGCGGGGCCGAGTTTGGCAGATGCATATAATTGATGAAAACCGCCAGACCCAGAATACCAAAGACAATCGACGGCACCGCGGCGAGGTTAGAAATATTCACCTCGATGATATCGGTGAGCAGGTTCTTGGGGGCGAATTCTTCAAGGTAGATCGACGCGGCGACCCCGATGGGCAGCGCCAGCGCCAGCACCACCAGCATCATAAAGAGCGAGCCAAGCATCGAGACCCCCATGCCCGCCGCCTCGGGTCGTGCGTCAGACGCATCGGCACCTGTGATGAAATCGATGTTAAAGCGTTTTTCCAGCGCCCCATCTGCGGCAAGGGCGTCCACCAGATCAAGCTGCTCCGCGCTGATGCTCTTGTCGTTGGCGATGCTGTCGCGCGTGACGCGGCCCTTCATATAGCCATCGACGCGGCTGTTGGTCAGGAATTCGAATTCAACCGCGGTGCCGATGAGCTCGGGGTTATCCAGCACAAAGTCACGCAGCTGTGCCGCCGCATCCTTGGACAGGATGCCCGCCATATCCTTGGGCTTTAGGTCCGTGGTAATCCCGGTCTCGGCCACCTTGGCCTCAAGCGCGGCGGCCATCAGCGGCGCGTAGCCGAAGGTCGATACCTTCTTGATCTCGTCCAGATTCCGGTTGCCGTTCTTGTCCAGCTTTTCCTCAAGCAGTTGCACGTTCAGCGTCAGGAACGTCTGCTGAAAGGCCCCTACGCCGCGACCAATGATTGTGGTCAGCAAGATCGCCAGCATCAGCAGGCCCACGGCGATGGCCGCGATACCGTAGGATTTGAAACGGGCCTCGGCGCGGTTGCGTTTGACGGTGCGCGCGTCGGGCTTCAGTAGCGAATGGCGCGGCGTTGCGGTGTTGGGCATGTCGGTCATTCGTACTGCTCCCGGTATTTGCGCACGATATAAAGCGCCAGAACGTTCAGCCCCAGGGTCAGCACGAACAGCGTCAGACCAAGGGCAAAGGCGACCAGCGTTTCAGGGCTGGCAAAGTCGGTATCCCCGGTCAGCTGGCTGACGATACGGGTGGTGATGGTGGTCATCGCTTCCAGCGGGTTGCCCGAGATGCGGGCGATAGCCCCTGCCCCCAGAACAACGATCATCGTCTCGCCGATGGCCCGGCTCGCGGCGAGAAGCACAGCCCCCACGATCCCCGGCAAAGCAGCAGGCAGCACGACCTGGCGGATGGTTTCGGAATGGGTCGCGCCCAGGCCAAACGACCCGTCGCGCATCGATTGCGGCACAGCGTTGATGATATCGTCGCTCAGCGAAGAAACGAAGGGGATCAGCATGATGCCCATGACCAGCCCCGCCGTCAGGACCGAAGTCGCCCCGCTCATCCAGTCGACGCCCAGCAGACCATTCTCGCCGCGGCCAAAGATGTTCACAAGAAACGGCCCCACTGTCAGCAAGGCAAACAGACCGTACACAATGGTCGGGATACCGGCGAGGATCTCCAGCAAAGGCTTGGCGAAAGAGCGTACTTTGTTGTTGGCGTATTCCGACAGGTAAATCGCGGCAAAGAGGCCGATGGGCACGGCTACCAGCAGCGCGATGATCGAGATATAGAGCGTCCCCCAGAGCAGCGGCAGGATCGACAGATCACTGTCCCCGCGGAAGTTCGGGGCCCATGTGGTGCCCAGAAAGAAATCCTGCCACGGGTGCAGGCGGAAGAAATTCAGCGTCTCGAACAACATCGACAGGACGATACCCACGGTGGTCAGGATCGCCAGCGACGCAGCGAGCACCAGCAACCCCAGCAGAAAACGTTCCACCGTATTGCGCGCGCGAAAATCGGCCCGTGCGGTGCGCATCGCGATGAACAGACCGGCCAGCGCCAAAACAGAGATCACCGCGATCATCAGCCAGCGGCCGGTGTATTCCATTGACCGGTAGCGCTGCGCGGCGGCCAGCACCTCTGGCGTCACGTCAGACCCAAGCGCCACGCCGGTGCCCGCCAGCAGCGCGCGCACATCGGTGCCGGTCACGTCAAGATCACGGGCGCTTTGCGCATCCAGCGCGCCCGATTGCACGGCCGCGTCCAGCCCGTTGGCCACGCGGCGCACGTCGCTCATCACCAGATTGACCGAAGAGCCTTCGTTCACAGCGCTTTGCGGGATCATGTCGATGACCGCGTTCTGGATCAGCATCGGCTGGACCAGCATCCAGATCGCCAGCACAAACAGCGCCGGAATGGCGGTGAGCATGGCGGCATTATAGCCGTAGTAATTCGGAAGGGAGTGCAGCTTGCGCGCATCGCCCGAGACGGACGACATGGCCCGGCTGCGCACCAGACCATAGGCAAGGACTGTTAATATCAAAACAACGGCAACTAAGAGCGTGGTAGATCCCACATTGAAAGTATCGCGCATGGTGGCCCCCGGTCGCAGCCTGTTTCAGGCTATCATTGTTTGGAAAGTATCAGTCGGCAGCAAAAATCCGGAGGCACCTCGCAGCGCCTCCGGATCGTCAGACAGGGTTTAGGAACCGCTGCCCATTACAGTTTCTTCAGCAACAACCGACTGTGTTTTCGCCAGTTCCGGGTCGGAGACCAGACCGTATTCAGCCAAAGGACCGTCGGGACCGGCAATCTCGTCTGCCACGAAGAACTCGGCATATTCTTTCAGGCCGGGGATCACGCCGATGTGCGCTTTCTTGACGTAGAAGAACAGCGGGCGGGATACGGGGTAGTCGCCGCTCGAGATGGTTTCAACGGTGGGCTCAACGCCGCTCATGTTGGCGACGGTCAGCTTGTCGGTGTTGTTCTCATAGAAGGCCAGACCGAAGACGCCGATGCCGTCTTTGTTGCTTTCGATGCGCGCCAGCGTTTCGGTGTAGTCACCGTCGATGTCCACGGACACACCATCGGTGCGCAGCGCGATACATGCTTTTTCAGCGGCTTTCTTGTCGTCGCCATTGGCGGCCTTGAAAGCTTCGAAATCGCCGGTGGCTTCACAGCCTGCCAGGATCACTTTTTCTTCGAAAACTTCGCGTGTGCCGTGCTTGGTACCGGGGATGTAGGCCTGGATTGGCTGCTCGGGGAAGCTGGCGTTCACATCGGACCACATTTTGTTGGGGTTCGCCACTATCTCGCCGTCGACAACGACTTCGGCGGACAGAGCTTTGTACCAGTCTTCGGGGGTGAACTCGAATGTGTTGCCATTGATGTCGGAGGCAAACACGATGCCGTCATAGCCGATCTGGACTTCGATGATGTCGGTCACACCGTTCGCGGCGCAGGCTTCGACTTCGGAGCTCTTGATCTTGCGCGAGGCGTTTGCCACGTCGATTGTGTTCTCGCCAACACCTTCACAAAAACGCTTCAGACCCGCCGAGGAGCCACCGGATTCAACAACAGGTGTCGGGAAATCGAAGTTTTCGCCAAAGGCTTCGGCAACGATGGACGCATAGGGCAAAACAGTGGAGGAACCGGCAACCTGTACCTGATCACGCGCGGCAGCGGCGGTTGCGGATACGGCGGCAATGGCCAGCGCGGAAGTGGTGAGTTTAACGAGCGACATGATGTCTCCTGTCAGCTTAGATTTGTCTGACCACCCCCATGGTGATCTTGCCGCACCAATAGGCGGGCGACACTGAGCTTTTGTGACAGTCATGTTACAGTTTTATGACACGGACGGAAATTGTAATTTCTTTTTGACCAAAATGCGCCCGATCACGCCACATCCATAGGCAAGATCACCGTGAATCGCGCCCCATCTCCCAGATCAGAGGTGATTTTCAGCCGTCCGCGGTGCCGGTTCAGGATATGTTTTACAATCGCCAGCCCCAGCCCCGTCCCGCCAAGCGCGCGGCTGCGGTGGCTGTCGGCGCGGTAGAACCGTTCGGTCAGGCGTGGCAGATGCACAGGGTCGATCCCCGGACCGTGGTCGCGGATTGTGACCCGCACCGCAGGCCCGCGCAAGGAAGGGTCACGCAAGGTCGTCTCGACCGAGATTTCGACGTCTTTACCCACGCCACCATATTTGATGCCGTTTTCAATAAGGTTCGTGAACACCTGCAACAGCTGGTCCGTATCCCCCATCAGGGGCAGCGGATCGTCCCCCATAGTCGCGACCAGCGTCACATTCGCCTCTACGGCCAAGGGGTTGAGGTTGCGCATGGTCGATTGCAGCACATAGCGCAGATCGACCTTATCCGTCGGGCGCACACGTTCGTCCGATTCGACGCGGGACAGCGACAACAGATCGCCCACCAGCCGGTTCATGCGCTCGGCCTCTCCGGTCATGATCCCCAGAAACCGGTCCCGTGCGGGGGCGTCGTCACGCGCAGGGCCGCGTAAGGTTTCAATGAACCCCATCATCGCCGTCAGCGGGGTGCGCAACTCGTGGCTGACGTTGGCGACGAAATCGCGGCGCATCTGGCTGGCGTTGGTGACCTGTGTGATGTCTTGAAAGCTCAGCAAGACGTAATCCATGCCGGTCACCTTCCGGACGTGCACCCGAAAGGTCGTGTCATTGCCATTGTCGCTGGCCAGATATTGCGCCTCGCGCGGGGTATCATCCTGTTGGCATTGCTCGACCGCATCGACCACCGCCGGCTGGCGCAACACGTTGATGTAATGGCGGTCCAGCGCGCCACGGCCCAGCAGGGCTTGGGCCGGCGCATTCATCGCGACGATACGTTCGGCCCGATCAACAGCAAGCGTAGGCAAAGGCAGCGCTGCCAGCAGATCCGGCAGATGCGGGCGCAGCACCATGCTCAGACGGGTTTAAGCTGGCTGGCAAAGCGCCGCGCGTTGTCTTGGTAGTGTTTCGCGCTGGCGGTCAGCCCGGCAATCGCCGCCGCGTCCAGCTCGCGCACGACCTTGCCCGGTGCGCCCATCACAAGCGACCCGTCGGGGATCACCTTGTTTTCTGTGATCAACGCCCCTGCCCCGATCAGACAATTCTTGCCGATCTTGGCCCCGTTCAGGATCGTCGCCCCCATCCCGACCAGCGAATTATCCCCGATGGTGCAGCCGTGCAGCATGACCTTGTGACCGATCGTACAGTTTTCCCCCACGGTCAGCGGGCAGCCCGGGTCCGTGTGAAAGACGCAGTTTTCCTGCACGTTACTGCCCTTGCCCACGAGGATCAGTTCGTTATCGCCGCGCAGCGTACAGCCGAACCAGACAGAGGCATCAGCCTCGAGCGTCACATTCCCAATGACATTGGCATCGGGGGCAACCCATGCATCCGCGTGAACCTGCGGGGTGATATCGGCCAGAGCGTAAAGCGTCATTTCGTGTCCTCGAATTCTGATTGCAGCGCGCGCACATGATCCACCAGTTTCGGCTGCTGCGAAAGGCGCAATCTTTCGGCGGTGATGATCGACTTCAGCTTGGCCTCTGTTTCGGTCAGGTCGTCATTGACCAGCAC
This sequence comes from Sulfitobacter sp. SBS6, assembly GCF_048285585.1. Lineage (NCBI taxonomy): Bacteria > Pseudomonadati > Pseudomonadota > Alphaproteobacteria > Rhodobacterales > Roseobacteraceae > Sulfitobacter > Sulfitobacter sp. SBS6. The sequence goes on along the minus strand of NZ_JBLWBA010000005.1, from coordinate 144,945 downwards.
GTAGTCGTAGCCGTCCCAATGACTGATCTCGTCCCAGCTTTTCTCCATTCGCAGGGCGATGGTATCGGGGGCGTCCTGACCACGGGTTTCCAGACGCCGCCGCAGCTCTTTGATCGAGGGCGGCAGGATGAAGATCGACAGCACGTGCTGCTTGAGCGTCGAGTTGCTGATCTGCTGCGCGCCCTGCCAATCCACGTCGAACAGCACATCGCGGCCACTGTCGATCGCCTTTTGCACCGGTCCCTTGGGCGAGCCGTAATAGTTGTTGAAGACGCGGGCGTGCTCCAGCATATCGCCATCGTTCACCATGGCGCGGAAATCATCCTCGGCGGTGAAAAAGTAGTCCTTTCCGTCTTCCTCGCCGACACGCGGTGCGCGGGTGGTGGCCGAGACAGAGAATTCAAGCGAGGTATCCCAATCGCGCAGCTTGCGGGCCAGCGTCGATTTACCCGCCCCCGAGGGCGAGCTGAGGATGATCAATAGGCCGCGTCTGTCGCTCATGTCTTACTCCACATTTTGCACTTGTTCGCGCATCTGATCTATCACCGCCTTCAAGGCCAGCCCGATCTGGGTCAGCGCGGTGTTTTGTGCCTTGGCGCACAGTGTATTGGCCTCGCGGTTGAACTCCTGCATCAGGAAATCCAGCTTGCGCCCCACGGCCCCGTCCTGCGCCAGCAAGGCGCGGGCGGCATCCACATGGGCGTGCAGGCGGTCGATCTCTTCCGTGATGTCGGATTTGACGGCGATCAGCGCCAGTTCCTGCGCCAGCCGGTCAGCGTCCACGCCTTCGGCATTGTCCAGCACCCGCGAAAGATTGCGTTGCAACGTCTGTGCCATCTCGTCCTTGCGCGTCTCGGCCAGCGCGGCGGCCTGTGTCGTCAGCTCTGCCACCTGCGCCAACTGCGCTTCGAGAACCTGCGCCAAGGCAGCCCCTTCGCGGGCGCGCATGTCGTTGAAATCGGCAAGCACTCCGGGGAATTCCGCCAGCAGTGTCGCGCAAAGGGCGGCCACATCATCCACCGTCGTCGCCTGTTCAAGCACGCTGCGCATGGTGACGATATCGGTCGCCTTGGAGGGCGCAAGCGAGATACCCGCGTCCATCGCGCGCGCTTCGATCTGGTGCAGCGCGTCCAGCACGACCTCAAGCTGATCCGCGTTCACCGTCAATGCGCCAGAGCCATCCTCGCGGGTGATCCGTAGGTTGCAGGTGACATTGCCGCGGGTGATGGCCGCGCCGAGCGTTTTGCGCAGGCCGGCTTCCAGACCGTCGATCCAGTCGGGCACACGCAGGCGCAGGTCGAGCCCCTTGCCGTTGACCGATCGCAATTCCCACCCCCAACTGTGCGGGCCGGACGCACCACTGGCCGAGGCGAAACCCGTCATCGAACGTATCATGGCATGGTCCTTGTCGATTGCGATTGTTGCGCGCCTTAAAAGGGAAACTCGCAAATGGGGCAAGTAAAAAGCCATTCTGCCGCGCGAGGTCTCCCCTTAACGGTCTGTTAACCAAGTTTGCTGTTATATCTACAAATTACCGCTCATTTGACTAAACTCAGGCAATACATCGCGGCCCCACTGCCGCCCCCCGTCCTGCTCTTGTCCCGACCGCAATAAGGCTGCCCGATGAAACATCTTCCCCCTCTGGATGACATGCCCCAGACCGGCTCTCGCCGCGTGATGCCGCCGCCGACACCCGCGATGGTTGACGTGCGGGCCTATTGGCAGGGGCTGTGCCGTGGTCAGCCGGTCCCGTTCCGGTCGCAGATCGACCCTGCACAGATAACGTCCGTGCTGGATCACGCCTTTGTTCTGGAACGCAGGCGGTCTGAACTGGCGCGGTTTCGCGTTGCCGGATCGCAGCTGTGCACTGCCATGGGGATGGACCTGCGCGGGATGCCGATGATCTCTCTGTTCGACCCGTCCGAGCGTCGCCGCTGCAGTGATTGGCTGGATCACATTCTGTCACAGCCCGCCACCGGAGAGATGACGCTCACCGCGGGGGATGCGACCGTTCAGGCGCGTATGCTGGTGCTGCCGCTGCGCAGTGACATGGGGCAGATCGACCGGATGCTTGGCTGTCTGGAGCTCACATCCAATGGCATCGAGCATCCGGGCTTGTATCGGATCGGCAATCTTGCCACCGCACCGATCCCGCGCCCGCCACGGACCGATGTGGCAGAGGAAACGCGCGGGCCCTGCCCCGAAGGTTTCGCCGATCCCGCCGCGCGTTTTGCCGCGCGGCGAGATCGCAACCGGCCAGCCTATCTACGGGTCGTGAAGTAAACGGGGCAACCCCGATGGGACGCACCCCGATGCCGCAAAAGAAAAAGGCCGCGCATGACGATATGCGCGGCCTTTCTTATTGCATGAGCTGCGGCAGTTAGCCGACGGCTTTGACCTGTTGGTTCGCCCGGCGTGCCGACAGTTCCTCGGCCACGAGGAAGGCAAGCTCCAGCGACTGGCTGGCGTTCAAACGCGGGTCGCAGGCCGTGTGGTAGCGGTCCGACAGGTCTTCGTCCTGAACGGCGCGGACACCACCAGTACATTCTGTCACATCCTGACCGGTCATCTCAAAGTGGACACCACCGGGCACGGTGCCCTCAGCCCCATGTACCGCAAAGAATTCACGCACTTCGCGCAGCACGGAATCGAACGGCCGCGTTTTATAGCCGCTTGAGGATTTGATCGTGTTGCCGTGCATGGGGTCACAGGTCCAGACGACATTCGCGCCCTCTTCCTGCACAGTCTTGATCAGACGCGGCAGGTGTTCACCGACATTGCCGGCCCCGAAACGTGCGATCAGGGTCAGGCGACCCTCTTCGTTTTCGGGGTTCAGCTTGTGCATCAACAGCTTGAGGTCATCGCTGGTCATCGTCGGGCCGCACTTCAGGCCGATGGGGTTCTGAACGCCGCGGGCAAATTCCACATGCGCGCCATCAGGCTGACGTGTCCGGTCGCCGATCCAGATCATGTGACCCGAGCCCGCCAGCCATTTGCCGGTCTGGCTGTCCTGACGGCACAGTGCCTCTTCGTATTCCAGCAGCAGCGATTCGTGGCTTGTATAATATTCCACCGATTGCAGGGTATGCGCCGTCTCGGACGTGACACCCGCCGCCGCCATGAAATCAAGCGTGTCTGATATGCGGTTCGCGATCTCGCGGTATTTTTCCGCCTTTTCGCTTTCGGTAAAGCCCAAAGTCCAGCCGTGCACCTGATGTACATCGGCATAGCCGCCGGTCGAGAACGCCCGGATCAGGTTCAGGGTCGCGGCGGCCTGTGTGTAGGCGCGCAACATCTTTTTAGGGTCGGGAATACGGGCGTCGGCGGTAAAGGCCAGCTCGTTGATGATGTCACCGCGGTAGCTTGGCAGTTCCACCCCATCCACGGTTTCAGTGGGCGCTGAACGCGGCTTGGCAAACTGACCCGCCATGCGGCCCAGCTTGATCACCGGCACTTTGGCACCGTGGGTCAGCACGATGGCCATCTGCAACATCACCTTGAAGGTGTCGCGGATCATATCGCTGCTGAATTGTTCAAAACTTTCGGCACAATCGCCGCCCTGAAGCAAGAACGCCTCGCCACGGCCCGCGGCCGCCAGATGCTTTCTCAGCCGCCGCGCTTCACCCGCAAAGACCAACAATGGATAACGGGACAATTCAGCTTCGACCGCGCGCAGCGCGTCCTGATCAGGATAGTCGGGCATCTGGATCCGCGGTTTGTCGCGCCAGCTTGATTTTGTCCAATCGGTCATCATTTTTCTCCGAAGTCCGCAGCGCCCGAAGTGTCAGGCGCAAACATTGTGAAATTGTGGTATATAAAGGTCTGACCCAAGTGACCAGAACCGAAATTCACCCTATTGACCTTCGCCCCCGCCCGTGGGCAAGGTTTTCGGCAGGTTTTTGAGGGCAGCGCCCACTTTGCCCCAACGTATAACGCAAACCTGAAAGGCGACGTGATGAGCGACACCCGTCTGGCCAACCGCATTCTTCCTGACGCTGAAAAGACACGGCGCTTTGTCTTTGTGCTGCTGGAAAACTTTACCATGCTCAGCTTTGCCTCGGCGGTGGAATGTCTGCGCATCGCCAACCGCATGGCGGGTCGTCCGGCCTATGACTGGCGTCTGATCGGCGAGGATGGCGGGCGCGTGCGCTGTTCGGCTGGGGCTGAATTTACGCTGGACGGCGATCTCGACGATCTGGGCCGCGACGACACGCTTGTGGTGTGCAGCGGCATCGACGTGCAGGCGGCGACGACCAAGAAGCTGCTGGGATGGCTGCGCCGGGAGGCGCGCAAGGGCATGATGGTCGGCGGTCTGTGCACAGCCGCCTTTACGCTGGCCAAGGCCGGATTGCTGGACGGGAAGAAAGCCACGATCCACTGGGAAAATCAGGATAGTTTCAGCGAAGACTTCGAGGACGTCACCCTGACGAAATCGGTCTTTGTGGTGGACGGTAACCGGATGACGACAGCGGGCGGGACATCCTCGATCGATCTGATGCTCAAGCTGATTGCCGACGATCTGGGCGAGGATCTGGCAAATGCCGTTGCCGACCAGCTGATCTATAGCTCCATCCGCACGGACCAGGACACGCAGCGTCTGTCGGTGCCCACCCGTATCGGCGTGCGGCATCCCAAGCTGGGTCAGGTCATCCAGATGATGGAGGCCAATATCGAAGAGCCGATCAGCCCGTCCTCATTGGCGCGCGATGTCGGCATGTCGACGCGGCAGCTTGAACGGCTGTTCCGCCGCTACCTCAACCGCAGCCCCAAACGCTATTACATGGAACTGCGCCTGCAAAAGGCGCGCAACCTGCTGATGCAAACGGATATGAGCGTGATCAACGTGGCGCTGGCCTGTGGCTTTGCCTCGCCGTCGCATTTTTCCAAATGCTACCGAGCGCACTATAACACCACACCTTACCGCGAACGCGGGTCGCATGCGGCCAAGCCTGTCGCCTAATCGTTACTGATCCGGTACACCGCACCGTTCCCGACCGAGATAAACCAGATCGCGCCGTCCGGTGCCTCTATGAGGTCGCGCACCCGTGCCGTGGCGGGGGTAGAGATTTGCGCCACCTCGGCCAGCGGGTCGCCCTGTAGCCGCGCGATATAATTGAACTTGAGCGAGCCTATGAAGATATCGCCCCGCCAGTCGGGAAACATCTTGCCCGAATAGACCAGCAACCCCGAGGGCGCGATAGACGGGTCCCAGTAGAAGGCGGGCTGCTCCATCCCCTCTTTCGCGGTGCCTTCGCCGATCTTGGCACCGGAGTAGTGACGCCCGTAGGATATCACCGGCCATCCGTAATTCGCGCCCTTGCGAACCGCGTTAACCTCGTCTCCGCCGCGGGCACCATGTTCTGACACCCAGAGGTTGCCCTTCAGATCAAGCGCTGCCCCTTGCGGGTTGCGATGCCCGTAGGACCAGATTTCCGGCAGCACGTCGTCACGCCCGACAAACGGGTTATCGGCAGGCACAGTACCGTCACGGTTCACCCGCACGACGGAGCCGTTGTGCTGACCCAGATCCTGCGCCGCGGGGCGGTCGCCGCGCTCTCCGACGGTGACGAAAAGCGTGCCATCGCGCGCCTCGACCACGCGGCTGCCAAAGTGCTGACCGGCGGCAGACCCGCGTGACATGGTAAAGAGATCGCGTAGATTTTCGAGCCGCGCACCATCCTGCGACAGCTCTGCCGCGGCAAGCGCGGTACCGGCCCCGCCCTCAAGCGCCTTGGCATAGGTCAGGAATACGGTGCGCGATCTGTCGAAATCCCGTGCCAGCGTGATGTCCAGCAAGCCGCCCTGCCCTGCGTCAACGACCTGCGGGGTACCCGCGACCTCGTGGTTGGTCCCCTCGCGGACCCGCAGCAAGCGGCCGTCGCGTTCGGTGACCAGCACGTCCCCATTCGGCAAAATTGCCAGCGCCCAAGGCGTCTCCAGCCCTGACACCTGCTGGGTGATCCGCAGCTCTTGCGCGCCAACGCCCGACGCGCCGATGACCGATCCGGCTATGACCAACGCCCCGATGGCCCGTGCGGCCAGATGCATCATCCCCCCGAGAAACATGGCTTTCCCCCTTCATACAACCTATCCCTGCAAACCTAGCGCAGACAAAGCGTCGATCCACATCATCTTGCGCCACTTTACCTAGGGATAACGCTTTTCTTTTTCAAAATCGCCGCATAGGCTCTGGCGCAGAACACCATGTTCAACAGGGAGAGAAACATGAAAAAGATGCTTATGGCCACAACGGCTGCAGCATTGCTGGCCACCAATGCCTATGCCGACGCGCACAGCAAGGACGTGAAGCTCGGCGTGATCTTTGGCTACACCGGCCCGATTGAATCGCTGACCGGCATCATGGCATCCAGCGCCGAGCTGGCCATGAAAGAAGTCACCGACAGCGGCATGCTGATGGACGGGGCGACAGTCACCCCCTCGCGCGCGGACACGGGCTGCGTCGATAACGCGCTTGCGGTATCCAGTGCGGAACGCCTGATCGCCGAAGGGATCAACGGCATTGTGGGCGCGGCCTGCTCTGGCGTGAGCGGCGCGATCTTGCAAAACGCGGCACTGCCCAACGGCATGGTGATGATTTCGCCATCCTCCACATCCCCCGGCCTGACATCCATGGAAGACGACGGTCTGTTCTTCCGCACTGCCCCCTCCGACGCCCGTCAGGGCGAGGTCATGGCAGAGGTGCTGATGGAAGAAGGCATCAAGGAAGTCGCGGTCACCTATACCAACAACGACTACGGCAAGGGTTTGGCGGACGCGTTCCAGCAGGCCTATGAAGCCGCGGGCGGAACGATCACCATCTCTGCCGCACACGAAGACGGCAAGGCCGATTACTCTGCCGAGGTTGGCGCGCTGGCCTCTGCCGGTGGCGACCGTCTGGTGGTTGCGGGTTACGTCGATCAGGGTGGATCGGGCGTTGTGCGTGCAGCGATTGATTCAGGCGCGTTCGACACGTTCCACTTCCCCGACGGGATGATCGCGGCGAACCTTGAAAACAACTTCGGCTCCGAGCTGGACGGCTCCACCGGCCAGCACCCCGGCACCGATAGCCCCGGCGCTGACAAGTTCACCGCGCTGGTCGACGGTGCCTTCGACACCACATCACCCTTCGCACCGGAAAGCTATGACGCAGCGGCGCTGCTGATGCTAGCGATGCAGGCCGCAGGGTCTTCCGATCCGCAGGTCTATAAGGATCAGGTCATGTCGGTTGCGAACGCCCCCGGCGAAAAGATCTATCCGGGTGAGCTGGCCAAAGCGCTGCAAATCCTCAAGGACGGCGGCGAAGTCGATTATGAAGGCGCAACCGCGGTTGAACTGATCGGCCCCGGTGAATCCGCTGGCAGCTACCGTCAGATCAAGATCGAAGATGGCAAGATCACGACGGTTCAATACCGCTAACATCACATGACGTGACAGAAAACAGCCCGGTGCATTGCGACCGGGCTGTTTTTGCAACGGGGCTTCGGCACCGCACGGGGAGACTACAAAATGATCGTCGTAGACGACATCCATAAACATTTCGGCGGGTTCCACGCCGTGGACGGGGCCAATCTGACCATTGGCAAAGGCACGATCACCGGTTTGATCGGCCCGAACGGTGCTGGCAAAACGACGCTGTTCAACGTGATCGCGGGGGTGCTCAAACCGACCTCGGGGCGCGTGACGATGGACGGCGAGGATATCACCGGCCTGCCCCCCCATACGCTGTTTCACAAAGGGCTGCTGCGGACCTTTCAGATCGCGCATGAATTTTCGTCGATGACCTGCCGCGAGAACCTGATGATGGTGCCCGGCGATCAGGCGGGCGAGACGCTATGGAACACGTGGTTCGGGCGCAAGCGCATCGCCGATCAGGAACGCGCCTTGCGCGCCAAAGCCGACGAAGTGCTTGAGTTTCTGACGGTGGAACATCTGGCCGAGCAGAAAGCGGGTCAGATCTCCGGCGGTCAGAAAAAGCTGCTGGAACTGGGGCGCACCATGATGGTCGACGCCAAGATCGTGTTCCTTGACGAGGTCGGGGCCGGTGTGAACCGCACGCTGCTCAATACCATCGGTGACGCGATCATCCGTCTGAACAAGGAACGCGGCTATACCTTTGTCGTGATCGAACACGACATGGATTTCATCGGCCGTCTGTGTGATCCGGTGATCTGTATGGCCGAGGGCAAAGTTCTCGCTCAAGGCACCCTGCCCGAGATCAAGGCCAACGAACAGGTTATCGAGGCCTATCTGGGCACCGGGCTCAAGAACAAGGCCGTGTCTGCATGAGACGGATGGCCACCGCATTGACGCTCTGCGCGGGATTTGCCCTGCCGCAGGCCGCTGCGGCCTGTGCGCAGCTGTCGGCGCAGGTCTGGATGTGCGATCGGGGCACCCCGTGGGAAGAAGCAACCTGGGACACGGTCGGCGACGGCTCCACCCGCTATCTGGGCGAGGTGATCCTGAACTTCACCCAAGAATGGCCCGGGTACGACATCGCCGACGGCACCTCGACGCTGGAAGAGCAATACGAGACCTATAGCGCCTGGATCGCGGCGGATGGCGGCCCTGCCCCCGAGGTGCTGAAGGTCGACCGGATCGATACCCCGATGGGCACGACCCTGCGCCACCTGCAATATGACGAGATCGAAGGCGACCGCACCATGAGCGCGGTCATGTTGTCGGATGTCGGATCAGCGCGGATTATGCTGTATCTCGATACCACCGACACAATGCCTTTGGATGAAATGGACAAGATGTCCTTTGAGGTGGCCATGATGCTGCGCGACACATGTGCGGATGAGATATCCTGCGCCGCGCCCATCCCTGCGGCAGCCCTGGACACCGAATGAAAGAGAACGACATGAGCAACCCATACGGCGACCGGGGCAATAAGGACCTGTCGATCGCGAACCCCAAAGGGCAAGGCACCGCGCAGCCGGTCAAAGGGGGCGGCAAAAGCCACCCCGCGCCGGGGGGCCCCTTCCTGATCGGCGACACGATGACGGGCGGTTATGGCAAGGGCCCTGATATCCTGCACGGCTGCACCATCGCCGTCGAAAAGGGTGAGATCGCCGTCATCGTCGGCCCCAATGGCGCGGGCAAATCCACGGCGATGAAGGCCGTCTTTGGCATGCTCGACGTGCGCCAGGGCCATGTCCGGCTGGACGGCGAAGACATCACCGCGCTGTCGCCGCAAGACCGTGTGGCCAAGGGCATGGGGTTCGTGCCGCAGACCTCGAACATCTTTACCTCGATGACGGTGGAAGAAAACCTCGAGATGGGGGCGTTCATCCGCCGCGATGATTTCCGTGATACGATGGCGCAGGTCTATGACCTTTTTCCGATCCTCAAGGAAAAGCGCTATCAGGCCGCGGGCGAACTGTCGGGCGGGCAACGCCAGCAGGTCGCTGTGGGCCGCGCGCTGATGACGCAGCCGAAGGTGCTGATGCTGGACGAACCCACCGCTGGTGTATCCCCCATCGTGATGGACGAACTGTTCGACCGCATCATCGAGGTCGCGCGGACCGGTATTCCGATCCTGATGGTGGAACAGAACGCCCGCCAAGCGCTGGAGATTGCGGATAAGGGCTATGTTCTGGTGCAAGGGGCCAATGCCTTTACCGGCACGGGCAAAGAGCTTTTGGAAGACCCTGAAGTTCGCAAGTCCTTTCTGGGGGGTTAAGCGATGCGATGGACCCTTCCGATGGCCCTATTGGCAACCACGGCGCCAGCCTTGGCGCAGGACAGCGTTGCCACGACCGCTGCAACAGCCCCGACCGCCGCAGCGGCTACGGCCCCCACAGAGCCCTTCCAGCAGACGATTGCGATCGCCTGCCGCTTTACGTGGGAATGTGTGGAGAACGAACCCTGCACCGAGACAGAGTTCACCCCCGACATCACCGGCAACGCAGGCGGCGCCTCTGCCGATGCGCTGACGGTTCAATCACAAATGGTCAGCGACGCCGAAACCGTCGACATGACCGGCACGAAACAGGTCAAGGCGCTGTCCCTGACGGGGGGTGGGTTTGATGCCCGCCACCTGCTGAGCATCGCCGCCGACGGGGCCTCCCGTTATACCGTGCATTTCGCTGATGGGCCGATTGTCATCAGCTATCTAGGGACATGCAAATAATGGATTTACTCAACGCTTTCATCGCCTTGGCCAACTATGTGCTGGTTCCGGGCATCGCCTACGGGTCGCAGCTGGCGCTTGGTGCGCTTGGGGTGACGCTGGTCTATGGCATCTTGCGGTTCTCGAACTTTGCCCATGGCGACACGATGGCGCTTGGCGCGATGTCCGCCGTGCTGATCACCTGGGGTTTCCAGTCGCTGGGGCTGAGCCTGGGAGTCCTGCCGACTGCCTTGCTGGCGCTGCCATTCGCGATCATCATCACCATCGGGCTGCTGCTTGGCACGGACAAGCTGGTCTATAGTTTCTACCGCGAAAAGAAGGCCAAGCCGGTGATCTTTGTCATCGTCTCGCTGGGGGTGACATTCGTCTATAACGGCATCACCCGCTTTATCATCGGCGCAGAGGATCAACGGTTTCTGGATGGCGAACGCTTCATCATCTCGGCCCGTGACTTCAAAGAGATGACGGGGCTTGAGGAAGGTCTGGCGATCAAAACAACCCAAGGGCTGACCGTGGTGACGGCTGTCATCGTGGTTGCCGCATTGTTCTGGTTCCTGAACAAGACACGCTCGGGCAAATCCATGCGCGCCTACTCTGACAACGAGGATCTGGCGCTGCTGTCGGGTATCAACCCTGAACGCGTGGTCATGATCACTTGGATCATTGTGGCCTGTCTGGCGACCACCGCAGGCGTGCTATACGGCTTGGACAAGTCCTTTAAACCCTTCACCTATTTCCAACTGCTGCTGCCGATCTTTGCCGCCGCCATCGTGGGCGGTCTTGGCAGCCCGATCGGGGCCATCGCGGGGGGCTTTGTTATCGCCTTCTCCGAGGTGACGATCACCTACGCGTGGAAAAAGGTCTTTGGCTACCTCGCACCCGAGGGGATGGCCCCCGACGGCTTGGTGCAGCTTTTGTCCACCGACTATAAATTCGCCGTCAGCTTCGTGATCTTGTTGATCGTGCTGCTGTTCAAACCCACAGGTCTGTTCAAGGGGCAATCGGTATGAACGAGACACTGAAAAACACCGCTCTTTTCGCCATTGTCGCGCTGCTGATCGTACTGACCGGGTTTGCGCAAAGCTGGAACGCGGCGCTGCTGATCATTGCGATGGGGCTGATCTCCAGCATCATGGCGCTTGGCGTGAACCTGCAATGGGGCTTTGCGGGGCTGTTCAACGTGGGCATCATGGGGTTTGTCGCCCTTGGCGGTCTGGCCGCTGTGCTGATCGGCATGCCCCCCACGCAAGGCGCATGGTCCGCGGGGGGCTGGGGGATCCTCACTGCCCTGCTGATGGGGGCCGCGACGATCATTCTGGCGGTTCAGGTGATGAAACGCATGGCCAAGGGATGGCTGCGCACGCTGGTTGTTCTGGTGGCGCTGGTGGCGGGGTTCTTTATCTTCCGCGCCCTGCTCGACCCGTCTGTAAGCGCGGTCGAGGCCGTGAACCCCGCGACCACCGGCTATCTTGGCGGGCTTGGCCTGCCGGTGATCATCGCCTGGCCCGTGGGCGGGCTGTTTGCAGCCGGCGCGGCCTGGCTGATCGGGAAAACCGCGCTTGGGCTGCGGTCTGATTACCTAGCGATCGCGACCCTGGGCATCGCCGAGATCATCATCGCCGTGCTCAAGAACGAGGACTGGCTGTCGCGGGGCGTCAAGAACGTCATCGGCATCCCGCGCCCCGTCCCCTATGAGATCGACCTGCAAAATAACGCGGGATTTGTCGAACAGGCGGCCGGCTTCGGACTGAACCCGGTAGAGGCATCGACGCTTTGGGTGAAATTCCTGTATGTGTGTCTGTTCGCCGTGGTGCTCTTGGTGCTGATGTGGCTCAGCCAGCGGGCGCTGAATTCGCCCTGGGGCCGCATGCTGCGCGCGATCCGCGACAATGAGGTCGCGGCCGAAGCCATGGGCAAAGACGTGACCGCACGGCACCTGCAGGTGTTCATCCTCGGCTCTGCCATCTGCGGGATTGCCGGCGCGATGATGACCACGCTGGACAGCCAGTTGACGCCCGGATCCTACCAGCCGCTGCGCTTCACCTTCCTGATCTGGGTCATGGTGATCGTTGGCGGGTCCGGCAACAATCTGGGGGCCGTGCTGGGGGGCTTTCTGATGTGGTACCTTTGGGTGATGGTTGAACCCATGGGGCTGTGGCTGATGCAATTGGTCACCGCGGGCATGTCCGACGGCTATTGGCTGAAAGACCACCTGATCGAGTCCGCTGCGCATATGCGGTTGATGACGATGGGGGCGGTCTTGCTGCTGGTATTGCGGTTCAGCCCGCGCGGGTTGATCCCCGAGAAGTAAAAGAAAAGGCCTTATCCCTCGCGGGATAAGGCCAGCCTTCGGCGAGGATTTAGGACCATTTGGAAGCGCGTTCAGCGTCCTTTGAACAACCCGCCCAAGATTCCGCGCACGATGCGCCGGCCGGTTGTGCCTTTCAACTCCTTGATCACCACACTCGCGATGGCACCGCCAAAGCTGTCGTCGCTTTTGGTCGTGCGTTTCGAGGTCGAGCGCGTGACCCGTTTGCCCGCATAGCGCCGCGCTGCGTTGAATTCGCGCAAGGCGGGGGATGTGTCTTCGGCCTCGGCTTGTTCCTCGGCCTGTGCTGCCTCTTTCGCGGCGTCTTCGGCGCGTTTGGCCAGCATCTCGAACGCGGAGGCGCGATCAAGGCGGGTGTCGTATTTCCCCGCCATCGGGCTTTGCGCCATCAGGGCCGCGCGGGTGGCCGGATCGATCGGACCAAGCTGCGAGGATGGTGGCCGGATCAGGGTGCGTTCCACGATGCCGGGGATCCCTTTTTTCTGCAGCATGGAGGTCACCGCCTCGCCCACGCCCACATCGCGGATCGCGTCTTCGGTTTCAAAACGCGGGTTCTCGCGGTAGGTTTCGGCGGCAAGGCGCAGCGCCTTGCGATCACGCGCGGTGAAGGCGCGCAAGGCGTGCTGGATGCGGTTGCCCAATTGGCCAAGGATATCTTCGGGCACGTCTGCGGGGTTCTGTGTGATGAAATACACGCCCACGCCCTTGGAGCGGATCAGCCGCGCCACCTGTTCAACCTTGTCGACCAACGCTTTGGGGGCGTCATCAAACAGCAGATGCGCCTCGTCGAAGAAGAACACCAGTTTGGGTTTATCGGGGTCGCCGACCTCTGGTAGTTCCTCGAAGAGTTCTGACAGCAACCACAGCAGGAAGGTCGCGTAGAGCTTGGGCGACTGCATCAGCTGGTCGGCCGCGAGGATATTGATAAAACCGCGCCCGTCCGTGTCTGTGCGCATCAGGTCGGTCAGGGCCAGCGCGGGTTCCCCAAAGAGATCAGCCGCGCCTTGGTTTTCCAGCACCAGCAAGCGCCGCTGGATCGCGCCGACCGAGGCCGACGACACATTGCCGTAGCGCAGTGCCAGGGTCGAAGCGTTTTCCCCGATCCAGACCAGCAGCGCCTGCAGATCCTTGAGGTCCAGCAGCGGAAGCCCGTCTTCGTCAGCAACGCGGAAGGCGATGTTGAGGATACCTTCCTGGGCCTCCGTCAGATCGAGAAGCTGCGCCAGCAGCAAGGGCCCCATTTCCGAGATTGTCGTCCGCACCGGATGCCCCTGTTTGCCGAACATATCCCAGAAGGTGACCGGAAAGGCGCTGTAGTCGAAATCGTCAAAGCCGATGGTCTGGGCGCGCTCTGAAAAGGGGGTGTGCAGCTTGTGGCTGGCAGACCCTGCCTGCGCCAGCCCCGACAGATCGCCTTTGACGTCGGACAGAAACACCGGAACCCCTGCGGCGGAAAAACCTTCGGCCAGGATTTGCAGCGTGACGGTTTTGCCTGTGCCTGTGGCCCCGGCAACCAATCCATGGCGGTTGGCATAGCCGATGTTGAGAAACTGCTTCGTCGCGTAGTCTTCGCCACCGCCGCCGATGAAGATATCATTTGTCACGTATTTAATTCCTTTTGGGCCAATAACCTGCAGCCAAAGTGCAGAGCGAGCATACAAAGTTAACCTTTTCACACCATAGTGATTTTGTCGCCGGTCGTGATGTCCTTTTCGTGCTGGCGGCACTTCCTCCCTGTCAGACTTGGCCGCGCCTTCGGGTGCGGCCCTTTTTACGTTTGAGGTCCGTTTTACGCGCTTGAAACCGCTGTGATATTTTATGTTGACGGTGCCCGAATGCTTTCGTAACGTGCTTTCAATAAGTCGGCCAAGTCCGATGGGGAGAACGAAGAACAGGGAAAAGGACGCATGGCGTCCTTTTTTCTATTTCAGCCCCCCGCGTCCGGCCTCTCCCCCCCCTGAAAACCTGATGAAATAGGCAAAATTTTGCCTTAAATCACGATGGTTTCAGCGCTATCGTCCTGACATTGGCATTGGCGCATGGTAGATGGCGTCGAATTTAACTGATTTGGAACGAGCATGAAAAAGTATATCACACTTCTCCCTCTCTGCGCGGCGATGGCTCTGACTATGCCCGTTTCCGGTTACGCACAGACTGCAGCCACGGAAACACCCGCAGCAACAGACGCCCCGGAAACGGCGGAGCCGACCGCTGAAGCGGCACCCGCGACGGAAGAAAACACCACCACCGGCAGCAGCACCGACGTACAGTCGCAGCTGAGCCTTGGTGAAGATGCCGACGGGGAGCCGACCCTGGGCAAGCCCTACACCAAAGAGGTGATCGGTGCCTGGGAGATGCGCTGCATCAAGACCGAAGAAGAGGTCGACCCCTGTCAGATGTACCAGCTGATGGATGATGGCCAAGGCGCGCCTGTCGCCGAATTCTCGCTGTTCCGCCTGCCAGCGGGCGGCAAGGCGACAGCCGGTGCCACTGTGGTTGTGCCATTGGAAACAGCCCTGCCCTCGCAGCTGACGCTGACCGTCGATGGTGGCAAAGCGCGCCGCTATCCTTTCGCTTTCTGTAACCCCGTTGGTTGCTACGTCCGCATGGGCCTGACCGAAGCCGATGTCGCCGCGTTCAAACGCGGGAAAGAGGCCGTGATCACCATCGTGCCCGCGCTAGCGCCCGACCAGAAGGTCGAACTGTCGCTGTCGCTGGACGGGTTCACCGCAAGCTTCGACAAATCCTCGGTTGTTGAAGACCGGTAAGCAGATGCTTGGCCCTCGGGCCGTTGAGACAACAAAGCCGCCCCGTTTGACGTGGGCGGCTTTTTTCATGGGCGGTGACCGCAGCCGTCAGATCGCGCGCAGCGCCAGTACCGCGTTCATGCCGCCAAAGGCAAAGGCGTTGGACAGCGCCACCGTGACCCGCGCATCGCGGGCCACATTGGGCACCACATCCAAGGCGCAGTCGGGGTCGGGCTCTTCGTAGCCGATGGTGGGGGCGATCACCCCGTCGCGCAGGGCCATGATGCAGGCCAAAAGCTCTACCGCGCCGGTGCCGCCGATCAGATGCCCATGCATCGATTTGGTCGAGCTGATCATCAGCCTGTCTGCATGGGTGCCGAACACATCCGCCACCGCCGCACATTCGGTTTTATCATTGGCTGCCGTGCCCGTGCCATGAGCATTGATATAACCCACCTCCTCCGGGTTGATCCGGGCGTCGCCCAACGCGCCTTTGATCGCGCGGGCGGCACCCGCCTTGGACGGCATCACAATGTCCGACGCGTCAGAGGACATGGCAAAGCCCGATACTTCGCACAGGATATCAGCCCCGCGGGCGCGGGCGTGGTCATATTCCTCGAACACGAAAATGCCTGCGCCTTCGCCCTGCACCATCCCATTGCGATTGGCCGAGAACGGGCGGCAGGCGTCGCGAGACATCACGCGCAGCCCTTCCCACGCCTTGACCCCGCCAAAGCACATCATGGATTCCGAGCCGCCCGTGACCATCGCCGGTGCCATCCCGCTGCGGATCATCGAAAACGCCTGCGCCATCGCGTGGTTCGAGGACGCGCAGGCGGTGGAAACGGTGAAGGATGGCCCCTTGAGGTGATGCTCCATGCTCACATGGCTGGCGGCGGCGTTGTTCATCAGGCGCGGCACCACAAAGGGATGCACGCGGTTCTTCCCTTCGGCATAGACCGCACGGTAGTTATCGTCCCATGTGCTGACCCCGCCGCCCGCAGTGCCAAGCACCACGCCGGATTTCGCCGAGAGCTCTCCCTTGAACTCAAGCCCCGATTGGCGGATCGCCTCCGCCGCGGCGGCAAGGGTGAACTGGGTGAACCGGTCATAAAGCGCGATCTTCTGGCGGTTATACTGGCTTTCGCCGTCAAACCCATGGACCTGACCGCCGATCTTGATCGACAGCCGATCCACGTCGCGGAAATCAAGCGGCCCGATTCCACACACCCCGTTGCGCATGGCCGCAAGCGTATCGGGCACGTTCAATCCCAGCGGATTGACCGTGCCCGCCCCCGTAATCACGACACGTTTCACGCGTCAGGCCTGCTCGGCGCGCAGCCGTTCCACCCCTGCGACAATGCTGGCCACGCTAGAGATATCGAACCCGGTGGCGTCCGGCTGGTTCGCGTTGAACGGCACCGATACGTCAAATGTCTCTTCAATCGCGAAGATGCTTTCGACGATGCCCATGCTGTCGATGCCAAGGCTTTCGAGCGTGCTGTTCATGGTGACATCCGATGGCGTCAGAAACGCTTGATCGGCGATAATGCTGATGACCTGATCTTTGATGTTCATCCTAAGTCTCCGTCAGAGCGGGCCATGCCTCGGCCCTAGCTTGTCTCACTGTCTTTGGAGGTGCCCATCTGGGATTTTAACGCCGCCACATCGCGAAGCAAGCGCGGCAAACGGCGCAGCGCTTTGTAGCCTTCAATCTGCTTGCCCATCTCTGTCGCGGGATAGCCCAGCAACGACCGGCCCGCGGGCGCGTTGGACAGGATCTTGGTGCCGCCGCCCGCGATCACCCCGTCGCCGATGGTGATATTGTCGCTGACGCCCACCTGCCCCCCCAGCACGACGTTGTCGCCGATGGTCACGGAACCGGCGATACCGACCTGCCCGCACAGCAGACAGTTTTTGCCGACCACGACGTTATGCCCCAGATGCACGAGGTTATCGAGCTTGCTGCCGTCGCCAATCGCGGTGTTGCGAATGGTGCCGCTGTCAACCGTGCAGTTCATACCGCATTCCACGTCGTTCCCGATGGTCACACTTCCAAGGGTGTGAATACGGGTCCATTGTTGCGCTTTTGTGTCGCCGCGATCACCAAGGGTCTTGCGGGTCTGTTCCACCGTGCTGGGCTCAGCCGTCACGAAAGAAAACCCGTCGCCGCCGATCCGCGCGCCCGGCTGCGCGATGAAATCATCGCCGATGCGCACCCGCGCGCCGATGCTGACGTGATCGCGCAGATAGGCGTTCTTACCCAGAACCGCGTCTGTCCCAATGTAGCACTGCGGCCCGATGACAGAACCAGCGCCGATTTTCGCGCCCGCCGCCACAATCGCCAGTGGCCCGACAGAGACGTCCTCGGCCAGTTCGGCAGTCTCATCAATAACGGCGGAGGGGTGGATGCCAGTCCCGAACCCCTGCCCCGGATCCATCATGCGGGTCAGTCCCGACATGGCAAAGCGCGGACGGTCCGGCAGGATGGCGGCCTTCAACCCCATCTCTTGCCAATCGGCATCGGGCCAGAGCATGGCCGCGCGGGCCGATCCGTCAGACAGCGACTGTGCGTATTTGGGGCTCATGGCGAGCGCGAGATCGTCGGGGCCCGCGTCTGCCGGCTCTGCCAGTTTGGCAATCGAAATGGAGGTATCGCCGACCGCTGGCAAGCCAAGCGCGTCGGCGATCTGTTGGATGGTGTAGGTCATGTGCGGTCTCCCCTTATCAGGGACGAGTTAACCCTGAACCGCGCCCAATGCCACCCCCGCCTTGCTCAGCGCATCCCAGATACGGCCGTCGCGACCATAGATATCGGCGCGATACTGCGTATGGCCGCGCGGTGTGGTGAAGGCGGTGCGGTAGATGATGTGGACCGGCACTTCGGTATCCAGATGGACGAAAGTCTCGCGGCCTGTGGCCAGTTGCCGTTTGAAATAGGCGACAGGATCAGCCGCTTGCGGGGCCAGCAGCGTATAGGCGAAATCAAACGGATCGGCGAGCCGCACGCAGCCGTGGCTAAAGGCACGAACGTCGCGGTCAAACAGGCTCTTGGAGGGCGTGTCGTGCAGGTAAATGTTGTATTTGTTGGGGAAAATGAACTTCACCAACCCAAGCGCATTTGTCCGTCCCGGCTTTTGGCGCATGCCATATGGGAAGGTACGCGCTGTATAGCGGCTAAAGTTCACCGACCCACGGCTGATGATCCGGCCACGATTATCGATCAGATCAATATGACCCGCTGCATTGGGGTTGCGCTGCATCGACGGCAGATATTCCTTGGTCACGATCGACCGCGGCACCGTCCACGTCGGGTTGATGACGATATATTCCATCACATCCGAGAATTCAGGCGTCAGACGGTCCGATTGGTTCGCCCCCACGACCGAGCGTGTCTCGAAGGTGACCTGCCCGTTGTCGACAACGGACGCGGTGAAGGCGGGGATATTGACCAGCACGTGACGTGCGCCGCGTTCCTTGTTCAACCAGCGTTCACGCTCCATTGCGACGATGACGGATTGCAGCCGCGTCTCGACGCTCTTGTTGATCTCGGCCATGGTGCCGGAGCCAGCGACGCCGTCCTCATTCAGCCCGTGATCTTTTTGAAAGCTGCGCACCGCCTCTTGCAAAGTGGCGTCATAGGTCATCACGTTGGACCGCTTCAGATACCCCATCGACATCAACCGGTTGCGCAGCGCGACCACTTGCGTGCCTTGCGCCCCGGGCTTGAGCGAGGATGCAGGCACCGCGGGGCCCCAACCGCCTTGGGTCAGCAAATGCTCCATCCGCAGCTTTTCACGCATCAGGGCGTTATACTCCATCGTCCGCGGGCGCAGATTACGCAGGAACGGCGTGGGATCGGAAGAAATGAAATCGGTGATATAGGTCTGGCGGTCGCGGTATGGCACTTCGCGCACGATGGACGGATCAATGCGCGACGGCACCAGCACACCGGTTTGCAGATCACGGGCGTATTGCAGGAAAACGCGCGTCATCTCGACCTCGGCCAGCCCGCGATCCCGCGGGGTCTGCGCGTTTTTGAGCTTTTCCATCAGCCCTTGAGGGTCATAGCGTGCGACGGGCAGCCCGTGCAAATCAGCCGCGCGGATCGCTGACATAAGAGCGGCACGTCGGGCGCGCTGTGTCTCTGTCGCTTCGGTCCAGATCGGTGCATAGCCGTGGGTCCGGTAGTAGGCGGCGATATCCTCATCCCGCGCGGCGGCTTCGGCAACGGCCTGTTTGAACGCGGTCACCTGCGCAAAAGCGGGTTGCGGCGCGGTAAAGAGTGTCAGAGCTGTGGCAGCAGCCCCCAGAAAACCGGCCATGCGGCGAAATTTCCGCGATTGAATGCTTAAAATACGAGTCATTGATTCCCCCGAAATCGGTGAGCTTTGGATTTCCTAGATAGGCAGGGAACCCTATGCTCTTGTCCAATAACAATGCCCGTGAACTGAAAACTAAGGATAAATTGATGCTTATCGGCATCGCCCCTGTGGCAAAAATGAACAACCAACTAAGGGTTGCGCAAAAATTCGCCTAAATTTGTTGATGGATGGAACCTTTTCGATTCAGCACTTGGTTCAAGAATCGCGCTATGCCATAAATTGTTGCATCTGGGGATCGATGGAAAACTCCGTGTAACATCATGGAACCAAAGGCAGAAGACGGGACATACAATCAATGACTGGTAAGAGCACTTCGGGCATGACCCGGCGCTCCGTATTGGGCGCATTCGCAGCGACGGCCGTGGCAGCGGCACCGACCTTCGCAAACGCAGCAGGATTTTTGCGTGGGGCCGGCGATATTCGTCGCATCAAGATGTATTCCGGCCGGACCGGCGAACGCATCGACATGATCTATTGGATCGAAGGCAACTACATCAAAGATGCCGTATCCGAGCTGAACTATTTCATGCGTGACTGGCGTACAGATGGCGTCAAGTCGATGGACCTGCGCACCGTGGACATCATGGCCGCGTCGCATAACCTTCTGGATGTGTCCGAGCCCTATATGCTTCTATCCGGCTACCGCAGCCCGCAGACCAACGCGATGCTGCGTTCCAGATCGCGCGGTGTGGCCAAGAACTCCCTCCATATGCGTGGTCAGGCGGCTGATCTGCGTCTGGCATCGCGTTCGGTGAACCAGATGGCACGTGCGGCGATTGCCTGTAACGGTGGCGGCGTCGGTCGCTATTCCGGCTCTAACTTCGTGCATATGGATTGCGGTCAGGTGCGTAACTGGGGCGGCTAAGCACCAGAGCACGACCACGGAAACAAAGCGCCCTCGGGCGCTTTTTTCGTTTTAAGACGACGCGCTATTCGATCTCTTTCGCTCAGCCGATCCACACGAGCGTTACCCAAGCCAGCACGCCATAGCGCAATGCCTTGCCGATGCCGACGATTGCGACGAAGGACCACAGCGGCTCTCTTAGCACCCCTGCGGTGACAGTCAGCGCATCGCCGACAACCGGAAACCAGCTGACCAGCAGCGACCAGCGACCATAGCGCGCGTACCACATCTCGGCCCGCGCCATTTGCGACGGGGACGCAGGAAACCAGCGCTTGTGCTGGAACCGCAGCACCGCATGCCCCAGCCCCCAATTCACCACCGACCCCAAGACATTGCCCACCGTGGCAACCGCCAGCAACCCCAGAACCCCGTGCTGACCATGGATCATTAGCCCGACCAGCAACGCTTCGGATTGCATCGGTAGAATCGTCGCTGCAAGAAAGGCGACCGCGAAAAGGCTCAGGTAACCCGTCATCGACCCGCCCGAACCAACGGGCATCTGGCGACCCGTTCGGGGCGTCGGAACCGATCACCGTACAGGCGGAATATATCGTAAGGGGGATATGGCGGACAGACAGGGATTCGAACCCTGGAGACGGTCTCCCGCCTACACACTTTCCAGGCGTGCGCCTTCGACCACTCGGCCACCTGTCCATTGAGGGGGTGTTTAACGTGACCTGCAGGCGGGGTGCAAGGGGTAAAACGCGCGAAATTCAACAAGATTTCAATGCGCCGTTCAGCTGTCGAGATGGACGTAGATCCGACGGGTGCCACGCCCCTTTTTCTCAATCTTGCCAAGGCGTACCGCGCCAATCTCTCCGGTGCGGGCAACGTGGGTACCACCGCAAGGCTGCAGGTCGATCCATGCGTCACTCTCTCCGATTTGCACC
Organism: Sulfitobacter sp. SBS6; assembly: GCF_048285585.1. Classification (NCBI taxonomy): domain Bacteria; kingdom Pseudomonadati; phylum Pseudomonadota; class Alphaproteobacteria; order Rhodobacterales; family Roseobacteraceae; genus Sulfitobacter; species Sulfitobacter sp. SBS6. The sequence continues at coordinate 123,558 of NZ_JBLWBA010000005.1, read as the reverse complement.
AGACGTACGTTGGCCGCCGTGACCGGTGGTGCGACGGATAACGTCTTGACCAACTCAGGCGCGGCTTGCAATTCCGCTTGGGTAATCCAGTGATCCGTGATCGGCAAATCCTGCGCGATATAGGACGCCAGCGCGTCCTCGATGCCGTCGCGATCCTCTGGCGCATCGGCAAGGTCAAAGTCGAGCCGCCCATGCGTGGCCGAGATTTGCCCCCCCACCACGGGGAACGGCACGACCACGGACAACAGATGCAGCAGGCTGTGCACCCGCATATGCCGGTGCCGGCGGTCCCAATCCAGCTTCTGCGTGACATGGGTGCCCGGCTGGGGGATTTCCTCGGGCTCGGCCGGAACCAGAATGATGGACCCGTCCAGCCCCTTGACCGTTGTCGCGATCGGCATGCGCTGCTTGTCCCAGTTCAGCCAACCGCTGTCCCCCGGTTGCCCGCCGCCTGTGGGATAGAACACCGTCCGGTCCAGCACGATCCCGCCCTCGTCGGTGATGGCGATGACTTTGGCGGCACTGTCGCGGGCATAGGCGTCGGTGAGGTAGATCGGCTCGTTCAACTGTCCTCTCCATCCTGCTTAGAGGGTTTTTCGCCGGCGCGGGTGCGCAGCCATACGTCCCGCTGGGGAAAGGGCACCTCGATGTTTTCGGCGGCAAAGCGTTCGACGATGGCGTGGTTGATATCGCTTTTGACCGACATCATCCAATTCACGTCCCGCAGGAAGGCACGGATCTCGAACTCCAGCGCGTCGGCCCCGAAACGCACCAGCAGCACATTCGGCGCGGGGTTCGCAAGCACCAGCGGCTGGTCCTCCGCGATCTCGCGCAGGATCGCCTCGACACGGCGGGTATCGGTGCCATAGGCCACCCCGACCGAGATAATGACCCGCCCCACGGTATTGCCACGGGTAAAGTTGGTTACCGTACCGCTGACAAGATCGGCGTTCGGGACAATGACGTCGGTGCGGTCAAAGGTTTCGATCCGCGTGGACCGTACCGAAATATCGCGCACATAGCCGGACTTGCCACCGACCTCGATCCAGTCGCCTTCGGAAATGGGGCGTTCGATCAGCAGGATGATCCCCGAGACGAAGTTGCTCACGATGTTCTGCAGACCGAAACCGATACCAACCGACAGCGCACCGGCAACGATGGCAAGAGAGCTAAGGTCAATGCCTGCCCCCGTGATCGCGGCCAGCGCCGCAAGAAAGATCCCGACATAGCCCAGCCCCGACAGCAGCGCGTTCTGCCCGCCGATGTCGATCTTGGTCTTGGGCAGGACATTGCTGCGCAGCGCCCCTTGCAGCAGCCGCGTGAGCAGATAACCGATCGCAAAGATAACCGCGAAGGCCAGCAGGTTCGACGGCGAGATCTGGCTTTCCCCGATGGTGAACCCGCGCGAGAATGCGGCCCATAACTCGGTCAGGTCAGCGACCCGTGCGCCCCAGACCAGCGCAAGCACGGGCATCGCCAGTAACAGCAAGATCAGACCGAAGAACAGTGGCATCAGCGCTTCGCGTGCGGCAATGCCCTGCCCCGTGATCGCGCCATAGACATCCGCAGAAAAGCGTTGCAGCGCCATGACTAGCCCCAGCACAGCCAGTGTCGTCACATAGGGGCGCAGGATCGCATCCGACAGATCTTGATAGCCAAAGGCATACAGCAGCGGTGCCACCACAGAGACCGCAATAGCCCCCAGCCCGGCACCGCGTACAACCCGCGCATGGGACGATGCTTTGGTCATGCCATCCGCGTCTGGCGTATCCTCTTCGGGTTCACGGTAGCTGCGCAGGATACGACCGATCTGGAACAGCGCGAGGCTGGTCAGCACCGCCAGCGGGAATTGCACCACCGCGCGTGTCGCCAAGCTGGGGTTGCCGATTTCAAGCACCGTCAGCGCCACGATAGACAGGATCATCACGAAGGTGATCGCGTTCACGTAGAGCCGTGCGGATTTACGTTGCTGTGCAGACAGCGGCAAAAGCGCTTCGTCTTCTTCGCGGGCAAAGACCCGTTCGGACACCCAGCGGAACCCGAAGATAAGCAGGCCAATCAGCGGCAGCAATTCAACGACCTGTGTCGCGCGTGTGCCCAGAAAACCCGATTGCCGTGCCGCGATGGTCAGCAGGTAAAGCCCCACCAGCGGGAACAGGATGCGCAACAGGGAGACGACAAAGCGCCAGATCCCCATGCCGCGCGCCTGATGCACGCGCAGGGTATGCGCAATCTTCATCGCCCAGACACGGCCGCGGAACAGCAAGAGCAAGCCGGCAATACCTGCGAAGAAAACGGTCGGCAGGTTGTTTTCCAACGTATTCAGCGCGCTGTCCGTATCCTGTTCAGCACTTTCCTGCCAGAAAGCGGCAAAGGCATCCTGCATCTCGACCAGCGCGGGCCCCCAATAGACGGGGTTCAGCGGCGAAGGCGTGGTGCGTAACAGCCGTTCGGTCTGGCGTTCGCGAATGATCTTGTCGATCTCGCGCACCAGCCCGTCTGCGCGCAGAAACTCGCGCTCTGCGATCTGAACGGGCGCCAGCAGGGTGTTCAGCTGCTGGTTGATGTCGGCGCGGGTCTTGGCCACCTCTGGCGCTTCGGGTTCGGCATTTTCGCCCTCGGGCGCTGTGCCCAAGGCGGCAAGCTGGTCGCGCAGCGCAGCGATACGTTCAGCGTTCAGCGTGCGCGCGGCCTCGAACTCGGACCGGTAGTTGACGATACGCCCGCGCAGGCTGTCGAGTTCGGAAGTCGGTGTGTCGGCCTCTTCAACCGATTGTTCCGCCTTGACCGCAACACTATCCCATTGCTCCGCCGTTTCTTCGACGTCGGTCTGCGCGAAAGCCGCGGTCGTCAGGCAAAGCGCCAGAAGACCGCAGGCCAGAAGCCCCCTGAGCGTCGCGATCATTGGTCTTCGAAGACGCCGGGAATGGATTGTGGGGCGCGGTCCAGCCAAGCGGGCACGGGCAGATCCTTTTCGCGCAGGAAGTCGGGGTTGAACAGTTTCGACTGATAGCGCGTGCCAAAGTCGCACAGGATCGTCACGATTGTATGCCCCGGCCCCATATCCTTGGCCAGACGCACCGCACCGGCGACGTTCACACCCGACGACGCCCCAAGGCAAAGCCCTTCGTGTTGCAGCAGGTCAAAGACATAGGGCAGCGCCTCTGCGTCCGAGACGTTGTAACTGAAATCGGGCGTGAACCCTTCGAGGTTCTTGGTAATGCGGACCTGACCGATACCTTCAGCGATTGATCCGCCTTCGGCGACCAGTTCGCCCTTGGTGTAATAGTTATGCAGCGCGGCCCCGTCCGGGTCGGCAATCGCGATTTTCACGCCTTTGGGCTGCAACGCCATGCCGATACCGGCCAGTGTGCCGCCAGATCCCACCGCACAGCAGAATCCGTCCACCTTGCCGCCGGTCTGCTCCCAGATCTCGGGGCCGGTGGTTTCGATATGCGCCTGACGGTTGGCGACGTTGTCGAACTGGTTGGCCCAGATCACACCTTCGTTCGTGGTGCGCGCCAGTTCATTGGCGAGCCGTTCCGAGTAGCGCACAAAGTTGTTGGGGTTGCGGTAGGGTGCCGCGGGCACCTGCACCAGTTCGGCCCCGGCAAGGCGCAGCATGTCTTTCTTTTCCTGACTTTGCGTTTCAGGAATGACGATCACGGTTTTGAACCCCATCGATGCGCCGACAAGTGCCAGCCCGATACCGGTGTTCCCTGCCGTGCCTTCGACAATCGTGCCGCCGGGTTTCAGCGTGCCCTTGGCGATGGCATCCTGAATGATGAACAGCGCGGCACGGTCCTTGACCGACTGGCCGGGGTTCATGAATTCTGCCTTGCCGTATATCTCGCAGCCGGTTTCCTCGCTCGCCTTGCGCAGACGAATAAGAGGGGTGTTGCCAATGGCCTGCGCCAGATCAGATGCGACGTGCATGGGATGCTCCTAAATCAAGTTACATCCGGTGTAGCGGCGGGCGCTTCCAACCTCAAGCGTTCCCGATGCCGCGCAAGCCAGTAAGCGGCAATCACCAGCGGCGCATTGGCAGCTTCAAGCTGGTCCACCATGGTCATCAGCGCATCAAAGCCGATGAGATGGGACCGGATATCCTCGTTTTCGGCCTCAAGCCCGTTCACGCCGGTGCTATCATCGGGCAAATCGGCAAGGCCCAGATAGATATAGAAAAATTCCGTAGAATCCCCCGGAGAGGCATAGACTTCCGCGATTTTTTCAAGCTTGCGCAGGGTCAGACCCGCTTCTTCCTGCGCTTCGCGGTGCGCGGCGTCTTCGGGGCTTTCGCCCGGATCAACACGGCCCGCGATGGGTTCAAGCTGCCACTGCGCGCGATCCCCCCGCGCCACCGGCCCCATGCGCAGCTGCTCTACCAGCATCACCCGATCCCGCACCGGATCATAGGGCAGCACCAACGCGGCATCGGTCGCCACGAAGACCGCACGCTCCAGCACATCGGTCATCGTGCCGTCGAAACGCTCGTGCGCGAGGTGATATTCGTTCAGCGCGAAATAATTGGTATAGGCGCGGTCAATCCGGTCGATCCGGACCTTGCCGTCCAGCGTCCCTGCCCCGTGTTTCGACCGAAGCGCATTCACCTGCGCCGCTGCCCGTGACCGGATCATCGGGAACATCTGCGCCACGCGGTCGGCAGTATAGACGCCGAAATAATCCATCACCTCGCGCGCGGCAAAGCAGCTGAGCGCACCCCAGTCTGCCTGCCACTGCGTCAGCGACCACGGGTCACGTGTCGTCCATTGATCGGGCCGCGCGAAATAGCCCAAAGCCTTTTCGCCGCTTTCCAACGTGATTTCTTGCAGGTCGTAGGCAAAGCTGCCCTCGTAGAAATTCAAGCGGTCCAGATCGTTCTGCCCCAGCCCGCGCAGCAACACCCCTTCGGCAGATTGGCCCGGTGCCGGCACGATGCAGGGGAACGGCCCCTCGACCACGGACAAAGCGATGTGATCCGGCAAACGGTCCGGCGAGATGTCAAGCCGGTCCGCCGCGCGCGCCATCACAATTTCAAGCAGCGGCACATGCCGCAACGACCCATAGAGGAAAAGATCTGTCATCGGCTTAAGGGAACTTGCTGTCGATAAGGTTTGTGATCACGCCACTGACGGCACCGCCAATCAACACGACCGCGATGATCGGCACCGTTGCCATAATCAGGAAGTATTCGGCACCGATACCAATCATGCCCACCAGCGCCTCTCCGACACCGCCATAGCGGTGCATCATCGCGTTCTCGATCATCTCGCGGCCTGCCTGGATGAACAGCCCCCAGAACACCAGAACCACGGCACCGGTCAGCCCGATGGTGATCCCTTCGGAAACGCCACCGCCCGCACGTGCCCCCATGACCCGCCACCCGACCGCGAGCCCGAGGGCAATATTGGTGGGAATGAAATACCCGAACTGGGTGGATTCAGGCATCAGGGGCATGATCATGCGCGAAAGGGCAAAGCCCATCAGCGCCAGGCAGAAAGCGGCTGTCAGGCGGGCAGCGGTCGGCATCGGGATTTCCTTAGACTACAAGCAATGCGCCCTCAGGCCGGACGCTTCACGGTAATCTGTGTCACATCGCAATTGCCGCTGTCAAAGGTAGACGCGCAAGAGGTGAGGTAGAAATCCCACATCCGCTTGAAGCGTTCGTCAAAGCCCATGCGCGCGATCTCTTCCCACTTCTCATTGAAAGTCGTATGCCAGCGGCGCAGCGTGACGTCATAACTTTTTCCAAATTCGATAGACTTTTCAACGGCTAGTCCGGCATTCTCAACCTGTTGCTTCAACACCGTAGGGCTTGGCAGCATACCCCCCGGAAAGATATATTTCTGAATGAAATCAACGCCTCGCTTGTAAACCTTCCAGCGACGATCCGGCACGGTGATGATTTGCAAGGTCGCTTGACATCCAGGTTTAAGACAGGCGTGCAACGTATTGAAATACGACGGCCAATACTGTTCCCCAACGGCTTCGAACATCTCGATGCTGGCAATACCATCGTAGGTGCCACGCTCGTCACGGTAATCTTGAAGTTTGAATTCAACAACATCTGCCAAGCCCGCGTTTTCAATACGTTCTTTGGCGTAGTTAAACTGCTCTTTGCTGATCGTGAGGCACGTCACCTTGAGCCCGCGTTCCTTCGCTGCATATTCAGCGAAACCGCCCCAGCCGCAGCCGATTTCCAGCACATGGTCCCCAGCCGAGACCCCCATCTGATCCACCATAGAGGCATATTTCGCAGTCTGCGCCGCCTCTAGCGATTGTTGAAAGCCGTCCTCGAAAAGCGCGCTTGAATAGGTCATCGTGTCATCAAGCCACAATTTGTAGAAATCATTCCCCAAATCATAGTGATAGCTGATGTTCTTACGCGCTTGCTTCTTGCTGTTGCGCTGCAACCAGAAGCGCAGGGATTCAAATTTGCGGATCAACCCCATGCCGGGGAATGAATCGTAGATATCCTCATTCGCATGGGCCACGTCCATAAAGGCCTGCAGGTCCGGTGTGCTCCACCATTCGTCAAGGTAGGCATCGCTGAAACCAAGATCACCCTCCCTGATAAGACGCGCGAACAAGTCATTGTTATGGATACGGATTTCCGCAATGGGCAGCGGGTTCTTTCCGGTTGCGCGAAAGCACCGCCCGTCGGGCAAAACAAAGTCGACCTGCCCGTTTTGCATTTCCTGCGCCATCGCAAAAACACGCGAGAAATATCGTGGAAGGGCAGTCTGCCCCTCGGTGCTGGTCAAAATCATTCGCTCTCCTGTATGCGCTTGGACGCGTATCTTATTGGTTTATGGGTGTTACGTGGGAGATCCACGTTTCATAAAGGTTAAAAGTTTCGCCCCTTATAGGTTTCAAGGGCCCGTTCGCGCCCTTCGTCCAGCGCGATGATCTTTTCGGGATAATCATCATCCGCCGACAAGGGCCAACTGCGCGGGATCACATCAAAGAATGCAAGCGCGTCCTTATGCGGATTGGCGCGCCCTTCGGCGATCCAGCGACTGGCGTAGTCTCTATTCTTATCAAATTTATCCAGCTGTGTCTCGGGGTTGAACACGCGGAAATACGGAGACGCATCCGGCCCCGACCCCGCCGCCCATTGCCACCCCATCGCATTGCTCGCGGGGTCCCAGTCGATCAGGCAATGTTCAAACCACTTCTGCCCGATGCGCCAGTGACACATCAGATGTTTCGTCAGATAGCTCGCGACGATCATGCGGCCCCGGTTATGCATGCGGCCGGTGACATAGAGCTCGCGCATAGCGGCATCGACAAAGGGTTCGCCCGTGCGACCCTGCTTCCAGGCTTTTACCTCGGCACGGCGTTCATCCTCGTTCCAGGGGAAGGCATCCCATTCCTCGCGCCAGTTATCGGTCAGCATCCGTGGCGTGTGATGCATTAAGTGATAGGCAAACTCGCGCCACACCAGCTCTTTCAGAAAGGTCTCCGCCCCCTGTTTGCCGTCGTGCAGCGCGCGCTGTGCGGCGTGCCAGCATTGATGCGGGGTGATCTCACCCAGCGACAGGTTCTCGGACAGGTTCGACGTGCCATCGGTGCCGGGAATGTCACGGCTCTGCTTATAGTCGGCCACCCCATGCGCCATGAAGGCCCCCAGCCGCGACTGCGCGGCTTTTTCGCCCAGACAGACAAACCGGCGCACCACATCGGCACCACGGTCCATCGCAGCCCCCAAGCCCCACCCGTCCAGCGCATCACTGTCGGGCCAGCTTTCCGGCGCGGGCAGGTCTGAAGGCGCGGCCAGCGGGGGCTCAACATCGCGGGATTTGACGTTGTTCCAGAACGGCGTGTAGACCTTATAGCAGTCGCCCGCCTTGGTCTTGACCGTCCAGGGTTCGAACATGACGTGCCCCCCAAAGGATTTCGGCTCTATCCCGTCGTTACACAGGGTCTCTTTGATCTTGCTGTCGCGTTGCACGCTGTCCGGATCATAAAGCCGCGACCAATAGACGGCACCCGCGCCCGTCTCCTTGATCAGAGCCTGTAATACCTCAAGTGCATCGCCTTCACGCAAGATCAGCCTGCTCGACACCCCCTCAAGACTGTCCGCCAGCGCCCCGATCCCCAACCCCAGACGCCATTTCGGTGCCGCGCCAAGGGCGTCGACACTTTTGTCCTTGATAAAGACGGGTATCACGGGCCGCCCCGCGTTTGCAGCGGCAGATAGGGCCGGATGATCGCTAAGCCGCAGATCGCGGCGATACCAAAGAAGGATGGGGCTTTTGTCGGACATGTCACACTTTGCGTTAAGGTGATGCAAAGCTAGTGCTGCCCTCGCAAGGTCAAGGCCGTACCAGTCCCTAAATACGCCAAACGGCGACCCCAAGGGGCCGCCGCCAGACAAATCGTAGCCGTAGCGCCGGTGGTTTAGCCGTTCACATCAACCACAACACGACCCCGCACCTGACCGTTCAGGATGTCTGCCCCCAGCTTGGGCAGATCGCTCAGCGTTGCAGGCACGACCATATCCTCAAGCTTGGACAGCGGCAGGTCTTTCCCGATCCGCTGCCATGCGCGCAGACGGTTGTCATAGGGTTGCATGACGGAATCGATCCCCAGCAGGTTCACACCGCGCAGCAGGAAGGGGATCACCGTGGCCGGCAACCCTGCCCCGCCCGCAAGCCCGACAGCTGCGACCGAACCGCCGTATTTCATCTGCCCCAGGACCCGCGCCAGCATCTCGCCGCCGACGGCATCAATACAACCGGCCCAGGTTTCGGATTCCAGCGGACGTTTAACGGTTTCGTTCAGCTCTTCCCGCGCGACGATCTGCGTGGCACCGAGCGATTTCAGATAATCCGCCGTATCCGGGCGGCCCGTCACACCGGCGACCTCGTGACCCAATGCAGCAAGGATGGCGACCGCGACGGACCCCACGCCACCGGCGGCACCCGTCACCAGCACCGGCCCGTTGCCTGGCACCATCCCGTGATCCTCCAGCGCCATGACAGACAGCATCGCGGTAAAGCCCGCCGTGCCCACGGCCATGGCTTGGCGGGTATCCAGCCCCTCGGGCAGCGGCACCAGCCAGTCGGCCTTCACACGCGCCTTTTGCGCATAGCCGCCCCAATGCGCCTCGCCCACACGCCAGCCGGTCAGCACGACCTTATCGCCGGGTTTGTAGCGATCATCGTCCGATGCCTCCACGGTGCCTGCGAAATCGATACCCGGAATATGGGGATACTTGCGTACCAAGCCGCCACCCGGTCCGATGCACAGCCCGTCCTTGTAGTTCACGGTCGAATATTCGACAGCAACGGTCACATCCCCCTCGGGCAAACGGTCAAGGTCGATCTGGGTAACCTCGGCATGGGTCTTGCCGGTGTCCTCATCCTTATTCACCATCAACGCATCAAACATCATTTCTCCTGTCTCGGACCGCCGTTCAGGGCCCGCTTCATTTTGCCAGTAAACTCCGGGGAGCCCGAGGGGCTGGCCCCTCGGTTCCATGGGTTCAAGCTGCGCGCCAGTGGGGGTGCCCGCCGACTCACATCTTGCAAAATTAATGTCAGACAATTAAAGTTTTTCCAAACCATAAATGTAAGACATATGAATTCCACGCCAGAAACCGCCTCTGATCTGTCCAGCCATATTGCCGCGAACATCCGTGATGCCATCATCAAGGGTGTGCTGATTGTAGACGAACGCCTCCCCTCCGAGGCGGAGCTGTCGGCGCAATTCAACGTCTCGCGCGCGACGGTGCGCGAGGCGCTCAAGCGGTTGGCGGCACAATCACTGATCCGTACCCAACGGGGGGCAACGGGCGGCGCTTTCGTCAATCGCATCAGCTTTGAAGCCGCCCAAGCGCAGCAGATCACCACCTCTACCCTGCTTTTGTCGATGAACGACGTGAGCTTCGAGACCGCCTGCGAGGCCCGCTTCGCGCTAGAGCGCGCCTGCGCCCCCCTGTCGGCGGCACGCAGGCAGGATCATCATCTGGACGCGATGCAAAACGCGCTTGCCGCGCAATCTGCCCCCGATCTGTCGGACGCGGGCTTTTGCGCGGCTGATGTCGCATTTCACCGCGCGCTGGTCGATGGCGCGTGCAATCCGGTGCTGTCCTATCAACTCGCCGGTGCGGTCGAAGCGATGCAGCCGCTGATGAACATGATCACCTTCACCGCATGGTCCCGCGACGCCATCGTCGCGCGCCATCGTGACATCGCCACGGCGATCGCCGCCCGCGACGCCGGTGCCGCCGCCCAAGGGCTGACCCTGCTTGAGGAAGAGACCCAGGCCCTCGCCCGCACCGTCTTTGCCCGCCGCAGCAAACAGAGTGACGCGGCCCGATAGCCCGCGGGTCACCTTTCGTTTTCAAAGCTTTCCCCTTGCAAAGCTAATCACGCCCCTTATATCTGGGGTGTCCTTCGGGACTATGGGTATAAACGCGCATGTAATAAGCGGTTCGGACCCGGGGGCGGTACCCGGCGACTCCACCAAACATCCGTCATTTGCGGATCATGGGGTCGAAATAGGATCGACGAACGTCTAAAGATGTTGCTTTATCTCGGCTGACTGCCACCGTTATCGGCGTAAAATGTACAATTGCAAATGACAATCGTGCTCCAATGGCGATGGCCGCGTAAGCGACCGGAACTATTGAAACTTAAGTCCTTACGTTTAGCGACCTAAGGCGGGGTTCGCAGGTACCTGGCAACAGAAACCTGCACTTAGCTCTCCGTCATTGTATATACGTTCTTGGTGGCCCTGGCGTGCACCTCTTCCGTTGTGCGACTGGCTGATCGGGCGCTGCCTTCGGCGAGGATTATTGCCATTTGGAAGCCGCGGGCGCGCTTGACCTCGGGGGCCGGTACTGCGACCTCTGGCGCGGGGCATGTTGAGAGGCATATGCGAGATATGAGTGTACCGGAATGGGGCCTGCTGGCGCGTGTGTTCGGGCGGATCGGGGTGCTGTCCTTTGGGGGGCCAGCGGCACAGATCGCCCTGATGCATAAAGAGCTGGTCGAGCGTCATCGCTGGCTTTCGGAAGACGGTTTTTTGCGCGCGCTGTCCTTGTGCATGTTGTTGCCCGGACCAGAGGCAATGCAGCTGGCGACCTATGCCGGATGGCGGCTACGCGGCACCCTTGGCGGGCTGTTGGCGGGGCTTTTTTTTGTACTCCCCGGGGCTGCGGTCATTCTGGCGCTGGCCTTTGGCTATGCGTATTTCGGCCAACTTCCCTTGGTTCAAGCCGCGTTCATGGGGATCAAGGCGGCGGTCATTGTCGTGGTCTTTCAAGCCTTGCGCAATCTGGGACGGAAGGCGTTGCACGGGCGCGCGGGATGGATGCTGGCTGCGCTGGCTTTTGTAGCTCTGTTCGTCTTTGGCCTGCCCTTCCCGCTGATCATTCTGGGTGCGGGCCTTTGGGGCGCTTTTGGTGCCACCGGGCACCGCAGCGTGGTCGAGAGTGAGGGGCTACATCACCGCCCTGCCCGCCCCGTCGGCGTCATCGGACTTTGGGTCGCGCTATGGGCGTCGCCGCTGCTGTTTGTCTGGGGTGTGGGGAATGAATTCCTGCTCAAGATCGGGCTCTTTTTCTCGAAGCTCGCGGTGGTGACCTTTGGCGGCGCCTATGCGGTGCTGGCCTATATGGCGCAGACCGTGGTGCAGGATCACGGGTGGATCACCACCGAACAGATGATCGACGCCCTGGGGCTGGCCGAGACGACTCCGGGCCCTCTCATTCTGGTGACGGAGTTTGTCGCCCTGCTGGCAGGTTTTGCCCAATCGGGGCCATGGGGAGCGGTCTCGGCCGGGGCTCTGGCGCTCTGGGTGACGTTTACACCCTGTTTTCTATGGATATTCCTTGCCGGCCCGTATCTGGAGGCGATCTCGGCGCAGCCGCGGCTGGCGGGGGCCTTGCGCGCGATTACCGCCGCCGTCGTCGGCGTGATTGCCAATCTATCGGTTTGGTTCGCGCTGCATGTGATGTTTGAACGCGTGCTGCCTATGGCGCATCTGGCAGTGCCGCTCCCTGATTGGAGCAGCTTTGATCCCGTGGCCGCTGTGCTGACGGGGGTGGCGGGAGTGTTGATGCTGGGGCTGCGGTTCGGCTTTGTCCTGACGATGACGATAAGCGCTGCATTGGCCCTTTGCTGGCGCCTGTTGCTATAAATTTTTGCGCCCCCTTTTCACTGGTGCGAAATGCCGTATGCTATCGCCATCAACCAAGGCCGGAGAGAAGTAATGAGCCGAAGCATTGAGTATGGCAATCTGATGCACGATGCCATGCGCGGGTTAATTCGTCAGGTATTACTTGACGTTGCAGCCAATGGACTGCCCGGCAACCATCACTTTTTCATCACGTTCGACACCTCTCATCCGGATGCGGAACTGGCCGATTGGCTTTCCGACCGCTACCCCGGCGAGATGACCGTTGTCATGCAGCATTGGTACGACAAGCTTGAGGTCACCGAGGAAGGATTCTCGGTCACGTTGAACTTTGGCGATGCGCCCGAACCGATGTATATCCCCTATGACGCGATACGCACCTTTGTGGACCCGTCGGTGGAATTCGGCCTGAAGTTCGAACAGCAAGAACCCGGCCAGCAGGACGAGGACGAAGACCTGCCCCAACAAGACGAAAGCGAGCTTGAGGTCGAGGAAGAAGCCCCCAAAGCCGCCGAAATCGTATCGCTGGACAGCTTCCGCAAGTAATCGACCGGTCAGCGCTGCCTTGTCGCCAAGGTTAGCGCCATCGGCTCATTGCACCGCTGCGGCCAGCGAGGTAAACCCTGATCAGACATAAGCCCAAGATCAGGAGCCTTTTCATGGCCGATACCCGTACAGAAACCGACAGCTTTGGCCCATTGGAAGTGCCGTCCGATAAATACTGGGGCGCGCAGACCCAACGGTCGATCATCAACTTCCCCATCGGGTGGGAAAAACAGCCCGTGCCGATCATCCGCGCCCTTGGCGTCGTGAAAAAAGCCTGTGCGATGGAAAACCTGAACCAGGGCAATCTGGACCAGAAACTGGCCGATGCGATCACTGCTGCCGCGACCGAGGTGATCGAGGGGAAGTTCGACGACAATTTCCCGCTGGTCGTCTGGCAGACCGGCTCCGGCACCCAGTCGAATATGAACGCGAACGAGGTGATCTCGAACCGCGCGATCGAGATGCTGGGCGGCGAGATGGGGTCGAAAGATCCGGTCCACCCCAACGACCACTGCAACATGGGACAGTCGTCCAACGATACCTTCCCGACCGCGATGCATGTAGCGATCGGCATGCAGGCCCGCGATGTACTGCTGCCCGGCCTGCAAAAACTGCACGACGCCTTGGTCGCGAAGTCCGAAGAGTTCAAGGACATCATCAAGATCGGCCGGACCCATACCCAGGATGCGACACCGCTGACCCTGGGGCAGGAATTCTCGGGCTATGCGCATCAGGTGAAAAAGGGGATCGAACGGGTCAACGCCTGCCTGCCCGATATCTATGAACTGGCCCAAGGCGGTACTGCCGTTGGCACCGGTCTGAACACCAAAAAAGGCTGGGCCGAAGCCGTGGCCGCGCATATGGCCGAGATCACCGGCCTGCCCTTTGTCACCGCGCCCAACAAGTTTGAATCGCTGGCCGCCCATGACGCGATGGTCATGTTCTCGGGCGCACTGAAAACCGTGGCGGGATCGCTGTTCAAGATCGCCAATGACATGCGCTTGCTCGGGTCCGGCCCGCGTTCGGGTCTGGGCGAGTTGATCCTGCCCGAGAACGAGCCCGGGTCGTCGATCATGCCGGGCAAGGTGAACCCGACGCAGGCCGAAGCGCTGACAATGGTCTGTGCGCATGTCATGGGTAATGACGCCGCCGTCGGCTTTGCCGGGTCGCAAGGGCATTTCGAGCTTAACGTCTACAACCCGATGATGAGCTATAACGTCTTGCAATCCATGCAGCTTTTGGGCGACAGCGCCTCGGCCTTTACGGACAATATGGTTGTCGGCACACAGGCCAATGTCGAACGTATCGACAAGCTGATGAAAGAAAGCCTGATGCTGGTCACAGCGCTGGCCCCTACGATTGGCTATGACAACGCGACCAAAGTCGCGAAGACGGCCCACAAGAACGGCACGACGCTCAAGGAAGAAGCAATCGCCTTGGGCTTTGTCGATGCCGAAACATTCGACCGCGTGGTGCGGCCGGAGCAAATGATCGGACCCAAAGAATGAGCGCCCCCATCAACCTCAACAAGGTCAAGAAAGAGCGCAACCGCGCCTCGCGCAAGGCCCGTGCCGATGAAAACGCGGTACAGTTCGGCCAGAGCAAGGACCAGAAAGAGGTTTTGAAAGCCCGTCTGGCGCAAATCTCGCGCAATCTGGAAGCCCATAAGCGCGACACATGAGCGCCCGGCCGGTGAAACATTCGGTGACCCTTCGGGGTCACCGTACGTCGATCTCGCTGGAGAATGAATTCTGGCAGGAATTGCGCGACCTTGCGCAAGAGATGGACATGCCGATCAATGCGCTGGTGGCGCAGATCGATGCAGAGCGCGGCGTTGAAGCGGGGCTGGCCTCTGCGATCCGCGTGTATGTGCTGCGAGCATTAAAGGAACGTTTACCTTCGCGGGGGTAAGTTTCCCCCATGGTCAAACAACAGTATTCTCCATTGTCGCCCGAGGGCTGGATGCTCGCCCTATTCAGTTCGAAGGCCGCCCGCAGCGGGTGTGTCGTGCGGCGGAATGTCAGGGATGTCGAAAGATATGTGGGCCGCCACGCGTTCGAGCAAGAACTGCTACGCCGCGGTTATCACGCTGTAGAGAATGCGGGCCAGCTCGTGATCTTTTGCAATCAGGAACCGATCCGCATTATTGTTTAGGCGTTTTCTTCCCAAGAAAACCCCCGTGGAATTTAGGAAATTCCAATTTAGGCGACAGAGGCGTCGTAGATCTTGCTGATGTTCTGCCCCAGTGCCGTGTTGAACTCGGCATCCGACATCTTGACGTTCAACCCTTCGGTCAGCGCGCGCGAGAAGCTGGCGATCATCTTGGGGTTTTGCGTCAAACGCGCGCAGGCGTCTTCGGTGGAATACCCGCCCGACAGCGCCACGACCCGCAGCACATTGGGGTGATCCGCAAGGCTGTCATAAAGCCCCGCGCGTTCTGGCAGGGTCACCTTGAGCATCACCAGTTCCTCCGCCGAAAGCGCGGCGAGGTGTTTCTCGAGCTCGGATTTTAGGATGTCTTCGGCTTCCGCCTTGCTCTCGGAATGGATGTTCACCTCTGGCTCGATGATCGGGACCAGACCGGCGGCACAGACGGTTTTGGCAACGGCGAATTGCTGCGCCACGACCGACGCGATCCCTTCGGCGTTGGCGGATTGGATGACCGACCGTTCCTTGGTGCCAAAGATTCCGGCGGCTTTCGCGCGTTTCAGCAGATCGTCCAGCTCGGGCATGGGTTTGAGCAGCTGCACGCCGTTTGCTTCGTCTTCCAGACCTTTGTCGATCTTCAGGAAAGGCACAACGCCGCGATCCTCCCAAAGCAGTTGGGCCACAGGTTTGCCGTTAATCGTGTTGTCCATCGTGCGTTCGAACAGGATCGCGCCCAGAACTTTGTCAGAGGTGAAATCATCGGCCAGGATGATCCGCGCGCGCATGTCGTGCATGGCTTGGAACATCTCGGCATCGCCCGAGTAATCAGAGGGTTCAACGCCATAAAGGCTCAGCGCCTTGGGGGTCGATCCGCCCGACTGGTCCAATGCGGCCACAAACCCCTGCCCTGTTTCCATTTGTGTGCGCTGTGCGTCTGTCGTGGTCATGATGATCCTGGCCCTTATTGATTCCGTCGAATGTTCGTTTAACGCATCTATTCCCGCGATGATATATCGTTAGCGCCGGACAAAGCGCAGCAAAATGCCGTCTTTTGAACGAACTGTCAGATGCGCCACCGGAACAGGTGGCTTTTCGCCGACAACCTCTATGCGGTAATCGCGCAGGATACGCGACAGGATCAACGGGCCTTCGACCATGGCAAAGCCTGCCCCCGGGCAGCCCCGCGCACCGGCGCTGAACGGCAGATAGGCCTCGCGCTGGCATTTCTTGCCGTTCTCGCTGTGCCATCGCGCCGGATCAAACCCGTCGGGGTTGTCCCACAGGCGTTCGTGACGATGCAGATGCCACGGGCTGATCACCACCTGTGCCCCACGCGCCACGGTTCGGTCGCGGAACGTCGCGGGGCAGCTCGCTTCGCGCACCATCATCGGCACGGGGGGATAAAGGCGCAGTGCCTCGCGGAAGACATCGCGGCTTTGTTTGAGCTTGCCCATGACCGCAAAATCGCACTGGTCGATCGCCAGTGCCTCTTCGGCCAGACGGTCCTGCCAGTCGGGATGGGTCGCCACCAGATACATCGCCCATGCCAGCGCCGATGCGCTCGTCTCGTGGCCTGCGAGAAAGAAGATCGCGACCTGATCGACCATTTCATCGGTGGTAAAGGTAGAGCCGTCTTCGGGGTCGGACGTGGTCATGATCTTGGTCGCCAGATCGTCGGGGGCGGTGCCCGCCTTGATCGCCTCCATCCGCTCGCTCGTCAGCGCGGTGATCAGTCGCCGGATCTTGGCTGCGCTGCGTTTCGTGTCGCGGCGGAACAGCCGTGGCAGCCAGCGGGGCAAGGGTACAAAGGCCGCGATGTTCAGGATCGGCTGGCTGCGCTGATAGGTTTTGAATTCGTCAAAGACCTCGCGCGCCATATGGTGTTCGATGGGAATCGAAAACAACGTGCGAAAGATCACATCCGCCGCCGCGTGGCTGGTCTGCGCCTCGACCTCTAGCGGCGCGCCATCATGAGGGGAAAGCCGTGCCGCTGCTGCCTCTGCCGCGTCCCAGATGGCGGGGAAGGTTTCGCGCAAGCGGCCCCCTTCAAACGCGGGGTCAATGATGCGCCGCTGCCGTTTCCATATCGCCCCGTTGGTCAGGAAGACCGAGTTGCCAAGCAGCGGGCGCAATCCTTCGCCGATCCGGTCGGACTTGGGATAATCGTCCGGGCGCGTCTTGAGCACGGTCTGGATCAGATCGGGCTGGTTGATCAGATAACTGCGGAAGAACGGCGTCTTGAACTCTGCCATCCAGGCCCGATACAGCCGTGCGGGCTGCGCCGACAGGATGTCTTGGCGAAAGAGCCGCGCATAGCGCCAAAGCGACACTTTCGCGGGGCGGCTCTCGGGTTTGGGGGGTAGCGTCATGGCGCGGTAGAGGTGAATTTATTCACCGGTTTGACAATGCGCGACCGGGAGGCAGGCCGTCCGGCATAGCGTTCGGCCAGACTATGCGGGCCGGCGGTGATCTGGAAATAATCATAGTCCTTGGGCGCATCAAAGGCGCAAAGGTATTGGAAATGCAGCCGGAAAAACCGCCAGCGCAGCTCTTTCCAGCGGGCGGGGGTCAGCGATTGCGTGAAGGCCGCGGAAAACACCAGCGGCCAGCGTTTATCCTCGGGGGCAACGCCCGACACCGCTACCGGATCGCAAAGCGCAAAGGCACAGCCGTCGCCAGGGGCCGTCACATCGACCCATGTCAGACCCTCGCATTGGGACAGAAAGCGCAAATCGGCGCGCAGACGGTGGGCATCGCGCAGGAAGGACACCATCGGCACCACCTGCCCCAAGGTCATAAAAGCCAGCGCAGGCCCGTCAGCAGGGACACGGCCCGCGCGGATCAGATCGGCAAGGATCGACACCCCCAGATGCGCGCCCGAGGAATGGCCCACGACCAGCACCTCGTCCACATCAGACCTCAGCGCCTGCGCGATGGCATCCCCGAATTCGGTCATGCGCGTTTCAAGCGCGGGCGGGTTCGCCCCGCGCGTCGCGGCCCCGAAGGCGTAATCATGCATCAGGTAATAGGCGAAAAGCTTGCCATCGTGTTTCTTGAACCAGCGCAGCACCTGCCAGCCCAGCCCCACGCCAGCGGCGGCGACGATCCCCTTGAACCACGCAGGCCCGCCAAAGAAGGTCACCCCCGCGTACAGCAGCTTGCCCGCGAGGGCAGCGATCAGGAGTTGCAGCAGCAACATCCCTACCGGATAAAGCGCCGCAATCACGGGCCCCTTGCGCAGCTTCATCAACCGCCATAGCGCACCCGACGCGATATAGACCCAAGCCGTCTGCACCAACTGCCCATAGGTTGCGAGGATCGAATTGCTCATGGAGATGCGGACGATGTCGGACCAGACGAGTACGTCGACCTGAGCCTCTACATCAACGCCATCGATATGCGCGGCGACGTTCCAGCCGTAGTTCCCGCCGCCCTTCTTGGGCGACAGCGCGATCTGATAGTCCGAGATCCGCGCCTGTGCGCTGCCTTCCTTGCGGTAAAGCTCGCGGTAGCGGCGCGGATGAATGGGGTCATAGCCCGGGATATAGAAAACCCGTCGCGTCCTGACTGTCTGCTCTATGTTCTCGGCCATCGTTCACCCTGTATTTCGCCGCAGCTTAAACAGGTTTTCCGGCAAGAGTAAGGCGCCTAACCCAAGGATCCCAATGCAGGAAATGTTTCCAGCAACCAGAAAGAGAAGGTCGTAAACGCCCCCGTCAGCAGCGCCAGACCGACGACCACCAGCAAGATCCCCATGCCGCGTTCGATCAGCTTCATATAGGGCTTGATCCGGTTCATGACGTGGGTGGCGCGGGTAATGAACATCGCCGCCAACAAAAAGGGAATACCCAAGCCCGCCGCATAGACCCCCAGCAAAAGCGTGCCGCGCGTGACCGAGGCTTCGGACGCCGCGAGCGACAGGATCGCGCCAAGCTGCGGCCCGATGCAGGGTGTCCAGCCAAAGGCGAAGGCCAGCCCAAGGATATAGGCCCCAAAGGACGTGCCGCCCTTGTCGCCCGCATCCAGACGCGCCTCTTGATCCAGAAAAGGAATGCGGAAGACGCCCAGGAAATGCAGGCCAAAAATGATCACCACAATGCCCGACAGCCGCGCGAAGAGCACCTGATTTTGTAGGAAGAACGCCCCGAAGACCGAGGCCGTGAACCCCAGAATCAGGAACACCGTGCTGAGCCCCATCACAAAGAACAGCGCCGCGATGACAGCCTTGCGGCGCGCGGCGGCGACCGATGACATATCGTTCAGGGTGACCCCGCTCATATAGGCGAGGTACGGGGGGACGATGGGCAGGACGCAGGGGCTCAGGAAGCTGATGATCCCGGCGGTCAGCGCGATGAGTATGGCGGGCAGTAGTCCCGCGTCGATCAGGTCAAATCCAAACATGACATCAGCCATAATCTGCTTTGTCGGGCGCGTCACCTGCTGTTGCGCGTGATCCCCGTCACAAGGTTGTGGACGCGTTGAAACATGTGGCTTATCTGAGGATCATGACAGATAAAAACTTTCTCGACGCGACGGGGCTTTTGTGCCCCCTGCCCGTGCTCAAAGCCCGTAAACGCCTGCAATCATTAGCGTCTGGCGATCTTCTGACCGTGCATGCGGATGATCCCGCCGCGATCATCGACATCCCGCATTTCTGTGCCGAGGCCGGTCACAGCCTTGAAAGCGCCGCGATGGACGAAACGCCGCAGGCCTATGTGATCCGCAAAAAGTAACGGTCCCGCCGCCCCACGTGCCGCGGATACCGCAGATAAAAAAGGCAGACGCGAAGGTCTGCCTTTTTTCGTTTCATATGTCGGCGCAGGGGCGCTGCTTAGCCGCCCAAGGACCACCAGCCGCGCCGCTTGGGCTTGGCGGGTTTTTCAGGCTCCGCCTGCGGGGTCGCCTCGGGCTGCGGTACTTCGGTGACCGGTGGCTCCGGCTGGATTTCCTGCGCGGGCGGCATTTCCGTCGGGGTGCTATCGGGCACCTCGGTCGGTGCCGGCGTTTCCTCCACCTCGGCGGGCTGGGACGGCTGCGCGGGCGTGGGTTCAGGCGTCGGGATCGGCGTCGGCTCCTTTGCGGGCTCGGGCGTCGGCGCGTCTGGTGTCACCTCTGGCTCGGGCTTGGGCTCGGGGGTTGGCTGCTCTTTTGGCGCAGGTGTTTCCTCGGGCTTGGGTGCCTCTTCCGCAGCCTCGACAGGCGCGGCCTTGGGCTTGCGCGTGCGGGTCCGCTTGGGCTTTGGCTTGGGCGCGTCTTCGGCGGCGTCCGCGTCGGCAGGGGTCGTCTCCGCAGGTTTCGCGTCCTCAGAGGTTTTGGCATCCGCGTCTACGGTCGCTTCTGCCGCGGCATCCGCCTTGGGTTTGCGGGTCCGGCTACGGGTGCGCTTGGGTTTGTCCTGCGGTTTCGCGTCGTCAGAAGCGGCGTCTGCAGTCGCATCCGTTTTCGCGTCATTTTTGGCACCAGCAGTATCCGCCTCGGTTTGCGCTGGCGCGTCGCTATCGTCGTTGTCACCGTTGGTGTTGCTATCGCCGTTGTTTTCACCGTTGGCGGCATCATCCCCGTTGGATTTGCCACCCCGACGCCGCCGGCGACGACGACGGCGCTTGGGTTTCCCTTCGCCATCATTGTCATCGTCAGAGCCATTGTGCTGGCTCTGCCCGCCATTGCCGTTGCCGGTGGGTTCATTATCAGCGTTGTCCGCATCTGCTTCCGCATCGACATCCAGATCGTCGACCTCGTCCATGATGGAGGTATCAACCGACACCACATGTTCGATCGGCGTGACAACGCGTGTCGCGGTCTTGAACTTTTCAAGCGAGAAATCGGGGCTGACCAAAGCGGGGTCGCCTTCGATGCGCACGGCCATGCCATAGCGGCCTTCGATATGGGCGATATGTTCGCGCTTCTGGTTCATCAGGAAGTTGGCGATGCCCACGGGTGCGGTGATCAGCACTTCTCGCGACCGTTTGCGGGTGCCCTCTTCCTCGATCTGGCGCAGGATCGACAGCGCAAGGTTGTCGTCCGACCGGATCAGGCCGGTGCCGTGGCAGGCGTGGCAAGGCTGGGTCGTCGCCTCGATCATGCCGGGACGCAAACGCTGGCGCGACATTTCCATCAGGCCAAAGCCGGAAATACGGCCCACCTGAATACGCGCACGGTCGGTTTTCAGCTTTTCCTTCATCAGCTTTTCAACGGCGGCGTTATTGCGACGCTCGTCCATGTCGATAAAGTCGATGACGATCAGACCGGCCAGATCGCGCAGACGCAGCTGGCGGGCGACTTCGGCGGCGGCTTCCAGATTGGTCTTGGTCGCGGTCTGCTCGATGGAGCCTTCCTTGGTGGCCCGGCCCGAGTTCACGTCGATCGCGACAAGCGCTTCGGTCACACCGATCACGATATACCCGCCCGAAGGCAGCTGTACCGTGGGGTTGAACATGCCCGAGAGGTAGCTTTCGACCTGATAGCGCGCGAACAAGGGCAGTGTTTCGCTATAGAGCTTCACGTTCTTGGCGTGGGACGGCATGATCATTTTCATGAAGTCCTTGGCGATGCGGTAACCGCGTTCACCTTCGACAAACACCTCGTCAATCTCGCGGTTATAAAGGTCGCGGATCGAGCGTTTGATCAGGTCGCCTTCTTCGTAGATCTTGGCGGGCGCGATGGATTTCAGCGTCAGCTCGCGGATCTGTTCCCACAGGCGTTGCAGGTATTCGTAGTCGCGCTTGATCTCGGCCTTGGTGCGTTGTGCACCGGCGGTGCGCACGATCAGACCGGCACCTTTTGGCACCTGAATTTCGTTTGCGATCTCTTTCAGCTTCTTGCGGTCCGCGGCGTTGGTGATCTTGCGGCTGATGCCGCCCCCACGCGCGGTGTTGGGCATGAGCACACAATAGCGGCCGGCCAGCGACAGATAGGTTGTCAGCGCGGCACCCTTGTTGCCACGTTCCTCTTTAACGACCTGCACCAGCAGGATCTGGCGCACCTTGACGACTTCCTGGATTTTATAGCGCTTGGGCCGTGGCTTGCGCGCGGTGCGCAGATCATCGTGATCATCGTCGTCCGCCACGGATTCGATGCTGTCATCCTTGGAGGACGCATCTTTAGCCTTGGGGCTATCATCGCTGTCATCCGCGTCGTCGCTGTCGTCCTGATCATCGGCATCAGGTTTTGCGGCGTCTGTCGCATCTGCTTTGGCGGCCTTGGGCGTGTCACCCTCTGCCTTGCTGTCATCGCCTTCGGGCTCTTCGACAGGCGTTTCGGCAACCCGCTCCATCGGAGAGGAGCCTTCTTCATCGTCCAGATCGACAGTCTGCATGCCGTTGATCTGGTCGCTGTCGGTGGCATCGGCGTCTTTGCTGACCGTCGCGTCATCGGACACGGTGTCTTCGGCCTTGGACTTGCTGCGGCTGCGCGAGCGTGTCCGGCGTTTGGGTTTTTCGTCTTCGTCTTCCTTGGCGGCCTGCGCTTCAGCATAGGCACGCTCTTCCTCCATCAGCGCCAGACGGTCGGCGACGGGGATCTGGTAGTAATCGGGGTGAATTTCCGAAAAGGCGAGGAAACCATGACGGTTGCCACCATAATCCACAAACGCGGCCTGCAACGAAGGTTCGACCCGCGTGACTTTCGCGAGGTAGATATTGCCAGCTAGCTGGCGTTTATTCTCTGATTCAAAGTCAAATTCTTCGACCTTGTTTCCGTCAACCACAACAACGCGAGTTTCCTCAGCGTGGGTGGCATCGATAAGCATTTTCTTAGGCATAAATCCATTTTGCACAGCTGCGCAAACAGCAGCCCCGGTGGGGCGCTGCGAGGCAGGGTATGTCTTGTCAGGGCGATGGGTGACGCGGCTAAAACAGGGCCCAAAAGGCCGCCTGTCTGTCTGCTCTTGGCGTCTGCGCGCGTCATCGCGGTTCTTCTCCGACATGGGAGGTGCGTACCGCGCCCCCATATCCATTAATTTACTGCGGTTGTCCGGCCAAAGGCACGGCGCAATCGTCAGCGGTTCTTGAGCCTTTTTTAAGGGCCTAATCGGTCTGCCTGGTCACCACATGCCGAGGAACCGAGGCATCGAAACTGTCTGGGGTCTGGTTTGCCATCCAAAGAGGCAAACAGCCCTATCTACAATTAACGGCAGAAGGCACCAAATGACAATGGGAAATCGCGTGTAGCGGCTTTGCAGATACGGGGGCCGATAGCGGTATCACGCCCCCGCCGCCTTGCTTGACAAGCGTCGGTACTATGGGAAAAGCTTTGCCAGCGGGTTTATGCCCGTGCCGCAGCCCTGTGACGGGATGCACAAAAATAAGACAGATAAGGATGATACGAATGCATATTTCCCTGCGCGCAGCCCTGTGCCTGCCGTTTCTGGCGCTTGCCGCCTGCGAAGACATGAGCACGACCGGCGGCAGCGACCCCGAGGGCCCGTCCAAGCGCAGTTGCATCCGTGCCGTGGAAAAACACACCGGCAAATCGGGCGGTACGCTCAACACGACCATCCCTATCGTCGAGACCGGCCAGCATATCGTTGATATCCCTGGCGGCCCGTCGTGGACCTGCTACACCGATGAGACCGGTGCAGCACGCGAGCTGATCGAGACGCGGCTCGGCTGAGCCTGTCTGCAAAATGCGGCGCTCAGAGGTAATCCGAGCGCTGCAAACCGTATTTCGCCATCTTCTCGTTCAGCGTCCGGCGCGGCAGGCACAACTCCTCCATCACACTGGCGATAGACCCTTTGTGCCGGCGCATGGTATTGTCGATCAGCATACGTTCGAAGGCTTCTACATATTCTTTCAACGGCTTGCCGTCGGTGGTCATCACCGGCTGCATCTCTTCGTGGTCCGACATCAGCAGTGATGCAATGGACCCGGACCCGCGACGCGACTGCAACACAGCGCGTTCTGCCACATTGATCAATTGGCGCACGTTCCCGGGCCAAGGCGCTTGCAACAGTTGCGCGGCCTCTTGCGCGGAAACCTGCGGAGTCTCGCAGCCATATTCATCCGCGAATTCTTCGGACAAACGTGTGAACAACGTCAGAATATCCTCGCCCCGTTGGCGCAGCGGCGGCACGGTGATGCGCAGGGCGGCCAGACGATAGAAAAGATCAGAACGCAGCGCATCTTCGGAGGTGCGCCCCGCCTCCTGCAGGTTCGAAATCGCAACGATCCGCGTTTCCGCTGGCGTGCCTTGGTCGTTGATCGCACTAAGAAGACGGGCTTGCAGCGTCTCGCTGAGCGATTCCACACCTTCCAGCACCAAGGTACCACCGCGAGCCTCCTCGATCGCGGGAAGCTGGGCGTCTTCAGGCATCATCGGCCCAAACAAACGCTTGCTCAATGCGTCTTCCTCTAGCGCACCGCAGCTGACCAGCACGAATTTCTTGCCCGCGCGCGATCCTACAGCATGTAACGCATGCGCTACCAGTGTCTTGCCCGTACCGGTTTCACCATCGATCAGCACGTGACCGTCGGCCTGACCAAGATCCAGAATATCCTCGCGCAGCCGCTCCATCACGGGCGAGCCGCCGATGAGCTTTTTCATCAGCTGGCTGCCGTCAGACAGCTCCCGACGCAGGGCGCGGTTGTCCATGACCAGACGGCGCGCGTTGGTGGCCTTCTTGGCCAGTTCGCTCATCCGGTCGGGGTTAAAGGGCTTTTCAAGGAAGTCGAACGCGCCGACGCGCATCGCCTCGACCGCCATGGGCACATCGCCATGGCCGGTGATCATGATCACCGGCAGCGCGCTGTCGGTCCCCATCAACTTTTTCAGGAACTGCATCCCGCCCATGCCGGGCATCTTGATGTCGGAGATCACGATACCGGGGTAATCCGGCCCCAGCGTTTTCAACGCATCCTCGGCGCTGCCGAACGTCTCTGTGTCATAGCCCGAAAGCGCCAGCCACTGGCTGATCGACTGACGCATGTCTTGTTCATCATCAACGATCGCGATTTTCATTGCCTGAGCCATTGGTTTACTCTGCCGCCTGTGTCTTCTCTGTGCTGTCCATAATGGGCAGCTGCATTTCAAAAACCGCACCGCCATGTTGGCCGTTGCGGGCTGTCAGCCTGCCCCCCAGATCGGATACAATACCCGACGAGATCGCAAGCCCCAGCCCGACACCATCGCCGGGCTGCTTGGTCGTGTAAAACGGCTCGAACAGGCTATCGAGATCTTCGATCCCGGGGCCATTATCGCGCACGGTAAGCGTCGCCGTCTCACCCGCTGATAGTATAATCTCTACCGTCGGTTTTCGTTCCGATTTGGTGGCATCCAATGCGTTGCGCAAGAGATTGACCAATACTTGTTCGATCCGCATGCGGTCCCCCACCACCTGAACAGGCTCTGCGGGCAGGATACGGTTGATCTGTACCTGACGCTGACGTAGCTGCGGCTCCATCATTGACAAGGCAGAGGCAAGCGCCTCCCCCATATCAAAGGGCGAAAACTGCTGCTGGCCCTTGCGTGCATAGCTTTTCAGCTGCCGCGTGATGGCCCCCATGCGTTCGATCAGATCGTCGATGCGCCCGAATGACGCCAGTGCTTCCTCCAGCCGGTTGCGCTGCATCAACAGACGCGCGCCCGCCAGATAGGTTTTCATCGCGGCCAACGGCTGGTTCAGCTCGTGGCTGACGGCGGCGGACATTTCGCCCAAGGCAGCGAGCTTGCTGGATTGTTCCAACGTCTGCTCGGCCACGGCCAAAGTCTGCTGCACCCGTTTGCGTTCCGCCACCTCGCGCTGAAGGGCGGCGTTGAGCGCGCGCAGCTCGGCGGATTCACGCTGAAACAGCGCCGCGCGCCCCGCCGTCCGACGGCTGAGAGCATAAAACGTCAGCGCCAGCAGGATCGCAAAGCCCATCACCTCAAGCGCCAGCACCCCGTTCACCTTCTCGCGGACCGAGGCATAGGTGGTATAGCTCGTGATCCGCCAGCCCCGAAACGGTATCCGTGACGACAGACGCATCACCGCCTCGCCCTGCAGATAAGCATCCGCAGGCAATGCGGTCCAATCGGCGGTGGCCTTGATCGCGCGCTCGATGGCGCTTTGCGGGGTCTGGTTCGACAGAGCCTCGCTTTCCGTCAGACCACGCCAGCGCGGTTCGGTCGCCATGATGATGTCACCCGTGCTGTCGGTGACAATCACCGCATCCGAGATACCGGCCCAGGCCCGTTCAAACCGTTGCAGATCCACCTCGGCCGCGATCACCCCAAGGTTGGTGCCGCCTTCCTGAATACGACGCGAATAGAAGAACCGATAGCCGCCGGTATCACGGGGAATAACGCTGAACACGGTCGAATTCGATCGCAGTGCGTCAACAAAATAAGCCTCTTGCCGGTGCGATGCCCCCAACCGGTTGCGGTCGGTCGCTGCCACCGTGCGCCCATCGATATCATAAAGCATCAAGGACGCCGCGCCGATCTCCTCTACAAAAGAGATCAATCGCTGGGTCGACAGGGAGTAATCAGATCGGGTCAGCGCCTCGATCAAGGCAGGATCGCGCGACAAAAGCTGTGGCACAATCGCGTTCTGGCGCAGCTCGGCCAGCAGGTTGCCGCTGTAGAGCGCGATCCGAAGCTCGGCCCGGTTACGTGTGCTTTCGGTAAAGCGATCCGTCAGCAGCTTGTTGGTGACCGAAATCGTGGCCACCGCAATGACCAAAAGCAAAGCAACCGCCAGCCGGACGCGCCAGCTGACAGATAAAGGGGCTTCACTAGAGGACGCAGACCGAAACATGGCGGCAATCTACGCGTCCTAACCGGTGCACTCAAGTCACGCTGTGACCAGAGACCCCGCCAATGCGCGGAAGAGCGCCGCCCCGTCCGTGCCCCCATGCCCCGCATCCGCTGCGCGTTCGGGGTGTGGCATCATCCCCAGCACACGACGGTTCGACGAAAGGATGCCCGCGATGTCCGACTGCGACCCGTTGGGGTTATCGCCATAGGTAAAGGCAACACGATCCTCGCCATGCAGTTTGGCAATTGTATCGCCATCGGCAAAATAATTGCCATCGTGGTGGGCGATCGGGATGTCGATCATCGCACCTGCCTCGTAGCCCGATGTGTAATCGCTGTCCGCCGTGGCCACGCGCAGCGGCACGGTGCGACAGATGTATTTCAGCCCAGCATTGCGCAGCAGGGCACCGGGCAGCAGACCGGTTTCGGTCAGCACCTGAAAGCCGTTGCAGATCCCCATGACATAACCGCCACGTTCCGCATGGGCCGCCACTTCGCGACAGATCGGAGAATTCGCCGCAATGGCACCGCAACGTAGATAGTCGCCATAGGAAAAGCCGCCGGGCACACCCACAATATCGACGCCCTCGGGCAGGCTCGTGTCCTTGTGCCAGACCATCGACACTTTGGCACCGACCGCCTTGAATGCCACCGCCAGATCGCGGTCACAGTTAGAGCCGGGAAAAACGATGACCGCTGCGTGCATCAGCTCATCTCCACTGTGTAGGATTCGATCACCGTGTTCGCGAGCAGCTTTTCACACATCGCCTCGACGTCGGCCTTGGTTACGCCCTCGTTCAGGTCCAGCTCGATCACCTTGCCCTGACGCACGCCATTGACGCCTTCAAAGCCCATGGCCCCAAGCGCGTGGCGCACGGCCTCGCCCTGCGGATCCAGAACACCGTTTTTCAACATCACATGCACCCGTGCTTTCATGACGCGTCCCCTATCTTCATTTTGCAAAATAAACTCATCTGCGACGCCAGCCTAGTTGATCAACGTCGGTTTCATCATCGGTGTCGACGTCTTGGGCATGACCCCCAAACGTCGGGCGACTTCGGTATAGGCATCTGTCAACGACCCCAGATCGCGGCGGAACACATCCTTATCCAGCTTCTGTCCGGTTTCGATATCCCACAGACGGCAGCTGTCGGGGCTAATCTCGTCGGCGACGATCAGACGCTGGAAATCGCCCTCGTAGATCCGGCCCACCTCAAGCTTGAAGTCCACCAGCCGGATACCCACGGCCATCATCACGCCGGACATGAAATCATTGACCCGAAGCGACAGGCTCAGGATGTCTTCCATGTCCTGCTG
Source organism: Sulfitobacter sp. SBS6 (assembly GCF_048285585.1). Lineage (NCBI taxonomy): Bacteria > Pseudomonadati > Pseudomonadota > Alphaproteobacteria > Rhodobacterales > Roseobacteraceae > Sulfitobacter > Sulfitobacter sp. SBS6. Next base: position 95,669 of record NZ_JBLWBA010000005.1, on the reverse strand, counting down.
ACCGGCCCAGCCAAAGGCGGCGATATGTTCCTCGGTGACCAGCGGATCGCCAAGGTCGTTGTTCTTGAAGTGATATTCCACAATCGGGCGCGGCAGTTGCATGCCTTCGTCAATGCCAAGCCGCGTGGACAGATCCCCCGCCGCATAGTTGCGCACAACGATCTCGAGCGGGATAATCTCTGCCTGACGGATCAGCTGTTCGCGCATGTTCAGACGTTTGATGAAATGCGTGGGCACGCCGATGTTGTTCAGGCCGGTCATGAAGAATTCGGACAGGCGGTTGTTCAGCACGCCCTTGCCTTCGATCACCGCTTTTTTCTCGGCGTTAAAGGCGGTTGTGTCGTCTTTGAAGTGCTGGACAATGGTCCCCGGTTCCGGTCCTTCATACAGGATCTTCGCCGTACCTTCATAGATTTTCGTGCGACGGGCCATGCACATCCCTTCCAGACAACAGGCCGGTTGGAATACCCATCAGCCATTTCTAGCCTGTCACATAGTCCAAGCGCCCCTGCCACGCAAGCGCGCGCCCTGCCCTCATGGCGGTCATGCACGCAGAAACCATGGCAGCGGCTCATGACGATCATGAGAATAATGAAGTTGCGTCAACAGGGGCGTTGTGGGAAACGGCAAAATCACCCATTTAGCGGAGCGTTTTGATGTCCAACCCCCTCACCGATCTTCTGGCTGAAAAAGGCACGCTGCTGGCCGATGGTGCCACTGGCACGAACCTGTTCAACATGGGCCTGATGTCCGGTGATGCGCCAGAGATGTGGAACACCGAACAGCCGCAAAACATCATCAAGCTGTATCAGGGTGCGGTGCAATCGGGCAGCGATATCTTCCTGACCAACTCCTTCGGCGCGAATGCCTCGCGCCTGAAACTGCATAATGCCGAAAAACGCGCCCATGAGCTTAGCCGCGTGTCCGCCGAGCTCGCGCGCGAGGTCGCGGATAAGGTCGGTCGCAAGGTCATCGTTGCGGGCTCCGTCGGCCCCACGGGCGAGATCATGGAGCCGGTCGGCCCCCTCACCCACGCGCTGGCGGTGGAGATGTTCCATGAAACCGCGGACGGGCTGAAAGCCGGCGGTGCCGATGTGGGCTGGCTGGAGACGATCAGCGCCCCCGAGGAATACCGCGCCGCCGCCGAAGGCTTCAAGCTGGCAGGGCTCGACTGGGTTGGCACGATGAGCTTTGACACCGCAGGCCGCACCATGATGGGCATGACATCCGAGGCGATGGTCGACATGGTGCATGACCTCGATTATGGCCCGCTGGCCTATGGGGCCAACTGCGGCACCGGCGCGTCGGATGTGTTGCGCACGGTGCTGGGGTTCGCCTCCAAAGGCATGCCGACGCCGATTGTGTCCAAAGGCAACGCGGGCATCCCGAAATACGTCGAAGGCCACATCCACTATGACGGCACGCCCGAACTGATGGCCGATTACGCCGAAATGGCCCGCAACTGCGGCGCGTCGATCATCGGCGGTTGCTGTGGCACCATGCCGGAACATCTGGTGCATATGCGCGCCGCTCTCGACAGCCGGCCCAAGGGTGACGCCCCCACGCTGGAACAGATCGTGGAGGCACTTGGACCGTTCTCTTCGGCCAGCGATGGCACCGATGGCGAAGGCCCCACCCGCGCACCACGCCGTGGCCGCCGCCGGGGTTAATCCCCGAACAAATCCAACTGCGCGCTCGCCCGTTTGGGCGGGCGGAACAGATCGCAGCGCATCGGCGGCAATAGCGTATCCAGCCCCAACCGTTTGACCGCCAAGGTAAACCGCTGCGCAATCATCTCGGCATAGGGGCCTTCGCCGCGCATCCGTCGGTGCCAATTTGCGTCATATTTCTTCCCTCCGTGCATCTCGCGCAGCCGCGCCATGATGCGACCCGCGCGGTCAGGGTAATGCGCCGCCAACCATTCCTGCATCAAGGGCGATACCTCGCGCGGCAAGCGCAGCATGATCCAGCTGGCCGCGACGGCTCCTGCATTGCGCCCCGCTTCCAAAATCGCCTCAAGCTCGGGATCGGTCAGCGCCGGCACCATCGGGGACGCCATCACCCGCACCGGAATGCCTGCCTCTGCCAAACGTTCGATCACCTGCAACCGGCGTTTCGGTGCAGGCACCCGCGGCTCCATCAACCGCGAAAGCGTCGCATCCAGCGTCGTCACCGACACGCCCACGCGGCACAGCCCGCGCGCCGCCATATCCGACAGAATATCAATATCCCGCTCGATCAGACTGCCCTTGGTCACAATGGCAACAGGATGGTTCGCGTCTGACAGCACCTCTAGCAGCGCGCGCATGATCCGATGCTCTTTCTCGATCGGCTGATAGGGATCGGTGTTCGTGCCAATCGCAATGGGGGCGACCTGGTATTTCTTCGCCGCCAACTCTCGTTTCAACACCTCGGGCGCCTCGGGCCGCGCGATCAGCCGCGTCTCGAAATCCAGGCCAGGCGACAACCCCAGATAGGCATGGCTTGGCCGCGCGAAACAATAGACACAGCCGTGTTCACACCCGCGATACGGGTTGATCGACCGGTCGAACGGCAGGTCTGGCGACTGGTTATAGCTGATCACGGAGCGTGGAATTTCAACGCTTACCTGGGTGCGCAAGACCGGCAAAGGGTCATCATCGCCCGCCCATCCATCGGCCACAGCGCTGACGGTCAGCGGCTCGAACCGGCCCGGGCGGTTGCTGGATGTGCCCCGTCCGGGCAGTCTGTATTTGCGCTGTGCCTGATCCATTCAAATCTTTTGGAACAAATTAGGAACATGGTCAAGTATATTGGCCCAAGCCATTGTTTTACAGCACGATTGAGCGTAATTTCCCAACAACCAAAGCGTCGCACGCGGTGCCGGGTTTGTCGCAAAATGCACGAAGCTTTCGACGTGTATGTGACAAAAAGGCACAAGCCCGCGCGGGTGAGTTAACCGATGAGGAACGACTATGTCGGATGAAGACGAAATTATCCTTGCCGATCTGGACGACGAAGAACTTGTTCAGCAGATGTTTGATGATCTCTATGACGGTCTGCGCGAAGAGATCGAGGAAGGGGTCAATATCCTGATCGAACGCGATTGGGCACCCTATGATATTCTGACCAAGGCGCTTGTCGGCGGCATGACCATCGTCGGGGCCGACTTCCGCGACGGTATCCTCTTTGTCCCCGAAGTGCTTCTGGCTGCGAACGCAATGAAAGGCGGCATGGCGATCCTAAAGCCGCTGCTGGCCGAAACCGGCGCGCCGCGCGTGGGCAAGATGGTGATCGGCACGGTCAAGGGGGACATCCACGACATCGGCAAGAACCTTGTGTCGATGATGATGGAAGGCGCGGGCTTCGAGGTTGTCGATCTTGGCATCAACAATTCGGTTGAAGCCTATCTTGAAGCGATGGAAACCGAAGGGCCGGACATCCTTGGCATGTCCGCGCTCTTGACCACGACCATGCCCTATATGAAAGTCGTGATCGACACGATGGTCGAACAGGGCATCCGCGATGACTATATCGTGCTGGTCGGCGGGGCCCCGTTGAACGAAGAATTCGGCAAGGCCATAGGTGCCGACGCCTACTGCCGCGATGCCGCCGTCGCGGTGGAAACCGCCAAGGAATGGGTCGGGCGGAAACACAACGCCGCCAAGGCGTAAGCAGTTGATCTAGAACATAAAGGCCCTTCCCTACCGGAGGGGCCTTTTGCATGACGGAGCGTGAGATGAAGCCGCCCTCGGACCGTGATCTGACAGAAAAAGGCCTGCCGCTCGCCCCGCAGACGGGCCGCATTCTGCTGATCGCCTGCGGGGCGCTGGCGCGGGAAATTCTCGACCTGAAAGAGGCGAACGGCTGGTCGCATCTGGACCTGACCTGCCTGCCCGCCAAGCTGCATCTCTACCCAGAAAAAATCACCGACGAAGTCCGCGCAGCCGTGGAAAAACACCGCGACAGATACGACGATATATTCGTTGTCTACGCCGACTGCGGCACCGGCGGATTGCTAGCGGCGGAGTGTAAGAAACTTGGCGTGCAGATGGTCGCAGGACCGCATTGCTATAGCTTTTTCGAAGGCAACGACCGCTTTTCCCAGATCTCGGAGGACGAGATTACCACCTTCTATCTCACCGATTTTCTGGTCCGCCAGTTCGACGCTTTCATTATCAAACCCATGGGGCTCGACCGGCACCCCGACCTGCGCGATATGTACTTCGGGAACTACGAAAAGCTTGTGTATCAGGCGCAAACAGATGATCCCGCGCTCACCGCCAAGGCGAAAACATGCGCCGATAGGCTCGGCCTTGCCTTTGAACGGCGCTTTACCGGCTACGGTGATCTGGCGCGCACGCTCAAGGCGCTCTGATCTTCATTTTGCCAAATAAACTCAACTGGCACAGCCGTCGCCACAGCCCGCAGGCACGCGTTCAACCCTGCTGTGCCGCCTCGCCGCGAATCCGTTCGATCATCGCGGTCAGCCCGTTCGACCGCTGCGCCGACAGATGTTCGTTCAACCCAAGGCGCCCCATCTCTGCGCGGGCATCGATGGCGCTGACATCGGCCGCGGGCACGCCGTTATACAGTTTTTGAAGCACCGCAATCAGGCCTGAAACGATCATCGCATCGCTGGCCCCGTCGAAATGGAGCACGCCATCTTCGAACTGCGTATGCAACCAGACCTGACTGGCGCACCCATCTACTTTGGTTGCGGGCACGCGCAGCTCTTCGGTCAGCGGCTCCATCGCCTTGCCCAGATCGATCACATGGCGATAGCGGTCTTCCCAATCGTCCAGAAACTCGAAATCCTCGACCAGTTCTTCAAATGCCTCTGTCGCCACGGTGCGTCCCTCTTTTCGCTTGCCAAACAGGTAGGTTGCACGATGCCAAAGGTCCACCCCCTTCCCAACGGGTCTGGGATGGGTTAGTCAAATATTACCGAAATTTCTACGGCGGACCCCATGCGCAAGACCTTTTCAGCCATCCTGGTATCGACCCTTGTTTTGACAGGCTGCGCGACCGTGCGCGACAGCCGTGTGAACCCGTTCAACTGGTTCGGAACCGCGCGGTCTGAACCGATCACCCGTCAGGAAGCCTCGACCAACCCTTTGATCCCGCAGCGGACCGGATTGTTCTCCTCCTCGCGGAATAAAGAGGTGGTATATGCCGGTCGCCCCTTCGACCAGATCATTGATCTGACGATCGAAGAAGTACCGGGCGGTGCCGTCGTGCGCGCCACCGGTCGCGCGGATCGTCAGGGCATTTACGAGGTGCAGCTGACCCCCGCGAACGAAGACGAGCTGCCAGTGGACGGCGTTCTGACCTACCGTCTTGAAGGGGTAGAACCAAGCGAGGCGACCGCCATCGGCACGCCCCCCACCCGCGAGGTTACGGCCGGCCGCAAGCTGACCAACCAGACGCTGGCTGGGGTGACGACCATCCGCGTCGAAGGGCTTCGCAACGCGATGACATCGCGCCGCTAACCCCAACAAAAATCAATAAAAACCAAAGGGTTGAGCGTTAAAGCTCAACCACTTTCAGATCAGACCCGACCGCGGTCAAGGCGATCTCGCCGTTGCACAGTCGCAGCGCATCTTCCCCGAATACCTCGCGTCGCCACCCTTTCAGGGCGGCCACATCACGCAGCCCTGCGGCGATCCCGTCAAGATCCGCTGCGGGGGCGATCAGCTTGGCCGCAACGCCTGCGCTTTCGGACTTGGCCTTTAGCAAGACACGCAGCAGATCGGACAGCGCCGGATTGACCTGAAGCTTGTCGCGGCTGCGATCAGGCTGCGGCATTTCTCCGGGCGGGCAATTCACGCCAGCGGCCACCGCCTTGAGGATACCATCCGCGATCTCGCCCTTGCGGGCCTCGCGCAGAAGCAGACGGGCGCGGCCCAGTTCCTCGTGGTTTTTCGGTTTGTTGCTGGCCAGTTCTACCATCGCGTCATCCTTATAGACGCGGCTGCGCGGGATGTTGCGGGTCTGGGCGTATTCCTCGCGGAAGGCGGCCAGTTCGCGCACAAGCGCCAGAAACTTTGGCGAATTCGTGCGCGTCTTGACCCGACGCCATGCCTCGCGCGGCGGGGTGACATAGGTGTCAGGGCTGGTCAGGATCTCAAGCTCCTCCTGAACCCAGCGGGCGCGGCCCGTCTGTTCAAGCTTACGCGCAAGGAATTCGTAAATCTGGCGCAGGTGCGTGACATCGGCCAGCGCGTATTTCGCCTGCGCATCACTCAGTGGGCGGCGCGACCAGTCGGTAAAACGGGACGTCTTATCAAGAGGTTGATGGGCGATCTTGCGCACCAGAGTTTCATATCCCACTTGTTCGCCAAAGCCACACACCATCGCCGCGACCTGTGTGTCGAACAAGGGTTCGGGAAAGACGCCCGCATCGACATAGAAAATCTCTAGATCCTGCCGCGCGGCGTGGAAGACTTTGACCACCGACGTATCACGGAACAGCGTGTACAGCGGTTCAAGCGACAGCCCCTCGCTCAGCGGGTCCACCAGAACGGCATTGCTATCGTCGGTTCCGGGCATCGCCAACTGGATCAGACAGAGCTTGGAATAATAGGTCCGTTCGCGCAGAAACTCGGTATCGACGGTTACGTAATCATGCTTGGCGGCCTCTGTGCAGTAGGCTTCAAGCTCGGCGGTGGTGGTGATTGTTTTCATAGCGCTACTTTGGACAGAGGAAGCCATTCAGGCAATGGAAAAGCGCATGGTTTCAGCGCAATAGGCCGCGCGGTCAGCTTTCCAGCATTAAAAGATCACGGTTGCCGCCGGCAAACCGCCGCAGCACCGCAGGGTAAAGACGATGTTCCTGCACCAGAACCCGCGCTGCCAGATCCTCTGGCGTGTCGCCGGCCATGACGGGAATGGTCGCCTGCCCCAAAATCGGCCCGTCATCCAGCGCCGCTGTAACCTCGTGCACGGTGCAGCCATGCTGGGTATCGCCCGCCTCAAGCGCGCGGGCATGGGTGTGCAGCCCCTTATAGCGCGGCAGCAAAGACGGGTGGATATTGATCATCCGCCCCGCCCAAGCATCGGTAAAGCCACCGGTCAGTTTGCGCATGAAGCCGGCCAGACAGATGATGTCGGGCGCATGGGGCATCAGCCGCGCGGTCAGTTCGTTTTCAAAGGCAGCGCGATCCCCTGCAAAGGGCTTGTGATCCACGACTTCGGTCGGGATGCCGCGTTCTTTGGCCCAGGCAATCCCGCCCGCGTCCGCCACATTCGACACCACCACACAGGGCCGCGCGGGATGGTCGCCGGTCATGTCTTCGACCAGCGCCCGCATGTTCGACCCGCCACCCGAAAGGAAAATCGCAACCCGTTTGGTCACAGCAGGCTGCCGGTATAGGCAACGCCCGTGGTCTCGGTGACATTGCCCATCGGATAGACCGTTTCGCCCGCCTGCCGGAGCAGTTTGGTCAGCGCCTCGGCCTCATCCGCCTTGACCACAATGATCATACCTACGCCGCAGTTAAAGGTCTTGAGCATCTCGGCTTCCGAGATCGCGCCCACATCGGCCATCCATTTGAACACGCCGGGCAGCTCCCAGCTGTCCAGATCAATCTGCGCGCCCAGATCATCGGGCAGCACACGGGGCAGGTTTTCCGTCAGACCGCCGCCGGTGATATGGGCCAGCGCATGCACGCCCCCTGCCCGCACGGCCTGCAACGCGGGTTTCACATAAAGCCGCGTCGGCGTCAGCAGCACCTCGCCCAATGTTCCGTCGGCCCAGGGGCAGTCCGCATCCCAGCCAAGGCCAGAGATTTCGACCAGTTTACGCACCAGAGAATAGCCGTTCGAATGCACCCCGTCCGAGGCAAGCCCCAGCAGCACATCCCCCGCCGCCACATCGCGGGGCAGGTCCGCACCGCGTTCCATCGCGCCCACAGAGAAGCCCGCAAGGTCAAAATCACCTTCGGAATACATGCCGGGCATCTCTGCCGTCTCGCCCCCGATCAACGCGCAGCCAGAGCCTTCGCAGCCTTTGGCAATGCCTTCGATGATCCGCGCGGCCTGTTCGGTCTCAAGCTTGCCGGTGGCGAAATAATCGAGGAAAAACAGCGGCTCCGCCCCTTGGCAGACCAGATCGTTGACGCACATGGCGACCAAATCGACCCCCACGCCATCGACGTTGCCGGTATCAATCGCGATCCGCAGCTTGGTGCCCACACCGTCCGTCGCAGCGACGAGGATCGGGTCGGTATAGCCCGCCCCCTTGAGGTCGAACAGCGCGCCGAAACCGCCAAGCCCCGACATCACGCCCGGACGCTTTGTCCGTTTGGCCGCCGGTTTGATACGTTCTACCAGCGCGTTGCCTGCATCAATATCCACACCAGCGTCTGCATAGGTGATCGAGTTCTTGGAGTTGGTCATGACGCATCCCGCTGCCTGTTCCCTTTGCGAAAGTGGGTTATAGCAGGTTGCGCAGGCGTGCAATGCACCTAAGCCACATCTGCGCGTTTCTATCCCTTGACGCGACGGGCCCGCCCGCTTACCAAACCGCGCAGGCGGGCCTGTAGCTCAATTGGTTAGAGCAGAGCGCTCATAACGCTTTGGTTGCGGGTTCAAGTCCTGCCGGGCCTACCAAACTTTCAGTATTCAAACTGAAACCGCCGCATTCCATTTGAAAATACAGGGTTACTCCGGGGTTGCACGCTACGATCCGCGGGACAATCGCGCTGTTTCGCGTGGCCTCAGGCGGCAGCGTTTACCTCGAGGCTTTGCGCGGCGCGGGTGGGGAGTGTCAGGATAAAGCAGCTGCCCTGCCCGACGACGCTGGACACGCTGAGGCTGCCGCCCTGCATTTCCGCCAGACTGCGCGAAATCGCGAGCCCCATGCCCGTGCCGCCTGCCCGACGCGTGGCGGTGGAATCGACCTGATAGAAGACCTCGAAAATGCTTTGGAGTTCGGCTTCGGGGATGCCGGCACCGCTGTCATGCACTTCGAAGCTGACGACATCGCCCACGGGTTTCACCACCAGACGGACGAAACCGGTGTCGGTGAATTTGATCGCGTTGCCGATGAGGTTGAACAGGATCTGCCGCGCGCGCACCTTATCGGCAAAGACCATATCCGCCTCTTGTACCACATCAAAGGCCAGCCCCTTCTTGCTTGAAAGTGTGCGAAGCTGTTCGATTACCGGGTCGACAATATCCTGCACCGCACAAGGACTGGGTTCGATCACCAGGCTGCCGGATTCGATCTTGGCCACGTCGAGGATCTCGTTGATGAGATGCAACAGATGCTCGCCGGATTGCACCAACCGGTTCATCAGGCCGGACAGCTGGTCGTACATCTCATCCAGCAGACGCTTTGCCTCTGCGTGGCTGATCTCTCCGTCCTCATAGCCCTTGAGCAGCGCCTTGGATGACGACAGCATACGCGCATTGCGGGAAAGCTGCGCCACGCCCATGATCACCGTCAGCGGCGTGCGCAGCTCGTGGCTGAGGACGCCCATGAAATCCGTCTTGGCCTTGCTGGCAGCTTCGGCGGCATCCTTGGCGTGGCTCAGCTCGGTCACATCCACGCGCAGGCCGACATAGCTGCCGTCTGCCAAAGGCCGGTCAGAGGCTTTGATCACGCGCCCGCCCGACAGATGTTGTTCTGTCTCGGAGGTCCTGTTTTCGCGATGGATGGCCAAGCGACGCTCGATCCACTCTTCCTCGTTATAGCGCCCCATGGGAAACTGCTTGCTTTTGACACCAATTCTCAGCAGCTCGGCAAAAGGTGTTCCGGGTTTGAGAACCTCGGGGGGAAGCTCGTACATCTCTTTGTATTTCGAGTTGCTCAGAAGCAAACGATCCTGCGCGTCGAACATGACAAACCCGTCGTTCAGCGCTTCGATCCCGCTGCTTAGCAGAACTTCGGCACGTTTGCGCCGCTCTGACACCTGCAGCACATAGAGCAGCGTGCCCAAGAGCATCAGACCGGCCGACGCGATCAGCGCGCGTTTTGACCATTGATCGGGCGCGTGTTTGGGCCATCCGCCCTTGGTGCGCGCTTCCAACATCCATTCCTCGAAGGAGAAATCGAATTCCAACGTAACAGTATCCGCCTCCAGCAGGCCCTGATCGCCGTAGGTGAACATCTGCGGCCCTACCCCCACCTGCGGAGAGGCCGCATGAATGAGGATGTCATAGCGTTCTTCGGCCTCACGTATGCCGGAATTGATCAGGAATTGATCATAGTCCAGCACAAGCGATACGATCCCCCACAGCTGGCGTTTGCTGCCGTCAACATCGCCTTCGGTGGCAAAGTCGGGATCGGGCCAATAGACCGGGGCGCGCAGGATCAGTCCCTTACCGCCTTGCACCAGATCGACGGGGCCGGTCATCAGTTCTTTGCCCAGGTTCAGCATCCGTTCAATGCCGGGAAACTGGTCTTCGTTTGTGCGGTAATCTAACCCAAGCGCGCCCATGTTCGGCGCGAGCGGGTGGATCAGGGTCACGACGAGGTCAGGCGCGGCAGCGATATTGATGACCGTGTCGTCGACTTCACGTATATTTTGAACCCGCTGTGTAAACTCTTCCTGTTTGGCAAAGGGGTTCTCGCCGATGAACGTCGCAAGTTCGCGCAGCGCGAGGGACCGTTCGTGAATGATTTCTTCAAACTGTTCGCGCACCTCAAGCAGGTCCAAGTATGTCTGGGCGCGGGCTTCGTATACGAAAGCTTCGGAGAGCAGACGATCCAGACGGCCGGCGGCGTAGGTAATGATGACCGTCGCGACGAGGAATGCGACCAGTGACCATATACCGCCGATGTGGGTGCGCTTTGTTCTACTTAAGGGCAAGCACTGATCCGCCTGAAGCGCAGCGTAGCTGCGGATTACCTGAAGCATCCAAGTCTAAGAGATCAATCTATGCGGCGGCAGGGCGAGAATTTGCCGACCAAATGTTACCCGTGAGCTGTGGCGCGCGCGCCGCATTCGTTAACTTTGCGTAAACCTTAACCTTCGTGCCCAAATAAGTTGCGCGCGCCGGACATATCTCCGACGCGCGCACCACGTTTACCGTTGCCTCGCAGGCTTAGGGCAGGAAAATCGCCTTGGCGTTGGCGAATTCCTTCATGCCGAATCCGCCATGCTCACGCCCATAGCCGGAATCTTTCACCCCGCCAAAGGGCATATTCGGATCGGCAGCCCCGAAGGAGTTGATGCGGATCATGCCTGTGTCGAAATGCTCTCTCGCGAGCTTCAACGCGCGGTCCTCGTCCTTCGAGAATATTCCGCCGCCCAGACCGTAGCGGCTGTCATTCGCCAGACGCATCGCGTCTTCGTCATCCTTCGCACGGATGATCGACGCAACGGGCCCGAAGATTTCATCGTCAAACGCCGGCATACCGGATTTAAGGTCGGACAGAACGGTCGCGGGATAATAGGCCCCCGTACGGTCAGGCACCTCGCCACCGCACAGCACCTTGGCCCCTTTATCAACGCTTTCTTTTACCTGATCGCGCACGGTCTCGAACTGGTCCTGGCTGGACAATGGACCCAGCTGAACGTTTTCGTCGGTCGGATCACCCATATTGATCTTTTTCATCTCGGTGACGAAGGCATCGACAAAGGCGTCATGGACCTTATCGGCGACAATAAAGCGTTTTGCCGAAACACAGGTTTCCCCGTTGTTATAGAGCCGACCCATAACCGAGAATTTGACCGCTGTTTCGATATCAGCATCCTCAAGCACCAGATAGGCGTCGTTGGACCCGAGCTCGAGCACGGTCTTTTTCAGCGACTTCGCGGCGACCGACCCGATGTGACGGCCCGCGCCATCGCTGCCCGTCATTGTCACGCCACGCACCTTGGGGTGTTCGATCAGCTTGTCGCTGGTGTCGTGGTCGATGAGGATCACTTGGAACAGGTCTTCCCGTAGCCCTGCCTCGATACAAAGTTCGCGCAGGCGCAGGCCCGATCCAGTGCAGATGCTCGCGTGTTTCAGAACACAACCGTTGCCGGTCATCAGGTTCGCCGCAAGCACACGGGTGGGTTGATACAGTGGGAAGTTCCACGGCTGGATCGAATAGATGACGCCGATAGGCTGATAGCTCACGACCCCGCGTTTGCCGTCGGCACCGTGGGTGCGCTCTTCATCCGCAAGCACGTCGGGGCCATTCTTGGCGGTATACTCAAAGATGGCCGCGCAAATCTCTACCTCGGTCTTGCCATCTTTCAGCAGCTTACCTGTCTCGCGCGTCATAAGAGCGGCTAATTCATCCGCGTTCTCGCGCAGCTTGGCGGCGATCTTGGTCAGATAGGGCGCGCGTTCCTTGTGCGACAGCTTGCGCCACTCAAGATGCGCGTCATGACAGGCTTCGATCCGCTGAATAGCCTCTGCCTCGCTCATCAGATCGTAGGACTGGATCTCTTCTTCGGTGGCGGGATTGATTGTCGTGATCTTGGACATGTCTGCTCCTTCTTCGCTTATTCGCGTCGAAGGGCAAACACATGGCCGTCGTATCAAGTTCCTGCGGTTGCGGCTGCAGCGGTCACGTCTGCGTGTGCGACACCCGCGCCCTTAGCCGCCAAAGCCCGTGCGCCCGCTGCCCACCTTCCCGAAACCGCCGCGGGATTTCGCCGTCGCACGGGTCATCGGGGTTTTGCCCACGGTCGTCGCGGGGCGGGTGAATTGCGAGGTGCTGAGCTTGGCGGCACCCTTGTTGCTGGAATAGGTGCTGGTGCGCGCCGCATTGGTGAACTTGCCATCCGCCGTCTTGTACATCGGCTGGCTTGCGGCCATACCCGACCGCCCGCCCAGCATGTTCCCGATCAGATAGCCCGCGAGCAACGGCATAAAGATACCGCCCGATCCGCCCTGTGTTTGCTGCGCCTCTGACCCGCAGGCCCCTTCGCCGTGTTGTTCTTCGCAGACATCCAGACTGTTGTAGCGCGGTGCGGATTCCACATGCAGTGTCTCTGCCTCGGCAAAGGCGGTTTCACAATCGGCGGCGGTGAATGTGCCCCCAAAAGACGCCTCGTTCTTGCAGCTTTGCACATCGGGAAAGGCAGCGGCATCAATCTTTTCGTCGCGGCAACCGGCCAGCGTAAAGGCGGTGGCCCCGATGATCGCGATGGCGACGCGTTTTGACCGTTTTGTCATGATGATCTGCTTTCTGCTGTGGTTCGGCGATTAGGCGACGATGCTAACCGGAATATGGCGCAATGTAATGGGGTTTGAAACGTGACAGATCCTGCGTGATCCTAGACCTGTCCTCGCGCAGGCCGATGCCCGCACAGGTCTGCCCGATGATCCACGCGCCGACCACGGGGCGCATCCCGTCGAACTGCGGCAAGGGCGCATAGGCCTGAAGGATACGCGGGTGTTCGGCATACGCCGTGTTGCTGGCACTTTCGATGATCTGGCCGGATTTCATGATCTCGACCGAGGCCCCTTCGCGCGACAGGATCGGTTTGCGCACATGGGCCCGTGCAAGCCCTGCCCGCGCACGGTCAAAGGCATCCGCCGCACGCCCCGTGACAGAGCCGCGCCCCGCCATCGCCTCGCCCACATCCTGCTCAAAGAACGCAGGGAGCAGGTTCGGGTGATCCTCGAACATCTCCCACAGCACGGGCAGCAGGCCCTTGTTGGACAGCAGCGCTTTCCACGCGGGTTCAAGGAACAGACAGCCAGAGCCTTCGATGTGGTCCGCGTAATCGTCGCGCAGCAGGTCTTCCCACGGGTAGAGTTTGAACAAGACGGCGATGCGGCGGTCCTCATCATCCAGAAACTGCCCGTCATCGCTCAGCGCGATTTTATCAAGGTCGCAATAATGCGCGCCCAACCCCGCCTCGCGCGCGGCCCAGCCCATTGCCTCTACCGTGCCGTAATCTTCGGGATTGCCCGCCACGGCGGTGAAATGCAGATCGCTATCGGGTTCAAACACATCGGCGAAACGGGCGACAAGCGCCTCGTGGATGCCGTTGAACTGATCCGCCCCCTCGGGCAGGTTGCCTGCCTCTAGCTGATCTTCCAACCACTGCCACTGGAAGGCCGCCGATTCATAAAGCGAGGTCGGCGTATCGGCATTATACTCCAGCAACTTGGCAGGACCCTGCCCGTCATATGCCAGATCGAAGCGGCCATAGATCTCGGGGTCGCCTTGCTTCCAGCTGTTCGCGATGAGGTCGCGGTGCGCTTCGGGAATGGCAAGCTTGTCCAACAGCTCTTCGCTGGCAAGGATGTGATCCACCGCCTCGCGGCACATAGCATGCAGCGCGGTCGCGGGGTCTTCGATGTCATTTTCAATCTGATCAAGCGAGAACGCATAGACAGAGGTTTCGTCCCAATAGGGTTCCCCGTGCATGTCCGCGAAGGAAAAACCGACCTCTTTGGCGTGGTCGCGCCAGTGGGGCCGTTCGGCTAGTTCTACTCTATGCATCCGGCCGGACCTTTCCCGCGAAAAACTACCGCGGGTTTAATCGCTTTGCCCCTATGGTGCCAGAGCATATCCACCATTGCCCCTTCCGCACCCGCATCAGTCACAAAAACGTCAGACATATCGCGGAACAACGGGCGCGCCCATTCGTTGAACGGTCTACGCGGTCGTGATTGCGGCGCCCCCAATGACGCCCTGACCGGTATAGGAAATGAATTGAAAGGCCCAAAAACATGAAAATTCTCATGGTACTCACCTCCCACGACAAGCTGGGCGACACTGGTAACAAAACCGGTTTCTGGCTCGAAGAGTTCGCGGCCCCCTATTATGTGTTCAAGGACGCTGGTGCAGAGATCACTTTGGCATCACCCAAAGGCGGACAGCCCCCGCTTGATCCGTCCAGCGATGCAGATGATGCGCAAACCGACGCGACCAAACGGTTCAAGGGCGACGACGCCGCACAGAAAGAGCTGGCCAATACCGAGGTGCTGTCGAGCGTTTCGGCTGACGGTTTCGACGCGATCTTCTACCCCGGGGGCCACGGCCCGCTGTGGGATCTGGCTGAAGACAAGGCCAGCATCAACCTGATCGAAAGCTTTGCCGCCAGCGACCGCCCCGTCGGGGCCGTCTGCCACGCGCCAGCGGTGTTCAAGCACACCAAAGGCACCGACGACAAACCGCTGGTATCGGGCAAAACCGTCACCGGTTTCACCAATACCGAGGAAGAGGCCGTGGGCCTGACCGATGTGGTCCCCTTTCTGGTCGAAGACATGCTCAAAACCAATGGTGGGACCTATAAGAAGGGTGACGACTGGGCATCCTTCGTGGTGACCGATGGCAAGCTTGTCACCGGCCAGAACCCCGCGTCTTCGGAAGAAGCCGCCCACAAGCTATTGTCGCTGCTGTAAAGTGCCGCCCGCTGCGCGAAGGCCGCGCGGCGGGCAGTTTTTCCGCGACACGTATAACAAGGATTACAACCATGAATATTCTCGTCGCCGGCGCGACCGGCAAAACCGGTATCCGCGTCACTGAACAACTTCGCGAACAGGGTCACACGCCGATCGCCCTTGTCCGCGATTCCTCTGACACCAGTGCGCTGGCCTCCGACGTGGTGCTGCGCAAGGGGGACCTGACCAATCTGACCGCTGACGCCTGCGAAGGCTGCGATGCGGTGATCTTTGCCGCGGGCTCCGGCGGGTCCACAGGGCCGGAGATGACCGACAAGGTCGACCGCGATGGTGCCAAAGATCTGGTTGATATCGCCGCCAAGGCCGGCATCTCGCGCTTTGTGATGCTCAGCAGTGTCGGCGCAGACAACCCTGACCCAGACAGCGAGCTTGCGCATTATCTGCAAGCCAAACACGAAGCCGACGTGCATCTGCAAAACTCCGGCCTCGAATACGCCATCCTGCGCCCCGTCGCGCTGACGGATGATGCGGGCAATCGGAATATGATCTTTGGCGACAGCGTTGACGTCAAAGCCAAGGCCGCCCGTGGCGATGTTGCCGCCGCTTTGGTCGATGCCGTCACCGACCCCGAATGGAAGAACCGGGCTTTGCTGATGCAATCCGCCTGATCACGGGTTTGCGCCTGATCTGACTGCGCGCGGGCACCTCCCACCCGTTCGCGGGAAGAATGCGCTGTGCCGCCAGACCCCATCGGTCTGGCGGTTTTTCTATGTGTGACGCTGCGAAAGCGACATTTCGCGCCAAATCCGCCGCATTGGCCCCCTTGGCATCCCTGATCGTCTCGTCTATCAGGCGCCTTCCCGGTCGCAGCCTACCCGGGTATCAAAACAAGGGTTAAGAAATGAAAACGATTGTCATCTGCTCCGGCGGATTGGATTCTGTGTCGCTCGCTCACATGGTGGCGGCCAATCGCAAGCTGACGGGGCTCGTGTCGTTCGACTACGGCCAGCGCCACCGCAAGGAACTGGACTATGCCGCGCTCTGCGCCAAACGTCTGGATGTTCCCCATGACATCATCGATATGCGCGGGATCGGTGCGGCGCTGACCGGGTCCGCGCTGACTGATGATGTGGATGTACCCGACGGGCATTACGCCGAAGAAACGATGCGGGTCACCGTTGTCCCCAACCGGAATGCGATCATGCTGACAGTCGCCTATGGCATTGCCGCCGCACGGGGGGATCAGGCCGTCGCAACCGCGGTGCATGGGGGCGATCACTTTATCTACCCCGACTGCCGCCCCGATTTCACCCAAGCGTTTGAGTTCATGCAATATATGGCGCTGGACGGCTACGCCGATGTGTCGCTTTACACGCCGTTTGTGCACCGCTCAAAAGCCGATATCGTGACCGAGGGCCAGCGCCATAACACCCCCTTCGCCGAAACTTGGTCTTGCTACAAGGGCGGCGCGCATCACTGCGGGCGCTGTGGTACCTGCGTGGAACGGCGCGAGGCTTTCGATCTGGCGGGGGTTGCCGACCCGACCCAATATGACGATCCCGATTTCTGGGCCGAAGCGGTCAAGCGTAAGATCCTCACCTAATGTATACCATTACGAAAGAGTTCCATTTCTCCGCCTCACATCAGCTGTCGCATCTGCCCGATGGCCACCAATGCGCCCGCCTGCACGGGCATAACTATGTCGTGGTGGTGGAGCTTCGAGCCAAAGAGCTGAACGCTGACGGTTTTGTTCGCGACTACGGAGAGCTGAAGCCGCTCAAGACCTATATAGACGAGACCTTCGATCACCGTCACCTCAACGACGTGCTGGATTTTGTCTCCACCGGCGAGAATATGGCGCGTCATCTCTATGAATGGTGCGCGCAGCATTGGCCCGAAACCACCGCCGTCAAGGTCAGCGAGACGCCCAAAACCTGGGCAGAGTACCGGCCATGAGCCAGCTACGCATCGCCGAGGTATTCGGCCCCACGATACAGGGCGAAGGCGCGTTGATCGGGGAACCCACCGTCTTTGTGCGCACGGGCGGCTGTGACTATCGTTGCGCGTGGTGTGACAGCATGCACGCGGTCGATCCCGCATTCCGCCATGACTGGGCCATCATGTCGACCGACGCGGTCTGGCAAGAGGTGCAGCGCCTGTCAGACAACACGCCGCTGACCGTATCCCTGTCAGGCGGCAACCCCGCCATTCAGGACTTCGCGCCCTTGATCCAATTGGGTCATGCCGCCGGCTACCGTTTTGCCTGCGAAACGCAAGGCTCCATCGCGAAACCGTGGTTCGGTCAGCTGGATTGTCTTGTGCTGAGCCCGAAACCACCGTCCAGCGGCGAGACGGTGGATTGGGCCGCTTTCGACCGTTGCGTTGCGGCTGGCGAAACGGCAGTCCAGACGGTGATGAAGATCGTGATATTCGACGACGCGGATTACAATTGGGCCCGCGACGCCGCCACCCGCTACCCCAAATTGCCGCTTTATCTGCAACCGGGCAACGGCGAGGTCGACCCCAGCGTCGCTGTCGATCCGCAGGTGCTGGCGGATAAGCTGTTGTGGCTGGTGGATAAAACCATGGCAGATCGCTGGTTCACACCGCGCTTGCTGCCGCAACTACATGTATTGCTATGGGGCAACAAACGCGGGGTCTGACCCGCCACCGGAGGATTTATGGAAACGATTTACAGCGATTTGCAGCAGCTTGGCGGCAAGACAGAGCTTCCCGCCTCGCCCGAAGAAGCGATGCTCGAGAAAGTCGCGAACCCTCAGGCCGATGTCGATTATTGCGTGCGCTTCACCGCGCCCGAGTTCACCTCGCTTTGCCCGATGACCGGCCAGCCCGACTTTGCGCATCTGGTGATTGACTATGTGCCGGATCAGTATCTGGTGGAGTCCAAATCGCTCAAGCTTTATCTGGGCGCATTTCGCAACCACGGTGCCTTTCACGAGGATTGCACCGTCTCGATCGGCCGCCGTCTGGTAGAGCTGCTGTCGCCCCGCTGGCTGCGCATCGGCGGATACTGGTATCCGCGCGGAGGCATCCCCATCGACGTGTTCTGGCAAACGGGCGAGACCCCCAAAAGCGTCTGGATTCCCGATCAAGGCGTGCCGCCCTATCGCGGGCGCGGGTGAAGCGAGAGAAGCCCTAACTCAACCTTAGATGCAATAGATTCAAGCAATTAGATCAATTTACAGATTTAAAGCGTGTGAAATTTCACAACACCTCTTCGAAAATCATGATGTAAGAGCTTAATTTATAACTAATAATCACAACACCCTTAAGATCAAGACTTAGCACCGCAAGAAAAACCGAATGATAACCAGGAATCTGCGGGGGGTTCCCCCAGCAAATCACCACACCTTAAAGTTGCGTTAATGACTTGGTAACCACTGGCACCGTAGGCTGCGCTCTACGCCAGAAATTTCTTTGGCGCTTAAATATAGGTGCTACATGATCTTAAGGCTTTTTCGGGCGCTTTCACGCGTGCCGTGCAAATTTGGTATTCATCGCTGGCGTGACAGTACAACCATGCCGCAAAAAGTCTGTACGAGGTGCCACTGTCGGCGACAGACCTACGTTTAAGGTCAATGTCTCCGCTTCATAATGCGCCCTTCTGAAGACCACATATAACGCTCCTGCCCCGCATATATTCTATACTGTGGGACAGAAGAAAGCTCAGTCACCGGGGCAGTAGCCTGCCCCGGTGAAGCATTCATCAGCCGTTGATCAGCACTTCGCCGAAGCTTTCGCGCAGATCACGTTTCAACACCTTGCCGGTCGCGTTGCGCGGCAATGCGTCGGTAAAGACGACGCGATCAGGGATCTGCCATTTGGCGATCTTATCTTCGAAGATCGACAGAATCTCTGCCTCGCTCGGGTCCTGGCCTTCGGCTTTTACAGCAATCAGGATCGGACGTTCGTCCCATTTTTCGTGACGGGCACCGATGACGGCCGCATCTGCGATTTGCGGGTGACCGATCGCGATGTTTTCAAGCTCGACCGAGCTGATCCATTCGCCGCCCGACTTGATGATATCTTTTGACCGATCGCGGATCGTGACATAGCCGTCGGGGTCCATTGTCGCCACATCGCCCGTGTCGAACCAACCGTCCTTGTTCAGCGTCTCGCTGCGGGTCTTGCGGAAATAGCTGTCAAGAATCCAGTAACCCTTGGTGACCAGATCGCCCTGCGTCACGCCGTCATGCGCCACGGGATTGCCGTCGTCATCAAGGATTTCAAGATCCACACCAAAGACCGGACGACCCTGATTTTCGCGCAGCTTGTTTTGCGCGTCGGCAGGAAGCTTGGTGTGTTTGGCCAGCAGCTGGTTGATGCTGCCGACGGGCGACATCTCTGTCATGCCCCAGGCGTGGATCGTCTCAACGCCGTATTTCTCGCGGAAGGCGGTCATCATCGACGGCGGGCAGGCAGAGCCGCCAACGACCGTACGCTGCAGGCTTTCCAGCTTGCTGCCGATCTTATCCGCCTCGTTCAGCAGCCCCAGCCAGATGGTTGGAACGCCAAGCGCCAGCGACACATGGTTGGTGTCGATCAGTTTCACCAGCGATGGGCCATCCAGACCGGGACCGGGCATTACCATCGCCGCGCCAACCATAGCGCAGGCATAGGGCGCGCCCCAGGCGTTGACGTGGAACATCGGCACCACGGGCAGCACCACATCCTTGGCCGTGATCGCAATGCTGTCGGCCAGGTTGATCCCAAAGCTGTGCAACACGGTCGAACGGTGTGAATACAGAACGCCCTTGGGGTTACCCGTGGTGCCCGAGGTGTAGCACAGGCTGGAGGCGGTGTTCTCGTCCAGATCCGGCCAGATGAACTCGGGGTCGCCGCTGGCGATCAGGTCGTCATAGAACTTGATCCCGGGCAGTTGCGCGGCGGCTTCTTCATCGGTGCCTTCCATCAGAACGACATGCTCTAGGTGTTCAAGCTTGTCCTGAATGCCTGCGATCAGCGGCACAAACGTCTTGTCGATGAACAGCACCTTATCTTCGGCGTGGTTCAGGATATAGACAAGCTGTTCGGGGAAGAGACGCGGGTTAATGGTGTGGCAGACGAAACCGCCGCCCGATGCACCAAAGTAGATTTCAAGGTGACGGCGGTTGTTCCAGGCGATGGTGCCGCAGCGCGCCTGCGGGTCCAGCCCCAGATTTGTCAGCGCAGAGGCCAGCGCACGGGCATTGCGCGCGACTTGCCCCCAAGAGGTCTGCTCCAACCCGCCGGTGGTCTTGACAGAGACAATCTCTGTCTCGCCGTGAAAGCGTTGTGCGTGTTCGATCAAGCTCGAAATCAGCAGCGGTTTATTCATCATTTGGCCAAGCATGGCGCATCCTCCCAATTAGTCGTTGGGTGCAAAATGGACAAATCACCCCAGTCTTGCAAGCGCCCTCATTGCTGCTTACGCAGGGTTCATGACAGTTATTTATCACACGCCCCTTTCCCCCGATCAGCAACGCGCCGCCGGTATGCCGACACCGCAACCGCTGGCCATGGCAGATCAGGTCCGCTTCTCTGATCTGGACACCAATAACCACGTCAATAACACCGTCTATTTTGAATGGTTCGAACGGCTGCGCATCCGCTATACGCAGTCATTGGTGGAAGGCGGGCTGATCGACAGCCCCGGCCCGCGCGTGGTGATCCGGTCAGGGTCGATCCGCTATCTGCAAGAGATGCTGGAGCGCGAGAATTACATCGTGACCTGCCGCTGCACCAGCTTTCGCAACACCTCTTACGCGTTGGCGCAAGAGGTTTGGGTAGGCCGCGAACTGCGGGCGACGTTCGAGTGTATTTTAGTACTTCTGGAACGGGACGGCTCCGGTCGGTATCCCCTGCCCGACCGCTTGAAACAATATTTTGAGCAGACTGAAAACGCCCGCCCCGAGGGGTAACCGCCGCGTGCGCATGCATCGAAAGGAACATAAGTTATGACAATCACCACCCGCCCGATGGACGCCGCGGATCGCAGCGATTGGGAAGCGCTTTTTGCCGGCTACGCCGCCTTCTACAAGGTCGATCAGACGCCGCAGATGCGTGAAACCGTCTTTGGCTGGCTGATGGACCCCGATCACGGCAGCAATTGCATCGTGGCACAGGATGCCAGCGGCGCGCTTGTCGGGTTCACCCATTACCGCCCCTTTGTCAGCCAGCTGCGCGCGGCGACAAACTGTTTTCTGGATGATCTGTTCGTCAGCCCGCAGGCCCGCGGGTCCGGAGCCGCACAGGCGCTGATCAAAGCGGTTGAGACGGTGGCGAAAAACAACGGCTGGGGCACGCTGCGCTGGATCACAGCAGAGGATAACTATCGCGGGCGTGGGGCCTACGACAAGCTGGCGACCCGCACGGGCTGGGTGACCTATGACATCGCGCTGAACGGGTAGGCTGCAGCGCTGTGCGCGAGGTTGGGGATGAGGGGCCCTGCCCCTCACACTCCCCGGAGTTTATTTGGCAAAATGAAGCCGTGATCCTAATCGGCGTGTTTTGCAATAAAGGCGACAAGAGCGGCGGTTGAGCCGTCTTTATCGGTGGCAGGTGCCGCGCCCTCGACGATGGGCTGCAAAGAGGTGGCGAGCTCTTTGCCCAGTTCCACACCCCATTGGTCGTAGGAATTGATGCCCAGGATGACGCCTTCCACAAAGACGCGATGTTCATACAGCGCGATGATCTGCCCCAAAGTGAACGGGTCGAGCAGAGAGTAGCTGAGCGTGGTCGAGGGGCGGTTTCCGGGGAAGACGCGGTGGCGCGCCTGACGGTCCAGCTCGGCACCGGTCAGACCTTTTCCCGCCATCATCTCTGACGCTTCTTGCAAGGATCGCCCGCGCATCAAAGCTTCGGATTGCGCAAGGCAATTGGCGATCAGCAGCTTGTGGTGGTGCGTCAGGTCCGGCTCGTGCCCATTGGCCGCGATCAGGAATTCGCACGGAATGACGCGGGTGCCCTGGTGGATCAACTGGTAGAACGCGTGCTGGCCATTGGTGCCCGCAGCCCCCCAGACGACGGGGCCCGTGTGATAGGGCGCGGCAGTGCCATCCATCAGGGTCGACTTGCCGTTGGATTCCATCTCAAGCTGCTGGAGGTAATCGGGCAGTTGCCCCAACCGCTGGTCATAGGGCAGCACGGCGCGGGTGGCATAGCCACAGATCTGATTGTGCCAGATGCCGACCAGGGCCAGTAGCATCGGCATGTTCTCATGGGGGGCGGCCGCGCAGAAGTGACGGTCCATCGCCTGCCCCCCGCGCAAGAACGCATCAAAGGCTCGTGGGCCAATGGCGATCATCAGCGACAGGCCAATGGGCCCCCAGACGGAATAGCGCCCGCCGACCCAGTCTTCGAAGCCAAAGACCTGATCTGCGTCGATGCCGAAATCGCTGGTCTTGTCCTGCGCTGTGCTCAGGGCTGCAAACTGCTTTGCCGGATCGCCGCCATTCTCTGTCATCCACGCGCGCGCGGTTCGGGCGTTGGTCATCGTCTCGATCGTGGTGAAGGTCTTGGAAGCGACGATTACCAGCGTGGTTTTCGCATCGAGCCCGCGGAGCGTGTCCGAGATATGCGCCCCGTCGACATTCGACACGAAGTGGCAGCGCGGCCCGTCATGATAGGGCGAGAGCGCCTGCACCGCCATCGCGGGCCCAAGATCGGACCCGCCGATACCGATATTCACCACATCCGTGATGTCGCTGCTGCGGATCTGATCCGTGAAACCGCGCATCCGGTCGAGCGTATCATGGACGCCGGGCATCACATCCGCTCCATCCACCATCACCGCGCCCCCATCAAGGTTGCGCAGCGCGGTGTGCAATACGGCGCGGTCTTCGGTCTCGTTGATCTTTTCGCCGGCGAACATCGCATCGCGGCGCGCGGGCACATCGGCGGCATCGATCAGCGCCAGCAGCGCATCCATCGTATCGCGGTCAAGATTGGTTTTGGAGAAATCGAACAACATGTCGCCGGTCTGCGCGCTGAACGTCTGGGCGCGATCGGCTGTGTCGAACAACGACAGGATAGAGCGGTCTTGCACCGCCGCCTGCATACGGATCAAATCATCAAATTGCGTCATGGTGCCCAATGTACTGTTGCCTCGTTCAATACTGCGCCGATGGGGGCCTGGAGGGCCGGCAGGCTTTGCGCCTGTTCCACCGCTGCACGTTTTTCATCGCCAAAGATCACAAGATGTTTTGACATTGCACCTTCCAGCACCCTGCGCGACAGGGTGATGCGCCCGATGTCCTGCCCGTCGACATCGATCGGACAGAGCGCCGGCGCGTCCGCGGCCATCGCCGCCTCCAGCCCGTTTGACCCGGGAAAGAGCGAAGCCGTGTGCATATCCGCGCCCATGCCCAGCAACAGCACCGACAGCGGCAATCGGGTTTCGATCTGGGGGGACAGTGTTTCTGCGGCCTCGGCCGAGGTCAGTCCGTCGATGTAGAAAGGGGTGAACGCAGCCTCGGCCGCGCGGCCCACCAGCAGGCGATTGCGCAAGAGCCGCGCGTTCGACATCTCGTGGTCGGGGGCGACCCAGCGTTCGTCACCCAGCATGACCTGCACCCGCGCCCAATCAAGATTGGCCGCGCTCAGGCTGTCAAATATCGGCCCCGGGGTTGTTCCGCCCGGCACCGCAAAGCTGACCGTGTCATGGGATAACAGGGCGTTCTTCAGCTCCCCCGCGATCAGATTGGCGAGGTCCATCGCAAGGACTTCGCGGTCGGCATATTCGATCAACCTCATGCAGAATACTCCCGCCATTGGCGCTGGTCACGGCGCATCAGTTCGTTGGCATCTGTCGGGCCGTCGGACCCGCTGTCGTAGGGTTTGGGCACGTCATTGCGCGCTTCCCAGCCCTGGATGATCGGGTCGGTCCAGGCCCAAGCGGCCTCTACCTCGTCGCCGCGCATGAACAGGGTCTGGTTGCCACGGATCACGTCCATGATCAGACGTTCATAGGCGTCTACCTGTTCAGCGCCTTCAGGCCCCAAAGCGTCGGCGAATGTCATATCCAAGGGCACGTCCACCAAACGCATGCCGCCCGGGCCCGGTTCCTTGATCGTCACGCCAAGGGTGATGCCTTCGTTCGGCTGCAAACGGATCGACAGAACGTTGCGGTGGCGGCCTGCGTCTTCTGCAAAAATCGAATGGGGTGTCTCCTTGAAGACGACCGTGATCTCGGAGGACCGCGCCGCCATGCGTTTGCCGGTGCGCAGATAAAAAGGCGTGCCAGCCCACCGCCAGTTACTGATGTGGGTTTTCAGCGCGACGAAGCTTTCGGTGCGCGAGCGTGGATCCCCCACAGCGGTACGGTAACCGGGTTGTTCGGCCTCGTTGCACGGTTCTGCCTGATATTGACCGCGGGCGATGTGATGCGGCAGCACAGGGTCCAGCGCGCGGATCACCTTGAGCTTTTCATCGCGTACCGCGTCGGGGTCAAACCGCGCGGGCGGCTCCATCGCGATCAGGCACAAAAGCTGCATCAGGTGGTTTTGCACCATATCGCGCATGGCACCCGATTTGTCGTAATATTCGCCCCTGCCCCCGACGCCGACGGTTTCAGCCACGGTGATCTGGATGTGATCGACATATTGGCTGTTCCACAGCGGCTCGAACAGCATGTTGCCAAACCGCACAGCCATCAGGTTTTGCACCGTCTCTTTACCCAGATAGTGGTCGATCCGGTAGATCTGGCTTTCGTCGAAATACTTGGCGAGCGTGGCGTTGAGCGCCTGCGCGGTTTTCAGGTCGCGGCCAAAGGGCTTTTCGACGACGATCCGGCTTTGCGCGTCCGCCATGCCCCATTGTTGCAGACGTTCCGCCAGATCACCGAACAACGCGGGCGAGACGGAGAAATAATAGGCCTCTACCCGTTCGGTCCCGGCCATGAGCTTTTGCAGCTCGGCCCAGCCGTCCTCGCCTTTGGCGTCAATCGCGACATATTCCAGCCGGTCGATGAACCCGTCCAGCTGCGCCTTCTCGTGCTCGAAGTCGCCGTTGAATTCGGCAATCGCCTCGCGGATCATCTGCTGGTAGCCCGCGCGGTCCATTTCTGTGCGCGCGGCACCGATGACACGGGCGTTTTCTGGCATCTGCCCTGCACAAAAGCGCCGGAACAAGCCCGGCAGGATCTTGCGGCGCGCCAGATCGCCTGTGCCGCCGAAAATCACCAGATCAAAAGGATCGACCGGAATGACGCGTGATACCATGTGGATGCTCCTTGTCGCGAGGCTACGACGTTTGGGTGCCGAGATGTGATGTTAGCGCAAACATACTGAGATTTCCGTTTTTCACAAGTCTGTGCACCAAATGACACGGGGTTTTATTGCGCATACCATTCGCATAGACAAAGAAAAGTAATTTATACAGGTGAGGCCCGGTTTCCTATGAAAGACGTTGTCGACGCAAATATCGGTAAATTTCAGGACCCTGCCCTGACGGCCAAGGGCGACCCCCGCGCGACTGTCAGCCTGACAAACCCGCAGACCCTGTGGTTCAACACCGGCACCCTGTGCAACATTGAATGTGTGAACTGCTATATCGCATCCAGCCCCACGAATGATGCGCTGGTCTATATCACCGCCGACGAGGTGCGCGATTATCTGGGGCAAATCACGCAGCGCAACTGGCCGGTGACAGAGATTGCCTTTACCGGCGGCGAGCCATTCATGAACCCGCAAATGATCGAGATCACCGAAGCCTCGCTGTCCGCCGGATATGACGTGCTGATCCTGACCAACGCCATGCGCCCGATGATGCGTAAATCGGTGCAAGCGGGGCTGGTGCGCCTGAACGAAGCCTATCCCGGCAAGCTGACATTGCGCATTTCCGTGGATCACTACCGCACCGATCTGCATGACGCAGAGCGCGGCGCGGGCGCGCTGGAAAAGACAGTGACCGGCATGAAATGGCTGCGCGATAATAACATCCGCATGGCCGTTGCAGGGCGGTCGGTCTTTGGCGCGACAGACGAAGACAGCCGCGCCGGATACGGGGCTTTCTACGCTGAACACAGCTTTGACATCGACCCGCAAGACCCTGGGATGACAGTGCTTTTCCCTGAGATGGATGAAACCGTCGAAGTGCCCGAAATCACCACCGCCTGCTGGGGAATTCTGGATAAATCCCCCGACGCGGTGATGTGTTCAAGCTCGCGTATGGTGGTAAAGCGCAAAGGTGCGGCGACCCCTGCCGTGCTGGCCTGCACCCTGCTGCCCTACACCGAAGAGTTCGAGCTGGGCCATTCGCTGGAAGAAGCGGAGAAAGACGTAGCCCTGAACCACCCTCATTGCGCCAAATTCTGCGTCTTGGGCGGGGCAAGCTGTTCGGCCTGACCCCGCGCCCGCACAGCACTAGGGGCGGATGATCGCGCCGACCTTGGGGTCGGCCTCCCCCCGTGCAAGGGTGGCATAGACCTCTTCCGCATCGGCCACGCCGTCATGTACCTGCACCTCCATCCAATCGGATGCGCTGGCCGCGATGCGTTTCCACGCGGCGGTGATCTGCGCCTCGATCTTGCCGGGGCCCCATTCCTCGCGCCGCTTGGCGACCTGTGAGGGCGCAAAGAAGAATTGCGGCTTGGGGCCATCCAACGGGGCTGTCGGGGTGAACTGATCCCAATGGCTCAGCCCGACAGCCGAGGAATGTTTCAGCTGATTTTTCAACGTACTGTGAAGTTTGGCTTTGACCGTACTATTGCCGGACATATCGACATAGACCGATGGGACATGGGCCAGCGCGTCAATCTGGTCATAGGTCAGCACCGTATCGCAATGCCCCAAACCTTCGACAAACGCGCGATTGCCAGCAGACGTGAGGCCCACGATCTTGACCCCGCGCGCCTCTGCCTCGGCGAGATAGCTGCACAGGCCCAATCCGGTCTTGGACGAGGCGCTGCCCACAATAATCTGCTTGGCACCGAAGAACTCATTATCCAGCAGCCAGTCGTAAATCAGATACGACGTCGCCAGCAGCGGTTGCAGCAAGGCGCGCAGGTGATCCTCTGATGCGGGGGCGGTTTTGACGGGCGTGTACTGATTATAGATCAAGGGCAGTTTCGCCCGATGTGCCGCCGCATCCACCAGACCGGCCGCGCCTTTTTCAGGCGTGATCACCAGCTCGGAGGCCATTGGATAAAATCCATACAACCGCGTGCCGAGCTCAAGCACATCTGTGCGGCTTTCGACGACTTTTGCAGTCCCCCACACGGGCACGATCCCCCATCCGTTCTCGGATGTCGGGAAAAACTGCCAATAGCCGATATCGAAACCCGCCGCCGCATAGGTCACATTGTTCGATGTCACCGCGAAGCTTTCGATCGCAAGACGCGCCTGTCCCGGCGCCAGCGGCTCTCCCTCCGCCTCGAGCATGCGGGTTTCGGTGATTGCGTTTTGATTGACCAATATCTGTTGCACGTAGATGCCTCCCCTCGTTTTGCTTTAGCCTACCCCAAACGCGCGGGCTTGAACCACCAATTGACATTGACGTTACGCCACAAAAATGACGCCGGATTTAGTATCATTACATTTCAACAACTTAGCCTGATGAGCAAGTGAATCCCCGCCTGCCAAGGCCGCAGGCATTGCACCCGATATGCCCCGTCTGCTATACAAAACCGCAAGATATAGAACCAGCAAGAGCTAGGCAGATTACGTGAACGACACGCCAGAAACCCCTGAAAACGATGACGAAATCCCGGCTACGCGCCCCGTGTATGATGGCCCTTCGGTCAATATCGAACACGAGATGCGGACATCCTATCTGGATTACGCCATGTCGGTCATCGTTTCGCGCGCCATTCCCGACCTGCGAGACGGGCTGAAACCGGTTCACCGCCGCATCATCTATTCGATGTATGAAAAAGGCATCACCCACGAAAAAGCCTACCGCAAGTCAGCAAAGTCCGTGGGCGACGTGATGGGCTCCTATCACCCGCATGGGGACAGCGCGATCTATGACGCTCTGGTCCGCATGGCGCAGGACTTCTCTATGTCGCTGCCGCTGATTGACGGTCAGGGTAACTTTGGCTCGATGGACGGCGATAGCGCTGCGGCAATGCGTTATACGGAATCGCGCCTTGATAAGGTCGCGTCCTTCATGACCGGCGATCTGGACAAGGAAACCGTTGATTTCATCGACAACTACGATGGCAAAGAACGCGAACCTACAGTTTTGCCGGCACGGTTCCCGAATATGCTGGTCAATGGCGCGGGCGGTATCGCCGTTGGTATGGCGACGAACATCCCGCCGCATAACTTGGGCGAAGTGATCGACGCCTGTCAGGCCCTGATCGAGAACCCCGATCTGACCTCGGAAGAGCTGATCGAATATATCCCCGGCCCCGACTTCCCCACCGGCGGGATCATGTTGGGTCGTTCGGGCGCGCGCAAAGCCTATCTTGAGGGGCGCGGCAGTGTGATCATGCGGGCCAAGACCCGTGTCGAAGAGATTCGCAAAGACCGTTTCGCCATCGTCATCGACGAGATCTGCTATCAGGTGAATAAATCCACCATGATCGAAAAGATCGCCGAGCAGGTGCGCGAGAAGAAGATCGACGGCATCGCCCATGTTCAGGACGAATCTGACCGCAACGGCGTGCGGGTTGTGATCGAGCTGAAGCGCGACGCCACCGCCGAAGTGGTGATGAACCAGCTTTACCGTTTCACCCCGATGCAGACCTATTTCGGCTGTAACATGCTGGCGCTCAACGGCGGCCGGCCCGAACAGCTGACCCTGCGCAAGTTCCTGACATCCTTCATCGATTTCCGCGAAGATGTCGTCGCCCGCCGCACCGCCTATCTGCTGCGCAAGGCGCGTGAACGCAGCCACATCCTGTGTGGTCTGGCCGTGGCCGTTACCAATATTGACGAGGTCGTCGCGACCATCCGGTCCTCCGCCGATGCCGCGGAAGCGCGCGAAAAGCTGATGACCCGCCGCTGGCCCGCGGAACAGATCCTGCAATATATCGCATTGATCGACGATCCGACACATACCGCCAATGACGACGGCACCTATAACCTGTCCGAAGCACAGGCCCGCGCCATTCTGGAACTGCGTTTGCAGCGTCTGACGCAGATCGGGGTGAAAGAGGTCACCGACGAGCTGGAAGAACTGGCCAAGAAGATCAAGGAATACCTTGAAATTCTGGGCAGCCGCGAACGGATCATGGGCATCATCTCGGACGAGCTGGCCGAAGTGAAAGACCAGTTTGCCGTGCCGCGCCGCACAGAGATCGTCGACTGGTCCGGCGACATGGACGACGAAGATCTGATCGCGCGCGAGGATATGGTCGTGACCGTAACCTCCGGCGGCTATATCAAACGCACCCCACTGGTCGATTTCCGCAGCCAACGCCGCGGCGGCAAAGGTGTTTCGGGCATGCAGACGAAGGAAGAGGACGTCGTCACCACCCTCTTCGTTGCCAATACCCATACGCAACTGCTGTTCTTTACGACCGACGGTATGGTCTACAAGCTCAAGACCTGGCGTTTGCCCCAAGGCGGGCGCACGTCAAAGGGCAAGGCGATCGTCAATATCCTGCCCATCCCGACCGGCGTCTCCATCGCGGCGATTATGCCCGTGGACCGCGACGAAAAAGAATGGGACGATCTGCAGGTGGTCTTTGCGACATCCGCGGGCACCGTGCGCCGGAACAAGCTGTCGGATTTCACAAACGTCATGCGCAACGGCAAGATCGCCATGAAGTTCGAAGATGACCACGCCGACACCACGCTGATCAACGCACGCATCGCGTCGAATGACGATGATGTCATGCTGGTGACCAATTCAGGCCGCGCGATCCGCTTCCCTGCGACGGATGTGCGCGTCTTCAACAGCCGCGCCTCTGTCGGGGTGCGTGGAATCAAGCTGAACGGCGATGACAAGGTCGTCTCCATGTCGATCATCCGTCACTTCGACGCCAGCTCGGAAGAACGGACGGCCTACCTCAAGATGCGCCGCGCGATGGCCGGTCTGGCCGATGATGCGGAAGGCGACGAAGACGAAGCCCCCGCCGATCCGAATTTCTCGCAAGAGCGCTACGCCGAAATGTCCGCGGCCGAGAACCTGCTGCTGACAATCACCGAAAAAGGCGCGGGCAAACTATCCTCCAGCCACGACTATCCTGTGCGCGGGCGTGGTGGCCTAGGCGTGACCGCGATGGACAAAGCGATGCGCGGTGGCGATATCGTCGCCTCCTTCCCTGTCGAGATGGATGATCAGATCATGCTCGCGACCTCTAAAGGGCAATCGATTCGCGTCCCGGTAGAGGGTATTTCCTTCCGGTCGCGCAGTGCCGGTGGCGTCAAAGTCTTTGACACCGGACGCGGCGAAGTTGTGGTAAGCGTTGCCTGGATTGCAGACCAAGGTGATGAAACCGGCGACGACGAGATCGCAACGCCTGAGGCGTAAGTCACCTGACAGAATGCTGAAAGCCGCCCCTCGTACTGAGTGGGCGGCTTTTTTCTTTGCGCGCTACGGATTGGAAACCCATAAAAAAACGCCCCCGAGGGGGCGTTTTCGAAACTCTCAGATCGTCAGATCTGTATTGCTTACGACCCGTTGGAACCGTTGGAACCGTTTGTGCCGTTTGCGTCGTCATCGTTGCTTGCGATAACTGCAACTGCAACGATAACCGCTGCGATACCACCGGCTGCGGCGGGGCTCAGACCCTCAAAGCCAACGCCACCAGCGGCGCTTGGATCGATGCAACGACGTGCAATGATGCCATCGATTTCGGTAGGTGCTTGGCAAGCGTAGGTAACGCCGTTTTCGCCAACAACTGTGGTTGGGTAGCCGGCAACGCCGGAATCACCACCAACAGCGGCTTGGGTTGTAACTTGGGCGGAAGCTGCGCCGGCAGTCATCAAAAGCGCGGCGGCAAATGCTGTAAAGCGTGTCATAATAATTTCTCCAGTTTGCGAAGGTCATAAATCTTGGTCATCATATCGCATATTCACGGTGCAATAGCAAACTTGATCTTAGGTTCGCGTTCAGTTTGATCAAGTCAATAACCGCACAACCGAGCGTTTTCGGGCGCGGCCAGACTATAATGCATATAGAGTGCTGAATTTCTCCGTCAAATAGGAAAGCAAGGGTGCCTCGCTCGGCTGCTCCCCGGTGGCGCGCGTGATCAGATTCCGCGGGGCGTAAAGCCCGCCGTGGCGTTGGACATTCTCACGCAGCCAGCCCGTCGCCGCAGAGGTATCGCCCTGCGCCAATTGCGCATCCAGTTCCGGTACATCGCGGCGCAGCGCCGTATTCAGGCATCCGGCATAGACATTGCCCAAGGAATATGTCGGGAAATAGCCGAACAACCCGACCGACCAATGTACATCTTGCAGCACGCCATTCGAGGGCCGGTCAACCGCATAGCCGAAATCAGCCTCGAACCTGTCGTTCCACGCGGCTTCCAGATCACCGACCTGCAGATCACCCGCCATCAAAGCGCGTTCCAGATCAAACCGCAAAAGCACGTGCAAATTGTATTGCAGCTCGTCGGCCTCGGTCCGGATGTAGCCGTCAGAGACACGGTTGACGATGCGGTAGAAGGTTTCTTCATCCGCTACGCCAAAATCACCGAAGGCATCGCGCATCTGACTATACAACCAGCCGGTAAAGGCACGGCTGCGCCCAAGCTGGTTTTCATAGATCCGGCTTTGACTTTCGTGGACCCCCATAGACACCCCCGCCCCAAGCGGCGTCAAAAGGTAGTCCTTGTCGATGCCCTGCTCGTAGCAGGCATGCCCGACCTCGTGGATGGTGGAATAGAAACAGTTGAACGGGTCCAGCTCGTTGGTGCGTGTGGTGATCCGCACATCAAGCCCGGACCCGCTTGAGAACGGATGCACGGCCTTGTCGACACGCCCCATGGACATATCATAGCCGAAGGTGGTGGCGAGCTGACGTGTCAGCTTCATCTGGGTCTCCGCGTCAAAGCGGCCCTCTAGCACCGGCGGTGCTTCGGCGGCGCGCACGGCTTCGCGCAGGCGCGTCAGCTCGGGGCGCAATGCGCCGAACATCGCCTCCAGCTCGGCAGCGCGCGCACCGGGTTCATAGTCATCCAGCATCGCGTCATAGACATCGCCGCCAGCAGCCAGCGCCTGCCCCTCTTCGCGCTTCAACGCGATCACCTCGGCCAAGGTTGGCGCAAAGGCCGCGACATCATCGGCGGCGCGCGCCTCGGCCCAGATGCCCTGCGCTTCCGAGGTGACCCGCGCGATGCGCGCGGCAAGGGCTGCCGGCACTTTAGAGCTGCGCGCGTGACTACGACGGATGTCACGCAGCTGGGCTTGTCCGACGGGGTTCAGCGCCGCCTCGTCGATCCTGTCCAGCCACTCGGGAATGCGCGGATCAACACGGCGCGCATGAAGCACGCCTTCCATTGCCGCCATCTCCTCACCACGCTGCGGGGCGGCCCCGCGTGGCATGACGGTCTCCTGATCCCAACCCAACCGGCCCGCGACCTGTGCCAGCGCCTCGGTTTCGCGCTGGAACGCCATCAGCTCATCAAAAGCACTCATCAGGATTTACCTCGTACAGATGTCGGAATGGGATAGGCGCTCAGGAAGCGGGCGCGCAGGATCAGCACCCACAGCACCACGGCAAGCACCTGATGGAAGATCGCGATATGTACCGGTGCGGCGTTGATCACGGTCACAATGCCCAAGGCAATCTGCCCCAGCATCGCGATCATCATCAGGTTAAACGCTTTGCGCGTATTGGGATGCGCCGACTTACGGCCCCGCAGCCAGACCACGATAGCGAAGGCAAACAGCAGATAGCCCGCCATGCGGTGCATGAACTGCACCAGCCCGGGGTTTTCAAAGAAGTTGCGCCAGACCGGCGTGATGCTGAAGGCGTCAGGCGGAAAGAACTGCCCCTGCATCAGCGGCCAATCGACAAAGAACCGCCCCGCATCGATCCCCGCGACCAGCGCGCCCAACAGGATCTGCAGGAAGGCAAAATGCAACAGGCCCGTGGACATGCCGAAAAGCTTCGCCTCCTTGGCGCGTCGCGCCTGCATCAGGTCACGCTCGCTTCGGCCCAAGAGCAACGCATACCAGGTGATGAACCCAAGGATGACAAAGGCAAGCCCCAGATGCGTGGCCAAACGGTAGCTGGCGACATCCAGAACCGCCTCTCCGGTGGTGACGCCCGACGACACCATCCACCAGCCGATCGCACCCTGCAGACCGCCAAGACCGCCCAACACAAGCAAACGCCCGGACCAACCAACGGGGATCTGGCGACGCAAGAGAAACCACAAGAACCCGACAGCCCAGACCAGACCAATCACCCGGCCCAACTGCCGATGACCCCATTCCCACCAGTAGATTGCTTTGAAATCAGACAGTTCCATCCAGGAGTTCTGGACCTGAAACTCGTCAATCTCTTGGTATTTGGCGAATTCCGACTGCCAGTCCGCCTCGTTCATCGGCGGCATGGCTCCGGTAAAGGGCTTCCATTCGGTGATGCTCAGGCCACTGTCGGTCAATCGGGTCAGACCGCCCACGGCGATCATCACAAAGACCAATGCGAATAGGATGAACAGCCAGATACGGATGCCACGGCGTGCCCCACCCCGCCCGCGGTCAATGCCGCCAGCCTGTGCCACGGGGCGCGTGGCCTGCGCCTCGCCTACGTCCTCGAACAGCTTTCGTTTTTCGGCCATGGTGCCTCTCGTCTGCTAGGGTTTGTGCAGAAGTAGGACACAAGCGCACAAAGGTCTAGCCGCGCTCTTTCCAACGTACCATCTGTCGCAGGGTGCCGTGCAAGGTCTGCACGTCGGCACGGGTCAGCGGCAGGCGCGACCACATGTTGCGCAGGTTGATCTTCATGCTGGCGGCCTTGTGCTCGGGATAGAAAAAGCCGGCGGTGTCCAGACGGTCCTCGAAATGCCGTGCGAGATGTTCAATCTCGCTGTTGTCCGCCCAGTCGGTGCCCGCCATCTCGACCTGCTCGGCCACAACATCTCCTTGCGCGCGCATCCACTCATAGCCCATCAGCAACACACATTGCGCAAGGTTAAGCGAGGCAAAGGCAGGGTTTACCGGGACCGAGACAATCGCATTCGCGCGGCTGATATCATCATTCTCAAGCCCTGCCCGTTCTGGCCCGAACAGCACCGACACACGGCGGCCCTCGCGGATCATCTGCGCGGCTTTGGCCATAGCCGCTTCAGGACTATAAACTGGCTTGGTCAGATCACGATCGCGCGCCGTGGTGGCAAAAACGAAGGCAGCGTCGCCCACAGCACCGGCCAGATCATCATAGATCACCGCCTCATCCAGCAACCGCCCCGCACCAGATGCCATGGCAACGGCCGAAGGGTTCGGCCAGCCGTCACGCGGCGCGACAATGCGCATGCGATCAAGGCCAAAGTTCCACATGGCGCGAGCGGCGGCACCGATGTTTTCGCCCATCTGCGGGCGCACAAGCACAAAGGCCGGGATCTGCGGGTGTTCTACTGTATCATTCATGGGCACCTCATACGCGTGCGGCGCGCACCTCGCAAGAACGACGGGGCGCTGCATCCGCCTTCCAAATGGGAAAAAATCCTCGCCGAAGGCATAAAAGTTTTTCTTTCCCCGCGTGATCCGCTAATTGACGCGCAATAACGCAAAGGACAGCAAGCCATGGATACGCCCGAACAGCCGCAGCTTTACCTGATTACCCCGCCCGAGCTTGAACTCTCCAGCTTTCCCGACCAGCTGGCGCGTGTGCTGGATGCGCATGATGTGGCCTGCGTGCGTCTGGCGCTCAGCACCCGCGACGAAGATCGCGTGATGCGCGCGGCGGATGCGCTGCGGGGCGTCACCGACGCGCGTGACATTGCGCTGGTGATTGCGGATCACACTTTGCTGGCGGAACGGTTGGGGCTTGATGGCGTGCATCTGTCGGATGCGGCACGCTCCGTGCGTCATGCACGCAAGACCTTGGGCGATGACGCCATTGTCGGCAGCTTTTGCAACGGCTCGCGTCACGACGGCATGGCCGCAGGCGAAGCGGGTGCGGATTACATCAGCTTTGGTCCGGTGAACGCGTCCCTGCTGGACGATGGCACCCACGCAGAACAAGACCTGTTCCAATGGTGGTCCGAAGTGATCGAAGTGCCGGTCGTCGCCGAAGGCGGGCTCAACACAGATCTGATCCGCGCGCTCACCCCCGTTACCGACTTTTTCGGCATCGGGGATGAAATCTGGACCAGCGAAACACCCCAGCAGGCGCTCGCCGATCTGATTGCCGCGATGAAGTAACCGCGCAGGGCGGGTGTTACAGGAACACCCGCTCTACGAACCAATAGGCCCCGATGACCGCAATTGCGACCGACGCCGGTATGGCGACAAAGCGACGGTAGGGTGCCGCGACCTGACGGAACTGCACTGACAGGAAACACCCGGTAAAGACCAGCGCCAGCGGGATCAGGAACACCGGCACCGGTGCCTCCAGCAGCGCGGCCACGGCGGGCATCGGCACGATGCACAGCGCCAGCGCAATCACCGTCAGCGCCACATAAAGCCCCTTGGCCGCACGCGGGTCACCCTGCCCGCGCATCACCCGCAGCGCTTGCCAGACACACAGGAACATGACGGCAATCACGGTGAGCTGCCCGATCTCTACCCCGATGTTGAACCCGATGAGCGCAGGAATGAACTGGTCTTGCGGCAAGCCGAATTCCCCCAGCACCGACGCAAAACCAAGCCCGTGCAACAGACCGAAGCCAAAGATCACCAGCGGTCTCCACGGGCTGAGCCCTGCAAGAAAGATATTCTCGACCGCGACATAGACGATAGAGGCGGCGATCAACGGCTCGACAATGCTACCGGGGACAGTCACCCAGCCAAGCGCGCCAAGCGCCAATGTCACCGTATGCGCTGCCGTAAACGCCGTAACCTGCCAGATCAGCGGGCGCAGATGTGTCGACAGGAAAAATAGGCCCAGCACGAACAGGATATGATCCAGCCCCTTGGGCAGGATGTGGTCAAACCCGACGGGAATATAGCTGGCAAACGCCTCCCCCGCGGATTGCTGTCCGCCGCCCGCAAGCAAAATTTCGGGGCTTTCCGCGCCACCGTCCAGATAACCAGTATAGGGATTTTCGACGCCTTGTTGGCGCAGGACCAGCGCGCCCGACCCATCGGGCCATGACACCACCAGCCCGCGCGTGTCTTGCGGCACCGTGCCTTGCAGCGACCATTCGGCGATACGGGGCAGCTCTGGGTTCACGTCTTCGGGAAGCGTCAGCGCCACTGCCTCCAGCGCGACAGGCTCCCCATCGGCGCGCAGCAGCGGTAGCGTGTTCCACTGGGCCAGCAATTCCGGCGCACGGGCCGCGACCTCATCTGCGGGCAAGGCACGCAAGCTGTCGTAATCGCTGGCATTTTCGGCATCATTCGTATCGGCCACCGCGTCCAGATCAATGCCGGACATCAGCGCCTCTAGGTTCACGCGCAGATCAAGCGTGACCTGACCGTCGCTGCTTTGCACGTCGGCGATGGTCGGCACGACTTCATGCGCCTGCGCGAGCCCTGCCATCCCACTTGACAAAACCAGCGCATAGGCCAGCTTGAGTATCAGTTTATAAAAGGTTGTTATCATGTTTCTGTCCCGTTTCGTACTCGTACTATCATTCTTATTACCAACTTCGGCTGTAACTGCGCATGAATTCTGGTTGGACGCGCCCGCGTATCAAGTACAGACCGGCACCGAAATAACAACCGACATCCGCAACGGTGAGTTGTTTGAGGGCACACGCCTCGCCTATTTCCCGAACAGCACCGAACGGTTTGACGTGACTTTTGACGGGGAAACCACACCGGTCTCAGCGCGCATGGGCGATATCCCGGCGCTGAAGATGACCGCGCCGGATCAGGACGGGCTGGCAATCGTCGCGCATCAGTCCAAGGCGACAATGCTGACCTATAAAGACTGGCAAACATTCGTCGGATTTACCGTGCATAAGGATTTCATGCAGGCATTGGCCGAGCACCGCTCGAAGGGCTACCCCCAAGACAAGGTGCGCGAACGCTATAGCCGCTATTCCAAGGCGCTGATCGCTGTCGGCGACGGACAAGGTGAAGACAAAGCCTTGGGGCTTGAAACCGAACTTGTCGCGCTCACCAACCCCTACACGCTTGCGGCGGATCAGCAGATGGAGGTCGCGTTGACCTACCAGCAAGAGCCGCGCCGCGATGTGCAGGTTGAAGTCTATGAACGCGACGCAGACAAGAACGTCACCGTGACCAAATACCGGACGGATGACGCGGGGCACGTCCAATTTCCGGTTACCGCGGGGATGACCTATCTGGTGGATGCCGTGGTGCTGCGCCCTGCCCCGGACGTGGAAACCACCCCCACCAGCCCCCAATGGGAGAGCCTTTGGGCATCGCTGACATTTGCCGTGCCGGAATAGGCCTTTTCGCGCCGCCGCGCCTTGCGCCCGCCATATCGGTTGGGCCATACCGGCGGCATGACACATACACCTGACATTCTCTGCATCGGTTCCGTGCTTTGGGACATTATCGGCCGTGGCGATACGGTCATGCGGCAAGGCTCTGATATGCCCGGTCGCATCTCGCGTCTGCCCGGTGGCGTTGCGCTGAATATCGCGATGGCGCTGGCCCGCTTTGGGCTGTCCCCCGCTCTCATCAGCGCCGTCGGCCGCGACCCCGAAGGGGACGAGCTGATCGCCGCGTGCAAGCTGCGCGGGCTGCATACGGATCATGTGTACCGCTCGGATGATCTGCCCACGGACCGCTATATGGCGGTCGAGGGCACCAACGGCCTGATCGCCGCCATTGCCGATGCGCATT
This sequence comes from Sulfitobacter sp. SBS6, assembly GCF_048285585.1. NCBI lineage: Bacteria > Pseudomonadati > Pseudomonadota > Alphaproteobacteria > Rhodobacterales > Roseobacteraceae > Sulfitobacter > Sulfitobacter sp. SBS6. The sequence continues at coordinate 57,561 of NZ_JBLWBA010000005.1, read as the reverse complement.
CGCTGGAGGCAGCGGGCGACAAGATCTTGCGCCCGTTCGAAGACGGATCGCTGCCCACCCCCTACCGCGGGGCCGTGGCGCTGGATGGCAACCTGACGCTGGACCTGCTGTCGCAAATGGCCCGTAGCCCGCTGCTTGAGCATGCCGATCTGCGCGTCGCTCCTGCGTCGCCGGGCAAGGCGCAACGGCTCACACCGTTTTTGCAGGCGGAACGCGGCACGCTTTACGTCAACCTCGAAGAAGCGGGTCTGCTGTGTCAGGCGACATTCGACAATTCGCGCGATGCGGCCACGGCGCTGCTGTCGCGCGGTGCGGTTCGCGCGGTGGTCACCGATGGCGGCAATCCCGCGACGGTGGGTGCGCCAAGCGGTCTGATCACCCAGAACCCACCCCCCGTCTCTGTTACCCGCGTCACCGGTGCCGGTGATACGTTCATGGCTGCCCATATCGCGGCTGAAATCAAAGGGGCGGCACCAGACGCGGCCCTGACCCAAGCGCTTAGTGCCGCTGCCCAATATGTTTCTGGAGAGACCAAAATATGATTCCCCTGCACCGCTCTGCTGAAGTCGCCAAAGCCCATGCGAATGGCACCCCCGTTGTTGCGCTGGAAAGCACGATCATCACCCACGGGATGCCCTATCCGCAAAACCTCGAGGTCGCGCGTCAGGTCGAGGCGGATGTGCGTGAGGCCGGTGCCATCCCCGCCACCATCGCTGTGATCGACGGGCGGTTGCACATCGGGCTTGAGGACGACGAGCTGACGGCATTGGCGCAGGCCAAGAATGTCGCGAAACTGTCGCGCGCCGATATGGCGGCCTGCATCGCCACGGGCGGCACCGGTGCCACCACGGTTGCCGCGACAATGATCGCCGCCCATCTGGCCGAGATCGCGGTTTTCGCCACCGGCGGTATCGGCGGCGTGCATAAGGGCGCAGAAGACAGCTTTGATATCTCTGCCGACCTGATGGAGCTTGCCCAAACGCCGGTGACCGTTGTCGCCGCGGGGGCCAAGGCCATTCTGGATGTGGCCAAAACGCTCGAGGTGCTGGAAACACAAGGTGTGCCGGTGATCACCGTCGGCCAAGACAGCTTCCCCGCGTTCTGGAGCAGCACCTCCCCGCTGAAATCGCCCCTGCGCATGGATAACGCGGCAGATATCGCCGCCGCCCATAAAATGCGCGGTCATATGGGTTTGCCCGGGGGGCAGCTGGTCGCCAACCCGATCCCGAAAGAGGATGAAATCGCCGCCGCTGATCTGGCACCGATCATCAAGGCCGCCCAAGCCGATGCCAATACCCACGGCATCAGCGGTAAGGCCGTGACCCCCTATCTGTTGCAGCGCATCTTCGAACTGACCGAAGGCCGGTCGCTGACCGCGAACATCGCATTGGTGCGCAACAACGCCCGTTTTGCGTCCAAAATTGCGGCTGCACTTATGTCAAAAGACGCATAAAGCTTAATTATTATGCGTCCTCCATTGTAGCAACGCGTGAAACGCCCTAGCTCTAACGCATTGCTGCAGTGGGATAACCTTCATTCATGAACACACCGTTTACGCCGCCCCTTCCTCCCGCACCGCGCCGGACTTTGTTCGCGCGGATCAGGGCTTCGTTCCTGACGGGGCTGGTGGTGATTGCGCCGGTCGGCCTCACGATCTGGCTGATCTGGACCGTGATCGGCTGGATCGACGGGATCGTGCTGCCGATGGTGCCGCTGGCCTATCACCCTGATCGGCTGATCCAGACGTATTTCGGGTTGGACCCGTCTGCCCAGATCAACGTGCGCGGCATCGGTGTGATCATCTTCTTGCTGTTTACGGTCATCGTAGGTTGGCTGGCCAAGGGCATCATCGGCCGGTCGTTCATCCGTTTCGCCGAAAGTCTGGTAGAGCGTACACCTGTGGTGCGGACCATCTATTCCGGCATCAAGCAGATTTCGGAGACGATTTTCGCCCAGTCAGAGCGCAGCTTTGAAACCGCCTGCATGATAGAATACCCGCGTAAAGGTATGTGGGCGCTTGGTTTTATCTCTATCCCCGCAAAGGGAGAGGTCGCCGCAGCAGGGGGTGAAGGATCGAACCTTGTGGGGGTGTTTGTGCCGACCACGCCCAACCCCACCTCGGGCTTTTTGTTGTTCGTGCCGCAAAAGGATGTGACCGAGCTCGACATGTCGGTCGAGGACGCGGCCAAGCTGGTGATCTCTGCCGGGCTGGTCTATCCGCCAAAGAAACCGGTGCCTGTGGACCCATCCGCGACCCCGCGGCCCGACCGCATTTCCCCTAGCTGAACATCTTGCGCAGATCGACTGAACTGCGTTTGCCTATACTGTCGATATCCGTTTGCAGAAACCGCTCGGCCGAGGTGCGGCCCGCGGATTTAAGCGCGGTGATCACCGCCCCGTTCGGCACGCTTTTGGTAGCGGTGGACAGCTGCGACATCAGATCGTCGTCAGCGATCATGTGAATCCGCAACCGCTGCATCTGACCTTCCTCGACACGTCCCTGATCCAGCAGGTTCTGCACAAAGTGGATCGCACGAAGTTCACGTAACAAGCTGGAATTAAAGCTGATTTCATTCACTCGATTGTGGATCATCTGCGGCGTGGTGGGCAGTTCGTCCCGTTCAAGCGGGTTGATATTGATGATGACGATGTCCCCCGGCAGGTCCGAGGAATACAGCGGGAAAAGCGCCGGATTGCCGGTATAGCCCCCGTCCCAGAACGCCTCGCGCCGGCCCGATTTCGGATCCTCCATCTCGATCGCCTGAAACAGCGTCGGCAGACAGGCCGAGGCGAGGATCGCATCCGGCGTGATCTCTTCTTTCTCGAAGACGCGGATCTTGCCGTCGCGCACTTTGGTCGCGCTGACAAACAGCCGTGGTCCCGCCGCCTCGCAGATATGTTCGTAATCAAACGTCTCGACGATATCGCGCAGCGGGTTGCGATAGAGCGGGCCGTAGACATAGGGCGACACGATCTGCGTCATCGCCGTGCTGAGCATGACCGGCCAGCTATAGGCCATCGCCTGACTAAGCGCACCGACGCCAAAGGGGGCCATCCAGCCGTTCAGATGCAGGTTCCCGACACCGGCGACCCTGTCCCACAGCCAATCCAGATTATCGCGCGCGGCCTGATGCCCGCCCTTGATCAGCCCCGCCTTCAACGCAGCGCCGTTCAGCGCGCCAGCCGATGTGCCGGAAATGCCGCTGATCTCAAGCTCTGGCTCTTCCAGTAGCCGGTCAAGCACGCCCCAGGTATAGGCCCCATGCGCGCCGCCGCCCTGTAGGGCAAGGTTGATCTGTTTTTTCTGCATCTAGACGCTCCGCCAATCGGCGCGCGCGAGGAATCCCGCGCGCGCGTGCTATATTACAGGGCGGTCCAGCCACCATCGACGCTGATCGTTGTACCGGTGATCTGGTCCCCTGCCTCGGAACACAGGAAGGTCGCGGTGCCGCCCAGTTGTTCGACCGTGGCGAATTCTTTCGACGGTTGGCGCTTGAGCATGACGTTCTTGATCACCTCTTCGCGCGACATGTCGTATTCTTTCATCGTGTCGGGGATCTGCTTTTCCACGATATCGGTCAACACATATCCCGGACAGATGGCATTGCAGGTGATCGGGTCTTCGGCCGTTTCCAGCGCGGTGGTTTTGGACAGCCCGACGATCCCGTGCTTGGCCGCAATATAGGCGGATTTATAGGGCGAGGCCGTCAGCCCGTGGGCCGAAGCGACGTTGATCACGCGGCCCCAGCCCGCCTCGCGCATCATTGGCAGAGCCACCGCGGTGGTATGAAACGCAGAGCTGAGGTTGATGGCGATGATCGCGTCCCATTTCTCGGTCGGGAAGCTGGGGATCGGCGCGACATGCTGGATGCCCGCGTTGTTCACCAGAATATCGCAGCGCCCTGCATCGGTGATCAACTGGCGGCATTCTTCGGCTTTCGACATATCCGCCTTGATATAGCGCGCGGTTACGCCGGTTTCGTTGGCGATGTCTTTCGCAATAGCGTGGTCTTCGTCGCGGTCGGTAAAGGAGTTCAGCACAACATCCGCCCCCGCCCGCGCCAATGCCCAAGCGATGCCAAGCCCGATACCGGAATTGGACCCCGTGATGACTGCTGTTTTTCCTGAAAGATCGATGCTGTAAGCCATGAAAATCTCCTAGCGTTTCTGCAGGTGCATCATGGCGGGCTGCGAAACGAATGGAAACGGCTAATTCCGCACCCCGGCGGAATGCCCCTGCTGCCCGGACATATGCCGGATCACGGGCAAAAAAAAACGTCCGCACGAAGCGGACGTTAAGTTATTGAGGCAGGTTTCATACAGGCAAGAAACCTATCGAGCAGTGAGTTCGTTATACGCAATTCGCCGCCGTAATCCAAGCTTAAAGTTTGAACTGTAGCCGCCGCATCGCTAAGGAATACGCTAATAAAACAAGGGCAGAGCGGGATTGTTGCTAAAATGGCGTTTAAATTTTTCCAAAGCTGTCGGGCAGTTGCAGCTGTTTCTTCACTGATTCTTCTCAGTGGATTCGCCCGCGCCGAGCCCGCACATGGTATATCTATGTATGGGGACCCTGCTCTCCCACCTGATTTTGTGTCGCTGCCCTATGCCAACCCGGACGCACCCCAAGGCGGTGCGATCGTTCTGGGCAACACCGGCGGGTTTGACAGCCTCAATCCCTTCGTGCGCAAGGGCACCTCTCCGTGGCAGTTGCCGTTCTTTACCCATGAAAGCCTGATGGGCCGTTCGTGGGATGAACCTTTCGCGCTTTACGGGCTTTTGGCCGAATCGATTGAGGTCCCGGAGGACCGGTCCTGGGTCGAATTCACCCTGCGACCCGACGCGCGCTTCTCTGATGGCAGTCCGGTCACCCCCGAAGATGTGATCTTTAGCTACGACATGCTCGGCACAAAGGGGCACCCGCGCTACCACGGGCTTTATGCCCAGATCGACAGCATCGCCCAGACCGGTCCACGCAGCGTCAAAATGGTGTTCAACACCGACAACCGAGAGCTGGCCCTGCTGGCAGGGATGCGCCCGATCCTGAGCAAGGCGCAATGGGAGGGCCGCGATTTCGCCAACGCCCCGTTGGCGGAGATACCGCTCGGCTCCGGCCCCTATGTGGTCAGCGATTATAAGGCGGGCAAACAGGTCACCCTGACGCGCAACCCTAACTACTGGGGCAAGGATGTGCCGTTTCGCAAAGGCACCCATAACATCGACGAGATAAAGCTCGACTTTTATGGCGACGCGAATGTGTTGTTCGAGGCGTTCAAGGCCGGAGAGATTTCCGCGCTGCGCGAATTCAACGCCGAAAGCTGGGCGACGCAATATGACTTCCCCGCCGTGCAGCGCGGTGATGTGGTCAAATCCACCTTCGCCCATAGCAAACCCTCGGGCATGACCGGATTGGTCATGAACACCCGCCGCGCGCCCTTTGACGACATCCGTGTGCGTGAGGCGCTGATCGCGGCCTTTAACTTTGAGTATATCAACGAGACGCTGACCGGCGGGGCGCAACCGCGCATTACCTCTTATTTCTCGAACTCTCCGCTGGCGATGCAAGACGGCCCCGCCACCGGCCGCGTGGCCGAGTTGTTGACCCCCTTTGCTGATGACCTGCCTGCCGGCGCGCTTGACGGCTATGCGCTGCCCGTGTCCGACGGATCCGCCCGCAACCGCGCGGGCATCCGCCGTGCCATGGGCGCGTTGGCCGACGCGGGATTCAGCGCCGACGGCGGCACCATGCGGGGGCCTGACGGGCAACCCTTGTCGTTCAACATCCTGCTGTCCAAAGGCAGCAGCGAGAATATCGCCATTGCCGAGCTTTATATCCAGGCGCTGGCCCGTCTGGGCATCACCGCGCGCGTGGACGCTGTGGATGATGCGCAATTCGTCGCGCGTAACGCGGCCTTCGACTTTGACATGGCCATCTTCCGCCGCGCCCTCTCGCTGAGCCCGGGCAACGAACAACGCTATTACTGGGGGTCGGAGGCAGCCGATCAGGAAGGCAGCCGCAACCTGATGGGGGTGAAATCCCCTGCCATTGACGCGATGATCGATACGATGGTCGGGGCCAGCAGCGCCGAGGATTTCACCGCCGCCACCCGCGCGCTGGATCGCGTGCTGACCGCCGGGCGCTATGTCATCCCGTTCTGGCAGTTCACCGAAGACCGCATCGCCCATGTCGCAGCGTTGAAATACCCCTCCCACGTGCCGCTGTATGGCGACGGGCCGAATTATATGCCCGAGGTCTGGTGGATTGAACCGGCCCAGTAAGCGACGCGTGTAGGTATCAGGCGGCGGTGCCTGCGGCGTAGCGGCCCTTCGGGGAGAGTTTATTTGGCAAAATGAAGCGCGGGCCCGTCGGTTAGGTGAGCGATGTGACCCAAAGGATGGTGGCGTCCTCATCGCTGATAGAGACGACGTTATGCCCCATCGTCGCATCATAATAGGCGCTGTCGCCGCGGCGCATTTCGACGGGTTCGTAGAATTCGGTGTATAGGGTGATGACGCCGGTCAGCACGTAAAGGAACTCCTCCCCGTCGTGGCGCACCCAGCCGTCGAACTCATCCATCCGGCGGGCACGGATACGCGCGCGGTAGGGCAGCATCTGCTTTTTGCGCAGCGTATCGGCCAGCATCATGTGCTCGTAGGTGGTCGTCGCCTTGGCCGCCCCCTCGCCCGATTTGGTGACCGCCATCCGCCCGTTTATCTGCCCCGCCGAGGGGGGCGTGAAGAGCTGTGGCACCGAGATTTCCAACCCCACGGCGAGCTTTTTCAGCGCCTCATAGGTGGGCGACATCTGGCCGTTCTCGATCTTGCTGAGCGTGGAACGGGCCAATCCGGCCTGATTGGCGGCTTGCTCCAGCGTCCAGTTGCGCGCTTTGCGCAACTCGCGCACGCGCGCGCCCAGATCAACAGGCGGGGCGGTTTCCGTCTCGCCGCTTTCGCGGGCGATCTGGATCATGGATTTCGGGCCGTCTTGCGTCATGCTCTGGCTATAGCGCCGCGCCGGAGCGCTTGCAACGCTGCTGCGCGCGGGGTAGCGATTGCGCATGCTGTCCGTCTCTGCGTCCACCGGCTTTGCGCCTTGCCCCGCCCCGTTCAATCTTGCCGCCCATGTCCTGGGCCGCGCCGCCGATCTGGGCGACAAGACCGCGCTTGCCATTGTCGGGCCCGATCGCGTTGAGGCGTGGCGTTTCGACCAGCTTGAGGCCGCCGTGCGCGGCACCGCGACGGGGTTGCTGGGCATCGGGCTGCGCCCGGGGGACATCGTGCTGATGCGCCTTGGCAATACTGTGAATTTCCCGCTGGCCTATCTGGGCGCGCTGGCCGCAGGCTTGGTGCCTGTCCCCACCGCCGCCGCGTTGACAGAGCCGGAGGTTGCCGCGATCATCGCCACCCTCGCGCCCAAGGCGGTCTTGCGCGATCCCGCCGTGCCCTGCCCGCCGAATGACACCACCGTGGATCTGGCCCAGCTCAGGTCCATGCGCGATTTGCCCGCGGCCCCCTGGCATATGGGAGACCCCGACCGGCTGGGCTATATCATCTATACCTCTGGCACGTCGGGCCGGCCGAGCGCGGTGATGCACGCACATCGCGCCATCTGGGCACGGCAGATGATGGTGCGCGGCTGGTATGATCTGAAGCCCGAGGATCGGGTCATGCATGCAGGCGCGTTCAATTGGACCTATACGCTGGGGACCGGCCTCATGGACCCTTGGACCGCCGGTGCCACCGCCTTGATCCCGGCTGCGGGCGTGGTGCCTGCGGATTTACCTGCCTTGATGGCGCGGCATGAGGCGAGTCTTTTTGCAGCCGCTCCGGGGGTGTACCGTCAGATTCTGAAACACCACGACCGGATCAACGTGCCAAGCCTGCGCCACGGGTTGAGCGCGGGGGAAAAGCTTCCCTCGGCCGTTGCCCGCGCATGGCAGGCTGCCAGCGGCACGCCGATCTTCGAGGCCTACGGTATGTCGGAGTGTTCGACCTTTCTCTCCGCCTCTCCCGCCCGTCCGGCGCGGGCCGGCACATTGGGCCAGCCTCAGGACGGGCGGCGCATCGCGTTGATCGGGACGGAAGGCCCGGTAGAGATCGGCCAAGAGGGCACCATCGCGATCCACAAGAGCGACCCGGGGCTGATGCTTGGCTATCTTGGCGCGCCGGATCAAACGGCCCAGAAATATCAGGGTGACTGGTTCCTGACCGGCGATCAGGGCGTCATGGGGACGGATGGGCAGATCACCTATCTGGGGCGCAATGACGATATGATGAACGCAGGCGGGTTCCGCGTCTCGCCGATCGAGGTGGAACAAACCCTCGCCAAATTCCCCGGCGTCCATGCTGTCGGCGCGGCGGAGGTCGAGGTTAAACCCGACGTGACCGTGATCGCGGCCTTCTATACCGCCGATAGCCCGCTGGACGAGGCCGCGCTGGCGCTTTATGCACAAGACAACATGGCGCGCTACAAGCAGCCGCGCCTTTTCATCCACCTGCCAGAGCTGCCGATGGGCGCGAATGGCAAACTGCTGCGCCGGTCCTTGCGTGCAGCCTATGAGGCACAACGATGACCCAGACGATCAAGCTTGATATCATGTCCGACCCGATTTGCCCTTGGTGCTATATCGGCAAGGCCCATCTGGACCGCGCACTGGAAAGCGAGCCGGACCACCCTTTCGCGATCGAATGGCACCCGTTCCAGCTGAACCCCGACATGCCTGCCGAAGGGATGGACCGCCGTGCCTATCTGGAAGGCAAATTCGGCGGCAAGGAAGGTGCGGTGCGGGCCTATGCCCCTGTGGTGGAACATGCCGAGAAAGCCGGTCTCAAGATCAACTTCGAGGCGATGCAGCGCACCCCCAACACGCTGAACGCCCATCGGTTGATCCACTGGGCCGGGATCGAAGGGCGCCAAACCGCTGCGGTATCGGCGTTGTTCAAAGCCTATTTTGTTGATGCGCGCGATATTGGCGATGCCGAGGTGCTCGCCGATATTGCCGACGGGATCGAGATGGATGCATCTGTTGTGACGCGTCTATTGGCGACGGATGAGGATATGGAAGACATCCGCAAACGCGACGCGCACAGCCGCGAGATGGGCATCAACTCCGTCCCGACCTTTATTGTGGGCGGGCGTCATGCGGTGCCGGGCGCGCAGCCGCCCGAGCTTTGGAAGAAAGTACTGGCCGAGCTGCGCAACGAAGGCTGAGGCCACGCGCCCGCACTGGCAATATGCGGCAGAAAGGCTTTGCCTTTGTGCTGAAACCCGCCTAGAATCAATCAGATAAAGGGGCAAAGACCCCTATCCAGATCGAGCGGGCAGCATGAAATACGATATCCCCTTTCCCTTTATGGGACGCGGGCGGGCGACGGTGGTGACACCGGCGGCGCGCCCGTCCAGCTTCACACCCTCCACGCCAATGACGCGGACGATCCTGACCTATGGCGGGTTCGACGGATTCCACACCGGTCACGCCGACTGGCTACGGCAGTTGGCCCGTATGGGCAGCGATCTGGTCGTCGGCTGCCAGAGCGAACAGTTCTGTCAACGAGCGGGGCGTCCGGCGCATCTCGGCTTTGCCGCCCGCCGTGCGGTGCTGGAGCGGTGCCGCTATGTCTCGCGGGTCATTCCGCTTGAGACATGGGATCAGGTGCGCAGCGATATCGTGAATTACAACGTCTCGGTATTGGCCCTGCCCGCGCATCTTCCCCTGCCGGTGTCGGGACTAGACGAGATCGTTCAGGTATTGCGTTTGCCGGTGACCACCCGCGAGACAGAGCCGCGCCAGCGCGCCCGAGCCAGCTGACGGCGCGACGCCGATTGCACTATCTGTAAGGCAGCCTTATGAACACCATAGGCTGCGCCCTGCGGCCCACCGTCACGATGGAGCCGATGGATGACCGACGACCGCCCCGACATCAACATGAGCCGCCCCGAGTTTGTGGCGCTGATTGCGATGATGTTTGCAATCATTGCTTTCTCGACCGATGCAATGCTGCCTGCCCTGCCCGAGATCGGCGCAGAGCTGTCGCCCTTGGATATGACCAAAGTCCCGCTGATTGTGACCGCCTTTATTCTGGGGATGGGGATGGGCACTTTTGTCACCGGCCCGCTGTCGGACGCTTTCGGGCGCAAGAATATCATCTACCTCGGGTCTGCGATCTATATCTCGGGGGCTGTGGTGGCGTGGCTAAGCCAATCGCTTGAGGTGATGCTGATCGCGCGGGTCGTGCAGGGCGTGGGGGCTGCGGGCCCTCGGGTTGTGGCGCTTGCGGTGATCCGCGACCTTTATTCGGGCCGGCAGATGGCCAAGATCATGTCTTTCGTGATGATGATCTTTGTCGTCGTGCCCGCCTTTGCCCCTGCGATGGGGGCTGTGATCATCGCCCTGTCCGATTGGCGTGGCGTATTCTTGTCATTCATCGTTTTCTCGGCAACCTGTGTGGTCTGGGCCATGCTCCGCCTGCCCGAAACCCTGCCCAAGCCCAAGCGTCGACCTTTGCAGATCGGCCTGCTGTGGAACGCGGTGAAAGAGATTTTCAGCAACCCGATGGTGTGTTTGTCGATCACGGTGCAGACGCTGGTGATGGGGTTCTTGTTCTCGACGCTGATGCTGGTGCAACCCATTTACGACCAAGTCTATGACCGCGCCGAGAGCTTCCCCTTCTGGTTTGGCGTCGCGGCGCTTATCTCGGGGACGTCGAGCTTGCTGAACGCGCTGCTGGTCGTCCGGCTGGGGATGCAGCGGATCGTGATCCTTGCGCTTGGGCTGCAGATCGTACTGTCGGGCCTGATGCTGGGTCTTGGTTTGGGCGATCTGCCAGAGCCCTATGGCTTTGTCTTTTTCCTGATGTGGCAGGCGTCGCTGTTCTTTCAGGTGGGGCTGGTGATGGGCAACCTCAACGCGCTGGCGATGGAGCCTTTGGGTCATATCGCCGGCATGGCGGCGTCGGTCATCGGGGCGGTGTCGACGGTGATGGCAGCCATGCTCGCTTCGCCCATCGGGTTGATGTTCAACGGCACGATCACCCCGCTGATCGGCGCGGTACTGACGCTGGCGACACTCGCCTTTGCGCTGATGCTGCTTCTGGCGCGGGTCAACCGGCAGGCGGCAGCAGACCCCGCGGAATAGGGCTGAGCCACCACGTGGTGGCTGGTGGTGCCGGTTTCGCCCTTCGGGCGAGGATTTAGAGCCATTTGGAAGCGCGGACCAAGGCGCTTTAGAGAGAGGTAACAAAAAGGGGCACCGCTGATGGCGGTGCCCCTTTTGATCGTGCGTTGATACCTGCGCGCTTATGCGGCGCGCTGCCCGGCTGGCTTGCGACGACGCCGCGCGGCACCGGCGGGTTTGCCCGCACCGCCGCCATTGCCACCGCCCCCGTTGCCGCCACCGCCACCGGGGCGACCACCGCGACCACGACCGCGTCCCCCGCGACCCTTTGGCTTGGCGGGTTCGTCAATCGCTTCCCACGGACGGCCGGAGGCCACGGGGATCGAGATTTTCATCGTCTTCTGGATATCTTTCAGCTCGCCCATCTCATCCGGCGCGCAGAAAGCGATCGCCGCCCCGTCTTTGCCCGCGCGCGCGGTCCGGCCGATACGGTGGACATAATTGTCGGGCACATTGGGCAGCTCGTAGTTGTAGACGTGCTTCACGTCGGGAATATCCAGACCGCGGGCGGCGACATCCGTTGCCACCAGCACAGTGACCTCGCCTTTCTTGAAGGATTCGATGGCGCGGTCCCGCTGACCCTGGCTTTTGTTGCCATGGATCGATGCCGCTTTGAAACCGGCTTTGACCAGATCTTTCATCAGCTTTTCACAGCCGTGTTTGGTCCGCCCGAACACCAGGGCGCGTTCCTCGGTGTGTTTGCCAAGCAGTTCGATCAGCAGGGATTTCTTTTCCGCCTTGGCGATGAAATGCACCTCTTGGGTGATCTTGTCCGCCGCCTTGCCCGGAGGCGAGACTTCGATGCGGATCGGGCTGCTGAGGTAGCTGTTGGCGATCTCGTTCATCAGTTTCGGCATGGTTGCCGAAAAGAGCATCGTCTGACGCTCTTTCGGCAGCACCGCCGCAATCTTGCGCAGATCGTGGATAAAGCCCATGTCGAGCATCTGGTCCGCTTCATCAAGCACAAGGAAAGTGGTCTTGTGCAAAAGCACCGCGCGGCGGTCCATCAGGTCCAGCAAGCGCCCGGGTGTGGCCACCAGCAGGTCGACGCCGCGCTCCATCCGTTTGATCTGCGGGTTGATGGACTGGCCGCCGACAATCATCATGGTTTTCAGCTGGGTGCCTTCGCAGAACCCCTTGAGGTTCTCCATGATCTGGTTTGCCAGCTCGCGGGTCGGGGCCAGCACCAGCCCGCGCACGGTGCGCGGCTGGGGGCGGGCTTCGCGTTCCAGCATCTGGGCCACCAGCGGGATACCGAAGGCGGCGGTCTTGCCGGTGCCGGTCTGTGCCAGCCCCATCACGTCGCGGCCATTCATCCCGTGGGGGATCGCCTGTTTCTGGATCGGGGTCGGATCGGTCATACCCATGTTGGTCAAGGCTTTGACCAGACGGCGCGGCAGGCCCATCATTTCAAAATCGCTCATCGTTTTGTCGTCTTTCCGCGGGATGCGGGGCAAAGCCCCTTCCCGCCATAGCAATCACGCGGGCCCTGTCGATGCAGGAAAACCGCGAGGGACGCAAAGCAGATCGCAGGGGGCAGCCTAGTGCCAACACCCTGTCTGTTGCGCTTGGCCCCACGCGTGATTTTGGGAACATCGGCGGCCTTTTGTTCAGCTCTCATAAGACGCGACGATTTTAGGTCGACAGGTCAAGGGCTGGTCTGCTCACGCGGCAGAAGGCATCGCTTGCGCCCCAGATGGGCTGTTTGGGCGGCAAAGTCAACGGTGCTGTGAAAGATAGCCTAGCGCGGGGTGCTCCGCGCCAGCATCAGGGGCAGCACAGCGCTGAGGATGAACAGGCGCATCATGTGGCAGGCGGCGACGAAACCCGGGCTGATCCCCAGCACGCTGCCCATGGCGATCATGGTCTCGAACCCACCGGGCGCAAAGGCCACCAGGATATGCGCCAGCGGCATGCCAAGCGCCATCGCGACCGGGATCGCCCCCAGCAGGGCCAACCCCACGGCAAGGCAGGTCACAGCCAGCCCCGCGGCAAGCCCCTTGGTCAGATCATCAAGCCGCACGCCAGAGAACCGCGTGCCGATCAAGGCGCCGAGCACCACATAGGCGGGCATCACCAGCCACAGGGGCAGCACACCGGGGGCGAGCCCTGTCACATGCGCAAGCGATGACACCAGCATCGGCCCGATCAACATCGGCGCGGGCACCCGGATGCGCCCCAGAAGCACCCCTGCCCCGAAGGAGAGCACCGCCATCACCAGCAATGTCACGCCGCCCATAACGGGGCCGTCGGGCACGATGGACCCGCCCAGATCAACACCCATCGCCAGCGCGACAAAGGGCACCACCAGCGTGAGCGACAACAGCCGCACCGACTGCGTGGTCGAGATACGCACCACATTATCCCCGCCATCGGCCGCCATCGCCAGCACAAAGCTGAGGTGTCCGGGGGCCGAAGCCAGCAGTGCTGCACGACGGTCAAAGCCAAAGAACCGCGCCAGCAGCCACCGGCTGAGCACCAGCATCGCCCAGACCAGCACGGCCATCACGACAAAAGCCAGCGGCCAGCGCAGCATGGCATCGACCGCATTCTGGTCAAACCCCGCCCCCACCGACAGGCCAATGACGACAAAGCAGATGTTGCGCAGCGGCAGCGACACCCCCATGCGCGCGCCCGCCAGACCGGCCAGCGACACCAGCACCGCAGGCCCCAACAGCATGTAGATCGGCGCGTTCAGCAGCCAGCCGATACCGGCCCCCACCGCGCCGATACAGACGGTGAAAACGGTCGTATGCGTATCAGACGGGGGGCGCGGCCATTTCATACACTTGTGCTATCAGTTGGTCCCTTCCGCCACCAGCCCCGTCACGGGATGCGCCGCGAGGCTTGCACATCCCCCGACAAAGGGACATGCATCCACTGACGGAATTTTAGAACGATTGTATGAAGGAATAGGATATGGACAATCTGCGCGGCGCTTTGATCATGGTGCTGTCGATGTTGGGCTTTGCCATTGAGGACATGTTCATCAAGCTGATCGGGACGGATATCCCGATCGGGCAGATTATCTTTATGCTCGGGACCGGTGGCGCGCTTTGCTATGGTGCGATGGTGGTGATGAAGGGCGAGCCCTTGATGGATCGCGCGATGCTGACCCGCCCGATCCTGCTGCGCGCCTTGGGCGAGATCGTCGGCACCTTGGGGTTTGTATCGGCCATTGTGCTGACACCGATTTCTTCTGCCTCGGCCATCTTGCAGGCGACACCGCTGGTGGTGACCCTAGGCGCGGCGCTGTTTCTGGGCGATCCCGTCGGCTGGCGCCGGTGGAGCGCTATTTTGGTTGGTATGCTGGGCGTCTTGCTGGTGATCCGCCCCGGGATGGACAGCTTTCAGGCGCTGTCCCTGCTAGCGGTGCTTGGGGTGCTGGGGCTGTCGTTGCGCGATCTGGCGACGCGGCGGGTGCCGAAATCGACCTCTACGTTCCAGCTGTCGTTTCTTGCGTTTCTGGCGTTGGTCCCTGCAAGCCTGCTTTTCATGCTGGGCACGGGCACGGCTTTTGCGCCGATGTCGGGGGTGCAATGGCTGTTCATGGGGGCCGCGCTGACGACCGGCATGGTCGCCTATTACGGCATCGTCGCGGCCATGCGTATCGGCGAAATCAGCTTTGTCACACCGTTCCGCTATGCGCGCCTGCTGTTCGCGATGGTTGTGGGCATCACGATCTTTGGCGAACGCCCCGATCTGCTGACCTATGTTGGCGCAACCATCATTGTTGCCTCGGGCATCTATACGGTATGGCGTGAGCGAAAGGTCAAAGAACAGGCCTGAACACTTTCCATCCTCCCCCCGGCGCGCTAAACCGCTGCGCAATTGTCATCTGCAAAAGGATAGCCCCTTATGAGCACGATCATCGACATCCACGCCCGCGAAATCATTGACAGCCGGGGCAACCCCACGGTCGAAGTCGATGTGACGCTTGAAGACGGCACCATGGGCCGCGCGGCCGTTCCCTCTGGCGCATCCACCGGTGCCTATGAGGCGGTAGAGCGTCGCGATGGCGACCAAAAGCGCTATATGGGCAAGGGCGTTCTGGAAGCCTGCGCCTCGGTCAATGGCGAGATCGCGGATGCGCTGGTCGGCATCGACGCGACAGAGCAGGTCGAGATTGACGGCACGATGATCGAGCTGGACGGCACCGACAACAAGTCGCGTCTGGGGGCCAATGCCATTCTGGGCGTCTCCCTCGCGACGGCGAAGGCCGCGGCTGATTATTGCTCGCAGCCGCTCTACCGCTATGTGGGCGGCACCTCTGCGCGCATGCTACCCGTGCCGATGATGAACATCATCAACGGAGGCGAGCACGCGGATAACCCGATCGACATTCAGGAATTCATGATCATGCCCGTCGCGGCAGAGAATATCCGCGACGCGGTGCGCATGGGCTCCGAGGTGTTCCACACGCTGAAGAAAGAGCTTTCGGCCGCAGGTCTGTCCACCGGTATCGGCGACGAAGGCGGCTTCGCACCCAACATCAGCTCCACCCGCGATGCACTTGATTTTATTCTGAAATCCATCGAAAAAGCAGGCTACAAACCGGGCGAGGAAATCTACCTCGCGCTGGATTGCGCGGCAACGGAATACTTCAAGGACGGCAGCTATGTCCTTTCTGGAGAAGGGAAAACCCTGACCAGCGCCGAGAATGTGGATTATCTGGCGGCCCTATGCGCCGATTACCCCATCATCTCTATCGAAGATGGCATGTCCGAAGACGATTGGGATGGCTGGAAACTGCTGACCGACCGTCTTGGCGACAAGATCCAGCTGGTGGGCGACGATCTGTTCGTGACGAACCCCGAACGTCTGGCCGAAGGCATCAAACGGGGTTCTGCCAACTCCATGCTGGTGAAGGTCAACCAGATCGGCACCCTGTCCGAGACGCTGCAAGCGGTCGACATGGCGCATCGTGCGGGCTTTACCAACGTGATGTCCCACCGCTCGGGCGAGACTGAAGACGCGACGATTGCGGATCTTGCTGTTGCGACGAACTGCGGTCAGATCAAGACCGGCTCGCTCGCGCGGTCCGACCGGTTGGCGAAATACAACCAGCTGATCCGCATCGAGGAATCGCTTGGTGTGACAGCGGAATACGCCGGTCGTTCGATCCTGAAAGGTTGATCGCGGGGGGCAGTTCGCCCCGCCCGAAGATACGAAAGCGCGCCCGATCAAGGCGCGCTTTTTTTGTGCTTGCGGTGTCGCGTCCAGTGTCAGCTTTGGATCTGACGCAACAGGCCCGACTTGGTAAAGCCCACACGGATCATATCCGTGTCACTTTTCAGCATCGGCATCTTGATCTGGATCGTCCGCGGCTGTGCGCCAAAGGCGACGTTCATCCGGATGGTGGCCACGAATTTGCCTTGCGTCGACGGGCGCACGTCTTCGATCATACCGACGACTTCGCGGTCGGTGGTCATGACCGTAGCGCCCAATGCCGCCGTGATCGGGACAGAGGCCGCGGCGCGGGTCACATCGCCGCTGACACTGCGCGATACCGCGGCAGTCGTGCTGCCGGTCGTTCCGCTGTTGTCGGTCGTCGTGCCGCCGCCGCTGTTGGACCCGCCGGTGCTGCCGACACCCACGCCAACGCCCGCGACAGAACCCCCGCCAACCGAGGCCCCGACACCAGCGCCAACGCCGCCGACAGAGGCACCAGCGCCCGCATCAGCAACCGAACCGCCACCGACAGAGGCACCCGCCCCCGCGCCGACGCTGCCTGCGCCCACACCAACACCGACATCCGCGGCGGACCCGTGGCCGACGCTGGCCCCTACGCCCGCGCCAATACCGCCCACGCTGGCACCGACGCCGACATCCAGCGCAAACGCCGACGTGGCGATGAATACCGTTGCAACCGAAGTTGCGGCGTTTTTAAGAAACATACTCGTCATGGTCATTCTCCTTTTGAAAAGGAACGGCGCAAGCAAAGCCCCCACTTTCTGCGCCACCGTTCTGAGGTAGTACAATTCAAGGTAGAACCACCCAGATTCCAAGCAAGGAAACAGACTGTTTACGGAATACCACTGTGCAAGCGGGCAACAGCCCTTTGCCGCGCCAGAAACCCGCAGCGCATAGCTAACTTATTCCGGGAAAACGAAGAATACCCACGACCATAGCGCGAAAAGCCAACGGGCGACTCAGGCCACGACACGTCCTGTCCAGCGAAAAACGCAGGTCACAGGGGTGACGATACGCTGGCGCAAAACCCATCAAAGGGCCTTATTCTAAACGCTGATCGCCTCTGTCGGCATGCTCACGGTGCCGCCCCCGACCGCAGCCCGCACCCCCGTGGTGCCGGGGCAAGAGGTCGGCAGCCCGCGCGCCACCCGCACGGCAAGATATCCGAAGGCCTGCGCCTCCAGCATATCACCGTCCAGCCCGATCTCTTCTATCGGCATGACCGGACAATCCAGACTGACGCTGAGCATCTTCATCAACACAGGGTTGTGCCGCCCGCCCCCGGTTACCAGCACACGATCGGGCAAACGCGGACAATGCTGCATTGCTTCGGCCACGCCAGCGGCACACATCGCCGTCAGCGTCGCGGCGGCATCTGCGTCCGACAGTTCGGTCACCAGCGCGACCATCTCGTCAAAATCATTCCGGTCCAGCGACTTGGGGGGCATCCGTGCGAAATAGGGCTCGGCCAGAAACAGCTCAAGCGCGCCGGTCTCTACCTGCCCGCGCGACGCGGTCTTGCCGCCCTCGTCAAAAGGCAGCCCCAGACGCGCCTGCATCAGATCGTTGATGGGCGCATTGGCAGGCCCCGTGTCAAAGGCCAGCAGCGCCCCCTCCGCCTCGGGCAAGGGGATCGCCGGATCCACCCAGGTCAGGTTCCCCACCCCGCCAAGATTCAAAAAGGCCACCGGCCCCGTCAGCCCGGCATAGCGGGCGCAGGCGTGGTGAAAAAACGGCGCGAGCGGTGCGCCCTCTCCGCCCAGATGCACATCGGCGCTGCGGAAATCCCACACGACGGGCAGCCCCAGATGATCTGCCAGCGCGGCACCGTCGCCCACCTGCAACGTCCCCTGCATGCGCGGCGCATGGGCCAGCGTCTGTCCGTGAAAGCCTATCAGATCGACATCGGTATACGCGCCAAGGGCATCTATATGCGCGGCCTCAACCACCTGCGTCGCCGCCGCCACCTCTGGCCCTGACCATTTGCCGAAACCGGCCGCGATGGTGCGGCGTTCCTCGGCTGAATAGCTGCGGTAGCTCGACGTGCCGAAGCCCATGATATCGCGGCCGTCCGTCTCGATCACCGCAACGTCCACACCGTCGAGCGAGGTGCCGCTCATCGCGCCTGCGGCCCGCAACGGGCCTGTTTTCGCGATCCGTGTCGGGGTTCTTGCCCCTTGGGCCTTATTCATGGCCTTTTCCTTTGTCTGCTCAGCACCTATAGAGTGCACCACCACCCAAGCTGAGGGCAAGCACCATGACATACCACCCCAAATCCGATTTCATCCGCATCATGATGGAGCGCGGCTTTCTCGCCGATTGTACGGACTATCAGGGCCTTGATGACGCGCTGATGAACGGGGCTGTGCCTGCCTATATCGGCTATGACGCGACAGCGAAATCCCTTCATGTGGGGCATCTGATGAATATCATGGTGCTGCGCTGGTTGCAGAAATGCGGCGGCAAACCGATCACCCTAATGGGCGGCGGCACCACCAAAGTGGGCGACCCGTCCTTCCGGTCGGATGAACGCCCCCTGCTCGACAATGCCGCCATCGACGCCAATATCGCCGGCATGCAGCAGGTGTTCGAGAAATACCTGTCCTACGGTGACGGCGACAGCGACGCGATCATGCTGAACAACGCCGAATGGCTAGACAATCTGAACTACCTCGCATTCCTGCGCGACATCGGGCGGCATTTCAGCGTGAACCGGATGCTGTCGTTCGAAAGCGTCAAATCCCGTCTTGATCGGGAACAGTCGCTGTCCTTCCTCGAATTCAACTACATGATCTTGCAGGCCTATGACTTCCTTGAACTCAACCGCCGCTATGGCTGCCTGCTGCAGATGGGCGGCTCGGATCAATGGGGTAATATCGTCAACGGGATCGACCTGACCCGCCGCGTGCTGGATCAAGAGATTTTCGGCCTCACCACGCCTTTGCTCACCACCAGCGACGGCCGCAAAATGGGCAAATCCCAGGGCGGCGCGATCTGGCTGAACGGGGACATGCTGTCGCCTTACGAGTTCTGGCAGTTCTGGCGCAACACCACCGATGCGGATACGGGCAAGTTTCTCAAGATCTTCACCGAACTACCGGTCGAGGAATGCGACCGTCTGGGCGCGCTGGAAGGCTCCGATATCAACGCGGCCAAGATCATTCTGGCGAACGAGGTCACGACCCTGCTGCACGGTGCCGAAGCCGCAAAGAATGCCGAAGCCACGGCACGCGAAGTGTTCGAAAAAGGCGGCGTCGGCGATGACCTACCCACCCTGACGCTGACCGCGGCGGATATCGGCGACGGCATCTCTATCGTGCAGTTGATCGTGAAATCCGGTCTGGCCGGTTCGGGCAAAGAGGCAAAGCGTCTGATCACCGAAAACGGTGCCCGCTATAATGACGAACCGCTGACAGACGCAGGCCTGATGGTCGATGCTGCCACGCTGGCCACACCGATCAAGCTTAGCGCGGGCAAGAAACGCCACGCGCTGGTACAACTGGGCTAAGTCTCCCGCCGTATGAGGGGGGGGGGCGGGTCGCCCTGCCCCCTTCAGCTTTCGGCTTTTTCTTCCAGCATCAGCCACTCGGCCTCTGCATCCTGCAGCTTTTCATTCCGCTCGACCAAGGCATCGGTCGCTTTCTGGAATTTCACCGGATTGTCGGAATAGAGCGTCGGATCGCTCATCAACTCTTCCAGTTTCGCAATTTCGGCTTCCAGTCGCGCAATCTCGGCGGGCAGCGCCTCAAGCCGGTGCTTTTCGGTAAAGCTCAGGCCCGATTGCTGCGCCGCTTTGGGCTTTTCGGATTTCGCGCCGGGCTTTGATTTGGCGACGACGCTTTGGTCAAAATCATCCTGCTGGCGCTGCGCCAGATAATCCGTCCACCCGCCCGCATAGACGGTGGCCTTGCCGTCGCCTTCCATCGCGATGGTGGTCGCGGCAACACGGTCAAGGAAGTCACGGTCGTGGCTGACCAGCAGCACAGTGCCGTCATAGGTCGACAGCAGCTCCTGCATCAGATCAAGGGTTTCGACATCCAGATCGTTGGTCGGTTCATCAAGCACCAAGAGGTTGCTGGAGCGCGCCATAATCTTGGCCAGCAGCAATCGCGCCTTTTCACCCCCCGACAAGGACCGCACGGGCGCACGGGCCTGCCCCTCGTCGAACAGGAATTCTTTCAGGTACCCAACCACGTGTTTCGGCTGCCCGCGCACCAGAATCTGGTCCGCCTTGCCCGATACACGCATTTCCGGATCGCCGGTCAGACTGTCCCACAGCGACATATCGCCATCAAGCTGCGCGCGCGCCTGGTCGAACAGCGCGATCTCAAGATTGGTACCCTGTTTGATCTCGCCCCCGTCGGGCTGTTCTTTCCCGATCAGCATATTCAGCAACGTCGTCTTGCCCACACCATTCGGCCCGACCAGGGCGATCCGATCACCGCGCTGGATCGTGATGTCGAAGGGGCGTAGAATCGTCTTGTCGCCAAAGGCCTTGGTGATGCCCATAGCCTCGACCACCTTGCGGCCGGATTTTGGCCCCGCTTCCAGCGCCATGGCAGCGGTGCCCTGACGTTTGATCTGGCTGGCGCGTTCGGCCCGCAGGTCTTGCAGGGCGCGCACGCGGCCCTGGTTGCGCTTGCGCCGCGCCGAAATGCCTTCGACAGCCCACCGTGCCTCCGCCTTGATCTTGCGGTTCAGCTTGTGGCGCTGCATGTCCTCTTCTTCCCACATCTGGTCGCGCCAGGCTTCAAACCCGCCAAAGCCGATGTCCTGCCTGCGCACAACACCGCGGTCGACCCAGAGCGTCGCACGGGTCAATTCGCGCAGGAACGCCCTATCGTGAGAGATAATCACAAAAGCGGCCCGCGTCGCTTTCAGCTCGTATTCAAGCCAGCGGATCGCTTCGATATCCAGGTGGTTCGTCGGCTCGTCCAGCAACATCAGCTCGGGCTCGGAGGCCATCAGACGCGCCAATGCCGCGCGGCGACGTTCCCCACCCGACGCGGTGCTGACAGGGCGCGCGGGGTCAAATTTCAACCCTTCTCCGGCGCGTTCGACCTTGTACATCTCGGACGGGTCCAGGCCATGGGCCGCGAAGTCGCCCAAAGTCTCGAATCCGGTCAGATCCGGGTCCTGCTCCATATAGCCTACCGAAACGCCGGGCCCGACGATCACATCGCCGCTGTCGGCCTCGACCAATCCGGCCATGACCTTCATCAAAGTGGATTTACCTGACCCGTTCCGGCCCACCAGCGCCAGTCGGTCGCCGGATTGAACCACAAGGGACATGTCTTCGAATACGGGATCTCCGCCGAATGTCAGCGAGATCTCGTTAACTTGTAAAAGGGGTGCGCGTGCCATGACAGCCAGCTAGCGCCGCGCCGCGTCAGCGTCAATGACCCCTCTTCCAAATGGGCTAAAATCCTCGCCGAAGGCATGAAACTCTTAGGCGGCACCGCGCAGCAGGCGCTTACGCCCCTCGGGGATCGCCGCGATTTCAAGGCCGGTAAACACATGCAGCGTGTTCATCTGATGGTCGATCACCGCATGATCGCTCACCCAGCCCCCCATCATCAGATAGCTTCGCAGCAGCGGCGGCAGCATTTGTAGCGCTGCTTTCTCGGCCGGTTTGTCCAACGTCCGTTCCACAAAGCCCACCGTATCGGGGGCCTTGACCTGCGGCTGCCATTGCAGTGGCGCAAGGTGGCGGCTGTGCAAAAGCGCCATGACATCGCTATAGGGTGCCGGATTTGTGCCCTTGAAGGAGGTGCACCCAAAGAGCAACGCGACCCTATGGGCGTCCACAAACTGCGCCAGCGCGGCCCAGGCCATGCGCACGACATCCGGGTCTGTGACTCCCGGGGCCAGACAGAACCGCCCCAGTTCCATCATCGCGCCGGGGAAACATGTAAGCTTGGTCAGATCGTAGAATTGCGCGGCATAGCTTTGATCCAGCGACGCGCCCTCCATCAGCCCGATCCGATAGCAGCACAGCAGGTCACCGCTGCCTTGATGCCGCACGAGTATATGATGTTTTTGCGCATCAAACCCATCGATATCGCGCGGCTGAACCAGCCCAAAGGCCCGCGCGCGCAAGGCTTGCGCGGCCTCGATATCCTCGGCTGTGGTGGCACAATAGGCGCGGTACGGACCGCGTAAAAGCGGCTTGATCACAGCACCCTCCGGCACCGTCACGGGCCTGCCCTAGCCAGCTAGCGCCGCAGGGTTCAAGCGGCCAATGTTGCCCAGAAGCTGGCGGATAAAGGATTTATCCGAGATCGGCGAACTGGTGACGCGGCGGTCAAGGGTGACGACATTGCCACGCTCCAGCCCGAAACGTTCGACGTTCTGCACCACCCCGTTGCTGTCAAAGCTGACAGCGACAACTTCGCGCTCTGTCTCGCGCGGGGCCATGAACCACATCGCCTGACGGCGCGACCGCACATAGTAATACCCCGAATTGGTCAGCAACCCTGCCGACGCGGGCACGCCCACGGTTTCGGCCACGGTGTCGCGTGTGTCTTGGCCCACGGTGATCTTCTCAAGATCCTCTTGCGGCGGGATATAGCCGTGGTTGGAGTATTGCGGGGAGCAGGCCCCAAGCGTCAGACCAGCAGCGAGAACTGTGGCGGTCAGCAGTGTCTTTTTGACATGGCGGTCGATACGCATTCTTGGTGCCCTCTTGCCCTTGGGGATCATGGCTTTTATCTCGCATACACTAAGCACGCCCCATGGTTCAAGAAACGAAAGTACCCCTAACATGTCTCGCACGCCCCCAAGCCCCACAGCATTGCGCGTCGCAGAGCTGTCGCAGAATGCGCAAACCCCTTTCTCCCTGCGTCCCGACGCCGACAGCTTGCGGATGATCGCAGAAGAACTTGATCTTTCAGCATTACGTAAACTTTCATTCGAGGGGCGTCTCAAAGCGCTTGGTCGCAGCGATTGGGAACTCAAGGCGCGTCTGGGGGCCACTGTGGTGCAGCCCTGCGTGGTGACGCTGGAGCCGGTACAGACGCGGATCGACGTCGATGTCACACGGCTTTTCGTGCAGGATTACGAAGAACCCGAAGAAGCCGAGGTCGAGATGCCGGAGGATGATCGCACCGAACCGCTTGGCGCGTGGATCGATCCCGCGGCCATCATGATCGAAGCGCTGGCGCTTGAGATTCCCGAATATCCCCGCGCCGATGGGGCCGAACTGGGGCAAGCGGTCTATACCAAACCCGGCGACACCCCGATGACCGACGAAGACGCCCGCCCCTTTGCGGGGCTGGCCGGCCTCAAGAACCAGCTTAAGGACGATACCACCGAATAACCCTGCCGGTTTGGGTGAAAAAAGGGTTGCTTCGGCGGGTTTTCGCAGTATTTTGCGCCCTTCACCCCAATTAAGGTTGGACATCGGATAGGCTTCGGCCTAAACGCACGTCACGCCCAAACCGGGAGTTGATCTGAAACACGGTCGTCTTTGGCAGGAAGCCGATGAACGACCCCGAAGGCAAAGGCACCAGACATGGCTGTCCAACAGAATAAAGTTTCCAAATCGCGTCGCAACAACCGCCGCGCACACGATTCGCTGACTGCAGCGAACCCGAACGAATGCTCCAACTGTGGTGAGCTGAAGCGCCCGCACCACGTTTGCGCAGCATGCGGTCACTATGACGACAACGAAGTTGTTTCTCTGAACGAAGAGATCGACCTCGACGAAGACGCGGCGTAAGCTCGTCACGTCAACCGCAGTTCATAAGAGGCATCGCACCAGATGACGGCCACGTCCGATCAGCCTAGCGCGAGAACTCAGCGCACCCTTATCTCAGTTGATGCGATGGGGGGCGATCAGGGCCCGGCAATCGTTGTTGCCGGGTGCTCTGCGTCCGCGCTAAAAAATCCCGATATCAGCTTTATCCTGCACGGCCCTGCCGAAACGCTGGAACCGCTGGTGGCAAAGCGGCCCGAACTGAAAGGGCGCTGCACCATTCGGGATGCCCAAGGGGTTGTCACAATGGATGACAAGCCCAGTAATGTCGTGCGCAATGGCAAGGACACATCGATGTGGTCCGCCATCGAATCCGTGCGCGATAACGAAGCCTCGGTCGCGGTCAGCTGCGGGAACACCGGCGCGCTGATGGCGCTGTCGATGATCCGCCTGAAAAAGCTGCCGGGTGTGAACCGCCCTGCCATCGCTGTGCTCTATCCCTCTACCAACCCTCAGGGCTTTAACGTTCTGCTGGATGTGGGTGCGGATGTGCGTGCGGATGCCGATGACCTGTTGCGCTATGCGCTGATGGGCAAATCCTACGCCCGCAACGGCATGGACATCGAACGCCCGCGCATCGGGTTGCTGAATGTCGGCACCGAAGAACACAAGGGCCGGACCGAGCTGAAAGAAGCGCACGAGTTGATTCGCGACGCCGCGGATGACGCGGGCTTTGAATTTGTCGGTTTCGTCGAAGGCGGCGATATCTCGGGTGATGTCGCAGATGTGATCGTCACCGATGGATTTACAGGTAATATTGCGATCAAGACCGGTGAAGGCACCGCGACGCTGATCGGCAATGGCCTGCGCCAAGCGTTCAAGAATTCGATCTGGTCCCGCGCGGCATCGCTGCTGGCCTATACCTCGCTGCGCCGCGTCAGCAAACGGTTTGACCCGCGCCGTGTGAACGGTGGTGTGTTTTTGGGGTTGAACGGCACGGTCGTTAAATCCCACGGTGCCGCTGACGCGACGGGGGTTTCCTCGGCGATCAAACTGGCCGCGCGATTAGCGGAAAGTGAATTTACAAATCGGTTGGCTGCGCGTGTTGCCGCAGCAAAGCCGACGAAAGAGACCGAAGAATGACAAAAAGAGCCGTCGTAATTGGTGCCGGACACTACCTTCCGGAACGCATTGTCGAAAACGCAGAGTTTGAAGGCAAGATCGACACCAGTGACGAATGGATCCGGTCACGCTCTGGCATTGAACGGCGTCACTTTGTCGGCGAAGGCGAAACCACGTCGACCATGGCCACCGCTGCCGCCAAGGCCGCATTGGCCGACGCGGGCAAGACAGCCGCCGATGTGGATGCGGTGATTGTCGCCACCTCTACCCCCGATCTGACTTTCCCCTCTGCCGCAACGATGGTGCAGGCGCAGCTTGAGATGGAGCGCGGCTTTGCCTTTGATGTACAGGCTGTGTGCGCGGGCTTTGTCTATGCGCTGGCCAATGCCAACGCGCTGATCGTCTCGGGTCAGGCTGACCGCGTGCTGGTCATCGGCTCCGAAACCTTCTCGAAAATCATGGACTGGACCGACCGCAGCACCAGCGTGTTGTTCGGTGACGGTGCGGGCGCGATCCTGCTTGAAGCGCAAGACGGCGACGGCACCGCAGCCGACCGCGGTATCCTGTCCACCGATCTGAATTCGGACGGGCGCTACAAAGACTTGCTCTATGTCGACGGTGGCATCAGCACGGGCACGACCGGCTATCTGCGCATGCAGGGGAATCAGGTCTTCCGTCACGCGGTTGAAAAGCTCGCCGCGTCGGCAAACACAGCGATGGACCGTGCCGGCGTCAGCGCCGAGGACGTCGACTGGATCGTCCCGCATCAGGCGAATATCCGTATTATTCAAGGCACTGCCAAAAAGCTGAACCTGTCGATGGATAACGTCGTCGTGACGGTTCAAGACCACGGCAACACCTCTGCCGCGTCGATTCCGCTGGCCCTTTCCGTCGGGCAAGAGCGTGGCCAGATCAAGAAAGGCGACCTGCTGGTCACCGAGGCGATCGGCGGCGGGCTGGCCTGGGGCGCGATCGTTCTGCGCTGGTAAGCGGCTTTTCTTCGCGCGAACAGCACGTTACGCCCCATAGTTGTTGACTTGCGGAAAAATCACAGCCTATGCTGCTTAAAACACATGGGGGGAAGATATGGCCGACAAAACGTTGACCCGGATGGATTTGAGTGAAGCAGTCTTTCGTGAAGTAGGTCTTTCCCGCAATGAAAGCGCACAGCTGGTCGAAGCGGTGCTTGAACATATGTCCGATGCGCTGGTCAAAGGCGAACAGGTCAAGATTTCATCTTTCGGCACTTTCTCGGTGCGCGACAAGTCGGCCCGCGTTGGCCGGAACCCCAAAACCGGCGAAGAGGTCCCGATTAACCCGCGCCGCGTGCTCACATTCCGCCCGTCCCATCTGATGAAGGACCGGGTTGCAGACGGGAACAAGCGATAACCTAATGCCCAAGTCTCCGGACGCATTCAGAACCATCTCCGAAGTTGCAGAATGGCTTGAAATTCAGGCGCATGTGCTGCGTTTCTGGGAAAGCAAGTTCACGCAAGTCAAACCGATCAAACGCGCAGGCGGGCGGCGATATTATCGCCCCAACGATATGCTGCTGCTTGGCGGTATCAAACGCTTGCTGCATGAAGACGGGCTGACGATCAAAGGTGTCCAGAAGGTATTGCGTGAAGAAGGCATGGGCCATGTCGCAGCCCTGTCCGCGACTCTTGACGGGGTCACGCAGGATGATCTGGATGCCGGTGGCGACACCATCGACATGACCCCCGCGCCGATGCAAGAAGACGCAGAACAGACCCACGAGGGTGTTGTCCTCCCGTTCGAGCAACGCGCGAGCAAAGCGGCTAAGCCAGCCCCTGTCGAAGCGCCCGAAACACACGCAGAAGCCGCTTCGAAGCCCGAGGTGTCGGCCGAGGATACCACGCCACTATCTGTCGACGAACCGACCCTCGACGCGACAGAGCCGGAGCCGGAGGAGACAACCGTCGCCCCCGCCGATACCCCTGCGGAGGACGAAGCAACCCTGCCCGGCTTCCTGCGCCACCCGATGACCGACGCACCGGTGCCGCCAAGCGATAACACACCGGACGACGCCCCTGCCGCAGTGCAAACACGCGCCCCGGATCAGGACGCGCCCGCGCCGACCATCGACAGCACGCCAGAGGCAGCGCCGGAAGACAGCACCGCCGAAACGCGAGACGTCGAAGCGCCAGAGGTCAACGTGGCACCGGAAGCCCCTGTTGTTTCAGGCCCCAAGCCGCGTATCATTGATCTGCCGGCTCTGACGGCAGAAGAAGACTTCCCCGCCAAACCCTCTGTGCTTTCTGCGGCATTGCTGTGCCGCGATCTGCCCGAGGATTCGGCCCGCGATATCGCGCCTTTGCTTAACCGTTTGGGCGAACTGCGCGATTCCATTCGGGCCGATGTGGTCCGCGGCACAAAAGTCTAAGCCGCGCGTGCGATTTGCGACAATTCCCCCTTGCACGCACGGTTTTATCAGGTATGAAACGCCTCATGTCGGGCTATGGCGCAGCCTGGTAGCGCGTCCGTCTGGGGGACGGAAGGTCGCAGGTTCGAGTCCTGCTAGCCCGACCAACCGACATACAACAAACGCCCGTACCCTAATGGGTGCGGGTGTTTGCATTTGAAAGGCCCGGATATGATCGGCGTAGTTCCCAACCAGCATATCACCGACATGATCGCTTCGGGTCAGATCATCGGCACACCGCCTGTCGACAGCGCCCAGATCCAGCCTGCGAGCCTAGATCTTCGTCTCGGAACAATGGCTTACCGCGTGCGTGCGTCATTTCTTGCCGGGCATGGGGCCAAGGTCGCCGACCGTCTGGAAGAGTTCGAGATGCACCGCGTCGACCTGACGAATGGGGCGGTGCTGGAAAAGGGCTGCGTCTACGTTGTCCCGCTGATGGAAAGCCTCGCCCTGCCCCAAGGCACCTCTGCGGCGGCCAATGCCAAAAGCTCCACCGGGCGGCTGGACCTGCTCACGCGCACCATCACCGACGGCGGGACCGAATTTGATCGCATCGCGCCGGGCTATACCGGCCCGCTTTACGCAGAGATTTGTCCGCGGTCTTTTTCGGTGCTCGTGCGTCCGGGCATGCGGCTGAACCAGATCCGTTTTTCCGCCGGTGCCGCCACGCTTGACGATGCCGCGCTGCGCGCATTGCACGCCGACAGCCCGCTGGTGGATGGCGAGGCCGTGATCGATGATGGTCTGGGATTCTCGGTTGATCTGCGCCTGCCTGACACCACGCTGGTCGGCTACCGCGCCAAGCCGCATACGGGTGTGATCGATCTGGACAAGATCGGCCATTATGATCCCGCGCAATACTGGGAAGAGGTGCACAGCGACAACGGTCAGATCATCCTCGACCCCGGTGCGTTCTACATTCTGGTCAGCCGCGAAGCTGTAACCATCCCGCCCGAATACGCCGCAGAGATGGCCCCCTATCTGGCGATGGTGGGCGAATTCCGGGTGCATTACGCAGGTTTCTTTGACCCCGGTTTCGGCCATGCCTCCGCAGGGGGTGCGGGATCACGGGGCGTGCTTGAAGTGCGCTGCCACGAGGCCCCTTTTGTGCTGGAACATGGTCAGGTCGTCGGACGGTTGGTCTATGAGAAAATGACCGACGTACCGACCCAGCTTTACGGGTCGGGCATCGCGTCGAACTATCAGGGTCAGGGTCTCAAGCTCAGCAAGCATTTCAGCGCGCCGCGCTAAGCTTCGCAGCGTCTGATCACGCGCGTTAGAAACGCGTCAGCTTGCGCATGTTCTTGACCATATTGCGCGCCTGTTTGCCCTGCTCGCGGCTGCTTTTGTCACGACGGGCCATTTCCTCGGCGCTTGGTTGGACAGGATTGCCGTCACGGTCCACTGACGCCCGACGCCCCTTGCCCAGCTTTGACGCCTGATCAAAGCCGATATCAACGCCTTTGTTGATCAAACGCCCCATCACGCGACGCATAATCATATTAATTATCTGGTTCATGTCCTGACCTCCTTACCGCGCGTTAAACTGTGTCTGAGGCCAATATAGCACCTATTGCGGCGATTTTCAGGCCACCTGCGGGATTAATCCTCGAACAGCTCGCTCTGGCCTTCGGTCGCTTCTGGCTCTTCTTCGCTGTCGACACCGGGCATCTCGCCAAAGGCGGGGCGGCTTTCCAGCAATCCGGCAGAGCGGAGCTCTTTCAGGCCCGGCAGGTCGCGGGGGCTTTCCAGACCGAAGTGGGCTAGAAATTCCTGTGTTACGACAAAGGTCACCGGACGACCGGGGGTCATTTTGCGGCGGCCAAAGCGAATCCAGTCCAGCTCAAGCAGCTGATCCAGCGTGCCGCGCGATACGGATACGCCGCGGATCTCTTCGATCTCGGCGCGGGTGGCGGGCTGGTGGTAGGCGATGATCGCCAAGGTCTCGATCGCGGCGCGCGACAGTTTGCGCGTCTCGACCGTTTCGTGTTGCATGAGATACCCCAGATCCGCCGCCGTGCGCATGGCGTAGGCATCCCCGATGCGGCACAGCTCCACACCGCGGCCGGTGTAGCGTTTGCGCAGATGCACCATCGCTTCGGCAGGGTCACAGCCATGCGGCAGACGCGCCGCGATCTCGCGCAGGGTCATCGGCTCTGCGGTGGCGAAAAGGATCGCTTCGATCATGCGCTCCTGTTCGGCCAATGGCGGGGCCTCGAACAGGCTTTCTTCTGTTTGTTCAACGGGTTCGGCCACGTCAGATATCCTTCTTGCGCAACTGGATCGGGGCAAACACGCCCTCTTGGCGAATTTCCAGATGCCCTTCCTTTACCAATTCAAGCGATGCCGCAAACGTCGATGCCGTGGCCGAGCGGCGCATTGCCGGTTCTTCGCCCCATCCGTCGGGCATGTAGCTGGTCAGGTCAGACCAGTCGCCAGAAAAGCCAATCAAGCCGCGCATGCGTTCCAGCGCCTGCTCCATCGTAAAGACCTTGTCACGGTCCATCACGAAGGGGCGGAAATCGTCGCGCGTGCGGATACGCGCGTAGCCCTGCATCAGGTCCAGCAAGGTCGCGGTATAGGTCACGCGGCGGGTCTGGCGCATTTCCTGCGTCTGGCCGCGGGCAAAGAAATCGCGCCCCAACTGGTCACGGGCCATCAACTGGGCCGCCACGTCGCGCATCGCTTGCAGACGTTCCAGCTGGAACGCCAGATGCGCGGCCAGTTCCTCGCCCGAGGGGCCATCGTCCTGCGGATCAGGCGGCAGCAGCAGACGGGATTTCAAAAACGCGAGCCACGCAGCCATGACCAGATAATCCGCCGCAAGCTCAAGCCGCAGCGCCTTGGCCTTGTCCACGAACATCAGATATTGGCGTGCCAGTTGCAGCACCGAGATTTTGCGCAGGTCGACCTTCTGGGTGCGGCTGAGGGTCAGCAACAGGTCCAACGGGCCCTCGAACCCGTCGACATCCACGATCAGCGCCTCGGCCGCGAGCCGTTCAGCAACTTTCGTTTGCCCGTCGTCCAACTGCGTTTCAGCCATATACCGTCCCGCCCAAAAGCCTGTCGAGCTTCGCAGTCAGGGCAGGAATGTCAACATCATCAGGCATCCGGCGCATGGCAAGGGCGTGCGCGGCCCGTGTTTGCGCAGCCTCGGACATCTCTCCGGCAGCATCGGCAACCCGGGTGCGATCCTCAAGCGTGGCGTTGCAATACAGCACCACATCACAGCCTGCGGCCAAGGCACCGGCGGCGATGTCATCCACCTCGCCCGACAGTGCTTTCATCGAGATGTCATCCGTCATGATCAGGTTATCAAAGCCGATATCCTCGCGGATCAACCGCATCATCACGGGCGACAGCGTGGCAGGGCGCGGATCAATCGCGTCATAGACCAAATGCGCCGTCATTCCCATCGGCAGGTCGTTCAACACCTTGAACGGGGCGAAATCATGCGTGTCCAACGCGGCGCGCGGCGCATCAACCTGCGGCAAGTCAAAATGACTATCCATCGTGGCGCGCCCATGTCCGGGCATATGTTTGACCACGGGCAAGACGCCCCCCGCCAGCATGCCGTTTGCCGCCGCACGGCCCAATGCTGCCACCGTATCGGGCGTCGTGCCGTAACAGCGGTTGCGTAAAAATGCGTGGGTTTGCGCCCCGGCGACATCGACCATGGGCGCGCAATTGCTGTCGATGCCCACGCGGTGCAGCTCGTCCGCGATCAGTCGAAAGCGCAGATACATCGCCTCTGCCGCGTTGGGGCCTGCCGCCTGCACGAAGTCCAGCGGTGCCGTCCAGTCGCGCCAATGTGGTGCGCGCAAACGCTGCACCCGCCCGCCTTCTTGATCCACGGTGATCACAGCCTCGTGGCCCGCCGCCTCGCGCAGCTCATCACACAGCGCGCGGACCTGATCCGGCGTGTCGATATTGCGCGCAAAGAGAATGAACCCAAAGGGCTTTACGGCGCGAAACAACGCCTTTTCCTGCGCCGTCAGCCGAAGCCCCGACGCGTCCAGTATCGTCGCCCCGTATCGCATCAGCGTGTAACGACGGGAATGCAGTCGGTGTTTTCAGCAACCAACGCCGAACAGAAGCGTCGCGCATCCGCGATATCCGAGAACCCATGCGCGCGCAAACGGTAGAAGGTGCGCCCGCCGCTGCTGGCCTCTTGGATGATGCGGTCCTTGCCTTCCATATAGGCCCCGAAACGCGCGTTCAGACGGACCCATTGCGCCCGTGCGATCTGCGGTGAATCAAATGCGCCAAGCTGCACCAGACGCGTACCGGTGGGCAGGCTGTCGGGCGAAAGCTCTTTCACTTCGGCGGCGGCGACCGGTGCAGGTTCAAACGACGCTTTGGTCGCAACGGCACGGCCACCGGGGCGCGTTTGAGGGCGCAAGGAGGCGCGCACGCCCGGCTCTTCGCCCATGGCAACGGCCACCGCGTTCGACACCGCCATCTCAAGCGGATCGACATCCATCGTGGCACTTGCGTTCATCGGCTCTGGCAGGGCGGTGCCGTCTTCTTCGTCTTCCAGTGGTTCCACCCCATCGGTGAGAGAGGCGACAAGATCGTCCACATCGCCGTTTTTCAACGCCTCTGCCACGTCAGCCGCAGGCGAAGATTGCGTTGGTGCCTGTTGCGCAGGTGCAACCATCGCGACGGGGATGGGCTGGTCTTCTTCTTCCAAATCCAGTGGCTTCGGGGCCAAAATCAGCTGTTCCGCGAATTGGTTCGCCGTCCCTTCAGAGGCCACAGCATTGACCGACAGACCCTGATTATCCGCCAGTTGGCCGCCCGGATTTTCGGGCCGCACGCGCATATCGCCCTGGGCCGCACGCACCACCGGAATGCCGGTAACATCGCGCACCAGCAGCTTGTAGCCCCAGACCCCGATGCCGACGATCAAGGTGATGGAAAGCGCCGCGCCCGCGAAATTTGCAAACTTGGTCAAGGGCTTGGCCGCAACTTGCGGTGCCAACCCTGCGTCATGTTCAAAGGAGTACCCCCCACCCTGGGAGGAGGACGTGTAATCTGCCATTTCTGCCTCACTGCCCGCGTCAGATATCACCCGCGCGGGTCTGTTTTTTGAACCTGCCTGACCAGCAATGGTGCGTTATCGCATCTCTTCCGCTGGCTTGACCCCAAGAATACCAAGACCTGACGCAATTACAATCGCTGCGGCTTGGGCCAGCGCGATTTTTGACTGGGACAGGGCCGCATCATCCTGCAGGAAACGCAGTTCAGGCACGTCGTTGCCGCGGTTCCACAGCCCGTGGAAATCGCCCGCCAGCTCGTAGAGATAAAAGGCGATCCGGTGCGGTTCGTTGCTGCGCGCCGCGGTCTCTACCATCCGGGGCCATTCGGCCAGCTTTTGCGCCAGTTTCAGCTCTGCTTCGTGGTCAAGCTGGCTCAGGTCGGCACGCTGCAAGGTTTCCATATCCGTGTCGACACCCGCCTCTGCCGCCTTGCGCAGGACAGAATGCACACGCGCATGCGCATATTGCACGTAGAACACCGGATTCTCGCGCGACTGTTCCAGCACCTTGGCAAAGTCAAAGTCCAGCATCGCGTCATTCTTGCGGGTCAGCATGACAAAACGCGTCACGTCAGGGCCCACCTGATCAACCACATCGCGCAGGGTGACGAATGTCCCTGCCCGTTTGGACATCTTGAATTCCTTGCCGTTCTTGAACAGCTTGACCAGCTGCGTCAGCTTGATGTCGAGCGGCACCGCCCCCTCGGACAGCGCCGAAACAGCGGCTTTCATCCGTTTGACATAGCCGCCGTGATCCGCGCCAAAGACGTCGATCAGCATGTCAAAGCCACGCTGCACCTTGTCGTAGTGATACGCGATATCGGGCGCGAAATAGGTCCAGCCGCCGTCGGACTTCATCACCGGACGGTCAACGTCATCACCATGGGCGGTGGATTTGAACAGGGTCTGCTCGCGCGGCTCCCAGTCCTCGGGCTTCTTGCCTTTTGGCGGCTCAAGCACGCCCTCATAGATCAGCCCTTTGGCTTTCAAGTCATCAATCGCGGATTCGATCCGGCCCGTGCCATAAAGCGACTTTTCGGAATAAAACACATCCATCTCCACCCCGAGAGAGGCGAGATCATCGCGGATCAGCTTCATCATCTCGTCGGTGGCAAAGTTGCGCACCTCTTCAAGCCAGACGGATTCATCGGCGTCGATATAGGCGTCGCCCACCTTGTCTTTCAGCGCGGCCCCCACATCGATCAGATAGTCGCCGGGGTATGTGCCTTCGGGAAAGGCGACCTCTTGGCCATGCGCCTCTAGATAGCGCAGATAGACAGAGCGCGCCAAGACATCGACCTGCGCGCCGCCGTCATTGATGTAATATTCACGCGTGACATCGAAACCCGCGAAATCCAACAAGGACGCCAGCGCATCGCCAAAGACCGCACCGCGGGTGTGCCCTACATGCAGCGGCCCCGTCGGGTTGGCCGAGACATATTCGACATTGACCCGCTTGCCCTGCCCCAGATCGCCGCGGCCAAAGTCTGTGCCCTGCCCCAGAACGGCACCGACAACGCCCTGCCAGACCGCAGCACTCAGCCGCAGGTTCAAGAACCCCGGGCCCGCCACATCCGCCGCCGTGATCCGTGGATCCTCGGCCAGCTTTTCGGCCAGTTTCTCGGCGATATCGCGCGGTTTCATACGGGCCGGTTTCGCCAGCACCATCGCGGCATTGGTCGCCATATCCCCATGCGCCGCATCGCGCGGCGGCTCTACGGTAATGGCGTCAAAGCTCAGCCCCTCGGGCAGAAACCCGTCGGCAACCAGCGTATCAAGGGTGGACAGCACGAGGCTGCGGATATCGGCAAATAGGTTCATAACGGGGTTCCTTCGACTTGGCCCCGTGTATCACCTGAATATGCGCCCATAATCAAGGGCGGTTCAGCCTTTAACGATCAACCGCTCATGTTCCTGCAAAGCAAAGCGATCTGTCATCCCCGAGATATAGTCGCTGACGATCCGCGCAAGCGCCGTATCGCCGTCCGCGTCCTCTACATCCTTGCGCCATTGCTTGGGCAATTGGTCCGTATGCGCGCAGAAATAGGGGAACAGATCCTCGACCACCTGCGTCACCTGCTTGCGCATGATCACCACGGATGGCGCGCGATACATGCGGTCGAAAAGAAAGGCACGGATGACCTTGAGATCCTGGAAAACCGGATCGGAGAACTGGATCAACGTGCGCCCGGCCATGCGAATATCGGTGGCGGTTTCGGGCTTCATCTCGGCCAGACGGTGCCGCGCGACGCTGATCACGTCCTCCACCAGTACGCCAAAGAAACGGCGCAGCGCTTCGTGGCGGCGGCGATAGTAGTTCAGACCGGGATACAGCCTGTCCACGTCGGCGAAATTCTGCTTCAGGATCGGCAGTTCGGCCAGCTCGTCCGTCGAGAACAGCTCGGCCCGCAAACCGTCATGCAGGTCGTGGTGGTTATAGGCCACATCATCGGCAATCGCCGCTACCTGCGCCTCGGCACTGGCGAATGTCTCCAGCTCAAGGTCATGCTGACGCTCATAGGCCGCAAGTGCCCACGGCAGCTTTCCCGTCACCGGCCCGTTATGTTTGGCCAACCCCTCCAGCGTGTCCCAAGTCAGGTTCAGCCCGTCGAAATCCGCGTAGTGCCGCTCCAGATGGGTGACGATGCGGATGGCTTGGGCGTTGTGGTCAAACCCGCCATAGGGGGCCATCAAGGCTTCCAGCGCGTCCTCGCCCGTATGACCAAAGGGCGGATGCCCCAGATCATGGGCCAGGGCGACCGCCTCTGTCAGCTCGGCATTCAGACCCAACGCACCGGCGATCGTCCGCGCCACCTGCGCCACCTCGATCGAATGGGTCAACCGCGTGCGATAGTAATCGCCCTCATGTTCGATAAAGACCTGCGTCTTGTGCTTGAGCCGCCGGAAGGCGCTGGCGTGGATGATCCGGTCGCGGTCCCGCTGAAAGCAGGAACGAAAGGTGCTTTCCTCTTCCGGTATCAACCGTCCCCGGGTTAATGCCGGATCAGAGGCAAAAGAAGCGCGCATAGTCGGTGGTCCTTGTGGCCTGTCCTGCGGGTTTCTATATTGTAAGACAACACAGATGGAAACCGATCACACCGGAGCCCGAAAATGAACCTGCCCCCCCAAGTTACCCCGCGCGCCTTTGACCGCCTTGCCGAAATCGGTGCCGCCGCAGAGGGCAAAGCCCTGCGCGTCGCCGTAGAGGGCGGCGGCTGCTCCGGATTTCAGTATGACATCGCGCTGGATGATCCCAAAGACGATGACCTGATCCTTGAAGGGGCCGGCCAGAAAGTTGTGGTCGACAGCATCTCCCTGCCCTTTCTTGCCAATGCCGTCATCGACTTCTCGGAAGAGCTGATCGGCGCGCGGTTCGTGATCGAAAACCCCAATGCCACCAGCGCCTGCGGCTGCGGCACGTCTTTCTCGATGTAACAGGCGCCCGATACACGCGCCCGCTTCATTTTGCCAAAGTAAACTCCCGCCGGAGGCTGGCCTCATGCCCGCATGAGGCCATTCTAGTGCCGTCGCTGCACCATAGAAGCCACGGCCGGGATCGGTGCCCGCGCAAACCGCGCGAAAAACGCTTCAAATTGCGGGCAGGACGCCTCTGCCTCGGTCAGTATCTCTTGCGCCTCAGGGTCTAGCGCCCTCATGACCCGTCCACGCATAAGCGACCACTGCGCATGCCGCGTCTCTCCCATGTCAAAAAGCGCCGCCGATAGCGCCTGCAGCGCCCCATTAGGCGGGGTATAGCGGATGGCCACAGCCCCTTGTGGCACCGGTTGGCAAAATGCCGCCCCTCCGGACATCTGCGCGGCCCAGCCGGTCACCAGATAGGCGTGATACCCGTCCACCGGTCCGCCCCCCTGCTGCGGTACGATCCGGCAGGCACGCGCAGCGGACTGAACCGCATCCTCCCACAGTGCAGGTGCCGCAGCGCCTGCAAACCGGAGCGCGACACAAAGCTCGGCCAGCAGATCCATATCCTGATCAAGATACGCCAGAATACCGGCAAAATTCAGGCTTCTGATCGCTGTCGCCGGCAGTTGGGGGGCGCGCTGACCGTAGTCTGAAAGATAGAAAACGATATGTGCCAGCTCATAGGATGCTTTCTTGTTGGGCAGCGCAAAGGTTTCGGATCGCGTGAAAAACCGGCGCAAGCGGGATTGCAGGGCGTCATCGCGCGGCACGGACATCCGACGCGCTAGTAGGCGCTGCGCTTCGGCGCGTTGCAGGTCAGACAGTTCCCCATCCGCCAGCCGCATACGGGCGACCCAATGCACCAGCCGCTCCCCCGCGTCGCCGGGCAAGCCCAGATCCTCAAGGTCCAGCGCGAGGGACAGGAAAAAGCGGTAGTACTGCGGAAAAAAGCGGATCGTCTCTTCGATGTGGTCATAGAAGGATGCATAGGGCACCAGAGCGTCTGGCGTGACAGGCATGTCCGCGCTTGCCAGAATCCCCAGCCATTCCGCGTTTTCCTTCAACCAGAACACATCCCCCGCACGGCGTCGCTGCACCGCAAACATACGGCTGATCGCGGCGGTATCGGCGTGTTTGCGACCGCTATTGCGCGCACGCACGGATGACAGCGGTATAACATTCGACATAGGCCCCCCTTCGGCAAGAAACCCCTGCGCCGGTTCCAGCGCAGGGTGTGTTTGGATTAGCAGCCGGTGGTAAACAAACCGGTAAGCTCCCCAGTCGCCATGCCGCCTGCCTGCGGTCCCGACTGTAGCCCTGTGGTGAACAGCCCGGTGCCGTGGCCGCAATGGGGGTCTTGCCCTGCACGGATACAGCCGGTGGTATAAAACCCTGTCCCCGCCCCCTG
The DNA here is from genome assembly GCF_048285585.1 of Sulfitobacter sp. SBS6. Taxonomy (NCBI): domain Bacteria; kingdom Pseudomonadati; phylum Pseudomonadota; class Alphaproteobacteria; order Rhodobacterales; family Roseobacteraceae; genus Sulfitobacter; species Sulfitobacter sp. SBS6. The sequence continues at coordinate 20,061 of NZ_JBLWBA010000005.1, read as the reverse complement.
ATGGAGCGATGCCGTCGCGGCGTGAACATTCGGGAAAGCAGTTTCGACGTAAGCAATAGCGGTCATGAGTTTTCCTTTTTGACGTGATTTTGAAATCGGCAACTAAACCTCAAGCTGCACTCCTTTCATCAATCACCACCTCAGGGCTTTGACCTAGGCGACAAAAAGATCGCATTTTAACAATGTAAATCATCCACATGCGCTGCGTCTTTGATCCGGTTGAAACCACGCGACGATGCCGTGTTCTCCACAATAGCGACAATTTTAACGGAACGCTGGCAAAGCGCCCCGCGGCGGCGTAGGCACCGTCGGCTCACCTTCGAATCGCGGGCGAAACATGCCCAAACCGGTGCAGCCCCCTTGCCCCATATTGCGGTATGCGCGATAGCTGCGGGGACCAATGCAGGGGGCCGCCATGAAAATCGCCACGTTCAACATCAACGGGATCAAAGCGCGGATCGACGCCCTGCCCCAATGGCTCGACGAAGCGCAGCCCGACGTCGCCATTCTGCAAGAGATCAAATCCGTCGACGAAGGCTTCCCGCGCGAGCTGTTCGAGGATCGCGGCTATAACGTGGAGACCCACGGGCAGAAATCCTTTAACGGCGTCGCGATCCTGTCAAAGCTTCCGCTTGAGGATGTGACCCGTGGCCTGCCCGGGGACGACAGCGACGAACAGGCGCGCTATATCGAGGCAACGGTCGTTGGCGATCATTCTTCGGTTCGGCTTTGTGGGTTGTATCTGCCCAACGGCAACCCCGCACCGGGCCCGAAGTACGATTACAAACTGGCGTGGATGCAGCGTCTTGAAGACCGTGCGCGCACACTCTTGGCCGAGGAAACACCGTTTCTGCTGACCGGCGACTTCAATATCATCCCCCAAGCCGAAGACGCGGCAACGCCGGATGCCTGGCGTGAAGATGCGCTGTTTCGCCCTGAATCCCGCGCCGCCTGGCGACGTCTGCTGGCCCTTGGCTTGACAGAGGCGTTCCGCGCACGGACCCAAGGACCGGGGCATTACAGCTTTTGGGATTATCAGGCAGGCGCGTGGAACCGCAACAACGGCATCCGTATCGACCATTTCCTGCTTAGCCCTGCCATCGCGGACAGCCTGCGCGACTGCCAGATCGACAAGGATGTACGCGGACGCGAGAAACCCTCCGATCACGTGCCCGTCTGGGTGGAGCTTGACCTCTAACGCGGACGCACAAGCGCGGCCCTAGATCACGCCTGAAGCTCGGCGTCCCAATAAAGAAAATCCATCCAGCTATCATGCAGGTAGTTGGGCGGGAATTTCCGGCCCATATTGCGCAGATCCTCGGCTTGCGGCTGACGCGGTGGTTTGCGCAGCTGAAACCCGGTCTGGTGCAGCGCCTTGGACCCTTTTTTCAGATTGCACGGGCTACACGCCGCAACGACGTTCTGCCAGCTTGTGATACCGCCCGCCGCACGGGGCACCACGTGGTCAAAGGTCAGATCCCCCCGTGCACCGCAATACTGGCAGCAGAATTCGTCCCTCAGAAATAAATTAAAGCGCGTGAAGGCCACGCGCTTTTGAGGTTTGACGTAATCTTTGAGAACGACCACCGACGGGATGCGAATTTGCATCGACGGGCTGTGAACATAGTCGTCATATTCAGCGACGATATCCACCCGATCCAGCCATTTGGCCTTCACCGCTTCCTGCCAGGGCCACAGCGACAACGGATAGTAGGACAAGGGCCTGTAATCCGCGTTCAGCACAAGGGCCGGTTTGTTTTTCAGCCCTGCCGGGCTTCGGGTGAATTCAGTTCTAAAGTCGCCGTCCATTGTTCGATAGCCCCTTGCCGTTCCGCGTCCGGTCCAGCGGGACAGCCCCGCTGATGCTTTCGACTATATCTCGTGGTTTGCATCTGACAAGTCGCAAACGGGTACAAGATGTCGCAGAATGCGTAAGCTGATTACGTAACAGGCATGTGACGGAAACGGTCAATCCGGCCGGGGCCTTCCTGCGGGTCGCGCATGCGCCCGCAGGGAATGGGATCAAAGACCCAGTTTGTCGCGCATAAAGGCCAGCGCCACGCTCAGCCCGTCGGGGGCGATTCCGTGGCCTGTACCCTTCATGATATGGGCGAAAACGTCCGTCCATCCGGCCTCTTGCAAGGTTTCGGCGGCCTGTGGCAGGGATTGCGGCGGGACAACATCGTCGGCGTCGCCGTGCACCAGCAAGACCGGAGGGCGCACGACCGCTTCGTCTTTCAGGCTCTCGGGCGACAGCAAACGCCCCGAAAACGCGACAACACCGGCCACAGCATCTTCGCGGCGCGGCGCGACATGCAGCGCCATCATCGTACCTTGGGAAAAGCCAAACAGCACGACCTGTTCGGGCAGCAGATCTTCGTCCACCATCAGCGCATCGAGAAAGGCGTTCAGGTCGTCGACCGCCTGCATCATCCCGCGTTCGGCTTCTTCCTCAGAGGAGTTATCGATCCAGGGAATCGGGAACCACTGGAACCCCATGGGCGCACCGGCACAGGCTTCGGGCGCATCGGGGGCCACGAACAGCGTGTCGGGCAGATGTTCCCCCAACGGGTCGGCAAGCCCCAGCAGATCGGCACCATTCGCGCCATAGCCATGCAGGAACACGACGGCAGACCGCGTTTCCCCCGAGACCGGTTCGCGGCGCTCTGCGTTTAGTACTCGTGTCATGAAATCCCTTCCCGTTGTTTTGCCACGCGGTAGTACGAAAACAGGATGCGGGCTGCAACCGATCGCCAGGGCGACCAGTCCTGCGCCATGTCCGCAAGCTGCTTCGGCTTTGGTCGCTGGGGCAGATCAAACAGGATTTTCGCGGCCTCTTGCAAGGCCAGATCGCCCTGCGGCAGGATATCGGCGCGGCCTAGCGAAAACATCGCATAGATCTGCGCCGTCCACAGCCCGACACCGGGCACCGCGGTCAGCGTGTCAATCACCACCGCATCCGGTGCGCCCCTCAAGGCGGTATAGTCGATCCCGGCCTCGGCCAAGGCCAACGCATAGCGGATTTTCTGGCGGCTCAGCCCCGCCGCGCGCAGGCCATCCTCGCCCGCGGTGAGTATCGCCGTCTCATGGGTCAGTCCCGCCGCATCCATCTTGGCACGCATGGCATTTGCCGACGCGACAGAGACTTGCTGGCTGATGATCGCCCCGATCAACGCGTCAAACCCGTCCGCACGCAATCGCAGAGGCAAAGGGCCAGTCGCGGCCAAGGCGGTAGCAAACTGGGGCACATGCGCAGCGAGCCAATCCGCCCCTTCGGCGACATCCGCGTCGCCAGTGATAATCCGTCCGATGCTCATCCGGCTGTGCCCCCCGTTGTCAGCGTCTCGACCCAGCAGATCGCCGCATCCGGCGCGGCGAGAACCTGCGCGCCGACGGGGGCCGCCGGACGGTCGATGGCAATCACCCGCAGACCCATCGCGCACGCTGCGTCCAGTTTGGGGCGGCTTGGCACGCCACCGACGTTGCGCAGAACCAGCGTATCGATCTGCAAGGCGCGAAACAACGCCTCCTCCGCCGCCTGAGTGAAGGGCGGCTGGCCATAGACGGCTTCGGCAAAGGGGGGCAGCTTGGTTCGGGCCTGCGCGTTGGTCTGCCGCAGATAAAGCCGCGCGCCTGCGAAGGGGGCGTAATCCTCCACCGTCCCGCGCCCCGTCGCGGCAAAGACCCGTGCTTGGGGTCGGATCATCCGTGCCGCCGCCGCGACCGACGCGGCCCGTTCAACCGGTGCCGCGATGTCCCACATGGGCCGCAGGACACGCAGATAAGGCAGCCCCAACCGCGCGGTGGCGTCAAAAGCGATCTGCGAAATATCCGCGTCAAACCCGTGCCCTGCGTCCAGCACCGCAGTAAGCTCTTGGGCGCGCAGGTAGGCTGCCATCTCATCCACGGTGCCCGGCGACCAGATCTCGGACGGTACGGCCAGCGGGCCAAAGCTGCGCTCCTCCCGCCTTAACACCGCCCGTGCACAGACGTCAGAGGCCGCCATCGCAGCGGCGATCTCATGCGCTTCGGCGCTGCCAGCAATCAGCAGAATATGGGGGCCCTGGTTCATGGCGCGACCATCGTTGACCCCGCCGCGGGACGCAAGGCCCTTGCAGCCCCTCAAAGCCCGGTCTACGCATTCACCATGACAGTGATTGATGACACCCGCGCCAAGCGCAACGTCGCCGTGCTGGTGACCGCGCAGGCCTTTCTTGGCAGCCAGATGCCGATGTATTTTGTGGTCGGCGGATTGGCGGGGCAACAGCTGTCGCCGAACGTCTGCCTCGCGACATTGCCGATCTCTATGATCGTCTTCGGGTCGATGACCACGGCCCCGTGGCTGTCGACGGTGATGCAACGCTTTGGCCGTCGCGCGGGCTTTGTGGCGGGCGCATTTGGCGGGATGACGGGGGCCGCGCTTTGCGCCTATGCCCTGACGATTCAGAGTTTCATGACCTTCCTGCTGGGCAGCTATCTGATCGGCATCTACATGTGCTCGCAAGGGTTTTTCCGCTTTGCAGCGACGGACACCGCATCTGACGCGTTCCGGCCCAAGGCGATTTCCTATGTCATGGCGGGCGGGCTGATCTCCGCCATCATCGGGCCGCAGCTGGTGGGGTTTCTGACCGGAGCAAACGGCGATGCGACGATGATGCGGTTTTTCCCGGTCTACCTCGCCGCGATTGCGCTGAACGCTGTGGGCATGGTGCTTTTCGCCTTCCTCAACATCCCCAAGCCGCCCGTGCCGGCCGTGGATGCCCCCAAGGGCCGCACCCGGATGGAGCTTTTGAAGACCCCGCGCATCGCCGTCGCTGTGATCTGCGGCATGGTATCCTATGCGCTGATGAACCTTGTCATGACCTCGACGCCGCTGGCGGTTGTGGGCTGCGGCTATGACATCGTGGATGCGTCCCATGTGGTCACAGGCCACGTTCTGGCGATGTATGCGCCATCGTTTTTCACCGGCCACCTGATCGCGAAATTCGGGGTCGAAAAGATCCTCGGCCTTGGCATCGCGATCCTTGCGGGGGCCGGTGTGGTCGCGCTGCAGGGGGTGGAGCTGAACAACTTCTACATCGCGCTGATCCTGCTGGGGATCGGCTGGAACTTCGGCTTTATCGGTGCCACATCCATGCTGGCCGGTGCCCATGAACCGCACGAGCGTGGCCGCATGCAAGGTCTGAACGATCTGCTGGTGTTTGGCGGGGTGACCTTTGCGTCGCTGTCAAGCGGCGGGCTGATGAACTGCTCGGGCGGCAACCCCGTCGAAGGCTGGGCCGCCGTCAATATCGCGATGATCCCGTTTCTGGTGCTGGCAGGCGGGTCGCTGATCTGGCTGATGCTGCGGCAACGAAGCGCGCGGGTCTAGCGTTACCAACGCCCCGACAAAGCCCGCCACGACAGGGCGACATCATTCATCGGCGGCAGCTCTCCGGCGCTGACACGCCCGGGGGCGGCGATGGCCGCGCTCAGCACCTTGTCTGCCGCGCCGACGCTATACATCGCCGGTCGCGCCGTTTTCGAGATCTTGCCACGGTTGGCCCGCGCCTGTCGCAACCGCGCCCGCGCCTTTTGGGCCAGCGCCACAACGCCAGCGTCGGTGCCATCCAACAACGGCACACGCCCCTGCTCTACCAGCTGCGGGATCGCGTGCAGCCAAGCCGCCACCCCCGCCCCATAGGCCGCATCGCGCACCGTGGCCTCTTCCGCTGGTCCCAAAGCCCGCGCGGCCACCCACATCAGATGGCCCGCGGTCTGGTCGATATAGGCGTCGAAATGGGCGGCATCTTCAAAGGCGTCGCGGTAGATATCCCACCGCCGCGCGGCGGCCAGCGTGTCCAGCAACACCGCGTCTTCGGGCGAGATGGCCAGTGCAAGGGGCGTCGCAACCTCGTGCCGCCGCACAACGCCACGGTTCGCGATCTCGTCACAGACATCGCGCCACCACTGCAAACGCATCTCGGCGATCATGGTTTCCTGCGTCACCCAAGGCGCGCGCGCCACCTCGATATTAAAGGCATAAAGCGGGAACAACACACGGCGTGCGGCCACAGGGGCGGCCATGCTGGCGCGAAAGCGCAGCGGATCGGCACGCTCGATAATAGCCGCGCAGGCGCTTAGATCGGCATCAAATTCCATGGGTCCTATCCCTTGCGGTCGCGGATCAGCTTCCAGCGGATCGCGTCCAACAGTGCTTCGAAAGACGCATCGACGATGTTGGCCGACACACCCACAGTAGACCAGCGCCGCCCCTGCCCGTCTTCGCTGTCGATGATCACCCGCGTCACCGCCTCTGTGCCACCTTGCGTGATCCGCACCTTGAAATCTACCAGATGCATATCCTCCAGCAGCGCCGAGTACTGCCCCAGATCCTTGACCAGCGCCTTGCTGAGCGCGTTCACCGGCCCGCGGTCGCAGCCTTCGGCATCCATGCTCTCGCTCACCGACAGACGTTTCTCGCCATCCACCTTCACGACGACAACCGCTTCTGACAGGCTGACCATCTGGTCGTATTTGTTTTTGCGCCGCTCGACGGTCACACGATAGCGTTTTACCTCGAAGAGATCCGGCATCTGCCCCAGAGCTTTACGCGCCAGCAGCTCAAAGCTGGCCTGAGCGGTGTCATAGCTATAACCTTCGGCCTCGCGCGCCTTCACCTCGTCAAGGATCTGCCCCAAGGCCGGATCCCCCTTGGCGATGGTCAAGCCCGCACTTTCAAGGCGCCGGCGCAGGTTTGACTGGCCCGCCTGGTTCGACATGGGAATGATGCGCGTGTTGCCGACCAGCGCGGGGTCGATGTGTTCATAGGTGGACGGGTCTTTCAGGATCGCGCTGGCATGCAGCCCCGCCTTATGCGCAAAGGCCGACGACCCGACAAAGGCCGCCTGTTTGGTCGGCACCCGGTTCAAGATCTCGTCCAGCGCACGGCTGATCTGGGTGAGGTTCGCCAGACCATCTAGCGGTATTCCCGTGTCGAACCGGCTGGCATAGGGCTCTTTCAGCAGCAAAATCGGGATCAGCGTGGTCAGGTTGGCATTACCGCAGCGTTCGCCCAAGCCGTTCAACGTGCCCTGTATCTGCCGCGCGCCCGCATCAATGGCGGCCAGCGAACAGGCGACCGCGTTCTCGGTGTCGTTATGGGTATGGATACCCAGGTGATCGCCGGGGATACCTGCGGCGATCACCTCGGCTGTGATGCGCCCGACCTCGGCGGGCATGGTGCCGCCATTGGTATCACAAAGCACGATCCACCGCGCGCCCGCCTCATAGGCCGCCTTGATCGCGGTCAGCGCATAATCGGGATTGGCGCGGTAGCCGTCAAAGAAATGCTCCGCATCGAACAGCGCCTCGCGGCCCTGCGCCACCAGATGCGCGATGGATTTCGTGATATTATCCGTGTTCTCGTCCAGCGTAATCCCGAGCGCTGCCGAGACGTGAAAATCATGGGTCTTTCCCACCAAGCAGACCGTCCGCGTGCCCGCATTCATCACCGCCGCCAGCACATCATCGTTCTGCGCCGACATGCCGTTGCGCTTGGTCATGCCAAAGGCCGTCATCTTCGCCCGCGTGGTCGGTGCCGCGTCGAAAAAGGCACTGTCCGTCGGGTTCGCGCCGGGCCAGCCGCCCTCGATGTAATCCACCCCCAGCGTATCGAGCGCGCTGGCAATCGTGATCTTTTCGGCGGTCGAGAATTGCACCCCTTGGGTCTGCTGCCCGTCGCGCAAAGTCGTGTCATACAGATAAAGGCGTTCGCGGGTCATAGGCTGCGCCCTTTCAGTTGCTCACTCTTGAGGTCGTGCACTTCGCACGACCAGCCCCCGTCCGCCCCCACGGGCGGGGGCTTCGCCCCAACCCTCGGCCGGGGGCTGGTCTGCGTTGTGATATGGGTCATTTGATGGCCTTAAGTTTCGAGCGGTCAAAATCTACTTGCGGTTCGATTGTTACCTCATTCGCGGACATTCGAACCGAAAAACCAGCCAAATCCAATTGCGTCTTCAGATGATCGAGCTCTGTAAAATCTTTGGTCTCTTTTGCAACGGTCCGGACTTCCTCCAGTTTCGAAGCAAGCTTGTTCAAATCCCTTTTAATATCCGAACGTTCGGCAACCTTGGTCTCAAGTACGCTCCATGAGTAAAAACCAAGAAACACTAGATCTCGCGCCAGTTGGCTCGCGTTATTTCTATCCCTGAGGGTCTTCAACACGCCGAGCGCGCCGTAGGTATCCAAGTCACGCGCCAGAGCTGAAATTATTTCGGGGCTTGGATCGAGTTCACGAGCTTTCTCAAGACTGACTGGAAACTCTTCGTAGCCTTCGAGTGTACTAATGTAGCCAAACAGGGTTGCTTCTGCTTCCACTTGTTTCTCAACCGTCCAGTCCATCGGCTTGCGGTAATGCGTGCTGAGCATGACGAAACGGATCACCTCTCCCGGAACGCCTTGATCCAGAAGATCGCGTACGGTGAAGAAGTTACCAAGCGATTTGGACATCTTCTTGCCCTCGACCTGCAGCATCTCGTTATGCAGCCAGTAGCGCGCCATCTCATCGGTGCCATTGGCGCAGCAGCTTTGGGCGATCTCGTCCTCGTGGTGCGGGAATTGCAGGTCCAGACCGCCGCCATGGATGTCAAAGACATGGGGCTGGCTCTTCGCCTCATCCGACAGACGGTCCTGACGCAGGGGCTCTTTCCACAGCAGCTCGTCCGCCATGGCGGAACATTCGATGTGCCAGCCGGGGCGGCCACGGCCCCAGGGGCTGTCCCACCCCGGCGTCGCGTCGTCCGATGGCTTCCAAAGTACGAAATCCATCGGGTTACGCTTGTAGGGCGCAACCTCGACCCGCGCGCCGGCAATCATATCGTCGACCGACCGGCCCGATAGCGCGCCATAGGCCTTGTAGCTTTCGACAGAGAACAGCACATGCCCCTCGGCCGCATAGGCGTGGCCCTTGGCAATCAGATCCTCAATCATCGCGACCATCTGCGGAATATAAGCGGTGGCGCGTGGCATGTGGTCGGGCTCAAGCGCGCCGACTTCGGCCATATCGTCCAGAAACCACTGGGTTGTCTCGGCGGTGATCTCTCCGATCGACCGCCCGCTTTGTGCTGCGCGCGCGTTGATCTTGTCATCCACATCCGTGAAGTTGCGCACATAGGTCACATGGGCGTCGCCATAGACATGGCGCAGCAACCGGTTGAGCACGTCAAACACGATGACGGGGCGCGCATTGCCCAGATGGGCGCGGTCGTACACCGTCGGCCCACAGACATACATCCGCACGTTTTTATCATCAATCGGGGTGAAATCCTCGCGTTTGCGGGTTTTCGTGTTGTGCAGCTTGATCGTGGTCATGGCGCGTCCTTACGCAAGGATTGCGCGGGCATGGCACTGAAATCTCGGGAAGAAAACGATGTGAGCAAGCCCGCCGGAAGGTCTTAGCAGGTAATACAGCAAATAATGAGTGGCATCATCTTCATGCCGTCTGCGTAGCCCGACCCGCCACTGGCGGTCAAGCCTGATTGACAAATCAACCATGCTCTGCGCCCCTGCGTCTTCAAGTTACGAGGGAGAGACGGCATGCAACTATCATCGCGCATCACAGGGCTGCTTGGCGGCGGATCAGACGGCTGGGGCGTTTTCCTGCGCGCCCGCCAGATGATTGAACAGGGTACGCAGGTGACAGAGCTGACGATTGGCGAACATGACATCCGCACCGCCGCACCGATCCTGCAAGATATGCACCGCGCCGCTTTGGCCGGTCACACAGGGTATGCGGCCATCCCCGGCACCACGGGTCTGCGCGATGCCGTGGCTGCGCGGTTGCAGGAACGTACCGGCGTGCCGACGACGCGAGACAATGTGCTGATCACGCCGGGCGGTCAAAGCGCGCTGTTTTCAGCGCATATGGCGACCTGTAACCCCGGCGATACAGCGCTTTATATCGATCCCTATTACGCCACCTACCCCGGCACGATCCGCGGTGTCAGCGCCCTGCCCCATGCGATCGCCGCCCGTGCGGAAGATGCGTTCCAGCCCCGTGCGGACGTGATTGCCGCCGCTGCGAAACAGACCAACGCGGCGTCGCTGTTGGTGAATTCGCCCAACAACCCCACCGGCGTTGTCTATTCCCGCAAGACGCTTGAAGGCATCGCGCAGGTCTGTCGCGATCACGACATGTGGCTGATCTCGGACGAGGTGTATGACACGCAGGTCTGGGAGGGCGCGCATCTCTCGCCACGCGCATTGGACGGGATGGCGGAGCATACTCTGGTCGTGGGGTCGATGTCGAAAAGCCACGCGATGACCGGCTCGCGCTGCGGCTGGATCGTCGGGCCCGTGGATGCGATCGAGCATCTGACCAATCTGGCGACCCATACGACCTATGGTGTGCCCGGATATATCCAGGACGCGGCGCTGTTCGCGCTGAACCAAGGTACCGGTTTCGAGACAGAGATCGCTGCCCCGTTCCAGCGCCGCCGTCTGCTGGCGCAGGATATTCTTGCGCGACAGAACGCCGTCAGCCTCGTACCCGCCCAAGGCGCGATGTATCTGATGCTGGATGTGCGCAGCACCGGTATGAGTGGCGAGGATTTCGCCTATGCGCTGCTGGAAAAACACCACATCGCAGTGATGCCCGGCGAAAGCTTCGGGACGGCAGCGGCAGGCCATATCCGCGTGGCGATGACCATCGAGGACACGCGCTTTGCCCAAGCGTTGGCGACAGTATGCGACTTCGCGGAAAGCCTCGCCGCCTGACGAAAGCGTCGCGCGACCGCAGTTACCAACATACGAAAAAGGCCGGAGGATCATCCTCCGGCCTTTTTGACTGGCACATTATTATTTCCTGCCGAGAGCACCGTTATGCGACGCCCTCGGCAGATACACCGCCAGTTGTCAGCGTGTCAGCTTAGAAGCGGTAGGAACCACGGATGTTGAATGTGGTTACGTCCGCGTCGTCACCGGAAACACCGTTTACGTCGTCAAACTTGTGCTCAAGCAGTTCTGCGCCAACGCTGTATTGCTCGGTGATTTTGTAATCCATGCCGATACCGTAGAAGGCACCGTCTTCGTCACCCAAGGATGTGTCGGCACGAGCGTAACCGCCGGTTGCGTAGATCAGAGTGTTGCCCAGATCGTAGCCACCTTTGATTTTCGCACGAGCAACGGAGTCGATGGAACCCGCGTCTGCGCCCAGACCGTCTTCCAGGTCGATGTCGGTTTTGTCGTAGTCAAGCTCACCGCCCAATACGAAGCGACCGAAGTCGTAGTTGTAACCTGCGTGGAAACCATAGGAACCGTTGTCGCCGTCGATATCACCATCGATTTCAGCGTCGGAATAGCCCAGTTGCAGACCGGTGTAGAAGCCTGTCCAGTCGCCACCCAGGTCGGGTGCAGGAACAGGTGCGGTCATCACGGGCTCAACCACTGGCTCTGCCAGGCTACCGGCGTATGTTGCGCCAGCGAATGCTGTGGATGCCAGAACGGCTGCGGATGCAAGTTTCATAGTGCGTTTCATAATCGTAACTCCTCGATCAGTTTGTACCGGAGCGGGCGCTTCCCGCTTCATCGACACAACACGGCAGCTAAGATCTGGTTTCGGGATTTCCCAATCACGGGTTGGTGATCGGAAAATTGTTGCTCAAATGCACGGCGTCTCGGCGGCCCGTCGCCGCTATTAACCCTTTTTACCAAGGCCAAAACGCAGTTCCGCGGAGATGCGCCAAAATCACCCGAAATTAAATTTTCAAGAAGATGGAACAATCTGCCCGCAGGCTGCAGCAGGAATCCCGCGAAAATGCTGCAAAAAGTGGCGTTTACCCCCCTATGTGCTAGGTAGCGATGCGGCGCGGATGACAGCATGTCCGGCATAATCGAGGCGAAACGACCATGATCGAATTCTTCATTACCCATATAGAGGTCGTTGGCGTCATCCTTTTGACCCTCGGCGTGGCCTTCATCCTGCTTCAGCAGCGCCGCAGCCCACAATCAACTGCCGCCTGGATCCTGTTTCTGGTGGTGATGCCCTATGTCGCCGCGCCCTTGTTCTTGGCGCTTGGCTTTCGCAAACAGGGCAAACGCTACGAGCCAATCATCTTTACCCAGAAAGAAGACCCGCAAACGCCCGTGCATGCGCTGGACGAGATGTTCCAGAGCTTCAACCTGCCCCCCGCGCTGGAAGCACAGCGACTGAACCTGCATGACACACCCCAAACCGCCTATGCCGCCGCGATGGAGGTGATCGAGAGCGCGACACAGACGATTGATGTGCTGTTCTATATCGTCTCGGACGATGACACCGGCAATCACGTGGTTGACGCCCTGACCGAAAAAGCCCGCAGCGGCATCAAGGTGCGCCTGCTGATGGACCGGCTTGGCACCTTGCGCGGCCCCTCCAAGGCGGTCAAGGCGCTGCGCAAGGCCGGCGGCGAGGTGCTGTTCTTTTCGCCGATCCTGCAACTGCCCAGCAGTGGCCACCTAAACCTGCGCAACCATCGCAAGATGATCATCGCCGATCATGCCCGTGTCTTTTCAGGCGGAATGAACATTGGCGAACACTATATGTCAGACCACCCCCATAGCGATCATTGGGTTGATCTGGCCTTCACCCTTGAGGGGCAATCGGTACAGACATTCTGCGATGTCTTCCGCTCGGACTGGGAAGTCGCCTGTGGTGAAGACGTGGATCATATCATAACGCCCGCCCCTACCACCGCGGGTAATGCCACGGTGCAGCTGATCCCCTCGGGCCCTGATATTATCGAAGACCCGCTGCACGACGGGATCATTCGCGCGCTGCATCTGGCGAAAACCCGTATCTGGATCGCCACCCCCTATTTCGTCCCGACCGAGCCGCTGGCCAATGCGCTGCGCATCGCGGCGCTGCGCGGCGTGGATGTGCGTATTCTGGTGCCGCAGAAGTCGAACCAGCATATCGCGGACTTCGCCCGTGGCGGCTATCTGCGCGATGCGCATACCGCAGGGGCCAAGGTCAAATACTTTGAACCTGCGATGATCCACGCGAAAGCCGCGCTGATTGACGATGTGGGGCTTGTGGGCACGGCAAATTTCGACGTGCGCAGTATGCTTTTGAACTTTGAGGCGATGTTGTTCGTTTATGATGCACGCAGCGTGTCAACCCTGTCGGACTGGTTCACGGCCCGCGAGGCGGACTGCCACGAGAATATGCCAAGCCCGCATTTGCCCCGCCGTCTGGCCGAGGGCGTCTTTCGCATAGGAGCACCGATCTTGTGACCCACCGCCCCCTTCGCATCGCCAGCTATAACATGCGCAAGGCCATGGGCACTGACCGCAAACGCGATCCCGCCCGCATCCTGCGCGTGATCCAGACGCTCGCGGCGGATATCGTCGTGCTGCAAGAGGCCGACATGCGCCTTGGCCCCCGCCCCTCGGCGCTGCCCATGGATCAGGTGACGGCGCAGACCGGTTTGATCGCGGTGCCTGTCCCCAGTGAGGTCAGCATCGGCTGGCATGGCAACGCCGTCTTGCTGCGCCCCAAGGCAGAGCTGATCGAGGTCAAACACCTGAACCTGCCGGGGATGGAGCCGCGCGGTGCGATGGTGGTGGATTTCGACCTGCGCGATATCCCGCTGCGCATCATTGCCACCCATCTGGGGCTGATGCGCCGGTCGCGGCGCGCTCAGCTTTCCGCGCTCATCGCCCATCTGGATGCGCAGTCCAAACGTCCGACGTTGATCGCGGGCGATATGAATGAATGGTCGCTGAACGTCGGGCTTGGGCGTCTGGCGCATCACTTTGACATCTATGCACCGGGTAAAAGCTATCACGCGCGCCTGCCTTTGGCCGCACTGGATCGCATCGCGGTGGATGACGCGCTGCATGTGATTGACGGTGGCGTCTGCGAGACTGACGATGCGCGCCGCGCCTCGGACCACCTGCCCATCTGGCTGGATTTCGCGCGTTCTACCGATCAGTAGAACGCGCGAATTCAGCTAACTTATCAGGTGAGGATTTTAACCTAAACCACTGATAACCAATACACAAACGCCATACTTAAACCAATTTATGAAGTGCCGTCAGAGCAATTTCCGCAGCCGCGCCTCCTCTGCGCGCGCCTGTTCGATAGCGGCGTGTTTCACCGGACCATAGCCCCGAATATCCATCGGCAGTGCCAGCAGCTCTTGTACCGTCTTAACCGTTGACTCGTCGGTCTTGGCGGGCAGCTCTGCCAGCAAGGCTTCGTACCAGCGGATCAGCGCCACCTCTTCACGACGTTCCCGGGTGTAGGAAAACACATCCAGCGCCGTGCCCCGTAGCGGACGCAGCTTTGACAGTGCGGTCAATACCGGCGTGAACCATGCACCGAACGCGCGCTTGACGGGCCGCCCCCGCGCGTCCTTGCGCAGGGACACGATCGGTGGGGCCATGTGGTAGTTGATCTTGAACCCCGGCTCGAACTCCTGCGCCAGCATTTCGGCAAAGGCAGGATCGCGGTGCAGCCGCGCGACCTCGTATTCATCCTTGAACGCCATCAGTTTGAACAGGGCCTTAGCCGCGACCTCTGTCAGCGCGTCGGCATTGGCGGCGGGCAAGGCGGCGCTGAACTGCGCAAGCCTGTCGCGGTAGCGCTGCGCGTAACTGTCGTTTTGATAGACCCGCAACCGGTCGGCCCGATCCGCGATCAACGCGGCGCAGTCCAAATCTGGCTGTTCGCTCGACGGCAGGGCCAGCGCGTCAGGCGTTTCGGCCATCACGCGGCCCAGATCAAAGGCGCGATGATTCTTGTCGATAGCCACGCCGTTCAACACGACCGCCTGCCGCAGCGCGCCGTGGGACACGGGCACCAGCCTTTTCTGCCACGCGAAGCCCAGCATGATCATATTGGCAAAAACCGTATCGCCCAGAAACCGTTCTGCCATCGCATTGGCATCGAAACCGGCAAGGTTTTCACCCCCCACGGTATCACGGATCACACTCTCGCGCTGGTCGGTGTGCAGCTGCGCGTCACGGTGCAATACCAGATCTCCCGTGGGCATTTCTGCGAGGTTCAGCACCACCTTGGTCGCGGGCCCGTAGTAGACCGACGCCTGCGCGGCAGAGGAAACGACGATATCGCAGCCAATCACCGCATCCGCCGCCCCGTGATCAATGCGCACCTGATGGATCGCATCAGGGCGCGCGCCGATCCGGATAAAGCTAAGCACCGTGCCGAACTTCTGCGCGAAGCCGGTGAAATCCAGCACGCTGGCCCCCTTGCCCTCCAGATGCGCGGCCATGGTGATCAGCGCGCCGACCGTGATCACGCCGGTGCCGCCCACGCCTGTGACCAACAGATCAAAGGGCGCATCAAGGCCGGGCAGTTCGGGACGCGAGATACCCGCCAGCAGCGCGTCCACGTCGACCTCTGCCCCGGTTTTCTTGCGCCGCACCGCCCCTTCAAGGGTGACGAAGCTGGGGCAGAACCCGTTCAGACACGAGAAATCCTTATTGCAGCTAGACAGGTTGATCTTGCGCTTGCGGCCCAGATCCGTCTCTAGCGGCTCGATGCTCAGACAGTTGCTTTCAAGCGAGCAATCGCCGCAGCCCTCGCATACAGCGGGGTTGATCAAGGCAAAGCGTTTGGGGTCCTCCATCTGCCCGCGCTTGCGGCGGCGGCGTTTCTCGGTGGCGCAGGTCTGTTCGTAGATCAGCACCGACACGCCTTTGACCTCGCGCAGTTCGCGCTGCACGGTGTCCATCTCTTCACGCGGGTGAAAGCTGGTGCCTTGGGGGAAATCGCCGCGGTCGAATTTGTCGATCACATCCGACACCAAGGCGATGCGCTGGACCCCTTCTGCACGACAGGCCTGCGCGATTCCGGTCACGCTGATCGGCCCATCTACAGGTTGCCCGCCGGTCATGGCCACCGCGTCGTTATAGAGGATCTTATAGGTGATATTCGTCCCCGCCGCGACAGCCTGCCGAATGGCGAGCGACCCTGAATGGTACCACGTGCCCTCGCCCAAGTTCTGGAACAGGTGTTTGCCGCCGTTGAACTTTGAGGCCACCACATGCGGCACACCCTCGCCGCCCATCTGCGCATAGCCACCGGTTTCGCGGTCCATCCACCCCGCCATGACGTGGCAACCGATGCCCGATGCGGCTTGCGACCCCTCGGGCAGCTTGGTCGAGGTGTTATGCGGGCATCCCGAACAGAAATATGGCGTGCGTTTTGCCCCCGGCACATTCAGCAGGACAGGAGGCTTTTCCGTCAGCGCGCGCGCTTTTTGCGGCAGGTTTTCATCAGGGAAGAACGCGTCCAACCGCTCGGCCACCACGGGCACCAGCGCCAGCGGGCTTAACTCGCCGGTCCAGGGCAGCAGCGGATCACCTGCCGCGCGGTGTTTGCCGACCATGCGACCGGGCTTGTGCCCCGGCCAGTCGTAGAAATATTCCTTGAGCTGGCTTTCGATGATGCCGCGCTTTTCCTCGATCACCAGCACTTCTTCCGTGTCGGCAACAAAGGCCAGCGCATCACGCCGCGCCAAGGGCCAGACCATGCCGACTTTGTAGATATCGATGCCAAGACGGCGGCAGGCGGCTTCGTCCAGACCCAGCAGACGCAGCGCCTCCATCAGATCCAGATGGCCCTTGCCGGTGGTGACGATGCCAAAGGTGGCATTGTCCAGATTATAGATACGCCTGTCGATCGGGTTGGCCTCGACAAAGGCTTCGACGGCGCTGAGCTTATGCTGCAACCGGGTCTCGATCTCGGGGCTTGGCATGTCCGAGCGGCGCACATGCAGCCCGCCGGGCGGTGGCGTGATCTGGGGCAGCGTAAACGCGCGGTCGGGCTGCAACGCCACCGATTGCCCGCTTTCCACCGTCTCGGAAATCGCTTTGAACCCGACCCATGTGCCGGAAAAGCGGCTTAGCGCGAGCCCATAGGCCCCGAATTCAAGAAACTCTCCCACATTCGCGGGATTCAGCGTCGGCATCATCCAGGTCATAAAGGCGACATCCGATTGATGCGGCATGGACGACGACACACAGCCGTGATCATCCCCCGCCACAACCAGCACGCCCCCCTTGGGCGAAGAGCCATAGGCGTTGCCGTGGCGTAGCGCGTCCCCCGACCGGTCCACCCCCGGCCCCTTGCCATACCACATGGAGAATACACCCTCGACCTCGCAATGGGGATCAAGCACAGCCTGCTGCGCCCCCAGAACCGCCGTGGCGCCGAGGTCTTCGTTCACCGCGGGCATAAAGGTGATGTTGTTGTCCTTGGTCACATCCCGTGCGCGCCACAGCTCAAGATCGACCGCGCCCAATGGCGACCCGCGATACCCCGAGATAAACCCAGCGGTGTTCAGCCCCTGCTGCTTATCACGCCGCGCCTGATCCAACATGATCCGCACCAGCGCTTGGGTGCCGGTCAAAAACACCGTTCCTTCTGTGCGCGTGTAGCGGTCGGATAAGGCATAGGGGTAAAAATCGTGGGTTTCTTTGGTCATGATGGCAATCCTTGGCTGTCTTGACCATCAAACCACGTTTCCGTGAAATATCTGCCCCCTCTTGCGCCTGCACGCGGAATAAACGAATGTTTTATTCAGCATATAGGGGATTGATGAAATGTCTGACCAAATGCGCTTTGACGACCGCGACCGCAAGATACTGGAGCTGTTGCAGCGCGACTGCCGCATCTCGAACGCCGATCTGGCAGAGCGGGCCGGCATGTCCGCCTCCGCCTGCTGGCGGCGGGTGAAAGCCTTCGAGGACGCTGGCGTGATCGAACGCTACCGTGCGGATGTGTCCCCGACCAAAGCGGGCAACAGCTTTCAGGCGCTGGTGCAGGTGCAGCTTGCGCGTCACAATCAGGAAAAGCTGGCCGAGTTCATCAAAGCCATCGCGCACCGCGCCGAGGTGCTGGAATGCTATGCCACCACCGGACAGGCCGACTACCAAATGCGCGTCCTCTGCCGCGACATCGCCGCCTATAATCGCTTTCTCGAAGACTTCCTGTTCCGCCTCCCCGCCGTCGAAAGCGCGCAAACCAACGTGGTCCTGCGCGAGATCAAACGGAATACGAGCATTCCGATGTGATTTCGGGCCACCGGTGCCAGGACACGTATTGCGGTCACGTCCCCGCAACCCTAGCGGGCGTATAGAGTCACGATTTCTGGACCGTTAAACGTCGCATAGCTATGGGCATTAAAATTGGATTGCAAGATTCTGCAAATTACATCCACGCTTCATATATTTCATCATAAAATATGTATTGGCAAAACCTAAAATTGGATAGACCTAATATCGACGCCAAATAATACGCTGTTATCGTCATAAAAATCGATATTGGAATTACTCCACGAATAGCCGACACTCAGAGCCACATTCTTATGAACCTGGCTTTTTACATTAACAGCGTATTGATCGTCTTCCCGCTCAGTACCGAAATGATATCCACCACCCGAATTGCCATATGAAATCGAAAATGTGGTCTTTCGCTTCATTACAGGGCGTGTGATCGATGCGGATGCCCCCCATCGTGAGGTTTGCTTTCCGTCAATTTCCTCGCCCCAACTCACACCCGCATAGATTGCGCCCACATCTGCGACCGCGCTAAGCACGCCGGCGTTAACGTAGGCTGTTGATTGTCACCGAGAACTGACCCGGCGGGGGTGCGGACAAAAACTTGGACTGTTTTCACGGCATAAGGCCGAGGCTTTTACGATATTCGATTGGGCTTCTGCCACCAAGGGACATCTTGATGCGTGTTTCGTTATACCAGCGGATGTAGGCGTCAACCTCGTCAACAAACTGGGCCGCGGTGAAGGCCCGCCAATCACGAGGATAGAAGAACTCAGTCTTGAGGCGTCCAAAGAAGCCTTCACAGGCGGCATTGTCTTGCGAGCTCGCCTTTCGCGACATCGACCGAACCAGCTTTGCCGCGTCTATACGTTCCAGCCAGCCAGGCCAGCGATAGTGGCCGCCGCGATCGCTATGGACTACGGGCCGCGCTTCGCTGTCAGCGATGGTTTCTACCGCTGCATCAAGCATGGTGTTCACAAGATCGGCGTCCGGTCTGGTCCCAATGGTCCAACTTATGACGAGGCCGTCGAAGCAATCAATGATCGGGGAAAGATAAACTTTTCCCGCTCGGATGTGGAACTCCGTGATGTCCGTTAGCCATTTCCCATTTGGGGCGGCCGCCTGGAATTCCCGGTTGATAATATTCTTCGGCGCAGGGCTAATCTCACCAAGATATGAGCTGTAACGCCGCCGCTTAGGCTTTGGGACGATCAAAGCTTCCTGTTTCATTAGGCGCCGCACCACTTTCTCGGAGATCGAGATAGAATTCCGCGTCATACAGGCTTTGAGGCGACGGTAGCCGTAGCAGCGATGGTTGCTTTCGAAGGCCTCCTTCATGGCGTGTCGAATGGGAAGATACTTATCTTCCA